>NZ_JBFBBI010000001.1:0-1516680 GCF_040682535.1 Kribbella sp. NPDC051137
ATCGGGTCACCACCGATCCCGATCGCCGTCGAGAACCCGAAGTCCTGCAGCTCGTACATCATCTGGTACGTCAGCGTGCCGGACTTGCTGACCAGACCGAGGCGCCCGGGTCCCGCGATGTCCGCCGGGATGATGCCCGCGTTCGAACGGCCCGGGCTGATGATGCCTGGGCAGTTCGGGCCGATCACCCTGGTCCCGTTCGCCTGTGCGTACGCGAAGAACTCGGCGGTGTCGTGCACCGGGACGCCCTCGGTGATCACCACGACCAGTGGGATGGCGGCGTCGACGGCTTCGATCACCGCGGCCTTGGTGAAGCGCGGTGGCACGAACACGACCGACACGTCGGCGCCGGTCGCCCGGACCGCGTGCGCGCACGATCCGTACACCGGGACCGAGCATTTCGCGAAGTCCACCGACTGCCCGCCCTTGCCCGGCGTCACGCCGCCGACCACGGTGGTGCCGGCGGCAAGCATCCGGCTGGTGTGCTTCTGGCCCTCGGCGCCGGTCATCCCTTGGACGAGGACCCGGCTCTTCTCGGTCAGGAAGATCGCCATCTCACTCCGCTCCCTTCTGGGCAGCCAGTTCCGCGGCGCCGTCCATGGTGGCGACCACGGTCACCAGTGGATGGTTGGCCTGGGCAAGGATCTTGCGGCCCTCGTCGACGTTGTTGCCGTCCAGCCTGACGACGAGCGGCTTGTCCGCCTGCCGGCCGAGCACGGCGAGGGCCTGCACGATGCCGTTCGCGACCGCGTCGCAGGCGGTGATGCCGCCGAAAACGTTCACGAACACGCTGCGTACCTGTGGGTCGGACAGGATGATGCCGAGCCCGTTCGCCATCACCTCGGCCGAAGCACCGCCGCCGATGTCGAGGAAGTTCGCCGGTCGCACGCCGTACGGCTCACCGGCGTACGCGACGACGTCCAGGGTCGACATGACCAGGCCCGCGCCGTTGCCGATGATGCCGACCGAACCGTCGAGCTTCACGTAGTTCAGGCCCTTCGCGTGCGCCGCGGCCTCCAGCGGGTCGGCCGCCGCCTTGTCGTCGTACGCCGTGTGCTCCGGGTGCCGGTACGCCGCGTTGCCGTCGAGCGTGACCTTGCCGTCGAGGGCCTCCAGTGAGCCGTCGGCCAGCTTCACCAGCGGATTCACCTCGACGAGCGAGGCGTCCTCGGCGACGAAGACGTCCCACAACCGCCGTACGACCGCAGCGGCGCCGGCCGGGAAGCCCGCCGCCGTGACGATCTCCGCGGCCTTCGCCTCGTCGACGCCCGCGATCGGATCGATCCGGACCTTCGCGATCGCTTCCGGGTGGGTGCGCGCGACCTCCTCGATCTCGACGCCGCCCTCGGTGCTCGCGATGCAGAGGTACTCGCGGTTCGCGCGGTCGACCAGGAACGAGAGGTAGTACTCCTCGGCGATGTCAGCGGCCGGGGCGAGCAGCACGCGCCGCACGGTGTGCCCCTTGATATCCATCCCGAGGATCTCGGCCGCCACCGTGTGCGCCTCCTCCGGGGTGGCGGCGAGTTTCACGCCGCCGGCCTTGCCGCGGCCGCCCGCCTTCACCTGGGCCTTCACCACGACCCGCCCGCCGAGTTCGCGGGCCGCGTCCGGGGCGGCGGCCGGGTCGTCGATCACCCGGCCGAGCGTCACTGGGACGCCGTGCCGGGCGAACAGCTCCTTGGCCTGGTACTCCATCAGGTCCACATCAGCCTCCTGAGAGTGTCTGGTGACGACTGTATGCGGTATGCAATCTTGTCACAAGGGCGTCCAGGTCTGGACATGCCGCGGCCGGAGAGGTACCACAGATCACATGTAGATCTAATACGGTATGCAGTAGTCAGGAGGCGACATGATTTCCACGCCCCGGGATGTGCGTGACGTCTACGGCCGGCGGTACCGGATCGGTGAGGATGCCCGCGAGCTGACCGGACATCCGCGCCGCTGGCAGCTGTGGGCCGCCTGGGCCTGCATGGTCGCGATCAGCCCACTGCAGTACTCCTTCGGAACGGCGGCACTCGGACTGGAGTCCGATCGCGGGTGGGGTACCGCGCGCACGCTCTGGTTGCTCGCGCTCTTCGTCGCCTGCCAGGCGCTGGTCGCGGTGCCCGCCGCCTGGGCGCATCGGGTACGTCGGCTGACGCCGGCGCAGCTCGTCATAGCAGGCGGGGTGCTTGCCGTGGTCGGACTCGTGACGTTGGCCCACGTGCACACCTACGTCGTCGTACTCGTCGGCTACTCGCTGCTCGGCGGCACGGGTGCTGGAATCGTGTACGCGGCCTGCATCACGACGTCGGCGCGCTGGTTCCCGGAGCGGCGGACCGCGACGATCGGCTTCGTCACCGGCGGGTTCGCGGTGGGCGCCGTACCGAGCATCGTGCTGCTGGCGATTGTCGACGAGCCGATTGTCTACGATCTGACGGCCGCGGTGGCGCTGCTGGCGGTGCTGGCCGCCGGAGGGTTGCTGAAGGACCCGCCTCGGCATTGGTGGCCGGCGGAGCTCGATGCTCAGGCCTGGGCTGTCGACCGGAAGCTGAACCGCAGCATTCCGCACAACGCGCCGGCCGTTCGCCAGTACCGTCCCGGTGAGGCCCTGCGGACCGGCGCGCTGCCGTTGATGTGGTTGCTGTTGGCAATCAGTGCCGCGCTGTCACTGTTCGGGATCGCGTTCGTGGTGAGTTACGCGGTCGCGTCCGGACATGCTTTCGGTACGGCGGCGGTTGCTGCCGGGATGCTTGCCGCGGTCAACGGGCTCGGGCGATCGGCGGCGGGCAGTTTGTCGGACCGCTTCGGTCGGCGGCGGGTGCTGGCGGCAGTGCTGATGATCGAAGGATTCGCACATATCGGGCTGGTGGTGGCGAACGCGGGCTGGGCCTTCGTCCTGTGCGCGATGTTCGCCGGGCTGGGCGGAGGCGCGTTCTACGCGATCATGGCGAACCTCGTGCTGGAGTTCTTCGGCGAGAACAGCCTGTTGCAGAACCAGGCGATTCTCTACTCCGCCAAGGCCGTGGGCGGGTTGCTGGGGATCGGTGTCGCTGCGTCCTTGGTGAGCGTGGCGGGGTACCGTCCGCTGTTCCTCGGCGCTGGGCTCCTCGGTGTGCTGACCGCACTGAGTGTGCGTCTTCTCAAACAGCCCGGGCGGCCGGCGCTTCCTGCGCGCCCCCAGCTGGGTACTCCGGTGACCGGCGAGTGAACGGCTACGCCAAGATCCCGCGTCCTGATCCCTGTTTGATGGAGTTGGTCTCCCGGCTGGCGCGAGAACCCTGGACCGACCACCCGTCAACCGTCCACCCCGTCCTCGGTGCCGCCGCCCGCGCCGCCCACGACCACGCCACTCCTTCCGCCCGTCCCCTCCTCCTCCCGCTGGCCCCACGCTTCCTCGACACCAACACCCCCGGACTCGAGCCCTCCGCCCGCCTGGTCGCCCTCTGTGTCTCCACCGCCCTGGCAACCACCAAGCCCTCCGAAGAACTGTTGTCCGGGGACGAGCGGCGGAGGTTGATGGCTGCCCGGCAGACGGCGTTGTATCTGCTCGGCGACGAAGAAGGCCCCGGGGGAGCGGCGCGATGGTGGTTGCCGGCGTTGTCACGGGTGGGGTGGAGCGAGCGGTTCTACCGGAGCTTCGTCGCCACGGAGCAGGTGGCGGAGGCGGCGGCGGTCGTCGCGCGTGCACCTGACAGCGACCGGCGGTTGCGGCAGCTGCTCAAGCAGTGCTTGGCGGTTCAAGGCGCCGTACGCCCCAGGCCTTCCTGCTCCGCCTCGGCCCAGAAGTCGTGGGCGTAGTCGTCGTCCGGGATGGCCACCAGTTCGTGCGGCCGCGACCGGACGCCGACCTGCTCCTCCAGCCGCCGGAGGTCCGCGGTGCAGCGCTCGAGGTCGTCCAGAAGCCGCAGTACGTCGACGTGCGGACCGACGCGATTCCTCAATGCCATCAGGGATTTCTCCAGTGCGAGGAGCGCGGCGCGGGTGCGGTCGAGTTCGCCGGAAATCGTCATCACAGCCTCCTGGCCCCGAGCTCTGGACAACTGCTGTCGCCTGGGTTAAGACTACGACTACACCATACGGTATGCAATCTACATCAAGCCGGATCACGGCCTTTCCGAGGAGTTGACTGCAGATGGCGCAGACAGTGTCGGAGACCCAACCAGTCGCGGACGTCCCTCGAGGCACCGAGCCGGAGACGATCTCCGGCGGTCACCTCGTCGCGAAGGCCCTGAAGGCCGAGGGGATCGACGTGATCTTCACCCTCTGCGGCGGTCACATCATCGACATCTACGACGGCTGCGTGGACGAGGGCATCGCGGTGGTGGACGTCCGGCACGAGCAGGTCGCGGCACACGCCGCCGACGGGTACGCGCGTGTCACCGGCAAGCCGGGCTGCGCGGTCGTCACCGCCGGCCCCGGTACGACGGACGCGGTCACCGGCGTCGCGAACGCGTTCCGCGCCGAGAGCCCGATGCTGCTGATCGGCGGCCAGGGTGCGCTGAACCAGCACAAGATGGGGTCCCTGCAGGACCTGCCGCACGTCGACATGATGACGCCGATCACGAAGTTCGCGGCGACGGTGCCGCACACCGCGCGGGCGGCCGACATGGTCTCGATGGCGTTCCGCGAGTGCTACAACGGCGCGCCCGGCCCGTCGTTCCTGGAGATCCCGCGCGACATCCTGGACAACTCGGTCCCGGTCGACTCCGCGACGGTCCCGGAGGCCGGCCACTATCGCGCGTCGACGAAGAGCATCGGCGACCCGGCGAACGTCGAGGCACTCGCGGATCTGCTGGTCCGCGCGGAGAAGCCCGTCGTACTGCTCGGCTCCCAGGTGTGGACGTCCCGCGGCAGCGACGCTGCGATCGACTTCGTCCGGACCCTCGACATCCCGGCGTTCATGAACGGTTCGGCCCGCGGCACGCTGCCGCCCGGCGACCCGCACCACTTCCACCTCTCCCGGCGGTACGGGTTCAACAACGCCGACCTGATCCTGATCGTCGGGACGCCGTTCGACTTCCGGATGGGGTACGGGCGCCGGCTGCCGAAGAGCGCCACCGTCGTACAGATCGACCTCGACTACCGCACCGTCGGGAAGAACCGCGACATCGACCTCGGCCTGGTCGGCGACCCGGGAGCGATCCTGGCGGCCGTCACGCAGGCGGCGTCGGGCCGGATCCGGAAGACCGACCGCAAGGCCTGGTTCGCGGAGCTCCGCGCCGAGGAGGACGCGGCGTACCAGAAGCGCCTGCCGCGGCAGCTCTCCGACGCGAACCCGATCCACCCGCTGCGGCTCGCGCACGAGATCAACGAGTTCCTCACCGAGGACTCGATCTACATCGGCGACGGCGGCGACATCGTCACGTTCTCCGGCGGCGTCGTGCAGCCGAAGTCGCCCGGCCACTGGATGGACCCGGGCCCGCTCGGCACGCTCGGTGTCGGGATCCCGTTCGTGCTCGCGGCGAAGTACGCGCGACCCGACAAGGAGGTCGTCGCGCTGTTCGGCGACGGGGCGTTCTCGCTGACCGGCTGGGACTTCGAGACGCTGGTCCGCTACAACCTCCCGTTCGTCGGTGTGGTCGGCAACAACTCGTCGATGAACCAGATCCGCTACGGCCAGGAAGCGAAGTACGGCAAGGACCGCGGCCGGGTCGGCAACACCCTCGGCGACGTGAAGTACGACGAGTTCGCCCGGATGCTCGGCGGGTACGGCGAGGAGGTCCGCGACCCCGCGGACATCGGGCCGGCGCTGCTGCGGGCCCGCGAGTCCGGACTGCCGTCGCTGATCAACGTCTGGGTCGACCCGGACGCCTACGCCCCCGGAACCATGAACCAGACCATGTACAAGTAAAGGGGACCCAGTATGAGTAAGGCCCTCGAAGGTGTCCGTGTCCTCGATATGACCCATGTGCAGTCCGGCCCGTCCTGCACCCAGATTCTCGCCTGGCTCGGCGCCGACGTGATCAAGCTCGAGGCACCGACCGGCGACATCACCCGCCAGCAGCTGCGCGACCTGCCGGACGTCGACAGCCTCTACTTCACGATGCTGAACTGCAACAAGCGCAGCATCACGCTGAACCTGAAGTCCGGCCGCGGCAAGGAGATCTTCACCGACCTGGTCAAGAACTCCGACGTCCTGGTGGAGAACTTCGCGCCGGGCGCGATCGACCGGATGGGCTTCACCTGGGAACGGCTGCAGGAGATCAACCCCGGGCTGATCTTCGCCTCGATCAAGGGGTTCGGGCCCGGACGGTACGAGAACTTCAAGGCGTACGAGGTGGTCGCCCAGGCGATGGGCGGCGCGATGAGTACGACGGGGTTCGAGGACGGCCCGCCGACCGCGACCGGCGCGCAGATCGGCGACTCCGGGACCGGGATCCACCTGGTGGCCGGCATCCTCGCCGCGCTGTTCCAGCGGACCGGCACCGGCAAGGGCCAGCGGGTCACGGTGGCGATGCAGGAAGCCGTCCTGAACCTCACCCGGGTGAAGCTCCGCGACCAGCAGCGGCTCACGCACGGGCCGCTGCGCGAGTACCCGAACGACAACTTCGGCGAGGCGGTGCCGCGGTCCGGGAACGCCTCCGGCGGCGGGCAGCCCGGCTGGGCGCTGCGCTGCGCGCCCGGCGGGCCGAACGACTACATCTACGTGATCGTGCAGCCGCCCGGGTGGGCGCCGATCGCGCAGCTGATCGGCAAGCCCGAACTGGCCGAGGACCCGGACTGGGCGACGCCGGCCGCGCGGCTCGACAAGCTCGACAAGATGTTCGCGCTGATCGAGCAGTGGACCGAGCAGCACACCAAGTTCGAGGTGATGGACAGGCTGAACGCGCTGAACGTGCCGTGCGGGCCGATCATGTCGACCGCCGAGCTGATCGCCGACGAGACGCTCGCCGACCTCGGCGCGGTGGTCGAGGTCGAGCACCCGCAGCGCGGCAGCTTCAAGACCGTCGGCTGCCCGATCAAGCTGTCCGACTCGCCGGTCGAGGTGCAGACCTCGCCCGGACTCGGCGAACACAACTCCGCCATCTACGGCTCGCTCGGGATCTCCGAGGCCGAGCTCGACGACCTGAAGAGCGCGGGCGTGATCTGACGTGGGAGAGCAGATGACATACGACAAGGCAACCGTCCAGGCCGTCCTCGACCGCGCGCTGGCCGACGGCCGTACGTCGCTGAGCGCGCCCGAGGCCAAGCTGGTCGCCGACGCGTACGGCATCCCGACGCCGGGCGAGGGACTGGCCACCAGCGCCGACGGCGCCGCCGGTCTCGCGGCCGGGATCGGTTTCCCGGTCGTGCTGAAGATCGTCTCGCCGGACATCCTGCACAAGACCGAGGCCGGCGGGGTGGTGGTCGGGGTCGACTCCGAGGACGCCGTACGGCGGGCCTATCAGCAGATTGTCGACAATGCGAAAGCCTACAAACCGGATGCCGACATCGTCGGAGTGCAGGTGCAGCAGATGCTGGCCACCGGCGGTGACGTGCAGGAGGTGATCGTCGGCGCGGTCACCGATCCGACGTTCGGCAAGGTGGTCGCGTTCGGGCTCGGCGGCGTACTGGTCGAGGTGCTGAAGGACGTCACGTTCCGGCTGGCGCCGCTGACCGACGGCGAGGCCCGGGCGATGGTCGACGGGATCGAGGCGCACGAGATGCTCGAGGGCGTCCGCGGCGCCCGGCCGGTCGACAAGGAGATTGTCGGCAATCTGATCAAACGGCTGTCCGACCTGGTCACAGACTTCCCGCAGTTCGCCGAGGTGGACCTGAACCCGGTGCTCGCGGGACCGGACGGCGCCACCGCGGTCGACTTCCGGATCATCGTCGACGCCGAGGCCGGCAAGCCGGTCGAGCGCTACAGCTCCGAGCAGATCCTGACCGCGATGACCCGGATCATGCGGCCGAGCGCGGTCGCGGTGATCGGGGCGTCCAACGAGGACGGCAAGATCGGCAACTCGGTGATGAAGAACCTCGTCAACGGCGGGTACGCCGGCGACATCTACCCGGTCAACCCGAAGGGCGGCGAGGTCCTCGGGCGGAAGGCGTTCCCCAGCATCCTCGACGTGCCCGGTGACGTCGACGTCGCGGTGTTCGCCGTACCGGCCAAGTTCGTCGGGGCGGCGCTCGAGCAGTGCGGCGAGAAAGGCGTCGCGGGCGCGATCCTGATCCCGTCCGGGTTCGCCGAGACCGGTGAGCAGGAGCTCCAGGACGAGGTCGTCGCGATCGCCCGCAAGCACAACGTGCGGATCCTCGGGCCGAACATCTACGGCTACTACTACCTCCCGGAGAAGCTCTGCGCGACCTTCTGCACGCCGTACGACGTGCAGGGAAGCGTCGCGCTCTCGTCACAGAGCGGCGGCATCGGGATGGCCATCCTCGGCTTCAGCCGCTCCAGCCGGATGGGAGTTTCCGCGATCGTTGGGGTAGGCAACAAGGCCGATATCGACGAGGATGACCTCCTGACGTTCTTCGAGAGCGACGACAACACCAACCTGATCGCCATGCACCTTGAGGACCTGAAGGACGGCCGGGCCTTCGCCGAGACGGCGGCCCGGGTGTCGAGGCGGAAGCCGGTCGTCGTACTGAAGGCCGGCCGCACCGCCCTGGGCGCGCGGGCCGCCAGCTCGCACACCGGCGCCCTGGCCGGCGACGACAAGGTGTACGACGACATCCTGAAGCAGAGCGGGGTGGTCCGCGCGCCGGGGCTGAACGAGATGCTCCAGTACGCCCGCGGGATCCCGCTGCTGCCGACGCCGAAGGGCGAGAACGTCGTGATCATCACCGGCGCGGGCGGTTCCGGCGTACTGCTGTCGGACGCCTGCGTGGACGCCGGCCTGACCCTGATGGACATCCCGGACGACCTGGACGCGGCGTTCCGGAAGTTCATCCCGCCGTTCGGCGCGGCCGGCAACCCGGTCGACATCACCGGCGGCGAACCGCCCTCGACGTACCGGAACACGATCGCGCTCGGGCTGTCCGACGAACGCATCCACGCGCTGATCCTGGGCTACTGGCACACGATCGTGACGCCGCCGATGGTGTTCGCGAAGCTGGTCGCCGAGGTGGTCGAGGAGTTCCGGGCCAAGGGCATCGACAAGCCGGTGGTCGCCTCGCTGTCCGGCGACGTCGAGGTCGAGGAGGCCGCGCGATACCTGTTCGACCACGGCGTCGTCGCCTACCCCTACACCACCGAGACCCCGGTCCAGGTCCTCGGTGCCAAGTACCGCTGGGCCCGCAACGCCGGTCCGCTCGGCCGCAGCTGATTGGAGGAACCAGTCCGCGGGGGAACAACCGCTAGTTGGCGTCGAACTAAGGAGTCCGCCTTGGACGTCACGAGCAAGACCTCAGAAGTACCCGAAGAGCCTGCTGCGACGGCAGCGACCGAGAAGGTCTGGAAAGCGGGCAGGCTCGAACCGATGCCGATCCGGAAACTTCCGGACGCACCGCCCTCGATGCACATCCTCGGCCCGACCGTGTTCCTGGTCGCGCTGGGCGTGGGTATGGGGGAGTCGTACATGTGGCCCCGGCTCGTCCTGGTGTTCGGGCCGGACATCCGCTGGTTGTTCATGGTCGGCGTCACGCTGCAGGCGTTCGTGCTGCTGGAGATGGCGCGGTACGCGATGGCCACCGGGGAGAGCATCTTCTTCGGCGCGGCCCGGATCTTCAAACCGCTGATGTGGTTCTTCTACGCGGCGGCGATCCTGATCTACATGTGGCCGGGCCATCTGTCCGCCGGCGCGGCCGCCTTCGAGGAGGTCACCGGCATCCCCTGGCAGGTCACCGCGTGCGTGGCTCTGGTGTTCGTGGGTGTGCTGTTCAGCATGTTGTCGGTGATTTACAACTTCCTGGAGAAGCTGCTCGGCGTACTGATCGGCCTGCTGGTGGTCGGTACGTCGGTGATCGCGGCGATCGTCGGCAGCTGGGACGACCTCGGCCGGACGCTGAGCGGGATGTTCGCCTTCGGGTACTTCCCGAGCGACGTGATGACCAAGGCCTGGTTCCCGGTGGTGGTCGGCTCGATCGCGTTCGCCGGGCCGTCCGGGATGCAGCAGATGTGGTACACGCTGCAGTTGCGGGACAGCGGCGCCGGCATGGGCGCGCACATCCCGAAGATCCGCGGCCTGCGGTCCTCGGGCGAGGCGGAGTCGATGCCGTCGCGCGGGTTCATGTTCGACACCGAGGACCCGGCCGAGATGGCGAAGTGGAAGGGCTGGCGCAAGTGGGTGACGTTCGACGCGATCCTGCTGTTCTGGGGGATCACGATGCTGGTCACGATCTCGTTCACGGTCCTGGCGATGTCGGCGGCCCGGGAGAACCCGAACGTCGGCACGCTGATCGAGGGCGGTGACCGGGAGGCGGCGCTGAAGGCGATGTCGGACTCGTTCGCGTCGGCCGGCTCGCCGATCCTCGGTACGTTGTTCTTCGCCTTCATCGCGCTGATCGGGCTGAACGCGACCCTCGGGCTGTTCGACTCGTTCTCCCGCGGGCAGGCGGACATGACGTACTACTTCGTGCCCGGTGCGAAACGGTTCTCGATGTCGCGGCTGTACGCCGGGTTCCTGTGGGGCGTGATCCTGTTCGGGATCCTGATCCTGCTGTTCGGCCCGGCCGACGGTCCGGCGGGCATCCTGGACACGCTGGCGTTCCTGTCGACGTTCGCGATGGGCGCGTACTGCGTCGTGCTGCTGCTGACCAACAACAGGCTGCTGCCGAAGAAGATCCGGCCCGGCCCGGTGCGGAACGTGATCATCGGGTTCGGAGCGGTGTTCTACCTCGGCATGTTGTTCTACTGCCTGTTCCGCTTCGGCGTGGCAGTGGGCTGACATGAAGGAGCTTGCGGAGTACTGCGTCCCGGCCGCCTCGGTCGGCGCCGCCGCGGGACTGGTCGCCGGCGGACTGGCCGCGTTCGCCGGCCGGCCCGTCGGCTGGTCGGTCCTCAGCGGCCTCGGCCTCGGCGTACCGCTGATCCTGTTCGGCTCCGGGTACGCCGTACTCGTGGCCCTCGGCAAAGTCCCCGCGGGGGTGTTCGCCCCGGCGGCGGTCTACTGGGCCATCGCGTTCCCGCTGGCGCTCCTGGTCCACGGGATCACCACGGTCTGGCTGGTCACCGGGACGCCCGGTCTGCCCGTCGACCCGTGGAAGTTCCTGGCGTTCCGGGCGTTGGTCAGCATGGGGTTCGCGATCGGCTTCCTCTGGATGCACGACCAGATAGCCCGCTTCTGGTGGCCCCGGATCCTCGATCACAACCGCTACGCCAACCGCACCGTCACTCAGTACCACAACCTGTCCACAACCCTCCAAGCCCGCAAGGCCGCGACCGGCCGGAAGAGCTGAAACCCCGCCCGCACCGCCCAGGTGCGGGCGGGTTGTGGGATCGTGCGGAGATGACCACCCGGTGGCGTCGTGCGACTGCTGCGGACGCGGAGTTGCTGGCGGCGCTCGCGGCGGTCGACGTGACCGTGGTACGGGCGTTTCTGCGGAGCTGGCGGGTCGACATCAGCGCGGCCGGCGACGCCGCCGTGGCGGTCCTGCCGCCGGCGGACGGACACCGGAGGGGGTACGGCGCTTGGTTCGTCCGGGGCAGTACGGACGAAGCGGCCGCCCAGTTGGTGCGGCTGGCGAGATCGACGCCCGGGGTGGAAGTCCTGCAGATCGGGCTGCCTGCCGACGAGACCGTCCGCGACGAGCGTTTCCAGCGTGCCTACCCCGTCTGGACCATGGCCCACGACGGGCTCAGCTGGCCCGAGCACGAGCCGGTTCCGGCGGCGCGGCTCAGGTACTGCGGGCCGGCCGACGTACCGCTGGACGAATTCCAGCGCGCGTACGAACAGGCGTACCGCGACCAACGGCTCGTCGAACCGCACACTTCCTGGGACCGCCCACCAGACCACGGCGCGCTGGCAGTCACCCCTGTGAACCAGGTAGCCGGGTTTGTCCTCGGCTTCCACCAGCCAGACGGCAGCATCGAGCTAGGGCCGATCGGCACCGTCCCCAGCTGGCGCGGGCGAGGTGTCTGTACGGCGTTGCTCGCCACCGTGCTGTACCGCTCCCGAGGACTCCACCTGCGCCTGACCGTCGACGGTGAGAGCCCGACCCGTGCGCAGGACCTCTACCTGCGGCACGGCTTCCGGATCACCGAGCGGCTGATCAGGTACGAAGTACAGCTCAGGTAGTCCGCCGGCGACGCTTCTGGACCGGAGCCGACGGCTCGGGCGCCGGGTCTGCGGCCTGGAGGTCGTGGTAGGCCTTGCGGGTGTGTTCGGTGTGTTCGCGCATGATCTGGGCGGCCTTGTCCTCGTCGCCTTCGCTGATCGCCTTCACGAGGCGGTTGTGTTCGCGCCAGGACGCCGCGCCGCGGACGGGTGCCACGGGCGTGTAGTACCAGCGGACGCGCCGGTCGACCTGTGCCGCGAAGTCGACCAGGAAGCGGTTGCCCGACATCTCGGTGATGAGGCTGTGCAGCTCGCCGTTGGTCCGGACGGTGCCGTCGATGTCGCCGGCCTCCTGGTACGCCGTACCGACCCTGCACAACTCGCGGAGCTTGGCGACGTCATCCTTGGACGCGTGCCGGGCGGCGAGTCGCGCGGACTCGGACTCGAGCGCGGCGCGGGCCGCGAGCAACTGGTCGACCTCGTCGTCGGCCGGCACGTGCACCATCGCGCCGAACCCGGGGCGCAGGTCCACCCAGCCCTCGTTGTTCAGCCGCTGCAGGGCCTCGCGCACCGGCTGCCGGGAGACGCCCAGCAGTTCGGCGAGCTCGACCTCGACGAGGTGCCGCCCGCGCTCCAGCGTGCCGTCGATGATCATCTCGGTGAGGGCCTCGTACACCGACTCGCGCAGCGGCTGCGGCCGCTTGACGTGCCGTGCGCCTGCCGGTTCCGCGCCCGCCCCTGGCCCCGCGCTGATCGTCGTCATGACGTCCCTTTCCGGTCCTTCAGTGATGGCACTTGGTAGACAGTCTACCAAGTGCCATGACCTGACATACAGCTCTGTCGACAGCCGTCCGGTACCCCGTGGATCAGGCGGCCGACTCGCCGGCGTTCCGGCGGTCGTCGTCGTGCGCGGCGCGCCCCGGGTCGCCGGTCAACGCGGCGAGCTCCGCGTCGACGTCCACCGGCTTGTTCAACTCCTGCAGCTCCGGGGCATCCGGGAACTGCGGCCGCGCCGCCAGAGCACCGAACCTACGCGTGAAAATCATGTCCACCTCTCATTGAATTCTGGCTTCTGTATACATTGAACCAGCAGTACTCGCCGGTTATGTCCAGATCTCACGTGATCCCGCTTACACCGCCGGGATCGCGAGATCGCCAGAACCCATCAGATGGACGTCGAGCAGATCGTCGAGAGCTTTCTGTACCCCTGCCTGCCGCGCGACGTCGAGCAACGCCCTCGCCTGCACGGGCTCGGGGCTGCGCGCGGCGATGACCAGTCCGACCCGCGGGCCGTTCGCCGGCCGCTTGAGCGGTACGACGCGCATCCCGTCCGGCACGCCGAACATGTGTAGCCACGCGTGCGAGATCACCGTCGACCAGTGGTTGCCGTGGAGGTGGCTGTAGAGGCCGGACACGGTGTCGCTTTCGATCGACGGGTTCGCGGTGGCGCCGTCGTCGGTGAAGTACCCGTTCATGATCCGGCGGTTGCGCATGTCGGGGGAGAGCAGGCACAACGGTAGCTCCGCGACCTGCGCCCAGGTGGCGATCGGCAGTTCGGCGAGCTCGGTGTGTTTCGGCGTCAGCAGCAGGTACCGCTCCTCGTACAGCGGGGTCTTGCGGACCTGGCCGAGCGTGTCGTCGTCGAGGTACGTCATCGCGACGTCCAGGTCGAACTCGGCCAGCTTGTGCGTGATGTCGCGCGACGACAGCGATTCCAGCGTGACCCGCGCGTTCGGGTGCCGCTCGCAGAACGGCGTGGTGAGCAGTGAGACGACCGGCATCGCGGTCGGGATCGCGCCGAGCCGGAGGGTGCCGGTCAGGCCGCCGCGCAACATCGACAGCTCCTGCCGGAGTGCGTCCTGCTCGGCGAGGATCCGTTGCGCCCAGAGCAGCACCCGCTCACCCTCCGGTGTCAGCCCCTCGAACCGGCGCCCGCGCCGAACGATCGGGACGTCCAGCTCCTGCTCGAGCTTGCGGATCGCGGCGGACAGCGACGGCTGCGAGACGTAGCAGGCGTCCGCGGCCCGGGCGAAGTGCTTCTCCCGCGCGAGGGCGACGAGGTACTCCAGCTGGCGGAGCAACATCAGCGCCCCGAATGCGGTGTGCAGTCGCCCGTATACATAATCCAACTGTAGTGAGCCGGGCTGATCCCGGCAATGGCGTGAACTGGATCACACCGTGTCTGGTCGGCGGACACCCGTTCGACGTTCTGTCAGAGAGAGGAGCTATCTGATGGAGAAGGTCGTTTCGAAGGACGGGACCGAGATCGCGTACGACGTGACCGGTAGCGGACCCGGACTGGTGCTGGTCGCCGGCGCGTTCACGGGCCGCGCGTACTTCGCCGAGTACGCCCAAGCGCTGTCGTCGACGTTCACGGTCATCGCGTACGACCGCCGTGGTCGCGGTGACTCCGGTGACACCGCGCCGTACGCGGTGGAGTGTGAGTGGGAGGACCTGGACGCCGTACGGTCGGCTTCAGGCGCGCAGTACGCCTGTGCGTTCTCTTCGGGGAGCATGGTGCTGTTGCAGGCTGGGCTGCCGTTCGAGAAGCAGGCGGTCGTGGAGCCGCCGTTCCGCGTCGATGGCGCGCCGCCGGCGCCGGAGCGGTACCTGGAGCGGCTGCAGGAGTACGTTGCGGCCGGGGACCCGGGTGGTGCGGCTGAACTGTTCATGGTGGAGGCGGTCGGCCAGCCGCGCGAGCTGGTCGAACAGATCCGCCAGACACCTATGTGGGCCGGGCTGGAGGCAATGGCGCCCACACTGGTGTACGACGCGCTGCAGATGCGGGACAGCGCCGTACCGCTGGACCTGCTCGCGTCTATCGAGGTTCCGACGCTAGGGCTCTACAGCAATGCCAGCCCGGAGTGGTTGCAGCGCTCCGTACGAGAGACGGCTGCAGCGCTGCCTCAGGGCACTGTGGAGGGCCATGACGGCACGTTCCACACGCTGTCGCCTGAGACGCTCGCAGCCGTGCTGCGGGACTACTTCGTGACCAACTGAACAGGTCTGCTCAGCAGGCGCTTCAGACGCGGTGCAAGCGGCCGTTCGACGCCGTAATGCAGGACGGCCGCGACACCGACCATCAGCAGCATCGTGGCGGCGACCAGGAGGGCGTGGTTCACCTGGTCGCCGAGACGTTCGAAGATGATGAAGCCGATGTGTGCGTGCACCAGGTAGAGCGGATACGTGAGCGCACCGAGCACCGCGAACCACGGCCGGCCCAGGCGGTGCGTGAGTTTCAGCGCGACCGCGAGCATGATCGCGAAGATCGCCACGATGATCGCGACCACGACCGGCCGGTGGATCTCGGTGTGGTACCGGATCCCGACCCGGTCCGCGAATCCGGTGCCGCGGTAGACGGCGTTGCCGAGCGAGATCGCGACGAGCGCGAGCGTCTGCGGCGTCGGCCCGTACCGGTGGATCAGGCAGAGCGCCATCCCGGCGATGAAGTAGTGCGCGAACTGCGTGTTCAGCACCAGATCGGTTGCGTGCGGCAACAGTCCGGCCTGGAACACGAACGTCGCCGCCAGCCATGCCCAGCAGAAGACCGTCACCCGGCGCGCGGTGATCCCGATCCAGGTCAGCACCAGGATCATCGCGTAGAACCGGAGCTCGGCCCACAACGTCCAGTAGACGACGTCGACGTTCTCGATGTTCGGCAGTGAGTTGAACATCGTGAGGTTCGCCAGGTACTGCGGTAACGAAACCGGGAACCGCCCCTGACTGAAACCGACCGACACCAGGGTGGTGAGCGTGACCGCGACCCAGTACGCCGGGTACAGGCGGACCGCTCGCGAGACCACGAACGACCGCGGGCTCCGGTTCCACGCGCTGAGCAGCACGACGAAGCCGCTGATCGTGAAGAACAGGTCGACGCCGAGGTACCCGTACCGCGCCACCAGATCGACATGCGGGAAGTGCAGACCGCCCAGCCCACCGGCGTACGCCGAGAACAGGTAGTGGTACGCCATCACCGACACCGCCGCGCAGATCCGCAACAGATCGACCTCGTGAAGCCTACCCGCTCTGGAATCCACAGCCGTAGTCTGCCGACGCGCTGTGCGCCGATCGTCAGCCCTGGGACCGATCCCGTCGTGCTACCTGCGGATGACGTTCCCGGCGAGGAGACGGTTGTACGCGGCAAGTACTTCGGGCGGGAGGTCGACGTGGTCGATGAAGTTCCGTCCGTTCGGTCCGTACACGTCCGGGGACAGGCGGTGGACCTCGCCGAGCACGAGCGAGCGGAAGCGGTCGCGGGACCAGATCGCGGGCGAGTCCGGCCCGGCGCCGACGTGATCGGGGCCGATCCACGGGATCAGCGGGGCGTGGCTGAGCAACGTCGTACCGGGGAGATCGGCGAACGAGCGGACGAAGCAGGCATGCGTACGGCGTTGCATCGTCGGGTCCTGGATCAGCAGCAGCGTCCGCGGTGTGTCGATCAGGCGGCGGGTGAAGTCCGCGTTCTCGCCGCAGTTGGTGGACCGGTCCTCGATGGTGACCCGCTCGATACCGGACCTGATGAGCAGGTCGCGGAAGACGTGCGCCTCGGGCCGTCCCGTCGCGACGTCGAGCCCGCGCCGCCGTACCGCCTCGTCGAGGTACCGCGTCGAGTGCCCGATCCCTCCGCTGACCAGCACGGGTACGTCGTACTTGCGGCAGGCGTCGGCCGCGACCTCGACCGACTCGACGACGGCCGACCCCATCAGCACCACGAGATCCGGCCGCGCGACCGGATCCCGTCGCGCGAGGTAGCGGGCGATCACTTCCTCATCCAAAGCTGACGCGCTCCAGGTAGTAGTCGAGCAAGCCGGCGTCACCCTCCGCGACGGTCTTGCCGGTACTGCGTTTGTACAGGCGTAGCAGGAGGTCGGTGACCGAGCCGCGGACCGTGACCGCGGTCGGCTCGTCGCTGTGCCGCCAGCGGATCGCGTCGCCGGTCAGGTCGACCACCCAGGCCTGTTCCGGCGCGGCGAACTTCAGCGTCCGACCCGGGCCGAGCAGCTCGCGCATCCACGGATGCACCTCGAAGTGGAACGGCAGCGCGCCGAGCTCCATCCATTCGTCGATCCCGTCCGCCGCGACCGCGGGCGCCAGTTCGTACCGGATCCCGAGCGCGAGCGCGGCGTCGGCCCGGTGCATCACGGTCTCGTGCGCCATCCGCCGCGCGGTGAACCGCGTGGTCGGATCGTCGACCGGCATCTCGATCGGTACGTCGGGACCGGCAGCCCGGAGCGTATCGGCCAGCTCGTGCGCGCCGTCGACGATCCACCCGGTGAGCTCGTCGACTGCCTCGGCGGTGCGGTCGGCCGGCGCGGCGTACCAGTGCGTCGGGTCGCGGAACTCGTCCTCCGGCGGTGCCGCACCGGTCCGCGCGACCACCGTCGCCTCACGATGCGCTCCGCCGACGTGACGGACCAGCTGGCCGACGTTCCACCCGGGGCAGGACGGGACTGCCTGGCCGAGGTCCTCGGCTCTGGTCAGGTGTGCGCCCAGCAATTCGGCTTGCTCGACGATCAGTGCGCAGTGCTGCTCGAACTCCATCTGCTCCTCCTCGGCTGGATGTCCCTTGGTCGGAGCCGATGGACGCAGTTTGACATCAGGTCGGCAGGCGCATCGGCATCAGGATGTAGGCGGAGTCGGCGGTCGGGGCGTCCTCGGGGGAGTGCAGGCCGGTCAGGTTGGCGGGCTTGATCGGCTGGGTGAAGGCGAAGTGCGCGATCGGCGTGCCGAGGGAAGCCAGTCCGTCGAGCAGGTAGCCGGCGTTGAAGCCGGTCACCACCGGGTCTCCGGCGAGCGTGACCTCGACCGCCTCGGAGGCCTGCGCCTCCTCGCCGTTGCCGGCGTCGAGCGTCGCCGTACCGTCCGCGAACGTGAGCCGCACCGGCGCCGACCGCTCCGCCACCAGCGCGACCCGTTTGACCGCCTCGACGAGCGCGGCGGTCTGCACGGTGACGGTCGACGTGATCGCGGTCGGGGCGGGGATCAGCCCACGGACCTTCGGGAACTCGCCGTCGATCAGCCGGCTGGTCGCATGCCGGCCGCCGCCCTCGAACCCCATCAACCCGTCCCCTGTGCGGGTCGAACCGAGCGCCAGCGTCACCTCGTGACCGGCCATCGCCTTGGCCACGTCCAGCAGCAGCTTGGCCGGGACCAGCACGTTCGTCTCGATGCCGGCGTCGACCGGCTGCCACTCGAACGTCCGGACGGCCAACCGGTACCGGTCGGTGGCGAGCAGCGAAATCGTCGACCCGCGGATCTCCAGCCGGATGCCGGTGAACACCGGCAGCGTGTCGTCGCGTCCCGCCGCGCTGATCACCTGCGCCACCGCGCGCTGGAACACGTCGCCGTCGAGCACGCCGCTCGCCGCCGGGATCTCCGGGAGCGGCGGGTACTCGTCGAGCGGCAGGGTGTGAAGGACGAATCGGGCGGCCCCGCTGCTCACCCGGACCCGGGCCGTCTCGGCGGTCAACTCCACCGTGTCGCCCGGCATGCTCCGGCAGATGTCCGACAGCAACCGCCCGGACACCAGCGCCCGCCCCTCGTCGGCCACCTCCGCCGGCACGCTGACCTGCGCCGAACTCTCGTAGTCGAACCCGGACAACGTCACCTGACCGTCCGCCGCGTCGACCACCATGCCGGCGAGAATCGGCACGCTCGGACGGCTGGGCAGCCCACGAGCCACCCAGCCGACCGCCTCGGCCAGCACCTCACGCCCGACCCGAACCTTCATCGTTGACTCCTCCCCATCGAGAGGAATCACTCAATCAGGCGCCGCCGACAGTTTTCGATCAGTAGACAGTCACGCCGTACGCGGAGGCGGCTTCGGTGACCGGCTGGAAGAACGTCGTACCGCCCGTGGTGCAGTCACCACTGCCGCCCGACGTCAGCCCGAGCGCCTTCGAACCGTCGTACAGCGGGCCTCCGGAGTCGCCGGGCTCGGCGCACACCGTGGTCTGGATCAACCCGTCGACCTTGCCTCCGCCGGAGTACCGGACGGTGACGTTGAGCGCCGTGACCTTGCCGCTGTGGATGCCGGTGGTCGAGCCCTTGCGGGTCACGGTTTCACCGACGACGGCGTTGGCCGCGGTGAAGCCGCCGGGATGGCTGAGCGAGGTGTTGGTGTACTGCACCAGCGCGTAGTCGTTGCCGGGGAAGCTGTAGCCGACGGTCGGGCCGATCAGCGTGCTGTGGTTGGAGTTGGTGTACCAGGTCTTGGCGACCTTGCCGCAGTGGCCGGCAGTCAGGAAGTAGTAGCTCCCGCCCTTCTGGACGTTGAAGCCGAGCGAGCAGCGGTACTGACCGCCGTAGATCGCGTCGCCGGCGGCAAGGAGCGGCCTGAAGACGCCGTTGCTCCGCTGTACCTGGACCCCGTCGCGCTGCAGCGACGCGAGATCCTTCGCGGAAACGGTGCTGTCGGCCGTGACCACGACCTTGCCGGCGGACTGGTCGGTGTACCAGGCGACGCCGCGGACCCCGGACTGTTCGACGGCAGCTTGTGCCGCGGACAGCCGGGCCGCAGGCGACGGCGTGTTGGCCTGCGCAGGTACGGCGCACAGGGAAGCGGCGACCGCTCCGACGACGGCCATCAGTTGGGCGGTACGGCGCATGCGGGACGTACGTTCGATCCTCACTTGTCCTCCTGGGCATCACGGGACCGATTGGGCGGGGTCCCTCGACACCAGGACATGTTCCCGCGCGACGGCCGCCGCAACCAGGCCTCAGGCGAACCTGACCTGCTGCACCCGGTTCGCTTCGCCCCGGGTCAGCACAAGCGCCGACACGGCCCCTGGTACGACGCTGCCCGGGTCGCTCCGGGCCTTCGCCACCAGGCTCGGCCATCGCCGGCAATGGGTCTCCATACTCCCTTTGCGTACGACCCGACCGCGCGCCCACTGACCGGAGCGAGCCACGTCACCCGGTACGTCGAGGAGGATCAGGTGCAGCGGCAGACCCGCACGCCGGGCGCGCCACCCGATCAAGCGGCGCGCCCAGGGGCGGGTTGCGCAGTCGTGGATCACCATCGGACCTTGGCCGCGGCGCATGGAGCTCAGCAGCGTCACGTAGTACACGAGGTGCACCAAGGGGCGCCAGAGCGCGTACGGGAGTACTCCGAGGACGGGCATCCAGCGTTCGCGGACGTGCGCTGAGTCGTGGACGCGTACTGGGCTGTCGGTGAACACCCGGCGCAGGAACGTGCTCTTCCCGGCGCCGGGGATGCCGGCCAGTACTACGACCGCGTCCACTGCGTAGCGAAGCTCCCGTACACCTTCGACGATTCGTAAATGCACGTGTCCGTCCTTCCCACAAGTACAGGTAAGACGAACGACGGCTCCGTTCCGCCCCGAGAACGGCCTGAGAAGTCGCTAGAAACTCCCTGAGAGCAGACGCCCGTTCTCGTCGAGCTCCAGCACCGTGTCCACGCGGATGAGTTGCAGGAACGCGAAGTCATGGCTGACGACCAGGAGCGCGCCGCGGTACGCGTCGAGCGCTTCTGCGAGCTGCTCGACGCTGGCGATGTCCAGGTTGTTCGTGGGCTCGTCCAGTACCAGCAGCTGCGCAGGCGGCTCAGCCAGCAGCAGCCGTGCCAGCGAGACACGGAAACGCTCGCCGCCGGACAGCGTGTGCACCGGCCTGTCCGGGCTGTCGCCTCGTAGGAGCAGCCGGGCCAGCTGGTTGCGGATGGTGCCTGTCGACAGGCCAGGAGCGACCGCTTGCACGTTTGCCGTCGCACTGGCGTCGTCGTCGAGCCCGTCGAGCCGCTGTGGGAGGTAGCCGACCAGATCGGTCAACAGCCGCCCGTACGGCCTGCCAGGCGTTGCTGCGGTTCCACGGACCAGCTGGTCGATCAACGTCGACTTGCCGCTGCCGTTCGCCCCTACGAGTGCGACTCGCTCAGGACCTTGCAACACAACGGTGCGGTCCTCGTCGTACAGCTCGGCGATCCGCCGCCCTCGCGGTACGTCGGGGTCCGGGAGCACGAGGTGGATGTGCTCGTCCTGTCGTACGCGGGCGTCTGCCGCGTCGACGGCAGCCTGTGCGGCCTGCACCTTGTCGTCGAGCGTGGAGCGCATCGCACCTGCTGAGGCCTGTGCCTTGCTGGCACGGTTGCCCGCCAGGATCTTCGGGATACCGCCCTGCTGCTGTGTCTTCTTCGCAGTGCGCTCGCGGCGCGCCAGCTTGGTCTCTGCCTCCACCCGCTGCCGCTTCTCGACCTTGAGCGTCTGCTGCGCGCTACGGGCGGCCTGGACTGCTGCGGCCTGCTCCTGCTCCCGGTGCTCCTTCCAGGCGCTGTACGGACCGCCGTACGTGTCGAGAGTCCCGGCGTACAGCTCGGTGGTGTTCTCCATGTGCTCCAGCAGCTCGAGGTCGTGGCTGACGACGACGAGCGTCCCAGGCCACTGATCCACGAACTCGGCCAGCTTGGCGCGCGTCGGCCGGTCGAGGTTGTTCGTCGGCTCGTCGAGCAACGTGATCGGCGTACGGCGGACGCGCAGCCCGGTGATCGCGATCAACATTGCTTCACCGCCGGACACCTCTGAGACCCGGCGGTCGAGGTCTGCGGCCGAGAACCCGAGCTGGTCGAGCGCTTCGGCGGCCCGGGCCTCGATGTCCCAGTCGTCGCCGATCGTGTCGAAGTGCCGCTCGTCGGCGTCGCCCGCCTCGATCGCGCGGATCGCCTTGACGATCGCGTCGATCCCGAGCAACTCGGCGACCGTGGCGTCCTGGCGGAGCGTCAGCGTCTGCGGCAGGTACCCGACCTCGCCTGCGGTTTCGATGCGGCCGGCCGTCGGCTGCAGTACGCCGGCGATCAGCCGGAGCAGCGTCGATTTCCCGGCGCCGTTGCGGCCGATCAGACCGGTACGCCCGGCACTGATGGTGCCGTTCACACCGGCCAGCGCGACGGCGCCGTCCGGCCATTCGAACGTGAGGTCGCGAAGGGTGATTGCGGACTTGGAAGACATAGGTGTGGATCTGCTTTCGGGAGATCGGGTCGCGCAGAGGCGACCCGGGAGACGGATCGACGCGATCCGGACATGCCCGGGCAGACGCCACGAAGGGCGGACCAACGAGAGAGGTCAAGGCCACCGGCAGTCCGGCGGCTAGATTCTGTCGACCTCGATCTCCACACCTTGACCCTAGCAGCGAGGTCCTGTCCGCCACGGTGAGCGGGGAACGTGATGTGACCGCAATCACAGCGCCAGAGGAAGCTTCCCTCCGGCGATCCAGGTCGCCACCAGGCCGACGAGCCGAACGCCCGCCACCCAGCCGATCACGCCCACAGTTCCACCGCCAGGAACGCGCCAACACGACCAGGCATCGCGACGAACAGCGGCAACAGGAGCGGCATCAGCAGGATTCCGGTGGGAGCAAGCAGCGCGCAGAGAACGAAGACGACTTGTTCGCCCCCGCCCGTGGGATCGGCGGTGGATCCGGAGGGTGCGCCCCACAACGTCCACCACTCGACGTGCGGCCAGAACACCGTGAAACCGGCCACGATCGCGATCCAGACAGGCACTGCCACGAACCAGACACCGATCGGCTTCTTCTCGGCCCGGCACACCGCGTTCACCGCGGGGACGACGTCGTTCGCGACCGCGTCCGAGAGGTTGTCGCCGGCCAGTGCGGCCCAGCTGAACCCCACGAACGCGAACCCCGCGCCCTATAAGTCCTGCGCCCGGCGCGGGAGTAGCCACCGCCCTCGGACGCGATCGCAGCTGTCCTCTCGGAGCGGGAGGATTCCGTCTCAGGAGCTAGGGCATCCAATGGGATCGGTCCGGTTCACAACTTACTCCGAGACAGCGGCGTGACATTATGTTGCGAACTCGCTTCCGAGATCCCAGTTATCCTGTATTAGCGCGACGGTGTCCTCAACCTGGAACATTGCATCCTCATTATCGGGTGGAGGCGGCTGGGGTGTCAGAAGGACTGCTGCACGAGGGCAATCGCCTTCGTTCAGTGCTTCCAAAGCACCTCGATCATCAACGACGCCAGACCGCAGCGGCGCAGTGACGGCGACGAACTCGTTAAGGATCTCGGCATTGGCGTTTGGTGCCCCTCTGGATGCGAGCGAAGAGAGGATGCTGGTCGTACGGTCGCGCACCTCGTTGTAGAAATCGAGGACATAGGCGTCCGGTGGATGCGGCTCGACGAGGAATGCATAGGCGTGAAGCATCGCGTAGCCGGCGTGCCGAGCACTCCCTTTTGCGTTGGTGGCCACCGTAGCAGCGCTGATGACGCGATGCAGATTCGCCAGAAGTTCGTGGTCGGGGCACGGTCCCTCGTCGTCGAGCGAGGCAGCTGCTGTCTGCGCGATGTCTGCCGCCGCAGAGTATCGTCCTAGCTCGAGCATGAGGTCGGCCTTCTCGAACTCCGTCCAAACACCGCAGGTCGCATCGCCAGTTGCACGGAACCAGTTCAGCGCGTCGTCATACAGTGGTATTGCATGCGCCTGGTGGCCAGTCTGATAGCGGTAACTGTGCGCCTCAAAGAGCGACAACAATGCCCACACGCCTTCGTGTCCCATTGCGTGCGCGCCGTCTTCCGCGACGGGCAAATGCAGGCGCGGGTGGTCGCCATGAAGCTCGCCCTTCAGGTCATGCCGGATTCCCCTGAGGGCGCCGCGAACCGCGGTCCAATTGCCTCGGTCGAGCTTCTGCCATCCCAACGGGTAACCTGTCAACAGCGTCCGCAGATGCCTGGCCAGCAATTGTCCCGAGATAGGCTGGCTATCCTCCCAGGTGTCTAGGAGCAGTGGGCAGAACTGAAACGCAGTGTAACAGCCGAACCACCAGAACGCGCGCAAAAAGAGATTCGTGAACTCGAGCGCGACCGATAATCTGTCTGCGCGTTCGGTCAGTCGGCCGGCGTGGTGAAGCCACTCGAGTGTCGCGTGCTGCCAGTCCGGTTCTTCATATACGTACCATGCGCCGTAGTAACCGAGCCGGTTCGAACGTGCCGAATCGCCGCCTCCTTCGTCGAACTGGGATTCGATATCGGCACGCCGCGAACTCCACAGGTTGGCGAGATCTCGGTGAACTGACTCGGCATCGAGGTCCGTTCCCCCGCCGGGACCGACTGCCGAGTCTCGCAGGTACTGATGAAACCTAAAGGTTCCACGCTCCGGATCCACTTGTTCGACGAAGGAGTAGCGCACCAATTTTGTGAGGACCGAGCCGGCCGTGGCCCAATGGTCAGAGTGCTGCGGACCTTCGGTCCCGAACAGAAGATACTGGACCACGCCGCGGTCAAGCTGCCGTGCGATCCGGCCCTTCTCGAGTACCGACCGGACAAGCGGGTCCGGCATCTCACGAATAACAAGGTCGTATAAGTCTTCAAGGCCGGTCAACTTCTCTTCGCGAAGGGTCATTGGACGACCCTGGATCCCCCGCTGTTCGAGGACATCGCCGGCGAGCGCGACGACGAACGGTAGGCCGTCGCTGATCGATGTGACCTCCTCAACCAGGTCGTCCGAAGCCGCCGCTCCAAACCGGGTTCGAAGGTATTCGGCGACTTCAGCTCGACTGAACGGTTCCAGGCGCAACGTTTCACTGTGCTCTGGTGCCTCGGTCGCGTCCGTTGCCAGAAACAGAGTCGTGGCGTTTGGGAGCTCTGCAACCAATTGCGCCAACCAGTCCGCAACTACATGACCGCGAAGTGAGCCATAGGAATCGATCATGACGACCACGGGTCGCCCCTTTGCCATGTGGCTCACGCGCGCGACGAACGAATTCGTCAAAGCTGCGACAGAGTCTCGGATGGCGATTCGGACAAGGGTATCTTCTGGTCCCTCATTAAGAGTAACCGATGCAAGGTTGCTCTCCGACACCTCAATTGAGCCGCCGGCTTGGACCGTCGCTTCAATCTGAACCGCCTTGTGGATTGCCGCCAGGCGGGCGTGGAGGTCGTCTACTGCGTCAGAAACCTCAGATTGAACTTTATCCGAAAGACTCGGGCAGGAGTTCGACATCGCGAGCAGGATTTGGGTGAAGCTTCGGAAGTTCATGTCGAGCGCGTCAGTTGTGCATTCTGCTTCCGGCTGAGGCCGAGCCCAGGGTGCAAAACTTTGGACGTCCAAGTCTAGGATTAGGGCGTGGCGGCTGTGCTCAACGAGACCAGCCACGCGATGGCGAAGAGCTGTCTTACCGATACCCCAGGTGCCGATCGCGCGCTCTCGATTTCCCCCCTCCGGTCGGTCGATCGCTCTTAAGATGCGTGCCAGCACATCGCCGCGGCCGACGAAGCAGGTCGTATCGGGGTTCATGACGGATCCTGGGGCTTACTAGTTCCCGACGACGTGATAGCGCCGATCGTAGACCCCGAGGACTTTATCTCGCCGGCATGCACAGTAGCCTTAGCGTTCGTGACACCCCCGTTGATCGCCCCAATGGTCGATCCCTTAGCGTCGATCTTGTCGACAGTCACGTCGACAACGGTGTCTCGTGGTGGTTCGGATGGCCGGCGCTTGACCACTGTCTGTGCGATCAGCGCCCCGATGAGAAGGACCACAGCCGACAGGATCAAGACTTGGACAACTTGCGTTGGCGCTGCTGCTCCGGCAGCCGCACCTGCGAGAATCACGAGGACGAGCACCGAGCCCAGTCCGTAGAGCAGGATGGGCTCGCCGCGGAGCAGATGAATGATTTGACGAACCAGACCAACCGGGGTCTCTGGGGAGTCTTTCCTAGGCATGTCGCATTCCCCCTTCGACTTCACAGTGCAACGGGGAAGAGCTCGCAGCGAGGGACATTGGTCCCTTCGTGATGCGTCGAAAGTAACAACTCGGGGTTCCGAAATCCCGAGCCGAAGAGAGACCGTCAGTGTGGTACTTCAATCGCGGTAGTCGAAGAGTGAGGCGGACCACCGTGGGAATGCGCGGGCCCGTAGACCTGGATGTCTTCTTTCGGCAGCCGTGCGTCACACGAACAGCAAGGTCCAGAGGGCCGGACTCGAGCCTCCAGCCTAGGGATTATGAGAGCCACGCGATCCCAGCACGGGTCGACAACAGACGTCAGCAGCTCCGATTCTGGCTCCAGTAGTCGCCTGCACCAAGCGCAGCCGGCGGCATTCATGTCACGCGCCATGTCACGCGGCGCCGGCTGCGAGTGGCGGGACGCTCCCTCCCATTGGCAGGCCGAGGGCCCCAGCAGTTGCCGCGTGCAGGCATTCTCAAGTGCCGGATGCTTGGAGCTATCGGAACTGAACATCACTGCAAGCAGCCGCACCTTCATCGACAGTACGGTGAGTGGCGCTAGCGCTGGCCCGAGCGTCACGGGCAGCAGTTGCCCGGCTATGAGGCCGGCCGCCTCGCTGCGCAGACGTCCCCCAACCGGCTTCCACGCAACAGTCGCGCACCCCGTCTCGAGCGCTGCCGCCGACGTCACTGAGTTCGTCCAGTCCGGCCGCCGCCCCTGCGAGGATCTGGCAAAGCCAGTGGCTCCTGCGGACCCGGCGCCCGCGAGGAATCTTGGGGGCGAGGAGATCCCAGGCGTTCTCGCCGACCACGGCTTGTACGGCGTCGTAGAGCGGTTGAGCGCCGTCAGGCGCGGGAGATCGTTATGGTCGGCTGACCAGCGGACGATCGGCCGGGGGTGACGAGGGTCCGGGCCTTCGATGAGGACCTGGACCTTTCGTATGTCCGTATCCGAGTGAGTCGACTGTGGTTCGCACCATGCGTAACCCCGCGCTGAGCCGAGGGAGGCGGCGGATGAGCCCGGCCAGCCTCTGACCTGGGGATTTGTGTGGCGCGCCCGGCAGGATTCGAACCTGCGACCAACGGATTAGAAGTCCGACGCTCTATCCAGCTGAGCTACGGGCGCGTGGCTGGGAAGAGTCTCTCAGATACCTAGGCGATCCCGCCTCTGGGTTCCCGATCGCGGTGCTCCGGCGTGGCAGCGAAGTACAGGGATGTCGTTCCATCCCGGTAACGCTGAGTGGGTGGTCCTGCCGATGGATCTTGACCCCAACTAGGCTGCGGTGCATGAGTTACCCCTCACCAGGCCCCTCCGGCGCGCCGCAACCCGCGGCTGGGTCGGCGTACGCGCCCGGCGGTCCCTATCCGCAGCCCAACGCGCTCGGGAACCACCCGGTCCCCGGCCAGCGGCGGAACCGGGGGGTGCTGATCGGCATCGTGATCGCGGTGCTGTTCGCGATCGCCGGCCTGGTGATCTTCGGCGTGGTGGCCAAGTCGACCGGAGCCGGTGGCTTCACCTGGGGCCTGGTGTTCGCGTTCGTCCCGGTCATCCCGGTGATCGCGCTGTACCTCTGGCTGGACCGGTACGAGCCCGAGCCGACGAGGTACATCGTCTTCGCGCTCTGCTGGGGCGCCTTCATCGCGACGCTGGTCGCGATCTTCATCAACACCGAGGTGTCGCACCGGCTGGCCGAGACCGGCGTCGGCGGCGACCGGTCCGCCGTCTTCGTCGCGCCGCCGGTCGAGGAGTTCGCGAAGGGCTCCGTGATCCTGCTGCTGGCGCTGCTCCGCCGCAAGGAGTTCGACGGCATCATCGACGGCCTGGTGTACGCCGGGATGGTCGGTGTCGGCTTCGCCTTCACCGAGAACATCCTGTACTACGGCCGCGTCTTCAACACGCTCTCCGAGGAGGCAGGCAGCGACGCGGGCCTCAAGGGCGCGTTCGCGCTGTTCATCGTCCGCGGCGTGATCTCGCCGTTCGCGCATCCGCTCTTCACGTCGTTCACCGCGATCGGCATCGGCGTGGCGGTCCGGCACCGAAGTACCGTCGTCCGTTTCCTGGCGCCGGTCGTCGGGTATCTGGCCGCCGTACTGGCGCACGCCTCGTGGAACGCGTCCGCGAGCTGGGCAGGCGGTGGCGGCTTCATCCTCGCGTACCTGTGCCTGATGGTGCCGCTGTTCATCTGCCTGGTGGTGTTCGCACTGGTGATGCGATCACGGGAGGGGCAGATGATCGCGTCCCGGTTGTACGACTACGTGCGCTTCGGGTGGCTGGTACCTCAGGACGTACCGCTGATAGCGACCCTCCGCGGCCGCAAGGCGCTGCGGCAGAACGCCCGCCGGTACGGCCCGCAGGCGGAGGCCGCCGCGAAGGCGTTCCAGCACAACGCGACCGAGCTGGCGTACCTGCGCGACAAGATCGTCCGCCAGGTGATCGGCCCCGACGCCCTCGAAACCGAGAAGTCCCTCCTCGACGAACTCCGCCAGCGCCGCCCGAGCGTCCCCTTCCCGCCCATGCCCGCCTTCGCCCAAGCCGCCCCGGCCTACGCCACCGCCCCGATGGGCCCAGGCGCTCCGATGGGACCGGGCACTCCGATGGGTCCGGGCGCCCCGATGGGGCCAGGCCCCATGGGACCGGGCGCCCCCATGGGATCGGGCCCCATGGGACACAGTGGCCCCATGGGCCCCGGCGCTCCGATGGGTCCGGGCGCTCCGATGGGGCCAGGCCCGATGGGACCGGGCGCCCCGATCAGCCCTGGTGGAGCGACAGGTCCGGGCGGGTCGATGGACTCTGGCGTGCCGGTCGGCCCGATAGGCCCAGGTACCCCGCTGGGCCCGGGTGCCCCCGGGGGACCGGCCGACCAGATGCCGCCGGGCTCGCCGACAGAATCATCCCCTGCCCCGGATGACGCAGTACCGGGCACACCGGAGCCGGGTGCCTCGGTGCCAGGCGCGTCGGTGCCAGGCGCGTCGGTGCCAGGCGCGTCGGAGGGGGAGCGGACGCGTCCGCAGGACGGAGTTCCGCCCGAGCATTCGGGGTCGTCGGCCGGGCAATCCGGTCAGGAAGCCGGTCAGCCCGGGCACCCGCCGGGACCCCCCGGCCAACAAGGACCGCCGGGAGGATACGGTCCGTATCCACCACCGCAGTGACTGCCACCCGTCCACGCCGCCAAACGGGGATGACGATGACTTTGCTTCTGCGCTGCCCGACCGGGCACTCTGTGCTCGTGGGCGGACGTCGTGGCTGACACCAGGTCAGCAGCAGGCGAAGGTTCGGAACCGCAGGTTCCGAACCAGGATCAGCCTGCCCAGGAGCTGGCGAACCTGATCGCCCAGTCAACCCCCAAACCCCGCGGCTTCTGGCGCCGCCGCCGCAAACGCCCCACAGACCCCACCCCACCCAGCAACACCCCCACCGCACCAGCCGATACCCCCACGCCAGCCGATACCCCCACGCCAGCCGACACCCCTACGCCGGCCGACACCCCCACGCCGGCCGACAGCCCCGCGCCCAGCGAGACCGCCGCCTCGGGCGATGCCTCTGCCACGCGCACTCCGGACGAGAGTCGTGGCGCCCACCCGACTGCGGGCCTGGACGCATCCAGCGATGCCAACTCAGATGCCGCCAACGACTCGTCAGCAGCCGCCGGCTCGTCGGCTGCTGAGGCCGCAACCGGGGGTGCAGCCGACGCCACCGAGGCTGCCAACGCCACGGCCTCCCCCACGGCGACCTCCACAACTGACACCGACTCGGCCGACCACCCGCAAGCCACCTCCGCGGAGACCGCCGACTCTGACGGCGCGACCGACACTTCCGCGACGGCCGCCGCGACTGACTCTCCCGCGGCGGCCGACGCGACTGAAACTTCCGCTCCGGTAGACGCGGCTGACTCGACACCAGCAGCAGCTCAGCCCGCTGGCGGTTCATCAGCGGCCACCGGTGGTGGTACGACGGCCTCGCCGGACGCTGACGGCTCACCCGCCGCCTCGGCGACCAGCGGTGCTGGGACCTCGACCGCAGGCGAGACCGCCGTACCCGCGACGCCGCGCGACACTCCGTCCCGTCCATCAGTAGGCGTCGTGTACGAGCCTGACGACTCCGCGGACGGCTTCCCCCTCGAGTTCGGCAACATCATCGTGGGCCTCCCGAAGGACCCGAAGCAGACGCCCTCGACACCGCCTGATCCCACGACCGAGCCAGCCGTCCCGGAAAGAGCCTCATCCAGCGCCGCAGACCCGACCGGACACGCTCCGGCGGACGCTGACGACGGGGCCGAGTCTGACTCGGCGGACCGGGGCGTGAGCGCATCTAGGCCGCACTCGGCAGACGACGCGCACGACGCAGCGGACCCCGCACCGGCAGCGGACGCTGACGACGAGGCGGACGCGGGCAACGCGGCGGACGCCGGCAAGGCGGCGGATGCTGGCAGCGCATCTGGGCCGGGCGACGACGCGCGCGACGGAGCGGACCCCGAACGGGCAGCGGAAGCTGACGACGGGGCGGACGCTGGCAACGCAACTGGGCCGGGCGACGACGCGCGCGACGCGGTGGACCCCGAACGGGCAGCCGACGCTGACGACTCGGCGGATGCCGGCAGCGTGGCCGCGTCTGACTCTGCAGACGGGGGCAGCGCAACCGGGCCGGGCTCGGCGGACGACGCGCGTGACGCGGCGGATCCCGGTCCTGCGGATGGCGTCGACCGGGCAACTGCGTCTGCGGACGCCGCGACTGCTTCAGTTGACTCGGCGGACGCAGGAACGGGTGCAGGCGGCGTCGACTCCGAAGATGATGCCGAGACCTCGGCCGAGGCTGGTACAGGCGAGGACCTGACTGTCGCAGGGGATGGAGCAGACGGCGAGTCCGCCTCGGCTGACCCGGCCGGCGGCGCGACTCCCGCGGCTGGGATCGACCGAACACACGATGCAGACGACACGATCGGCGGCGACCCGGCGGCTGGTACGGGCGGTTCGGCTGGGGGTGACCTGGCGGACGGTTCGGCTGGGGGTGACCTGGCGGATGGTGCTGACGGAGCGGCTGAGGACGTTGACGGGGTTCAGGTCGGACCTGGGGACGTTCAACCGGATGAGGTCGGCTCGGGTGACGCTGACGGGGATGAGGCTGAGGCTGGCGACGGTGGCGTAGATGAGGCTGGGCGCGCTGGCGGGGATGAGGCTGAGCATGCTGGCGGGGATGCAGTTGGGGCTGGGGATGCTGGCGATGGTGCGGTTGTAGTTGGGGCGGACGTCGGCGGTGGTCAGGCTGCGGTTGGTGTTGCGGCTGTAGATGGGTCTGAGGTTGGGGACCGGGCCAAGGCTGTCGATGGGGCCGTGGCTGCGGATCGGGGTGAGAGCCCGGCGGGTGGCGGGGAGAGCTCTGGTGAGGGCGCTGCGGGGGCGGAGGTGGCTGCCGCTGGTGGTGACGCTGGTGGTGCTGCTTCCGAGGATGGCCCTGCGTCTCAGGACGGTGCCGTGGCCGAGGACGGCCCCACAGCCGAGGATGGTGCAGCGTCCGAGAACGGTTCTACGCCTGGCGACGGTGCTGCGGCCGGGGCTGGGGCTGCTTCCGAGGACGCTTCTGCCTCTGGCGATGGTGCGGCGGCTGGGGATGGTGGTGCTTCCGGGGACGGTGCTGCTTCGGGGAACGGTTCTGCCGCCGGGGACGGTGGTGCGGCTGGGGATGGTGCTGCGGCTGAGGATGGTGCTGCGGCTGAGGATGGTGGTGCTTCCGGGGACGGTGCTGCTTCGGGGAACGGTTCTGCCGCCGGGGACGGTGGTGCGGCTGGTGGTGGGGCTGCGTCTGAGGGTGGTGGGACGTCTGGTCGTGGGGAGGGGGCCGACGGTGGGGATGAGCCGGAGCTGACTGCGGAGGAGTTGGCGGGGAAGGTGGCGGCTGAGCAGGCTGCCATGGCTTTGATTACTGCCTTGATGAAGTTGCGGGGGGTGTTGGCGGGGAGCCAGTTGCCGCTGGAGGTGGTGGGGGCTGATGAGGCTCGCCAGCAGCAGAAGGCCATGTTGGATCAGCTGGACGACTACTTGTTGCCTCGGCTGGTGCAGTTGGAAGCTCCGATTCTTGCGGTGGTCGGTGGGTCTACGGGAGCCGGTAAGTCGACGCTGGTGAACACGGTGATCGGCAAGGTCGTCAGCGAGCCGGGTGTGTTGCGGCCGACGACGCGGTCGCCGGTGCTGATTCATCACCCGGCGGATGCGGACTGGTTCGTCGGGGACCGGGTGTTGCCGGGGATGGCACGGACTGCGTCCGAGGAGCCGGGCGGCATGGAGGACGCGGGACAGTTGCGGTTGGTGGCGGCCGACAGTGTGCCGCGCGGGCTGGCGATCCTGGACGCGCCGGACATCGACTCCGTTGTCCAGGCGAACCGTGATCTCGCGACGCAGCTGCTCGCGGCCGCCGACCTCTGGTTGTTCGTCACGACTGCGGCGCGGTACTCCGACGCGGTCCCGTGGGAGTTCCTGCAGAGCGCCTCGGACCGCAGTACGGCGGTTGCCGTGGTGCTGGACCGGGCGCCGAGCGAGACGATCGACGACATCACCGGGCACCTCGCGCAGATGCTGCTCGAACGCGGGCTGGGTGACTCGCCGTTGTTCTCGATCCAGGAGACGGTTGTCGATGGCAACGGGATGCTGCCGCAGCAGGCCGTTGCCGGGATCAAGGACTGGCTGATCGATCTGGCAGCCGACGCCGAGGCGCGCGCAGGCGTCGTACGCCGGACCCTGCAGGGAGCTGTCAGTGCGATGGTGAAGACGACTCCGCCGTTCGCGGCCGCGGTGAAGGCGCAGGCCGAGACCGCTCTCGAGTTGCGGTCCTCGGTGGAGTCGGCGTACGACCAGGGCGTCAAGGACATCGCGAAGGCGAGCCAGGACGGGACGCTGCTGCGCGGCGAGGTGCTCGCGCGGTGGCAGCAGTTCGTCGGGACCGGCGAACTGCTGAAGGGTCTGCAGTCCAACGGTGGGCGGTTGCGCGACCGGCTGAAGAACTCGCTAGGGAACAAGCCGGCCGAGACGCGAGACGTGAGCGACGCCATCCAGTCCGGTCTGGAGTCGTTGCTGAGTGAGCACGCGACGGCCGCGGCGGAGCGGGCCGAGAAGGCCTGGCAGGGCACGGCGCCAGGGCGCCAGCTGCTCAATGCTGCGGCCGACAGGCCGGCGGCCGATGGACAATCCGCAGGCGTTGAGGGGAAGGCCGGCGCGTCCGCTGCCAAGGCTGGTGCCAGTGGCAACGATGTTGTGCCCTCTCTCGGGATGTTGTCGGAACAGTTCCCGGCCGCGGCGAGCCGGGCGGTGCGGGAGTGGCAGGCGTTCGTACTCGACTTGGTCCGCAAGGAGGGCGCGGACAAGAAGTCGACGGCGAAGATCCTGGAGTACGGCGTCAACGGGCTCGGCCTTTCGCTGATGGTGGTCATGTTCGCCAGCGCGGCAGGGATCCCGAAGGGTGCTCAGACCAGCGCCGGTGTCGGGAGCGCGGTCGTCGGGCAGCGGTTGCTGGAGGCAGTTTTCGGCGACAAGGCAGTTCAGGGCATGGTGGACAAGGCACGCGAGGATCTTGACGGTAAGGTTCATGCCCTGATGGATGCCGAATTCGCCCGCTATCTGGCTGTCCTTGACCAGCATCCGGTCGACGCCGAGACGGCCAGGCAACTGACCGAGGCCGCGCGCGCGGTGGAGGACTGCACGTGACGGAAACAGTGGATACGGTCGAGACGCCCGCCCGGGCGGAGACCGATGTCCTGAAGAAGATCGACGCGCTCGAGGCGGCCGCCAAGGCCGGTGACGGCCGGCTGGACCCGGTGGTGCTCACCGAGGCCGCACAGATCGTCGACCGCGCCGGCCAACGGCTGCGGATGTCCGGTGACCTGACGGTGGTCGCGCTCGCCGGTGCGACCGGCTCCGGGAAGTCGTCGTTGTTCAACGCGCTGACCGGGCTCGACCTGGCCGCGATCGGAACGCGCCGGCCGACCAGCTCGATGCCGCTCGCCTGCGTCTGGGGCGACGAGCCGGCCGGTGAGGTCCTGAGCTGGCTGGGCATCCCGCGCCGGCACCAGGTGCAGCACCGCAGCTCGCTCGAGGAGGCGCAGTCCGAGGACCTGGACGGACTGGTCCTGCTGGACCTTCCCGACCACGACTCGACCGAGGTCGAGCACCGGCTGATCGTCGACCGCCTCGTCGAACTGGTCGACCTGCTGATCTGGGTGGTGGACCCGCAGAAGTACGCAGATGCGGCGCTGCACAACCGGTACATCAAACCGTTCGCCTCGCATTCCGGGGTGATGGTGTTCGCCCTGAACCACATCGACAAGCTGACGCCGGAGCAGCGGAAGAGCTGCCTCGAAGACCTCGACAAGCTGATCAAGTCGGACGGGCTGAAGTCGCCGACGATCGTGGCCACCTCCGCGGTCAGCGGTGACGGCCTGGAAGAGATTCGCTCCTTGCTGGTCAAGCGGGTCAGCAACAAGCGCTCCGCGCGGGAGCGGCTCGCGGCCGACGTCGACCGGGTGTCGGACCGGATGGCGAGTCAGTGCGGCAACGCGAAGACTCCGGAGATCGCCGAGGCCGACGTCGCCGAGCTCGTCGAGTCGTTGTCGGACGCGAGCGGGCTGACGGTGGTGTCGGATGCCGTACGGCGGTCCTACCTCCAGCGCGCCCGCGCGGCGACGGGGTGGCCGTTGACGAAGTGGCTCGGACGGTTCCGTCCGGACCCGTTGCGGCGGTTGCACGGCGACCAGGTGTCTCGCGAGCAGGGCAAGGCGTTGCGGAAGTCGGCGTCCAGCGAGGTCGCCATCGCACGGTCTTCGTTGCCTGCGGCAACACCGGTGCAGCGGGCCCGGATGGACGCCGCGGTGCGCACGATCACGAACAAGGCCGCCGACGGTCTGTCGCGGCCGTGGGCGGACTCGGTCCGGACGGCGATCCGGCGCCGTGAGGAGTCGCTCGGCGACGAGCTCGACCAGGCGGTCGCGCGGACCGACCTCGGAGTGTCCAGCACTCCGGGCTGGTGGAGCTTCGCCCGGATCGTCCAGTGGCTGCTGTTCCTGGTGACACTCGGCGGCGCCGCGTGGCTGATCGCCTTGCTGGTAACGCGAATCGCGCATCTGAACGAGCCGCCGCTGCCGGAGTGGAACGGCGTCCCGTACGCCTGGATCATGCTGGTCGGTGGTGCCGTCCTCGGCCTGGCGCTCTCCTTCCTCTGCCGGGTCTTCGCCACCAACGGGGCGCTGCGGCGCTCCCGGCAGGTGTCGAAGGCGCTGCGTGAGGAGCTGGAGAAGGTTGCCGACAGCCACGTTGTGGCACCGGCCCGCGACGAGCTCGCGGCGTACACCAAGTGCCGCGACAGCCTGGCCACCGCGCGCGGGTAGCGCACCGGTCCGACGGCGCGCGCCGGGGTTGAGGCGGCGCGCGCTCCGGAGAGTCAGAGCTCGGCGTCGGGGGCGAACTGCGACATCGAGATCTTGGCTGCGCTGAGGAGGTCCTCCTCGGTGGTGGTGCCCGAGGCGCGGACGACCTCGATCCAGGCGCGGACGCATTGCTCGTTGTACTTGATCACCTCGGCGGAGTTGGCCATCGCGGTCGGGTCCGTGTCCGGCGGCAGCTCGCCGGTGACGTAGAGCGCGAGGCCCAGCAGGCCGCCGTCCCACCCCGGCCCTACCCAGAGCGCGCCGGCGCCGCCGGGCGCCGGGGCCGCGTCCATCGAGTGTTCGAGCTCGAGATCGGTCGAGGAGTCCGCCGCGGCGGTGAGCCGCAGCTCGAGCAGGCTGTTCGGCCCGCCGAACGTCACCTTGAAGCGTTTCGGAGGATCGCACTCGAGGATCTCGCCGCCGGCGTTGCCCTGCAGCTGGAACGAACCGCCGACCGTCAGGTCGCCGCTCACCGGCATGAACCAGCGGCGCATCCGCTCCGGGTCGGTGAGCGCGTCCCAGACCTCCGCCGGCTCCGCTCGGTAGGTGCGGCGCATCAGCACCGTCACGGCATCGCCGGTGCGGCTGACCTCGCGCTGGACCGCGTTGATGTGCTCGAGGATGTCGATCACGGGTGGTTCCCTCTCCTGGTGGGCTGCTGGGTAGGCACCCAGAATGCCGGTCAGGACTTATATAAGTCAACGGTGAGATAGTCATGCCGCCTCCGCCGCCGGGCGTTCCGCGGACAGCGGGAGCGGAGTCGTGGTGAACTCGTCGGGCGGGTACGGTGCGGCGGTCGCCTCGGATGCCTGCGGAGCGGACTCGAACGATTCGGAGCGCGGCGCGTTCTTGGTGAAGCTCGCAGTACCGCGACTGAGGTCGTGGCCGAGAGAGAAGGCCTCGAGAATGACGCGACTGCGTTGCTCGCCGGAGTCGTCCGTCCACTCGTGGGTCCGGAGGCGACCGGTCACGATGACCGGATGGCCGACCCCGATCGAGTCGAACACGTTGCGGGCCAGACTTCGCCAGCATTCCACCGTGTACCAGGTGGTCGGCTTGTCCACGTAGGTGTTGAGGGCCTTCTCGAACTGTCGTGGGGTCGAGGCGAGCCGGAAACTGACCTGAGGCGTCTGCCGAAGCTCCTTGAAGTCTGGTTCGCTGCCGATCCTGCCGACGACCGTGATGTAGGTGTCACCGACGCTCATGATGGGTGCCTTCCGTTGGGGTTGTCGACGGAGAAGGTGCACCGATCGCGGGCGCTGCGGGCGGGTGAAGTCGGCGGCTGTGGACAACCGGTTGGGAAACGGGTAGGCGCAGCACATAGGCTCTGGGTATGGCGGAATTCATCTACACGCTTCGCAACGTCCGGAAGGCGTACGGCGACAAGGTCGTTCTCGACAACGTCACGCTGAACTTCCTGACCGGCGCGAAGATCGGCGTGGTCGGCCCGAACGGCACCGGCAAGTCCTCGCTGTTCAAGATCATGGCCGGCCTCGAGCACCCGAACAACGGCGAGGCGCGGCTGGCCGACGACTCGACGGTCGGGATCCTGCTGCAGGAGCCGCCGCTGACCGAGGGCAAGACCGTGCTGGAGAACGTCGAGGAAGGCGTCGGCGACACCAAGCAGAAGCTCGACCGCTTCAACGAGATCTCCGCCGAGCTGGCCGATCCGGACGCGGACTACGACACACTGCTGGCCGAGATGGGCGATCTGCAGACCGAGCTCGACCACCGCAACGCCTGGGACATCGACGCCCAGCTCGAGCAGGCGATGGACGCGTTGCGCTGCCCGCCGCCGGACGCGATCGTCGACAACCTCTCCGGTGGTGAGCGCCGCCGAGTCGCGCTCTGCAAGCTGCTGCTGCAGCAGCCCGACCTGCTGCTGCTCGACGAGCCCACCAACCACCTGGACGCCGAGTCTGTGCTCTGGCTGGAGCAGCACCTGCAGAAGTACCCCGGTGCCGTGATGGCGATCACCCACGACCGGTACTTCCTGGACAACGTCGCCGAGTGGATCCTCGAGCTCGACCGCGGCCGGACGTACGGCTACGAGGGAAACTACTCGAAGTACCTCGAGACCAAACAGCAGCGGCTGGTGGTCGAGGGGCAGAAGGACGCCAAGCGGCAGAAGATCCTGGAGCGCGAGCTCGAGTGGGTCCGGTCGAACGCGAAGGCCCGGCAGACCAAGAGCAAGGCCCGGTTGGCGCGCTACGAGGAGCTCGCGGCCGAGGCCGAGCGGGCCCGGAAGCTGGACATCGACGAGATCAACATCCCGGCCGGTCCGCGCCTGGGTAGCACCGTGCTCGAGGTGTCCAAGCTGGTCAAGGGATTCGGCGACCGCAAGTTGATCGACGGGCTGAGCTTCAGCCTGCCGCGGGCCGGCATCGTCGGTGTGGTCGGCCCGAACGGTGTCGGCAAGTCGACGCTGTTCCGGATGATCGTCGGCGAGGAGCAGCCGGACGCGGGCACGCTGAAGCTCGGCGAGACGGTGAAGATCTCGTACGTCGACCAGTCGCGCGGCGGCCTGGACCCGAAGAAGACCGTGTGGGAGCAGGTGTCCGACGGCCTCGATCACATCAAGGTCGCGAACTTCGAGATGCCGAGCCGGGCGTACGTCGCCTCGTTCGGGTTCAAGGGCCCGGACCAGCAGAAGCCGACCGGCGTACTGTCCGGCGGTGAGCGGAACCGGCTGAACCTGGCGCTGACGCTGAAGATGGGCGGCAACCTGCTGCTCCTCGACGAGCCGACCAACGACCTGGATGTCGAGACCCTGCAGTCGCTCGAGGACGCGCTGCTGGAGTTCCCGGGCTGTGCGGTGGTCGTGTCCCACGACCGGTGGTTCCTGGATCGCGTGGCGACCCACATCCTGGCCTGGGAAGGGACCGACGAGGACGAGGCGAACTGGTTCTGGTTCGAGGGCAACTTCGCGTCCTACGAGGCGAACAAGCTCGAGCGCCTCGGCCCGGAGGCGGCCCGCCCGCACCGGGTGACGCACCGCAAGCTCACCCGCGACTGACGCGCGCCACAAAGGACCCCGTCTCCAGCAACCGGAGGCGGGGTCTTTTCAGCCCCGAACACTTAGCCCTTGCGCTAAGTATTGAGCGAACGCAATACTTAGCCTCATGGCACAGTATGAGGTCGACGGGGTGTTTGTCGCGTTGGCCGACCCGACCCGGCGGAGCGTGATCCGGCGGCTAGGGCGCGGCCCGACCAGTGTGGGGGAGCTCGCCGCCGAGTATCCGATCACGCTGCCGTCGTTCATGAAGCACGTCCGGACGCTGGAGTCCAACGGACTGATCCGCACGGTCAAGACCGGCCGGGTGCGGACCTGTGTGCTGAACCGGGAACGGCTGGCCGTCGTCGACGACTGGCTGGCCGAGCAGCGGCGGATCTGGGAGGAGCGTACCGATCGGCTGGCGCGCTTCGTCACGGAAGAGACCGAAGAGACCGAGGAGGACGGGTGAAGGCAGAGTTCGATCCGGAGTTGGACCTGGTCGTGGAACGAGTCATTCGGGCGCCGCGGGCCAAGGTCTGGAGAGCGTGGAGCGATCCGGAGCGGTTCGCGCAGTGGTGGGTGCCGGCGCCCGCGATCTGCCGGGTACGGCGCCTCGAGTTGCGCCCGGGCGGCGCGATGGTGACCGAACTGAGCGAGGACGGTAGGGCGTTCGAGCCGCATCTCGATGCGAGCTTCCTGGTGGTGGAAGAGCTCGAGCGGCTGGTGTTCACGAACGCCATCGACAGCACCTGGCGTCCCGCGGATCCGCAGCCGATCGCGGTGACGGCCGAGGTGCTCCTTGCCGATCACGCGGAAGGAACGCAGTACCGGATCATCGCGCGGCACGGATCGGCGGCGGCGCGGGGGTTGCACGAGGAGCTCGGATTCGCTGACGGCTGGGGCGCCGTGACCAAGCAGCTCGCGGCGGTGGTCGAGGCATGAAGCTGGTACTCACGGAGTTCGTCACGCTGGACGGGGTGTATCAGGGGCCGGGTTCGCCGACCGAGGACACGAGTGACGGGTTCACGCGGGGCGGGTGGTTGGTGCCGTACATGGACGAGGTGTTCGTACGGCGGGCTGCCGAGTGGCTGCGGTCGGCGGACGGCCTGGTGCTGGGGCGGCGGACCTATGAGGCGTTCGCCCGGGACTGGCCGGCGATCACCGATCCGGACGATCCCTTCACCGAGTTGATGAATTCACTACCCAAGTACGTCGTCAGTACCTCGCTAGGTGAGGGCGGTTGGGGGCCGGTGACCGTTCTGAGGTCCCTGGGGGCCGTTGCGGAGCTGAAGGGGCGGCCGGGGTCTGAGCTGCAGGTGCACGGGAGCGGCCGGCTTGGGCAGGCACTCTTCGGGGCCGGGTTGATCGACGGGGTGCGGCTGGTGGTGGCGCCGACCGTGGTCGGTGCCGGGCGGCGGTTGTTCGATGGCTCGGGGGAGACCGCAGGGCTGCGGCTCACGCAGCACGAGGCGACCCCGGGCGGTCTGCTGCTGCTCGAGTACGAGGCCGTCGGCGCCGCACCGGTCGGCGAGTACGACGGTGTTGCGTCGCTGATCTGACCCGCCGGATGAATACCTGAGAACTGTCCCCCCGGGGTTATGCGTCTGCTTGGTGATCGGTGAGGACTTCGTCGAGCACCTGACGACTCGCAGCGGACGTGTCGTAGGTGATGAGCGCTTTCCAGAGTGCCCACCCGTGGGCGCGCGCCCACGTCGCGTCGTCCTGGGCTACTGCGTCGCGGAAGATCGCGCGGGACCGGCCGGTGAAAAAGGTGTACGCGATCACCAGGTCGCAGGCGGGATCGCCGACACCCGACGTACCGAAGTCGATGACCGCGGACAGCCGGCCGTCGCGGACCAGGAGGTTGCCGCCGGCGATGTCGCCGTGGAACCACACCGGCGGCCCGTCCCAGGAGGCGGAGAGTGCGGCGTCCCACACCTCGCGACAGAGGTCGGTGTCGACCCGGCCCTTCAGCACGGCCAGGGCCTCGACCGTCTCGTCGTGGTAGTGCTCCAGCGACGCGCCCCGGTAGAAGCTGTGCGCGCCGGCGAGCGGTCCGCCGGTGGCGTCGACGCTCTGCAGCGCGAGGACGAAGGCCGCGACCGAGCGGGCGAACTCGTCGAGGTCGTGCACGGTGCGGGCCGACGCGGTTTCACCCGAGATCCAGCGCCTGACCGCCCAGGGATGTGGATAACCCAGGCCGGGTTCGCCTTTGGCCACGGCCTCCGGGATCTCGACCGGTAGTTCCGGAGCGAGGCGGGGGAGCCAGGTGTGTTCCTTGTCGACGGCGGCGACATACGACTTGGCCGTCGGGAGGCGGGCGGTGAGTTCCGGACCTAGCCGGTACGTCCGGTTGTCCCAGCCGTCTACCGCGACCGGCGTCACGGGCAGGTCGGCCCACTGCGGGAACTGTTGTGCGATCAGTCGCCGGACGAGCGCAGCGTCGATACCGGCGCGGCCGTCCTGATGGAGTTCGGTCACGTCCAGCAGGGTTCCGGAGGAGGGCGGCGCCCTCAATCGCTTTAGCTCCTGGCTTCAGTGACCGAGTCGTGCAGGAACGCGGCGATGGTCTCGAGTTCCTCGACGGTGCGCGTCGCCAGGACGCCGGCCAGCCGGTTGCCCTGGTCGGCGTACAGCGGAGCGAGCCGCTCGTTGATCGCCTCCAGCGACGGCGTGACGACGACCTTGCGGCGGTCCGCCGGATCGGGTTGGCGGGTGACGAAGCCGTGCGCCTCGAGCCGGTCGATGACGCCGGTGACGGTGCCGGACGTCAGACCGGTGTGCTCGGTGAGTTGCCGCGGCGTCAACGGCCCGTACGTCTGCAGCAGGGTCATGAACTGGGAGTCGCTCGCGCCGAGCCCGACCTTCGCCGAGATCGCGTGATTGACCAGCACGACCTCGGCGATCAGCCGGATCATGCGCTGCTGGATCTCGCCGGTGAGCTCTTCGCGGGAACTGGTCATGGTCCGCCTCAGCATAGGGCTTGCATTTCTCTCGGGACTCCAAGATACTCGGGTTACCAAGATACTCGAAGGGACGAGAGAACATGAAGGTACTGGTAATCGGCGGCGGGACCGGCGGGCTCGCGCTGGCGCACGGTCTGTTGCGGGCCGGGATCGAGGTGGCGGTGTTCGAGCGCGACGCGCTGCGCACCGACGGCCTGCACGGCTATCGGGTCGGGATCGACCCGGACGGCAGCCGGGCGCTGCATTCGCTGCTGCCGCCGGAGTTGTACGACACGTTCGTCGCCACGAAGGCGCGCGACCCGAGGTACTTCAACATGCTGACCGAGGACTTCAAGGAGGTCTTGTCGATGGAGGTTCCGCCGTCGACGGACCCGGTCGAGAGCGAGAAGTCGATCAGCCGGATGACGCTTCGCCAGGTGCTGCTGACGGGCCTCGAGGACGTGGTCGAGTTCGGCAAGGAGTTCACCCGCTTCGAGCAGTACGACGACCACGTGACGGCGTACTTCGCCGACGGGACCGAGGCCACCGGGGACCTGCTGGTCGCCGCGGACGGATCAGGATCCCGGGTGCGTCGGCAGTACCTGCCGCAGGCGAGGACCGAGGAGACCGGAATCGTGGCGATCGCCGGCAAGCTGCCGATCACCGACGAGAGCGCGAAGTTGGTGTCGCCGAAGGTGTTCGAGGGCATCTCGATGATCAACGCACCGCGCGGGCTGTTCTGCATCATCCACGTGATGGAGTTCCAGTGGGACCGCGACGGTCGTGTGAAGCACGGGATCGGCGGCAATACCGAGGAGCTGATCCGGCGCTGGCCGGGCCTGCAGTTCGACAACACCCGCGACTACATCAACTGGGGCCTGTCGGCGACCCGGGACAAGCTGCCCGCCAACATCATGGAGCTGACCGGCGAGGAGCTGGTCAAGGTCGCGCTCGACCTGACGCCAGACTGGCATCCGAACCTGCGCCGGCTGTTCGAGCTCACCGATCGGGGCACGTGCTTCCCGGTGAACATCTGGACGTCGGTCCCGCTGGAGCCCTGGGAGAGTACGAACGTCACGCTGATCGGTGACGCGATTCACACGATGACACCCGGACGCGGGGTCGGCGCGAACACCGCGCTCCGCGACGCCGTGAACCTCTGCCGCGCGCTGATCGACGTACGCGACGGCCGCCGCGAACTGCTCGCGGCTGTGCGGGAGTACGAGACGAAGATGATCGAGTACGGGTTCGACGCCGTGATCAAGTCGCGCGCCCAGATGACCGCGGACGACCCGGCGCACAAGCCGGTGATCGGCCGGCTGGCGCTGGCGGGCATGCGTACGGCGATGCGCACGGTGAATCACGTACCGCCGTTGAAGCGGCGGATGCGCGATTCGATGCTGACCTACCGCGGTGCCGGCCGGGACGAGGCGGTGCTGGAGATCAGCCCGGCCCCGACCGGCAGGTGACAAGCGGTCAGCGCTGGCCGATGTGCTCCGAGACGGCGTCGAAGACCCGGCCGACGGCGACGAAGTCCTCGGGGCTGGCGAGGTCGACCAGGTTCTCCCGGACGCCTTGCACGTGGTACGGCGCGGCCTGCTCGAGCAGGGCGAATCCGGCGTCGGTCAACTCGGCCCAGACACCGCGCTTGTCGCTCGTGCACGACGTGCGGCGGACCAGTTCGGCGGACTCGAGGCGGCCGACGGTGTGGGTCAGGCGCGACCGGCTCTGGTGCAGCCGGTCCGCCAGGTCGGCCATCCGGAGCCGCCGGTCGGGCGCCTCGGAGAGCCGGACGAGGATCTCGTAGTCGTTGATCCCCAGTCCGAACTGACGAAGGTCGTCGTCGAGCTTCGCCATCAGGCGTGCGGTCCCCAACAGGTAGGCACGCCACGCCAGCTGCTGCTCGGCGTCGAGCCACCGAGTCCCCCGGTCCATCTCAGTCTCCATCGTCACGAGAACAGTGTACCGGGAATGTGGTTGACATTTAAACTGTTACTGCCTACTGTCGTAGTCATCGGTTGAAGTTTTAACTATTGGACCAGGCTGCGTCGCCCCCGACCAGTGGCACCACATTCCCCGAGAGGACCCCATGAGCGACACCACCACCGGCACCCTGACCAGCACGATCCCCGGCCTGGCTGCGGGTACCTACGCCATCGACACCGCGCACACCGAGATCGGCTTCACCGTCCGGCACCTGATGACCAAGGTCCGCGGAACGTTCGAGGACTTCAGCGGCGAGATCGTCGTCAAGGACACGATCGAGGACTCCGTGGCGAACGTCGCCGTCGAGCTGGCCTCCGTGCACACCCGCAACGCGCAGCGCGACGGGCACCTGCGCTCCGGCGACTTCTTCGACGCCGAGAAGAGCCCGAAGATGACTTTCGTCAGCACCGCCATCAAGGCCGAGGGCGACGACTACGTGCTCGCCGGCGACCTGACCATCAAGGACGTCACCAAGCCGATCGAGTTCGCGGTCGAGTTCCTCGGTGTCGACCAGAACGCCTACGGCCAGACCATCATCGGTTTCGAGGCCTCCGCGTCGATCAGCCGCAAGGAGTGGGGCATCGACTTCAACGTCCCGCTGGAGGGCGGCAAGCTGCTGATCGGCGACAAGGTGGACATCCACCTTGACGTCCAGGCTGCTCTGCAGGCCTGATCTCTCGCACAGAACCCCCGCGCCGTGTGGTGCGGGGGTTCTGTCATGCCTGGACCATCCGGTGGGCGAGGTCGGCGTACAGCTGGCCGAGCGCGGCCGGGTCGCCGCGGTGGGGGGTGTACCAGCGGGCGACGTCGATCGACAGCGACAGTACGGCCAGTGTGGTGCCCGGCAGGTCGCTGACGGCGAACTCGCCCGCCTGGACGCCGTCGGCGAGCACCTGCTCGATCTGGCTCGAGATGGCGCGGCGGATCGTCGCGACCTCGGCCAGGTGTTCGGGGGAGAGGGCGGCCAACTCGTACTGCACCACGCGGGCGATGGTGTGGTGCCGGGCGTGCCAGGCCGTGAATGCGGCGACGAGCGACCGGAGGCGGTCGGCGGGGGTCGCGCCGGTGTCGGCGGAGCGCAGGACCTCCAGGGCCGCGTTGTGGCCGTACAAGCTGATCTCGAAGAGCAGGCGTTCCTTGGACGGGTAGTGGACGTACAGGGCGGCGGGGCTCATGCCCGCGCGGGATGCGATGTCGCGGGTCGTCGTCGCCTCGAAGCCGCGCTCGGCGAACGCATCGACGGCGCCGGTCAGCAGGCGCCGCGCTGCGGCGGGCTGGACGTGCTCCCAGACCAGGGGGTCGGTGACTGCGGACACGTTGACACCTTGCACCAAACGCGTGAAGCTAAGCAAGCGCTTAGCTACTCGTCTCACGCCTTGGGGAGGCCACATGGAGCGCGTCATCTTCAACGAGGACCACCACGCATTCCGCGCCAGTGCGAAGGAGTACTGCGACCGCTCACTGGTGCCGCGGATGGAGCAGTTCCTCGAAGAGAAGACGATCGATCGCGCCGTCTGGCTGGAGGCCGGCAAGCAGGGCTTCCTCGGCCTGGACGTGCCGGAGGAGTACGGCGGTTCGAGCGTCGGCGACTACCGGTTCAACGCGGTGTTCGCAGAGGAGGTGTCAAAGGTCTCCGCGTCGCTGTCGAGCTGTTTCGGCATCCACTACGACTGTGCCGCGCCGTACTTCGTGGACCTCGGCACCGAGGAGCAGAAGCAGCGCTGGCTGCCCAAGTTCTGCTCCGGCGAGTACGTCGCCGCGATCGGGATGACCGAGCCGTCCGGCGGGTCGGACCTGGCCGCGCTGAAGACGTCCGCGAAGAAGGCCGACGGCGGCTGGGTGCTGAACGGGTCGAAGACCTTCATCACCAACGGCGACATGGCCGACCTGGTCATCGTCGCCGCCCGCACCGACCCGTCCAAGGGTGCGAAGGGCATCACGCTGTTCGTGGTCGAGGAGGGGATGGCCGGGTTCGCCCGCGGCCGCAAGCTGGACAAGGTCGGCCAGACCGAGTCCGGTACGTCGGAGCTCTTCTTCGAGGACGTCTTCGTTGCCGATGACAACGTCCTCGGCGAGGTGGACCGCGGCTTCATCCATATGATGGAGCGGCTCGCGCAGGAGCGGATCGGCGCCGCGGTGTCGAACATCGCGCACGCCACCCAGATCCTCGCCGAGACGATCGACTACATCAAGCAGCGCAAGGCGTTCGGCCAGCCGGTCGGCTCGTTCCAGTACAACAAGTTCCTGGTCGCCGAGCTGGTCACCAAGGCCGAGGTGACCCAGGCGTACGTCGACAACGCGATCGTGGCGCACGACGAGGACCGGCTGTCCGCGGTCGACGCCGCGAAGACGAAGTGGTGGAGCGCCCACGTGCAGAACGAGATCCTGGACGCGTGCGTGCAGTTGCACGGCGGGTACGGGTACATGAACGAGTACCGGGTGGCCCGCGCCTGGCGCGACGCCCGGGTGACGAAGATCTGGGCCGGCTCGAACGAGATCATGAAGGAACTCATCGGCCGCGATCTGGGCCTGTAGAAAGGGATCCGGGAAATGCCTGAAGCAGTCATCGTCTCGACGGCACGCTCGCCGATCGGCCGCGCGAACAAGGGTTCGCTGACCACGATCCGGCCGGACGACCTGGCCGTGCAGATGATCAAGGCGGCGACCGAGAAGATCGGCCTGACCGGCGACCAGGTCGAGGACCTGATGCTCGGGTGTGCGGAACCGCACGACGAGCACGGCGGCAACATGGCCCGCCGGGTCGCGGTGCAGCTGGGCTGGGACAACACGCCGGCCACCACGGTGAACCGGTTCTGTGCGTCTTCGACGCAGACCGCGCGGATGGCGTACCACGCGATCAAGGCCGGCGAGGGCGACATCTTCGTCAGCGCCGGTGTCGAGTGCGTCTCGCGGTACAAGAACTTCGGGTCGGCCGGGGTCGGGGACCCGAGCTCGTTCAACCCGCTGTTCACCGACGCGGTGGCACGGACCGAGAAGTACGCCGAGACCAACGACACCTGGCACGACCCGCGGCAGGACGGGCAGCTCCCGGACATCTACATCGCGATGGGGCAGACCGCGGAGAACGTCGCGACGCTGCGCGGGATCAGCCGTGCCGACCAGGACGTCTTCGGCGTCCGCTCGCAGAACCTGGCCGAGAAGGCGATCGGCAACGGGTTCTTCGAGCGCGAGATCGCGCCGGTGACGCTGCCGGACGGGACAGTGGTGAGCAAGGACGACGGGCCGCGGGCCGGTACGACGCTGGAGAAGGTCAGCCAGCTGCAGCCGGTGTTCCGGCCCGACGGCACGGTGACCGCCGGCAACTGCTGCCCGCTGAACGACGGCGCGGCGGCCGTGGTGATCATGAGCGACACCAAGGCGCGGGAGCTCGGGCTGACGCCGCTGGCGCGGATCGTGTCGACGGGTGTCAGCGGTCTGTCGCCGGAGATCATGGGCCTGGGTCCGGTGGAGGCGTCGAAGCAGGCGCTGGCGCGGGCCGGGATGAGCATCAACGACATCGACCTGGTCGAGATCAACGAGGCGTTCGCGGTCCAGGTGATCGGATCGGCGCGCGAGCTCGGCATCGACGAGGACAAGCTGAACGTGCACGGCGGCGCGATCGCGCTCGGCCACCCGTTCGGGTCGACCGGTGCGCGGATCATGACCACGCTGGTGAACGGCCTGCAGTTCGAGGACAAGCAGTTCGGCCTCGAGACGATGTGCGTCGGCGGCGGGCAGGGTATGGCGATCGTGCTCGAGCGCCTCAGCTGATGCAGGGCCGGACAGCGATCGTCACCGGAGCCTCGCGCGGGATCGGGCTGGCGGTCGCTCAGCGTCTGGTGGCCGACGGCGCGCGCGTCGTCATCACCGGGCGGACCCAGGAGACGCTCGACGAGGCTGTGCAGAGCCTGGGCGGTCGTGAGCACGCGCTTGCGATCGCGGGCAATGCTGCAGACGCTTCGCATCGCGGGGCGGTCGTCGCTGCTGCGGTGGCGACGTACGGCTCGGTGGATCTGCTGGTGAACAACACCGGCATCAACCCGATCTACGGGAAGCTCCTGGACGTGGACCAGGCGGTTGCGGCCAAGATGGTCGACACCAACGTGCTGGCTGCGATCGCTTGGGTCAAAGCGTGCCGCGACGCCTGGATGGGTTCACACGGCGGCGCCGTCGTGAACCTGTCCTCGGTGGCCGGTCTGGCGCCTTCGCCCGGCATCGGGTGGTACGGCGCGACCAAGGCGATGCTGTCCCGGGTCACGCAGGAGCTGGCGATGGAGTTGGCTCCCGGGATCCGGGTGAACGCAGTGGCTCCGGCGGTCGTCAAAACCAAGTTCGCCGGAGCGCTTTACGAAGGGCGTGAGGACAAGGTCGCGGCGGCGTACCCGTTGGGTCGTCTGGGCCGGCCGGAGGACGTTGCGTCGTTGGTGTGGTTCCTGCTGTCCGACGAGGCGTCCTGGATCACCGGCCAGACGATCACGATCGACGGCGGCCTCACGCTGAACGGCGGGATCGTCTAGGGCTGACGACCCTGCCAGGCGGCCAGTTGGTCGTACGGCGACGCGTCGTCGGCCACTGGCACCACCGCGCCGAACGGGACGTGGCCGCCGCGCTGGTCGGCCGGAATGAACTGCCGGACCATCGGCAGCACCTGGGTCGCCAGGTCGTCGTCCAGTTCGCTCACCCGGCCAGTGGCCTTGGCCAGGTCCCAGGAGTGCGTCGTGAGTTCGCCTGTGTAGCCGGCGATCGCGGCAGCACCCGGCAGGGTCCCCCACGGCAGCTTGCAGATCCGGCCGAGGACTGTGTCGTCGGCGAGCGTCTCGTCGAGTGCGGCGCGGCGTACCTTCCAGGCCGTCGGTACGTCGTCGACGTCCGTGGCGATGACGGGGATGGTCAGCGGGTCGCCGCCGTTCAGCGCGAGGTTGATCCGGGCGACGACCGAGACCAGATGGCCGAGCAGGGTACGGACGTCGTACTCGTCGCAGGGCGTCGGTAGCGCGAGGTGTTCGGGGTCGGTGGTGGTGACGAGCTGCTGCGTCTGGTCGAGGGCGCGGACGAACAGCGGGCGGGGATCGTTGTCGATGACGGTCATGAAGAGAGCGTCGCAGGGTATATACGACATCCTCTGTCCCATATTGTTGGGACATGCGGGCGGACCGGTTGTTGCAGATCATCCTCTTGTTACAGCGGCACGAGCGGTTGAGCGCGCGCGAGCTGGCGGAGCGGCTGGAGGTGTCCTCGCGGACGGTGATGCGGGACATGGAGGCGTTGTCCGCGGCCGGTGTGCCCGTGTACTCCGAGCGGGGGCGTAACGGGGGCTGTGTGTTGCTGCCGGGGTACCGGGCCGATGTCAGTGAGCTCACTCCGCGGGAGGCGCAGGCGTTGTTCGCGTGGTCCGGCCGCGCTGCGCTGTCGGAGGAACTAGGACTGCAGGACGCGCTGCACTCCGCGATGGGCAAGCTGTCCGCGACACTGCCGGTAGAGCTGCAGGACGACGCGGACGCGCTCTCCGGGGCGATCGTGGTCGACCGGCGCCGGTGGTTCGCGGACGCCGAGGACACCGGCGCTCTGCCGGTACTACGGCAAGCAGTCGTGAAGCGCCGCCGGGTGCGATTGCGGTACGCGTCGGCCAGTGAGGGCGTGCAGCAACGAACGGTCGACCCGTGGGGTCTGGTGGAGCAGGCGGGACGCTGGTACCTCGTGGCCGCGCACCGCGGGGCCGCCCGGATGTACAGGGTGTCGCGGGTCGAGGAGGCCGGCCTTCTGGACGAGGCAGCGGAGCGGCCCGACGGGCTCGACGTGCGGGCGGAGTGGGAGCGGTTGCGGTCCGGGCTGGAGCGACAGGCGCCGGTCGGCGTCGACGTACTGGTCCGGGTCCGGCCGGGCAGGGTCGAGCTGATCCGGCGGATCAGTGCGCCGATGCTGGCGAAGGGGGAGGTGCCGCGCGAGGTGCCGTCCGACGACGAGTGGCCGCATCTGCGGTTGCACTTCCGGGTCCGGGAGGCGGCGTGCGGCGTACTGCTCGGGTTCGCGGGTGATCTGGAGGTGCTGGAGCCGGAGGACCTGAGGGGCCGGATGCTGGAGTTGGCACGGGCCGCGGTGGCGACGTACGGCTGAGATGCGGACGCCCCGCCGCCGGTGACCCCGTCGCGTGCAACCACGATGGCACTTCCGGCGGTCGGGGCATTCAGTCCGACAGCACCGCGCCACTTTAGTACGAGTTCTCCCCACAGCCGAATCACGGGACTCGCGCGATCACGTCTCTTAATGCGTGGCGTGCGTACGGCGCGCTGGTTAGGGTCCGGGAACATGAGGACTCGGGCGGTGGTACGGCAGGCCGTGGCAGACGACGCGGAGGCGGTAGCGGCGGTACGTCGGGTGGTGGCGCCGTACAAGGCGATGTCGCCCGCGGCCGTCCGGCACATGCTGACCGTGCAGTCACCGGGCGAGCGGTTCCTTCCGCTGGTCGCCGAGCGCGACGGCGAGATCGTTGCCTGGGCGTCGGCCGGCCTGAACGTGTGGACGAGTGAGCCCGGGCAGTCCGAGCTGGCCATCTACGTGCACCCGGAGCATCGCAAGCAGGGCATCGGCAGCGAGCTCGCCGGGCGGCTGCATCAGCATCTGACCGAGGTCGGCGCGGTCCGGGTGCGCTCGTTCGTCCAGCCCGAGGGGCTCGAGTTCGCGCGCAACCTCGGGTACGACGGGACGCGGCAGATGCACTACGCCGGGCTGGAGCTGACCGGGCTGCCGGAGCAGCCGCCGACGCCGGACGGGATCGAGCTGGTGTCGCTGGACGCGGTGGACCCGCGCGCGGTGTACGAGGCCGACACGATCGCCTCGCTGGACGAGCCGAGCGACTCACCGCTGGACGCGGTCGAGTACGACCGATGGGTCGAGGAGATCTGGGACAGCCCGTCGCTGGACAGGTCGCTCAGTGTCGCTGCGATGGCCGGCGACGAGGTGGCGGCGTTCACGGTCGTCGAGACCGCGGTCGACCGGATGTGGTCGGGCATGACCGGCACGGTCCCGGCGTACCGCGGGAAGGGGCTCGCGAAGCTCGTCAAGTCGGTCGCGCTGCGGAAGGCGGCCGCGGCCGGCATCACGTCGGCGTACACGTCGAACGACGACAGCAACGCTCCGATGCTTGCCGTCAACAACTGGCTCGGCTACCACCGCGTGCAAACCGAGCTGGGTCTGCTGCGGTCGCTGGCGAGCTGAGCCATGACGACCGTCGCGTTCGACCGGGTGGAGCACCTCGTCCGAGCACCGGTGACCGTCGGCGACACACCGCACCGGTTCCTGGTCGACACCGGGATCGGGATCACCGTGCTGTCCTCCGTGGTCGCCGAGCAGGTGGGCGCTGTCGCAACCGGCGAGACGTACACCGGCCGGCGGATGTCCGGTCAGGCGGTCGAAGTGCCGCTGGTGCGGGTGCCGCGGATCGGGTTCGGTGGGTACGTGGTCGATGGGCACCTGGCCGGAGTCGCGGACCTCGGCGACGTGGACCTGTTCGGGGGGATCCTCGGGCCGGCGTACTTCGAGGGTCACACGGTCACCACGGATCCGGCCGCGATGACGCTGACGGTGCAGCCTCGTGAGGAGTTCCGGGGCGGCGGGGTGGCGATTCCGCTCGACGTACGACGGGAGGCGGTGTCGGTCGACCCGTTCGTACAACTCGTGCTGCCGAGCGGGCGGGAGATCACCGTCGAGGTCGACACCGGATCGGGGAGCCTCATCCTGGACACGCGGTTTGCCGTGGACTGTGAGGTTGATCTGAGCGGCTCGGAGGTGACGACGCGGACCGGGGTCGACGAGACCGGGTACGAGTGGACGCGGTACTGGGCGACGGTTGCCGGCGGCGTGTATCTCGCGGCGGCTCCGGAGACGGTGCAGCAGGCGCCGAAGGTGCAGTTCCAGGAGATCATTCACGACGGGCTGGTCGGGGCCGACTACCTCGATCGGTTCCGGACGACGTTCGACGTCACCGGCGCGAGGCTCTTTCTCGAACCCTCTGAGACAGAGCTGTAATCGGTTTCCTTCCGGTCTGCACCTGAAAGGACGTTAGATTCCGGGTACTTGGTTGTTGGAGTGCCCAAGGAGTTTCGGATGGAGATCAGGGCGGCGGCCGCGGGAGACGTCGATCAGGGGCTGGCGCTGCACGACACGCTGGTGCCTTACCTGGTGACCACTCGGGGCATGTTGACCCGGCGGCTCGCGCGGCCTGCCGAGCCGGGAAGGGCGACGTTCGCGGCCTTCGACGGCGGGGAACTGGTGGGGTGGGCAACGACCGACCTGATCGGCGGGTCGGATCCGTCGGCCGGCGAGCTACGGCTGCTCGTCCGGCCGGAGCACCGCCGCCGGGGGATCGGTACGCAGTTGCTGGCGGCAACGCACGCGAACCTGCGGGCGGCGGGCGCGACGACTGCCCGGGTGTTCGCGGATCCGTCGTCGGTCGAGTGGGCCGCGCAGTTCGGGTACCGGCAGACGCGGCGGGTGGTGTACGCCGGCATCGATCCGCGGCACGCGCACGACCAGCCCGAGCCGCCGTCCGCCGTAAAACTCGTCACGCTCACCGAGGTACGGCCAGAGGCGCTGTACGCCGTCGACGTCGTTGCCCAGCGCACCAAGCCCGGGGACGCGAAGATCTCCGCTCGGCCGTACGACGAGTGGCTCGCCGCGGTGTGGCGGTCCGAGGACACGGTGCTCGACCTGAGCGTGGCGGCGACGTACCGCGACGAGATCGTGGCGTTCACGCTGAGCCTCGGCGACCACACGATGATCTGGTCGAAGATGACGTCGACGCTGCCGGAGTACCGCGGCCGCGGCCTCGCCAAGCTGGTGAAGGCGGCCGCCCTGCAGCGCGCCGCCGACGCCGGCGTGCGGGGCGCGTACACGGCCAACTACGACGGCAACACGCCGATGCTCGCCGTCAACGAGTGGCTCGGCTACCACCGGATCGCGACCCACGCGGTGCTGATCTGCCCGCTCTAGTGTCCTGAGGACACTAAGGCACGAGCAGTACGACGGTCTCCGCGACGCAGGCGGGTTTGGTGGAGTTCTGGAGTTCGATGACCCAGTTGAGGGACACCTGGACACCGGCCGGGGTCTCGACCGCGTTCGAGATCGAGGCGCCGGCGCGGACCCGGCTGCCGACCGGGACCGGCGCCGGGAAGCGGACCTTGTTCACGCCGTAGTTGAGCTTCGCCGTCACGCCCTCGACCTTGAACAGCTCGTCGCCGAAGCGGGCGATCAGGCTCAGCGTCAGGTAGCCGTGCGCGATCGTCCCGCCGTACGGGCCCTTCGCTGCCCGCTCGACGTCGACGTGGATCCACTGGTGGTCACCGGTCGCGTCGGCGAACTGGTTCACCTGCTCCTGGGTGATCTCCAGCCACTCGGACTCGCCGAGCGTCGTGCCGACGGCGTGCACCACCTCGTCGACGCCGTTGAAGGTCTGCGGCATGTCGGCTGCTCCTCAGTTCCGTGTCAGTTGCGGGGTCCGCCGGCGACGTACAGGACCTGCCCGGAGACGAAACCGGCCTCCTCGCTGCAGAAGAACGACGCGGCGGCGGCGATGTCCTCCGGCTTGCCGGTGCGCTGCACCGGGATGGTCGCGGCGGTCGCCTTCTTGAACTCCTCGAAGTCGACGCCGACCCGGGCCGCGGTGGCGGCCGTCATGTCGGTCTCGATGAAGCCCGGGGCGATCGCGTTCGCGGTGACGCCGAACTTGCCCAGCTCGATCGCCAGCGTCTTCGCCAGGCCCTGCAGGCCGGCCTTCGCGGACGCGTAGTTCGCCTGGCCGCGGTTGCCGAGCGCCGACGTCGACGACAGGAAGACCATCCGGCCGTACTTCGCCTCGACCATGTGCGCCTGGCAGGCCTTCGACATCAGGAAGCTGCCCTTGAGGTGCACGGACATCACCGTGTCCCAGTCGTCCTCGGACATCTTGAACAGCAGGTTGTCCCGCAGTACGCCGGCGTTGTTCACCAGGATCGTCGGCGCGCCGAGCTCGGTGGCGACCCGCTCGACGGCGGCGGCGACCTGGTCGGACCTGCTGACGTCGGCGCCGACCGCGATCGCCTTGCCGCCGGCCTCGGTGATCGCCTTGACGGTCGCCGCGCAGGCTGCCTCGTCGAGGTCGACGACCGCGACCGCGTTGCCGTCCGCGGCGAGCCGCTGCGCGACGGCCGCGCCGATTCCCCGGGCCGCCCCGGTCACGATCGCCACCCGCTGCGTGCTCATCCACTGCTCCAATCGGTCAACTGGTCTTGCCGAAGATGACATTACCCATGGGCTGTCACGTCGGATGTACCCCGGATGACATGATCGTCGTGTGGATCATCACAGACCGGGGCGGTGGGGTGGGGAAAGTATGAGGAACCGCCACGTCTACCACTGTCCTTTGCGGTGGGGCGACATGGACGCGCTCGGGCACGTGAACAACGGGCGGTACGTCGACTACTTGCAGGACGCGCGCGTCGACTTCCTGTTCCGGACCGCGAAGGAGCTCGGCGCCGACACCCTGGAGACCGGGCTGCTGGTCGCCCGGCACGAGGTCCAGTACCGCGCGCCGCTGCACTTCCGCGCGGAGCCGGTCCGGATCGAGCTCTGGATCAGCGAGATCAGGGCCGCTTCGTTCACCGTCGACTACGAGATCCTGGACGCCGAGCCAGAACGCCGTACCTATGTCGAGGCCCGCACCCGGCTGGTGCCGTTCGACTTCACGGCCAACCGGCTGCGCCGGATCACCCCGGAGGAGCGCACCGCGCTCGAGAAGCTGGTGGGCGCCTGATGGCTGTGCTTTTGGCCGGGCCTTCGGCGCCGGCGTGGTCACGGGGCTGTGACTCCCGGTCTTCCCTCGTCGCTCCGGTCGCTTCGCTCCCTCCGCTCCTCAGTCCAGACCGGGAGGCCCCGTGACCTTCACCTATCCCGTGCTTGTGCGGTGGTCGGACATCGACTCGTACGACCATGTCAACAACGTGCGGTACTTCGACTACCTGCAGGAGGCGCGGATCGCGTTCCTGACCCAGCTGATGGCGGCGACCGGCGACTACTTCGAGCAGTACCCCTGCGTCCTGGTCAGTCAGACGGTGGACTACCTGCGCCCGATCCTGCTCCGGCACCCGCCGTACGACGTGGACGTGTGGATCGCCGCCGTCGGTACGTCGTCGTACACGCTCGGCTCCCGGATCGTCGACCGCAGTGGCGAATCGGAGGACGTGTACGCGAAGGCGGAGTCGGTGATCGTCGCCGTCGACGGCACGACGCACGCGAAACGTCCCCTCGGAGTCGCCGAAAAGGCAGCCCTGCTGAAGCACGTTGTCACACTTGAGAGACTAGATCCGAGATGACTGAGCAGCAGAGCTTCTACGACGCCGTCGGTGGGGCGGACACCTTCCACCGTTTGGTGGCCGCGTTCTACCGCGGCGTTGCCGCCGACCCGGAGCTGCGGGCGATGTATCCGGAGGAGGATCTCGGCCCGGCCGAGGTGCGGTTCCGGATGTTCCTGGAGCAGTACTGGGGCGGTCCGCGGACGTACTCCGAACAGCGCGGGCACCCCCGGCTGCGGATGCGGCACGCCCCGTTCGCCGTCACCCCGAGCGCACGGGACCGGTGGCTCGGCCACATGCGGGCCGCGCTGGACGAGATCGCCCTGACACCCGAGCAGGACGAGCAGATCTGGACGTACATGGTGATGGCCGCGCACAGCATGGTGAACACCGACGAACCCAATTACCCCGGCGCGATCGACGTGTCCGGCCGCTGAATCCCCCTCTAAGGAGAGAACACGAGCATGGCTACCACTCGTACGGCGAAGGCGCACTGGGAAGGCTCGCTGATGGAGGGCGCCGGCCAGGTCGCCCTGGAGTCCTCCGGTGTCGGCACCTACGACGTCACCTGGGCCTCGCGCGCGAACGACGCGAACGGCAAGACCAGCCCGGAAGAGCTGATCGCCGCCGCGCACTCGACCTGCTTCTCGATGGCGCTGTCGCACGCGCTCGCCGGTGCGGGCAAGCCGCCGGCGTCGATCGACACCCAGGCCGACGTGACCTTCCAGCCGGGTGAGGGCATCACCGGCATCAAGCTGTCCGTGAACGGCAACGTCCCCGGCCTGACCGCCGACGAGTTCGCCGAGTTCGCCGAGGGCGCGAAGAAGAACTGCCCGGTCTCGCAGGCGCTGTCCGCCGTCCCGATCACGCTGGACGTCACCTTCACCGCCTGACGGTCCGACAAGAGTGCCCCGGCCGCACCGGCCGGGGCACTCTTGTGTTTCAGCGCCGGTACTGCGCGATCACCTTGGTGAAGTCGTACTCCTGCTGGGAGATCCCGCTGCAGGTGTCGCCGTCGCCGCCGCCCGAGCATTGCCGGTCGCGGTTGACGGCCCAGAACGTGAACCGGGCCAGGTGGTGCTGCTGGGCGTACGAGAGCAGCGTCTTGAAGTCGGACAGCCGGACGGTCTCGCCTGAGTCGTCGGTCTTGCCGTTCATCGACGAGATGCCCATGTGCCGGTACGCCTCGTCGTCGGAGTAGCCGTACGCGCTCTTCAGCCGGCTCTTGAGGCCTTCCTCGGCCTGCTTGGTCAGCGTTGCCATGTTGGTCGAGCCGCCGCCGAAGTCGAACGGCATCAGCACCCAGCCGTCGTTCTGCAGCCCGGCGGCCGCCCCCTTCTTGATCAGGTCCACCCCCAACGCGTCCGGGCCGCCCTGCTCGGTGCCCATCGTGATGTACGTCGTGATGCCCGGGTTCTTGCTCTTCACGATCTTCAGCGCGCCGACCACCCGCTGCCGGGCGGTCGAGCTGTGGAACTCGGTGTCCTCGATGTCGATGTCGATCGCCTTCAGCTGGTAGGCGTCGATCACCTTCTGGTAGGCGCCGGCCAGTGCCGACGCCGAGCTGCACTTCTCGCCGAGCTTGTTGCCGGACCAGCCGCCGAACGACGGGATCACGTCCCCGCCGGCCGCCCGGATGCTGTTGATCGCGGACTGGTCCGAACCGCCGGTCAACGGCCGGCTGCCGTCCCACTTCGGGTTGCAGCCGCCGTCGGACAGTACGAACGCGAGCGTGAACCACTTGTTCCCCGCGGCCTTCATCACGTCGGCGGGCTTCTGCGGGTTCCCCCAGCCGAGATACAGGTACGGCGCCGCGGGCATCGCGGCGGCGTCGGCCTGGACACGCGGGGTGGTCACCGGGTGGGTGCTCGCCTGCGCGACGGATGCGATGCCGGTCGCCAGACACGCGGCGGTCACTGCGCTCACGAGGATCTTCATGACTCTCCTTGGATCGGGGGGCGGTCAGAGTCTCGAATCAATAGGAAGGTTTCCTAATGATTCTGCTCGATCATGACCCTCCGGTCGCAGGGCGTCAACAGCTGCCGTATCTCAGTCCTGGGAGCCGTGCGCCGGTCCCTCGTCGGCCTTGGACTCTTCCTTCTCGGTGCCGGAGCCGACGCCGGAGGAGGCCGCGCTGTTCGGGTCGCGGGTGGTCAGGTTGCCGACCCGCAGCACCTCGCCGTTGCGGACGTACCAGGTCGTGCCGTCCTCGCCGCGCAGCGTGGTGATCCGCAGGCCGACCGCGACCACGACGCCGGTCGCCTTCTCCATGTCGATCAGGTCGCCGACGCCGTACTGGTCCTCGAAGATCATGAACACGCCGGCCAGGAAGTCCTTCACCAGCGTCTGCGCGCCGAAGCCGAGCGCGACGCCGATGATGCTCGCGGACGCGATCACCGGCAGGATGTTGAACCCGAGCTCGGCGAGCACCATCACCACCAGGACGGCGGTGAGCACGATCGTCACCGCGCTGGTCAGCAGCGACGCGATCGTCTCCGCGCGCTGCGCCCGGCGTTCGTTGGCGAGCGTGTTCTCGACGAACTCCTGGCCGCGCTTGGACTTCGCGAGTACGCCGGCCACGGCGCCGTTGCCGGTCCGCCGGGCGAACCGGCGGATGATTTTGTGCAACACCCAGCGGAGCACGAAGAAACCGATGATCAGAGCGGCGATCCGGGCCGGTACGACGATGATCTGATCGGTCATCTTCAGCTTGCCGTCGGAGCCCGTCCGGAAGAAGGTCGGGAACGAGTCCGGCAGCGAAAACAGGGGGTGACTGGCTAGGGACACAAGGTAGCTGGTCAGAATAGGCATCTCGCCGCCTGATGTTAGTAGGGCTGACAAGGAGAAGCGATCGCATGTCGAGCCGGCTGGACGACGAGCTGTCGAGGCTCGTGAGTGCTGGTGTGCTGCGCCAGTACCAGGCCGACTCGATCCGGGACGCGGCCGATGCGGAGATCGACGCGGCGCTCGCGGACCCCGGCCGGCCGCACCCTTCCGCGGCGCCGGCCGAGCCCGAGCCGGTCAAGCGGAAGCCGCCGCCGGTAGCGGTCCATACCAACGCGCTGGTCGAGGTTCTCGGGTACGTCGGCGGCGCGCTGCTGCTCGGCGCCGTCGCGCTCCTGACCTTGGCGAACTGGGGTGAGATGGGGCGTGCCGCGCGGATCAGCACCGGCACCACGGCTGCCGTCGTCCTGCTCGGGGTCGCCGTCGTTCTGGCGGTGCTGGGACGTCGTGCACAGCTGAGTGCGGCGCTCGCCTCGCTCGGGTGCTGCGTGGCCGGGTTCGCGACGTACGTGGCCGTCGAGGGGGAGGCCGGGCGGGTCACCGGGGTGCTGCTCGCGCTCGCGCTGGCGGCCGGCGGACTGTGGTGGCTCAAGGAGTCGTCGTTGCTGGTGGCAACTTTTGGGATCCTCGCCGTCGGTGTGCTGGTGATCACGTCGGACGTCCTGACTCCGGACAGCGGGTCGGCCGCGAACAGCGCGGGCATCGCCGGCACCGGGTTCATCATCGTCGCGTTCGTGTTCGCGATGCTCGGCCTGGTGCGCGATCAGGTGACGTCGTGGTCACTCGCCGGAGCCGCGATGTTCAGCTCGTCGATCTGCTGGCTGGTGCAGGAGCGCGGCGAGATCATGGCGCTCGCCGTCGGTACGGCGGGCCCGGCCGCGCTGCTGGTCGCGTACGGGCGGACCCGGCGCTCGGCGTACGCCGTGGTGGGCTGCGCGATCCTCCTGGTGATCTGGCCGATCTCTCTGTACCAGCTCACGGACAACCTGGCCGGGGTGGCGATCGGCCTGGTCGTCGCGAGCGGCGTACTGCTCCTGGCTGTCCTCATGCTCAGCCGGCGGCGCTCCAACGAGTAGCGGGGTAACGCAACGCGCGCCGTTTGGCCGTACGTGCGGTTGATACGGCAGACTCGCTGGGGTGACAGCTCCCACTCCGGCCCTTGTCGAGCTCGCGGTCGCCCATGGCGTGGCCACGGAGTACTGGAACTGGCAAGGCGAGCATGTGATCGTCTCCAGCGAGGTCGTGTCCGATGTGCTGGCCGCACTCGGTGTCGACGCTTCCACGCCGGAGAAGGCCGCCCTTGCGCTGGCAGAGCACCAGCAGGCGCGCTGGCGCCGTACGCTGCCTGCCACCGTGGTGATGCGCGAGGGCTGGACGCCCTGGTTCGCCGTACACCTGCCGCACGGTTCTACCGCCGAGGTGTGGGTGGACCTCGAGGACGGCGGTCAGCGGCGGGACATCCCGCAGCAGGACCACTGGGTCGAGCCGGAGTGGATCGACGGCGTACAGGTCGGTGAGGCGACGTTCCAGCTGCCGGGAGATCTGCCGCTCGGGTATCACCGGCTGTGCGCGCGGGTCGGCACGAGCCCGGAGATCTCCGTCAGCACGCTGATCGTCACGCCGCGGAAGCTCGAGCCCGAGAAGCTGCCGCGCACCTGGGGCTGGGTCCTTCAGCTGTACTCCGTGCGCTCGCGGCGCTCCTGGGGCATCGGCGACCTCCACGACCTGGGCGACCTCGCCGCGTGGTCGGCGCACGACCTGGGTGCCGGCTTCGTGCTGGTGAACCCCCTGCACGCTGCTGAGCTGGCCGGGCGCATGGAGCCTTCGCCGTACCTCCCGGCGTCACGGCGGTTCGGGAACCCGGTCTATCTGCGCATCGAGGACATCGACGAGTACGGCGACCTCGCGCCGATGGAGCGGGACCAGGTACGGGCGTTGGCGCTGCAGGCGCGGGCGTTGAGCGAGGACTCGACCATGCTGGACCGGGACACCGTGTGGGCCACGAAGCGTGAGGCGCTCCAGGTGCTGTTCCGGGTACAGCCGTCGGTCGGACGGATCGCGGAGTACGGCGCGTACTGCGACCGCGAGAGTCAAGGGCTGATCGACTTCGCGACCTGGGCCGCGATCGCCGACGTCCACGGGCCGGAGTGGAGCAAGTGGCCGGAGGAGTTGCAGGAGCCCACCGCGCCCGCGGTTGTTGCCTTCCGCAACGAGAACCCGGACGCGGTCGAGTTCCACTGCTGGCTGCAGTGGCAGCTGGACGAGCAGCTCGGGCGGACCCAGGCACGGGCGAAGGCGGCCGGGATGGCGCTGGGCGTCGTCCACGACCTGGCTGTCGGAGTGCACCCCGATGGTGCGGACGCCTGGGCCCTGCAGCAGGTGCTCGCGCAGAACATTCACGTGGGTGCTCCGCCGGACGCGTTCAACCAGCAAGGGCAGGACTGGTCGCAGCCTCCGTGGCGCCCGAACGCGCTGGCCGAGACCGGGTACGCCGCCTGGCGGGACCTGGTGCGTGCGGTGATGCGGCACGGCGGCGGGCTGCGGATCGACCACATCCTCGGCATGTTCCGGCTGTGGTGGGTCACGTCGCCGGAACGGCCCACCGAGGGCACCTACGTGCGGTACGACCACGAGGCGTTGGTGGGCATCCTGGTGCTGGAGGCCCAGCGTGCCGGCGTCACCGTCATCGGCGAGGACCTGGGAACTGTGGAGCCGTGGGTGCGCGACTACCTCACCGAACGCGGTGTGCTCGGTACGTCGGTGCTCTGGTTCGAGCGGGACGCGAACGGGAAGCCCCTGGCGCCGGAGCGGTGGCGGGAGCTGTGCCTGGCCACAGTGACGACGCACGACCTCCCGCCGACGGCTGGGTACCTGGCCGGCGACCACGTGGAGCTGCGGAACCGTCTGGGGCTGCTCACGCGTCCTGTGGCCGAAGAGCTCGCTCTTGACGAGGCGGACCGCGACGCGTGGCTCAACGCGCTACGGGAGCGTCACCTGCTCAGCAACACCGACGGGGACGTCGAGCGGATCGTCGAAGCGTTGCACCGGTACGTCGCGCACACGCCGGCGAAGCTGGTCGGCGTCGCGCTGACCGACGCGGTGGGCGAGCGCCGTACGCAGAACCAGCCAGGCACCACCGACGAGTACCCGAACTGGCGGGTGCCGCTCGGCGGGCCGGAAGGCGACCCGGTGCTGGTCGAGGACCTGCCGAACAACCTGCGCCTACGCCGGCTGATCGGCGCGCTGAACATCTAGCGACCGACGTTTCGCCAATATCTTTCACGGGAATTTCACTCCTTGAAAAACCGCCCCGTTTTCGAGGAGTCCCCATGAAAGCTGTGCTCCGTCGGATTCTCGTTCCGCTCGTCGCTGTCGCGGTCGGTCTGCTGCCCGGTGTGGTGGTGATCGAGCAGGCGTCCGCGCTCACCAAGCTGACGCACTCCCAGGCGACGTCGATCTTCCGCGCCGCCGGGATCACCTGGTCGTCCAGCGGCGGGTGTTCCGACCGCTACAACTCCACCTGCACGTCCTTCGAACAGATCAACGACAGCACCGTGTACGGCGTTCGCACGTTGAAGACCGCGAGCGGGTGCGCGATCAACATCACCGGCGGGACCGAGGTCGGTCACGCGAGCGGGACCTACAGCCACTGGAACGGCTACAAGGTCGACATCTCGAAGTACACCTGTGTCGGGAACTACATCCACAACACGTTCACCCGGATCGCCGACCGCGGCGACGGCTACCCGCAGTGGAAGTCCGGCGCCGGCAACATCTACGCGGACGAGGGCAGCCACTGGGACATCACCTACTACAACTGCGGCGGCTGCTGACGAGAACGAACAAGCAACCGCGCTCCGCGCGGGTCGTGGTGAGGTGCGGCGGCTGCTGGCGGGTGCAGGAGCTGCCGCGCTTCGCGTTGTGGTGGGGAGGCTGTTGGGTCTGGTGGTTGCTGGAGGGGCGGTGGACCCTCCGGCAGGCGTGGCGTACTAGGCTGCGGGTGTGATTGCTGAATTGTCCGGGCACTCGTTGCTGGTGTTCGTCGGGATTCCGGTGCTGGTGATCGCGGTGGTGGCGTTGCTGACGTTCGCCTCCTCGATCGCGAACGGGCCGCGGTACCGTCCGGGGCTGTCCTGGTGGGCACCGCCGGTCTGGATCAACGGTCCGACGGCGACCAAGCCCGACCCCGCCAACCTGCCCGAGCTGGACCCCGCTCCGGCTGCCACCGCGACCGCCGCCGGCGTCGCCCGCACGATCGGAGGCGCAAGTGCCAGCTGGTGACGCTTTCACCCCTGACCAGCTCCACGACATCGAGCGCGCGGTCCGGAACGCCGAGGACACGTCCGGCCTGCACTTCTCGGTGTACGTCGGCGGCGCCGACTCGGAGACCCGTCCGTTCGCGGTCGAGCTGCTGAACGAGCTGGACGACCCGGACAACACCGTCCTGGTGTACGTCGACCCGGCCGGCCGCCGGCTGGAGATCGTCACCGGCGAGCGGGCCCGCCGCCAGCTCTCGGACGCGTCCGCCGGCCTGGCCGCGCTGACCATGCAGACGTCGTTCGCGACCGGCGACCTCGCCGGCGGCCTGGTCACCGGAGTCCAGCAGCTCGGCGCGCACGCGCACCAGCCGCCGCTGCTGCACGCCAACAACGAGCCCCACAAGCTCTAGGACCTCAGCGGACATGGCCCCACTGCAGCCGCATCGCATCGAGCTCGGCGATGTGGTCCTCCGCCCGTTCGTCGCGTCCGACGAGGCGGCTGTGGCCAAAGCCCTGGAAGATCCCGGCATCCTGCGCTGGACGGCCGGCACAGCGGTCATCAGCACACCTGCGGGCCTCCGCGCCCGCAGGTGGCTGGAACCCCGCATCGACGGATGGGCGCGCGGCAACGCGGTCTTCGCGATCGCGGACCGCGACACCGACCAGGTGATCGGCAACGTCGCACTCCGCGACGTGCACCGGGTGCCCGATCAAGCGGTCGCGGCGTACTGGGTCAGTCCGCTGGCCCGCGGCCGCGGACTCGGTGCCCGCGCCTTGGACGCCGCGGCCCGCTGGGGCTTCGCCGCCGACGGCCTCCGGCTGCACCGCATCTCCCTGGACCACTCCCTCGTCAACGAGGGGTCCTGCCACGTCGCGCTCCGGGCCGGGTTCCGGCTCGAGGGCGTGATGCGCGACTACTACGTCGAGCCGACCGGACAGCGGCACGACTCCCACCTGCACGCCCGGCTCGCGACGGACGCCGTACCGCAGAGTTCTCAGCCGGCCGGTTCGTAGGTCGGGCACGGGTTCGGGTACGCCGCCTGCGTGCGCGGGTCCTGGCAGAGGTTCACCATCTGCTCGGACGACGTGCCCGGACCGAGGTACACCATCCAGGTCCCGGTGACCGGCGCGAGCGAGCTGTCCTTCAGCCCCGGGTACTGGCCGTTCACCAGCATCGCCTTCGCCGGGATCCCGGCCCGGGTGACCTTCGTGGCGGTCGCCTTCGCGGTGTCTCCCGCGTCGGCCGGATACTTGTCCAGTACGGCGATCCACTCGCCGTGCTTGAACTTCGGCGAGTCCGGGCCGGTGTTCACCGGCGGAGGGGACGTCGTCTGCACCTTGGCGGTCGGCTGTAACGGCTGGGTCTGCGAGACCGGCGGCTTCCGGTCCGCCTTGGTGACGCTCCCGGCGCTCGCGGTCGGCGCCGCGGCCCCGTCGTCGGTGCCCGAACCCATCTGCCGCCCGTCGGCCGTCGGCGCGGCGGTCGTACCGCGCGTCAGGATGACGGCGCACACGGCAAGCAGAGCCAGCCCGGCCACGATGCCCGCGCTGACCGCACTCCGCGACCGCTTCTTCTTCCTGCGATGCCCGACACGTGTCACGACCAGGGCCCCTCCCCAAGAACTCCGGTGCAGCTTAAACCGATCTCCAGGGAAAGTGAGCAGCTTTCAGGTGGCAAGAATCTCTTTCCCACAAGCGAGATCGCGCACCGCGCACAACTCCTCACGATTCGCAGACCAACAATCGTTTGACCTTCGCAGGTAGCGTCCACCCGATCGCTCTGCGAAGGGGCTTGACCTAGACAGCGCTCTAGTTGTTTGGCTGGCCGCATGCGAGAGCTGATGATGGGAAGCGACCCCGCGCGGCAGCGCCGGGTCAGCACGATCGCCCTCGGGGCGATGCTGATGGGAACGGTGACCGACGAGGCGACCTCGTTCGCGATCCTGGACCGGTACGTCGAGGCCGGCGGGACGTTCGTCGACACGGCCAACAATTACGCGTTCTGGGTGAACGGCACCCAGGGCGGCGAGAGTGAGCAGTTGCTCGGACGCTGGCTGAAGAGCCGCGGGGTGGGGGACGAGCTCACGATCGCGACCAAGGTCGGAGGGCGGCCGCCGCAGCCGGCCAAGCAGTTGAGTGAGAACCTGGAGGGGCTCTCGGCGCAGGTGGTCAAGGAGTCGCTGGCCCGCAGCCTGGACAACCTCGGACGCGACCACGTCGGCGTGTACTACGCCCATATCGACGACCTCACCGTCCCGGTCGAACAGCAGGTCGAGACGTTCGGATCGCTTGTCCGGGAAGGACTGGTCGGTCTGGTCGGGCTGAGCAACTACTGGACCTGGCGGCTCGAGCGGTACCGGGCGGTGGCGGCCGAGGCCGGTCTGCCGTCGTACGACGTCCTGCAGTACCACCACACGTACTTCCGGGCCCGGACGGACCTCGGTGGTCTCCGTTCGAAGGACGGGAGCATCGGCGTCGCCGAGGGCAACCTCCTCAGCTACCTGCGCGCCGAGCCCGGTCCCACGCTGGTGGCGTACTCACCGCTGCTCAGCGGCGGATACGTACGAGCCGACAAGCCATTGGACGAGTCTTACGACCACGCCGGTACGAGGGCGCGTAAGAGCGCGCTGGACGAGGTCGTGAAACAGACGGGCGCCACGGCGAACCAGGTGGTGCTCTCCTGGCTGACAGGTGGCGCGATCCCCACTGTGGCACTGGTAGGCGCGTCTTCGGTCGCCCAGCTCGACGAGAGCCTCGCTGCAGCCGACCTGGAGCTCACCCCGGACCAGCGTCAACTGCTGAACGCTGCCGGCAACAACTAGGTGCCCGACGGGATCCCGTCGTACCGGACGGTCGGGCGGGTGTCGAGGGCGTCGTCCAGCCAGCCGTCCACGTCGACCTCCGCGGACAGGATGTGGTTCACGTACGCCGTGCGCTCGTGGCTGAGCACCTCCAGCTCCCACACGCACGGCCCGGCACCGATCGGCGCCGGGCGCAGGTCGTCGACGTCGATCCCGCTGAAGATGCTCAACCGGGACTGGAAGTCCCGTGCCCAGCTCTGCACCACCAGGTAGACACCGTCGGCGCCCAGATGCAGTACGACGACTCCCAGCCCGACAGCGCCCATCGCGTCGTCGAACTCGAGCTGCCGGGTCGCCGTACCCCGGGCGATGTCGACCATCTCGTCGTCCCATTGTCGTCCGCGGGCGGTGACGACGTACGGCTTCACCAGGCGGTTCGGATAGCGCCATGGCATCAGGGGAGTGACGGGGCGGGGTCGGTACGCCTCTGCGAGTCCGGTCAGCGCAACAGCTGCCGCACCAGCCAAGGCGGGGTCAGAGGCGGGCACCGCTCCAGTCTTACCGCACTGCGAGGTTCAAAGCGACAGGGCCGGTCTCACAGTGAGACCGGCCCTGTCAGAGACCTCAGGAGGCTGTGTCGATGGCCTGCGCGGCGATCGCGCGTGTGAGGTCGGCCTGGGCCTCGGTGACGTACCGGAGCGTCGGAGCGTCCACCGACGTCGACTCCGCGGCCAGCCAGCCGGTCAGCGCGTCCAGCGCCGACTGGTCGGCCAGGAGCCGCGGAGACAGGCCCACCAGCACGTTCTCGCCCATCGACGAGCCCAGCCGCGTGTACACGTCCTTGGCCGTGCTCAGGTACTTGTCGACGTACGGCCGCAGCACGTCCTCCTGGCCGGGCTGCTGGAAGCCGAGGATGGTCCGGAACTGCGTCTCGTTCGGCGTGTCCGAGGACTCGACCGCCATCCGCCAGGCCTCTGCCTTCGCCTCCGCGGTCGGCCGGGCGGCCCGGGCCTGGGCGGCCCGCTCCTGACCGGTGATCGTGGTGTCGCGGGTCAGCTCGTCGTCGATCTCGGCGGCACCGATCCGGCCGAGCCGCGCCAGCGCCACGATCAGCGTCCAGCGCAGGTCGGTGTCGACGACCAGGCCTTCCGGCAGGTCCCGGCCGTCCAGCCAGCCCGCCAGCCGCTCGGCACCGGCCTCGGAGAAGACGGCGCCGCTGTACGCGCGGACGAACGCCAACTGGTGGTCACTGCCCGCCGCGGAGCCGGCCACCAGCTCGGACAGCGCCTGCTCGAACTGCGCGCGCAGGGCCGGCCGGTTCTGCGGGGCGGCGTACTGGTTGATCGCGGTGCCGGCCTGGTTGAGCAGCGAGCGCACACCGGTCAGGTCGGTCTCGGCCCGGATCCCGCGCAGCACGATGCCGACGTACTGGCTGGCCGGCATCTCCGCGTCCCGGGTCATGTCCCACGTCGAACCCCAGGCGAGTGCCCTGGGCAACGATTCGGTCAGCTGGTCGATCGACTCCACCAGGGTCGCCCGGGACCGCTCGTCCAACCGGATCTTCGCGTAGGTGAGGTCGTCGTCGTTCAGCAGCACGAGGTCCGGCTGGGTCGCGCCGGTCAGCTCCGGGAGCTCCGTCCGGGCGCCGTCGATGTCCACCTCGAACCGCTCGGTGCGGACCAGGCCCTCGTCGGTACGGCGGTACAGGCCGACCGCGAGCCGGTGCGGCCGCAGTACCGGGAACTTCTCGGTCGCGGTCTGCTCGATCGCGAACGACGTGAACGCGCCTTGCTCGTCGATCGCGAAGTCGGCGCGCAGCGTGTTCACGCCGGCGGTCCGCAGCCAGCGCTCGGTCCAGTCGTCGAGGTCCCGGCCGGACGCCTTCTCGAGCGGCTTCAGCAGGTCGGTCAGCTCGGTGTTCCCGAACGCGTGGTCCTTGAAGTACTCCTTCAGCGCGGTGACGAAGGTCTCCTCACCGACGAACGCCACCAGTTGCCGCAGCGTCGACGCGCCCTTGGCGTAGGTGATGCCGTCGAAGTTCACCTCGACCGCGTGGAAGTCGATCATGTCCGCGGCGATCGGGTGCGTCGACGGCAGCTGGTCCTGCCGGTACGCCCAGTTCTTCCGGGCGTTGCAGAACGTCGTCCAGGCGTCGGCGTACTTCGTCGTCGCGACCACCTGCGCCCAGTGGCTGGCCCACTCCGCGAACGACTCGTTCAGCCACAGGTCGTCCCACCAGGTCATCGTCACCAGATCGCCGAACCACATGTGCGCCAGCTCGTGCAGCACGGTGTTCGCGCGGGCTTCCATCTCCGCGTGCGTCGTCCGGCTGCGGAACAGGTACTCGTCCCGCAGGGTCACGCAGCCCGCGTTCTCCATCGCGCCCATGTTGTACTCCGGCACGAAGGCCTGGTCGTACTTGTGGAACGGGTACGGCGTACCGAACGCCTCCTCGAACAACGCGAAGCCCTGCTTGGTGACCTCGAACAGGTCGTCGGTGTCCAGCGCGCCCTGCAGCGACGGACGGCACAGCAGCGACAGCGGGTACGTCCCGTGCGGGCCTTCGTACACGTCCGTGACCACGTGGTACGGACCCGCGACGACCGCGGTGATGTACGTCGAGATCCGCTCGGTCGGCGGGAACTCCCAGCGCGCCAGCTCCTCGCCGTCCGCGCCCTGGTACGGCGTCGGCTCCGGGGTCGGGGCGTTCGAGATCACGACCCAGCGGGCCGGTGCGGAGACGGTGAAGGTGAACGGGGCCTTGAGATCGGGCTGCTCGAAGGTCGCGAACACCCGGCGGGCGTCCGGCACCTCGAACTGCGTGTAGAGGTAGGTCTCCTTGTCGGCCGGGTCGACCGAGCGGTGCAGCCCTTCACCGGTCCGGGAGTACAGGCAGTCCGCCACCACCCGGAGCTCGTTGCGCTCCGCCAGCCCGTCCAGCTGGATGCGGGCGCCGTCGTAGACCGTGTCCGGATCCAGGGCGGTCCCGTTCAGCGTCACCTCGCGGACCTTGTCCGCGATCAGGTCGGCGAACGTGCTCGCGCCGGTCTCGGCGGCGAACGTGACGGTGGTCACCGACGGGAACGTCGGTGCGCCGGTCGGCGCGTTGGCCAGGTCGAGCTCGATCGCGTAGCTCACGTCACTGACCACAGCCGCACGGGAACGCGCCTCGTCGCGCGTCAGGTTGGTTCCAGGCATGTCCGCATCCTATGCACCTGGTTCTCGGGTTCGCCGAGGGTTTCCCCGCGATATTGGGTATTGGATACCAAGACGGTATCTCGGTTGTTTCAATTTTGTATGATGGTGAATATGACTGCCTACGCTGATTTCTGGTTCGACCCGGCCTGCCCCTGGGCCTGGATGACGTCTCGCTGGATGCTCGAGGTCGAGCAGGTCCGGGACGTGAAGACGACCTGGCACGTGATGAGCCTCGCCGTCCTGAACGACGGCCGGGACGAGCTTCCCGAGGAGTACAAGAGCTTCCTGACCAACGCCTGGGGCCCGGTGCGGGTGCTGATCGCGGCCGAGCAGGCGCACGGCAACGAGGTGCTGCTGCCGCTGTACACCGCGCTCGGGAAGCGGATCCACATTGAGGGCCGCGGCATCGTGGACGGCGTCGACGGGCTGATCCGGGAGGCGCTGGCCGAGGTCGGGCTGCCGGAGTCGCTCGCCGAGGCGGCCGGCACCGACCGGTACGACGACGCGCTGAAGAAGTCGCACCACGCCGGCATGGACCAGGTCGGCATGGAGGTCGGTACGCCGGTGATCTCGGTCGAGGGCACCGCGTTCTTCGGCCCGGTGGTGACGCCCGCGCCCAAGGGCGAGGCGGCCGGCAAGCTCTGGGACGGCGTCCGGCTGGTGGCCGGCACCGAGGGATTCTTCGAGATCAAGCGCACCCGGGACCGCGGCCCGATCTTCGATTGACGGTTCAGGGCTTGAACTGGAGCCGTCACTACGGTGAAAGTTGCTCACTCAGGAATCGTCCAGTCGGTGAGTAGGTTTCAGATGACGTTGACTGCGGGCATTGCGGTGTTCGACCGTCAGACCGGGGAGTTCGTCCAGCAGCAGGACGCCGAGCAGCAGTTCCGCTCGGCGTCCGTGGTGAAGCTGCTGATCGCGCTCGACTTCTTCTGGGACCGCGGTCCGGAGTACGCGGTACCGGACGAAGACCGGGCGCGGCTCGAGGTGATGCTCCGCAGTAGCGACGACGACGCGGCCAGTTATTACTGGGACCAGCGCGACGGTGCCGCGCTGGTGGAGCGCATGGTCGGGCGGCTCGGGCTGACGCACACCGCCGGGCCGCCGGCGAGCCACCCGGGTTTCTGGGGGTACGTCGCCATCACGGCCGCCGACACCGTCCGCATCTACCGGTACCTGCTGGAAGAGGCGCCGGCGCCGGTCCGGGAGTTCGTGATGGGCCAGCTGCACCAGGCGACGCGGAACGGCACCGACGGGTTCGACCAGTACTTCGGGATCCCGTCGGTCTTCGCGCCGGGCTTCAGCATCAAGCAGGGCTGGTCCGGGTTCCACGGCTCCAGCGGCTACAAGACCGACAAGGCGAAGCCTGAGTCCGCGGTTGACCTCGTCAGCGAAGCACTACACACGACGGGCACCGTGGGCGCCGACGACCGCACCATCGTCGCCGTCTACACCCTGCACCCGTGCGGAACGCCGTACGAGCAGGCCTCTGCTGCCGTGACGCAGCTGACCGCTGCCCTGACTGTGCCGGGCGGCGTACGCGCACCGGTGAGCTGACAAGTAGATTGCTGGCCATGCGAGTGCACATCGGCTGTGACCACGCCGGATTCGAACTGAAGAACCACCTCGTGCAGCACCTGACCGCTGCCGGGCATGACGTCGTGGACCACGGTCCGGCGGCGTACGACGCCGTCGACGACTACCCGCCGTACTGCCTGCGCACCGGGCAGGCCGTGGTCGCCGACCCGGGGAGCCTGGGCATCGTGATCGGCGGCTCGGGCAACGGTGAGCAGATCGCCGCCAACAAGGTGAAGGGCGTCCGGGCGATCCTGGCCTGGAGCACCGACACCGCGCGGCTCGGCCGCGAGCACAACAACGCCAACGTGATCAGCGTCGGCGCCCGCATGCACAGCGAGGAGGAGGCCACCGGGTTCGTCGACACGTTCCTGGCGACAGACTACTCCGGTGAGGAGCGGCACACCCGGCGGATCGAGATGCTGGACGGCTACGAGTCGACCGGCGAGCTCCCGCCGCTGCCCTGATCCTGCTGATCGTCGCCCGGTTCGGTCTCCGGAAGCACCGGGCGACGGTGCACCGGCTGCCGGGGCTTGGACACATCCCTCGCCCGCATACTCCGCCCGGTCCCGACCACGGCCGGACTGGCCGGCGAGGCCTTGCCGCCCTTGGAACCACCTGTCGTCCCCATATGAGGAATCATGCCTGAAGGTCACACCCTGCATCGGTTGGCGAACGACGTCTGGGACGCGTTCGGCGGCCGTGCTGTCCGGGCGTCCAGCCCGCAGGGCCGGTTCGCCGACGGCGCCGCGCTGCTCGACGGGCACGTCCTGCGGCAGACCGAGGCCCACGGCAAGCACTTCCTCGCCGACTTCGAAGGCGCCGGCTGGCTGCACATCCACCTCGGGCTGATCGGCACGATGGACATCCGCCCGGCGCCGGTGCCCGAGCCGGTCGGCGCGGTCCGGGTCCGGCTGCAGAACGCCACGTCGTACGCCGATCTTCGCGGCGCGACCGTGTGTGAGGTGATCACCGACGAGGAACGCGACAAACTGCTGAGCCGGCTCGGACCGGACCCGCTGCGCGACGACGCGGACCCGGAGGCGGCCTGGAAGCGGATCCACCGCAGCAAGTTGCCGATCGGGCAGCTGCTGATGAACCAGGACGTGCTCAGCGGGGTCGGCAACGTGTACCGCGCCGAGGTGCTGTTCCGGGCCAAGCTCAACCCGATGACGCCCGGGAACGTGGTGAAGAAGCGCGAGTGGCAGGGGATGTGGGACGACCTGCTCGAGCTGATGAAGTACGGCGTCGAGACCGGGCGGATCGACACCGTCGCCGACGACCACACACCGGAGGCGATGGGCCGCGACCCGCGGCAGGACGACCACGGCGGCGAGGTTTACGTGTACCGGCGCCAGGGGCAACGATGCCACGTCTGCCAGTCGGTGATTCGGACGAAGATCCTCGCGGGCCGTAACTTGTTCTGGTGTCCCAAATGCCAGCGAACCGGTCTCACTCGCAAGAGCTGACAGTCATCGGTTGTGTCTCGAAGTGATGCACGGACCGATCGGTACCGTTATCTTCTTCACACCATGAGGAAGAGCGGCGGTCTTGCACTGGTACGACGCATCGGCCGCCGGGTCGAGGCGCTGGGCCGTCGTGCCCGCCGTTCGCACCGGGTCGCGTTCGTCCTGCTGATGTTCCTGCAGCTGATCATCGCGATCGCGAGCCTCGCCTGGCCGGACCTGACGCCGGCCTCGTTCCTGATCGTCCCGCTGGTGGTCGGCGGCGTGCTGCTGCAGTTCCGCGAACTGGTCGCGCTGTCCGCGATCACCGCGGTCTTCGGCTCGTACGTCGTGCTGTCCCGCGGCCCGACGCTGCCCCGGTTCGGCTTCGTCCTGGTGCTGCTGGTGGTCGGCTGGATCATGATCACCAGCGCCAAGGTGCGCAGCCGGCTCGGAGTGCCGGGCACCCGCGGCGAGTCGATGCTGATGGAGTTGCGGGACACGCTGACCGCGCAGGGGGAGATGCCGAAGCTGCCGCCGGGCTGGCGGGTCGAGGTCGCGATCCAGTCCGCCGGCGGGTCGACGTTCTCCGGCGACTTCGTGGTGTCGACGGTGCACGACCGCGTGCTCGAGGTCGCGCTGGTCGATGTCTCCGGCAAGGGCATCGACGCCGGGACCCGGGCACTGCTCCTGTCCGGTGCGTTCGGCGGCCTGCTGGGCGTCGTACCGGAAGAGGAGTTCCTGCCGTCGGCGAACCGGTACCTGCGGCGGCAGGACTGGGACGACGACTTCGCCACCGTGGTGCACGTCGCGATCGACCTCGCGACCGGGGAGTTCGACGTACGCACGGCCGGGCATCCGCCGGCGATCCAGTTCGACGCCTGGTCCGGGCGGTGGCAGACGCGGGACGCCGACGGGCCGTTGCTCGGGCTGGTCGAAGCGCCGGAGTTCGACGTGAACCACGGCCAGCTGAAGCTGGGCGACGCGCTGTTCCTGTACAGCGACGGGATGGTGGAGACACCCCGCCGGGACATCGGCCGCGGCACCGACCGCCTCGCCGGGCACGCGGAACGGCTGGTGGCGCAGGGGTTCCTGGGGGCGGCGCAGGAACTGGTCGCGACCGCCGGCGGGCCAGGGGACGACTCGGCGATCGTGATCATCCACCGCATGGCGCATGCCTGAGGCAAGCAAGTCCGTCGTTGTCAGCCCTTCAGTTTGTTGACTTGGGCAACGAGAGGGTCATACTGCAGAAGAGATGTCCGCCCAAGTTATGACCATGGCGAGACTGGGGAGCGGGGATGGTCGTCAAGGGGGTTCGTGCTCAGGTTGCCGCAATCGCGGCGGCCGCGGGGGCACTGACGGTACTGATCGGCGCCGGCGTGATGCTGGTGCATTCCGGCCAAGCCGCACCGGACTCCGCGGTCGCGGCGCTGGCCGCGCCGCCGGGGAACAACGGCACGATCAAGATCGACGGTGTCGTGCTCGACGACCATCCGCCGAACAACGAACCGCACCAGGGGTGCACGTTCACGGTCGAGTTCTACGGCTACGACCAGGGGCCGTACTACGCGCAGGTGGAGTTCACGGACCAGCCGCCGACCGGGAACGCCGGGCTGCAGGTGGTGACAGGCAAGCTCAACCCGTTCATCGGCGGGGATCCTGCCGGTGGCGGGACCGACCTGGACGCGCGTGAGGTGTACACGCTGAAGTTCAGCGGACCACCACAGCCGCAGCAGGGGTACCACGTCAAGCTCACCATCCACGCCGACGGCTCGATCGGCAACGACACCAAACACAAGGTCTTCTGGGTCCAGGGCTGCAACGCCACCCCGCCCAACACACCCCCGACGACGCCTCCGACGACCCCTCCGACGACCCCTCCGACGACCCCTCCGACGACCCCTCCGACGACCCCGCCTACAACTCCGCCGACGACGCCTCCCACGACGCCGCCGACCATGCCGCCGACCACGCCCCCCACTACTCCGCCGACGACGCCGGCGAGTATGCCTCCTACTACGCCCGTGACCACGCCGGTGAGTGCTCCGCCGACGACTCCGGTGACCACGCCGACCGGTTCGCCGCGTAGTACTCCGGTGACCGCGCACCACACGACCTCGACGACCGGCCTGCCGACGGCGGTCGAGGCCGGCCTCGCCGGACCGTCGGCGCGGACGGTGGCCGCCGGCACCGGCACCGGGAAGAGCGCGGCCGGCGGCATCCTGATGACCCTCGGCGGCATGCTCCTCGCCGGCGGCGCCATCGCCACACTGCGACGCCACGGCCGCCACGCCCGCTGACCGAACCGCCCTCGGTGCCGACGAGCAGCTCACGCACTGACAGTGACCACAACCTGCCGGTGCGTGAGCATCTCCACTCCCTGTGGATAACCTCCGCGAGCTGAGTGATCAATCGTTACCGAGTCGCCTTGACTGCTGTAACGGAACCGAAATACTTCTCCTGGACTTCCATCACTTTCCCTGCATCGTTCGAGGACGGACATGACCCACAAGGGCATGCGCTCCCGGGGGGCTGGCATCTTCGCCGGCGCCGGAGCGCTTTCACTGCTACTCGGCGCCGCGGCCCTGCTCGTCGCGCCGTCCGCCAACGCCGACCAGGCCACCGTTGCCGTTGGCGACCACGTCAAGCCGACCGTCGCCAACGCGGACAAGGGCAAGCCGACCCCGACCCCTGGCGACACGGGCAAGCCGACCGGCCACAACCCGCCCGGCAACAACGGCACGGTCAAGATCGAAGGTGTGGACATCCGGAGCCTGCCGCCGGACAACAATCCGCACCAGGGCTGCAAGTTCACCGTCGAGTTCTACAACTACGACCAGGGTGACTACTACGCCACGGTGACGTTCACGGACCAGGCGCCGACGAAGCACGCCGGGCTGCAGGTCGTCTCCGGCAACCTGCACCCGTTCATCGGCAAGGACCCGGCCGGCGGTGGTGCCAAGGATCTGGACGCGCGTGAGGTGTACACGCTGCAGTTCACCGGACAGCCGCAGCCGAAGCAGGGCTACCACGTGAAGCTCACGGTGAACGCGCCGGGTTCGATCGGCGCCGACAAGAAGCACAAGGTCTTCTGGGTCAAGGGCTGCGAAGCCACCCCGCCCACGACCCCGCCGACCACGCCGCCGACCACCCCGCCGACCTCGCCCCCGACGACGGCGCCGACCACGACGGCGCCGACCACGACGGCGCCGACCACGACGGCGCCGACCACGACTGCGCCGACAACGACGGCTCCGACGACTGCGCCGACCACCACGGCTCCGACGACGGCGCCGACCTCGACGCAGCCTGCGACTCCTCCGGCGAGCACCCCGGGTTCGACGGCCACCGCAACGACCGGGAGCCCGTCCGCGACGGCGCCGGCCTCCAACGAGACCAGTGAGACGCCGACGGCCGCCGTACCGACCGAGGTCGACGCCGGCTTCGGTGGGCCGTCGGCTGCCAACTCGGTTGCCAGCGGCAAGGGTCCGTTCGGGCTGGCCGGCGGGCTGCTGCTCGCGGCAGGCGCGCTGATGCTCGGCGGTGGTGGGTTCGTCATGCTGCGTCGACGCGGAAAGCACAGCGTCTGAGAGCGCTTGAGAGGCCTGAGTTGAGTCCTGCCCGTCGCCGCGGCCGCCCTGCTCCACTTCGGTGGAGCGGGGTGGTCGCGGTCGTGGGTGCGGCTGTGCTCGGCGTCGGCGCGTATCTGCAGTTCGGCGGTGACGGTCATGCGGGCGCGGCGACGCCGCCGTCCCCGTCGGCAGGTGTGACGTCGCCGTCGGTGTCGTCGGGGACACCAATGAACAGGTCGATTCCGAAGCCGGTGGGGCCGAGCAGTCGGATGCCGGTGACGACCCGCCCCGGCCGCCCGACCGGGATCACGATCCCGCAGCTCGACGTGAACGCCCCCGTGGTCTCGATCAAGGCGGTCCACTCCGCGCTCACCCCACCGTCCGACCCGACGACGGTCGGCTGGTGGTCGGGCGGCGCGCAGCCGGGCGCGAAACGCGGATCGGCTGTCATCACCGGCCACACGGTGCACACCGGCGGTGGTGCCTTCGATGACCTCGGCAAGCTGGCGCCAGGATCGGTGGTGCAGGTCTCGACGAGCCGGGGCCGGTTGCAGTACCGGGTCGCCACGGTCACGACGTACCGGAAGGCAACGCTGGCGAAGCGGGCGGCGCAGGTGTTCGACCAGGGTGTCCGCGGCCGGCTGGTGCTCGTCACGTGCGAGGACTGGAACGGGCAGGTGTACCTCAGCAACGTCGTCGTGGTCGCCCTGCCGATGGCGTAGCCTGCTCCGTCGTGACGATCGATGGGCTGGGCGACACCTTCGGCGCGGATCGGGCCGCGCCGGACGTCTCGTTCGAAGAGCTGGTCGCGATGATGCCGGACGCGTTGCGCGAGGTGTTCCCGCCGTACCGCTGGCAGCTCGCGAAGCTGTGGGAGCTGGACCTGAAGGTCGAGCCGGTCGAGATCGCGGATCTGGTCTGGATGTTCGACCTGCCGCTGTGGCAGCTCGAGGGGGAGCGGTTCAAGGTCACCCCGCACCAGGTCGCGGAGACGCCGATGAACTTCCGCGCGCACTACCAGCGGGTGATGGACGCGGACCTGGACTTCCCGATCAACCTGGTCGCGTACCGCGGCCGGCTGGTCGTGCTGGACGGCATGCACCGGCTGCTCAAGGCGCATTTCCTGCGCCGCCGCTGGATCGAGGCCACGATCGCCACCGCGACCCAGCTGCAGTCCTGCGCCTCCTGAGACGGCTGTCGTGCGTGATGCGTCACCATTAGTATTGGTGACATGACATCGAAGCATGACGACGAGTACGTGCCGAGTACGGCGGGCTGGGTCCGGGACCAGGTCGACAAGGTGGCCGAGGCCGGGACCACCGACGCGGTCGACATCCAGGGCATGAAGGTGGTGCTGATGACGATGCGCGGCGCCAAGTCCGGGAAGATCCGCAAGGTGCCGGTGATGCGCGTCGAGCACGACGGCGTGTACGCCGCGTTCGCCTCGCTCGGCGGCGCCCCGAAGAACCCCGTCTGGTACAACAACCTCAAGGCCGACCCGAAGGTCACCCTGCAGGACGGCGACGTGGTCGGCGAGTACGTCGCCCGCGAGATCGACGGCGCGGAGTACGACGAGTGGTGGGTGCGCGGCGTCGCGGCCTACCCGCCGTACGCCGAGTACCAGACCAAGACCTCCCGCAAGATCCCCGTCTTCCTTCTCGAACCGGTCGACTAAGTCATTGCAAAGATCTCGCTCCACCTGACGGTCGGTGAGCGGAGCGGGACCAGGCTTGTGAGACGCTGGCGGCGGCCGGGTTCACCTTGACCCGGTCCGGCGCTCTGCGCCGGCTGAGTTCTGGGAGTTGTCCTGACCACACACGACGCGGTGCGGGAACCGTTCGTCGGGTCGACGCGGCTGCGTCTGGCCGGACTGGCACTGCATGCCTATACCGCGAGCGGAACGGTGCTCGCGCTGCTGATCGTGATCGCCGCCATCGACGGCGACGCCGTCCGGGCGCTCTGGCTCGGGCTGGCGGCCCTGGTGATCGACGGTACCGACGGGATGCTCGCGCGCCGGCTGCGGGTGAAGGAGACCATCCCGTGGTTCGACGGGGCGATGCTCGACAACATCGTCGACTACCTCACGTACGCGTTCGCGCCGATCGTGCTGCTCTGGACCGGCGGGTACCTCCCGGCCGGCACCTGGGGTGCGGTGCTCGGCGCGCTGCCGCTGCTGGCGTCGAGCTACCAGTTCTGCCGGGTGGACGCGAAGACCGAGGACCACTTCTTCCTCGGCTTCCCGAGCTACTGGAACGTGGTCGCGTTCTACATCATCGTGCTCGGCCTCAGCCCGGTCGTCACCGGCGTACTGCTGGTGGTCTTCTCGGTGCTGGTCTTCATCCCGGTGAAGTACGTGTACCCGTCGCGCACCAAGGCGTTCCGCTCGCTGAACCTGCTGACCACGGCGATCTGGTTGGCGTCGTACGCCGTACTCCTGGCGCAGATGCCGCACCCGAACTCGGTGGTCGTCGTGATCTCGCTGGCCTACCTCGTCTACTACGCGGCACTCAGCCTGTACCTCACCTGGCGCCGTAGGGTCGTCGCGTAGTGGTTCTCGGTCTTGGCGCGGCGCTCGGCGCCGCGGTGCTGTTCGGTGTCGGGGCGATCCTGCAGGCGGTCGGGTCGCGGAAGGTGCCGACCGAGTCGGAGCTGGATCCGCGGCGGCTCGGCGGATTCGTGGTCAAGCTGCTGAAGCAGCCGGCGTTCCTCGGCGCGCTGGCGCTGAACCTGGCGGGTTTCGGGCTGCACTTCGTCGCGCTGAGGCTGTTGCCGCTGTACCTCGCCCAGGCGGGGATCGCGGTCAGCCTGGTGGTCACCGCGTTGCTCGCGACCCGGTTGATGTCGGACCGGCTGAGCGCGCTCGAGTGGTCGGCGGTGATCGGGGTCGTCGTCGGCCTCGGGCTGCTCGCGGTGGCGGCGGGCGACGCGGGCGCGGCCGCCCGGCACTCCGCGCTCACCATCGGCATCGTCGTCGGCCTCGTCACGATCGCCGTACTGGGTGCTGTCGCCAGTCGCTCGCAACACGGTGCGTCGACCGCGCTGCTCGGGCTGCTGGCCGGTCTCGGGTACGCCGGGGTCGCGATCTCCGCGCGCCTGCTCAAGGACGGGTCGCCGGCGGAGCTGTTCCACAGCCCGACGCTGTACACGCTGCCGATCAGCGGGGCGCTCGCGTTCATTCTGTACTCGCTGGCGTTGCAGCGCGGCTCGGTCACACTGGCCACCACGCCGATGATCGCGCTGCAGACAATTACGCCGGCGGCCGTCGGCGTGTTCGTCCTGAACGACGCCGTACGCGCAGGCTGGTGGCCGGCCGCCATCCTGGGCTTCCTGCTCTCGGCGACAGGTTCCGTCATCCTGGTCCGCTTCGAGAGCGTCAAGCACTAGGGCATGTCTCCTCATCCCACGCCTACTGCGGGGCACTCGGCACGGCATCTCGGCTACCGCACCGAGCACCTCCTCGCGACGGCGCGGGATGAGGAGACATGCCCTAGCTATCGACTGGGCCACTTCCACGGGGGCTCGTCGAGGGGGCCCTGGCCGGTGATGGTGGTGGCGCCTTTCTCCTTCGTCAGCTCGATGGTCTGCAGGTCGGGGGAGAGGGCTTCGAGCGCGCTGATGAACGGGCGGGAGTGCGAGACCACGATCACCTGGGTCTCCTTGGCCGCGGTGACGACCAGGTTGGCGAGGGCCGGCAGCAGATCCGGGTGCAGGCTGGTCTCAGGCTCGTTGAGAACCAGGAGCTCGGGCGGTCGCGGGGTGAGCAGCGCGGCGACCCACAGCAGGTATCGCAGCGTGCCGTCGGACAGCTCGGCGCCTGACAGCGGCCGGAGCAGCCCGTGCTGGTGGAACGCGATCTCGAACCGGCCCGCGGTGTTGACGATCTCGATCCGGCTGCCCGGGAACGCCAGCTCGATCGCCTCGTCCAGCGCGCCGCGCGGCCCCAGTTCGCGGACGGTCTGCAGCGCGGCCGCCACGTCCGCTCCGTCCGGCGCGAGTACGGCGGTCCGTGTGCCGACCTGCACCAACCGGGCGGGCGCGGTCGCGTCGGTCCGGAAGTGGTCGTAGAACCTCCAGCCGCGCAGGCGTTCCCGGACCAGCATCAGCTCCGGCGCCCGCTCGGGATCCGCGAACTCGCTGAGCATGCTGTCGAACGTCTGCAGCTTGTGCCCCGCCCGCTGCCACTCGCCACTCTCGGACCGGATCCGCACCTCGCTGTTGCTGCGCTCCACCAGCAGTGCCGCCGGTCGAAGGAACGGCCCTGCCCACAGGGCCTCCCGCTTGATCTCCGGATCCAGGTCGAACTGCGACCCGTGCGCGATCGGCAGCCCGAGATCCATCAGATAACCGTAGTCGTCACCCGCGAACCCCATCCGCAACGTCACCGGCCCGGTCCGCCGCGTGCCCTGCGTCGGCCGGTCCTTCCGCACGTGCTCGGGCCCGGCCCACAACGTCGACTGCAGCCCGCCCTCCCGCGCGAGAGCAGCCACGGCGCCGTTCCGCGACGCATCGGCCAGCAACCGCAGCGCCTTGTACAGACTCGACTTCCCGGTCCCGTTCGCCCCGGTCACCACGTTCAACCCGCCCAAGGGCATGACGACGCGCCGCAGCGACCGGTAGTTCTCCACTGCCAAGGTGGTGAGCATCCCGCCAACCTATCGGCACCCGCCGACACAATGACCGCTTCGTGCCATCGCCCGGGCGGGCGATGTCACAGGAATCGCGGCTGTCTCGTCTCGGGGTCAAAGACGAGAAGGGCGAGGATTATGCGGGTGTTTGTGGCTGGGGGGAGCGGTGTGCTCGGGCGGCGGCTGGTGCCTCAGTTGGTGGCGCGCGGGCATCAAGTGACTGCTACTACGACGAGTGCGGGCAAGCTCGGGTTGTTGAAGGCTGCTGGGGCTGACGGCGTGGTGCTCGACGGGCTGGACGGTGCTGCTGTCGGTGAGGCGGTGGCCTTGGCCAAGCCGGATGTGATCGTCCATCAGATGACGGCCATCTCGATGGCGCATGCGGGTAAGCCGGACATCAAGCATCCGGACAAGTGGTTCGCCAAGACCAACCGGCTGCGTACGGAAGGCACCGACCACCTGCTGGCCGCGGCTGAGGCCGTGGGCGTGCCGCACTTCGTTGCGCAGGGCTACGCGAGCTGGAACGGAATCCGCCAGGGCGGTTGGGTCAAGACCGAAGAGGACCCGCTGGACCTCCTGGAAGGCACAGCAGCCAACGTGGGCCTCAAGGCGCTCAGCCGGATCGAGGACCTCGTGCTGAAGATCGGTGGTGCGGTCATGCGGTACGGCGCGTTCTACGGGCCAGGCGCGATCGACGACCAAGTGGAGCTCGTACGCAAACGCCAGTACCCGTTGGTGGGGAAGGGGACTGGCTACAGTTCTTGGGTGCACCTGGACGACGCTGCGAGCGCTACGGTGCTGGCTGTCGAGCAGAAGGCCACGGGCGTGTTCAACATCGTGGACGACGACCCTGCGCCGGCCAGCGACTGGCTGCCGTACCTGGCGCAGTGCGCGGGTGCGAAGCCGCCCCTGCGCATCCCGGTCTGGCTGGCGCGTCCGCTGGCCGGGGACCAGGCTGTGGTGATGATGACCGAAGGCCGCGGCTTCTCCAACGCCAAGGCGAAGCGGGAGCTCGGCTGGAAGCTGCAGTACCCGTCCTGGCGCCAGGGCTTCAAGGCTGAGCTGAGCTGATGCCATCCAAGGACGAGCAGTTCGAAGACCTGCGGCCGCTGCTGTTCTCGATCGCCTACCGCATCCTCGGCAGCGTCAGCGAGGCGGAGGACGCGGTACAGGACACCTGGCTCCGGTACGCCGCTACACCGGTCGAACCTGTCTCCACGAAGGCCTACCTGTCCGCGGTCGTCACACGCATCGCTGTGGACGTACTGCGCTCTGCCCGTCGCCGGCGGGAGGAGTACGTCGGGCCGTGGTTCCCCGAGCCGTTGCTGTCCGACCCGTACGAAGACCCGGAGCGTGCGGCCGAGCTGGCGGACTCCGTGTCGATGGCGGCGCTACTCCTGCTGGAACGGCTGTCGCCGCTGGAGCGGGCGGCGTTCGTGCTGCGGGAGGTGTTCGGGTTCGGGTTCGCGGAGGTGGCGGCAGCGGTGGGGCGGTCGGAGGCGGCGTGCCGGCAGCTCGTCGTACGGGCGCGGCGGCACATGGAGGCGGGGCGGCCGCGGTTCGCGGCGGATCGGCGGGAGCGGGACGAGCTTGCGGTCCGGTTCTTCGATGCGTTCAAGGACGGGGACGTGGAGGAGTTGCTGGAGTTTCTCGCGGCCGACGTACAGCTGGTCGGCGATGCCGGTGGGCAGGCGCCGCAGTGGGGTCGTGGGCTGATCGCCGGTGCGGTGAACGTGGCGCGGATGCTGGCGGGACTGGCCGAGCCGTTCGCCCGGATCGGCGGGGTGGTCGAGCCGCACGAGGTGAACGGGCAGCCGGGGGCGATCTTCCGCGACGCCGACGGGCGCGTGGTGAACACCTGGACGCTGGACATCGCCGACGGGCGGATCCAGACGATCCGCGCGGTGGTGAACCCGGACAAACTCCACCACGTGGGCCCGGTCGCCGACGCCTGGGCAGTGGTCCGCGACGCAGGCGCCGCCCGCCGCTCATAACGAGAGAAGGGGGCGCAGCCAGTAGCTGCGCCCCCTCCTCACGATGCTGTCAGGCCAGGGACTCTTCCCAGGCCTGGTGCAGGCCGGCGTAGTGCCCGTCGACAGTGATCAGGTGGTCCGGCGAACCGTCCTCGATGATCTGGCCGTACTCCAGTACGAGCACCCGGTCGGCGGTCTCGACCGTGGACAGCCGGTGCGCGATCACGATCGCGGTCCGGTCGGCCAGGATGGTCTTCAGCGCCCGCTGGATCAGCCGCTCGCTCGGGATGTCCAGGCTGGACGTCGCCTCGTCGAGGATCAGCACGGCCGGGTTCGCCAGGAACGCCCGGGCGAACGCGACCAGCTGCCGCTGACCGGCCGACAGCCGCGACCCGCGCTTCTCGACCGCAGTGTCGTAGCCGTTCGGCAGCGCCGTGATGAAGTCGTGCGCGCCGATCACCTTGGCGGCCTCGACGACCTCCTCCATCGTCGCGTCCGGCTTGCCGAACCGGATGTTGTCGGCGACCGAGCCGGTGAACAGGAAGTTCTCCTGGGTCACCATCACGACCCGCTCGCGCAGGTCGTCCTCGGACAGGTCCCGCAGGTCCACGCCGTCGAGCAGGACCTGGCCGCCGGTCGGGTCGTAGAACCGCGACACGAGCTTGGCGATCGTGGTCTTGCCCGCACCCGTCGTACCGACCAGGGCCAGCGTCTGGCCCGCCGGTACGTCGAGCTGCAGACCGGGCAGCACCGGTACGCCGTCGACGTACTCGAACCGGACGTCCCGCAGCTCCAGGTGACCGTGGGCCCTGCCGGGCTTGGCCGGCTGGATCGGCTCCGGCACGTCCGGGGTCTCGTTCAGTACGCCGGACAGCTTCTCCAGCGCCGCCGAGGCGGACAGGAACGTGTTGTAGAACTGCGTGATGTCCTGCAGCGGCTCGAAGAACTGGCGCAGGTACAGCAGGAACGCGGTCAGCACGCCGACCGTCACGTGCCCGTGGTACGCCTGGTAACCGCCGTACGCCAGGATCGCGACGATCGTGATGTTGCCGACGCCCTTGATGGCCGGCATGAACACCGCGTTCAGCCGGAACGACTCCAGGTTCGCCCGCCGGTAGCGGTCGTTGACCCCGTGGAAGATCTCCTCGTTCCGCGGCTCCCGGCGGAACGCCTGCACCGCGCGGATCCCGGTCATCGACTCGACGAAGTGCACGATGACCAGTACGACGGCCTCACGCGTCTGCCGGTAGACGATCGCGGACCGCTTCCGGAACCACGCCGTCAGCACCAGCAGCGCCGGGAACGACAGCAACGCGAGCAGGCCGAGCTTGACGTCCAGCGTGAGCAGGATGATCGACGTACCGACCAGGGTCAGCACCGCGGTCACCAGGCTGTCGAAACCGCTGGCCAGCATCTCGTCGATGACCTGTACGTCGGACGTCAGCCGGGAGATCACCCGACCGGACGTGAACCGGTCGTGGAACGCCGGGCTCAACCGCTGGAAGTGGTCGAACACCCGCTTCCGCAGCCCGAGCAGGATGGTCTGGCCGAGCCGCCCGGAGCGCATCAGGAAGATCTGCCGCGCCCACGCCTGCAGCAACGCCGACGCCAGTACGGCGATGACGATCGTGATCAGCTGCTTCGAGCCCTCGCCCGCCAGGATCGGCGGGATGCCCTTGTCGATGCCCAGGTGGACCAGGTACGGCACCGCGAGCCGGGCACCGTTCTCGACGATCACGATCACCACCAGCAGCCAGATCAGCTTCTGGTACGGCCGGAGCAGCTCACCGAGCAGCTTCCGGGAGTCCTCCTTCAGCCGGATGCTGGTAGCGCGGGAGATCTCCCGGTCCGGGTCCTCCTCGAACAGACCCCGCCACTTCTGCTCTTCGGGCTGGTTCTTCGGATCCGTCGCCTGAGGAGGTGTCTGCTGGGTCGTCGTCATGCGTGCACCTCCTCTTCCTCCGCTGCCAGCAGGTGGCGGTACGCCGGTACCGTCGCCAGCAGTTCCTGATGGGTTCCTACGTGGGTGACAGTGCCGTTCTGCAGGAGCGCGACCTTGTCGGCCAGCATCACGGTGGACGCACGGTGCGCGACCACGATGCCGGTGGTGTCGGAGAGCACGTTCTGCAGCGCCTCCTCGACCAGGGCCTCGGTGTGTACGTCGAGAGCCGACAGGGTGTCGTCCAGCACCAGTACGGCGGGCTTGGCGAGTACTGCGCGCGCCAGGGCGAGCCGTTGCCGCTGGCCACCGGACAGGGACATGCCCTGCTCGCCGACGCGGGTCTCCAGGCCCCACGGGAGGTCGTTGGCGAACTGCGCCTGTGCGACCTCCAGCGCCTGCTGTACCTCTGCTTCAGAGGCGTCGGGCCTGCCGAGCGTCAGGTTTTCCCGGACGCTCATGGAGAACAGCGTCGGGTCGTCGAACGCGGACGCGACCGCCGTCCGCAGCGACACCAGGGACAGGTCCCGGATGTCGTGGCCGTCGATGGTGATCCGGCCCGCCGTCACGTCGTACAGCCGGGGGACCAGCGCGGTCAGGGTGGTCTTGCCGGAGCCGGTGGCGCCGACCAGGGCGAGCGTCGTACCCGGAGCCAGGTCCAGGTTGATGTCGTGCAGCACCTCGGTCGAGTCGTCGGAGAACCGGAAGCCGACGTTCTCGAAACGCAGGTGCCCGCGGGCGCCGGTGAGCTCGTCCGGACCGGACTTGATCACCGAGTAGGTGTCGAGGATCTCGCTGATCCGGTCCGCCGCGGTCATCGCCTCCTGCGCCATCGCGAGGATCGCTCCCAGTGAGGTGACCGGCCAGACCAGCGACAGCATCAGCGTGATGAACGCGACCAGGGTGCCGAGCGTGATCGCCTCCCGGCCGACGGCGAGCGCGCCGAGCAGCAGCACGATCACCAGGGTCAGGTTCGGGATCACGCCGAGGAAGCTCCAGAACCGGGACGCGAGCCGGACCTTCGCGACCTCGGTGTCGTACAGCGTGGTCGCCTCGTCGTCGAACTGCGACTGCACGTACGGCCGGCGGCCGAACGCCTTGATCACCCGGAAGCCGAGCGCGGACTCCTCGATCCGGGTGGCCAGGTCGCCCTGCTGGTCCTGCACCTTGCGGGAGATCCGCAGGTACTTCTTCTCGAACCGCAGTGACACCAGGACGATCGGTACGGCGGCGACCAGGACGACCAGGCCGAGGGGCCAGTAGAGCTGGAGCAGCAGGATCGTGACCACGATCAGCTGCAGGATGTTCATCACCAGGAACAGCAGGCCGAAGCCCATGAACCGGCGGATCGTGGACAGGTCGGTGGTCACCCGGGAGAGCAGTTGACCGCTCTGCCAGCGGGTGTGGAACTCCATCGGCAGCGACTGCAGCCGGACGTACAGGTCGTGCCGCAGCGTGGCCTCGAGGTCACTGACGGTCCGGGACTGCGCCCAGCGGCGCATCCAGACCAGGATGACCTCGGAGATGCTGAGGCCGAGGGCCAGCAGGGCCAGCGGGACCAGCAGGCTCAGCTCGCGGCGGGTGACCGGGCCGTCGATGATGGCCCTGGTGACCAGCGGGACGGTGAGGCTGACACCGACGCCGAGCATGGCGGTGGTGAACATCACCGAGAGACGCCAGCGGTGTGGCTTCAAATAGGGACGCAGCCGCCAGAGGTTTCGGCTACGTTCGGGGGCACGGGTGGAAGGGGCAGCGATCGACGGCGCTTGGGCACGGTGCTCGGAGGGCATCTGGACGGGCGCACTTCCCATCTACTTCGAAGCGAAATTGGGTTTGGCGACCTGAAAACGGCGCACTTTCCAGTATCGCCCACTAGGTAAGCGCTTGTCCTGCCAATTCCATTCCCGGTGAATGAATCGCAATAGGCCGTTGCGGTTCCACGCGGCGGCGACCTCCGGACCTATCACGGATCGCTATCAGTCCTGCGCGATCGATCGCGCAACCTCGGGCAGGACGCGCAATCCGCGGAGCGGTGAGAGCGTCGCGACCAGCAGACCGGAGAGCATTCCCGCGGTGACGATCAGCAGCGTGGGGCGGATACCCAGCGCTGTCGCCAGCACGCCGGCGCCGGCCGCGCCGACGGTCTGGCCCCCGATCACCAGGGTGCGCCAGGAGGCGCTGACCTGGCCCACGAGGTGCGGTGGTGCCATCGCCTGCCGCAGGGTGCGCTGCGGTACGCCGAACAGCGCCATACCGAGTCCCGCAAAGACCTGCCCGAGAAGGATGGCCGGTGTCAGCCCGGTGAACAGAGCGACACCGTTCAGTGACGCGAGGAATGTCCCGGACAGATAGCAGGGACCGATACCGACCCGTGCGCACCAGGGGCCGGCGACAAACGTTCCCACCACCGCGGCGGCTCCGAACGTGGTGAGGTTAAGCCCTACGAACGCGGGCGACTTGTGCAGCTCACGGATCAGGAACAGCACGACGAGCGGTCCTTGCATCGCTCCGGCCATGGCCGCAATTGCCGCCGACGTGACGAGCGGCCTGAGCATCCGGTCGCCGAACAGCACCCGCAGCCCTGCTGTCAGCCGTACTTCGGACCGTGGCTGTGCGGGTGGCCGCGCCGGCTCGCGGAGGAGGTACGCCGTCACCGTGGACACGACGTACGACGCCGCGTCGACGAGGATCGCGAACGGCGCGGTGAGCACTTGGACGAGCAGGCCGGCAGCCGACGGCCCTAGCGTCGAGGCGAGGTTCAGGTTGAGCAGCGCCGCGCTGTTGGCGCGCATGAGGTCCTCGCGTGGCACCAGGGCAGGGATGATCGTCTGCGAGGCGGTGTCGAAGAGCAGAGTCAGGACTCCGGTCAGTACTGCGACGACGTACAACTGCTCGATCCGTAGCCAGCCCAGGGCCGCCGCTGCCGGCACGGAGCCGAGTAATACAAGCCGACCGAGGTCTGTCCAGATCATCACGCGACGCAGGGACCACCTGTCGATCCAGACGCCTGCCAGGAGCCCGAACACCAGGTGCGGCGCGATGGACAACGCGGACAACGCGCCCATCTCCACCGCCGAGGCATGCAGAGTCACGACGGCTACCAGCGGCAAGGCGACCGTCGTGACCGCACTGCCCGACGCGGACACCAGTTGCCCGAGCCATAACTTCCGGAACTCACCTCTGACGACCCATGCCATGCCGGTGAACCTGTCACGCAGCAGAGCCAGCCGACTACGCCTGTTCGCCGTGAGCAGACCCAGTTCACTCCACGCGAAACACCGGGCCTCTTGCGGTGAACGGCAGCGTTGCACTGCGGGGAATGAGCCACGCGTGCTCCCGCCGTACGCGGACCACGTCGCACTGCCCGTCCGTGATCAACAGGATCGGACCCTGCGCCGGGAAGTCGTCCGCACGCTCCAGCAGGTCCACCCCCGGCTGCAGAACGGTCCCGCCGCGCCCGTGCACCTTCATCCGGCCGGCGATGTCGTCCACGGGGACGTAGCCGGCGTCGTACGCCGCCGCGTCGCAGTACACGACTCGTGCAGCCGGCACGTCGCGAGCCCGTGAGTACGAGGCGATCGCCCCGAGCGCCTTGCCGAGCAGTTCGCGGTTCATGGACCCGGACGTGTCGAGTACGACGCCGTACGTCGGGAGGCGCTCCAGTTCGAGCGGGCGGATCCAGCCGGGCCGCGGGATGTCCGGCGTACCGGATTGGCGGCGGGAGGCCCGTGCGTACGTGCGGCGCTTCTCGACGGCGGGAACGTGCTCCTCGAACCAGCGGGCCAGCTGCGCGTCCCAGGCGAGCGGCGGGTGGTCCAGCGCGCGGATCTCCTCCACCAGGCCTGCCGGCAGCGTGCCGCGGCTGGGGTCGTGGTAGGCGAGTCCCGTGTTCAGCGCGCGCCGATAGATGTCGTCCAGCCCGGCTGCTCTGGCTGCTTCTCCCGCGTGCGGCAACGGGTGACCGAGTACGTCGCCCAGTCCGACGCCGCGCAGTGTCGCCAGCTTCCGGTAGCGGCGTAGATCGGTGGTGACGCGGTCGTAGACCTCTTCCGCGGACATGCCCTTCAGGACCGGGTCGTGCAGTGCCCCGTCGGGCATGGTGCCGACGCCCATCTCCAGGAGCCAGCCGTTGATGACCAGGTCCGCGGCGACGTTCCACAGGTACGGGTCGCGGCCGCCGACCCGCTCGCCGTGCCGGAGGGCGGCGTGCAGCATCTCGTGCGCCATCACGAACCGCCACTCGTTCTGCGTGAGACTGGTCAGCGGGTTCACGTAGATCTCACCGGCGGATGCGTTCACCGCGGCGACGTGGATGTCCCAGCCGCGGGCGAGCTCCGCGTCCGCGACGAGCGTCATACTCGATGCGATCGCACCCAGCAACGGGTACGACGAGACGAACCAGCCGAGCGCCAGGTCCCACTTGTCACGGCCTCTGGTGCCCAGCGACGAACGGGCGCCACCAGCGACGTCAACGGCTGCCGCGGCGGCTGCGGAGAGTCCTGCTGCGAAAAGCTCGTCCCAGTTCGGTGGCTTGCCCCAGCCGTTCTGGCGGGCCGCGACGACGTCCGCCGCGTGCCCGGCGACGCCCAGGCCGTCGTACTCGGGTGGCACTCCCGAGCGCCGCCAGAGCCGAGCCAGGCGGTCCTCTTCGAGGCTCGGGAAGGTAGAGGGCAGCTCTACGACCGGTGTGCCCAGCTTGAGCGACTGGAGGTACCGATTGACGGCCACGTCGCAGGCCGCGCCGGCTGCCTGATCCGCTGTGGTGTGACCGAGTCCTAGGTGGATCAGCAGGTGCGCGAAGACCCACGTCCACTCCTGCGGTGTGGCCCGGCGCGTGCGGTGGGTGTGGATCTGCCCGTTCGAGTCGATGACCGCCCAGCCGTCGTCCGGGCAGGTGTCGTCGCGCTGCGGGGCATACATCCGGTCGATCATCGGCGCGAACAGCGGGTGCGTGGCCACGGTCGTCCAGCCGGCCTGAATCGCCTCCAGTGCCGGGTCCTGCTTCTTGCGCTTAGGCACGGGCCGCCACCAGACGCGGCAGGTCGCGGCTCACCTCGACCAGGAACCACGTCGGCAGCACCGGGCGCCCGTCGTCGTCGGACGCGATCACCAGCTGCGCTACCTCCAGCGAGATCGCGGCCAGCTCCACCAGCAGTGCCTTGCCGCGGTGAGCGAGCTGCCGGGCCGCAGGGCTCGCGGACGCCTTGTCCGCGGCCAACTCCTTCACCAGCCGCGCCCGGAACGTCTCGGCCAGGAAGTACAGCAGGTCACGGTCCTCCGGAGCCGACGGCCAGCCGGCCTCGCCCTTGAGTACGGCGTCCAGCCCGAACGCGTGCCGGACCGTCTTGACGTACGCGCGGAACGCGGAGGCGTGCCCGCCGGACAAGGTGCCGAAGGCAAGCACCCGGAGCGTCTCGTCGGACACGTCCTCACCGTACGAGTGCAGGGCGTCCGATAGCATGTGCCAGCTGCGCGGCGTGGAGAACGGCTCCTCGGTCTTCGGCGGTGCGGTCCACAGGTGGTCGGGGCGGTTCCGCAGGTACTCCAGCACCCACGGGTGGATGCCCGCCGTACCGGCCCATTCCAGCCAGTCGGTCGCGGAGGCGCGTAGGTGGATGTGGACCAACCGGTTGACCAGCGCGCTCGCCATCGGGCGCGCCAAGGCGTTGTCGGTGGCGCGGTTGCCGGCGCCGATCACGACCGACCCCTCCGGCAGCTCGTACTCGCCGATGCGGCGGTCCAGGATCAGCGAGTAGAACGCCTTCTGCACCTCGGCGGACGACGCGTTCAGCTCGTCCAGGAACAGGCAGTACGGCTCGTCGCGGGCGATCGCCACCGGCGGCGCGAACCGGCTGCGGCCGTCCACGATCTGCGGTACGCCGATCAGGTCCTCCGGGGCGAGCTGGGTGCCCAGGAGCGTCACGCACTCCAGGCCGAGCGATTCCGCGAACGCCCGCACCAGGCTGCTCTTACCGATGCCGGGTGCTCCCCAGAGAAACACCGGGCGGACCACTGCGACGTGCAGTAGCACTTCTGGCAGTTCGGCTGCCGATACCGTGATTCCTGCCTGCATGCCGTCCCTTCGGTTGGTGGCCAACGTTCCAGGATCCTCGGGAGGTCACGGGGTGTCACCTGGTTTTCGCGGGTCGCTTCCGTTACCGGCGGTTACTGGCTAGGGTGCGATGGCTGAGAAGTGGCTGGGGGGTCCCGTGTTTCGTGCCAGAGCTGTTGCCGTCTGTTCCGTCGTGCTGCTGCCGCTGACCGCGGTGCAGGCGAGTGCTGCCGATCCTGTCGAGGCCGGAGTGCTGGTCCCGGGGCACGCCGCCGCCGACGTGGGTCTGTCGGGTGCGCGCGTGGTCGTGTCGGATCCCTCCACGCATGCGGTGTACGAGACCAGCAACAACGGGACGTCGTGGACGGCGTCGGGCGGCACCTCGTCCGGTAAGGCGTTGCAGGTGGAGGGTGCGGCGCTACTGACGTTCGACGGCAGTACGGCGAAGGTCGGCGGGCTCACGTTCCCCGCTGCGGACGACGTAGTGCTCGGGAAGGGCGGCGTGCTCGTTTCACACCGTGCTGCGAGTGCTACGACGGCAGAGGTGTACGACGTTGCCAGTAAGGCCAAGTTGGCCGACGTGGAGCCGCCGTTCGCGCTGTCCGGCAACACCGTGTGGAAGGTGACCTCGCCTGGGCACTTGGACGGCAAGAACCTGACTACTGGTGACGTTAAGACCGTTCTTGTTGCCAGTGCGTGCAGTGTCGGGCCTGGTGCCGTGAACGGGCGCTGGGCGGTGCTGAGCGGCTGTAACCAGGTCGTAGACGTCAACGGGCCGCAGCCGCCGCGGAACCTGACCGTTGCCGCGGACTCCCAGTTGGGCAACGGGTTCGCCGTACAGACGTCGGGGTCGAATCTGTTGGTCACGGACCTCAACGACCCGGCGCTGGGGCAGCACAGCTACGGGCCGATCCGCGGTACTGGGCCTAGCTTCCGGGTGGATGGTTCTGGACTGGCCAAGCTCGTGTACGCCGACGGGTCGAACAACGCGCGTGTGGCGACGCTGAGCTGGCTTACCGCGGACCCGCAGCAGCATCCGGACACGGTGGCGCCAGTACTGACGTACGCGTCCGCAGGCGACCGGGTGCGTGACAACACGAGCCTGTCGTTCGACTGGGCGTACCAGGATCCGCAGGACCCGAACTCCCCGGCCAGCGGGGTGCTGAGCTACGACGTACGGATCCAGCAGCGTCCGAACCGGACATCGCCGTACGGCGCGTGGAACGAGGTCGCGGGCTGGCAGGGGCTGAAGACGACTGCTGCGAGCCTTACGGCTCCCATTGGCACGGATACGTGCTGGCAGGTGCGAGCCCGCGACTACGCGGGCAACCTGAGCGCTTGGAGTACGTCGTACTGCAGTGAGGTCGACGGTACGGCGCCTTCGCTGGTCACGTGGCGGATCGGGGACCGCGTTCAGCTGAGCGGGACGGCAACGGTGCGGTGGACGTACAAGGACGACACGGACATCGCGTCGTACGACGTGGTCTACAAGACCGCGACGGGTGCTGCGTTCGGCAAGTGGATGTATCCGGCGAACTGGCAGAACACGCGTATCACCTCGATCACCTGGGCACCGAGACTCGGCTGGGACGAGTGCTTCATGGTCCGGGCCCGCGACTACCTGGGAAACCTGTCCGCGTGGTCCGCGCCCATCTGCTCGGTAGCCCCCGAAGACGACCGAGCCCTCACGTCGGCCGGCACCGTAACCCGCACCACGAGCACGCTGGCCTTCCAAGGCACCACCACCATCCTGCGCGCCAACGGGGCGTACCTGACCAAGGCAACCGAATCCGGCCTACGCATAGCCCTGGTAGCCCTCCACGGCCCCGGCCAAGGCAAGGTCGACATCTACCACGCGAACATCAAGATCGGCACCGTCTCCCTGGCAGCCACCACCACCAGCCGCGTAGTCACGTACCTCCCCACAACGGCCTTCCGCACCGGGGCCCTCAAGATCATCTCCACCACCACCGCCCCAGCCTCCATAGACGCCGTAGCGTTCCTCCGCGCCCCCTGACCACTCGGCGCCTGGAGGTGTCTCACGCAGTGGGTCTGAGGGTCCTCTCGGCGCGGCGGGTCTCGCTGTGGAAGGGGCGTAGTTCGATCGCGCACGTCTGGGCCAGGGGGTGGGCGGCGGCGTGGGCGATGGCTTCGTCGCGGTCGGCGGAGGTGATGACGTCGACGCAGGTGATGAAGCTGGCTAGGTCCACGAAGGGGGCGTTGGTGAGGTGGATGGTTCCGTCGTGGGAGCGCAGGGTGGTTGCGGTGGCGGGGCCGGTCAGTAGGCCGCCCAGTACGTACTGGCCGCGGGCGTCGAGGGCTTCCTGCCAGGCGGTGTAGTCCGGCGGCACCGTGGTGGGTTCGCTGTCGGTCCAGGCGGTCAACAGGTACGGCGACCCGGCCGTGTCGTCGTTCGCCGCGAACGCCGGCAAACGCCGGCCCTGCCGGACCCCGTCGCGGAACGGGCGGATCTCGAGCGGGAGGAACCGGGCTACCGGGTTCTTCCCCTCGACCTCGATCGCCTCGTCCAGGTCGGCGCAGTCGAGCAGGTCCAGCCCGCCCACGAACTCCTTCGTCTCCGCGAACGGCCCGTCCACGACCAACGTCTCGCCCCCGCGGACCCGCACCGTCACCACCGGCTCGTCGATGTCCAGCGGCCGCCCGGCCACCTTCACCCCGCGAGGCCCCATCTCCGCCTGGTACGCCGGAAATTCCCGCGCCATCCGCGCCCGGTTCTCCTCCGGCTGCGGCCCGTTGCTACCGATCATCGCCAGGTACTCCATGTCAGCCCTCTCGCTCGAGTTCCATCGTCACCCACCCGACGAACGGCCGGCACCCCCACAGACAACCCCGGCCCAAGCCCCGAGCGAAGCGAGGCGCGAGGCAATCCCGGCCAAGCCGCTGAGCGAAGCGAAGCGAAGGCACCAGGCAACCCGACCCAAGCCGCCGAGCGAAGCGAAGGCGCCAGGGGGTGCGGGTGGCGAAGCCCCCGCCCGCGCCGAGCGGAGCGAAGGCGCACAAAAGAAGAGGGCGAGGCCACCTGCGCTTTCCGCAGGCATGCCTCGCCACTCGCCCGAGCGGGTGACGAGAATCGAACTCGCGTAATCAGTTTGGAAGACTGAGGCTCTACCATTGAGCTACACCCGCATGGTGCTCGCACATGATTCCACATCCACACGGGTGGACTCAAAACGGTATTCCAGGGCCCCGGTGGCGCGAGCACTGGTGCGGGTCGACTAGACTCGTGCGGTCACTGCGGGGCGTAGCGTAGTGGCTAGCGCGCCTGCTTTGGGAGCAGGAGACCGCAGGTTCGAGTCCTGTCGCCCCGACAAACCCCGTGCAGTACCGGCTGTGGCGTCGGCTGTCCGGCGTCGCAACATGTCACCGAATCAAGGAGAACCGCCACCGTGAAGAGCACCGTCGAGTCCTTGAGCCCGACCAAGGTCAAGCTCATCGTCGAGGTGCCGTTCGAGGAGCTCAAGCCGAGCCTCGACGCGGCGTACAAGAGCATCGGCCAGCAGATCGTGGTGCCGGGCTTCCGCAAGGGCAAGATCCCGCCGCAGGTGATCGACCAGCGGGTCGGCCGCGGGCCGGTGCTCGAGGAGGCGATCAACGACGCGCTTCCGAAGCTGTACTCGCAGGCGGTCAGCGACAACCAGGTCAAGGCGATCGGCCGGCCCGAGGTCGACGTGACCGAGTTCAACGACAAGGAGAGCCTGCAGTTCTCCGCCGAGGTCGAGGTTCGCCCGGAGATCACGCTGCCGGACCTGGAGGGTCTGGAGGCGTCGGTCGAGGACCTCGCGATCTCCGACGACGAGGTCGACGAGCAGATCGAGTCGCTGCGCCAGCGGTTCGGCTCGCTGAACCCGGTCGAGCGCGCGACCGCGGACAAGGACTTCATCACGATCGACCTCTCCGCCAGCAAGGACGGCGAGAAGGTCGAGGAGGCGCAGGCCACCGGCCTGTCGTACCAGGTCGGCTCCGGCCAGCTGCTGGACGGCCTGGACGAGGCGGTCATCGGCCTGAGCGCGGGCGAGAAGAAGACGTTCGTCACCCAGCTCGTGGGCGGCTCGCTGAAGGGCGAGGACGTCGACGTCGAGGTGACGGTGACCGCGGTCAAGGAGCAGGAGCTCCCGGAGTTCGACGACGAGTTCGCGCAGACCGCGTCGGAGTTCGACACCGCCGACGAGCTGAAGGCCGACGTGCAGACCCGGCTGGAGCGCGGCAAGCGGCTCGAGCAGGCCGGCGAGGCGCGGGACGCGGTCCTGGAGAAGATCCTGACGCTGGTCGACGTGCCGGTCCCCGAGGGCCTGCTGACCGACGAGCTGGCCGCCCGCAAGGAGAACCTGGAGCAGCAGCTCGGGTACTCCGGGATGACCATGGAGCAGTTCCTCGAGGGTGAGGAGCAGACCCAGGAAGAGTTCGACGAGGACCTGAAGAAGCGCTCCGAGGACGCGATCAAGGCGCAGTTCGTGCTGGACCTGGTGGCCGAGCAGCAGGAGCTGAGCGTCAACGACCAGGAGCTGACCGAGCACATCGTCCGGCACGCGCAGCGTTCCGGCGTCAGCCCGGACCAGTTCGCGCAGCACGCGGTCGAGAACAACCTGGTCCCGAGCCTGGTCTCCGAGGTCGTCCGCGGCAAGGCGCTGGCGTACCTGGTGGAGAACGCCAAGGTCACCGACGCCTCCGGCAACACGGTCGAGCTGAAGACCCTGCAGCCGGACGGCACGTACGCCGACCCGGAGGCCGCCGAGGCTGCCGAGGAGAGCGCCGAGGAGCCGGAGCCCGCGAAGGCCTGACCCTCCGGAACGAGACGCGGCGGCCCGGACCCTGTAGTGGGTCCGGGCCGTTCGCATGCCGTCGTACGTTCGCGATCCGGTTGTTAAGTTCCTCGCCTAGCGTGCTCGGTGAAACGATTTCCGAGCGGAGGAGGCGGGTGTGGCCGCGCTGCTGGAGGAGCCCGAGGTACGGCGGGACGCCGACCGGCCGGAACTCCGCGAAGTACCTGACGAGACAACCGTCGAGGAGTCCGGCTCGGTCGTGCTCTGCGGCTGGTGATTTGTTCCCGGATCAGCTGACAGCAGACGACGGGGAGCCGAGCGGTGCGCCGTGAGCGAACACCTCCGGCCCAGCCTTAGGTCTGTCGCCACGGACCAGTAATGTCGGGTTCGTGAACGAGACATTTGCAGCCAACCCCACCGCCGCGGGCGGTAACGGATCCGGCGGAGACGAAAACGACATCTACCGGGAGTTGCGGAAAAACCGGATCATCTTCCTGGGGTCCGAGGTTCGCGACGACAACTCGAACGCGATCATCGCGCAGATGCTGCTGCTGAACGCTCAGGATCCCAACGCGGACATCTGGCTGTACATCAACTCGCCGGGTGGCTCGGTGGACTCCGGCATGGCGATCTACGACACCATGCAGTGGATCTCGAACGACGTCGCCACCGTCGGCATGGGCCTGGCCGCCTCGATGGGCCAGTTCCTGCTCTGCGCCGGCGCGAAGAACAAGCGGTTCGCGCTGCCGCACACGCGGGTCATGATGCACCAGCCGTCCGGCGGCATGGGCGGTACGGCCTCGGACATCAAGATCCAGGCGGAGCAGTCGCTGCACCTCAAGGCGCTGCTGTTCAGGCTGATCTCCGAGCACACCAGCCAGCCGCTCGAGCAGGTGGAGAGCGACGCCGACCGGGACCGTTGGTTCACCGCCGACCAGGCGAAGGAGTACGGCTTCATCGACCACGTGGTCAGCAGCGCCGCCCAGCTCAGCCAGGGCAGCCCGAACTCCTGATCTCCCACTCCGTCAGTTAAGGACGCACCATGAACTACTTCATCCCGCAGTGGGAGGAGCGCACGTCGTACGGCATGCGCCGGATCGACCCGTACACGAAGCTGTTCGAGGACCGGATCATCTTCCTCGGGACGCCGATCAGCGACGAGATCGCGAACGCCGTGATGGCGCAGCTGCTCTGCCTGCAGTCGATGGACTCCGACCGCGACATCAGCATCTACATCAACTCCCCGGGCGGCTCGTTCACCGCGCTGACCGCGATCTACGACACGATCCGCTACATCAAGCCGGACGTCTCGACGGTGTGCCTGGGCCAGGCCGCCTCGGCCGCCGCGGTGCTGCTCGCCGCCGGTACGCCGGGCAAGCGGTTCGCGCTGCCGAACAGCCGGATCATCATCCACCAGCCGGCCACCGAGGGCACCTACGGCCAGTCGAGCGACATCGAGATCCAGGCCAACGAGATCCTCCGGCTGCGCGCGCTGCTGGAGAAGATGATCGCCGACGCGAGCGGCAAGGACATCCAGGAGGTGTCCCGCGACATCGAGCGGGACAAGTTCCTGACCGCCGAGCAGGCCGTCGAGTACGGCCTGATCGACCAGGTGTTCGAGTCTCTGAAGGCCCCGGTCCCGGCCGGCGTCTGAACAGGTTCAGATCAGGTCCCGCCGGTCTGACCGGCTGTCAAGAGCCTGACGCGTTCGCCACCGGCGTAGTCACAACCCGGTGGCGGGCGCGGTTTTTGGGCCCCGTACGGGGTACCGTCGAATCGGTCCGACTGCGCATAGAAGGGATCTGTCCCGGTGGCACGCATTGGTGACGGCGGTGACCTGCTCAAGTGCTCGTTCTGCGGCAAGAGCCAGAAGCAGGTCAAGAAGCTCATCGCCGGTCCCGGCGTCTACATCTGCGACGAATGCATCGATCTCTGCAACGAGATCATCGAGGAGGAGCTGAACGAGGGCTCCGAGGTCGGTCTCACCGAGCTCCCGAAGCCGCGGGAGATCTACGACTTCCTCAATGCGTACGTCGTCGGTCAGGACGTGGCCAAGAAGGCACTCGCGGTGGCGGTCTACAACCACTACAAGCGGGTCCGCGACGGCCAGGGCGCCTCCAGCGCCGGCCGGCACGCGAAGGACGAGGCCGTCGAGCTGGCCAAGTCGAACATCCTGCTGATCGGCCCGACGGGCTGCGGCAAGACGTACCTCGCGCAGACTCTCGCCCGGATGCTGAACGTCCCGTTCGCGATCGCGGACGCGACCGCGCTGACCGAGGCCGGGTACGTCGGCGAGGACGTCGAGAACATCCTGCTGAAGCTGATCCAGGCCGCGGACTACGACGTCAAGAAGGCCGAGACCGGGATCATCTACATCGACGAGGTCGACAAGATCGCCCGTAAGAGCGAGAACCCGTCGATCACCCGGGACGTCTCCGGCGAGGGCGTGCAGCAGGCGCTGCTGAAGATCCTCGAAGGGACGACCGCGAGCGTGCCTCCGCAGGGCGGCCGCAAGCACCCGCACCAGGAGTTCATCCAGATCGACACGACCAACGTGTTGTTCATCGTCGGCGGTGCGTTCGCCGGCCTGGACCACATGGTCGAGCAGCGGGTCGGCAAGAAGTCCCTCGGCTTCAACGCCGTGCGTGAGCCGGAGAAGCCGAAGGAGCTCGGCGGGTACGCCGACGTGATGCCGGAGGACCTGCTCAAGTTCGGGTTGATCCCGGAGTTCATCGGCCGGCTCCCGGTGATCACCACGGTGTCGCCGCTGGACCGCGAGGCCCTGATCAAGATCCTCTCCGAGCCGAAGAACGCGCTGGTCAAGCAGTACCGGCGGCTGTTCGAGATCGACAACGTCGAGCTGGAGTTCAGCGACGACGCGGTCGAGGCGATCGCCGACCAGGCGCTGCTCCGCGGCACCGGCGCGCGCGGTCTGCGGGCGATCATGGAAGAGGTCCTGCTGAACGTGATGTACGAGGTGCCGAGCCGCGAGGACGTCGCGAAGGTCGTCGTCACCGGTGAGGTGGTGCTGGAGAACGTCAACCCGACGTTGATCCCGCGCGACCAGATCGAGCGCACCAAGCGCGACCGCCGCGAGAAGAGCGCCTAGCACTTCAGGCTTGGAAAGGAGGCCGGGAGTCCACCAGTAGGTGGGTTCCCGGCCTCCTTCTCGTGGTGGACGCGACCGGAGAAGCCGCGCGCCTACGGTCGGTGACATGACGCCCAGAAGAATCGTTCGAAGGCTGGCGGTCGCCGGCCTGGCCCTGGTGCTGCTCACGCCGATGACGACTGCCGTCGCGCAGGCGAAGTCCGTCGTTCCGAAGATCGCGTGGGGGAGCTGCGGGACCGACCCGAAGCTGAAGCCGTTCCAGTGCGCGAGTGTCGAGGTCCCGACCGACTACGACAACCCGCACGGTGCGACCACCACGATCGCGCTGACCCGGCTGCCGGCCACCGACCCGGCGCACCGGATCGGCACGCTGTTCACGAACCCCGGCGGTCCCGGTGGGTCAGGTGTCGAGTTCGTCCACCAGGCCGGACAGCAGATCTACTCGCCGGAGGTCCGGGCGAGGTTCGACATCCTCGGCTTCGACCCGCGCGGGGTCGGCGGCTCCGACCCGGCGACCTGCTACCCGACCAAGGCCGACGAGACCAAGGCGCTGGCGAATGTCCCGCCGTTCCCGCTGGGGGCGAAGGAGGAGCGCCAGTTCATCGTCGACGGCGCGAAGCTCGCGATCAACTGCCGTACGACGTCCCCGGACCGGCTGGCGCACTACTCGACCGCGAACGTCGCCCGGGACATGGACCTGCTCCGGCAGGCGGTCGGCGACGACAAGCTCTCGTACGTCGGCTACTCGTACGGCACGTACCTCGGTGCGACGTACGCCAAGCTGTTCCCGCACAAGGTACGGGCGCTGGTCCTCGACGGCACGCTGCTCCCGGAGTGGTACTCGGGCTCGGACGGTGACAAGTCGCCGGTCGGCGTCCGGATGCGCCAGGGCGAGGGCGCGTACGACACCTACGAGCAGTTCCTTGCCGAGTGCAAGAAGGCCGGCGCGAACTGTTCGCTGAACCGCCTCGGTGACCCGAAGACGGTCGTCGAGGGCACGCTGGAGCGGCTGAAGACGCACCCTGTCGACTTCCCGCTGCCGGACGGATCCACGGTGAAGATGACGTACGCCCTTGCGGTGGCGGTCACCTTCTCCAGCCTCTACGACCCCAACGGTTACCCGGCGCTCGCCGACATGTGGGTGCAGTTGGCGAGCACGAACCGGAGTCTCGCCACGGTCAAGGCGCCGCAGGCGATCGTCGACTGGCACCGGCGCCAGGAGGACTACGCCTCGATCGGCACCGCCCTGCAGCCTTGTGTCGAGGCGAGGCAGTCCGGCCGCCCGCTGGCCTACCCCGCGTACGCCGCGGCGGCGGACAAGCGTGCGCCGCACTTCGGGGCGTACCGGGCCTGGATCGGCATCCAGTGCGAGTTTCTCGGCATCCGCGACCAGGACGCGTTCCTCGGCCCGTGGCAGAACAAGGTCAAGCAGCCCGTGCTGGTCTTCGGTACCCGCCACGACCCGGCCACGCCGTACCAGGCCACCCGGCCGTACGCCGACCTCTACCCGGACGCCCGCATGGTGACGGTCGAGGGCTGGGGCCACACGACGATCGGCAAGAGCGCCTGCGCCGACCGGCTCACCACGCAGTACCTGACCGAGCTGAAGGCACCCGCGGACGGTACGACGTGCAACCAGGACCGCAAGCCGTTCGACCCGGTGCCTACAGGGCAGCAAGCACCGAGTCTGCTGCCGCAATAGTCTCGTCGACCTGGGCCGCGGTGTGCTCGGTGGACAGGAACCACAGTCCACGCGGGACGATGTTGATCCCGGCAGCGAACAGCCCCGCGTGGAAGCGAGCCATCGCGGCCCGGTCGCAGGCGGCGAACGAGCGGTAGTCGGTGACCTCGGCCTGGTCCGTGATGTACGTCTGGAACACCGGTCCGGGGCCGTCGACCAGCAGCGGTACGCCGTGCCGTGCCGCCGCGGAACGCAGCCCGTCCATCAACCGGAGCCCCATCGCGTTCAACGGCGGGTAGACCGCGGCACGGTGCTCGTCGAGATGACGCAGTACCGCGTCTGCCGCGGCCATCGCGACCGGGTGCGAGTTGAACGTGCCGGCGTGCGCGACCTTCCCGTCGGCGATCGTCGTCATCACCTCGCGGGATCCGACCAGTGCCGACACCTGCATACCGCCGGCCATCGCCTTCCCGAAGGCGGCCAGGTCGGGTACGACGTTCAGCAGCTCACCGGCGCCGCCCGGGGCGACCCGGAAGCCGGTGATGATCTCGTCGAAGATGAGCAAAGAACCGTGCTGACGGGTCAGTTCACGCAATCCTTCGAGGTAACCGGGTTGTGGGGTGATGCAGCCGGTGTTGCAGAGCAGCGGCTCGAGGATGACGGCGGCGATGTCGTCGGCCATGACCTCCTCGACCGCCTGAAGGTCGTTGTACGGCAGCACGATGAGGTCGTCCGCGTCGTGCCGCGGCTGACCCGCCGTACCGCCGACCGCGGTCGGGTGCCGGGCGTCGCCGGCGAGTGCGAGGTCAGGGTGCACGCTGTACAGCACCGGGTCGAGCCAGCCGTGGTAGTTGCCTTCGAACTTCACGATCTTCGGCCGCCCGGTGTGCCCACGGGCCAGCCGGAGCGCGCCGTGCACCGCCTCCGACCCAACGCTGTTGAAGCGGACCAGTTCGGCCGCCGGGATCATGCTGCACAGGCGTTCGGCGACCTCTGCCTCCAATTCGTGCTGTGCGGCGTACGCGACACCACGGCGTACCTGTGCTGCCACCGCGTCGGCAACCAGCGGGGAGGCGTGGCCGAGCAGGTTAGGGCCCTGGCCGAGCACGTAGTCGACGTACCGGTTGCCGTCCACGTCCCACAGCTCGGCTCCGCTGGCGTGGTCCACGAAAAGCGGGTGCTCGGCGCGGCGGGCGTCGCTGGACACTCCTCCCGCGATCACCTGCTTGGCACGGGCGTACAGACGGTCGGCTTGGGTGTGCACAGCGTCCTCCAAGGGCGGTCAGTCGAGCTTCTCGGTCAACAGCCGGAACTGCTGGCGTGGCCGGCCTCCGCCGGTGGATCGTGCCGGAGGCAACGGCCACGCGAGGCCTGCGTCGACCAGTTCCTTCAACATGCGGCGGCCGGTGCGCTGGGTGACCTGCATGATCGCGGCGACGCTCTCGACGTCCACCACGACCTGCCGGCCGGGGGCGGGGCTCATGGCGGAGGCGATCGACGTGACGATCTCTAGCGCCCGTTGGTCGATCGGCGTCTCATCCGGTGCGGCGTCCGTGGTGGCAGGGCCTGGCTCCAGGTCCAACCGTTCGCTGCTGCCGTCCAGGTACACGGCCACCTTCCCACCGGCTGCTACGGACTCCTCAACAGCCATCAGCGCGTTGGCCTCAGCAGCACGAGCGGTCTGGCCCGTTCCAGCGCCTACAGCGACAGGTACGCCGAGCTGCGCCGTCAACGCACCTAGGAAGGGTGCGAAGGCGAACTGCTCGGTTAGCCGCACCAAGGCGCCGTACGTCGTGGTCACCAGGAACAGGGTGTCCGAGCGGCGCGTGACGGACGCCCCCACCTGCCGTGCCTCGGACAGCAGCTTCTGGTGCGTCAGCAGCGCCAGTTCCTGCTGCCAGTAGTCCCCGGACTCGGCACGCGACGGAATGACCTGTACGGCGATCATCGCCAACTGGTGCGCCCCCATACGCGTGCCTTGTCCCAGTAGTACTGCGGTCTCCAACGCGTCCCGCACACTCGACCGTGTCGGCGCGATCCGCAGCACGGGTACGCCGGCCGCCTGCAGGTCCCGTTCGACCGACAGGATCGTGGTCAGCGCGACCGTGGTGTGCTGCCGCTCGTACTTCTCCTGGTGGAACGCCGCGAACCCGTCGACGGAGGCGGGCCCCTCGTACGGCACGTCGTACACCTCGGCGGTGTCCAGGCCGATCTCGCCGTACGCCTCCGCGACGTCGGCGAGGGAGAGCGAGTCGATGCTGACCCGGCTGAGGTCGACGTCCTCGATCGTCAGCGACGCCCGCAGCAGGGCCGCGTACAGCGCGGCGCCGGTCAGCGGCAGGTGGGTGGACGGGACGGTCAGCCAGTGGCCGGTCGTCGCCAGGTCGAACGCCCACGGGCCGGGGAACACCGCCGAGTCGATCCGGTCCCGCAGCCGCAGGTAGCGCTCCTCCGCCTCGGACTGGTCGTCGTACCCGCCGGTGAGGAACCGGATGCCGTGGGCGGACCGTTCCGCGACCTCCTGGCCCACCTCCGCCATCGTCTTCACCAGCCGCCGCGGCCCGAACAGGCCGACCGTCACCGCCGGCAGCGTCTCGTCAGTCATCCGTCAGTCCCTCGTTCTCCCGGCCCCCCGGCAGCGGCCGCCACCGGAACAGCTTGCGGGCGTTCCCGCTGAGAACATCTTGACGCTGCCCCTCCGTCAGCGGTGCGCACACCACCCGGCCGAGCGACATCCGCTGGTCGATGAACGGGAAGTCCGAGCCGAACAGCACCCGGTCGCTGCCGACCCGGTCGACCATCGAGCGGATCAGCGGCCCGGTCATGTGCGAGCCGCACACCTCGAGCAGCAGCGACTCGTACCGGCTCGCCGCCGCGATCGCCTCGTCCACGCCGGGCGGGGTGATCCCCGCGTGTCCGAGAATCACCGACGTACCCGGGTAGCGTTCGGCGACCTCCTCGAACATGGCGGGAGAGTCGTACGGCGACCTGTGCTCGGAGTGGGTGAGCACCGGGCAGCCCGTGTCGGCGGCGAACTTCCAGACCGCGGCGTACCGGGCACCGGTGACGGGGTAGTGGTGCAGGCTCGGGTGCACCTTGATGCCGACGAAGCGCTCGTCCTCGGCGAGCCGGGCGAGCTCGCGTTCCGGGTCCTGCCACGGGTTGACCACCGCGTACGCCGCGATCCGGTCCGGGTACGCGTCGACCGCGGCGAGGGACTGGGAGTTGCCGAGGTGCGCGTCCTGCTGGATCGCGCGGTTGGCCGCGAGCACGGTGACGTCGGTGCCGGTGGCATCCATTACCGCGACCATCGTCGCAACGTCCGGCTGGGGGATGAAGAACAGCGAGTACGGGCCGAGGTGCGCGTGCACGTCGACGCTGCGGTACTGCGGCCGACGCCCGATCACGGCCGGTCCCCGAAGAACAGACGGCGGGCGTTGCCGACGCCGACCTGGTGGACCGTGGCATCGTCGAGGCCCGACCAGGCCAGCCGGACCACGCTCTCGCCGGGGTCGCGGACACCGAAGCCGGTCGCGAACAGGAGGCGGTCGGCGAGGCCGTTCGCGGCGAGCCATTCGGCGCCCTGGTGCGCGGCGAAGTCGACGAGGTCGACGTGAACGTTGGGGTGACCATCGAGTGCCGCCCAGAGTTCGCGGAGCTTCCGGTAGCCGAGGGCGGAGATGACGATCGGGAGCCCGGGGTACCGGTCCGCGATCGCGCCGAGGTCCGCCCAGGAGAGCTCGGCCGCGTCGACACACAACGGGAGGTGGTTCGCTTCGAGTGCTTCGTACAACTCGCGGAGCAACTCGGGGGAGTAGCCGTGCGACGCAGGATGGATCCGGAACGCGGCCACGCCGTCGTCGAGCGCACGGCCGACCAACGCGCCCAGCGAGTCCAGCTCGCCGGGCGTTGCAGGTACCGCGGTCCAGCAGGCGAGTACGCCACGATCAGCCAGATCGTGGGCGACGGCGGACGCTTCCCGGTTCCCGCCGATCGGGTCGTGCAGCCACGAGGCCATCGCGCTGACCAGCGCGCCGGACAACGCGAACCGCTCGAGGTGAGCGGCGATCCCGGCCCGGTCCGTCGCCGGGAGCAGGCTCCGGGGATGCATGCCCGTCACCACTCGTGCATCGAACCACCCCTCGATCATCGCGACCCCGCGTCCACGGTCCAGCGGCCGGCGTACGGGAGGGTGAGATGTGCCCAGTCGTCCTCGACGACGGCGTCGACCGCGATACCGTTCAGCCGGATGCCCCCGCGCAAGCGGATCCACAGCCCACAGCGGGCAGAGACGTCGACCTCGCAACGGATGCGGTCGTCGGTCAGCGTCGCCAGTACGTCGACGTCGTTCGAGGAGCGGAGCAGTCCGGGCAGGTCCCGTACCCGCCAGCCGGAGGCCCACGACAACCTCCCGTCGACGGTGCGGGTACACCTCGACGTACTCAGGCGATCAACGGTTTCCCCGAAGGTGATCACCAGTTCACCCCCGTCCCGCTCCACCGACACCTGGGGCGCCTCGCTCCGCGCGTGCGGTACCAGCAGCGTGGTGAAGTCCCCAACGGCTCGGGTGAACGTGAGCGAATGCAGCGGACCGTACTCAGCCGAGCGCTCATCAAGGAGCGGCCGGCGGGCAACACCCTCGGTGAGCTCGGCCGTGGTGGCGGCCACGTCGATCAGCAGCAGGCCGGGGCCGTCCGGCGCGGCGGCGTCGTACGAACCCGGCGCGACCTCCCGCCACGGTTGCAGCGCATGCCAGTACGCACTGGACCTCGCGTCGACCTGGTCGGACACCACGAAGTACGTCGGCTCCTCGCGCACCATGACAATCGTCCGCGCCTGGGGCAACCCGTACCCGCTGTGCCGCCCGGAGAAGACCGCGACCGGACCCGTGTCCACCAGCGCGTCGACCTGCAGACCCCGCTCGGTCGACAGCTCCCGGCCGTCCACCACCACCGTGTTGTGCCCGACTCCCGACTGGTACCAGGTCAGGTACGACGGATCGTCGTAGCTCGGCGGACCACCTGCCTCCCACAGCAACGGCCGCTGCCACCCGTCCACCACCAGGTCGAGCACCGCCCGGTGCGAGTGCGACTCCAGCTCATGCTCGATGTGCGGCCCGTGGTTGATCACCGCTCGCACGTCCGCACCGCGCAGGATCGTGTATCCCGACTCCGGCAGCACTGTCGACGGGGCCAACTCGGCGGCAGGCTGCGCCTTCAGCAGCCGGCTACCGCGCTGCAACGACTCAGCCGGCCACTCGATCCCACTGTCCTGCAGGTGCGGCATCCACCCGCCAGACGACACAATCTCGCCCATCCACGTATGCATGGCGGCGAACCGGGGATGTGCCGCCACCGCCGGATCGATGCGCGCGGCCGTCTGCAGAGCGGTCAGGACCATCCGGTGGTACCCGGGCGACCTCTCGTAGTGCCCGCCGTCCGGGTACACGTCCAGCAGCAGGTGCTCCTCGATCCGCTCCCTGGCACGCGACGCCCACGCCGCAGACTCCACCAGAGACGGCAGCACGGCACTGAGATGCAGCAATTCGGTAGCACACACCAATTGCCAGTTCCCGTGCCGGAACACGTCATGCTCGTCGTACGCCCACCGTGCGCCTCCCACGAGTGTCGCGACCAGCCGGCCCCAGACGCGGTCCGAGAGCGGGGACGACGTCAATACCTCAAGAGTCGGCAAGAGGCTCCGGCAACGAGCCCAGGTGCCCAGCGAGTACCAGATAGGGTCCAGTCCCGGCCATTCGCCGACAACCGAGTCACGTTGGGAGACCCAGTCGTCCAGGTGCTGCTCAAAAGCCTGCAGATAGCGGAGATCACCGGTCAGCTTCCATGCCTGCACACCGGGCAGCAACCAGCCGAGGTAGTGGAAGCCGTAGAGCTGTGAGCGCCCAAGACCGCTCCCCGTGACGTCGACACCCTGCAGCAGCGGAGCGGCAGCCGCCAACGCGTCATCAGTACACGAGAGAGGCCAAGCAGGCGGGCGCATCTGAGCCGCCACGAACGCACGAAGGCCGGCAAGATCGCCGGCCGGCGAGCCGAAGGCCTTCAGCAGCTCGGCGGTCGAGATCCGGTTGATCCGGCCGTCGATGTGCCGCGGCTTCTCGGGACCCGGGCTCACGAGACCTCGACCGGCTGCCGCGTCTCGATCGACCGGTGCGCGGCCTCCAGTACGGCGGTCACGTCCCGGCTGCTCTCGATCGTGATCAGCGGTTGGCGTCCGGTCCGGCAGCAGTCGACCCAGTGCGCGATCGCGTCGGCGTACGCACCGGACGGGATCCCGTGCATCACCCGCTGCAGCATGTTCCGCGGATACGTGTAGGCGTCCGGCCGCGCCAGTACGACGCTCTCCCGCTGCCGGTCGAGCTGTACGACGCCGTTGTCGGCGATCACCGAGACGTACGAGTCCACCGTCGTCGGGAAGGTGTTCGGGTAGATCCAGGCCGACTCGAACGTCGCCACCGCGCCGCGCGAGTACTCCGCCTGGATCTGGATCGCGTCCGGGGTGTCGATCCCGAGCGACCGCAGCTTGCCCCAGCGTGCCGTCGCGTACACCCGTCGCACCTGGTCGCGGAGCAACCACGACACCAGGTCGATGTCGTGGCTCGACAGGAACCAGGCGCACGTCGTCCGGTCCGCCCAGGACAGCATCTCGGTCGGCACGAAGATCGTGTCGTCCTTCCGCGCGTACGCGACCGCACCCTCGCCGAGATCCGCGAGCAGCTCGTGGGCCTGCGCGTACGCCGGCACCCACCGGTGGTTGAACAGGCACATCGCGACCACGTCGTTCGCCCGGATCGCAGCCACCGCGGCGTCCGCCTCCGCGACCGACGTGGTCATCGGCTTCTCGACCAGGATGTGCTTCCCGGCCGCGGCCGCCTGCACCATCATCTCGCCGTGGACGTCGTCCGGCGTGGTCAGCACGACCGCGTCCACCGAACCACTCGCCAGCAGCGCGGCGAGATCGGGATACACCTCCGGCCGGGCGCCGCGGCCGCCGATCTCGTCGGCCAGCTGCTCGGCCGACGCGGCCGATCGGCTGGTGACCGCGGTGATGACTGCGTCCGGCCGGGCGGACAACGACAACGCGTTGCCCCGCCCCATGATCCCGGCGCCGACGATCCCGATCCGTAGCGTGTCCATCAAGTCACTTGCCCTTCGCCAGTGTGTCGTTCCAGGCCTTCTCGGCGGCGTCCAGCGCCTGCTGAGCGGTCTTCGTCCCGGACATGTACGCCCGGACCTGGTCGTCGAACAGCTGCCGCAGCTGCTCGTCGTTCCCGGAGCCCATCGACGCGTCCACGCTCTGCTTGAAGGTGTCGAGGAGGATCTTCCGGGCCTGGTCGGCCGGCGTCGTCCCGGTGATGTCGGTGAAGAACGGATCCTCGAGAGCCTTCACCGAGGACGGGTAGATCGGCACCAGCTTGCAGAGCGCGAGCTGCTGCTCGGGCGCCGCGACGTACTTGAGCCACGCCGCCGCGGCCGCCTGGTGGCCCGACTTGGCCGGGATTCCCATCACCTGCTGGCCGGGCATGTAGAACTTGCCGTCGGCGCCGGTCACCGGCGGGCCGACCACGATCGACGAGTACACCGCGGGCGCGTTCTTCTGCACGTTGAGCAGCGAGCTGGACACCGCCGCCGGGTTGAACGCGATCAGCTTGTTCTCCAGCGACTGCGGCAGGTCCCGCTGGTTCTCGCCGAGGCTGCCGGGGGCGATCGCACCCGAGTCGAACAGCTTCTTGAACTTCTCCAGCAACGCCAGCGTCTCCGGCGTGTTGAACGCGGCCTTCTTGCCGTCGTCGGAGAGCAGCTTGACGCCGTCGGCCTGCACCACTGTCGAGTACGCCATGAAGTTCGTCGCGGACTTGCCGGTCGCGTCGTGGTACTTCGTGGCCAGCGCGAGCGCGTCGTCGTACGTCGCCGGTGGCTTCGCCGGATCGAACCCGGCCTTGGCCAGCAGGTCCTTGTTGTAGAACGCCAGCGACGTACCGCCGTTGTACCAGGGGATCGCGATTCGCTTGCCGTCGACAACCAACGGGTCCGCCAGGTTCGGCAGGTACGCCGCCACGTCCTCCTTGCTGAACAGCGAGTTCAGGTCGGCCATCGAGGAGGCGAACAGCCCGCTGGTGGCGGAGGTGAAGTTCACGACGTCCGGGACCTTGCCGCTGGCCAGTGCGGCGAGCAGCTTCGTGGTGATGTCCTGCCCCGGCACGTCCACCCACTTGATGTGCACCTTCGGGTGGTCCTTCTGGTACGCGTCGATCCACTTCTGGATGTCCGGCCCGTAGTTCTTCTGCAGGTTGATCGTCCACCACTCGACGTCACCGGAGTACGCGTCGCCGGACTGCTTCTGGTCGCCGCCGCCGGCCGGACTGCCGGACACACAGCCGGCCAGTGCCAGTACCAGGGTGGCAACGAGGGCGAGTCGGAGTCGGGCCATGATTGGCTCCTCAGAACGGAATGTCCTAAACCTGACTTACAGACACCAGAGTGTTCGCCATCGGCTCGCGGGAGTCAACGGAACAAGCCAGAAATTTTCTGGAGTTAGCGCTTCCGGCTGTCCGTGATCGTGCGCTACGGTTCCGGTCTGAAAGCCGGGTTTCAGACACAAGGAGCATGTATGCCGGGTCTGAAGGGCCGCGTCGTCGGCCAGCACTGGTACACGCCGTACGCGTTCATGCTGCCCGGGCTGCTGTTCTACGCCGCGATGTTCGCCTGGCCGGCGGTGATCGCGATCCAGTTGGCGTTCTCGGACTACGACATCGTGCATCCGGTGCGCTTCTCCGGCCTGGACAACTTCGTCCGGCTCGCGCACGACCCGCGGGTCTGGATCGCGTTGCGGAACTCGCTGCTGTTCGTGCTGATGTTCCTGCCGTTGACGGTGGTCGCGCCACTGTTCCTGGCGATGCTGGTGAACCTGAAGCTGCGCGCGATCCAGGCGTTCCGGATGCTCTACTACCTGCCGGTGATCACGTCGATGGTCGCGGTGGCAGTCGCCTGGCGCTACGTCTTCAACCGCGAGGGCGTCGTGAACTGGCTGCTCGGCCTGTTCGGCGCCGGCCCGACGGACTTCCTGCTCGACCGGCACTGGGCGCTGCCGACCGTCGTCCTGCTGGAGGCGTGGAAGAACGCCGGCCTGTTCATGATGATCTACCTCGCCGGGCTCCAGGCGGTGCCGTCCGACCAGGTCGAGGCCGCGACGATCGACGGCGCCGGCCCGTGGCAGCGGTTGCTGTACGTCGTCGTACCGGCGTTGCGGCCGACGTTCGCGGTGACGCTCGTGCTCAGCATGCTCGAGGCGATGCGGGCTTTCGAGTCCGTGTACGTGCTGACCCGCGGCGGTCCGCTCGACGCCACCCTCACGCTCGGCTACTACATCTGGTCGAAGGCCTTCCAGGACTACGACATGGGCTATGCGAGCGCGGTCGGCCTGCTGTTGTGGGCGATCATGATCGTTCTCGCCGGGTTCAACCTGCTGGTGACGCGGCGGAGGGACGTCTGATGAGCCGTCGGATCGCGTGGTACGTCCTGCTTGTCGCGGTGGCCCTGGTGTTCGTCGGGCCGTTCCTGATCCTGCTCAGTGCCGCGACCAAACCCGCCAGTCAGGACGTGTTCGGGTTCCCGCCCGACCTGATCCCGCGCCCGCCGGTCGGAGACTGGTTCCGCGAGGCCTGGACGACGATCCCGTACGCACGGTTCCTGCTGAACTCGGTCGTCTACGTCGGGATCACGGTCCCGGTGTACCTCGTGGTGTCGGCGCTGACGGCGTACCCGCTGGCCCGGATCGCGTTCCGGGGCCGCGGCGTGTTCTTCATGCTGTTCCTGTCGATCATGTTCCTGCCCGGCGAGCTGATGCTGATCCCGCGGTTCCTGGTGATGAGCCAGCTCGGGCTGACCGACACGTTCGCGTCGGTGATCCTGCCGGCCATCCTGTCCTCGCTCGGGATCTTCCTGCTCCGCCAGGCGTTCGCGCAGATCCCGGACGAGGTGGTCGAGGCGGCCCGGGTGGACGGCGCGAACGAGTTCCAGATCTTCTACCGGATCTGCGTACCGATCGTCGCCCCGACCCTCGCCGTGCTCGCGATCCTCGGATTCGTCTCGGTGTGGAACAGCTTCATCTGGCCGCTGGTCGTGCTGACCAGCCAGTCCAAGTTCCCGATCGCCCTCGGGATCGCCTACCTCAGCGGCGTCGCCGGCACCGATGTCCGCGGGCTCGCGGCCGGCACGGTGATCTCGCTGGTACCCGTCATCGCCGTCTTCCTCCTGCTGCAGAAACGCATCCTCAACAGCATGGGCGGCGCCGTCAAAGGCTGATCCGCCCCCAACTCTTGTGAGGCTTCATGCAACCCTCCCGCCGCACGCTCATCCTCGGAACCGCTGCCGGCGGCATCGCCGCCTGGGCAGGTGTCCCGTCACTCGCATCCGCCGACCCGCTCGTCTACGACTCACCGCAGGCCTTCGACGTCGCACAGACCGGCTACCTCGCGTCGAATCCGCAGAACAACGAAGCCGGTGTGTACGCCTGGGGCGAGTCCTACTTCGGACTCAGCCTGCTCCGGATGTACGAGGCCTACCAGGACGAGCGCTACCTCCGGACGTTCGAGGACCGTGCCCGGCACCTGATGGCGACCACCGACCACGCCCGGCACGTCACGGACTACGCCGGCCGGTCCGGCAAGGTGTGGCGCACGGCCGGCAACTACACGGCAGGCCACGGCATCCTGCCGGACGGGACCGGCGCGCCCGCGGTCCAGTTGCGCTGGGCGGGCACCAGGTCCGGCGAGTCCACCGCCGAGGTCTCGAACGTCGTCGGCAGCACCTTCGACCTCGTCCTACGCAACCCCGGCACGACGACAGTTGTCACGCTCCGGAACGTGGACCTCGATCCCACCTCACCGGCGTACGTCGTGACCGCGGTGAACAACGCGTACAACGCCGGGCTGCGCTGGACGGCGGTGGATCTCCGCGACGCCCCGGCCGCTGCTCCCGCGCCGGCAGCGGGCACGATCGCGTTCCAGCCGCAGTTCTACGTGTTCGCCGTACACACCGGGATGATCGCGTTCCCGCTGGCACGGTATGCGCGGATGGTGCTGCAGTCGGACAAGCTCAGGTCACGGCACGCGTTCGCGCTGGACGTCCTCGGCGCGGCAACTCGAGCTGTGGCGTTCCACGACCCGGAGTGGGACGGGAACGGGAACTACGTGTGGCCGAAGGGCGCGCCGATCCCGTTCGACGGCACGATCCAGCCGTACAACCAGAGCCAGGCGCTCGGCCAGGTGATGATCGAGCTGTACCGCGTGACGAAGAAGCCCGAGTACAAGACCCGGGTCCAGCAGTTGCTGGCGTCGTACCAGCCCGCGCTGCGGTCCGTGGACGGTGCGTACGTGTGGACGTACTGGCCGCCGTACAGCCAGTTGTACGCCGGGTACCCGAAGACCGCGGGCATCTCCGAGTACACCCCGTCGTACCCGGCGTCCACGCAGGTCGAGGACCTGAGCCACGCGGCGATCAGCACGGAGTTCGTGCACGCGGCGTACGACGCTGGGATCGACGGCGGACCGGCCACCGACGTGCAGGCGTTCGCGAAAACCTTTACGCAGAAGCTGATCCGGTCCGCGAACGAGGTCTGGTTCCGTGTCGACGGGACCGGGGACGCGGTACCGGCGAACGCCGTGCAGTGTGCGCGCTGGTGCGAGTACGCCGAGCAGGACCTGCTGATCTACCAGCAGTCGTTGCGCGTGTACGACGCGGTGCAACTCCAGCCCGTGCAAGGCTCGCACGCGTTGGGTATCGCGTACCTCAACTGGGCGAAGAACTCTGGATGGAGGAACAAGTGAGACTGCTCCGGATCCATACTCCGGACGGCCTGCGCGACGCAGTCCTGAACGACGACGGCAGGGTGCAACTACCGGACGGTGCCGCCGTCGACCTCGCGGACGTGCGGTTGGCGGCACCGCTGGACCCGGGAAAGATCGTGTGTGTCGGCCTCAACTACGCCGACCACGCGGCCGAGGGCGGCCAGCAGGCACCCGCCGAGCCGATCCTGTTCATGAAGGCGCCGGACACTGTCGTCGGTCCGTACGACGACATCGTGATCCCGCGCGGCGGCGACAAGACCGACTGGGAGGTCGAGCTCGGCGTGGTGATCGGCAGCACCGCGGCGTACCTGGGCTCCGAGGCGGAGGCGCTCGAGCATGTCGCCGGGTACGTGCTGGTGAACGACGTGTCCGAGCGGCACTTCCAGCTCGAGCGCGGCGGGCAGTGGGACAAGGGCAAGAACTGCCCGACGTTCTGCCCGCTCGGCCCGTGGATCCTGACCGCCGACGAGGTCCCCGATCCGCAGGCGATCAAGCTCGGGCTCGAGGTGAACGGCGAGCCGCTGCAGGACAGTTCGACGGCGGAGATGATCTTCGGCGTCGGGTACCTCGTGCACTACGTCTCCCAGTTCATGACCCTGTACCCGGGTGACGTGATCAGCACCGGTACGCCGGCCGGCGTCGGCGCGGGCCAGAAGCCGCCGCGCTACCTGAAGGCAGGCGACGAGCTCCGGACCTGGGCCGACGGACTGGGAGAGCAGCGCAACAAGCTCGTCGCTAGTTCTTGAGCGCGGCGGCGACCGACTCGGCGAGCGGTGTGGTCGGGCGGCCGATCAGCTCGGCGAGGTCGCTGCCGCGGGAGTCCAGCAGGCCGCGGCCGACCGCCTCGTCGATGTCGAGGAGTACCCCGACGTACGGCGCGGGGATGCCGGCCGCGGTCAGCGCCTCGGCGTGCTCGTCCGCCGACACGTTGCGGTAGGCAACGTCCTTGCCGGACTGCTTCGCGACCTCGGCGGCGTACTCGGTCATCGTCCAGGACGTGTCGCCGTTCAGCTCGTACGCCTTCTTCTCGTGCCCGTCACCGGTCAGCACGACGGCGGCCGCGGCCGCGTAGTCGCGCCGGGCCGCCGAGGCGATCCGGCCGTCGCCCGCGCTGCCGAGGACGCCGTGCGCGAGGTGTCCGGCGATCTGGTCGACGTAGACCTCGTTGTACCAGCCGTTGCGGAGGAACGTGTACGGCAGGCCCGAGTCGAGGATCGCCTGCTCGGTGGCCTGGTGGTCGGCGGCCAGTTCGAAGTCGGCCTCCGGCCCGCCGAGCACACTGGTGTACGCGATCCGCGCGACGCCGGCGTCGCGCGCCGCCGCGATCACCGCGCGATGCTGGTCGCGGCGGTTCGGCTCCAGGCCGGAGATCAGCAGGACCGTGTCGCCGGCGCCGAACGCCTTCGCCAGCGCGTCCGTGTCGTTGTAGTCGGCGATCCGCACCTCGACGCCGCGGTCGGCGATCGGTGCGGCCTTCTCCGCGTTCCGCGCGACCGCGACGACCTGGTCGGCCGGCACCCGCCGGAGCAGTTCGTCGATGACGAGAGTGCCCAGGTGCCCGGTTGCTGCGGTGACGACGATGCTCATCCGTATTCCCTCTCAGTTGATGTCTACAACCGACAGTAGGCGCGCGGTGCGAGCGGATCTATGTCCATCAGGCGCTGGTTTATGTCCGATCGTCTTGAGCGTGGCGCGTATGATGCAGCTATGGATGTACTCGCCGATGTCGTCTCCGCGATGAGGACCGGTCCCGCCACGTCGGGGCGCACGGACGTCCGCGGGCCGTGGGGCCTCGGGTTCGTGCGCTCGTTCGGCGCCACCTTCCACCTGGTCCTGCAAGGTACGGCGTGGTTGCTGCCGCCGGACGGGTCGCCGATCCCACTGGGTCCCGGGGACGCGGTGCTGCTACCGCGCGGCCTGGAGCACGCGCTCGTCGACCACCCCGACTCGCCAGTGGTCCCGTTCGACCCGTCGGTCGAGGAGCCGCCGCAAGGGCAGGGTGCGCGGGCGTTGCTGCTCTGCGGGACGTATCGGCTGGACCGCGACCGCCCGCATCCGGTGCTGGCCCGGCTCCCGGACGTGGTCGTCGTACCGGCGGATCCCGGCCGGCACCGGTCGTTGCATACGGCAATCAGCATCCTGGGGGAGGAGCTCGACGCGCAGCGGCCCGGTGCGGCCGCCGTCGTACCGGCGCTGGTGGACGCGTTGCTGGTGCTGATCCTGCGGGCCTGGATGGAGGACCGCGACTGCCCGACGGAGCAGGGCTGGGCGCGAGCGCTGCAGGATCCGTCCGTCGTGCAGGCACTGGAGCTGATCCACGAGCGGCCCGGCGCCGCGTGGACGGTCGCCGAGCTCGCGTCGGACGTCGGGTTGTCGCGGGCCGCGTTCGCGCGCCGGTTCACCGAGGCGGTGGGGGAGCCCCCGTTGACGTACCTGTCCCGCTGGCGGATGACGACCGCGGCGCGGCTGCTCCGCGACCACGACCGCCCCCTCGCCACCGTCGCGAAGGAGATCGGGTACACCTCGGAATTCGCGTTCGCGAAGGCGTTCAAGCGCGACTTCGGCGTACCGCCGGGGACCTACCGCAAACAGCTCACTCCGGCCTGAGGCTCGCGACCAACTCCCCGCGGCTGCGGACACCGACCTTGGCGAACACCGACTTCAGGTGGTCCTGGACGGTGTGCGGCGAAATGGACAGCCGGTCGGCGATCGCGGTCGTCGAGTGCCCGGCGATGATCTCGAGGCAGATCTCCCGCTCCCGCGTGGTCAGCCCGTAGGCCGCGAGCAGCATCCCGAGCAGCTGCTGCCCCGACGCGGGCTCGATCGTCACCACGACCTCTTCGCCGTCGTCCGGGACGTCGTCGCCGATCAATCGGCTGCCCTGCATCAGGATCCAGCCGCCGGACTCGGTCTGCAGCCGCGCCCGGAAGGTACCGGACGCGGAGGCCCGGGTCCCGGTGACGACGGCCTTGAGCAGTACGCCGAACCGCCGGCCGAGCTCGTCCTGCCAGGTCCGCGCCGCCGCGGTGATCGCCCGCGGTGTTCCGGCCGGCCCGGTGACGACGATCGACGGGCCGGCCCCTCCGCGGTACCCGTGGGCGTCGGTCCGGACGGCGACCCGCGTCGCCGCGCCGATCACCGGCGCCACCGACCCGAGGAAGTCCAGCTCCCGATCGCTGAAGTCCGGCCCGCTGCGGACGAATCCGGCCGCGCCCCAGCAGTCCCCGTCGACGACAAAGGTGGCCCGCACCTCGTGCTCGATCCCGAGCGGCCGCCATACCTCGTTCAGCCGCCGGTGCCCGAGCACCTCGCGGTACGGCAGGTCCGACAGTCGCGCGACCCGGCGCGAGGCCCGGGCCAGCTCGGCGAACGAGTTCGGCACGGTCCCGGCGTACTCCGTCTCCGCCAGCCGTGGCTCGTACTCCGCGGGGATGCGGGCCCCGCCGCTGGTCATCGAGCTGATCACCAGCGTGCCGGGATCCATACCGGCCCAGCAGGTCAGCTCGCTGCCGACGACCTGTTCGACCACCCCGATCGCGGCCGCGTGCAGCTCGGCGACGCCCATCCCCGCCGTCGCCAGCGCCGCGATGTCCCGGCGCGCGACCCGCGCCCGGCCCTCCCACATGGGCTCAGTATGGCCCGCCCGCCGGACGGTCGGCCATCCCCGGAATGTGGGGATTCCGGCCGGCTCGTCGAGCCCAGCGGCACGGGATGGCCGTGTGCCCGACGCCTTCCTACCTTCGCTGTCATGAGCGAATCAGTGCATCTGAGCAGCGCCGGGACGGGCGTCGAGTACGCCGCCCCGGACGCGACCGTGACCGTGAAGATCGGCACCGAACACACCGCCGGTCAATACGAGGTGTTCGAGATCGACGCGCCGCGTGCCGACGCGGCACTACCGCACCGGGAGGCGTGGAGCAAGGCGTTCTACGTCCTGCAGGGCCGGATCCTCGTACAGGCAGAGGATCAGGGCTACGACCTCGGCCCGGGCGCCTCGATCAGCATCCCCGCCGGCACGTTGAACACCTTCTCGGTGCTGACGCCGACGGCGAAGTTCCTGGTCATCAGCCAGACCGGGCGGATGGGCGCGTTCTTCGCGGATCTCGCGGACGCCGATCCCACCGACTACGTGGCGCTGGGCGCGGTCGCCGCGCGCCACGGAGTGGATCTCCGATGAGGACAGCGGCGCAGATCCTGGCGATCGTGTTCGCGGTACTGCTCGCCGGAGTCTGGATGATGGAGTCCTTCCTCTACCGCCACCCGCGGCTCTACCCGCTGTTCCTGCTCGAGCGCCGGGACTTCGACGCGGTCAGGTTGTGGATCGTGAATCTCGGCTTCTACAACTTCACCACCGCGGTCGCGCTCGCGCTCGGCGTCGTCCTCGCGCGATCGGGGCACGTCCCGCAGGGTGAGGCGCTGGTCGCGTTCACGGCCGGGCAGCACGTGTTCCTGGCGCTCGTGCTGCTCGCGACGGAGCGGCGACTCTGGTTGAACACGTTGCTTCAGGGCGTGCCGACGGCCGTTCTGTTGCTGCTCGTCCTGCTGTAGGAAGTTTACCAATTCTGCGCCATCATGGGCACGGAGCACCGCACACACTCAAGGTCCCCGAATGGTCACCGGCAGTTCGACCGGACCGGGGGCCCACCGCCCTGAGTATCCGTGAAGGTGAGGCTCATGAGCCCAATCAGTCGCAGGACCCTTGTTCTCGGCGGACTCGCCACGGCCGGGGTCGGCGCCCTCCCGGCAGCCGCCCAGACCTCCGTGATCACCGCCACCGCCGCTGTCCCGTACCCGTTCCAGCTCGGCATCGCCTCCGGCGAGCCGGACGCCAACAGCGTCGTGCTGTGGACCCGCCTGGCCCCGAGCCCGCTCAACGCCGACGGGCACGGCGGGATGGCGACCACCGACGTACCCGTCGACTGGCAGGTGTCGACCACCGACACCTTCAGCACTCTTGTCGCGTCCGGCACGGTCACAGCGTCGTACGCCGCCGCCCACTCGGTGCATGTCGTCGCAGGTGGGCTGAACCCCGACTCCGACTACTTCTACCGCTTCCGCGCCCAGGGCTACGTCTCGCCCGTCGGCCGGACCCGCACCACACCGGCGATCGGCACGAACGGACGCGACCTGCTGATGTCGTTCACGTCGTGCGCGCACTACGAGGAGGGCTACTACACCGTCTACCGGCGGATGGCCGAGGACAATCCGGGCCTGATCCTGCACGTCGGCGACTACATCTACGAGTACGGCGGCACCAGCGGCCGGCCGCGCTTGTACGCCGGGACCACCGAGTGCGTGACACTCGCGGACTACCGACGACGCTACGCGCAGCACAAGAGTGACCCGGACCTGCAGGCCGCCCACGCGGTCGCACCGTGGATCGTCGTACCGGACGACCACGAGGTGGAGAACAACTACGCCGGCATGGTCAGGGCCGACAGCACGCCCAGTCTGACCACCGCGCAATGGACCGCCCGTCGTACCGCCGCTTACCAGGCGTACTACGAGAACATGCCGCTTCGGCCCGCTCAGACGTACAACGGCAACAGCATCCCGCTCTACCGACGGCTGCGGTGGGGGAGCCTTGCGGTCTTCCACATGCTCGACACCCGGCAGTACCGCGACGACCAGGCCTGCGGCGACGGCTGGAAGGTCTGCTCGGACGCGGATCTGGCGTCCCGCAGTCTGCCCGGCAACACCCAGGAGACCTGGCTGCTGGACGGTTTCAACCAGCACCTGGCGACCTGGGACATCGTCGGGCAGCAGGTGTTCTTCGCCCGCCGGTTCAACTCGACCGGCGCGAGCATGGACTCGTGGGACGGGTACCGCGCCTCGCGGGCACGCATCCAGCAGGGCTGGGTGGACCGGTCGGTCCGGAACCCCGTCGTACTGACCGGTGACGTGCACCGGGCGTGGGCGAGCGACCTGAAGGCGGACTACAGCAATGCGAGCTCGGCGACCATCGGCAGCGAACTGGTCAGCAGTTCGGTGACGTCGGGTGGCGACGGGGACGGCTCGACGACGATCCCCGACGTCGGGACCAACCCGTGGCTGAAGTTCTACAACAACCGCCGCGGCTATGTCCGGACCACGATCACGCCGACCCAGCTGCACGCCGACTTCAGGGCTGTGGCGAAGGTGAGCGAGCACGGCGCCGCCGCGACCACCGTGAAGTCGTTCGTCATCGAAGACGGCCGTCCCGGCCTGCAGGCGGTGTGACGATGAAGAAGATTCTTCCTGTCGCCGCACTTGCGGCCACCGCGCTGGTGCTCACTGCGACCACCGCTCAAGCATTCGTCGCCACGCCCACCTGGGTGACGGCCAACAGCGTGTCCACTGGTGACCAGGACAACGCGTCCGTAGCGACCAACCGCAACGGGTACGTCGCCGTGGTCTGGGAGGACGACCGCGACACCGACAACGCGACGGACAACGTGCACAGCGAGATCTACCTCCGGCTGTTCCACGACGGCACTGCTGTGTACGAGAAGAAGCTGTCCGCGGGTGGGAACTCGGGTGTGACGAACTGGCGTCATCTGCACCCGGACGTCGGTCTGGACGACAAGGGCAACGCTGTAGTGGTTTGGCAGGACGACCCGGACGGCAACGGGTACTACAACATCCCGTACCGCGTCGTGAACACCGCGGGCACTGTCACTGCGTCCGGCAACGCCAACAGCAGCGCCACTGGTCAGCAGCTGAACCCACGGGTCGCCGTCGATCCTGACGGTGCACCCTCTGGTGCCGCGGTTGCGTTCACGGTGGTGTGGGAAGACATCCAGACCGGCGCCCAGGCCACCGTGAAAGCTGCTGGCTTCACCGGGCCCTCTACACGTGCCTGGGAGGTATCGGCCTCGGCCACGACCGGCCAGCACCACAACCCGGACGTAGCCGTGTCCGCGTCGGGAGACGCCGTGGTGGTGTGGGACGACGACGCCGACGGCAACGGGTACTACCAGATCGGCCTGATCCGGCTGGCTCGTACGAACGGCACAGCAACGCTCTCGCGCCGTTCAGCCAACGCCTCCGGTGGTGGCCAGCAGCAGCACGCCTCGGTGGCGGCTGACTTCAACGGCGACTTCGCCGTCGCCTGGGAGTCCGACCACACAGGTACCGCGGGCGTTTGGACCCGTTCCTTCACACCGACCGGCACAGCGCGCTACGCCGACACCGAGGTCGCAGCCGGCGGTACCGTGCCGTCGATCGGCATCGACGACCAAGCGCAGACAGTCGTCGGCTGGACCACCCAGGGCGCCGACCCGGATGTCTGGGTCCGCGGGTTCGGCACCGATGGCACCGACACGGGCCGTCTGTCCTCGCAGAAGCTCAGCTCGGTCACCACGGGCCGGCAGGAGCAGATGGTGGTCGCGGTCTCGCCGTACGCCGAAGTGGCCGTCGCCTACACCGACGACAACGACGGCAACACCTACGACCAGGTCATCCTGGGCACGGGCATCTCCAACAACAGCTGGTGAATCAGTGCGTCGTCGGGGACACCGTGCTCAGTACGGTGTCCCCGGTGTCGACGACGTCGAGGTGGTCGATGTTCTGCAGCGGGATCGACGTACTGGCCGGGACCTTGGCCTGGTAGCTGCCGTTGGCTGCCCACCAGCCCGCCACCTGGGTGCTCCCGTCGCGGCCGTGGACGACCAGCATGCAGTGCTCGTACGGCTTGAGATCGGTCAGCCGGAGCTGGATGTCCGTGCCCCAGCCCCGGCTGATCAGCTTGGCCGTGGTGTCGATCCCACCGACCCCGTTGGTAGCTGACCAGGTAGCCGAGGCCGGTGCAGTCGCCAGACCCCAGCTGACGACGCCTGTGACTGTCGCCGTCGACGCCACGGCCAACGCCCATCGACGCCGCGGCCACTTCCTCTTGGTGAGCTGCAGCGGTGCTGGCTCCGGCTGGTCGCTCTCGATGTCTTCGACGCGTACTGCGTGCAGCAGGCCCGGCAGATGCGCGAACTGCAGCAACGTCTCGCGGCACGACGTACAAGTCGTCAGGTGCTCCTCGACCGCGTGCCGTTCCGACGCCTCAAGCGCACCGAGCACGTAGGCACCGATCGAGGTCGTCTCGGGGCACGTCATCGCACTGGTTGCGGCGAAACCCCGTCCATCTGGGCGGAGAGGGACCGCAACTCCCTCCCTCCACATGTCAGGGACTGTCGGTCCCGGCTGGTTGAATGAATGGCATGTCCCGCTTCCGGCTCGCCCCGACTCCGGAGCAGGAAGCGGCGCTGCTCGGGCACTGTGCACACGCCAGATACGTCTGGAACCTGGCGCTTGAGCAGTGGGGGATGTGGTCGCCGGGACGCAGGCGTCATCCACCGCGGTACGTCGAGCAGGCGCGCCAGTTGACCGAGGCCCGCTCCGGCAACGATTGGTTGCGGTCCGGGTCGCAGACCGTACAGCAGCAGGCGTTGCGTGACTTTGCCCAGGCCGTCACGAACCTCTTCGGCGGCACTCACCAGCGACCGACGTGGCGCAAGGCCGGTATCCACGAAGGGTTCCGGATCGTGGGCCCGCGGGCCCAGCGAGTGGACAAGCTGAACCGCAAGTGGGCCCAGGTGCTCGTTCCCAAGGTTGGTTGGGTGAAGTTGCGGCTGTCCAAGCCCGTTCCTCACGCGAAGTCGTACCGCGTCACTCGTGATCGCCGCGGAAGGTGGCATATTGCCTTCGCGGTGGTCCCGGACCCGATTCCCGGGCCGGGCACCGGTGGGGTTGTCGGTGTCGATCGTGGTGTGACCGTGTCGGCAGCTCTGTCGACGGGCGAGAAACTGCGGGTGCCGACGTTGACCACGGGCGAGAGGAGGCGGCTGCGGGAGTTGCAGCAGCGGCTTGCCCGCTCGGAGAAAGGGAGCAACCACCGTGCCAAGACCAGGTCGGCCATTGCCAAGCTGAAAGCCCGGGAAGGGGACCGGCGCAAGGATTGGGTCGAGCAGACCAGCACCCGGCTCGCCCGTGCGTTCGATGTGATCCGGGTCGAGGATCTGCGTATCGTCCAGATGACGCGGTCGGCCAAGGGGACAGTGGACAATCCTGGCAGGCGGGTTCGGCAGAAGGCCGGCCTGAACCGCGGCATCCTGGCGAATGGCTGGGGGCAGCTGGTCCAGCGGCTGGAGGACAAGGCCGCCGGCCGGGTCGAGAAGATTCCTGCGGCCTACACGAGTCAGACGTGTTCGCGGTGTGGGACCAGGGACCGGGAGGCGCGCGAGAGCCAAGCCGTCTTCCGCTGCCGGACCTGCAATTACAGCGCGAACGCCGACGTGAACGCTGCTGTCAACATCGCGGCCGGACGGGCCGTGAACGCACGTGGAGCGACTGCGGTACCGGTCGCTGAGAAGCGTGAACTTCAACTCTCTACCTCCGCGTAGTCGGGTTGGAATCCCCACCATCTATGGCGGGGAGGACGTCAAGAGCCGGTCACTCCTCGTTCCTCCAGCGCCGCGCGGAGGGCGTGCAGCGCGTAGTAGCTGCGCGACTTCACCGTCCCCGGCGGTACGCCGAGGACAGCAGCCGCCTCGTTGACGGTGCGCCGCCGGTAGAACAGCTCGACGATCACCTGCCGATGGTCCTTGCTGAGCCCGCGCAGTACGTCGATCACCTGCCAGACCTGCAGCACCCGGTCGATGTCGTCGCCGAGCGCCGGGAACTCGCGGCCGTCGATCGGCACCTCCGTCACCCTGGCGCCCTGTTTGCGGCGGCCGGAGATCACCAGGTTCCGGGCGACCGTGAACAGCCACCGGCCGGCCCGGTCCGGGTCCAGCTCGGCAGCGTGCGCCCAGGCGCGGGTCATCGTCTCCTGCACGATGTCCTCGGCGTACTGGCGATCCCCGACCGAGCGCAGTACGTACCCGAACAGCGGCCGCCGGTACCTGTCGTACAGCGCGCGGATCACCGTCTCGTCATCCACACCCCGAACTACGTCGGACAGCGGAAAACGGTTCAATCTGAACCGCTCGCCGGGATCGCGCGTATCTGCGGGGTGAGAGGAGATCCTGATGAAAACCACGATCTTGTTGCTAGGGGCAACGATAGCCGCGGTCGGCACGCTGGCGGCGTGCGGCGGCAGCAACAGCAGTTCGCCGCCGGCCGCCGGGGGCGGGGCAGCGGCGGCGGTGTCCGTCAAGGACGTCAGCGGGGTCGGCAAGGCGCTGGTCGACGCGTCCGGGAAGACGCTGTACTTCGCCCAGCAGGAGGCCGGCGGGACGATCAAGTGCACCGGCGGCTGCCTCGACATCTGGGTGCCCGCGACCGGGACCGCCGCCGACGCCAAGTCGGTCAGCGGGCTGGGCACGATGAAACGCTCCGACACGGGCGCGGACCAGCTGACCTTCCAGGGCAAGCCGCTGTACAGCTTCAAGCTCGACAACAACGGCCAGGCCAAGGGCAACAACGTGTCCGACAACTTCTCCGGCATGAGCTTCACCTGGCACGCCGCGACGACCTCGGCCGCGGTAGCGCCCAGCCCGGCGCCCTCGTCGTCCTCAGGCGGCGGTTACGGCAACGGTTACTGATCCAGCAGCACCCGGACGTCCCACGGGCCGAGGTCGAGCTTGCCGTCGACCACGACGTCGCCGAGTACGTCACGAGCCTGGGCGTCCAGGTCAAGGCTGACCTCGTCCCACGACCAGTTGTGGACGAACCGCAGCCGCCGCCCGTCGGCGGTGGTCGCGGACGTGACGGTCACGCTGCCCGGCAGGTCACCTGCCGGGCTCGGCCGGATCCACCGGAACAGCGCGACGGCCAGCGCCGGGCTCGGAACCGTGCCCACGTAGGTGATCCGGCCGTCACCGCAGGCCCGTGTGGTGACGGCCGGCCACCGTCCGAAGTGCGGGTGGTCGTACGTCGCCAGCACGTCGGCGTCGTCGACCTGCAGCCCGTCGATCCACCGCGTGGCCACCGCCCCGTCTCCGAATCCCAGAACGCGCAGGTCCGTTGTGAGGTTGCTGTACTCGTCGTACGACACCCCGGCCGCCGCGGCGAGCCCAGCAGGCTGTACGTCGGTCCGGGCGCGCGCCTCCCGGTCGGCGTACCCCGTGCGCGGTCCGACGACCAGGTGGCCGCCTGCCTCGGCGTACGCTACCAGCTGTGCCAGCAGTTCGTCGTCCGCGAGGTACAGGCCCGGTACGACGAGCACAGGGTGGTCCTGAACCGATCCGGTGAACTGGCTCGCGTGCAGAATGCGCACCTGTAGGCCGGCGTCGAAAGCCCCACGGTAGAAGGGATCGAAGAGACCCTGGTACGACTGCCGGTCCGGGCTGCCGTCCTCGTGGGACAGCGGAGGGTACTTCTGCATGAGCCACTTGCTCGGCAACGAGTACAGCATCGTGACGTCGCTGTCCGGGGTCAGACCGGTCATCAGGGACCCGGCCGCCTCGAGCTCGGCACCGATGCGGGCGATCTCCTGGTAGGTGCGACCCGGCCGGCCGTTGTGTGGCAGCACTCCGCCCCAGTAGGTCTCCGCACCGAAGTGCAGGGTGTGCCAGTGCCAGTACTCGATCATGCTCGCTCCGCGTGAGACCAGAGCCCAGGCGGCCTGGCGCCACTGACCGTCGTACGCCGGACGGTTGTCCCACGGGTAGCCGATGGACTGCGCGTTCGTCTCGGTGACGAGGAACGGCCGCTGCTGTGACGAGTACATGCGGTCCGCGCTGAGGTACAGCGCCCAGGTGCCGTTCGTGGTCCAGCCCTGCGATGCCGGCTCTGTCTGGGGATGAAGCAGGCCGTCCTGCATCGCGTAGTACGGGTTGCCTGCCGTCACGTCGAGGCGCCGTATCAGTTCGTCGTCGGCCATCGCGGGCCGCTCGTACGAGATGCAGGTGGTGACGAACTGGTCGGGACGCTTGTACTCGCGGACGATGTCTGCCTGCCAGCCGATGAACTCCGTGGTCTGGTCGGCCTGGAACTGCCGCCACGCCACGTCGTACTGCGGCTGCACGTTGCCGTCCGGCGTCCACAAGTCTGCCCAGTCCGACAGCCGGTGCGACCAGTACACCAGGCCCCACTCGTCGTTGAGCGTCTGTACGTCGCCGTACCTGTGCCGCAGGCTGTCGACGAACCGCTGGAACACCCCGTGGTTGTGGAGCAGTTCGTTGCCCGGCTCGTTGTCGACCTGGAACCCGATCACGGCGGGATGCCCGGCGTACCGCTCGACGATCTTGCGGATCACCCGCTCGGCGTGGAACCGGAAGCCGGGATGGGTGAAGTCGACCTCCTGGCGCGCGCCCCAGCCGATTGGCTGCCCGGTCTTCCGCTCACCGGCGATCTCCGGGTAGAGCCGGGCCAGCCACGGCGGCACGGCGTACGTCGGCGTGCCCAGCAGTACTGCGATGCCCCGGGCATGGGCACCGTCGAGGACCGGCTGCAACCAGTCCAGGTCGAACCGGCCGTTCTCCGGCTCCCAGGTCGACCACACCGACTCGCCGACCCGGATCACCGAGAACTTCGCCGCGGCCATCAGGTCGAGATCCTGCTCGAGCCGGTCGTCGGGTTGGTATTCGTTGTAGTACGCAGCTCCGAAAAGCACACGCTCGTGCACTGTGTTTCTCCAATGTGGGAGGGAGGATCAGGCCTTGACGCCGCCGGCGGCCAGCCCCGACTGCCAGTACCGCTGCAGCAACAGGAAGGCCGCGATCAGTGGGATGACCGACAGGAAAGAACCGGTGATCACCAGGGACAGGACGGCGCCCGTCGTACCGCCGCCGGCGCTCGCCTGCGACGACCACTGCGCCAGTCCCAGGGTGACCGGGTACAGGTCGGGGTTGTTCAGCATGATCAGCGGCAGGAAGTAGTTGTTCCAGGTCGCGACCAGGGTGAACAGGACCACGGTGACGATGCCCGGGGCAAGCATCCGGAGCGCGACCTGGAAGAAGATCCGGAACTCGCCGGCACCGTCGATCCGGGCGGCCTCGATGATCCCGTCCGGGACCGCGTCCTGCGCGTAGATCCGCATCAGGTACAGGCCGAAAGGGCTGACCAGCGACGGCAGGATGATCGCCCACGGCGTGTTCACCAGCCCGGCCTTGCTGAACAGCAGGTACGTCGGGATCGCGAGCGCCGTGGTCGGCACCATGATCGCTCCGAGCACCAGGCCGAACAGCGAGGAGTTGCCGCGGAACCGGTACTTCGCGAAGCCGTAGCCGCCGAGGGCGCACAGGAACGCCGCCCCGCCGGCGCTGACCACGGCGTAGAAGACCGTGTTCCCCATCCAGCGGGCGAACACCCAGCCGCCGTTCGTCACGGTGTCGTGGATGTTGGACCAGAGCGAGAAGTCGTGCGCGAACCACAGGCCGAAGCTCGAGAACAGGTCACCGACCGTCTTGGTCGAGGCCACGAACAGCCAGAACAGCGGCACCAGGAAGTAGAGCAGCAGGACGACCATCAGGATCGTGAGCAGATTGCTGCGACGTGTCATGACGACCGGCTCCTTCGCGTGCTGACCAGCAGGACGGCGTACGACGCGATGACGATGACCAGGCCGAGCAGGAACGAGACCGCCGCCGCGTAGTTCACCTCCTGCCCGGTGAAGGCGAGCGTGTAGGCGTAGAGGTTCGGGGTGTAGGCGCTGTCGATGACGCTGGGCGCGAGCCGCTGCATCAGTTGCGGCTCGTTGAACAGCTGGAAGCTGCCGATCACCGAGAAGATCAGGCACACCAGCAGTGCGGGCCGTAGCGCCGGGATCTTGATGCTCCACGCGGTCCGGATCGCGCCGGCGCCGTCCACCGCCGCGGCCTCGTACAGATCGTGCGGTACGGCGCGCAGAGCGGCGTACAGGATGATCATGTTGTAACCGGTGAACTCCCAGGTGACGACGTTCGCCAGCGACCCGAGCATCCAGTGGCTGGTGAGGAACGCCGGTGCCGGCAGTCCGAGATCACCCGCGAGCTGGGAGAACGGCCCGAAGTCCCGCCCGTACAGGTAGCCCCACATCAGGGCGGCGACCACACTCGGTACGGCGTACGGCAGGAAGACGCCCAGCCGGAAGACCCTTGCCAACCGCAACAATCCGCTGTCGATCGCCAGCGCGGCCAGGAGGGCGATCAGCAGCATCACGGGCACCTGGATGAGGAAGAACAGGCCGACCCGCCCGACACCTGACAGCAGCCTCGGGTCGGTCAGCGCCCGGGTGTAGTTGCCGAGCCCGGCGAACACCGTGCCGCCGATCAGCCTCTCCTGGAACAGGCTGAGGTACGCCGCGTAGGCCAGCGGGAGGACCAGCATGGCGAGGAACACCAGCAGGAACGGCGCGACGAACAGGTAGCCGGTGGGGGCGTGGCTCACCCCACGCCTCCGCCGGCGGGCCTCACTGCGGCTCGGGGTCTGGGCCCCGAGCCGTCGTTCGGTGGCGTTGACGGTCATTGCCCGACCTTGAAGCCCTGGTTCTTCGCGTACGTCGTCTCCCGGCTCTGCCACTGGTCGAGCGCCGCGCTGGTGTCGCCCTTGTTCGCGAACGACTTCCCGACGGTCTCGCCCCAGTCGCTGTAGGCCTGGTCCAGGAACGGCGGCCACTGGAACTTCGTGTCGACCGTGTCGCTGATGCCCGCGAACAGCTTGTTCACCGGCTGGCCGCCGTAGAACGGCAGCGGCTTGTCGACGAAGGACGTGTCCGCGAGCAGTGCCTTCGTGACCGGGAAGAGGAACTGCTGGGTCGCGAACATCTTGGTCGACGCGGGGTCGGTGTTGATGAACTCGGCCAGCTTCGCCGCGGCGATCGCGTTCTTCGTCCCTTGCACGACCGCGGTCGTCGAACCACCCCAGTTACCGGACACGTTCTTGCTCGCGTCCCACTGGGGGAGCGGCGCCGCACGCCACTTGCCGCTGGTCGCCTTCGCGCTGCCTTCGAGGAAGACCGGGCCCCACGCGGCGGTCAGCCAGGTGGCGTACTTGCCGCGGTTCAGCGCCTGGTACCACTGGTCGTTGAAGTCGGCGTCGGTCGACACCGAGCCGTCCTTGATCAGGCCACCCCAGTAGTCGGCGATCTTCTTGGAGTCCGCGCCGTTCAGGTCGATCTTGACCGAGTCGGTGCTCGGCGTCTCGAACGGCTTCACACCCGCCTGCCAGAGCAGGCCGAACCAGACTCCGGCTTGGCTCTGCGCCAGGTTTGTCATCGAGATGTTCGGTGCGGCCGCATGCAGCTTGCGGGCCGCGGCCGCGAACTGGTCCCACGTCTTCGGTACGGCGATGCCGTACTTGTCGAAGATGTCCTTGCGGTAGAGCATCCCCATCGGCCCGCTGTCCTGCGGGATCGCCCAGACCTGGCCGCCAGAACCGACCACCTGCTGCCAGGTCCAGGGCACGAACTTGTCCTTCAGTGCGGCGGCGCCGTACGGCCGCAGGTCCATCAGGCTCTTGGTCAGCGAGAACGTCGGGATGTACTGGAACTCGATCTGGACGGCGTCCGGGAACCCGGTGCCGGCCTTCAGCGCGGTCCGGAGCTTCGTGTACTGCGGGGTGCCCTGGCCGGCGTTGACCACCTTCACCTTGATCGCGGGGTACTTCTGCTCGAACAGGTCGACTTCCTTCTGGATGTTCGGCACCCAGGTCCAGAAGGTCAGCTGGGTCGGCGTGGACATCGCCTTGTCGATGTCTGCCTGACTGATGGTTTGCGCCGGACTGGCGGCGTTCGAGGACGACCCGCCGCCTCCGCCGCAGGCGGCGAGTGCCAGGGCTGCGGCCAGGACGAGAGTGGTGCCGACGGCTGTCCGTCGGCGAAGACGGTTCATGAACACTGCGAACAACTCCTTGGGTTCGGGCGCGGCGGTGCTGGGCACCCGGCGCGGCCGGGTGTCCGATGGGCGTGCTGAGGGTGCTGAGGTGCTGAGGCTCAGGCAGGTGTAGCGGTGGAGTGACGAACAACCAGCCGGAGCGACGGTGTGTCCGGCGTGGGGGGCCGGTCGCCGGTTGGCGACTCGACCTCGTTGACGAGGCGTGCGATCCCGCGTTCGACGTGCAGGTCGAAGTCCTGCGGGATCGTGGTGAGTGGTGGGGTGAGGAACGCGGCGGCCGGGATGTCGTCGAAGCCGACGATGCTCACGTCGTCCGGGACCCGTCGTCCGGCCTCGGTCAGCGCGCGCAGGACGCCGATCGCCATGTCGTCGTTGGCGACGAAGATCGCGGTGGCGTCGGCGTTCGCGGCCAGCTCCCGGCCGGCTTCGTAGCCCGACGCGGGGAGCCAATCGCCTTGCAGGACAGGCGGTTCGGGTGCGCCGGCAGCGAACAGGGCCTGACGCCAGCCCTCGAGCCGATCCCGCGCCGCCCACCAGCGTTGCGGTCCGGCGACGTGCCACACGGTCCGGTGCCCCAGACCCAGCAGGTGCTCGGTCGCGCTGCGGCCGGCGCTGACGTTGTCGCCGCCGGTGTCCAGGCTCGGCTTCGCGCGCAACCCCGGGAACCGGCCGAAACTGAGCACGGGGAGATCGACGTCGATCGACTGGTCGCCCTCGTCGATCGGTTCGGACAGGATGATGCCGTCGACCCCCTGCTCGAGGAGGTGCTCGACGGCGCTGGCGATGGTGTCGCCCTCGAGCGTGTTCACGATGGTCATCGAGTAGCCGGTACGGCGCAGCGTGCGTTCGATCGCGACGAGTTGGGTCGACGGCCCGAACAACGCCGTACCGAGGCAGACCACGCCGATCCGGCGGGTCTTGCCGGAGTTGAGCGCGCGGGCGGCGTCGTTGCGGCGGTAGCCGAGCTCACGCATCGCCGCCTGCACCCGGAGCCGTACCTCGTCCTTGACGTACGGCTCGCCGTTCAAGACCCGGGACACGGTCTTCTGGGACACCCCCGCCAACCGCGCGACATCCGTGCTGCGCGGCTGCCGGCGCTGACCGTCCTCGGATGCCATGGTCGTGAGCCCTCTCGCCGGTGTCTGACTGCGTAGTCAGGTTCTGTCTACGTAGTCAGAACGTCAATGGCTCGTTCGATGTGACCTGGGTCACGTCAGCGCGAGTACGTCGCCGTCAGACGGCCGCGGGCGATGGTCTTGGCGTCGATCGCCTTCAGCGCCTCGCTCAGGCCGGCGCCGTTCAGTAGGCCGGTCGGCTGCGACAAGGCGTAGACGGTGAAGCGGTAGTGATGCGTGCCGCTGGGCGGGCACGGCGGGTAGTACCCGGTCTTGCCGCCCGAGTTCTTCGCCTGCTTCACGCCCGGCAGCACGCCTCCTTCCGCCAGCGTTGCGGCGATCGGCTCGACGTCGAGCACGACCCAGTGCGTGAAGGTGCCGTTGGGGGCGTCGGGGTCGTCGACCACCAGCGCCAGCGCTCTGGCGTTCGCCGGGATGTTCGACCAGGCGAGCGGCGGCGGCAGGCTCTCGCCGTCGCAGGTGTACTTGCGCGGGATCGTCCCGCCGTCCCGGAAGGCCGGGCTGGTCACGGCAATACTCGAGGGTGCGGTCACGGCGGGCTCCTTCCCGGAACCGCCACCGCCACAGGCGGCCACCCCCAGCAGCACAGCAGCGCCCAGCAGCAGCGGTCGCATGCTCCCAACCTACTCGCGCACTCCGGTAGTGCTCAGTCGCGTGGCGCCAACCGGATGATCGGGAGTTCGCGATCGGTCTTCTGCTGGTAGCCCGCGAACCGCGGCGCGGTCGCGACGATGTGCCGCCACGCCTCGTCGCGGGCCGCGCCGTGCAGTTGCTCGGCCCGGACGTCCACGGTTTCGCCGCCGATGTCGATCCGGACGCGGTCGGGGTTCGCAGCCAGGTTGTAGTACCAGTCGGGATTCCCCGAGCCGCCCCAGGCGGACGCGATGATCAGCCGGCTGCCGTCGGCGGCCGGGAGCCAGCTGAGCGGCGTCCGCCGCTCGGCACCGGACTTGCGGCCGATCGTCCGCAGTACGAGCATGTCGAACCCGCCGACCTTGCCGCCGGTGCGCCGGATCAGCTGCCTGACCAGGCTGTTCATCCACCGCAGCGGCTGCCCCTTGAGTTGCCGGGCGCCGTGCGTGCCCGCCCGGGTGTCGAAGCTCATGCGGACTCCACTGTGTTGTGCACTGTGCGGTTGGTGCTCACCTTGTCCCCGTGGCCGAAGGGCTTGCCTTCGAGGTTGAAGCTCCACGAGATCGTCGGCGTGATCCGCAGGTACTTGCCGGGGCCGAACTGTCCGGTGCGCTCCACCGGCTCGGCCACGCCGTAGATCCGAAGGTACCGGGGGACCCACGGGTCGGTCGAAGGTACGTCGTCGAGGACCACCGCGACCTTCGTGTTGCCGGCCTGCACGTTGCGGTACTTCCGCGTCTTCGCCGGGTCCAGGCCGCCGATGAACAGGTGCGTGCCGTCGTACTCGAACCCGACCGGTACGGCGTCCGGCTGCCCGTCCGGGCCGACCGTGGCGATCCGCGCGATCCGCTGGGTCCGCAGGTACTCGAGCTCCTCGTCGGTGAATGACATCGGTCCTCCCAGATGGTTAATGCCACGTACTGTACGCGTGATTAACCATACGCGCCATGTACCGTAAAGCCGTGAGCGAGACGTGGGCGGAACAGTTGGACACCGGCACCGGGCTGATCCAGCTGATGACGCTCGTCCAGGGCATCTACGCGACGGTCTCGGAACGGCACGAACTGACGCCGGTGCAGGCCAAGCTGCTGTGCGTGCTGATCGGTGGGCCGCGCGGGATGGCTGAGCTGGCACAGCTGTTCGGCGTCGAGAAAGCGGCGCTGACCGGGTTGGTGGACCGGACCGAGAAGCGCGGGCTCGCGGTGCGTTCGGCCGTACCGGGGGACCGGCGGGCGGTCCGGGTGACGCTCACCGAGGCGGGGCGGCAGGCGGCGTCCGCGTTCCACGCCGACATGGGCGAGGCGCTCGGTCGGCTGACCGAGCCGATCCCGGCCGGCGACCGCGAGCAGTTCCGCAGCACAGTCGAGGGCATCATCACGAGGTGCCGCACGTCACCGTCCAGCGAATGAGCTGCGCGGGCCCGCGGACAGCGGTTGCCCCTACGATCGAGGGCGTGCCCACCCGCCTGAGTTCCTGAGATGTCGGCCGTCATCGGCGCCTTCGCGGCGCTGGTCGCAGTGGCCGTGCTCGGGTACGTCGTCGGCCTCTTCGGCGTACTGCGCTCCCAGGACGAGTTGGTGCTGTCCCGGCTGGCGTTCTTCGTGGCAACGCCCGCGCTGCTGTTCACCACCGTCGCGCGGGCCGACATCCGGTCGATCTTCTCGGCGGTACTGGTCACCAACCTGGTCAGCCTGTTCGTGGTACAGGCGGTGTTCCTGCTGATCGCGGTGGTGCTGTGGCGGCGGACGCGGTCCCAGGCCACGATCGGGGTGCTCGCCTCGTCGTACGTGAACGCGGGCAACCTCGGCGTACCGGTCGCGGCGTACGTCCTCGGCGACGGCGCGCTGGTGGCGCCGATCGTGCTGTTCCAGGTGCTGGTGATGGCGCCGATCGCGTTCGCCGTACTGGACGGCGACCGCCAGGGGAGCGGCCGGCGGGTCGATCTGAAGACGGTCCTGTCCCGCCCGCTGCGCAACCCGCTCACGGTCGCGTCCCTGCTCGGGCTCGTGGTGTCCCTGCTCGGCGTCCGGCTGCCGGATCCCCTGCTGCGCCCGATCGAGTTGCTCGCGGCGGCCGCCGTACCCGTCGCCCTGATCGCCTACGGCCTGAGCCTCAGCGCCGGCACCAAGGATTCGATCACCCTCCGCCGCGACGTCGTCCTCGCGGTCTCCCTGAAGACCGTCGCCCAGCCTCTGGTCGCCTACACGATCGCCCGCTGGCTCCTGGACCTCCACGGACACGCCCTGCTCGCCCCCACCCTCCTGGCGGCCTTACCCACCGCCCAGAACGTGTACGTCTACGCCGTCCACTACCGGGCCGGCCGCACCCTCGCCCGCAGCGCAGTACTCCTCAGCACCCTGCTCTCGATCCCCGCCATGATCCTCATAGCCGGCCTACTCACCTGACTCAGCGCCAAGCAGCCAGTAGCTCTGCCGGACCTACTGCTTGGACGCCGTCGACCGCAACCCCCGCACGAGCGACGGCAAGCAACGGAGTCGACTCGCTCGCACCCGGAAGCTGACTCCGATGGACGTGCAGCCTGCTCAGATCGCGGGCGTCGAAGGGTTTGCGCTCCAGCCACTTGATCGACCCGACCGCGGTGATCTGCCTCGCCACCGGTCCACGATCCGCGGCGACCACGTCGATCTCCGGGTCGTTCGTTCTGGTCCAGTAGCCGCCGATGACACCGGTGCCATCCGGTACGCCACCGTCGCGCAGACGAAAGAGCGACTCACGCACCACTGGTTCGACAGCCCGGCCGCGCCATGACGACCATGACGCCCGGATCCGCGCCAGTGTGAGGTCACCGCGGCCGCGCTCGACCTCGGCAAGGTGCGGCCCGAGGAAGGCAAGCCAGAAGCGCAGGTGTGGGTCGGCGATGTAGTAGCGAGTCTCTTTTGATGGGCGAGTGGACAGTGGCGTCACCGCTTCGACCACGCGTTTCGCGGTCAGTAGGTGGAGCGCCCGGTTCAAGCTGCTGGCCGGCATACCGCCTGCGGCGCGGCCGATCAGCGTATGAGTGCGTTCGCCGGATCCGATCGCCGAGAGGACAAGCCGGGCCTGGGCATCGGACGGGAACTCGGCAGCGAGGGAACGTTCGCCGCTGACGATGAGTGCTGTGGTCGGATCGGTGAGTGTTGACGCGAGGTAGTCGAAGACGCCGGCCCCCGTCGGCCAGTCCTCGAGAACCAACGGAAGGCCACCCGAGACCAGGAATGCGTCGAACGCCTCGGCGGGCTCGAGATCCAGCATCTCGGCGACATCGACCGGGCTCAGGGGAGGGACGACCATCTCGGCACCGCGCTGGTGGAACGGTCGGTCGTACTCGTTCAGGCGTTCCATCATCGCGAGGTCCGATCCCACGCACAGCAACAGGACCGGCTTGCGAGAGAACTCGCGATCGTACAGTTTCTGCAGCGTGCCTTCGAAGCCAGGGTCGTTCGCGATGAGATACGGCATCTCGTCGAACACGACGATGCTCGGCCGGTCTGTCGGCAAGGCGGCCGCCAGCAGGTGCAGCGCCGCATCCCAGTCCTGTGGCGTCTGTCCGGCGAACAGCTTCGCCTGCGGCAGCGTCGAACTGGTGGCAGCCTCGACGAAGAGCCGCAGGTCAGTTGCGGTGTTCGACTGCGCCGACGCCGTGTAGAAGAGGCTCGGCAGCCCGGAACGCTCGATGAACTCCTCGACCAGCCGCGACTTCCCGACTCGCCGTCGGCCACGGATCAGTACCGCTCTGCCGGGGCGTCCGGATCGTCCCCGCCCGTCGACCCGGGTCAACAGCCGGTCGAGTGTCTCGAGTTCACGGGTCCGGCCGTAGAACTCGTCCATGCTTACCGCCTCTGAATAGCCCGTATGTGAGACAACCAGAAATGAACGTACCAAACTTGGTTGTCTTCTGGTACTCAGCGCATGGCTTTGAAGGCTTGTTCGGCTACCGGGGCGACCTGGTCGACGGGGACGCCTTCGTTGGCGGACTGGGCGATGACGGTGAGGGTGTTGGAGCCTCGGTAGCACTGGGTGGGGAGGTTGCCGCTCGCCTCCACGCAGGTGCTGCTGCCGACGTGCTTGATCTTGTCCGGGGTGGCGCCGGAGTCGGCGACCGTCTTGTCGATGTCGACCTTGCCGCGGAGCGCGATGATCACGTACATCTTGCTGCCGTCGATCGAGCCGTACGCCTCGACGGTCGCCTGCTTGCCGTTGTTGATCCGGCTCAGCGCCGCCCGCGTCTGGTCGAGCTGCAGCTGGTCGCGGATGCCCTTGTCGGTGATCCGATCGAGCCCGGCGAGCTTCGCGGGTGGGTTGATCCCACGGTTCGTGTTCAGCCGGTTGAGCGGTCCGAGCCCCCACACATACCCGAGCACCGCCAGCACCACGAGCAGCACCACAGCCCCACCAACCGTCAACCAGGCCCCACTCAACCGAACCCGCCGCACCCCTTTCTTCTTCGCCGCCCCCACACCTGTCCCGCCACCACCCGCCGGCCCGGCGTCCGCACCTAGCCCCGCGCCCCTCTCACCCGCCACTCCGGCACTCGCCCGACCCGCCGGTCCGGCGTCCGCCCCGCCCGCGTTGTCGCCCGTCGCTCCGGCACTCGCCCCGCCTGGCTTCTCGCCCGCCGGTCCGTCCGCCCCGCCTGGCTTTTCGCCGGTCGGGTCGGTTGCGTTCGTGCTCTTTCCGGCCGCGGGTGTCTCGTCCGCGGCGGTGTTCGCAGCGGGCTCGGCGGCCGGGACGGGGGCGAGTTCGGTGGTGTCGTCGGCGGCGGTGTCAGCCTGGTTCTTGGGGTCCACCGGGGTGGTGGGGTCGGTCATCGAGTAGCTCCTCGGACGTGCGGGTCACGGGGTGCGGCTGGAGGTTCGTCCCGATCGTTCCACATCGGGACAAGCCGACCCCGCAGGGTAGCCGAACGCACAGGTGCCCGCCTTCCGGACCGGAAGGCGGGCACCCAGGGCCGGTGCTCAGAGTGTCGCGACGACCTTGACCGCATCGGACTCGTTGGCATTCCAGACGATCTCGCCGGTGATGCGCCCGGCGGCCCGCAGGTCGGGCTCGGCGCGCTCGGCGAGGGACAGGCGGGCGGCCGGACCGGTGACCTCGACCTTCGAGACCTCGGTCTTCATCGACACCTGCGCCTCGGACTTCGCGCCGCGGATCCCGGCCAGCACCTCGGACACCGCGTCCAGGACCTCGGCCTCCTGGTCCGCGACCGCCAGGTCGGCCTCCGGCGTCGGCCACGACGACAGGTGGATCGAACCCTCCTGCCACCACGACCAGACCTCCTCGGTCGCGAACGGCAGGTACGGCGCCAGCAGCCGCAGCTGGACCGACAGCGCGACCGCGAGCGCGGCCTTCGCCGACGCCGCCGCGGCCTCACCCTGACCGCCGTACGCACGCTCCTTCACCAGCTCGACGTAGTCGTCGCAGAACGTCCAGAAGAACCGCTCCGCGATCTCCAGCGCGCCGGTGTAGTCGTACCGCTCGAAGGCCGCTGTCGCGTCCGTGACGACCGAACGCAGCCGCTGCAGCATCGCCAGGTCGATCGGCTCCGTAACCGCCGAAGCGTCGACCGTCGTCGCCCCGAACCCGAGGACGAACTTGGACGCGTTCAGCACCTTGATCGCGAGCCGCCGGCCGACCTTCATCTGCGACTCGTCGAACGGCGAGTCCAGCCCCGGCCGCGCCATCGCCGCACGCCAGCGGACCGCGTCGGAGCCGAACTTCTCCAGGATCTCCGACGGGATGACCGCGTTGCCCTTGGACTTCGACATCTTCTTGCGGTCCGGGTCGACGACGAACCCGGAGATCATCGACCGGGCCCACGGCAGCGTGCCGTTCTCGAAGTGCGCGCGGACGACGCGGGAGAACAGCCAGGTCCGGATGATCTCGTGCGCGTGCGTGTTCAGGTCCATCGGGAAGGTACGGCGGAACAGGTCGTCGTCCCGCTCCCACCCGCAGACGATGTGCGGCGTCAGCGATGAGGTCGCCCAGGTGTCCATCACATCCGGGTCGGCCTCGAACCCGCCCGGCTTGCCGCGCTGGGACTCGTCGTACCCGCGCGGAGCCTGCGAGGTCGGGTCGATCGGCAGCTCGGCCTCGGACGGCATCAACGGGTGCGCGTAGTCCGGCTCGCCGTCCCGGTCCAGCGGGTACCAGACCGGGAACGGGACGCCGAAGTACCGCTGGCGGGAGATCAGCCAGTCGCCGTTCAGGCCCTCGACCCAGTTCAGGTAGCGGTGCCGCATGTGCTCCGGGACCCAGGCGAGCTCGTTGCCGCGCTCCAGGAACTCCTGCTTGAGCGCCGCGTCCCGGCCGCCGTTGGTGATGTACCACTGCCGGGTGGAGACGATCTCGAGCGGCTTGTCGCCGTTCTCGTAGAAGTTCGCCATCCGCTCGGTCTTCTTCGGTTCGCCGTCCAGCTCGCCGCTCTCGCGGAGCTTCTGGACGACCAGCTCCCGCGCGCTGAAGACGGTCTTGCCGGCGAGCTCGCCGTACAGCTCGGAACCCTCGAGCCACGCCGGGGTCTCGCGGAGCAGCCGGCCGTCGCGGCCGATCACCGTACGGACCGGGAGCTGCAGCTCGCGCCACCACTGGATGTCGGTCTGGTCGCCGAACGTGCAGCACATCGCGATACCGGCGCCCTTGTCCATCTCGGCGGCCGGGTGCGCGAGGACCGGGACCTCGACGCCGAACAGCGGCGACTTCACCGTCGTCCCGAACAGGTGCTTGTACCGGTCGTCGTCGGGATGCGCGATCAGCGCGACGCAGGCCGGGATCAGCTCCGGGCGGGTGGTCTCGATGTACACCGGCCCGTCGGCGCCGTGACCATCTGCACTGTGGAAGGCGACCCGATGGTAGGCGCCCGGATACGGCCGGGCCTCCATCTCCGCCTGCGCGACCGCCGTCTGGAACGTGACGTCCCAGACCGTCGGCGCCTCGGCCAGATACGCCTCGCCGCGGGCGAAGTTGCGCAGGAACGCGCGCTGCGACGTCCGCCGGGAGTCCTCGGAGATCGTGGTGTAGAGGTACGACCAGTCGACGCTCAGGCCGACCTGCCGCCACATCGCCTCGAACGCCTGCTCGTCGATGTGCGTGAGCTCGCCGCACAGGTCGACGAAGTTCTGCCGGGAGATCGGGAGCTGCTTCTTCGGGTCCGGCTTGGCCGGCGGCGTGAAGTCCGGGTCGTACGGCAGCGAGGGGTCGCACTTGACGCCGTAGTAGTTCTGCACCCGGCGCTCGGTCGGCAGGCCGTTGTCGTCCCAGCCGATCGGGTAGAAGACCTTCTTGCCGCGCATCCGCTGGTACCGCGCGACCAGGTCGGTGTGCGTGTAGCTGAAGATGTGCCCGACGTGCAGCGACCCGGAGACCGTCGGCGGCGGCGTGTCGATGGAATACACATCGGCACGCTCGGCGGTGCGGTCGAAGGCGTAGGTCTGCTGCTCCTTCCATACGGCAGCCCACTTCTCCTCGAGGCCATCGAGGGTGGGCTTGTCTGGAACGCGGGACGTCTGGCTCATGCGCACAATGTTAGTGGTTGTCAAGGGGTGCTCCGACCGGTTATCCACACCCCCCTCCTAGACTGGGCATCCTGATGAGTGACCTCTCCTTCGCCGAAGTGTCGGCGCGGCTCCAGCAGCGCTGGCCGGAGCACAAGATCGAGCCCACCCTGGACCGCGTCCGGCGCCTCGTCGAGCTGCTCGGCGACCCCCAGAAGGCCTACCCGGTGGTGCATCTGACGGGGACGAACGGCAAGACGTCGACGGCGCGGATGATCGACACGCTGTTGCGCGAGTCCGGCCTGCGCACCGGCCGGTTCACCAGCCCGCACCTGGAGTCGGTGACCGAGCGGATCACGCTGGACGGCGAGCCGGTCAGCGAGCAGCGCTTCGTCGAGGCGTACGAGGAGATCGCGCCGTACCTCGACGTCGTCGACGCCGAGCAGGAGCACCCGCTGACGTTCTTCGAGGCGATGGTCGGGATGGCGTTCGCGATCTTCGCCGACGCCCCGGTCGACGTCGCGGTGATCGAGGTCGGCCTCGGCGGCACCTGGGACGCCACCAACGTCGCCGACGGCACGGTCTCGGTGATCACCCCGGTCGCGGTCGACCACGCGCACCTGCTGGGCGCGGATCCGGTCACGATCGCCGGCGAGAAGTCCGGGATCATCAAGCCCGGCGGCACGGTCGTGATGGCCCAGCAGAGCCTCGACGTCTTCGAGGTACTGCTCCGCAAGGCCGCCGAGGTCGGCGCCCAGGTCGCCCGCGAGGGCATCGAGTTCGGCGTCGTCAGCCGGACGCTCGCGGTCGGCGGCCAGGTGGTCTCGATCAAGGGCCTCGGAGCGGAGTACGACGAACTGTTCGTTCCGCTGCACGGTGAGTACCAGGCGCACAACGCCGCCGTCGCGGTCGCCGCGGTCGAGGCCCTGCTCGGCGCGAGCCCGGAGACCGAGGGACGCGTGACGGCCGAGCTGCTGCAGGCGGGCTTCGAGCAGGTGACGAGCCCCGGCCGGCTGGAGGTCGTCCGGCAGAGTCCGACCATCGTGGTGGACGCCGCGCACAACCCGCACGGCGCGGAGGCGACCGCGGCCGCGGTGTCGGAGGCCTTCCAGTTCCAGCCGCTGATCGGCGTACTGGGCTGTATGAAGGACAAGGACGTGTACGGCGTCCTCGAGGCGTACGAGCCGATCATGGAAACCGTCGTCTGCACCCGGAACAGCTTCGTCGAGCGCTCGATGCCCGCCGAGGAACTGGGGGAGCTGGCCGCGGAAGTGTTCGGCGAGGAGCGGGTGCTGGTCCGCCCGCACCTGATCGACGCGATCGACGACGCGATCCGGCTCGCCGAGGAGAACGCGGTCGCGCTCGGTAGCGGCGGCGTCCTGATCACCGGCTCGGTGATCACCGCCGGTGAGGCGCGATCGCTGCTGGTCCGCAAGCAGAAGGACGAGAAGTGAGGTCGCTCGCCTCGATCGTGCTCGCGTTCGAGTCCGTCGTCCTCGCGCTGGTCACACCGGTGATGATCTCGATCGCGGACGTCCGGCCCGCGGTGGCGGTGCCGACCTGCCTCGGTCTGTTCGTACTGGCGCTGCTCGCGGCCGGGCTGCTCCGCTTCCAGGCCGGGTACGTCCTCGGTTCGGTGGTCCAGGTCGGCGCCGTCGGCCTCGGCTTCGTCGTACCGGTGATGTTCCTGCTCGGCCTCGCCTTCGCCGCCTTCTGGGTGGCCGCGATCGTCCTCGGCCGCCGGATCGAGGCCGCGAAAAAGGCTCACGAGCAGTTAAGCTCGGCCGCCCCGACTACTTCGAGAGAGAGTTGACAGATGTCGCAGCGCACCCTGGTCCTGCTGAAGCCCGACACGGTCCGCCGCGGACTGGTGGGCGAGGTGCTGGGCCGGTTCGAGGCCAAGGGCCTCACGATCGTCGCGATGGACCTGCGCACGATCGACGGTGAGATGGCCGACCAGCACTACGCCGAGCACGTCGACAAGGCCTTCTACCCGCCGCTGCGGGACTTCGTCACCAGCGGCCCGATGGTGGCGCTGGTGCTCGAGGGCGACGAGGCGATCGAGGTCGTCCGGGCCCTGAACGGCGCCACCGACGGCCGCAAGGCCGCCCCCGGCACGATCCGCGGCGACTTCTCACTGTCCAACCGCGAGAACCTCGTGCACGGCTCCGACTCCGAGGAGTCCGCCTCCCGCGAGATCAAGATCTGGTTCCCCGACCTGCCGTGAGCCCGGTCCTGCCCGACCCGACGCGGCTGCATCCGATGCCGGAGCAGCCGCGCGTCGTACTCCTCAAGCCGCTGGTCACCTCGCCGCTGATCGAGGTCGGCGAGTTCACGTACTACGACGACCCGGACGACCCGACCGCGTTCGAGACCCGCAACGTGCTGTACCACTACGGCCCGGAGAAGCTGGTCATCGGGAAGTACTGCGCGCTCGGTGAAGGTGCCCGGTTCGTCATGAACGGCGCCAACCACCGGATGGACGGCCCGTCGACGTTCCCGTTCCCGATCATGGGCGGCTCGTGGTCGGAGCACTTCGACCTGATCGGCGGGCTTCCCGGCCGCGGTGACACCGTGGTCGGGAACGACGTCTGGCTCGGATACCAGACCCTCGTGATGCCCGGTGTGCGGATCGGGCACGGCGCGATCGTGGCGTCCGGGTCGGTCGTCACCAGCGACATCCCCGACTACGGGATCGCCGGAGGCAACCCGGTGAAACTCATCCGCCGCCGGTACTCCGACGCCGATGTCGACCGGTTGCTCGCGATCGCATGGTGGGACTGGCCGCTCGACCTCGTCACCGCGCATGTCCGCACGATCATGTCCGGCACCGTCGACGAGCTGGAGCAGGCTGCGGAATCGCTGTAGCCGCAGGCCGTTGCGGACTGCAGGTGCTTGAGCAGATACGATACGTGCCTGGGCGGACGGGTCGTGTCGGTCCCCAGGCGGCGTCGCTCAGCGTTTAGCCTGGTCGGGGACCGAGTGGGAGGTGCCGCGGTGGCCAACAGCATGCTCGGCCGCGACATGGCGGTCGATCTCGGAACGGCGAACACCCTGGTGTACGTGCGCGGCCGGGGCGTCGTGCTGAACGAGCCGTCCGTGGTCGCGACCCGGACGGACGAGCCGCAGGAAGCGGTCGCGTTCGGTCACGAGGCGAAGAAGATGATCGGGCGTACGCCGGGCAACATCACGGCGATCCGGCCGTTGAAGGACGGCGTGATCGCCGACTTCGACGCCGCCGAGCAGATGCTCAGGTACTTCATCCAGCGCGTGCACCGCCGGCGGTACTTCGCGAAGCCGCGGATCGTGGTCTGCGTCCCGTCCGGGATCACCGCGGTCGAGCAGCGCGCGGTCCGCGACGCCGGGTACATGGCCGGCGCCCGCAAGGTGTACATCATCGAGGAGCCGATGGCCGCCGCGCTCGGCTCGAACCTCGAGGTCCGCGACGCGACCGGCAACATGGTCGTCGACATCGGCGGCGGGACCACCGAGGTCGCGGTCATCTCGTTCGGCGGCATCGTCACCAGCCAGTCGATCCGGGTGGCCGGCGACGCCATCGACAAGGCGATCGTGAACTACTGCAAGAAGGAGTTCTCGCTGCTGCTCGGCGAGGCCACCTCGGAGCAGATCAAGATGACGATCGGGTCGGCGTTCCCGACCACCGACGGCCCGGACAGCGAGATCCGCGGCCGGGACATGGTCTCCGGCCTGCCGCGCACGGTGAAGGTGTCGTCGGCGGACATGCGGCAGGCGATCGAGGAGCCGATCACCGCGATCGTCGACGCGGTCAAGGCGACGCTGGACAAGACGCCGCCGGAGCTGGCCGGCGACATCGTCGACCGGGGCATCGTGCTGACCGGCGGCGGCGCGCTGCTGAAAGGCATGGACGAGCGGCTCCGGCACGAGACCGGGATCCCGATCCACGTCGCGGAGAACCCGCTGGACGCCGTCGTGCTCGGCGCCGGCAAGTGCGTGGACAACATCGAGACCCTCAACCGCATCCTGGTCACCGACAACCGGCGCTGAGGTACCCAAGGAATGCTCAAAGACCTCGGCAGCCCGTCCCGCAGTACGTCGGCCCGGAGCAGCACCTCGACCCGGAGCGCGTTCCGCTCGGCGGGCGAGACGCCGCTGCGCTCGGCGGGTACGCCGCGCGAGGTGCGGCGGCGCCGGTCCGTGCTCGCGCTGGTGGTCCTGGCCTGTTTCACGCTGATCGTGCTGGACGCCCGGCGCTCGGCCGGTTCGCCGCTCGAGCCGGTGCGCGAGGCCGCGGCCGCCGTCTTCGGGCCGCTGGAGTCGACCGCGACCTCGGCCCGGCAGCCTGTGGACGACCTCCGCGACCGGTTCGCGGAAATGGACAGGCTGAAGTCCGAGAACGAGAAGCTGAAGCAGGAGAACGAGGATCTCACCCGGCAGCTGGACACCTCCGACTACGCCCGGAGCAGGGCGCAGGAGCTGGACAAGCTGCTCAAGATCGCCCCGCAGTACACGATGACCCCCGCCCGGGTGATCGGGATCGGCAGCGCGCAGACCTTCAGCCACACCTTGACGATCGACGCCGGCACGGCCGACGGCGTGCGGACCGACATGACCGTGCTGAACGGCACCGGTCTGGTCGGCCGGGTGGTCCGCACCACCCAGGGGACCGCGACCGTGTTGCTGATCGGCGACCGGAACTCGACCGTCGGCGGCCGGCTGAACTCGACGCTCGCGCTCGGCTTCGTCTCCGGACGCGGCGACGTGGCCGGCACCCTCGACTACAAGCTCGTCGACCCGAAGGCCCGGCCGAAGGTCGGCGACCGGATCGTCACCTGGGGTTCCAGCGACGACGCGCCGTACGTGCCCGGGGTCCCGATCGGCGTCGTCGCCTCGGTGACGCCGAACGAGGGCGCCCTCGGCTCCACCGCGACCATCAAGCCGTACGTCGATCCGACCAGAATCGACACCGTCGGTGTGGTGACCGGGCCACCCGCCCGACCGCCCCGCCAGCAACTCACGGGGAAGGGGAACTGACGTGATCGCGTTGCGCATCGGGTTGGCGGCCCTGTTCCTGATGATCGCCGTGACCCTGCAGACGTCCGTGCTGCCGAACATCGCGGTCGCGGGCGTGACCTGTGACCTGACGCTGATCGTGGTGATCGCGCTGGCGCTGTCCCGCGGTGCGGAGTGGGGTGCGATCGCCGGGTTCGTCGGCGGTCTGCTGATGGACGTCGTACCGCCCGCCGACCACACGGCGGGCCGCTGGGCGCTGTCGATGGCGGTCGCGGGGTACGTGGCCGGCCTGATCCGTCGCGAGCGCACGTCGTCCGGGCCGGTCGGTCCGCTGGGCGTGGCGGTGACGGTGGTGCTCGGGACGGCGATCTCGTTCTTCCTGTACAGCGCGACCGGCTCGCTGCTGCACGACCCGTCGGTCGACTGGGGCCAGTTCGGCGTCCGGCTCGGGATCGCCGCCGGGTACGACGTGGTCGGCGCGATCGTGGTGATCCCGCTGGTGATGTGGATCATGGGCCGCGTCAAGCCCGCCCGCGAACGCCGCCGGGTCGTCTCATGAGCACCGCTCTCCTCCTCACCTCCGGCCCTGCTGACCACCTCGTCCCGGCGAAAGGTCTGTTGTCGTGAGCTGGGACGGTTTCGAAGCTCCGCTCAAGGCCAGGCTGCGGCTGGTCGTGATCGGGGTGCTGGTCTTCTCCTTGCTGTGCACGCTGTTCGGCCGGCTCTGGTACATGCAGGTGCTGTCGAACGCCGACTATTCGCAGGCCGCGAACCAGCAGCACATCCGCCAGGTCCTGATCCCGGCCCCGCGCGGAACGATCGTCGACTCGCAGGGCCGGACGCTGGTCGGCAACCGGGTCTCGCTGATGATCACCGTCGACCGCTCGGTGCTCGCGAAGCTCCCGGAGACCCAGCAGAACGTCGTCATCGCCCGCCTCGCGAAGGTGCTCGGCCAGCAGCCGAAGGACCTCAAGGCGCGCACGATGCTGTGCGGCGAGCCCGGCGCGTCGAAACCGCCCGCCTGCTGGAACGGTACGCCGTACCAGCCGATCCCGGTCGCGAAGGACGTCAGCGAGCAGGTCGCGATCGAGGTGATGGAGCGCCGCGAGGACTTCCCCGGGATCGCGGCCGACTCGCAGACCCTGCGGGCGTACCCGGAGCCGTTCAAGGTGAACGCCGCGCACATCCTCGGGTATCTGTCGCCCATCACCACCGAAGAGCTCGAGGCGATGGACAAGGCCGGGCAGGACTCGGTCCCGCACCGCTCGGACCTGGTCGGCCGGGCCGGCATCGAGCGTTCGTACGACAAGCTCCTGCGCGGCACGCCCGGTGAGAAGGACGTGATCGTCGACGCCGTCGGGTACACGACCGGCATCCAGAAGCAGACCGCCCCGGTCCCGGGCGCGACGCTGGTCAGCACGATCGACTCCCGGATCCAGGCAGCGGTCGAGACGCAGCTCAAGGGCGCGATCATGACCGCCCGGAAGCAGACCGACCCGGTCACCCACAAGAAGTACGTCGCGGACTCCGGCGCCGCGGTCGTCCTGGACACGAAGACCGGCCGGGTCGTGGCGATGGCCAGCTACCCGACGTACGACCCGGGTGTGTGGGTCGGCGGGATCAGCCAGCGGGAGCTGGACGCGTTGTACTCGGCGAAGTCCGGGACGCCGCTGGTCTCCCGCGCGCTGCAGGCGCAGCTGGCGCCGGGGTCGACGTTCAAGCCGATCACCACGTCGGCCGCGCTCGGCGCCGGCTACAGCCCGAAGACCCGTCTGGACTGCTCGTCGTACTTCGAGGTCGGCAACCGCAAGTTCAAGAACTACGAGTCCGCGTCGTACGGGATGATCGGCTTCGACCAGGCGCTGGCGCTGTCCTGCGACACGTTCTTCTACCGGATCGCGTACGCGCTCTGGCTCAAGGAGGGCGGCAACTCGAGCGACGTGAGCACCCACGACCCGCTGGTCGAGATGGCGCAGAAGTTCGGTCTCGGTACGCCGACCGGCATCGACCTGCCCGGCGAGGTGAGCGGCCGGATCGCCGACCGGAAGTGGAAGAAGACGTACTACGACTCGATGAAGAACTACTACTGCAAGATCTCCGCGAACCCGCCCGCGGGGACGTCGGCGTTCCTCAAGCAGTTCTCCCGCGAGTTCTGCGTCGACGGGTACAAGTACCGCGCCGGTGACGCGGTGAACTTCGCGATCGGCCAGGGCGACACCACGGTCACCCCGCTGCAGCTCGCGACCGTGTACGCCGCGCTGTCGAACGGCGGCACCCTGTACGAGCCGCGCGTCGTGCAGTCCTGGGTCGGCGCCAACGGCAAGGCGCACGAGATCAAGCCGACTGTGAAGGCGAAGCTCCCGGTGTCGGCGGCCAACCTGAAGTACATCGACAACGCGCTCAAGCAGACCACGATCTCCGGTACGGCGGCCTGGAAGTTCCAGGGCTTCCCGCTGGACAAGGTCCCGGTCCGCGCCAAGACCGGCACGGCCGAGGTCTACGGCAAGCAGACCACGTCCTGGCTGGCGTCGTACACCGATCGGTACGCCGTGGTGATGATGATCAGCCAGGCCGGTACCGGTTCGGGTGCCGGCGGTGACGCGGTCCGCAAGATCTACGAGACGCTCTACAACATCACGCCCGCGCCCCCGCCCGGTAAGGAACCGAAGCACTGATGGCGCTCCTCGCTCCGATCCGCACCCGGCCCAGGATGGACCGGTGGTCGACCGTGTGGCAGATCGACTGGGTCCTGGTCTTCGGCGTGGTCGCGCTGGCGTTCCTGGGCGCGCTGCTGGTCTGGTCCGCGACCCACAACAAGACGTCGCTGACCGGCGGCAACCCGGACGCGTACCTGATCCGGCACGCGATCAACTTCGCGATCGGCCTGGTGCTCGCGGTCGGTGCCGCGATCACCGACCACCGCCGGGTCCGGATCCTCGCCCCGGTGCTGTACGCCGGTTCGATCGTCGGCCTGATCCTGGTGCTGGTGCCCGGGATCGGTGCCACGATCAACGGTTCCCGGTCCTGGATCCTGCTGCCGTTCATGTCGGTCCAGCCGAGTGAGTTCGCCAAGCTCGCGGTGATCGTCGGGATGGCGCTGCTGATCGCGGAGAAGAGCGAGACCGACCGCAACGAGGAGGCGCGGACGCTCGACGTGGCGCAGGCGGTCGCGGTCGCCGCGGTCCCGGTCGCGCTGGTGATGCTGCAGCCGGACCTCGGCACGGTGATGGTGCTCGGGTCGATCGTGTTCGGGATCATCGCGGTCTCCGGGGTGCCGAAACGCTGGATGCTCGCGCTGCTCAGCGCGGGCGTCGTGGTGGCGGCGATCGCGATCAGCACACATGTCCTGAAGCGGTACCAGATCGACCGGTTCACCGCGTTCATGCATCCGTCGTCGGACCCGCAGGGCATCGGCTACAACGTGAACCAGGCGCGGATCGCGATCGGGAACGGCGGCATCTTCGGGCAGGGGCTGTTCCACGGCGGCCAGACGCAGAACGGCTTCGTCCCCGAGCAGCACACCGACTTCGTGTTCACGGTCGCGGGGGAGGAGCTCGGGCTGATCGGGGCCGGCGCGATCATCGTGCTGTTCGCGATCATCCTGTTCCGCGGGCTGCGGATCGCGGTGAACGCGCGGGACGCGTTCGGTCGGCTGGTGGCGACCGGGATCGTCTGCTGGTTCGCGTTCCAGGCGTTCGAGAACATCGGGATGACCCTCGGCATCATGCCGGTGACCGGCCTGCCGCTGCCGTTCGTGTCGTACGGCGGGTCGTCGATGTTCGCCTGCCTGCTGGCCGTCGGCCTGTTGCAGAACATCCACCTGAGGTCGCACCGGTACTGACTGCCGGGTCAGGTACGCTGCTGCCTGCTCGGCCCGCCCAGAGCCTCCGGAAGGCCCATGAACAGGTACCTCGCGCTCGCAGCCGCCCTCGCGCTGTCCTTGACCGCCTGCGGCGGGAACGACAAGAAGGACGCGGCGCCGCCCGCCGCCCCGAGCTCCAGTGCGCCGCCGAGCGTGGCGCCGTCGACGCCCGCCGGTCCGGTCCCGCGGACGACCGCGGAGCTGACCGCGGCGCTGCTGCAGCTGGCCGATCTGCCCAGCGGCTTCTCGCTGGACAAGGACGAGGACGACGGTACGAAGCCGTTCTCCGCGCCGACCAGCCGCTGCAAGCCGCTGGTGAAGTACCTGAACGCGAGCAAGGCACCGGGCTCGAAGGCCACCGCGTCGCGGACCTTCACCGGCGGCCAGGAGGGCCCGTACATCGACTACGGCCTCGATGCGATGGGCACCGCCGGCGAGGTCGAGGACCTGCGTGCGTCGTACGCGAAGGCCGTCGACTCCTGCTCGAAGGTGACGCTGAAAACCCCGGGTTCCGGCAACACCTCGATGAAGGTCGAGACGATCACAGCCCCGGCGTACGGCACCAAGCCCTTCGCGTTCCAGCTGACCGGCACCAGCGGGCCGAAGCGCGGTCTCGAGTACGCCGCGGTCGTCACGGGCGTCGGCGACGTGATCCTCTCGGTCGGCGTACTGGCCGGCCAGGGCGGCGAACTGGACCCCGCGACCGAGGCAGCGGTCACGAAGGCCCGCCAGGTCCTCAAGCCTGCGTGACCGGCGTCACACAGGGGGTTGTCACGCCGGCGAGGCTCCAGCCCGTCGTGTGGGCATGGAACAACGAATCGATTTCAGCAAGACCACCCCGGCCGCGTTCCGGGCCGTCTATGGCCTGGAGACCTTCGCCCAGGGGCAGGTCGACCCGACCCTCCTGCATTTGATCAAGGTGCGCGCCTCGATGGTCAACGAGTGCTCGTTCTGCGTCGACATGCACACCACGGACGCGCTCAAGGACGGTGAGACCACGCAGCGGCTGTTCGGGCTGGCGGCATGGAGCGAGTCGCCGTTCTACGACGAACGCGAACGGGCCGCGCTGGCGCTGACCGACGCGGTCACGCTGCTCGGGCGCGGCGGCGTACCCGACGACGTGTGGGATGCCGCGGTCGCACAGTTCGGTGCGGAGGACACTGCGCACGTGCTGCTGGCGATTGGCATGATCAACCTGTGGAACCGCTTGATGATCGCGACCCGGAGGCAGCCGGAAGTCGCGGGCTGACCAGCACCCTGACGGAGTTCGCTTCGGCCCGAGGCATGCTTGCCGGGCTCGCGTACCGGATGCTGGGCAGTTGGCACGACGCGGAGGACGTACTGCAGGACGCGTACGTCCGCTGGTCGGCGGCCGACCGTGCCGGCGTGGCCGAACCGCGCCGCTACCTGACGCGGGTGGTGACGCGGCTGTCCGTCGACGTACTGCGGACCCGGCAGGCGCGGCGCGAGAGCTACATCGGCGAGTGGCTGCCGGAACCCGTGCGGGCGGACGCGGTGGACCTGGACGACGTGTCGATGGCGCTCCTGCACCTGATGGAGCGCCTCACCCCGCCGCAGCGCGCCGTCTACGTACTGCGGACCGCGTTCACCCTGCCGTACGACGAGATCGCGGACATCCTGGACCGTACGCCGGAGGACTGCCGGCAACTGTTCCGCCGGGCCCAGCACGCCCTGGACGACGACCGTGCGCGCTACCGCCCGTCGACGGCCGAGCAACGCCAACTGCTGCTGGATTTCGTGGCCGCGGCCCGTGACGGCGACCTGCCGCGCCTGGAGTCGATGCTCAAGGAGTCCGTCATCTCCTGGACCGACTCCAACGGTGCGCGCCGCGCGGCCCGTAAGCCGGTCGTCGGCCGCGAGAAGGTCGCGCACTTCTTCAGCCGCATCTACGCGCGCCCGGACCTGTCGTTCGAGCCGGTCGACCTGACCACCGGACCCGCCCTGCTGATAGTTGTCCGAGGCAACCGTCATCTCGTGATGCTGGAGACCGACGCGCGGGCGATCACGGGCATCCGGGTGCAGGCGAACCCCGCGAAACTCTCAGCGGTACAGGGGTAGCGCCCCGGTCAGCGAGTCGATGGACTGGCGCGGGCCGTAGAGCGCGAGGCCGAGGTACTGGATGTCCTCGGGCTTCGTCCCGGCCAGGGTGCCGGCCATCTGCTCGTACGTGCGGGCCTGCTGGGCGACCTGGTGCATGTCGTGGATCGTGACGTCCGCCCGGGCGGCTGCCTGCGCCCGGAGCGTGCGGAGGTCGTCGGCGCGGAGGATCGGGATCGGGTACGCGCACATGCCGGTGTGCGGCGTACCGGCGGCGTCCGTGGTGTCCGGGCCGACCGTGCCGTCGTGGTGCCGGCCGAGGCCGACGCCGAGCAGGGCAGCGGTGTTCAGGGCGACGCCGATCGGGGCGTCGGTCGCGATGATCACGACCATCTTGTTCGTCAGCACGGCGGTCACGGTAGTCCGGTGGACGGCAGATCCCGGCGTACTCCGAACATCGTTCGGCGGATCGGGGAAACTGGGAGCCATGGACGAACTTGATACGGCGCTCCTGCGGATGCTGCAGAACGACGCCCGGCGGACCAACCGGGAGATGGCGGCGGAGCTCAAGATCGCACCGTCGACCTGCCTGGAACGGATCCGCGGGCTGCGCGAGCGCGGTGTGATCAGCGGGTACCACGCGGCCGTCGACCTGCAGGCGATCGACCGCTCCACGCAGGCGATCATCTCGATCAAGCTCCGCCCGCAGGCGATGGCGGTGGCGACCGCGTTCCAGTCGTACGTGATGGACCTGCCGCAGACGCTGGACATGTTCATGGTGTCCGGCGGCGCCGACTTCCTCGCACACGTCGCGGTGAAGGACACCCAGGCGCTCCGCGACCTGGTCCTCGCGCTCGCCAAACGCCAGGAGATCGCCGACATCCGCAGCTCGGTCGTCTTCGAGCACCACCGCCGCACGACGGTCATGCCACTACCTTGAACACTGTCCGTTTCCGCGCAACTACACGAGGGTAGAAACACTTCCGGGCGTGAGGCGCGGGGACCTGACCTGCCCAGCTCATTTCACCGAGCGGGAGGTGTCCACCCATGGGCCGACGGAGGAAGATCGCGGGCGTAACGGCGCTGGCCGTGGTGCTGGCAGGCGTTGGGGCCGCGGCAGCGGGGACGAGCGACACCTGTGGGATGGCGCAGGCGCCGTCCCTCGGGCAGCGGGCGCAGGCCGGTTGGGAGCGCGTCGAACGGCAGTTCTCGGACGAGGAAGGTGAGACCGAGACCGCGGGGATGCCGGCGATCTGCGCCGCGCACTTCGAACTCGCCGAGCGGGCCGGCTCCGGCGCGACCGGACCGGCGGACTACCTGACCACGAAGTTCTCGTCCGGCAAGGACATCGGGCTCGACCAGGTCCAGCAGGCCCGGGCCCAGGCGGCGAAGATCCCGGACGACCCCGCCAAGTCGGCCTGGTCGTACGTCGGCCCGTCGAACATCGGCGGCCGGATCGTCGGCCTCGTGGTGGACCCGACCCGGCCGGACACCGTGTACGTCGCGGCCTCGGGCGGCGGCGTCTGGCGCAGTACCGACGCGTCCAAGACGTTCACCCCGGCCTGGCCGGCAGACCAGAACCAGACCATGGGCGCGCTCGAACGCGGGCCGGACGGCACGCTGTGGGCGGGGACCGGTGAGGCGAACCCGCCCGGCGGTGGTCTCACGTTCTTCGGCGACGGCATCTACACGTCCGCCGACGGCGGGAAGACCTGGCACAACCGCGGCCTGCGCGACAGCGCGGCGATCGGCCGGATCGCGGTCGACCCGACGAACCCGCGGCGGATCTTCGCCGCGGCCTCGGGTTCGCCGTACAAGCCCGTGTCGCAACGCGGTCTCTACCGCAGCGAGGACGGAGGCCATACGTGGCAGCAGGTACTCGCGCCGCCGAACGACACCACCGGCGCCGTCGACGTCGTCATCGACCCGAAGAACCCGCGGCGGATGCTCGCGGCGCTCTGGGACCACCACCGCACCGCGGCGGTCCGGACCTACGGCGGCGTCGGCTCGGGCCTGTTCCGCAGCGAGGACGGCGGTACGACGTGGACGCGGCTGGACAACGTCTCCCAGCTCTCCGACGGCGACGCGAGCGGCCTGAGCAGCGACCCGAGCCTCGGCCGGATCGGGATCGGCGTGGCCCCGAGCGACCCGGACCGGGTCTACGTGATCACGGGTACGCAGTACGGCGCGGACAAGGGCTTCTACGTCTCCGACGACTTCGGTACGACGTTCACCGCGGGCGGGAAGGCCGGCGGCCGGAGCGGGTACGAGTGGTGGTTCGCGAAGATCTGGGTCGACCCGGCGAACCCGGACCACCTGTTCAACGCGGACCTGAACATGCGCGCCTCCTCCGACGGCGGGAAGACGTGGACGTCGCTGTCCGGCCTGCACGCGGACCAGCACGCGCTGGCGTACGACCCGAACGTCGCCGGCCGGCTGTACGTCGGGAACGACGGCGGCGTCTACCGCTCGGACCAGAACGGGGCGACCAAGACGTTCGTGCACTCCGAGGTGGAGCCGTTCAACCAGTCGTACCACCTCGCGGTCGCGCAGGACGACCCGAACCGGCTGGCCACCGGGCTGCAGGACAACGGCAGCGTCCGGTCCTGGACTGCCGCGACTCCGCCGGGTGACCTGACCCAGTTCAACGCCTTCGGCGGCGGTGACGGGCACTGGGTGCTGATCGATCCGAAGGACCACAACACGTACTACGAATGCCTCCAGCAGGGGACCTGCCACGGGCACCAGGACGTGGACGGCAAGGAGACCAGCTGGAACTTCGGGACCCGGCACAGCGAGCGGATCACCACCGACGCGCCGATGGCCTTCGACCCGAACGACCCGTCGATCGTCTACTTCGGCGGCAACGTCCTGGACCGCTCGACCGATCACGCCCGGACGTTCACCGCGATCTCCCCGGCCGGCGACGCCGACCTGGCCGGCGGCCCGCCGAGCGAGGAGTCGGACCCGGTGTACGCGAACAGCTACCACACGATCAGCGCGATCGGCGTGGCCGGCGACTCGAAGACGCTGTACGTCGGCACCGACAACGGGCTGCTCTGGCGTACCGACGACCTCGGCGCGCACTGGACCAAGCTGACCGGGGTGCCTGAGCGCTGGGTGAACGCCGTGGTGGTCGATCCGCGGCAGAAGGACCACGTGTGGGTGGCGCTGTCCGGGTTCCGCGAGGGGTCCGCGGCGGCGTCGGTGTTCGAGACCCGGAACGGCGGCCGTACCTGGGTCGATGCCAGCGGCAACCTTCCGAACGCGCCGGTCGAGATGCTCAGCTACGACCCGGTCCGCGGCCGGCTGTACGCGGCCACCGACTTCGGTGCGTTCACGATGCGTGCCGGGCAGAAGAACTGGACGCGGATCGCCCGGGGCCTGCCGCAGACGTCGATCCTCGACATCAAGGTCAGCGGCGACGGCAGCACCGTGTACGCCGCCACGTTCGGCCGGAGCATCTGGAGGGCGCCTGCGCCGAAGTAGCGGCGTACGTAGAGTGGTCGGCATGCGACTCAACTACGTGGAGACAGGTTCGGCCGACGCGCCCGTCGTACTGCTCGGTTCGTCGCTCGGGGCGAGCCAGGCGATGTGGGCGCCGCAGGTCGACGTACTCGCGGAGCGCTTCCGGGTGATCGCCTTCGACCATCGCGGCCACGGCGGCTCGGAAGTACCCGACGGCCCGTACACGATGGAGGACCTCGGCGGCGACGTCGTCGAACTGCTCGACACGCTGGGTGTCGAGCAGGCGTCGTACGTCGGCATCTCGCTCGGCGGCGCCGTCGGGCTCTGGCTCGCCCAGAACGCGCCCGACCGCATCCACCGCCTGGTCGCGATCTGCCCACCGTCGAACCCCGCCGCCACACCGGACACGTGGACCGCCCGCGCCGCCCAGGTCCGCGCCGAAGGCACCCAGTCGATCGTCGACGCGACGCTCGGCCGCTGGTTCCTCCCCGACTTCAAGGACATCGACCCCATCCGCCAGATGCTCCTCGACTGCCCCGCCGAGGGCTATGCGGCCTGCTGCGAGGCCCTCAGCACCACCAACCTGCTCCCGTCCCTCCCCGACATCACCGCCCCCGTCCTCCTCGTCACCACCGACGGCGACACCTCGGTCCCCCCGGAAACCGTCGTCCCCCTGGCCACCCAGATCCCCGGCGCCCACCTCGAAATCCTCGAAAACGCCGCCCACCTCGTCACCTACTCCCACCCCCACGCCATCAACCCGTTACTGCTCGCACATCTCGGGTAGCGCAGGGCGGAGCTGACCGGGGAGAATGGCCGCAAAGGGAGGACGGATGACCCATTCGGTGCTGCAGCCGGTCGATCCGGACCGACGCAGGCGCGGCAGCCTCTTCGGGCTGGCGACGGTGATCGCTCTGTTCACGTTCTTCCTCGCCGATTCATTGCCCGGCGCGTTCAATGCGGTGGCGGCGTTCTTCCTGGCGTTCGGCATCATCGTGGTTGCGTTCGCGATGCTGCTGGCGGTGGCCCTGCTGGTGACCCGGTTGCGGCGTCCGGCCCGGGTCGCCCTGACAGCGCTCGACGATCGGGACCAGCGGCGCCCGCCGAGGGCGACGGCGCTTGACGGCCCGGTGTTCCCGCCGACGCGTGGCGAGTTCGTCCGCGCGGCCGACGAACTGCTGGCTGCGGCCGGCCGGCTGGACTACGAAGGGCTGCGTCTGATCGAGGACGGCCTTTGGGACTTCGTCGACCTCGACCGGTGGGAGCGGCGCGATCCTCCGCTCCGACGGCTCCGGGAAGTCGGTCGCTTTCTTCCGCTGACCTTCGAGCTCGAGCACTTCATCGAGGTCGCCGAGCACGCGACCACGGAACAGGTCACCTACCTCCGGAGCATCCTGCGGGCGCGGCGGGACCTCTGGTGATCGACGACCTGACCAAGCTGCTCGATCGCGTCTCGTCGCCGTCGGATCTTGCTGTCGTCCTGATCGTCGGACCGCTCGGGTTCGTGCTCGACGCCGGCCTGAACGTGATCGGCTTCCTCTCGCCCGGATACGTCGGAATCAGCGCCGCCTGTATTGCGCTCGGAATCAAGAAGTCCGTCGACGCCCGGCTGCTGAGGCGTGACGATCGCAAGGCTCTCACCCGGCGACAGGCGCAGACGCGTGATCGTGCGGTGGCGTTCGAGGACCGTCTGCGCGCCGTCGACGCGCCGGTCGCGTTGAGCCGCCGGATGCGGGACGAGTTGGCCTTGCACGAGCGTGGCATCACCACCGACGAGCAGTTGGAGGCCACGTTGATCGAGTGCCTCGGCGAGTACCGGGAGTGGATCCGCACGACCTACGATTCCGGTCTGTCAGGCGGGCGGCGTTAGGCTGGTAGGCGCTCTGGACCGCTGACTGGAAGTGTTTATGACTGTCGAATCGCTGTTCCCGCGCCTGGAGGCGTTGCTGCCGAGCGTGCAGAAGCCGATCCAGTACGTCGGGGGTGAACTGAACTCGGTCAGCAAGGAGTGGGACGCGGTCAGCGTGCGGTGGGCGCTGATGTACCCCGACGCGTACGAGGTCGCGCTGCCGAACCAGGGCGTGCAGATCCTGTACGAGGTGCTCAATGAGCGCGACCACATCCTGGCCGAGCGGACGTACTCCGTCTGGCCGGACATGGAGAAGGTGATGCGGGAGAACGGGATCCCGCAGTTCACGCTCGACTCGCACCGGCCGGTGCGGGCGTTCGACGTGTTCGGGCTGTCGTTCTCGACCGAGCTCGGGTACACGAACATGCTGACCGCGCTGGACCTGGCCGGGATCCCGCTGCACGCCGCCGACCGGACCGACGAGGACCCGATCGTGCTGGCCGGCGGGCATGCCGCGTTCAACCCGGAGCCGATCGCGGACTTCCTCGACGCGGCGGTGATGGGGGACGGCGAGGAGATCGTGCTGGCGATCTCCGAGGTGATCCGGGAGTGGAAGGACGAGGGACGCCCGGGCGGGCGTGACGAGGTGCTGCTGCGGCTGGCGAAGTCCGGCGGCGTCTACATCCCGCGGTTCTTCACCGTCGACTACCTCGACGACGGGCGGATCCAGCGGGTCACACCGAACCGTCCCGGCGTACCGTTCCGGACCGCGAAGCACACGGTCATGGACCTCGACGCGTGGCCGTACCCGAAGAAGCCGCTGGTGCCGCTGGCCGAGACCGTCCACGAGCGGTACTCGGTGGAGATCTTCCGCGGTTGTACCCGCGGCTGCCGGTTCTGCCAGGCGGGCATGATCACCCGCCCGGTCCGCGAGCGCAGCATCACCACGATCGGCAACATGGTCGAGAACGGCCTCAAGCAGTCCGGGTTCGAGGAGGTCGGCCTGCTCAGCCTGTCGAGCGCCGACCACAGCGAGATCGCCGACGTCGCGAAGGGCCTGGGCGACCGGTACGAAGGCAGCAACGTCTCGTTGTCGTTGCCTTCGACAAGGGTCGACGCGTTCAACATCACGCTGGCCAACGAGTTCTCCCGCAACGGCCGGCGCAGCGGCCTGACGTTCGCGCCGGAGGGCGGGTCGGACCGGATGCGCAAGGTGATCAACAAGATGGTCACCGAGGAGGACCTGATCCGCACGGTCGCGGCGGCGTACAGCCACGGCTGGCGGCAGGTGAAGCTGTACTTCATGTGCGGTCTGCCGACCGAGACCGACGAGGACGTGCTGGCCATCGCGGACCTGGCGAAGAAGGTGATCGCGACCGGGCGGGAGGTGTCCGGCCGGCGCGACATCCGCTGCACGGTGTCGATCGGCGGGTTCGTGCCGAAGCCGCACACGCCGTTCCAGTGGGCCGCCCAGCTCGGCGCCGAGGAGACCGACGCCCGGCTGGCGAAGCTCGGCGCGGCGATCCGCTCGGAGAAGGGCTACGCGAAGGCGATCGGTTTCCGGTACCACGACGGCAAGCCCGGCATCATCGAGGGCCTGCTGTCCCGCGGCGACCGCCGCGTCGGCCGCGTGATCGAGGCGGTCTGGCGCGACGGCGGCCGGTTCGACGGGTGGAGCGAGCACTTCTCGTACGACCGGTGGGTGGAGTGCACCGAGAAGGCCCTCGCCGACGAACCGGTCGACCTCGCCTGGTACACCACCCGGGAGCGCGAGTACGCCGAGGTCCTGCCGTGGGACCACCTGGACTCGGGCCTGGACCGCGACTGGCTGTGGGAGGACTGGCAGGACTCTCTCGAGGAAGACGGCGCGATCGAGGTCGAGGACTGCCGCTGGACCCCGTGCTTCGACTGTGGGGTGTGTCCTCAGATGGGCACGGAGATCCAGATCGGCCCGACCGGCAAGAAGCTCCTGCCCCTGTCGGTTGTTTAGGCAGTCGTCTAGTTGCAGTAGTACGCCGGGGTCGGCGTCGTCTCGGTCTGGTCCTGCCAGTGCGCGACGCCGACGTAGTACCCGCAGCCGGTGCCTTCGTCGAACCAGGCGCCGCCGCCGGAGTACGCGTACGTCTCCGCGACCGTGGTGAACGGCCCGCTCGCGCTCGGGCCCTTCTGCAGTTCCACCCGGACCTCGGTGACGCTGTTCGAGCAGCCTTCGAGGCCGACGGCGACGTACAGCATCAGCGCCGAGTACCCGACCGACTTCGCCGTCGTCAGGTCGCAGGACTCGGTCGATGCGTGCGCGGCCGGCGTGCCCACCGCCAGTCCGGCGACGGCGGTCGCCGTTGCCACCAGCATTCCCGCAAGCTTCCGCATAAGCCTTCCCTCCAGTTGGAATTTTACTGAGGGTCAGCAGGTTAAGTCACTCAGTTACGAGGGTCGAGCCTTTCGAGCGGGCTGAAAGAAGCAGTTCGGTGAGCAAAAGCTCGTCAGCGCTGCCCAGAACCAGGTCGGCCTCGGCGACGGCCGTCGAGGACACGTACGGATTCGGTACGGCGACCGCGTACATTCCGGCGGCCTGGGCCGCCGCGACGCCGTGTGGGGTGTCCTCGACGGCGATCGCGAACGGTTCGCCCAGGCGCTGCAGTGCGAGCTGGTAGATCGCGGGATCCGGTTTGTGGGTCGCGACCTCGTCGCCGGTGGTGATCTGGTCGAAGAGGTCGGCCGCGCCGACGCGTTCCAGGTGCCCGAGTACCCAGGCGCGTGGTGAGCTGCTCGCGATGCCGACCGTCAGCCCGATCTCCCGGGCGGTGCGGATCCACTCCCGGATACCGGGGCGGAAGTCGAGGTCGGCGTGCATCCGGTCGCGGTGTGCGAGGCGCCGCGCGTGGCTCGCGTCGCGGTCGAAGCCGGCGCCGACGGCCGCGGCGAGTACGGCGTACCGCTGCTCGCTGACGTCGCCCCCGTGCCCGGGCCAGAAACCGGTGAGGTCGAGCTCGAGCCCGTGATGCGCCCATTCGGCCCGCCAGCTCTCGACCATCGTGGTCTCGGTGTCCATCAGCAGGCCGTCGAAGTCGAACACGATCGCCTCGACGTCGACCGGTACCAGCCGGGTCGCGAGCCGGTGGACCTGCGCCGCGGAGAGCCCGAGCCAGGACAGGTACGCCGGTACGCCGCCGAGCGAGTCCAGGTGCTCGAGCGACCCGAGGATCGTCTCGGGACGGGTCCGCGCGAACTCGGGCCCGTCGCGGGTCCCGAGGTGGACCTCGCTGATCGCGTAGTCCGCCGCGATCAGGTCCCGCGGTACGCCGGCCAGTTCGAGCAGTACGGCGACCGTGAGCCCGGTCCGGTCCTTGCCGGCCTTGCAGTGCACCACGACCGGCCGGTCCGCGGGCGCGTCCGCGATCGCCGCGAAGATCCGGCGGATGTGGTCCGCGTTCCGCGTCAGGCTGTTGCGGTAGACGTCGAGCAACCGCGGCTCGGCGTCCGGGTCCCGCAGCTTCTCGGCCTCCGGGTCGATCCACGGGATCCGCCGGTACGACGCGGTGCCGTCGAGCGGATGCCGTTCGGCCAGCTCCCAGTCGGACCGCAGATCGAGCACCAGGCCGGCGTCGAGCGTGCGCAGCTCGTCCGGCACAGTCGCGAAGGCGTCGGTGCGCACGAGTGCCCCGGCGCGCGTCGGTACGCCGTACCGGGTCGGAAGTCCGCCGACGTCACGCGCATTCGGGCTCCACACGCCGCACAGTTTAGGTGTGCTGGGTGGCGGCTTAGGTGTGCTGGGTGGCGGCCGGTCGCTCGGCGTGTTCGAAGAGCGCCTCGCCGGTGTGCTGGACGGCAGCGGCAGGTAGCGCCCCGACGGCGAGGACGGCGACTGTCGCCGCGATCACGAGCGGCCGGCGCCGCGGTGGCGGGGCGAGCAGGGCGCGGACGCGGGCCTCCAGATCGCCACCGGTGGCGGCGACCAGCGGGACGGGACGGGCGAAACGCGTCTGCAGCTGCGCGACCCGGACCAGGGTCGTCGCGACCAGCCGGCGGTCGCCGACGGCGCGTGCGGCGTCCTCGTCGGCCCAGCGTTCGACCGCGGTCGCGGTGGCCCGCGCGGCGGGACGCAGTACCGGATTGACGGCCGCGGCCAGGCCGGCGGCCAGGTTCCACCAGGCGTGGTGGTGGACGAGGTGCGACTTCTCGTGCGCCAGCAGTACGGCGCGCTGGCGCGGATCGAGCGCGCGGAGCAGGCCGCTGGTGACGATCACCCGGCCCGCGGGCTGCGGCGTACTGAACGCGTCGGGGCGTTCGTCGTCGAGTACGACGAGATCGCCGACAGCGGTCAGGTCGCGGCAGGCCCGGTGTACCTCCACCAGCGCGCGCATCTGCCGGAGCCCGGTGACCAGGACCGAGACCAGGGCGAGCAGCACGAGGCAGCCCGCGATCGCGGCGGGCCATGCGGGCACCGGGCTGTCGCTGCGCAGCAGTGCGGGCGACCAGGCGCCCTCTTCGGCGACGAACGGGAACTGCCCGATCCACGTGAACGCGAGCACCGCCAGGATGAAGACACCGCTGGCCGCCGACAACACGTTGCCCGCAACGAGCAGCACCGTCGCCGCGGACGGCGCCAACCGTCGCGCCGCCGTCGGTGCGAGGAGCGAGTAGCCGACGATCACGATCAGCCCCAGGATCGCTGCCACGGTCATAGCGCCTCCCGGTCTGGGCTGAGGAGCGCAGGGAGACCGCCGCGACGGAGTCGAGGCATAGGTGCAGTCATGCTTCGTCCTGGAGGAGGTCGACGAGGAGCTGGGACTCCTCGGCGGACAGGCTGCGGGCGAAGCGTGTCAGTACGGCGGCACGGTCGCCGCGGGCGTCCAGTAGCCGGTGGATCTGGTGGGCGGCGACCTCCGCCGAGTCGACGACCGCAGTGTACTCGTACGACCGGCCGACCCGCTTCCGCGTGGCCAGGCCCTTCGCGGCCATCCGGCCGAGCACCGTCATCACGGTCGTGTACGCCAGCTCGCCCTCGAGCGCGTCGCGGACGTCGGACGTCGTCATCGCGCCGTCCCCGGCCACGAGCGCGGCGAACACCTGCTGCTCCAGGTCGCCCCGGGCACGACTCATCGGCGGTCTCCTCACGGCTACTACAAAGAACGTAGTAGCATCAATCTACTACCTGGATTGTAGTAGAGGGGGATCACCGTGAACCGCTGGCTGTTCGAGCAGTTCAACGCGTTCGCGCGGGACACGCCGTGGCTGCACACCCCGGCGCAGTGGTACGCGAACTACGGCGTCGTGCTGTTCGGCGTACTGCTCGTCGCCGGATGGTGGATCGCGCGCCGCTCGGGCCAGGTGGTGGGGGCGGCCGCGGCGATCAGCGCGGCAGGTGCGACGCTGTTGGCTGTGGCAGTCAACCAACCGATCGTGCACGCGGTCCACGAGGCCCGCCCGTACACGACGCTGCCGGGCATCCTGGTGCTCGCGAACCGCAGTACCGACCCGTCCTTCCCGTCGGACCACGCGACGATGGCCGGCGCGGTCGCGGCCGGGTTGTGGATCGTGAACCGGCGGCTCGGGATCGTCGCGGCCGCGGCCGCCGTGCTGATGGCGCTCACCCGGGTCTACATCGCCGCGCACTACCCGGGCGACGTGCTGGCCGGGCTGTTGCTCGGGACACTTGTTGCCGTCGGCACCTGGTTGCTGGTGCGGCGGGCGTTGAGCTGGGGAGTGCGCGCGGTCGCGGAGACACGGCTGCGGGTGGTTCTGCTGTCATGAAGGGACTGACCGACTGGCTGCTCGGGCTGCACGGGTTCGCCGTGTACGGGATGGTCGGGCTGCTGGTGTTCGCCGAGGACGCGCTGTTCGTCGGCTTCGTGCTGCCCGGCGAGACGGCCGCCGTCCTCGGTGGCGTGACCGCGGCGCTCGGGCACGCGTCGCTGCCGGTGGTGCTCGTCGTGGTGGTCCTGGCGGCGATCCTCGGCGACACCGTCGGGTACGAGGTCGGTCGGTACTTCGGGCCGCGGCTGCTCCGGCTGCGAGCGCTGTCGCGGCACGCGGGCCGGCTCGAGTCGGCCCGCCGGCAGCTCGCCGAGCGCGGCGGCACGGCCGTGTTCCTGGGCCGGTTCGTGGCGTTCTTCCGGGCCACGATGCCCGCGCTGGCGGGGATGTCGGGGATGCGGTACCTGAAGTTCCTGGCCTTCAACGCGGCCGGCGGGATCGTCTGGGGGACCGCGGTGGTGCTGCTCGGCTACCTGGCCGGCAACTCGTACGCGAAGGTCGAGAAGACGTTCGGCCGGGCCGCCGCGCTGGTCGTCGTCGGCATCGTCGTGGTCGTCATCGTCGTCTGGCGGATCCGCAAGCACCGGCGGGAGCGGGTCTCGTGATCAGCTCCCGGAAAGTCGTCGCCTGGCTGGTGCTGACGGTGCTCGCGTTCGCCGTACTGCTCGCCTGGGCCTTCCCGGACGCGATCGAGCACCGCGGCCAGATCCACACCGTCTCCACCGAGGTCGTGGTCTGCGCCGCCGAACAACCCCACACCACCCGCGCCCAGGTCCTCCACCACCTGGCCGACTGCGCCGGCGACAACACCGCCGTACGCCGAGAACTCCGCGACGAGCTGACCGCCCTCTTCCTGGCCGCCATAGCAGCCGCCGGCACCTGGTACCTGACCCGCCGCCCGTAAACTGCGGCATGCGCATCCCGTTCACTACCCGCGGCTACGAGGGCACGATCTCGGTCAGGGTCGAGCCGAACGACCCGGCGGTGTCGGGCCATGACCTGGTCGTGCCTGACCTGGACGCCGAGGCGTTCCGTGGGTTCCCGGTGTGTACTGCGACGCTGGCGTTCGACGGGGCCGGGATCAACGCGGTCTTCGGCTGGATCCAGGTGATCACCAATGGGTCCGACGTGTCGGTCGATCTGTTGCCGAACCTGGATGCGACGGATCCGTTCTATGCCTACGGATACCTGCCGGCGTTCTTCGACGCACCCGCCAACCCCGATCATGCGGACGGGGTGTGGCAAGCCGACACGTTCCTCGTCGAGGTACCGGACGTGATCCGGTCGCGGCGGGTTTCGCCGGTCGCCGGGTTCAGGTGGGGGTACGCGTTGCGTGCCGGGCGGCCGATTGTGTTGGACGTTGCACCGTTGGAGGTGGGGGAGTGGGCCGGGCACCGGGACTTGCTGGCGGCCCGGCACCCGGAGTGGACGTTCCTTTAGAGTTCGCGTTCCCAGGCGGTTCTTTGGGCGACGGGGCGGAAGCCGATCTTGTTGTTGACGGCAATCATCGGGGTGTTCTCGGGGGCGTTCCAGGTGTGTAGCACCGCGGGGCGGGCGACGCCGGCCTGGAGGGCTGCCAGGTTGGGCAGCTTGACCGCGATCCCGAGCCGCTTGCCGCGGTGCGTACGGCGTACGTAAGTGTCGTACTGGTTCAGCCGCTCCGGGGTCTCCGGCGTACCGCCCATCTGGGTGTACGCCGCTAGCTCGCCGGAGGCGGTGTGGACGGCGGCCGTCGTGTACGTGAACCGCCCCTGCGCGACCCGCCGGGCCTCGGCGTCGCGGACCAGCTCCGGCGTCCAGCGCACCGGCTCGTCTGTCCGGTCGCCGGTCGGGACGTCCTCGCTCATCCCGCTGAGCAGCTCGACGAACTGCGGCATCCACTCGTCGGGCGTGTGCTCCCGCCACTGCACGATCTCGTACCCGTCGACCGGCTGCGCGGCGAGGTTCTCCACCGGCAGCTCGACGACCTGGTGCAGCTCGGCGTGCTTCAGTACGAACCCCCGCGCCCGCGCGAACGCCGTACCCGGGCTCTCTCCGGTCTCCGGATCACCCGCCATGTTCGTCCCCGACACGATCCGCCGCCCCGCGTCCTTGGCCCGTCCGACCGCCACCTCCAGCAGCTTGGTCGCCACACCCCGCCGCCGGTACTCCGGAACCACCGCGAGCTCGACGTCCACGGTGTCGGTGTTCCCCACCAACCACCAGTCCAGCCACGCAACCCCCAGCCAGACCCCGTCCTCCACGATGCCGAGGCCTTCGGCCCGCACGTCCGCATGCGTCCCGGCCATCACCACCCGGGCTTCCTCAACCCCCATCCCGGCCGGAAACTCCAACTCCTCCCGCCGAACCCCGAACTTCACGTCGTAGAACCGCCGAAACACGTCGGCATCCCGCCCATCCACCGCCACAATCTGCACCCCAGGACCCTAGTCGGCGCATCTCTCAACACCCAACGGTTTCCCACGACAAGCCGGTTGTTGGCCGGGGCAGGGGGTCAGGTGTGGGGCGGACCTGTGGCGGCGTGGGTGGTGCGGGGCGCGGGCGGTGCGGCGGTTGCGCGGGTCGGGCTGCAGCTCGACAGGTAGTGCGCGGTGAGACGCCGTACACGCAGAGAACGTTCACGCTCAGGTGTGCAGCTCGACAGTCCGACACGTCCTGTCGAGCTGCACACCCCAGCCTTCCCACGACTGCGACTTGACCGGGACTTGAGCGGCATCTTTGAGAAGCCACCGATCATTCCGAGGCCGCCGAAACGGTTGGTGGCTTCTCAAAGATGGCCCGAAGGACCGTGCAGCATGAGCCCTGAGCGTGGCGGCCGGCGGGGGTGGGCGGCTTCTCGGAAGAAATTCGGCGCCTGGCGGCCGAAAAGTTCCGCAAAGGCGACCGACTCGGGGGGTGCTGGAACGACAACTGCAGCCAAGGCACACAGTCACAAGAGCCGCGATACCTTGTCGCCCGACCCCAGACACTGTGCCAAGTAACATCCCGAGGATGGTCGCGCAGCACCACTTCGGCGTGTACGCGCGGATCCGCGACGCCGGCCGCATCCTCCTGGTACGCAAGACGCGGGGCCCGTACGCCGGGCTGCTCGACCTCCCCGGCGGGCAACCCGAACCCGGCGAGTCGTGGGCCGAGACCCTGGAACGCGAGCTGCACGAGGAACTCGGCGTACGGCTGCCTGTAGCGGGCGAGTTCACCGAGTTCAGCCTCCAGGTCCGACGCACCTCCACCGGCCGACCGATCGACTTCCGCCACCGCGGGGTGTTCGCGGACCTGCCGGCCCCGGCCGACCTGCCCGCGACAGTGCAGTCGCCGGACACCGACGGTGTCGAGTGGTTCGACCTCCGAGCCGGGGATCGAGCGCGACTGAGCACGCTCGTCGGTGAGGTGCTCAGGAGATAGCCCGAGCTGCGTCGAGGATCTGGGGAGGGGACGCGGGGCTGCTGAGGTGCGCCAGGCCGTCGAGCTCCATCCTGGACTGGTAGAGCGTCGACCGGGCCAGGAACTTGTCGACCAGGCGCCGGCGGTCGGCGGGCAGCGCGACGTAGTCACTCGCCCGGTGGATGCGGTCGGTCAGCAACTGCTCCGACGCCGTCAGCCAGACAGCGGCCGTGTACGGCGTACCCAAGCGCCGCACGTACTCCGGCCACACGCCCGACCCCTCCAGCACCAACCCCGGCCCGTCGGTTGCATGTGCCGTGACCAGCTCCTCGATCCGCGGCCACATCCGTTCGTAGTGCGCCAGGAGCGCGTCGACCAACGCCTCCGCGGTGAGCGACCGGTAGTGCTCGACCACCTGCGCCGGTACGTCGCCCCACGGCCGCCCGGGATGACGCCCGAGGCGATCCGTCGACACGTACGTGAACCCGAGCCGCGCCGCCAGAACCTCAGCAGCCGTGGACTTTCCGACGTTCGAGGTCCCGCCGATCAGCAGAACCCGCACAGGCTCAGTGGTGCGGGCGCAGCGCCCGGTTCGCGGCTGGTTCGGCGATCTGGGCGCGGAACTCGTTGGCCGGGTAGACGCCGAGGATGCGGACCTCGACCGAGAAGAACGCCAACTCCTCGAGCGCGAGCGCGACGTTCGGCTCCTCGGGGTGCCCCTCGATGTCCGCGTAGAACTGGGTAGCGAAGAACATCCCACCGAGCTGGTACGACTCCAGCTTGGTCATGTTCACGCTGTTCGTGGCGAATCCGCCGAGCGCCTTGTACAGCGCTGCCGATACGTTCCGCACCCGGTACACGAACGACGTGATGACCGGCCCGGAACCCACCGGCGGTACGTCGGGCTCCCGCGACAGCACGAGGAACCGGGTCGTGTTGTGGTGCTCGTCCTCGACGTCGGACGCCAGCGTCTCCAGGCCGTACAGCCCGGCCGCGGCCCGCGGCGACAGTGACGCGACGGTCGGATCGCCGAGCTCGGACACCTCCCGTGCGGCGCCGGCGGTGTCGTCGGCGACGACCGTCGACCAGCCGTGCTCGCGGATGATCTTGCGGCACTGCCCGAGTGCGTGCACGTGGCTGCGGACGGTCCGGATCCGGTCGAGCGACGTACCGGGAACGCCGAGCAGCTGGAAGTGGATCGGCAGGAAGTACTCGCCGACGATGTGCAGCCCGGACTCCGGGAGCAGGTGGTGGATGTCCGCGACCCGGCCGGCGATCGAGTTGTCCACCGGGATCATCGCCAGCCCGGCACGCCCGCTGGTGACCGCGTCGAGGGCGTCCTCGAACGTCGTACAGGGCAACTGCTCGCGCTCGGGGAACATGTCGGTGCACGCCATCGCCGAGTTGGCGCCTGGCTCACCCTGATAAGCGATCGGTCCGTCCACGATCTCCCAGGGTAGACCTCGAAGATCTCAAGGACCGGATCAGGTGTCCGTCTTCCGGACCTTCTCCGGCGCTCCGGTGACCGCGCGGCCCTCCAGGGCCTTGGCCTTGGTGGCGTACATGTCGATGTACTCCTGCCCGGACAGCTCCATGATCTTGTACATGATCTCGTCGGTGACCGCGCGCAGGATCAGCCGGTCGCTCTCCATGCCCTCGTACCGGGAGAAGTCCAGCGGCTCCCCGAACTTCACCGTCGGCGAGGCGAACGACGCGACGATCTTCCCCGGCGGAGCGACCACGTCGGTACCGATCACGCCGCACGGGATCACCGGGACCTTCGCCTCCAGCGCGAGCCGGGCGACCCCGGTCCGGCCCTTGTACAGCCGTCCGTCGTGCGAGCGCGTGCCCTCCGGGTAGATCCCGAACAACTCACCGCGCTCCAGCACCTTCATCCCGGCCCGCATCGCGCCCTCGGACGCCGACCCGCCGGAGCGGTCGATCGGCACCTGCCCGGTGCCCTTGAAGAACCCGCGCTGGAACCGGCCCTTGATCCCGGCCCCGGTGAAGTAGTCGGACTTCGCCACGAACGTCACCCGCCGGCGCAGCACCAGCGGCATGAAGATCCAGTCGGAGTACGAGAGGTGGTTGCTGGCGATGATCGCGGCGCCGGTGTCCGGCACGTTCTCCGCGCCGACGATCCGCGGCCGGAAGATCCGCTTCACCGGCGGCCCGACGACCACGTTCTTCAGCACCCAGTAGATGCCCTTGCCGTCGCCGTCACCGGCATCCACGACCGCAGGGTCCGGCTCCCGCCGCGGCGACTGTGCCGGTTCCGTCATCGATGTCCTCTCCTCACGTTCCCCGAAATCACATGATGCCGCACGACGGCCCGGTTCGGGGCCAGCTCGCCACGCGGGAACGGCCCTGAGTTTCCCGGACATGGAAGCGAGCCTCGGCGACATGTTCCCAGCACTCCGGAACTTCTAACTTTTCCGGTGCGGGAAGTCCCGCCGTACTGGAGGAGTGAGATGAACGGACTGCGGGTGGCGTCGCTGATGGCGGCCACGATGACCACGGGCCTGGTGGCCGGCGTGTACGGGATCTACGCGAACGCGTTCATGCCCGGCCTCGCGAAGACCGACGACCGGACCTTCGTGGCCGCCTTCCAGGCCGTCGACCGGGCGATCCTGAACCCGCTGTTCCTCGGCCTCGGGTTCGTCGGAGCCCTGCTGCTCACGCTGCTCGCGGGCATGCTCAGCCTGAAGGAGAAGGCGCTGCCGTGGATCGCGGTCGCGTTCGTGCTGTACCTGATCTCGATGATCGTCACGATCGCCGTCAATGTCCCGCTGAACGACGCGCTGAAGGCGGCCGGCGACCCGGCCACGATCGACGTCGCCGCTGCCCGGGCCGCGTTCGACGAGGCGAAGTGGCAGGCCTTCAACCTGGCCCGCACGCTGCTCGCGTTGGCGTCGTTCGGCCTCCTCGGCTGGGCCCTGTTCCTCTGCGGCAAGGCCGACGCCTGACACAATGCGGGTGTGCCACCAGTTCAAGCTCCGCCGTCGCAGCAGCTGCCCGCCGTCCAGAAACTGCGGGTCCGGTTCGCCAAGCGGGGGCGGCTGCGATTCACCTCACACCGCGACTTCCAGCGGGCGTTCGAGCGGGCCGTCCGGCGGGCCGAGCTGCCGGTGGCGTTCTCGCACGGCTTCAGTCCGCACCCGAAGATCTCGTACGCCGGTGCCGCGCCGACCGGGGCCGCCTCGGAGGCGGAGTACCTGGAGATCTCGCTCACACAGGAGCGGGACGCCGAGCAGGTCCGGGCCGCGCTGGACGAGGCGCTGCCGCCCGGTCTCGACGTACTCGAGGTGGTTGTCGCCGGCCCGGGTGCGCTGGCCGAGCGGCTGGAGGCCAGCGAGTGGCGGATCGCGTTGCCAGGGGCGGATCCGGAGGCGGCCGCGGCGGCGGTCGGGGCGTTCCTCGCCCGGGACGAAATTCTGGTCGAGCGCATGACCAAACGGGGACTTCGCTCGTTCGACTGTCGGGCTGCCGTTCTCCGACTCACCGTCGCGAGTGAACCGGGGTCGGTTGAGACGTGTGCGATACTGCAAGTGGTGTTACGGCACGGAACCCCGGCCGTGAGACCCGACGACGTTCTCGCCGGTGTGCTCGAGGTAGCGACGCTGACGGTGACGGGCCCGGCTCTTTTGACCAGGCTCGCCCAGGGCCCGCTCACCACGGACACCGGCACGGTGGAAGACCCGCTCGCTCGTGACCGCGACGCCAACCAGGCGACCGCGACCGGCCAGGCAGGTCCCCGCCAGACGCACACCGCGGAGGGCGACGCCGCCGCTCCCTCTGTGCCCTGAGCGCGGGCGGAGCGGATCCAGCAGGCTTCCGCCATACCGCTGGCACTGGTGCCAGGTGTGGCGAACCGTGACCGCCTTACGGCCGGCGCCCGGGACCCGTGACAGGGGTCCGGGGATGCGCCGCAAGGCTTGAGGAGACCGCACTACATGCTCGACAACGAGCCGACCACCGAAGCAGCCACCGAGGCTGCCCCCGCCCGCAGGACTGCCAAGAAGACCGCAGCTGCGAAGAAGACCACCGCCAAGAAGGCCGCCACGCCGCGCCGGCGCACCGCGAAGCAGGCCGCCACGGATGCCACCGCGGTTCCGACCCAGTCGGACGACCGGACGGCCGACCCCGTGCCGGCCGAGGCGCCGGCGAAGAAGGCTGCGGCCAAGAAGACCGCTCAGAAGACCGCCCAGAAGGCCACGGTCAAGAAGGCGGCCGCGAAGGCGCCGGCCAAGAAGACAGCGAAGCGCGCCGCCAAGAAGCCGGCCGACCAGGACATGTTCCCGCAGGTCGCCGACGAGACCCCGACGTCGCTCGCCGACGCGGGGCCGGTCGTCGAGAGCGCTCCGCCGGCGAAGAAGACCACCCGCAAGCGCACCGCCAAGAAGACCGCGGACGCGGGCCTCACGACTGCCGACTCGCCCGTGACCGACGGCCCGGTCGCCGACGCGGGGGCTGCGGACACCCAGTCGGACACCCAGTCGGACGCTCGTACGGACGGCGAGGCGCCGGCCCGCAAGCGCACGTCCCGCCGCCGTACGGCGAAAACCGCCGAGGCGGCCGCCGACGTCACCGCTCCGGCCGAGACGACCGCATCCGCGGAGACGGGTCGGCCGAACACCGCCGCATCCGCGGCGAACGACGGCGCGCCCGCCGGTTCCGAGGCGGAGGCCCCGAGCACTGGCCGGCGGAGTCGGCGGCGGCCTGCTCCGGCCGCCGTGCTCTTCCAGGCACCCACCGACGTGCCGGACGCTCAGGCACCGGCCGATGAAGCCGAAGCCGCCCCGGCCGCGTCCCCGTCCGTCCCGGAGCCCGGCACCGACGAGCAGCCCACCCGTCGCCGCCGCACTCGCCGTACCCGCGACGCCGAGGCCGCCGACGACGGTCAGCACGCTGCCGCCACCGCTGAGGAGACCGAGAGCACCGCGGACACCGACGCCACGCCGGGCACCCGCAGCCGCCGTTCACGCTCCGGGAACCGGACCGCCAACCGGCAGGCGGCCCAGGCGGCCCAGGCCGACGCCTCCGCCGACGCGACCGCCGACGCCTCCGCCGACGCGGCAGCCCACACCGGAACCGACGCCCGCACCGACGCCCGCACCGACGCCCGCACCGGCGCCGCGTCCGACGCGAGCGCCACCGAGCCGGCCGTCGCTGACACGGAGGTTGCCGAAGGCGCCGACACGCACGACGAGGACGGCGAGGAAGGCGGCGAGGGAACCCGTCGCCGGCGCCGTCGTCGCGGCGGGCGCCGTCGCCGCAAGTCCGGTGACGCCGACGGTGCGGAGGACAGCGCCGACGAGCAGAGCGACGACGAGCACGACGACGACTCCGAAGCGCACGCGGACGACGCCGACCACGACGGTACGGCGGACTCCGACGACGAGGAGGCCGCGGGCGGATCGTCCCGCCGGCGTCGCCGTCGCCGCCGCCGTAAGGGCGAGGACAGCGGCGCGTCCGCGGACGACCCGGACGAGACCGTCGTGCGGGTCCGCGAACCGCGCAGCAAGAACACCGCGAACGAGATCACCGCGGTCGAGGGCTCGACCCGCCTGGAGGCGAAGAAGCAGCGCCGCCGCGAGGGCCGCGCCGCCGGTCGCCGCCGGGCGCCGATCGTGACCGAGGCCGAGTTCCTGGCCCGCCGCGAGTCGGTGGAGCGGACGATGGTGATCCGGTCCCGCGAGGACCTGACCCAGATCGCGGTCTCCGAGGACAACGTCCTGGTCGAGCACTACGTCACCACGGCGGAGCAGAGCTCGCTGATCGGCAACGTGTACCTCGGCCGCGTGCAGAACGTGCTGCCCAGCATGGAGGCCGCGTTCATCGACATCGGCAAGGGCCGCAACGCGGTGCTGTACGCCGGTGAGGTCGACTGGGCCACCCTCGGTGGCGCGAACGGCCCGCGCAAGATCGAGCAGGTCCTGAAGTCCGGCCAGTCCGTCCTCGTCCAGGTGACGAAGGACCCGATCGGCCACAAGGGCGCCCGCCTGACGAACCAGATCAGCCTGCCCGGCCGGTACGTCGTGTACGTACCGCGCGGTGGCAACGGCGGTATCAGCCGCAAGCTCCCCGACACCGAGCGGAGCCGGCTGAAGACGATCCTCAAGGACATCGTCCCCGACGAGGCGGGTGTGATCGTCCGGACCGCCGCCGAAGGCGCCTCGGAGGAGGAGCTGACCGCCGACGTCAGCCGCCTGCAGGCTGCCTGGGAGGACATCGACAAGAAGTCCAAGAACGGCCAGGCCCCGCACCTGCTGTACGGCGAGCCCGACCTGCTGATCCGCGTCGTACGGGACCTCTTCACCGAGGACTTCGCGACGCTGGTGATCTCCGGCGACCGGGCGTACGACCAGGTCCGGGAGTACGTCGAGGGCGTCGCGCCGCACCTGGCCGACCGGGTCGAGAAGTGGAGCGGTGACGGCGACGTCTTCGCGAGCTACCGGATCGACGAGCAGATCAAGAAGGCGCTGGACCGCAAGGTCTGGCTGCCGTCGGGCGGCTCGCTGATCATCGACCGGACCGAGGCGATGACGGTCGTCGACGTGAACACCGGTAAGTTCACCGGCTCCGGCGGCAACCTCGAGGAGACCGTCACCAAGAACAACCTGGAGGCGGCCGAGGAGATCGTCCGGCAGCTCCGGCTCCGCGACATCGGCGGCATCATCGTGATCGACTTCATCGACATGGTGCTGGAGTCGAACCGGGATCTCGTACTGCGCCGGCTCGTCGAGTGCCTGGGCCGCGACCGGACCAAGCACCAGGTCGCCGAGGTGACCTCGCTCGGGCTGGTCCAGATGACCCGGAAGCGGATCGGTACCGGTCTGCTCGAGGCGTTCAGCGAGAACTGCGACCACTGCGGTGGCCGCGGGCTGATCCTGCACGACGAGCCGAAGGAGTCCCGCCGCCGCGACGGCCGCAACAACGGCCAGAACGGTCAGCAGAACGGGTCCGACCAGGGCAAGGCGCCGCAGGCGGAGGAGGGCGGCCGGAAGAGCTCGCGCCGTCGCCGCGGCAAGAACCGCGACGACGAGCAGGCCGAGCCGGAGGCGACGCAGCACAACGGCGACGCCGCGCAGAAGCTGGCCCAGATCGCCGCCGCGACGGTGAAGAAGGACGAGGACGGCGGTACGCCGGAGCCCACCGGCTACCCGATCTCCGCCGCCGCCGAGGACCACGTCAGCCCCGAAGCCACCGGTTTCCCGACCACCGGCACCCCGGAACCCACCGGCACCACGGAGCCCACCGGCACCACGGAGCCCACGGGCGCCGGGGCCGCGGGCGCCGACGGGGCGCCGGCCGAGGGAGCTGCTGCCGAGGCGGACGCGGCGCAGAACGGGGCACCGAAGAGCACCCGGCGCCGGCGAAGCAGCCGAAGCCGGAGCAAGACCGCTACCGAGCCTGAAACCAGCGAGCCGTCCAACCTCGTAACGACCGGCAGCTAACCGATTTCGGGTTTACCTACCCGGGGTTGTAAACTAGCGGTTCGGTGCGCCGAGTGCGCACCGAACCCATGCCTGACTGTAAGTTTTCCGATCCAGCAGAGAGTGAGATCCACGGTGTACGCGATCGTGCGCAGTGGCGGCACCCAGCAGAAGGTCGCCGTCGGCGATGTCATCGAGATCGACAGCCTGACCGAGAAGGTGGGCGACACCGTCGCGCTGCCGGCGGTCCTCGTCGTCGATGGCGACACCGTGACGGCCGACGCTGCGGCGCTGGCCAACGTGGCTGTGTCGGCCGAGGTCCTCGGTCGCACCAAGGGCCCGAAGATCAACATCCTCAAGTACAAGAACAAGACCGGTTACCGCAAGCGCCAGGGGCACCGTCAGCACTACACCCAGGTCAAGGTCACCGCGATCGACGCGAAGAAGAAGTGAGCTGATCTGAGATGGCACACAAAAAGGGAGCGGCCTCGACCCGCAACGGTCGTGACTCCAACGCGCAGCGGCTCGGCGTGAAGCGGTACGGCGGTCAGCTGGTGAACGCCGGCGAGATCATCGTCCGGCAGCGCGGCACGCACTTCCACCCGGGCAACCTGGTCGGCCGTGGCGGCGACGACACGCTGTTCGCGCTGGCCGAGGGCCACGTGGAGTTCGGCACCCGGCGCGGTCGCCGCGTCGTCAACATCGTCCCGGCTCCGGCGGAGTAATACCGCCACCCGGTTCACGAAGCTCTGTCAAAGGGCGGGTCGCGGAATATCGCGCACCCGCCCTTTTGCTGTCTTAAGGAAAAGACTCTCTCGCTTCGCTCGAGGCGGGGGAGACGGCTGGAACCTTCAGGAAGTAGAGAACACCGATGGCCATCCCTAGTTTCGTCGACCGTGTCACGGTGCATGTCGCCGCAGGACGCGGCGGGAACGGCTGCGCCTCGGTGCACCGGGAGAAGTTCAAGCCGCTCGGCGGGCCCGACGGCGGGAACGGCGGTGACGGCGGCAGCGTGATCCTGCGCGTCGACCCGGACGTGACCACGCTCGTCGACTACCACCGTTCCAGCCACCGCACCGCGACGAACGGTGCCCAGGGCAAGGGCGACCATCAGGCCGGCAGCAACGGCGGTGACGTGGTCCTCGGCGTCCCGGACGGCACGGTGATCAGCACCGCGAACGGCGAAGTACTCGCGGACCTCGTCGGCCCGGGCGCCGAGTTCGTCGCCGCGCAGGGCGGCAAGGGCGGTCTCGGGAACGCGGCGCTGGCGAGCAGCACCCGCCGGGCGCCCGGGTTCGCGCTGCTCGGTGAGGACGGCGAGGAGCGCACGCTCGTCCTGGAGCTGAAGGTCGTCGCGGACATCGGCCTGGTCGGGTTCCCGAGCGCGGGCAAGTCGTCGCTGATCGCCGCGATCAGCCGCGCCCGGCCGAAGATCGCCGACTACCCGTTCACCACCCTGATCCCGAACCTCGGCGTCGTGGTCGCCGGCGACACCACGTTCACGGTCGCCGACGTGCCGGGCCTGATCGAGGGCGCGAGCGAGGGCCGCGGCCTCGGCCACGACTTCCTCCGGCACGTGGAGCGTTGCGCGGCGCTCGTGCACGTCATCGACTGTGCGACGTACGAGCCCGGCCGCGACCCGCTGAGCGACCTGGACACGATCGAGGCCGAGCTGCGGGCGCACGGCGGGCTCGAGGACCGGCCGAGACTCGTTGCCCTGAACAAGATCGACGTACCGGACGCCCGCGAGATCGCCGAGATGGTCGAGGCCGAGCTGGTGGAGCGCGGGTACCGGGTGTTCCCGATCTCGACCGCCTCGCACGAGGGCCTCGAAGCGCTGAAGTTCGCGATGGCGGAGATCGTCGTACGGCGGCGTGCGGAGGCGGAGAAGCCCGACAACACGCGGATCGTGATCCGGCCGCAGGTGCAGGGCGGGCCCGAGTTCAAGGTGAAGCAGCTGCCGGACGAGGGCGGCTGGCTGGTGCAGGGCCAGAAGCCCGAGCGCTGGGTGAAGCAGACGGACTTCGCGAACGCGGAGGCGACCGGCTACCTCGCCGACCGGCTGAACCGGCTCGGCGTCGAGGAGGAGCTGCTGAAGCTCGGTGCCCAGCCGGGCGACGCGGTCGTCATCGGCGACGGCCCGAACGCGATCGTCTTCGACTTCGCGCCGGAGGTCCAGGCCGGCGCCGAGATCCTGGCCCGGCGTGGCGAGGACCACCGGCTCGAGGAGGTCCGCCCGGCGGAGCAGCGGCGGCGGGCGAAGGACTCGGAGTACCACGCGTTCCGTGAGGGCGAGCGGTCCGAGGAGTGGGCGGAGTACGGTCACGGCTGGGCGGTCGACGAGGTCGACCTGTCCCCGGCCGAGGCGAAGCGAGCGGCAGAGCTCGCGGCGAAGCAGGCGCGCAAGGAGGCGCGCGAGCAGGCCGCGGCGGAGGAACTCGACCAGAACGGTTGATTTCATGAAGCATCGCGCGGAGGCGTCGCACGCCACGCGAATCGTCGTCAAGGTCGGCTCGTCGTCGCTGACCCAGCGCGGCAAGATCGACCTGGAACGACTCCGGTTGCTCGTCGACGCCGTCGCGGCGCGGCGGGTCGAGGGCACCGAGGTCGTCCTGGTGTCCTCCGGCGCGATCGCCGCCGGGTTGGGACCGATGGGGCTGCGGGCGCGCCCGCGGGACCTGGCGACGCAGCAGGCGGCCGCGTCGGTCGGGCAGGGTCTGCTGATGGCTCGCTACAGCGATGCCTTCGCCGCGCACGGTCTGCGTGTCGGGCAGGTGCTGCTGACGGTCGACGACGTCACCCGCCGATCGCACTACCGCAACGCGTTCCGGACGTTCGCGCGGCTGCTCGAGCTCGGCGTCGTACCGATCGTGAACGAGAACGACACGGTCGCGACCACCGAGATCCGCTTCGGTGACAACGACCGGCTGGCCGCGCTGACCAGTCATCTCGTGCACGCGGACCTGTTGCTGCTGCTGTCCGACGTCGACGGCCTGTACGACGGGGACCCGCGCAAACCCGGTACGTCGATGGTGACCGAGATCCGCGGCGCCGCCGATCTCGAACCGCTCGCGATCGGGAAGACCGGGGCGTCCGGGGTCGGCACCGGCGGCATGCAGACGAAGGTCGAGGCGGCCGGAATCGCCACCGAGGCAGGGATTCCGGTGATCCTGACGTCGGCGGCCCGGGTCGGCGAGGCCCTCCGCGGCGAGCCCGTCGGCACGCTGTTCCACCCCACCGGACGGCGGCGGAAGACGCGGTTGCTGTGGCTCGCGCACGCCACGTCCGGGCAGGGCATCCTGCGCTTGGACGACGGCGCCGTACGGGCGCTCACGCAGCGCCGGGCCTCACTGCTCCCTGCCGGAATCTCCGCTGTGGAAGGCACGTTCTCCGCCGGCGACCCGGTCGACCTGGTCTCGCCGACGGGTGTCACCATCGCCCGCGGCCTGGTCAACTACGACTCCACCGAGCTACCCGGCCTGCTCGGTCGCTCCACCCGCGACCTCGCCCGCGAACTGGGCCCGGCGTACGAACGCGAAGTCGTCCACCGCGACGACCTGGTGCTGCTCTAACGCCGGACGCGGCTTCCGTCCGCCATCAGGACGACGACCTGCACGATCATGGCCGCGATCGACCCGAAGAACCCGATCGCCAGCGCGACCCGCAGGATGACCTCCCAGGCCGCTGACGCGTTCCCGAAGTCGAACGGGAAGACCTGCCAGACCCGGATGATCGCCACGAAGCCGATGCCGGTGATGACCAGGTCACCGAGCGACTTCAGCCACGGCGGATCGGCCCCGAGGTAGACGGCGTTCGCGGCGAGCCCCGCGATCAGCGCCGCGGTGACCCAGCCGAGTACCTGCGTGGTCGCGGACGTCAGGAACGGAGCTCGCTGCCAGCCGGGCCAGTAGTGGATGGCGTACAGCACCGCGACGTTGATCAGGATCGCGAACGCATAGCCGGTCCGCCGTGTGGCCGATGAGGGACGGCGTCGTGTCTGCTTGAGCATGTTCGCACCTCCTCACAGCCAGCCTCGCCCGACGGGTACGTGGCTGTCGTGACCCAAAGGTCCTGTCCTGCCGGGACTCTGGGCCCTGCTGTTCGTACGCCGTACTCGTCAGGCTGGTCCGGGACGAAGCGAGGTGGAACGGATGGCAAAGCGTGACACGAGCCAGGGGGACGTCCTGGACGTTCTCCGTGGAGTGGTCGACGGGGTCAAGGCCGGAAGCGTCTTCGGTACTCCGGTCAGTCACAACGGGTTCACCGTGCTGCCGGTCGCGCGCATCAGCGGCGGTGGGGGCGGCGGCCGTGGTGATGGCAGCAACGGGCGCGGGGCCGACGGGTCCGGCGGAGGCCTCGGTCTGTCCGCCAGACCGGTCGGCGTCTACGTCATGGGCGAGGACCGGGTCACCTGGTCACCGGCAGTCGACGTCACCAAGGTCATCCTGGGCGGCCAACTGGTAGGCATCGTCGCGCTCCTGACCCTCCGCACTCTGTTCAAACTGATCCGCGACCGCCGCCGTGTCCCGCAAAGGACGCAGGTCGGGGAGGATTCCGTCCCGGATCGGGTAGAAGATTCTCCCCAGGCCGACGGTGCCGAGGCGCCGAGGACCAGCCGGAAGTTTCGTGGGGTACGTCGGAGCCGTCGTTCTGCGGGGTGAACGGCGCGGCGGGCGCGCACTACGATGAGGGCGTGAGCGAGATCATCGAGTTGGCGCGGCGGGCACGGGTGGCGTCGTACGCGTTGGCGGAGGCTTCCCGGGCGACGAAGGACGCGGCGCTGCGTGCGATGGCGGGAGCGCTGCGGGCGAACACGGACACGATCGTCGCGGCGAACGCGAAGGACGTCGCGGCGGCTCGCGAGGCCGGTACGCCGGAATCGACCGTGGACCGGCTCGCCCTGAATCCGTCGCGGGTCGACGGGATGGCCGCCGGGCTGGAGCAGCTCGCCGGTCTGGCGGATCCGGTCGGCGAGGTCGTCCGCGGGTACACGCTGCCGAACGGGCTCGAGCTGCGTCAGGTCCGGGTGCCGTTCGGTGTGGTCGGGATCATCTACGAGGCCCGGCCGAACGTGACCGCCGACGCCGCCGGCATCTGCCTGAAGTCCGGCAACGCCGTACTGCTCCGCGGCTCGTCGTCGGCAGCCGCCTCCAACGACGCGATCATCGCGGTACTGCGGGAGGCCGCCGAGTCGGCCGGTCTGCCCGCCGATGTCGTCCAGGGCGTGCCGACCGACCGGGCCGCGGTGAAGGAGCTGATGCAGGCGCGCGGGCTGGTCGACGTGCTGATCCCGCGCGGCGGCGCCGGCCTGATCCAGACCGTGGTGAGCGAGTCCTCGGTGCCGGTGATCGAGACCGGCGTCGGCAACTGCCACGTGTACATCGACGCGGACGCGGACCTGGACCTCGGACTGGAGATCCTGCTGAACTCGAAGACCCAGCGCCCGAGCGTCTGCAACGCCGCCGAGTCGCTGCTGGTCCACGCGTCGGTGGCCGACGAGTTCCTCGGCCGCGCGCTGCCCGCGCTGGCCGCGGCCGGTGTCACGGTGCACGGCGACCCGGCGGTAGTTGCTGCTGGCAAGGATGTCGTCGCGGCGACCGAGGAGGACTTCGGCACGGAGTACAACTCGCTCGACCTGTCGGCCGCGGTCGTCGGCTCGCTCGAGGACGCGGTCCAGCACATCCGCCGGTACAGCTCGGGTCACACCGACGCCATCATCACCCGTTCGCAGGCCGCGGCGCGGCGGTTCACGCAGGCGGTCGACTCGGCGGCGGTCGTGGTGAACGCGAGCACCCGGTTCACCGACGGCGGCGAGTTCGGGTTCGGCGCGGAGATCGGGATCTCCACGCAGAAGCTGCACGCCCGCGGACCGATGGGGCTGCCGGAGATGACGTCGACGAAGTACGTCGTCACGGGTGAGGGTCAGATCCGGAGCTGAGCAACCCGCTCGCGTCCCGGACGTGGACGACGGGCGGCTCGGCGGACACCACCGCGAGCGCCGCCCGATGGTCCTCGCCCACGTCGAGCTGGACCACCTGGATCCCGTCCGGTGCCCGTTGACGCACTCCGCGTAGCCCTTCGCCGGTCGCCTTCAGCGCGGCCTCCATCCGCGTCCACTGCTCCGTGAACGCCCGCACCTTGTCGATCCCGGTACGTCGAGACAGCGCACGTACGTCGTCCGCCGCGAACGCGACCCGGGCCACCGCATCGACGTCGAGCTCCGGATCGACCTTCTCGACGTCGAGCCCCACGGGCCGGTCCGCGAAGGCGACACCGACCAGCTCGCCGGAATGCGTCACGGACAGCTCGACCCCGTCCGCCCGCACCTTGCCATGCGGCTTCCCGCACTCCGGGCAGGTCCGGTCGAGCCTGATGCTTGCCGCTGGCAACGAGAACCGAGCGGCGAGCACCCGCCGTACGATCGTCACGCCGAGCAGGAATCGCCGATTGTCGACAATCCTCTTGTAGGCAGCGAAGCGTTCCAGCTCGACCTGGTCCAGGTCCGCGAGAAACTCGTCCCGGGCGGCGCCGACCTCCGCCCACCACACCTCCACCGTCATACCGGGCCCGGGGCCCAGGTGAGCTCGCCCGACCTGAGCTCCTCCAGCACGCCGCCGATCCACTCGGCCTCGGCGACCGTGACCGCGACCTGGTATTCCGTTTCCAGCAGCGCGAACCGGGGGATCGGCTGACCGTCGACCGTCAGCTCCAGTTCCCGCCGCAGCTCCGCGATCCGCTGCGTCAGCAACTCCCGCCGCCGCCCGAGCAGTTCACCGGCGACGTCCGGAGGCAGCAGCATCACGAACGACAACCCCGCCGGGAACTCGGGGAACTCGTTCCGCGGCGTCGTGAGGATCTCCGCCAGCCACTCCCGGCACACCTCCCGCCCCGCGTCCGTCAGGTGGTAGACCGTCCGCTCCGGGTACCGCTCGTCGCGCTCGGTCGCGCCGGCCGCGATCAGGCCGGCCTCTTCCAGCCGCACGATCATCCGGTACAGGCTGGTCCGCTGGCCGACGTTCACCACCTGGTCCTTGCCCCATTGCTTGATCAGCCGCTGGATCCCGTACGGATGCAGCGGCCCGTTCTCCAGCAATCCGAGGATCGCCATCGCCAGCGTCGAACGTCGAAAGGTCACTCCCTCACTCTAAGGGTCAAAGAAACTAGTTGCAATGCAACTAGCTGCCGTGTAACTATCAATCCATGAGCGCAGAACTGATGCAGGGCGCCGTGACCTCACGCGACGGCACCGAGATCGGCTACTACAAGACCGGCCAGGGGCCGGCCGTCGTCGTCATGCACGGCAGCATGGAATCGGCCACCAGTCACACCTTGTTCGCCCAGGAGTTGGCCGACGAGTTCACCGTCTACCTCCCGGATCGCCGCGGCCGCGGGCTCTCCGGCCCGCAGAAGCCGGACCACGGCGTACGCACGGAGGTCGAGGATCTGGATGCCGTACTGACCGCGGCCGGGGCCGAGCGCGCGTTCGGCGTCAGCGCCGGGGGAGCCGTCGTGCTCGAGGCTGCGCGCACGCTGTCGTCCCTGAAGCAGATCGCGCTCTACGAGCCGGCGATCGCCGCAGACGGCGCGCCGCACCGCGAGTGGCTGGCGCGCTTCGATCAGGAGATCGCCCGCGGCGACATCGCCGGCGCGATGGTGACGAGCATGTTCGGCTTCGAGATGGCGCCCGCGTTCCTCAAGGTGATGCCTCGCGGCCTGCTCCGCCGGGCGACCGAGAAGATGATGGCCAAAGAGGAGCGCCAGGCCGCCCGCGGCTCGATCACGATGCGTCAGTTGGCGCCGACGATCCACGCCGAGGGCACGATCGTCGCCGAACTCGCCGGCACCTTCGACGCGTTCGGCACGGTCGACGCCGACGTACTGCTGCTGGGCGGAACGAAAGGCCTCCGCGGTCTCGGTCCGGGGCGCGACACCCTGGAGAAGGTGCTGCCGAACGTCCGCCGGATCGAGTACGACGGCTACGACCACGGCGCCGCCTCGGATCCCGGCGGCGTCAACCCGACCGGCAAGCCGGAGGTGGTACGGCGGATCGCCGCCGACGTGAAGGCCTTCTTCAAGCAGTCCTGAACGACGCGGTCCTGAACGCCCAGTCGACCGCCTCCGCGATGTCCGTGACCGGGTACCGCACCGCCTGGACGACGCGGTCCGCGCCGACGATCAGCACGACCCGCTTCAATCGTTCGTAGCCGCCGGCCCGGAAGGTCGGCAATCGCAGCGCCGCGGCCAGTTCCAGCTCGAGATCCGACAGCAGCAGGTGCGGGATGTCCTCCACCTCCGCGAACGCCTGCTGCTCGTCCGGGCGCTGCGTACTCACGCCGCGCACGGCGATCCCCTGATCCATGAAGTCGCCGTACCTGCCGGCGAACAGCCGGTTCTCGAGAGTGCAGCCGGTCGTCCCCGCGATGTCCTCCCAGTCGTCCGGCAGCGGCGTCGGCCGGCCGGTCGCCGGGTAGCCGAACAGTACGGTCGTGCGACTGTCGACATCCAGAATGTCGACAGTCCTACCAGCGGTCGACGGCAACATGATCTGCGGAACGTGCTGACCGACCAGTTCGTGCAGGCGTTGGGCCGGCGGCGCGTCGGCGTCGTTCGTACCGGTGAGCGAGCCGTCGCCGAGCAGCCAGCGGTCGCCCCAGTCCTGCAGTGCGACGAGCACCGGGAGGAGAGCTCGTCCGCGCGGCGTCAGCTGGTACGCGTACCGGGTCGGCCGGTCCTGGTACGCCGTCTTGTTGACAATCTGACTGTCGACAAGGCCGTTCAGCCGCTCGGTCAGCACCTTCCGGGAGATGTGCAGCGAGCCGGCCAGTTCGTCGAACCGGGACAACCCGCGGGCCAGGTCGCGGACGATCAGCAGCTCCCAGCCGTCGCCGATGACGCCCAGGGACTGCGCGATCGCACAGTCCGGCTCGGGTGAGAAGGTGCTCCGCCGCACGGTCCGTACCCCTTCGATTCCAGTTGCTGCCGGTCGTCGGCGTCGAGTAAGTTCCCAACAGGAACTCACTCTAGCTCAAGGGGGCGGACGTGTACTGGCGCCGGATCGCGGAGCTGCCCACCTGGATGAAGGCGGTGATGGCCGGCCAGCTGGTCAACGGCGCCGGCGCGCTCGCCTGGGTCTACCTGACCCTGTACCTGGTCGAGGACCGCGGCATGTCGGCGCAGCAGGCCGGCTTCGCGGCAGCGGCGTACGGCGTCGGGCTGGTCGGCGGGAACCTCGGCGGCGGCTGGTTCGGCGACCGCTTCGGTCTCCGTACGACGGCGCTCGCGAGCCAGTTGCTGTGGGCGGTCAGCTGTGTCGCGATGCCGTTCACGCCCGGCCCGTCGATCGCGGTGGTCGCCGCGCTGGCCGGCCTGTTCGGCGGTGCGGGCCGTCCGAACCTCAGCGCCCTGGTCGCGATCTCGCTGCCCGCGGAACGCCGCCGCGAAGGGATCGCCCTGTCCCGGACCGCGACCAACGCGGGCTTCACGATCGGCCCGCCGCTCGGCGGTCTCCTCGCGACGTACGACTTCTCGCTGGTCTTCTTCGTCGACGCCGCCACCAGCCTCGTGATGGCCGCGATCATCTGGCGCTGGGTCCCGTCGGCCCGGCGTGCCCGGACCGCCGCGCCGACCGGGCTCTGGAAGGCAGTCCTCCGTGACCGCGCGGTCATCGTGGTGCTGGCGACGATCGTGGTCGTCGACACCGTCTACCGCCAGATCTTCGCCACGCTGCCGCTGCTGCTGCGCGACGGGGGCACGCCGGCCGTCGCGTACGGCGTACTGCTCGGCGCGAGCTCGGTCGTGATCGTGCTGTTCGAGGCTCCGATCGCCGTCCGGCTTCGTGGTCATCGCGCGACCCGGGTGATCGCGGCAGGCTTCGCGTGCATCGGCATCGGTCAGGCGATCATCGGCGTCTGGCCTGCGCTCGCCGGGGCGGCGCTGGCGATCGTGGTGCTGACCGCGGGGGAGATGCTCTACAAGCCGACCGCCACCGCCCATGTCGCGGACGCCGCGCCGGAAGGGATGGTCGGGCGGTACTCCAGCCTGTACGCGGCGGCGTCGATCAGCGGGATGTTCCTCGCCCCTGCGCTCGGCGGTACGGCGTACCAGCACGCGCCGCGGCTGCTCTACCCGGTCGCGGCAGCCCTCGCGCTGGCTGCTGCCGGCGTACTGCTGCTCACTCGGGCAACGGCGCCGGACGTCCTTCCCAGCGCGTCGACAGTACGACCGTCGTCCGTGTCCTGACCACGCCGTTCACGCGACGCAGCGAGCCGACGACCGCCTCCAACTGGGTGACGTCGGCGACCCGTACCTTGACGACCAGCTCCTGGTCGCCCGCGACGAACCAGCAGTCCTCCACGGCGGGGATCTCGCGGACCTGCTCGACGATGTCGTCGGTCTCCACGTCGTCGCGCTGGAACAGGCCGATCAGGGCGCTCGTCCCGAGACCGACCTGGTCGGGGGCGACGACGGCGCGATAACCGAGGAGTACGCCGCGCTCCTCGAGTCGCCGTACCCGCTCCTGGACGCTCGGGCCGGATAGACCCACTTCCCGGCCGAGCTCGGCCCAGCTCGAGCGGCCGTTCAGCCGCAGCGCCTCGATCAGCTGCCGGTCGATCGCGTCCATGACGACTCCTGTTCACCGCAGATTCTAAGGCAGGGAATGCTCTGTGCCTTTAATTCGTTTGTGAGAGCGTAGTACTTACCGTACAATTTGAGGTACCGGGGACACTCCGCCCGGCTCCGCCGTATCAACCCAGTGAAGGAACCATGATCACCCCTGATGTTGCCCGTGCCCGTATCGACGAGCGGCACCGCGTCGCGGCGCAGGCGCGCCGTGCGCACGCCGTACCGTCCACCTGGCGCCGGCTGCTGACTCGTACCGCCCGGAAGAGCTGACCCAGACCGGCACGCGATAGGCTCTGCACCATGCAAACGCTCCTGGTGCCGCTGATCGCGGTCGCGCAAGAGGCCGCTGTCGACGCCTCGCACATCTCGAAGTGGTGGTTCGGCGGGTTCGCGATGGTCGTGTTCCTGCTGCTGATCGCCGTCACCGTCATCATGGGCAAGGGCCGGCCGCACAGCTGACCGGCGCGATGGGCATGGCTGCGGTGGAGCGGGTACGACGTATCGGCGTGATGGGTGGCACGTTCGACCCGATCCATCACGGGCACCTGGTCGCGGCCAGCGAGGTGCAGTCGTACTTCGATCTCGACGAAGTGATCTTCGTTCCGACCGGCCAGCCGTGGCAGAAGTCGGACCGGAAGGTCTCGCCGGCCGAGGACCGGTACCTGATGACGGTCATCGCGACCGCGTCGAACCCCCGGTTCTCGGTCAGCCGGGTCGACATCGACCGGCCGGGGCCGACGTACACGATCGACACCCTGCGGGACCTGTCCAGGCTGTACCCGGACGCTGAGCTGTTCTTCATCACCGGCGCCGACGCGCTCGCCCAGATCCTCACCTGGCGGGACGTCGACGAGATGTTCAAGCTCGCCCAGTTCGTCGGCTGTACCCGGCCGGGGACCGAGGGGCTCGAGCTGCCGCTGGACAAGCTGCCGATGGACCGGATCACCCTGCTCGAGGTGCCGGCGCTGGCGATCTCGTCCACCGAGTGCCGCGCCCGGGTCGCCAAGGGCAACCCGACCTGGTACCTGGTGCCCGACGGCATCGTCCAGTACATCGCCAAGCGCGAGCTCTACACCAACCGTTAGGACCTCTATGCCTGCCAGTGAACGCGCCATCGAGCTGCTGACCGCGGCCGCCGAAGCGGCCCACGACAAGAAGGCCGAGAACGTGCTCGCCTTCGACGTGTCCGAGCAGCTCGCGATCACCGACGCGTTCCTGGTCGCGTCCGCCTCCAACGACCGCCAGGTCCGCGCGATCGTGGACGCGATCGAGGAGAAGCTCCGGGTCGACTTCGACGCCAAGCCGGTACGCCGTGAGGGCGCGCGCGAGGGCCGCTGGGTGCTGCTCGACTACCTCGAGATCGTCATCCACGTCCAGCACGACGAGGAGCGCGCCTTCTACTCGCTGGAGCGCCTGTGGCGGGACTGCCCGACGATCACGCTGCCGTCCGCCGTACCGGACGGTGCTGTCAGCGGCACTTCCGACTCGGCCGCTGAATGACCGCCGGACGACTGATCGTCTGGCGCCACGGCCGGACCGAGTGGAACCTGCAGAACAAGATCCAGGGCCAGGCCGACATCCCTCTCGACGAGGTCGGCATCGCCCAGGCCCGCGCGGCCGCCGCCCGCCTCGCGGCGCTCGCCCCCACCCGCCTGTTCGCCAGCGACCTGCAACGGGCTGCCGCCACTGCCGGTGAACTCGCCGTACTCACCGACCTCAAGATCGAGTACGACGAGGCCCTGCGCGAGATCGACGTCGACGACTGGGCCGGCCTCACCACCGCCGAACTCGCCGCCATCAACCCGGAGGCCGCCGCCCGCGTCGCAAGCGGCGAGACCCAACGCCGCGGCACCAACGGCGAAACCATCGAAGAAGTCGCCGCTCGCTTCGCCGCCGCCCTCACCCGGATCTCCACCGAAGGCACCCCCGAAGACACCATCGTGATCGCCACCCACGGCCTCGCCGCCCGCGTCGGCATCTGCGTCTTCCTCGGCATCCCCCAGTCCAGCTGGCCCGCCTTCGGCGGCCTCTCCAACTGCAACTGGGTCTCCCTCCTCCCCGGCCGCCACGGCTGGCGCATAGAAGAGTGGAACGCCGGCTCCCTCCCCGAACCAGTCATGAGCGACGACCCCCAGAAATAACCTAGAGAACCCGCCCAAAGGACACCGCTTCGCGGCGGCTGCCTATTAGCCGCCTCCGGGGGCGCGTGTCCAGGCGGAGCATGCAGTTCCACGCGGGCTGGTCAAAGGTCACCGCTTCGCGGTGGCTGCCTATTAGCCGCCTCCGGCGGCGCACGAGCGCTTCCCGTGGTGCGGGAACCCTGGCAAAGGAGTTGCTCCTGCGCGGGGCGGCAAACGGTCACCGCTGCGCGGCGGCTGCTTGTCGGCCGCCTTCGGCGGCGCGCGAGCTGATCCGTGGTCTGCAGGTTCCGTCGAAGCAACCGCGGGCCCGAAGTGCGGCAAAACGCACGAGTGCATCCGTTGCGGGGGACGGCCTGGGAGTGCAGCTCGACAGGACGTATACGCCGGCTGCATGGGCTGTCCGGCTCGTCCACAGCGCGCGACGCCTCGCACACGCGTACACATCCTGTCGTGCTGTAGATGCGAGCCGCCGACAGTAGCCAGCTCAGCCGTCAACACCGCCCCACACGACCTGCGGAGCAGGCGCCTAAGGGCCTCGCACTACCGTCCGATTAAGGGCGCGGCCGACACGCGTCCCGGAAACGACGTACGGTAACTGGCGGGCCTCCAACACACCTGAACCAAGGTGTCCTGGACCACACCAGCCCCACGAGCGAACCGATTTTTCTTTGCGGCCACTCATCCGCTAAGCTTTCGGAGTCGCAAGGACACTGCGGGGCTTTGGCGCAGTTGGTAGCGCGCTTCCATGGCATGGAAGAGGTCAGGGGTTCGAATCCCCTAAGCTCCACCGCAGGTCAGAGGCCGGTTTCCCACTCGGGAGACCGGCCTCTTGCATGACCCGGGAGGCAAAACGGGAGGCTAAGTCTCCGTGAGCTGTAGATCCGGGAAGATCTCGTCCATCTTCTTCGCTCCAGTTCGCAGCACCGGCCCGCGGCGTTCTGCGGGTGGCGACCGAAGTCGATACCGAAGCCATGCCTGCCGGTCTCCAAGGCCGACGCTCCCGCCTGCATCTCGATCTCGCTTGGGCGCAAACCCAAGCCAAGAACGACATGGAGGCGATCTTCCATCTACAGCAGGCCGAACGCGTCGCCCCGGAGTCGATCCGCTATCACACCATCGCCCGCGAACTGGTTCGTGAGCTCCTCAAGCGCTCCCGCAAACCCACCCCAGCCCTGACCGCCATCGCAACCCGCGCAGGAGTCCTCGCGTGACCCACCGAACCCTGTACATCGTCACCTGCGGTGCCCCGCTCGCTGCTCGCGTTGGCGACGGCGTACGAGCGGCGCACAGTCGAGGTTGGAACCCGTACGTGATCCCGACCGATGCTGCGCTGCCCTGGCTCGAGGACCAGGACCTCAGTGGCGCACAGGTCATCACGGGCAACAGGAAGCCCGGAGAGTCGAAGCGAACGCCGATGGCCAATGCGGTGGCCGTGGTGCCGCTGACCCTCAACTCCCTCAACGCGTGGGCTAATGGCAATGCCACTACCTACCCGCTGACGACGCTCAGTGCAGCTCTCGGGTCTCGAACCCCAACCGTGGCGGTACCGTTAGCAAAGCACGATCTGGCTGGTCATCCCGCGTGGGTAGCCTCGCTGGCTGTGCTTCGGTATGCCGGCATCAGAGTCGTTGATCCACACAACGGCTCGACGAGATCTGTGAGTCCGATCAGGTCCGGTACTGGGGACCAGGTTGCCATCGACTTTCGATGGGACTGGGTCCTCGACCTCCTCTAGCCCTCGGAGGGTTCGCGCTGACCTCCACGCGGTGACACTGCGTGGCGCGTCTAATGCATACATGTCCCGTTGTCGCTAGAGTCTCCTCTGGGGGAACGCTCGATCGAGCGTTCTAGCGAATGTGGGGTACGACTTGAGAGTCACGTTACCGGGCAGAGCTTATCTAGCTGATATCGAGAGATTTCTTCGCCTGGTCACAGATGATGGATCGAAGGATTTGACTTTCGAAATCCGTGACGGCCTGTTCTCTGTGCATCCAGTGATCATATGTATGATCGCAGCAATGGGCGACTATGCTAGAAGTAATGGTGGCGTCGTGAAGATCGAGAACGAGATTGTCAATTCAAGTTCGCGATACCTTCAACGGATAGGGCTATTTGATGCGTTAGGTGTGACGACGTCGATCACGGTTACCGCACATGAGCCTGCGGGCCGCTTTGTTCCGTTGAAGCAAGTGAGGACCAACAGTGAACTGAATGAATTCATCCTCGACGTTGGGCCTCTACTGCACGCGTCGGCGGATGAAACGAAGTCGGTCAAGTATGTCCTGTTTGAGCTCATTCGGAATGTGCTGGAGCACTCGGGTGCCGACGGGGGCGCCTATGTTTGCGCCCAGGTGTCTGGAACCGGACGGCTCTTGCTCGGCGTAGCAGATGCTGGCCGAGGAGTAAAAACTGCGATGGAGTTCTCGCATGTGGTTCCGACTCACAAGTCGGCCGTGTCTCTAGCGTTTCAACCGGGAGTGACAGGCACCACGCGACGTTTCGGTGGCAATGAAACCAATGGTGGCGCTGGACTCTTCTTCATGAAGTCGATGGCCGTGCTCGCGCGTCATCACATGGTGATGGTTACTGGCGATATGCTGATGAAGCTGTTGACGAGCAGGACGCGTACAGTCAATCCCCGGCTCGATCAGGACCGTGTCAAGTGGGTTCAGTTTGATCACGAGTTCCCCGGTACGGCGGTGGGAATCGATTTGACGGTGGATAAGGGTGTCGGATTCGAAGAATTGCTCTCGGATATTAGAACTGCTTACGGTTTGAATGTTCGGGCTTCGAAGAAGGCTCGCTATAAGGCCAGGTTTTCAAATTGACCAGAGTATACGACTATGCAGGTTCGTTTGCTGGCGATAAGGATGCTGCGGCGTCGATACGGGAGGAGAAGATTCGACCTGCGTTAGCGAAAGGTAACTCGGTAATCCTCGACTTCAAAGGTGTCGATTTCGCTACTCAGTCATTTATCCATGCTTTGCTTGCTGCGGTAATCCGAGAGAATCCCGCGACGCTCGAACTGCTGGACTTCAGGAATTGTAACGATGATGTACGTTCCTTGATTGAGATAGTGGTTGAGTATGCGCAAGAGGAATTCCAGTGGGACGATGGGGCAGAGACTTCCGGCGGCGATGATCCTGCCTGAGGTCGCGAGTGCTTGAGTTTCATGTGATGGGCTAGTCGTGAGACGGCTACTTCTGGCGCGGTGGCGTTAAGCCGACCCTGACGGAGATTGCTCTGAACATGAGGGCGCGGGGCCGACGGCTGGGGCGGGCAAGTCAGCTGCCTTGAGCGACACCTGCTAGACACGGTGGGCGAACTCGTCGGCACCGAGGGCGCTGTGGGAGCGCGAGATTGAGGGTTCACGCGGCAGCGGCCGTCGAAGTAAGTACCCGAAACCGTACCCCAGACGGTAGAGACAGGGCCGCTGAAGACAGACGGATGAGACGAATCGGACCTTTGCTGAGGCACGGAGAACGATCTGTGCGGGGCGGCCGAGATGGCTTGAGACGCCCGCATGCCTACTCATAACCCGGAGGTCGCATTCAGGGGCTCTGTCCGTCGACAGCACTGCGGATCGTCGTCGCCCCGCTGGGATACTAGCGCCAGGGCCCGGATTAAGGCACTCTCTGAGAGTGCTACATGACGTGACGGCCGATGGTGGCATGGGCTTCTGCCACGCTGCCCTCCCGCGCATACTGCCCTGGGGCTACCACGGTCCTCTTGTCGTGGCACTGGATTCCAACGTCTTGATTGACTTGCAGTTATACGGGAGCGCGCTTCTGAACGACGAGCTCCCAGAAGTCGAGGAGATCTACGGCCGGGATCTGGCGGGGCTGTCCGACCTGATCAATCTATGGATGCTGCGAGACATCCGGTTCGTTGTCACCCCACGGTCGCTCACTGACGCCAAGCGCGGGGTGACACCTCGCTTTCTCGAGCGTCGGTTGCCAGCTGTGCAGGCAATCGCTGAGAGCTTGGCCTTCCAGTTCGGGGACTGGACGGTCACCTCACCGTCCTACGAGGGCGTTCGCCCGGCGATCGGCCAGGAGCAGGGGTTGTCCGTCGGTGCAGATCGGGACTTGGTGCTCGAGGCGCAGGCGATCAGCGCCCACGTCTTCCTTACGCGCGACCGGGAGGTCTTGGAGAAGACAAGGCTGTCTGGTCCACGCCTAGCCCTGCTTCCTCCGTCTCTATTGGCTGACGAGCTCGTCGCGGGAGGCGTGCAGCCGATGTGGGGTGGGACCTGTGAGACAGCCGATTGCCCCTATGACGCCTGGTCGATGCCGGCGCCAGACATGGGCAAGTGGTCCGGACTGTTCTCGATCTTCGAGCAGCAATGAAGGGCCGCCCACGGTGCGGCGTACAGGCTGGCCAGGTGCCTGCAGAACCGCGCCGTGGGAGGGCGTGTCCTCGTGGCTACTGGGAGGCTAACCGGGAGGCTACGACCCTGCATCGGCACGAACGACACTGGACGTCAGTGGACTGACAGACAAGCGAAACTGACCTGTCCGCAGCTTGGCGGAAATCCATGGCATGGAAGAGGTCAGGGGTTCGAATCCCCTAAGCTCCACCAGCAGTAACCGCAGGTCAGGAGGCGTTCTCGCCCCTGACCTGCTCTTGTTTGAGGGGTCTGGGGGAGAACCGCTCGGCTTCCATCAGCTTGGCCGCCCGCCAAGGCGATCCGGTGCGGCACAAGTCGGCCGCCTGATGCGCGACAGGCTAGACGTGTCTGGTCCGAGGCGTTATCGCGGGTGCGTGTTTCCAGGCTGAGGACGCTGGTGAGTACTACGACCCGAGCCCGTTCGTGCACACGATGCCCGGGGCGTGAGCAAGCACTCTCAGGCTGCGATCCGCGCTAGGGCCGATGCACCGGAACCGTCAGGCGGGGAAGGTCTGACCGTCCGCGTGGCCGTTTCGGATCTCTTCGAGTGACCATGTGTCGCCGGAATAGTCATCGATCGCGTATCCACCCTCGGCAAGGAGACGCTCGACAAGGTCGCGCATCTCAGCCTGGTAGTTCCCGCGACCGGAGACACGAACCTCCACCCAGGCACCCGCGAATGCATCCCTAACCTGCCGCAAGGCGTCCAGCTCGGATGCGGAGAACGAGCCCTCTTCCGCCAACGCGTGGAGCAGGTCTTCCACAGATTGGTAGCGGCGCAAACTGACCTCAAGCCGTCGATCGGCGATTCCGAACCATTCCAAGCCTGCGCGTTCGCCCACGCTGTCGAGCAGGAACATCAGCCGACGCTCGTCCATACGTGGGAACGCCTGCCCGACCTCATGGCCGCCACTGTCTCAGCTGCTCACCCAGACAGTCGCAACTGCCGCGATTCATACCTTCGACTGTCACCCATCAAGTTCCTGGGCGCGCTGGGGACGCCCACCGCCGGTATCGACGTCAGCCAACCCCAAAAGAGCCCGCTGTACGAGCAGTTGCTGCAGCCGGCGCTTACGTAGTTGCCGGTGGCATCTTTGTAGAGATGAGCATCGGCGGGCTTGGGCTGAGGCATTCGTTCATGTCCTGCTCTGTTCGCGACGTCCGGGGAGAGCCGCGGCTACGGAACGGGGAACTCGTTTGGTGGGCCCTCGCCGGTGGCGCTGTCGACTGCTTCGCGCAGGAAGTCGGCGTGACCGGTATGGCGGGCGTACTCCTCGATGATGTCGCTGATGAGCCGCCGCAGACTCATCCCGCCTTCTGGGGCGTAATCAAGACCCGACTCGGCGAGGGCCTTGGCGACCGTTGCGCGAGAGCGATGCACCGCCCGCACCCAGAGGTCGCGGAGCACCTCGGGGTCGTCGTCCTTGGCCGACTCCCAAGCCCAGGTCTCCCAGGTGGCGTCGTGGTCGACGTCCCGGAACTCGGGCAGCACGGCCGCTCCGGTGAGGTCGCTCTGAAACTTCAGCTCCTCGCAGAGTGCCAGGTGCTTGAGAAGTCCGCCGAGAGTGATCGCCGACCGCCCCAGGCGCAATGCCAGGCCGTCTGAGTCGACCTCCCAGCACTTCCAGGCGAACGTACGGCGATTGCGCTCCAGAGTGATGAGGGCGGTCTCGATCTCGTCGCCGTGCATGAAGATGTCTGCGTCCCACTGCGGAGGTCGTCCGGGCGTGAACCCGGGTGCACTCGTCACCGGTGAATTCGGAGCAGAGCTGGTATCCATGCCCGCAGCGTAGAACGCAAATCGGACGAACTACGTCCGGAATCGCCGCCAGTATCACGCCTGGCCGCGCTCGCGAGCCGTCCGGCCTGTGCATTACGGGGAACGGACGGGTGTGAGGATTCCTGTGCTTCAGACGGTACGGCGGTAATGCATGGCGACCGCGCCGTTGTGGAGCGGCTCCGCCGAGAGCAGTTCGAGCCGGCGTGTGGCGGGTAGGCCGCTCTGGTACAGGGTCGGGCCGTGGCCGGCGATTCGGGGATGGACGAGCAGCTTGTACTCGTCGATCAGGTCCAGGCGGTCGAGCTCGGTGGCGAGTTTTCCGCTTCCGAGGAGGACACCGGCCGGGGTCGCATCCTTGAGTTTCTGGATGCTCTCGCGCAGGTCGCCGGTGATGTGGTGGCTGTTGGTCCACGGGAAGTCGTCGCGCGTCGACGACACGACGTACTTGGGTTTGGCCTCGAGCTTGAGTGCCCACTCGCGCAGGGCGGGCGGTGCCTCCTCGTCGCCGCGGGCGACGGCCGCCCAATAGCTCTCCATCAGCTCGTAGGTGACACGACCCCACAGCATTGCGCCGCCCTCGTCCATGAGACGGGTGAAGTAGGCGTGCGTCTCGTCGTCGGCGATCCCTTCCTGGTGGTCGACGCAACCGTCGAGGGTGACGTTGAGGCTGAAGGTAAGGAGGCCCATGCGCGGCGAGTTTAACGGCAGTACGACTAACGCGCCCGGACTCGCGTGCGCTTGGGATCGCTCGCCACAAGCCTGGCCGGCCACGGGAACTCCAGCGGTTCGGGCCTTGCGCTCCACTGCTCGCCCAGTTCGCGCAGCACGGTAGTTGCGCGGTCGATCTCCTCGTCCGAATACGGACAGGGATCCTGCGAGATGACGCCCCAGCTCTCGCGCACCTCGGCGTACGGCGCCGGCCGGCGCTTCTCTACCGCTTCGTGGATCACCGCCGCGATCGCCTCGCTGATACCGACACCCTTGGCAGCCTTCAAGATGCGGTCGCTGCGGACCTTCGCGTCGTACCGCGTCTTGCCTTCGAGCTGAGTCATGGTGGCGAAGACCGCGCCGGCCGCGATCACGCCGAAGATCCCGTCCGCGATGCCGAGTTCCCGTTCGGTCACCGCATGCGCGAGGTCATGCGGTACGCGCCACTTGCGGCTGTACGACGTAAGAGTGAAGACCGCACCGTCCGCTCGCCGGATCAACGTCAGGCTCTCGCCGCGCGGATCGTGCTGGAAGGTGAGCTGCATGCCATCCAGGGTGACGCGGCACCTGGGACCTGCACCAATGGTTTTCGTGCGAGCCCTAAATCATGTGCCGGGCCTGGGCTTTGGTGTGAGACTGCGAGGGTGATCGACGTACCGGAGGCCGTGCGTAGCAAGGTTCGTGCAGCTGGGGCCGAGGAGTGGCTCGAGCAACTGCCTGGGCTTCTTTCGGGACTCGAGGACGACTGGTCGATCACGGTGGGGCGCCCGTACTCGGGTGGTTCCGAGGCCTACGTGGCTGAAGCGACCCGGGCGGATGGGACCTCGTCGATTCTCAAGGTGTTGATCCCGGGGTTGGGGAACGCTGCCTTCAACGAGGCGACGGTGCTCCGCATCGTCGACGGAGAGGGGTGCCCGGAGCTTTATCAGTACGACGCCGACCGGGGCGCGCTGCTGATGGAACGGCTGGGGCGCCCGATGTTCGACCTTGGTCTGCCGTTGACGCGTCGGCTCGAGATTCTCTGCGATACCGCGGTGCGCATCTGGCGGCCGGCGCCGGACTCGGGGCTGCCGACCGGCGCCGAGAAGGCGCGGTGGCTGGCCGATTTCATCACGAGATTGTGGGAGGAACTCGATCACCCGTGCTCCGAGAAGGTGATTGAGCATGCGCTCGTCTCGGCGCGCCGGCGCGAGGAGGCGCATCGCGACGAGAAGGCGGTGCTGGTGCACGGCGACGTACATCAACTGAACGCGCTCGAGAGCGATGGCGGCTTCAAGCTGGTCGATCCGGACGGTCTGCTGGCGGAAGCGGAGTACGACCTCGGTGTGCTGATGCGCGGCGACCCGGTCGAGCTGCTCGCAGATGATCCGTTGGAGCGGGCCCGCCGGCTGGCTGCGCGGACCGGTCTCGATCCCGTCGCCACCTGGGAGTGGGGCGTGATCGAGCGGGTGTCGACCGGGCTTCTCTGTACGCAGATCGACTTCCAGCCTCTCGCGAGAGACACGCTCCGCGCGGCCGAGGCCGTCGCCGGTTTGTCGATGTCGTAGGTGCTGACGCGAATCAGGCCGGGACGATCGTGGGGCTCACCTGGAGCAGTCCTTCCGGGAGCGTGTCGGCCCATTCGGCCATCGCGGCGGGGACGCGGAACGGTTCGGCCGTGGCAAATGGCTGGCCTTGCGCGTCCGAGTGCCCAGTGCCGATGGTTTCCAGACGCCACTCCTGCCAGCGAGCCAGCAGTACGTCGCGGACCCCGTCGAGCTGAGCCCGGGTGAACCGGCTCTGCACCACGCAGAGCTGATCTGGCAGGTGCCGGGACAACTGCCGTGTCACGGCGTCGACATCAGTGGCGGCGACTACGAGGACCTCCTGGTTCTCGGAGGGCCGGAAGATCGCCTTGTGGACGATCGTTCCCGACGCCTCCAGGTCGTCGGCGTCCGGACCCAGCTCCCAGATCTCTGCGTCGCGCCGCCAGCCATCCGGCGGTGGCGGACACGGCGGGATCGATCGGTCCGTCCTCGGCCTCCACCGAGGAGTCTCCGGCGATTGTCCGTCGACCTCGATGCTCTCGTCGCCCCACCTCCCGACCACAGAGATCGAGCCCGGCGCTTGGTGCGCTGTCCAATCGGTCGGTACGGCGGCGGCGTCCACCCCGATCAGTCGGATCGACCGATCCGACTTCCAGCCCGGCGGTTTGATCAGCAGATCATGGACCCGGGCCAGGTCCAGCCACTCACCGTCCGGCCGAGCCACGTACCGACCCCAGGTCCGGACCCGATCACCTTCTCCGAACGCCAAGTCTCTGGCCGCCATGAATCCATGGTCTCTCTTCTAGGGTCGGATACATGAGAGATGAACCGGCAGAGGACTGGATCGGCTCTGACGGTGAGGGGCCGCGGTGGTTCGTTACCGCGGATCGGTGTGACACGGAGCAGGTGAAGGACGCGATCGAGGCGGCCGCGCGTACGGCGGAGGCTTTGGCCCATTGTGGGTACGAGTTCGTCGTGGCGCCGTTGACCGATCGTCGTGGGCGGCTGGTTCGTGAGGTGTTGCCGGGGTGGGTGTTGGTGGTTCTGCCTTACTTACAAGGGTGGAGTACGGCGGACGGCGGGTGGGACGATCCTGCGGAGCGCGAGCAGATCGCCGGGATCCTTGGCCGGCTGCATGCCGCGACGCCGCCGAAGTGCTTGCAGCGCTGGGATTTCGCCGTACCAGATCGGGAGACGATGCTGACCGACCTCGATGAGCCGTGGACGTCCGGGCCGTACGGCGAACCGACGCGGCTGCGGTTGGCCGGCGCAGTCGAATACGTTCGGGGGAGACTCGCGCGGTACGACGCGCTTGTCCGAACGATCGAGGCGTCGGACGACCCCTGGGTGGTGACCCACGGCGAGCCGCACAGCGCGAACGTCGTACGCACCGGGGACGGCCCGATGCACCTGATCGACTGGGACACGGTCAAACTCGCGCCCCGCGAACGCGACCTCGCCGCAATCCTCGGCGGGCCCACCGACGTGCTGCCTTCGTACCAGGCAGAGGTCGGCGCGATCACCCCACGCCCCGAGGCCCTCGAGTTGTTCGACCTCTGGTGGTCGCTCGCCGAGATCGCGTCGTACGTCGACCTGTTCCGACGCCCGCACGTGGATTCCCAGGACAACAAGAAGTCCTGGCGCATTCTCACGCAGTACTTGCCCTCGACTACGTGAACTCGTCAGCCAGGCGCCGTGCGGGCATTGCGAGTTGACACGTCGGGGTCCAGATGGTGAGCACGAGAATTTCCATCTTCGGGAGGCCTCGACCCCTACCGCGGGACCTTCGAGCAGATCGGTTACGGTGCTCGGGATTCGGGCAGACGAGATCGTAGGAGACATGAAGCTTCTTCTCACCTCCGCGGGCATCAAGAACACCAGCATCGCCAACGCGCTCGTCGAGATGCTGGGCAAGCCCATCGCCGAGGCCAGCGCGCTGGTGATCCCGACGGCGGCTTACCCCGCGGGGGGTCCCGCTGCCGCGTGGCGCATCGTCTCCGGCCGCGCGATGAGTCCGCTGTGCGAGATCGGCTGGAAGTCTCTCGGCCTGCTTGAGCTCACGGCGCTCCCCAGCATCGACGCGGCGCAGTGGATCCCCATCGTCAGGGAAACTGACGCTCTTTTGGTGGGCGGTGGCGATCCGCTGTACCTGGCGCACTGGCTGCAGCAGTCCGGCGCGGCTGACGTCCTGCCTTCGCTGCAGGACACGGTGTGGGTCGGGGTGAGCGCTGGCAGCCTCGTGGCGGCGCCCCACCTAGCCCAGGACCTGAGTGACTGGCAGTCGCCGACGGGCAGCGTCGAGGCACTGGGGCTGGTCGACTTCGGTATCTTTCCGCACCTCGACAACCCGAACATGCCGGCGTTCGGCCTAGCCGACGCGGAGCGCTGGGCCGCCGCGCTCGACGTGCCGGGCTACGCCATCGACGACCAGACCGCCATCACCGTCATCGACGGCGAGGTCACTGTCGTCTCCGAGGGTCACTGGAAGCTGTTCGACTGACCAGTCCTGCTGATCTACTACCCGCAGGCAACGACGAAGCCGTTGTCGGCGTGCGGAAGCCGGACCTGGTGCTGGCGCTCACGCTGTGCTCCGGTTGACGCCGATCCGGTCCAGGTAGTCCCGGACGGCAGTTCTGTTCGTGCCGGATGTGCGCAGCGCGAGGTAGCCATCGGGCCGCACCAGGACGAGTGTGTCCTCGGTGACGCCGTACGCGGTCCGCGCGTGCCCGTCGACGTCCACCAGGTCGGCGCTGCCCGACGCGCCGACCGAGACCGGCTTGATGAGTCCACGGTGGGCGGTGCCGGCGTCCTGCAGTGCACCCGCGCAGGACTCGCCGAAGCCGAGCAGGGTGAAATGCGGGCCGCGGAAGGCGTCGAACAGCCGCCGTGGCGTGCCGGAGCTGTCCACGCAGGGCGCGTCGGGCGCGCGATCACCGGCGCGCGGTCCAGTCCCGGCCTCGCCGTCGACGGACAGTGAGCTGGCCGGGTAGCCGAGCTCGAGCTGCTGGCCGTCCGGGGGCGCGCCGTCCGCGATGTCTGTAGTGCCACCGTTGACGAACCGCCCCGCAACCCTGCGCAGCCCCTCAGCACTCACGCCGAGCGTCCACGAGGCGATCGGGAGCCGCTCCTCCTCGTAGCTGTCCAGCAGCGACTGCCGTGCGCCAGAACACACCATGGCGAGCTTCCAGCCGAGGTTGTACGCGTCCTGGATGCCGGTGTTCATGCCGAGTCCGCCGGTCGGCGGATGCACGTGTGTTGCGTCGCCGGCCAGCAACACCCGGCCCACCCTGAACCGGTCGGCCATCCGCACGTTCACCCGGTACGTGGACAGCCAGCTCACCTTCGAGAGTCGGATGCCGTGCCCGCCGGCGAGATCGTCCACGATCCGCTGGAAGTACGGCAGCGAAGGTTCGGGGAGGCTGCCGCCTGCACCGAAGTCTCTGAACGGTACGGCCTGCAGTTGCCAGGACCGCTCGTGGCGGAACGGGCACAGGGCCAGGAATCCGCGCCCGCGGACGGTCCACTGGTACCAGGCGTCCGGTTCGAGCCCGTCGAGCTCGACGTCCCCGACCAGCATGGCCTGCTTCTTGTTGTCGCCCTCGAAGCGCACGCCGAGTGCCTTGCGCACGGTGCTGTGGCCCCCGTCGCAGCCGACCAGGTAGCGTGCAGCCACCCGCTCGCCGGTATCCAGCACCGCGTGCACACCGTTCGCGGACTGGCTGAACTCGGCGAGGCCTGCGGCCATTTCCACCCCCACGCCGTCCTCGGCGAGCCGCGCGCGCAGGATCCGCTCGATCCGCCACTGCGGGATCAGCAGCCCGCCGTCGTAGGGCCGATCCGGTGTGGCTGACCGCTGGGCGTGCGGGTCGGCTTCGGCAACCAGGTCGCCGTCGAGGTACCGCCGGTGTGGCAGATGCCGGAACCCGTAGTGCAGCACCTCGTCGGCGACACCGAGGTCGTCCAGCACCTCCTGGGTGCGGGCGGTGAGCCCCTTGCCGCGCGAACCGGGGAAGGGCTCGCCGGCCCGGTCGACGATGCGCACGTCGACGCCCCGGCGGGCCAGCTCGATGGCCAGCGTGAGCCCGGTGGGTCCGGCGCCAGCGATCAGCACATCGGTCACCGCTCCCCCTCCTGGCGCACTGCCGGGTCCGTACCAGGCGCGGCCTGGTTCGCCCGTGCCGACGCCGATGCAGCATGCATGCTCGCCATCACACCCTCCCTGATCCCGTGCGGTCACTGAAGCGATCGGCGGTGACACTAGCCGGTTTCCGGGCGGGTCCTCCTCGTGCTGGAGGTGGAGATCGGGTTGATCCTCCCCGCGAAATCTCAACCCCGGTTCCTCCTACGAACCGACGGCACACCCGGTGCGGTGTTCGTAGCGTCGTCATCAACGGCTATGCCGTCGCGATAGTGACCATCGAAGGAGCACCACTCATGTTGATCGGAATCCTGCTGGCCGCCGGCGGCCTGTTGTCGGGTATGCCAACCGCGGTGTGGCTGATCGTGGCCGTCCTCGCCGTGGCGGGCGTGATGGCCCTCAGGGCGCGGAGGCGCCGACAGCGTTGACCACCGCCGTCGTTCCCCCACCTGCACCTCGACTTCGAGTTCCTCGTGCCGGTAGGGCCAGCAGGACAGCAGTTCCGAGCGGACGAGAACCGGCCCGGTCGCATCAACGTGCTCGATCGCAATCTGGCTCTTCGCAGTTGGCGTAGCGCGCGTCGGCGCGGAGTTTCGGCCGATCCTGCGGGGGGATCGCCCGGGGGACGGCGATCGCGGAGCAGGACACCGGGTCAGGCGGGGTGTGTGCGCGATTGGCCGAGCTCGGGCTCGGGCCGCATCACTTCCGGGAAGATCTCCGATCGCGGATGCCGACGGAGGCCTACGTCCTCCGCTACGACTTCGATGCGTAGGGCGGGAGCTTGCGGCCGCGGGTGAGGGTGGCGGCGGTGGGGTGGGTGGTGGGGGTGATGGTGGCTAGTTCGTGGCGGACTCGGGTTTCGAAGTCGGTGCGTTGTTGTGGGGGTAGGGCGTCGATGAAGGCTCTTGAACCGTGGGAGAGGGCCCAGTTCCAGAACGTGTCGGGGTCGGGGATCGGGATGCGTTGGGTGACCGTGGTTTCGGCCAGCTCGCCGAAGTCTGTGGTGGTCAGTAGGTCCAGGCCGTCGAGGGGGCGGCCGAGGCGGCCTTTGCCTGGTGGGATGTACGGCTGGTATTCGCGGAAGAGGGCTCCGTAGAAGTCCCATTCCGGGGCGTTGTCGACGTCGCAGGGGGTGGAGAACGAGAAGACACCGCCGGGACGTAGTACTCGATGGACCTCGGCGGCGGAGGCTGCGGGGTCGTCGAGGAGGTGGATGACGAAGCCGGCGCACACCAGGTCGAAGGTTGTGTCCGGGAAGTCGAGATGGTGGGCGTCCATCACATGGGTCTGGGCGGCGGGGTGCAGGCGCGCGAGTTTGGCGACCATCGCGGGGGCGGCGTCGACGGCAGTGACTGTGCAGCCGCGGTCGAGGAGGGCGCCGGTGAGCGGGCCGCTGCCGGCACCGAGGTCGAGTACGGCGGTGCCCGGCCGCGGATCGAGCCAGTCGACGTGCAACTTCGCGAACCCACGGAAGAACGGCAGAACCTCGTCGTATCCAGCTGCCAGCTCGTCGAACAGCCGGATCGCCCGGGCCGTGTGTTCGCTCACCTTTGGAGTCTGGCAGCGCGAGGACCTGATGAAAAACGGTTTTAGAGCAGGCCGGGTGGTTGCTGACAGCAAGTAGTGCTGCCCAGAAGGCATCGTGTACGGCCGCGAACGCGTCCCGCCGGGCCGCGACGAGCTCGCCGTCCACGTCATGGGGAGACCGTACGACACGGACAGGATTCCCAGGATTTCGGACGCATGCCGTCCAAGTGTCGTTGTAGGGCTGCACCATGGGCAGATGGTCAAGTACCTCCTTACCGCTGCGGCCGTTTACCTTGGGGCGATCGGGCTTGCGTTGGTGATTGTGCCGGCGCAGTTCGGGGTTGACGCGGTGCCGCCGGATCCTTCGTCCGAGTTGCTTGCGTTGCTTCGGTTGCTGGGTGGACCGCTTCTGGGTATCGCGGTGCTGAACTGGTTGACGCGCAAGGCCGCGAGCAGTCCGGTGCTGCTGGCGAATCTGGTCGGGTTCGGGATCGTCGCCGCCAACGATGTCGTGGGTGTCGTGACCGGCGACGCGCGCGATCTCGCGAGGGTGTTCGTGGTCGTGCATCTCGCCTTCACAGCCGCGTTCGCCGTCGCCTGGTCGCGTCAGACGAAAGGCTAGGTCCGTACTTGCGTGTCCCGGAACGTTCGAGGGCTCACCCCGAACCGCGTCGCGAACGCCTGCCGCAGCGTCTCCGCCGAGCTGAACCCGCACCGGCGCGCGATCTGCGACAACTGCAGGTCCGTCGTCGCCGCCAGCCGGGCCGCGATCTCCAGCCGCATCCGGCGTACGGCGTTGGCAGGCGATTCGCCGGTGTGCTCGCGGAACAACCGGGTGAGCTGCCGGGGGCTGACGCCCGCGCGGGCGGCGAGCGCCGTGACGCTGAGGTCCGCGTCGGGGTGCGCGACCACGTAGTCGGTGACCGTTCGTACGCCGGCGTGGTCCGGTCGCGGTGCGGCGGTGAACATGCTCATCTGCGCCTGGTTCCCGGGCCGCTGCAGGTACGTGACCATGCCCATCGCGACCCACCGCGCGAGTTCGGCGCCGTGGTTCTCCTCGATGAACGCCAGCGTCAGGTCGAGCGACGCCGTCACACCGCCGGACGTCGCGACCGCCCCGTCGCGGACGAAGATCGGCGACGGGTCCACCAGCACGTCCGGGTACGACCGCTCCAGTTCGGCGGCGTACAGCCAGTGCGTTGTCGCTCGTTTGCCGTCGAGCAGATGGGCCGCGGCGAGGACGGTCGCGCCCGTACAGACGGATGCGACGCGCTGAGCGCCGGTCGCAAGGCGTCGTACGTGCCGGACGAGATTCGCGTCCCGCGCCGCCGCCTGATGGCCGGCGCCTCCCGACACGATGACCGTGTCGACACGCCGGATCGTCTCGAGGCGCGCCTGGGCCTGCAACGTCAGCCCGGTCTCACAGCGGACCGCCGTACCGCCGATGGTCGCGAGCACCACCCGGTACGTCGGATCGGCGCCGAGCCGGTTCGCGAGCCCGAAGGCCGTGGTGACACAGGCGATGTCCACCAGTTCCGCGTTGTCGTACCCGACGACCACCACCCGGTGCGGGACCATGGGGGACACCGTACTGCTATCGGAGAGGACAAATGCATGCTGAACGCCGACCGTGCGCGCCAGGCGATCGTCGACCACACGCGGCAGCTGGCGGAATCGGCAGCCGAGGCCGGACCGGACGCCGCCGTACCGACCACGCCGGAGTGGACCGTCACTCAACTGGTCGAGCACGTCGGCCAGACCCAGAACTGGGTCGCCGAGATGATCGAACAGCGCATCACCGACCCCACCCAGCTGCCGACGGAGCTCGCCGTACTGCCGGCGGATCCCGGTGAGTGGCCGGCCTGGCTGGCGGAGTCCGCGCAGCGGCTCGCGGACGCGTGCGCCGAGGACGTGCCGGTGTTCAACGCCGCGGCTGATGGGCGGACCGGGGTGCAGTTCTGGCTGACCACCCAGCTCAACGAGGCGGTCGTGCACGGGTTCGACGCGGCCGCCGCGGCGGGTCGTACCGTCGAGGTCGACGCCGATATCGCGGGCGCGTTGATCGGCAATCACCTGGCGATGCTGACCTCTCCCACGTGGGAGCTGCGGCGCGCCGAGTCGGCGCACGCGATCCGGGGCGACGGCCAGGTGCTGCAGTGGCAGGCGACGGATGGCGGCGCGTGGTTCGTCGTACGGCAGTCTGACGGGGCGACGTGGGAGACCGGGAGCCGGGAGGCCGATGTGACGATCAGCGGGCGGGCCGGATCGCTGCTGCTGACGTTGACCCGGCGGCTGCCGTTGACCGACGGTGACATCACGGTCGAAGGTGACGCCGGCCTCGCTCAGCACTGGCTCGACAACACCGCGCACGTCAGCGGTTGACCCGGCGTACCGTGGTCCGAAAGGAGGAGCCATGACCGACGAACCCTTCGAGACGACCGAGAACGCCCGCCGGGACCGGCGCGAGCACGGCGGCGCGCCGCAGAACCCGGACGACGACGCGCTGGCCCGGCGTACCGAGGAGGAACGCGTCGCGGCGGGCGTCGACGCCTACGACCCGGACGACGTACCGCCGGCGACCGACGAGCCGGTACCCACGGACCTGCGGGACACCGAGGAGTACCAGGAGTCCGAGGCGGAGCTGCGCCGGGAGGAGTCGGAGGGCGAGATCTACCCGCTCACCGACCGGCATCCGTTCCCGCCGTCGCACTACGACCGCTCGTAGGCCGCCCGCAGTACGTCGAACTCGCCGCCCGGGCCGTTCGGGTCCCAGCCGTGTTCGATCAGCCAGCGTGATGCCCGGAGGCTGCGCAGGGACCACCAGGCGCGGATGACGTCGACGTCCACGTCGGTGCCGTACCCGGCGAGCAGGTCGTCGAGGCATTCCTCGTGCCCGAGTGTCAGGCTGGCGAGGTCGTTCAACGGGTCGCCCTGGCTCGCCTCCGACCAGTCGATGATGCCGGTGACCTCGTCGTCCTCGGTGAATACGTGGGTGATCTGCAGATCGCCGTGCGCGAACACCGGCTGCCACGGCCGGAACGTCAACTCGGCGAGCTCGCGGTTGTGGATGATCACCTCGGCGGGCAGCAGTTCGTTCGCGATCAGCCACTCGCACTCACGGTCGAGCCAATCGGTGACCACCCCACCGCTCGGTGCCGGCCACGGCGGCAACGGTGCCTCATGCAACTTCCGTACGGCGGCCCCCGCCGCGGCCCACGCCTCCGGAGACGCCGGCGAAGGCTCCCCGAGCCGCCCGAGCGCCGTACCGGGCACAGCGGCCAGCGCGAGCACGTTGGGCTTCCGCCACAAAACCTCCGGCGTAGGCACCGGCGCCAACTCCAGTGCCGCAACCTCGACGTCCAGGTTTCGCTGATTGCCGTCGACCTTCAGAAAGATGTCCCCGACCCGCAGGGTCGCACGTTCACTGTGCGCCACGACAACCTGAACCTCGTCCACGCCCAGCATTCTCCCGACCTCGGCGCCGGCCGTCACCCGGTTTGTTCGCCTCCAAGCGTGGGAGCATGGCGTATGGCTGGAGAGGAACGCCTCGACGGCGGCCTCAACGAGGTCGTGCGGATCGGGAACACGGTCCGCCGTCCGGTCGGGCCGTGGTCCGATTCGGTCCACGAGTTGCTGACGGAGCTGGAGTCCCACGGGTTCGCCGGCGCGCCTCGATTCCTCGGAACGGACGACGAGGGACGCGAGATCCTCTCGGTGGTCCAGGGCGAGCGGCCGTGGCCTCCCGGGCCGATGCTGTTCGAGGACGGGCTCCTGGAAAGCACGGCCGCACTGGTACGCAGGTACCACGACGCCGTCGAGGGGTGGGCTCCGGCGACCCGGAGGTGGCAGAGGGCGCCCGTAGCCGTGGGTGAGCCGGAGGTGATCTGCCACAACGACATCGCTCCCTGGAACCTGATCGCCCAGGACGGTGTCGCGACGGGATTCGTCGACTGGGACACGGCGGCGCCCGGGCCGCGGATGTGGGATCTGGCGTACGTCGCCTACACGTTCGTACCGCTGGCCGCGCCGGAGAATCGCGGACCGATGGGATGGCCGGATCCGGTCCGTGTACGTGAGCGACTGGCGTTGGTCCGGGACGCATACGGTTGCTCACAACAACAGTGGCAGTTGCTCCTGGCGACGATCCCGGCCCGGGTCCGGGCCGCGTACGACACGATGCGGATCTGGGCTGCTCAGGAACGACCAGGCTGGCGTGCGCAGTGGGAGCAGCCGGAGCCGTGGCGGCACGGCGCCGGCTACCTGCGCGATCTCGCCTACCTCGGCGCCTCCGTCAAAGACTGGCAGTGAGGAAGGGCCTCATGCGTGCAGCGTCGGGTGGTACGTGAGTTCCTGGGTGTTGCCGTCCAGGGTGCGTGACTCGAGCAGTTCCAGGTCGAAGTCGGGCACGCCCTCGAAGATCGGCTGGACGCCGGTTTGCCCTGTGATCACAGGGAAAACCGTGACCTGAATGCGGTCCACCAGGCCCGCTGCGAGGAGTGCCCGGTTCAGTGTCAGGCTGCCGTGCGACCGCAGCCGTACGTCGGACCCCTCCTTCAACCGGCGTACCGCCTCCACGGCGTCACCGCTGACGACGGTCACGCCCGGCGAGTCCTGCTACGTGGACGAGATGACCGTGGTCGGCAGCTCGCGCATCCGTCGTACCCACGGGTCGAGCGCCTCCCCGCCGCCGGCCAGCAGCACCGTGTTCAACCGGTGCGTCTCGCCGCCCAGCACCATCCGCTGGTCCTGGCTGTACTGCTCCAGCCGGTGCGCCAGGAACTCCGGCCCCTGCTTCCCCCAGTACCCGCCCCAGCCGTTTGTGGGGTAAAGGGTTGTTGAGGATGCCGATCCGACAGCGTCAGGCGGCGCTCCGTACCGCGCGGGCGCGGACGTAGGCGGAGTACCGGATCGTGAAGATGACCGGGACCGTGAAGGAGGCGATCCGGAGCACGACGACCGGCGTGGCCATGTGCGGCGCGACCGCGGTGATGACGGCGGCCGCGATGCCCTCGACGGTGAAGCTGATCGCCCACACCATCGTGATGATCACGTTCGTACGGCGGAACAGCGGGTTGTCCCAGATCTCGCGTTCGACCATCGTCCGGGCGATGCCGAGCGTGAACGGCCGGCGGATCGCCAGCGATCCCCAGGCGGTGAGGGCGAGCCAGGCGGACGACATCGCCAGCAGGTTCTCGTGCAGCGGTGCGTCCGGGGCGGCGAAGGCGATCGCGGCGACGAGCGCGAAGAAGACGGCGGCGCTCAGCTCGATCACCATCGATTCGAGCTTCTTGCCGGTGGACAGCTCCCAGCCGACGAGTCCGAGCGCGATGACCAGGCCGATCAGCGCGCAGAGCCGCCAGTCCAGCTTGGTGGTGGCGATCGCGTAGATGATCCACGGGGCGAAGCTGCGGAGGTAGCTCATGTGATCCGTACTCCTGACATTCCAATAGTGACAGGTCGAAACTAGACGCTCAGCTCTCGACATGTCAACAGTGGAATGTAGGATGCGGACATGAGTCTTCGACACGCGATGCTCGGCCTGCTCGCCGAGGAGCCGGCCAGTGGATACGACCTGTTGCGCCGGTTCGAGGTGTCCTTGGCGAACGTCTGGCCCGCGACCCAGAGCCAGGTGTACGGCGAGCTGGCCAAGCTGTCCGCGGACGGGCACGTGACGGTCAGCGCCGAGGGCCCGCGCGGGCGCAAGGAGTATGCGATCACCGAGGCCGGCCGCGAGGAGCTGCGGCACTGGCTGCTCGAGGAGCGGCCGCGGAGACGCCGCGACGATCTGATGCTGAGGGTGTTCTTCCTCGGTACGGTCTCGCCGGCCGAGGCGCGGGCCTTCCTGGAGCGCGGGGTTCAGCGCATGGACGCGCTCGAGGAAGGACTGCGTGCGGTTGAGCGCGACACCGACTGGAACGACGGCGACCTCGCGGTCAACGGGCGGCTCGTCCTCGAATGGGGCCTGCGCTTCGCCGCCATGCACCGCGAGTGGGCCGAGTGGGCGGCCACCCAGCTGCCGTCGGGAGACCGCTGAAAGCACCTTTTTGTCGTGTGTTCACTGATGAAATGAGGCTCATTAGCGTGTCCGCATGACGATCAAGAGAAGGTCGGTCCTGACCGGTATGGCGGGTGTCGCGGGAGCGGCCGCGCTGCCCATGACCTCGTACGCCGCAGCCGGTGAGAGCCGCCGCTACCCGCAGCCCTGGCCTGAGCTCACGCCCTACGGGCTGGCCGACACCCGGCTCGACCTGTGGCCGCGCGACGACAACTCGTTCGTCCTCCCGCTCGAGCTCCGGGCCCGTGACGAGGAGCTCGGCCGGGTCTGGATGCGCGACACCTACGTGAACTGCTTCGTCGTCGACGGCCGCCCGCTGTACGTCGCCACCGGCACGACGCGGGTGCCGGGCCGCCCGGCCGCGGGCCCGTGGAACGACGGCATCTTCGTCTGGACCGCCCGCTCGCTGCGCGGGCCGTGGCGGCTCGCGGACACCACCGGCTTCCGGCCGGAGGCGGAACGCGGCAAGGTCTGGTCGCCCGAGTTCGCCGGCGAGAACCGGCCGGGCCGGACCGTCGTCGCGCCGTGGCAGGAGTACTGGTACGACGACCAGTTCGGCAAGCGCGGCAACGTCTGGGCGCCCGAGATCCACTACTTCCGCGGCACCTGGTACATCGTCGCGTGCATGGGCGACCACTCGAAGCTGGTCGGCTCGTTCCTGCTGATCAGCGAGGGCGGCGTGGAGGGTCCGTATCGCGTTGCCCAGGGCAACTACGAGAAGCCGTTCGGGGACTCGTTCGTCGGCGGCCCGGGCTTCATCCTGCCGGGCGCCTACCACCACATCGACGGCAGCATGTACTCCGAGGGCGACGACGCCTGGCTGGTCCTGCACAACAACCCGTACGCGAAGTTCCGCGACGACATGGAAGACATCGTCCCGAACACCGGGCTGCCCGAGTTCCAGCAGAGCCCGTACAGCCCCGAGCCCTACCTCGAGGGCGCATACGTCTTCCGGTACGGCGGGAAGTACTACCTCATGCACGCGGCCTGGGACCGTACGTCGGCCGGCGCGGACGGCAGCACCCGGTATGCGTACGACACGCCCGCGCCGGGCAGGTCGCAGTACAGCTACGACATGGTGATGGCGGTCTCGGACCACTTCGAGGGACCGTACTCGAAGCGCTGGACGGCCGGGTTCGGGGCCGGGCACAACAATGTCTTCGAGGACGTCTCCGGGCAGTTGTGGGCGACGTTCTTCCGGAACCCGAACTTCGGCTACTGGGCCGATCCGTCGCGCGTCGACGACACGGCGGTACCCGGGGTCGTCCGGCTGGAGTGGACCGGCCCGCAGAGCAACCGCCTGTACGTCCAACGCCGCAACCACTGAGAGGAACCGAGCATGCGACTCGCCGCGCTCCTCGGGGTGCTGGTCCTGGCGGTCCCCGGAGCACCCGCCCCGGCACCTACGAACGACGCCCTCCCGGCCCTGGGCGCTCTCGGCGCCAACTACAACGAGAACCTCGACCAACTCGACTACCGTGAACTCCGGACCGCCCGGGCCAGTTGGGTGCGGGGGTTCTACCCGCTGCCAGAGGCAGACAAGGTGCCCCCGGAGCAGAGTGAGACGCTCCGTGTGATCCGGGAGGCTCATGACCGCGGTTACAAGACCGTCCTCAGCCTGAAGTTCCCCGAGAACGCGACCTCGTTCCCGCGGCCGGGCAGCGCGGAGATGACCGCCGAGCTCGCGCGGCTCGACCGGGTGCTGCCCTTGGTGCTGGGGACGGTGGACGTCGTCACGATCGGCAACGAGCCGTTCATCGAGAGCCTGCCGGCCGAGCGTGACCAGCGGCTCAACGAGTTCTACGAGACCGTCGCCCGGCATGTGATCGAGGTCCGCGCCAAGCTGTCAGCAGCGAAGACCCACCTGTACATGGGCGCGCTGAACCGGCTGGACCTGCCGCAGAACCGCACACCGGCCGTCGAACGGTACCTGCGATTCGTCCACGACACGCCAGAGCTGGAAGGGGTCGACCTGCATCCGCACATCGCCGACGAGGCCGCGGTGCAGGACTTCTTCGACTACACCCTTCCGAGGCTTCGCCCGGACCAGACCTTCCTGGTCACCGAGTTCTCCCTGGTCTGGTACTGGCAGCAGCACCTGACCGACGCGATCCCGGCGACCTTCGCCGCACGCTACGGCTATCCGCCGCGGACCCAGGTGTGGCAGGTCATTGGCGATGCCATCAAACAGCCGTTCCCTTCGCGGAAATGGAACGACTTCTTGTCGAGCAGCCCGTGGTTCGAGAGCAAGAAGCACTTCCTGCGCGACGAGCTGGACCGGTTCCGGGCCACCGGGCGGCTCGCGGTCGCGACGTACGGCTTCCGGCAGATCCCGTCGATGACCTCGGGGTGGAGCGCGACGAAGGTGCCGTGGCTGCTGAACAGCGTCTTCGCCACGCTGACGGTGCAACCGCGCGGCGACGGCATGTCGTCGCCGGGCTACACCTGGCTCGACGACTTCCGCGCCTTGCAGCGAAAGTTGGGGAAAGGCTGGGGCCCCTCGCGTGAGGGGCCCCGGCTTCATTCGTACGTCGACTCGTCCAGCCCGCTCATGCTCGGGTCGTAGCTGACGTCTCCCACGTCGTACATCGAGGTCATCCAGTGGTAGAAGTTGTCGCCGCGGTCCCGCAGTACGGCGTAGAGACGGCGCATCAGCCGTGACCGTACGGCGGCCTGTTCCGGGTGGTCGTACACATTGAGCAGCTCGTCGGGGTCGAGCTGCAGGTCGTACAGCTCGTTGACCGAGTCCGGGTTGACGACCAGCTTGTACCGGTCGGTGCGCAACATCCGTTGCGGGTAGGGGAAGTGGTGGCCGTGGAACTCGCAGACGATGTCGTCGGCCCAGTCGACGGGCTCGCCCGTCACGAGCGGCAGCAGGCTGCGTGAGTCGACCGCCGGTGCCGGGTCGGCGCCGGCGAGTTCGAGGATCGTCGCCGTACAGTCGAGCAGGCTGACGAACTCCTCGCGGACGACGCCTTCGGGCTGCCCGGGCACCCGGAGCAGACCGGGGGTGCGGTAGATGTCCTCGTACATCGCCGGGCCCTTGTCGTGCAGCCGGTGCGATCCGGTGAACTCCCCGTGGTCGCAGGTGAAGAACACCGCGGTGTCGTCGGTCAGCCCGAGCCGCTCCATCGCGGCCATCACCCGCCCGATCTCGTAGTCGATCAGGGCCACGTAGCCCTGGTAGATCGCGATCAGCTTGCGGGTGGTCTCGATCGGCATGGTGTCGAAGGTCCAGTGCGCGCTGTAGTTCTTCTGGACCGGCGGTTTGCCGTGGAAGGTCTCGGCGATCGATCGTGGCAGTTCGACGTCGGCCGGGTCGACGAGGTCGAAGTACTCGTCGGGCAGGATGTAGGGCAGGTGGGGGCCGAAGAAGTGCAGCGCGAGGAAGAACGGCTGTCCGGCGTACGACTCGAGGTGTTCGATCGCCCGGGTGGCGAGATAGTGCTCGAACGTCGCCTCCACCGGCTGGTGCAGGCGTGCCGCGAGCAGGTTCCCGGGGCCGCCGTTGGGCAGCGTGCCGCGGATCCGGTCGGAGATCTCGTACGGCGGGAAGTCGTGCTCCGCGAGGTATGCCAGGTAGTCGGGGTGGTCGACCGGGTTGTGCCAGCCCGGCAGGTCGGGGCCGTCGAAACCGAAGTCGCCTGCGGACTTGTTGGTGCCGACGTGCCACTTGCCGATCAGGCCGCACTGGTAGCCGCGGTCGCGCAGCGCCCGCGAGAACGTGAACGTCCCCTCGCCGAGGTCCTCGAGGTAGCCGACGTTGCGTTCGTAGTTCGCCAGCAGCTTGTGCCGGAACGGCGCCTGCCCGGTGAGCAGGCTGGCGCGGGCCGGCGTACAGATCGCGGTGGGGGTGTACCAGCGGTCGAAGCGGGTGCCGGTACGGGCGAGCTCGTCGAGGTTCGGGGTCGTTCCGAACCGGTTGCCGTAGGCGCCGAGTGTGTCGACCCGGTGCTGGTCGGTCATCAGGAACAGGATGTTCTTCCGGTCGGTCACTTGGCGGCCGCCCCGGTGAACAGGTCGCCGGTGTAGTACGTCTTCGCGTCGGTCTTCTTCTTCAGCTTGCCCGCCTCGACGAAGTAGTCCGCCATCCCGTTCAGCCACTTGTCGATGGTCCCGTCCTTGGTCTTCGCGTCGAGCTCGTCCAGCGACAGTACCTTGACGTTGCCGGCGTCCGCCTTCACCTGGTCGACCGGCATGTTCAGCATCTTCGCCGTCAGCTCGATCGACTTGTCCGGGTTGGCGGACCGGTACGCGATCGCGTCCCGCAGTACGGCGATCGTCTTCGTGGTCTTGTCCTGCTGACCGGACACGACGTCGTTGCCGGCCACGAACGCGGTCGGGAACGACACCTGGGACTCGAAGTCGGAGTTCTTCGCGAGCTCGGTCAGGTCGGGCACCTGCTTCTTGATGGTGGCGATCGCCGGGTACCAGAACCCGGCCGCGTCGATCTTCTTCGACGCGAACGCGGACACGATCGTCGAGGCGTCCATGTTGACCACCTTCACGTCGTTCTTGGTCATTCCGGCCTTCTCCAGCGCGAGCGTGAGGATCATGTCGCCGGACGTGCCCTCCGGTACGCCGACGGTCTTGCCGCGGAGCTGGTCGATCGACGTGGTGCCGGACCGGGCGATCACCCGGTCGGCGTTGCCGAGCGTGTTGATCGCGATCACCTTGGCCTGGCCCGAGGCCGGCAGCCAGAACGCGCCCGGCCCGATGTAGCCGAAGTCCAGGTCACCGGTGCCGAGCGCCTGGATCTGCAGCGGCCCGTTCGTGAACACCTTGGTGTTCGCCTTCAGGCCGTGCTTCTGCCAGAGCTTCTGGTCCTTCGCGATGGCCAGCAGGCTCGTGCCGTTGTAGTCGGCGATGTAGCCGAAGTTCACCGGTTGCAGGGAACCGCCGGCGTTGTCGCCGGATCCGCTGCACCCGGCGAGGGCGAGCGCGAGCGCGGCGGCCCCGGCGGCGAGCGCCGACAGTTTGCGTGAGACAGACATGAGGGTCCTTAGGATCGAGCGGTGACAGGGGAACCGGCGGCCGTGCGGCCGTCCTGGTGGTAAACGGAGTGCCAGACGCGATTGCGCAGCGCGGCGAACTCCGGGCTGAGCCGGAACTCCTCGGTGCGCGGGTACGGCAGGTCCACGTCGATCACGTCGTAGATCCGCCCCGGCCGGGCGGCCATCACGACCACGCGATTCGCCAGGAACACCGCCTCGTCGACGTCGTGCGTGATGAACATGACCGTGCGCTGCTCCTGGCTCCAGGTGGCCAGCAACTGCTCCTGCAGCTTGACCCGGGTCAGCGCGTCCAGGGCACCGAACGGTTCGTCCATCAGCAGGATCGACGGGTTCACGGCGTACGCACGGGCGATCGCGCAGCGCTGCCGCATACCGCCGGACAGCATCTTCGGCAGTGCGTCGGCGAAGTCGCCCAGGCCCACCAGGTCGATGAAGTGCTGCGCTCGCTCCCGCCGCTCGGCCTTGCGGACCCCGGCGGTCTTCAGCCCGAACTCGACGTTCTTGCGCACGGTCAGCCACGGGAACAGCGCGTACTGCTGGAAGATCACGCCGCGCTCCGGGCCCGGACCGGACACCGGTACGCCGTCCACGAGCGCCCGGCCCGAGGTCGGCTGCTCGAGGCCGGCGAGGATGTTCAGCAGCGTGCTCTTGCCGCACCCGGACGGGCCGACCACGGTGATGAACTCGTTCCCCGCGATGTCGAGCGAGACGCCGTCGAGGGCCGTGAAGGTGTCCTTGCCCAAGGCAAACGTCTTGGTGACGGACTGTACGGAGATCTTCATCGGCGCTCCTGCCATCCGGTCAGTTTGCGTTCGGCGGTCAGCAGCACGCGGTCCATCAGCAGGCCGAGGACGCCGATCGAGATCAGCCCGACGAAGATCGTCGGCAGGTCGTAGTACAGCTGGGCGTTCTGCATCCGGAAGCCGAGGCCCTGCTGGGCCGCGATCAGCTCGGCGGCGACCAGCGTGGCCCACGCGGAGCCGAGACCGACCCGCATGCCGACCAGGATGAACGGCGTGGACGCCGGGACCACCACCCGGGCGAAGATGCCGGCGTCCTTGGAGCCGAGCACCCGGGCCGCGTCGATCAGCGTCTTGTCGACGTTGACGACTCCCTGGAACGTCGAGATCACACAGGCCAGGAACGCGGCCAGGAAGATCACGAAGATCTTCGGCGCCTCGCCGATCCCCATCAACACGATGGCCAGCGGGATGATCGCCAGCGGCGGCACGGTGCGGAAGAACTGGATCCACGGCTCCACGAGTCCGCGCAGGACGGCGTACCAGCCCATCAGGAAACCGACCGGGATCGCGACCGCGGTGCCGAGCACGAAGCCGACCAGGACGCGGGCCAGGCTGGCGAGGACGTCCTTGCCGAGGGTCCCGTCGCCGATCAGGGTGCCGGCCCGGGCGATCACCTGCGGCGGCGTGGGCAGCTTCAGCCCGGCGAGCGCGAGGATCCACCACACCGCGATGCCGAGCCCGATCGAGAGCGCGTTGAGCAGCAGCGGGAGACCGGCCCGGGGCCGCGTACGGACCCGTGTCGTCGCCCTGCCGGCGGTTTGGTCAGTGAGCACGGCCATCGGCCACTCCTTGGGTTGCGGTCGGCCGTAGCCGGGCCGGCGCCGGCGTGGCCGGATAGCCGGCCAGCAGCGGCGAACTGTGGAAGACGGCGGCCAGCGCCCCGAGGGCGCCGTCGTCGTCGGAGAGGTACGCCGTCCGGACCCCCGGCGAGGCGGCACCCGGGAAGAGCCCGTACCTGACGGTGGCGGCGGCTTGCTGTACGAGCACCGGTGCGATCCGGGTGATCTCGCCGCCGATCACGATCTCGGCCGGGTTGAGCGCCATCCCGACCGCGGCCAGCACCTGGCCGAGCGCGGTGGAGGCGTCGCGGAGCACCCGGTCGGCGACCGGGTGCGAACGGGCGACGGCGGTCGCGAGGTCGTCGAGCGTGTCGACCGCGAGACCCGCGGCCCGGCACGCTGCCAGGATCGCCGGTGCCGAGGCGATCGTTTCCAGGCAGCCGTGCTTGCCGCAGCGGCACGGCGACCCGTCCTGCCGGACGGTCACGTGTCCGAGTTCGCCCGCGAGGCCGGCCGAGCCCGAGACGAGCCGGCCGCCGACCACGAGTCCGCCGCCGACGCCGTCCGAGAGCCGGACGTAGAGCAGGTCCTCGATCGCCTTGCCGCCGAACGTCGCCTCGGCGAGCGCCGCCAGCCGGGTGTTGTTGTCGACGATCACCGGTGCGCCTAACCGTTCGCCAAACGCCTCGTCGACGGACGCCTCGTGGAACCCGTCGGCGGCCGCTCGGTGCGAGGGGAAGCCGCGCACGCCGGGCTTGCCGGAGTACGGGCCAGGGATGCCGATGCCGACGCCCTGCAGGGCGCCGTAGTGCACGCCGAACTGCGCGCTGAGCCGCTCCAGCAGGCCGAAGGCGACCTCGAGCCGGGTCGGCCAGTCGATCCGGTCCTCGTACCGGTCGGAGCCGGAGGCAACGATCTCGTGGGAGGCGTCGGCGACCACGACATGCACCCGGCGGTGGCCGAAGTCCACCCCCATGAACTGGCCGGACGCCGGGTCCAGCGCCAGCCGCTCGGCCGGTCGCCCGCTGCCTTCCCGGTCGGCCGCGTCGGTGTCGATCACCACGATCGCCCCGCGTTGCAGCAGGCTGCCGGTGATCTCGGACAACGTGGTACGGGACAGGCCGATCGCCCGGGCGATCTGGTTCCGGCTGAGCGCGCCCTGCTCCCGCAGCACCAGCAGGACCCGCTCTTCGTGGGTCCTCCGCACGAGTGCCTGTACTCCTGGCTGCGTCTGCACGATCGTGAACGCTAGGAAGCCAGAATTTTTCCGTCAACCCTCCGACAAAAAACCTCCCGGATTCCTCCGGAGCCTGTGCCTAGGGCAGGAGCAGGGCCTTGATCGCCTGGCGGCGGTCCATGGCGTCGTACGCCTTGGCCGCGTCCGTCAGCGGAAGGGTGAGGTCGAAGACCTTGCCGGGGTCGATCGCGCGCCGGGAGATCAGGTCGATGAGCGTCGGCAGGTACTGGCGAACGGGCGCCGGCCCGCCGTGCAGGTGTACGCCGGAGAAGAACAGCTCCTCGCCGGGCAGGCTCACCTCGTGGGCCACGCCGACGTAGCCGACGTGGCCGCCCGCGCGGGTCGCACGGATCGCCTGCAGCATCGACTCCTGGGTGCCGACGGCCTCGATGACACTGTGCGCGCCGTACCCGCCGGTGAGTCCCTTGATGCGGGCAACGCCCTCGTCGCCGCGTTCGGTGACGATGTCGGTCGCGCCGTACTCCAGCGCCAGCTGCTGACGCGGTTGGTGCCGGCTCATCGCGATGATCCGCTCGGCGCCGAGTTGCTTGGCGGCCAGTACACCGAGCAGGCCGACGGCCCCGTCACCGACGACCGCGACCGTCTTGCCCGGTCCGGCCTCGGCGGCGACGGCGGCGAACCAGCCGGTTCCGAGGACGTCGGACGCGGCGAGGAAGGAGGGGATCAGCTCGGTGTCAGGTGTGCCGGGGACGGCGACCAGCGTGCCGTCCGCGAATGGCACCCGGGCCAGTTCGGACTGGGTTCCGACAGCACCCATCGGTACGGCGTGGACGCAGCGGGACTGGTACCCGGCGCGGCAGATCTCGCACGTGTTGTCGGACGCGAAGAACGAGCCGATCACGAAGTCACCGGGCTTCACGGTGGTCACCGCGGACCCGATCCGCTCGACGACACCGACGTACTCGTGGCCCATCGGCGTCGGTCCGTCCAGCTTGTCCTGGCCGCGGTACGGCCACAGGTCGGAGCCGCAGACACACGTCGCGCTCAGCCGGATGACTGCATCGGTCGGCAGTTCGACGACCGGATCGGGACGGTCCTCGACGCGAACGTCGGCGGGGCCGTACATCATGACTCCACGCATGGGAGTGAACCTTTCTGACAGGTGACGAGAGCTAGCAGGGAAAAGCTGGTGAGGGCGAGCACGATGCCTGCCATCGGTACGGCGGTACGCTCACCGCCGAGGCCTGCGACCGGGGCGATGACGCCGGCCACGCACCACTGCAGGAATCCGAGCAGCGCCGAGCCGGTGCCGGGATGATCAGGGACCTGCGCGGAGGCCAGCGCCCCGGCGTTCGGGCCGATGAAGCCCTGAGCGGTCATCAGGACGAAGAACCCGATCAGTGCGAGCGGGAGTGGCATACCGAACCAGATCGCACCGACCAGCAGCGCCGCGCCTGCTGCCGCGGTCGCGATCAGCCCGGCGCCGACGACGGTCCGCGTGCGCAGGCGGTCGGCCAGCCGCGCGGCGATCAGCGTGGCGACGGTCAGGCCGACCGCGTTGAGGGCGAAGTCGACGGAGTACGTGACCGGGGAGAGTCCGTTCATCGACTGCAGCACGAACGCCGACGTCGCGACGTACGCGAAGATCGTGCCCATCGAGAAGGCGAACACCACGAGATAGCCGGCGAACGCGCGGTTGCGCAGTACCTCACCGGACCAGCGGGGCGGCGTACCGACGTGCCGGAGTGTTTCCGGTACGCCGATCGCGACGGTCACGACCATCAGCGCGGCCAGCGCGGCGACGATCCAGAACGACCCGCGCCAGTGCGACAACTGTAGGACGGCCGCGCCGATCAGTGGTCCGGCGATCGGTGCGACACCGGCGATTCCGGACACCAGGTTCAGCGTCCGGACCAGCCGGGCCCCGGAGGTCAGGTCCACGACGATCGAACGCGCGATGACCATCGCCCAGCCGCCGCTGAACCCCTGGACCAGCCGGGCGAGCATCATCAGCCCGATCGACGGACTGAACGCGCACAGCGCCGAGGTGACGGTCAGCACGACGAGCGAGACGAGCAGCGGACGTCGCCGTCCGAACCGGTCCGAGAACGGGCCGCCGAGCAGCTGACCGAGCGCCATGCCGACGAAGAAGGTGGTCAGCGTCAGCTGTACTTCGGACGCGCTCGCGCCGAGGTCACGGGTGACGAGAGGGAACGCCGGGACGTACAGATCCGTGGCCAGTGGGGCGATCGCGGTGATCAGTACTACGGCGCCCAGCACGGTCGCGGTCAATGCGGCACCGCTCTGGGTCGGCGGTCGTTCGGCGGTCAGGCTCATCGGTTCCCCTCGGTATCGCTTGCAGCTCCATGCAAGCGCCGGGGGCGGCCGCGAAGAAGGCCCGCTCGTGGGGTGTACCAGCAGTACATCCCTCGCCGGGCGCGACGCCGGTACTGTCGATGACATGGACAACAAGGCGGAGGTCCGGGAGTTCCTGACCTCACGGCGGGCGAAGCTGACGCCCTCCGACGTCGGGTTGCCGGTGGTCGGGCAACGGCGCGTCCCGGGCCTGCGGCGCAGCGAGGTCGCGATGCTCGCCGGCGTCAGTATCGAGTACTACGCCAAGCTCGAACGCGGAGCGATCGGCGGAGCGTCGTCCGCGGTCCTCGAGGCGATCGCGCAGGCACTCCGGCTGGACGACACCGAGCGAGCCCACCTGCTCGACCTCGCCCGGGCCGCCGACGGGATCCCGACCTCCGGCCGGCCACGGCGGCGCGCGACCGCCGCCCAGACATCCTCGCGGACCAGTCTGCACTGGGCGCTGGAGGCGATCACCGACGGCGTCGCGTTCGTCCGCAACCCCGCCCAGGACCTGCTCGCCACGAACGCGCTCGGCCGGGTGTTCTACTCGCCGGTGATCGGCGAGGGCGGCCGGACGCCGAACCTGGCCCGGTTCCAGTTCCTCGACCCGGCGTCGCGGGACTTCTATCCGGACTGGGACCTGTTCGCGCACATGTGCGTGGCGATCATGCGCGCCGAAGCCGGCCGCGACCCTCACGACCGCGCCCTGCAGGACCTGGTCGGCGAACTGTCGACCCAGAGCGAGACGTTCCGCCGCCTGTGGGGCTCCCACGACGTCCGCACCCACGGCACCGGCACCAAACGCTTCCACCACCCCGAGGTCGGCGACCTCACCCTTGCCTACGAAGAGCTCGCCGTCACCGCCGACCCCGGCCTGATCCTGATGCTGTACACCGCCGAGCCCGGCTCGCCCTCCGCCGAGAAACTGCGCCTGCTCGCCTCCCTCGCCGCGGAGGTGACGCCGGCGTCAGGATGACGCTGATGCGTGTAGGCGGCGTGTCAGGTGCGTGTCAGGGAGGCTGCCGATGGTGGTTCCATGACAACTTCGGCGATCGCGGTCGCAGGACTGCGCAAGGCATTCGGTGACAAGACCGTGCTCGACGGCATCGACTTCGATGTCCCCGCGGGTACCGTCTTCGCGCTGTTGGGCCCGAACGGGGCAGGCAAGACCACGACGGTGCATGTTCTGACCACTCTGATCAAGGCGGACGGCGGTACGGTCCGGGTCGCCGGGCACGACGTCGCGGCCGGCGCCAAGGCGGTCCGGTCCGCGATCGGCGTCACCGGGCAGTTCGCGGCCGTCGACGAGCTGCTCACCGGGCGCGAGAACCTCCAGCTGATGGTGGACCTCAGCCCGGGCACGGCCGACAAGCGGATTGTCGACAATCTGCTGGAGCGTTTCGAGCTGGCCGAGGCCGCCGACAAGACCGCGGCGACGTACTCCGGCGGCATGCGCCGCAAGCTCGACCTGGCGATGACGCTGGTCGGCGACCCGCGGATCATCTTCCTCGACGAGCCGACCACGGGACTGGACCCGCGCAGCCGGCGCACGATGTGGACGATCATCCGCGAACTGCTGGCGGACGGTGTGACGATCTTCCTCACCACGCAGTACCTCGACGAGGCCGATCAGCTGGCCGACCGGATCGCGGTGCTCGACAAGGGACGGCTGGTTGCCCAGGGCACCCCGGACGAGCTCAAGCGGCAGCTGCCCGGCACCCACGTCCGGTTCCGCTTCGACTCGGTCGCGGACCTGGACATGGCTGCCCGGATCTTCCCGGAGTCGACCCGCGACGACGACTCGCTCACGCTGCGCGTCCCCAGCGACGGCGGTACCAGATCCGTCCGCGCCCTGCTCGACCGCCTCGACGAGTACTCGCTGAACGCGGACGAGTTCTCCGTCAACACCCCTGATCTCGACGACGTCTTCCTGGCCCTGACCGGCCACGACACCACGGAGGTAGTAGCGAAATGAAGAACCCCGCGATGGTGATGCTGCGCCGCAACCTCAAGCACATCGCCCGGAACCCGACGTCCGTGTTCAACGCGGTGCTGATGCCGGTCGTGGTGATGCTGATGTTCGTCTACATGCTCGGCGACGCGTTCAGCGTCGGCGTCCCGTACGTCGACTACGCGACGCCCGGCATGCTCCTGCTGGCGGTCTGCTACGGGCTCGGCGCCGTCGCGACCGCGGTGAACTCCGACATGACCAAGGGCATCATCAACCGCTTCAAGGTGATGGACGTGCCGCGCGGCGCGGTCCTCACCGGGCACGTGATCGCCAGCGTGCTGACCAACCTGATCGCGATCGCCGCGATCATCGGGGTCGCGTTCGCACTCGGCTTCAACCCGTCCGCGAGCTTCGCGCAGTGGCTGGGCGTGATCGGTCTCGTCGTACTGCTCGGTGTCGCGACCGCCTGGCTGACCGTCGCGCTCGGGTTGTTCGCGAAGAGCCCGGAGACCGCGGGCCTCGCCTCGGTACCGCTGGTGATGCTGCCGTTCTTCAGTAGCGCGATCGTGCCCGCCGACAAGATGGGCCCGGGCGTCAAGCAGTTCGCGCAGTACCAGCCGTTCACGCCGATCATCGAGTCGCTGCGCGGACTGCTGAACGGCGCACCGCACACCGGTGACCTGATCGCCGCGTTCGCGTGGTGCCTCGGGATCGCGGTCGTCGGCTACCTCTGGGCGACCTCGACGTTCAAGAAGCGAGCGTGACCTCGACGAGCTCTCGCCAGCTCGCCTTCCTGCCCTCGTCGGACGCCTCGGTGAACTTCACGTCACCGAGGCGCCGGCGCGTTTCCTGCTCGATCCGCTCCACGTTCGGGTTGGACCGGTCCGGCAGCCCACGGGCCGCGACGCTGGCGCCGAGCAACCGCGCGGCCTGCTCGTCCTGACCGGTCCGCAGCGCGAGGTCCGCGGTCCCGACCAGCATCTGCGCGATCCCCGGGGGATGCCCGCCCTCCGTCGCCGCCTGGTACGCCGCGGCGCGATGCTCCCGCACCTCGCCGAGATCCGTCGCCAGGTACCCGAGCCGGTCCTCGAGCGTGGCCCGCAGGTTCGCCCGTTCCGCCTCGCGTCCGAGCAGCGTCGTCGCCCTGGTCAGCTGCCGGCGCGCCTCCGCCAGGTCGCCCTTCCAGTACGCGAGCTCCGCCTTGTACAGCGCGAGCTCGACCAGGGCCTCCGGCCAGGCGACCCGCTCCGCCGTCCGCTGCGACTCGGCCATCGCCGCCGCGCTCGCCTCCTCGTCACCGGCCAGCCAGTACAGCTGCGCCTGCCGCGAGCGCATCCGTACGACGTCCTCGGTCGCACCGACCTCCGTCGCGACCGCGATCGCCTGCTCGTAGTACTCGCACGCGGCGGCGAACTCGCCCCGGACCGCGACCCGGTCCGCCAGCTCGGTCAGCGCGAACGACATCCCCCAGCGCTCACCGATCGCACGGAACTCCTCCAGCGCGGTCGCCAGCGCGCGATCCGCGCCGCGGTCGCCGTCGCCGAGCATGATCCGCATCTTCCCGGTCTGCAACCGCGCCAACGCCCGGACCCACGGATCGTCGTCGGTCAGCAGGTCCTCGAACGCCGTCACGAACTGGTCCGGCCCGTCCAGCAGCCGTTCCAGCGCCTGCGACATCGTCACCGCCGGATGCGGGTTGTCGATCCGCCGGCTGATCTCGGCCGCCTTGCGGATCCAGTCCTCCGCGTCGTACTCGTCCCGGCCGCGGCCGGACGTCATGATCCCGGTGACGAAGGCGTACACCACCGCGCGGGTGTCGTCCGGTACGTCGCCCCGCAACGCCGGCGCCGCGAGCAGGAACTCGTTGCCCTCGACCTTGTGCCCGGCGAACCACCAGTACCAGCCCGCCGCCGCGGCCAGCCGCATCGCGCCGGCGGCCTCACCCGCGGCCAGCGCGCCCCGCATCGCGGCGGCGATGTTGTCGTGGTCAGGCTCCAGGATCGCCAGCCATTCCAGCTGTTCGGTACGCCGCAGGTGCGGGTCCGCGGTCTCGACCAGCTCGGTGAAGTACCCGAGATGGGTACGGCGGGTCCCGTCGGTCTCGCCCGCCTCGTCGAGACGTTGCTGGGCGTACTCCTTGATCGTGCCGAGCAGCCGGTACCGCTGATCGCCCTTGGTGACGACGAGCGACTTCTCCGTCAACGCTGTCAGCAGATCGAGCACCTCCCACGACTCGACCTCGCCACCGGCGCAGACCTGCTCGGCAGCCTCCAGGCCGGCACCGCCCGCGAAGACGGACAGCCGCCGCAGTACCGAACGTTCCACGTCGGACAGCAGCTCCCAGCTCCAGTCGATCACCGCGCGCAGCGTGCGGTGCCGGGGGAGCGCCGTACGGCTGCCGCCGGTCAGCAACCGGAACCGGTCGTCGAGGCGGTTCGCCAGCTGCTCGAGGGACATCGTCCGCAGCCGTGCCGCGGCCAGCTCGATCGCCAGCGGCATCCCGTCCAGCGCGCGGCAGATCCTGGCCATCGTCGCCGGGTCCGAGGCGAGATCCGCGCGGACGGCGCTCGCCCGGTCCTGCAGCAGCCGGACCGCCGGGGACGCCTCGATCTCGGCCGGATCCGCCATTTCCGTGGGGAGTGCCAACGGTACGACGGCCCACAGCGCCTCGCCGGTGATCCCGAGCGGCTCCCGGCTGGTGGCCAGCACCCGGAGTCGCGGGCACTCGCCGAGCACCCGGTGCGCGAACTTCGCGGCCGACTCGATCACGTGCTCGCAGTTGTCCAGGATCAGCAGCATCGACCGCTCCCGGACGGCGGCGATCACCCGGTCCGTCGGGTCCGCCTCAGGTACGTCGCCGAGCAGCGCGTCCCGCAGCGCGAGCGCGCCCAGCGTCGCCTGTGCCACGTCCCCGTCGGCACCGATCGCCGCGAGTTCGACCATCCACGCCCCGTCGGGCAGGTCGCGCAGCATGGTCCGCGCGGTCTCGGTCGCGAGCCGGGTCTTGCCGGAGCCGCCCGGCCCGATCAGGCTGGTCAGCCGGTGCCCGGCGACCAGGTCGCGGACGGCGGCGATGTCCGCGTCCTTGCCGACGTACGTCGTGAGCTCTTCGCGCAGGTTCGTGTTGCGCTTCTCGTCCCGGCGTACCAGCTCGCCGCGGAGCAACGCGACGTGCAGCGCGGACAGCTCGGGCGAGGGGTCGACGCCGAGCTCGTCGGCGAGGGTCTCCCGGGTGCGCTCGGACACGCGCAGCGCCTCGGTGTCGCGGCCGGAGGCGACCAGCGCGCGCATCAGGGCGGCGACCAGGCGTTCGCGGACCGGGTGCGCGGCGACCAGGTCGGTCAGCTCGGTGACGAGCTCGGCGCCGTGGCCGAGCGTGATCTCGGCGTCGTACCGGTCCTCCATCGCGGCGAGCCGCAGCCCGTCGAGGCGGGTGACGGCGGCGTCGAACGCGCCGCTCTCGGTCAACCCGATGTCCTGCATCGCCGGCCCGCGCCACAACCCGAGCGCCTCGCGGAGCAGCCGGACGCCCTGCGGATCCTGGTCGGTCCGGGCCCGGGTCAGCAGCCGCTCGAACCGGAGGGCGTCGACGCTGTCCGGATCGATCTGCAGCCGGTAGCCGTCCGTGTGACCTTCGACGGGGAGCAGCTTGCGCAGCCGGGAGACGAGGCGCTGCAGGGCGTTCGCCGCGTCCGCGGGCGGCTGCTCACCCCAGATCCAGTCGACCAGCGTCGCCTTCGGAACCACCCGCCCGGCGTCGAGGGCCAGCGCGATCAGCAGGCCCCGCAAGCGGGCCCCGGGTACGTCGACGGCCTTCTCGTCGTCGCCTCGTACCTCGAACGGCCCCAGCATCCCGATCCACACCCGGCAGATTTTGCCACGCCTCAGGTGCCTACCTCCCGTATACAGGCGATCACCAGTTCCGGTACGTCGATCTGCAGGTAGTGGCCCGATTCCGGGACCACCTGGTGCCGCCCGTTGGACTCGGTGGCCAGCTGCTCCTGCGCCGCGATCACGCGCGGCGTCCACTCGGGCGGCCGCCCCTTCGTAGCCGTCAGCAGTACGACGGGAAGCCCCGTCCACACGCCCCGCTCCCGCCGCTCCCGCAGCTCGCCGACGCTGTCGAGAATCATCGGGAACTCGTCGAGACACGTGAACAGCTGCTCGTCGCTCTGCAGGTAGGACTGACAGGCCGCTATCAGGTCCACCTGGTCGTCGGGCACGCTTCGGGCGATGTCCTGAGCGAGTTCACGGGCTCCGTCGACGGTTTCTTGGTAGCGCGGGTCGGATGCCGGGGGCCTGGTTCGGTCGGCGCGTGGGATCAGGTCGAAGCCGTCCCAGTAGGACTCGTGCGACGGGTCCAGCAGGACCAGGCCGCGGATCAGGTCCGGCCGCTCCCACGTCGCCATCTGTGCCAGCAGCCCGCCCCAGCTGTGGCCGACCAGCACCGCCGGCCCTACCTCCTCGAGCAGTGCGACGAGATCATCGACCTGGAGCCCTACGCTCAGCGGAGCGGGATCGCTCACGCCGTACCCGGCCCGGTCGTACGCGATCACCCGATGGCCGGCCGCCAGTTCCCGGAACACCGCGGCGAACGACAGCGCCGGCGACGTCGCCCCGGCCTCGAGCAGCACCGGCGTACCGCTCCCGGCCTCGACCCAGCGCAGCATGCGGCCGCCGCCGCGGTCGAGCTCGCGCCGCGCGACACCGCCGCCGACGAGTACGCCGAACGCCTCCGCCGCCTGATCCACCACGATCAGCCGATCGCCTTCTTGACCAGGGCAACGATCTGCTTCTCGAGCGCCGGCGTCAGCTGTGTCAGCGCGTACGACGTCGGCCACATGTCGCCGTCGTCCAGCTGCGCCTTGTCGCTGAAGCCTAGCGTCGCGTACCGGTACTTGAACTTCGCGGCGTCCTGGAAGAAGCAGATCAGCTTGCCGTTCAGCGCCCAGCCGGGCATGCCGTACCAGAGCTTCGGGCTCAGCTCCGGGGCTGCCTCGAGGATCAGCTCGTTCAGCCGCTCGGCGATCACCCGGTCCGCGTCCGCCATCCCGGCGATCTTCTCGGCCTGCGCCACGGCCGGGTCCTGAGTGCTCTTCAGGTCCTTCGCGTGCTCTTTCATCGCGTCCTGCTCGGCCTTGCTGAACCCGCTGTACGACTTCTTCTTCGTGGTTGCCATCGGAGTGCCTTTCGGTTCGTCGTTGCTCAGAACACTAGGAGCCACCACACCCCCGGCGCTTCTCGAATTCTGATCGATCGGAACGTGACCGCGGTCACGTCACGAATCGCGGGGGCTGCCCGGTCAGAGGGGCAGGACAACGAGGAGGCAGACATGAAGGCAGTGCTGACCCGCGGCGCCGACGCCGAGCGGCTCGGTGCGGCGCCGAACAATACCTGGCTGATCGCCGACGCGGAGCACACCGACGGGATCATGAACGTCGTCCGGACCACGCTCGGCGCCGGCGTGGACGGTCCGCCGCCGCACTTCCACAAGGAGTCGCCGGAGATGTTCTACCTACTCGACGGCGCGCTCCGGATCCTGGCCGGCGACGAGGTACTGACCGTGTCCAAGGGCGACTACCTGCTGGTGCCGCCACTGATGCACCACGCCTGGGGTACGCCGCCGGAGACCGGTGCCGACGTACTGATCGTGAAGGCGCCCGGGAACAGCCGCTTCGAGTACTTCCGGCTCGGCGACCGGATCCGGCGCGGCGAGGCGTCGCCGGCCGAGGTGCTCGCGACCGCGGACCGGTTCGACAATCATTTTGTTGACAATCCGACGTGGCGGCAGGAACTCGCGGCGCGTGCGGGGGAGCGGCAGCGGATCGTCTCGTTCCCGGAGGATGAATGACAATCGAGGTCGTGGACGACGTCGCGGAGTTCGAGCAGCAGCGGCCCCGGCTGTTCGGGATCGCGTACCGGATGCTCGGTGAGGCGGGTGAGGCCGAGGACGTGGTGCAGGACGCGTACCTACGCTGGTCCGGCCGGGCCGAGGTGCGGACACCGGCCGCCTGGCTGACCACCGTCGTCACCAACCTGTGCGTCAACCGGCTGACCTCCGCACGGGCCCGCCGGGAGCGGTACGTCGGCCCGTGGCTTCCCGAACCGGTTGCCACGGGCAATGACCCGTCGGAGGCGGTGGAGCTGAAGGACACCGTGTCGCTCGGGTTCCTCGTACTGCTGGAGAAGCTGACCCCGCCGGAACGCGCTGTCTTCGTACTACGGGAGGCGTTCGGCTACCCGCACCGGGACAGCGCGGAGGTGCTCGGTGTGGACGAGGCGCACGCGCGGCAGTTGTACCGTCGCGCGCTCGCCCGCGTCGGGGACGCCCGCCGCCGGTTCGAGGCCCGGCCCGCGGACGGGGTCCGGTTGGTCGAACGCTTCATCGCGGCGACCGTCGACGGCGACGTCAAGGCCCTCGAGACGATGCTGTCGGCGGATGCCGCGATCTGGGCCGACGGCGGCGGCAAGACGATCGCCGCGCGCGAACCGATCTTCGGCCGCTCGAACGCCGCGCACTACCTGGCCGGCCTCGCCGCCGGTCCGCGCGCGCTCAGCGCCGAGCTGGGGGTGAGGATTGTCAACAATGCACCGGCCGTCGTCGTCCACGAGTCCGGCCGGCTCACCGGGGTACTGATCCCGGAGATCCACGACGGCGCGATCACCACGATCCGCGCGATCCTGAACCCCGACAAGCTCCACTACCTCCGCACCCAACTAGATTGACCGCGTGTACGACGACTTCCCCGCGGAGCTCACCACCGAACGCCTCTCCCTGCGCCGGTGGCGCCCGGCCGACGCCGAGGACTACCGCGCGCTGTGGGCCGAACGCGACCACCGTGCCGTGCGCCGGATCGATGCCGACGGCAACCCGACGGTCGAGGAGGTCCGCGGCTGGCTGACGGACAACCCGCTGGCCGCGGAACCCGGGCTCGGCCTGCTCCCGATCGAACTCCGCAGTACCGGCGAGTTCCTCGGGTACTGCGGACTCACCGTCGGCCAGGCGACGTACGACGAGCCCGAGATCGCATACGAACTGGCGCAGCGCGCCCACGGCCACGGGTACGCCACCGAGGCGGCCCGGGCCGTGCTGGAAGCCGCCGCCCGGACCGGCCGCCAACGCCTGTGGGCGACCGTCCGGGAGTGGAACGCGCCGTCGTTCCGGGTCCTCGAGAAACTCGGCTTCAAGCACAGCGGCCGGGTGACCGAGGACGCCGAACGCGGCAACTCGATCTGGATGACCCGGCGCCTGGACCAGCTGTAAAGATCTGTAGAGAGATCAGGTGTAGAGACAGAACGGATGACCGGCCGGGTCGAACAGCACCCGGACGTTCGGCTGTGGCTGGGAGTCGGCGAGCGTCGCGCCGAGCTCCAGCGCGTGCTCGACGGCCGTCTCCAGTTCACCGACCTCGATGTCCAGATGCATCATCATCTGCTGCTGTCCCTCGGCCGCCGGCCAGACCGGGCGCGCCCACGGCGCCGATGTCTGCGGCTGGAACGACACATAGGTCTCGGAGTTCCCGGGGACGGCCAGTACGAACTCGTCCGGTTTGTTGAGGTGGATCTCCCAACCGAGCACCTGGTGGTAGAACATGCCGAGTGCCTGCGGGTCCGGCGCGTCGATCACCGTCCCGAACCAGTGCCCCTTCGCGGATCGTCCTCGAAGCATCGCAGTACCTCCCTCTGGGGTGAGACTAGGCGAGTGGACCGACAAAGTGATCGTGCGGCCGAGGGCGAGCCGGAGAAGGAGTTCAACCCCGGGATCGCCGCGCGCCTGCCGCGGAAGACCGCCGCCGGCGGCGCGCTGATCCGGGACCGGGCCGGCCGCATCCTGTTCCTGGAGCCGACGTACAAGCCCACGCTCGACATTCCCGGCGGCGTCGTCGAGTACGACGAGTCGCCGTACGAGGCGTGCTGCCGCGAGGTGAAGGAGGAGATCGGCCTCGACCTGGAGATCGGCCGGCTACTGGTCGTCGACTGGGTCCCCGCCCACGGCCCGTGGTCCGACGCGCTCGCCTTCGTCTTCGACGGCGGCGTCCTCGACGCCCCCACCCTCACCCTCGACCCCACCGAAGCCCGCGCCCACCACTTCCTGACCCTCGAAGAAGCCACCCCCCACCTCCGCCCCTCGATGACCCGCCGCCTGACCGTCGCCCAACACTCCCTGACCACCGGCCTCCCCACCTACACCGACTTCGGCCGCCCTCGAGGCGGCGGGGCTTGACCTCGAGTTTGGTTCAGGTTTTAGCGTGTGGGGCCTGTCGAGGTGTGGAGGTTTGGGTATGCGTGCTGTTCGCGTGCGGGGGTTCGGGGGGCCTGAGGTGCTGGAGGTCGTGGAGGTGGCGCGTCCGGAGGCCGGGGTGGGGGAGGTGGTGGTTGGGGTCGAGGCGGCTGAGGTGTTGTTCCTGGACACGCAACTGCGGTCGGGCTGGGGGCGGGAGTACTTCGCGCTCGAGCCGCCGTTCGTGCCCGGCGCAGGTGTTGCCGGCGTCGTGCGTTCGGTGGGAGCCGGTGTCGACGCGGACTGGGTCGGCAAGCGGGTGATCGCGGGCACCGGCGGAGTGGGGACGTACAACGGCGGCGGGTACGCCGAGCAGGCCGCCGTACCGGCGACTGAAGTGTTCGCGGTGCCGGACGGTGTGGAGCTCGGTGTGGCGCTGGCGGCGTTGCACGACGGGTCGACGGCACTCGCGCAGCTCGAGCGGGGCGGGGCCGTGCCCGGGGAGCGGGCGTTGGTGACGGCCGCCGCGGGTAGCCTCGGTAGCTGGCTGATCCCGTGGCTCTCAGCAACTGGTACCACGGTGGTCGCCGCCGCGCGTGGTGAGGCCAAGCTGCAGCGTGCCAAGGAACTCGGTGCCCATGAGGTGGTGGACTACTCCCAGACGGACTGGGCGGACGGGCTGGAGGTGGACGTGGTCTTCGACGGCACCGGCGGTGCGATCGGCCGGGCTGCCTACGGGATCACCAGAGCCGGCGGCCGGTTCCTCGGGTACGGCGCGGCGAGCGGCGACTTCACCGCGCCGGCCGAGGCTCGCGACGACGTGACGCTGGTCGGCATCTTCCAGCCGGATCCGGGCGAGTGGCAGGAGCTGACCCGGCGAGCGCTCGACCACCTGGCGCAGCACCGGATCGCTCCCACCGTCGGGCAAACCTTCCCGTTGTCAGAGGCAACAGCAGCGCATGCCGCCATCGAGGCTCGCCGGACGGTCGGCAAGACGCTGCTGCTGCCCTGAGGAAACGTTGGCGACAGGACGGACCGCGGTCCGGCCTAGGCGGTCGCGAGGACGGTCGGGCGGTACACGGTCAGGCCGTCGTCGTCGACAAGGGCGACCCGGACGGACTCCGGCGTGGAGTCCTCGTGCGGTACGGCGAACACCGCGGTCGCGCGGCGTCCGTCGTACCGGGCGGCATAGCTTACGAACCGCCAGCCGTCGTCGTCCCAGTAGTCGTGGATGTCGGAGCGCAGCAACCCGTCGACCGCGCGGTACGCCGGGCTGAGCAGCACGCGCCGCTGGGTTGCGACGAGTGGGGTGTGGTCGGAGGCGGTACCCGCGTACGGGTGGCTGAGCCCGATCCGCAGGCGCCGGATCGGCAGCAGCCAGTACCGGTCGAGCTCGGCGGACAAGACCGCGAACGCTGCTGCCTCGACCACCAGCACCAGCAGGCCCGTGCCCGCCGACCACCAGTTGGCAGTTGCGAAGGTCGCCGGCGCGGAAGTTGCCAGTAGCAACAAGGCCCGAGCGATGGCCCGGTTGCCGACGGGTCTCGCGGACTTCCCGGCGCAGCCGCAGGACGCCTCCGGTACGACGACCTTCGAGTAGATCAGAAAGCCGACGAAGCCGACGGACAGTGCGACGGCGGCCACAGCCCCGATCGCCCAGGAAGCCAAGAGCAGAAGGGCGATCAGGATCTCGAGGACGGCAACGGTCCGGTACGCCGTGATCGCGCGCGCCTCGCCGTCTGCGGTAACGAAGGAGAGTAGGCGGGGAAGGGCCGTGCGGGTGGCCTGGTCGGGTGAGGTCAGTTTGCCGTAGGCGGACCACGTCAGGATCAAGGCGATCAGGAGCGGCTGAGCAGCCGCGACGTGTTCCATGTCAGTTCGACGTGTAGATGGTGGCGATGTCGATCTCGTTGGTGCCGGGTCGCCAGGCGCCGATCACCTGGGCGTGCCGGCCGACCTTGAGCATCGACAGGTCCGTCACGGCGGGCGTGCTGTTGTACACGGCAGCCGTCGTACCGGGTTGCACGTGCCCGACGACCTTCTGCCCGTGATGGTCGAACTGCACGCCGCTGCGACTGATCGACGTGATCGCGACGGTCAGGTTGACGATGTTCACCCAGACCGACTCGGCGGCGAGGACTCCGTTCTGCAGCAGCACGCCGCGGGCATACAGGCCGTCGCCGATCTTCGCCTGGTCGATCGTGGCCGGGCGGAGCTTCCAGACACTGGTCCCGGAGGTCAGCTGGATCCGGTGCAGCCGGCCGTCGGATCCCTTGACCTGCAGGAGATCCCGGTTCCGGCCGGTGATCAGGCCCTCGGCGAAGTTCGGGTCCGGCTGCCCGGGGTCGGGGAACTGGGTGGCGGCCGCGAACGCGGTCTCCGGAGCGAGTGAGCCCATCGCGGTGGCGGCGATCAGTCCGGTCGCACCGAGCGCGGCCCGGCCGAGCAGCGTACGGCGGTCCATGGTGTTCGGCATCTCGGTCTCCTCTCAGGCCACGTCGATGGTCACGGGCGTCAAGCCGCTGTTCAGGCTGCCGGTGAGCGCGGTGAACGCGGCCGGCGTGAAGTCGATGATCCGGTTCGCGGCGCAGTTCCCGCCGCAGCAGGTGCGCTCTCCACAGAACAGGTCGGTCTGCGGGCCGCAGTCGGCGATCGACGTGACGATCCGCTTTCCGGTGCACAGACTGGTCGTGGCGTGTTTGAAACCGCAGGTACGCCGGGACAACCCGACCCCGCAGGTGTCCGGATGGGTGATCGCGTAGCAGGCGTCCGAGGTGTTCGGCCACGCGTGTTGCATGTTTCCCGAGTTGCAGGTGCCGCAGGCGCCGTGCCCGGCGGTTCCGCAGGGTCCCCACGCGTTCCCGCAACAGAACCATGATGCTTCGGCAGTGATTCCGGCCATGACAGACCTCCAGGTCTAGGGGCGGTAAGACCTACTGGAACTCTTTGTACTCCGATCCGGCGAAATCTCCCAGAGGTCGGCGTAGAAACGGAAACTTTTTGCCTAATGTTCGTGCGTGCTGAGCTGCTGGCCGCGAAGCAGGAACCAGGCCGCCACCGCGGTCGCGAGCAGTACGGCGGCGCCGACACCCGCGGCGATCGAAACGCCGTGCGCGAACGCCTCCCTGGCCGCATCCAGCAACTCGGCCGCGGCCGCCGACGGAAGCTGAGCGGCTGCCTCGACGGCACCGCCCAACGACTCGTGCGCCGCCGACGGCGTACCCATGGGTCCCTCGAAGTTCCGGTAGACCCCGGTGACGATCGACCCGAGCAGCGCGATCCCGAGCGCCGTACCCAGCTCGTACGCCGTCTCCGACACCGCGCTCGCCGCACCGGCCTGCTCCTTCGGTACGGCGGACAGGATCACGTCGGCCGTCACCGTGAACGAGAACCCGGCGCCCGCGCCGACGACGAGCAACGCCGCCCCGAGCAGCGGGTATCCGGTGTCCTGGCTGATCGTCGTGAGCGCCGCCAGCGCCAACCCGATCGCCGCCAGACCACCGGCCACGACCGCGCGAACGGAGAACCGCCGCGCGACCTGACCCGCGAGCAACCCGGCGACGATCGAGCCGATCGCCGCCGGCAACTCCGCCAGCCCTGCCTCGATCGGCCGCCGCTCCTGCACGAGCTGCAGGTACTGCGACAGGAAGAAGATCAGCCCGGACAACCCGAGGATCGTCAGCAGATCCGCGAGCACGGCACTACTGAAACCGCGGCTGCGGAACAGGCTCAGGTCCAGCAGCGGGATCGGCAGCCGCCGCTGACGCCGTACGAAACCGTAGAGCGCGAGCAGCCCGACAACGCCCGCGACGACCGGAGTCCACCCGAAGCCGTGCGCCGCGAACTCCTTGATCGCGTAGACGACCCCGATCATGCCGATCATCGACAACAGCACGCTGACGAGATCCCACGGACCTGCCTCCGGGTTCCGCGACTCCGGCAGCAGCCGGGCACCGACGATCACGAGGACCGCCATCACCGGCAGGTTGATCAGGAAGACCGAGCCCCACCAGAAGTTCTCCAGCAGTACGCCGCCGACGATCGGGCCGATCGCCATCCCGGCGGACGCGGCCGCGCCCCAGATGCCGATCGCGAGACTGCGCTCCCGCGGATCGTGGAACAGGTTGCGGATCAGCGCCAGCGTCGCCGGCATCAGCGTCGCGCCGGCCACCCCGAGCAGGGCCCGCGCGACGATCATCAGCTCGGCCGAGTTCGCGTAGGCGTTCAGCACCGACAGCGCGCCGAACGCGGTCGCGCCGATCAGCAGGATGCGCTTGCGGCCGATCCGGTCGCCGAGGCTGCCCATCGACACCAGCAGGCCGGCGAGCACGAACGAGTAGGCGTCACCGATCCACAGCAGCTGCGTGCCGGACGGCTTCAGGTCCTCGGACAGGAACGGCGTGGCCAGGCCGAGCACGGTGGCGTCGACCGCGACGAGCAGGACCGCGAGCACCAGCACGGCCAGCGCGAACCAGCGTGCCGAGCGGGCGCGGGTGTCTGCTTGCTGCTTCATTTCTGTTCTCTCCGTAGCGCGCCGCCGAGCAGCAGCTCGGCGATGTTCGTGGTGAAGTCCTTCGGGGCCACCCGCCCCTCGCAGATGGCCCAGGCCGCCGAGACCAGCAGCCCGTACAGCGCCTCGGTCAGCCAGACCGGGCTGAGGTCGATCCGGAACTCGCCGGTCTCCTGGCCGCGCCGGAACAGGTCCACCATTCGCGCGTCCAGCCGGGCCCAGCCCGCGTTCTGCTCGTCCCCCTCGAAGAGCTGGTTCTCGGAGTACAGGAACGCGAGCAGTCCGGCGGCGGGCTCGAGCTCGCGGACCAGGCGGCGTACGGCGTCGACGACCGGGCCTTCGTCGACCGCCGCCCGGGCCGCGGCCGCCTCGCACTCGGCGATGCCGAGCTCCTCGAGCGCCCGCACCAGCGCGTCCCGGCCGGCGAACTGCCGGTTCAGCGTGGCGCGGCTGATCCCGGCGGCCCGGGCGACCTCGTCCATGGTCGCGGTGGACTTCCGCATCAGCAGGGTCGCGGCGGCGCGCAGTACTCGTTCCCGATCAACAGCCATGAGACAATCATAGCTCAAATGAGACATTGGTGTCTCATTCTGGATCGGAGCTCGCTCTGAAGCCAGTATGCGGTATACATTTTGCGGAGAACGCGTCCGGACCGACTACACTGGGCGCGCTTGAGGAGGGGAGTATCCCTCAGCGGCAGCGTCGTCATCACGGGAGGCCTGGACGGCCGAACCGGTGCTGCCGGCCCGAATGATCGAGTTCCAGGGTCATCCGGGTGGGAGAGACCTCCGGACCACGCTGCAGTCTGCCGACGTCCGGAGGTTCGTCATGGTTTCCGACATGTCCCCGCTGGTCTGGGTGCTGACGATCGCCGGGCTGCTCGCGATCGTCGCGTTCGACCTGATCGTGATCGCCCGCCGGAACCACACCGTGACGATCAAGGACGCCACTCGCTGGGTGCTGTTCTACGTCGCTCTCGCCGGGTTGTTCGCGGCCGGGTTGTTCCTGTTCAGTCCCGGGCAGTCGGGCAGCGAGTTCGTCGCCGGGTACATCACGGAGTACAGCCTCAGCGTCGACAACCTGTTCGTGTTCGTGATCATCATGGCCCGGTTCGCCGTACCGGCGCTGGCGCAGGACAAGGTGCTGTACATCGGCATCGTGGTCTCGATGGCGCTCCGGGCGATCTTCATCCTGGCCGGCGCGGCGGCGATCTCGGCCGCGAGCTGGGTGTTCTACATCTTCGGCGCGTTCCTGGTCTACACCGCGGTCCGCCTGGTGCTCGAGGGCGAGAACGACGAGTCGGACTTCCAGGAGAACGCGGTACTGCGTGGCCTGCGCCGGGTCCTCCCGCTGGGCCATGACTACGACGGGTCCAACCTGGTCACCCGGGCCGGCGGCAAGCGGCAGCTGACGCCGCTGGTGATCGTGATCGCCGCGATCGGGATGGCGAACGTGATCTTCGCGCTGGACTCGATCCCGGCGATCTTCGGCCTCACCCAGGACGCCTACATCGTGCTGACCGCCAACGCGTTCGCGCTGATGGGACTGCGGCAGCTGTACTTCCTGATCGGCGGGCTGCTGGAGCGGATCGTGTACCTGAACGTGGGCCTGTCGGTGATCCTCGCGTTCATCGGCGTGAAGCTGATCATCGAGGCGCTGCACGGCTCGCACATCGACGACATCGGCGCGATCCACCTGCCGCATATCGGCATCCTCACGTCGCTCGGCTTCATCGTCGGCGCACTGTTCGTGACCACGGTGGTCAGCCTGCTCAAGACGTCCCGTGACAACCGCCGTGAGGCGGTCCGGGTCAAGGTCGAGGACTGACCTCCGTCGTACTGCGTACCTCCTTGAGCCGGAGGTACAACGCCGGGATCGGGAGCCAGATCAGCCCCGACGCGAGCAGTGCGCCGCGCAGCGACGTACGGCCGAGGGCGCCGAGCGGCGGGCCGCCGGCCACCTGACCGATGGCGTTCGCCTGCGACACCATCGAGAGGGCGGTGGCCCGGGAACCGGAGTCGACGTGCCGGTTCAGCCAGGCGGAATGGATCGGGCTGGTGACGGTGTCGGCGATCTGCCGCAGCCAGAGTGCCGCGATCGCCAGCCAGAGGTGACCGGCCAGCGCGAACAGGAACATGCCGAGCACGTCCAGCGCGGCGAGCGTGGCAAGGATGCCGGTGGGGTGTGAGGCCTGCAGGCGTTCCGGGGAGAACCGGTTGAGGAGCAGCGAGGCGGTCAGCGAGAGCAGGGTCCCGGCGAGCGCCAGCGCGGTGAACCAGAGCGCGGGGTCCGACGTACCGAGGACGGCCGGGAAGTGGAAGGTCAGCAGCTTCACCGACCACAGCCGGTCGAACGCCTCGCTGGCCAGGCCCGCGATCAGGCTGATCACGACCAGCGTCCGTACGACGGGACGCCGCCGGGCCGCGTCGACGCCGCTCCTGAACGTGTCGGCCAGCTGCCGGAAGGTCTCGCGGTCCTCCTTCGGGGTGGGGTGGAAGTTGTCCTCCGGCATGACCGCGGAGAGGACGAGGCCGAGCAGGATCATCCCGGCGCCGGCGATCACCATCGGCAACGGCAGGCGGACCAGGCCGAGCGCGCCGGCCGCGACCGTACCGGCGATCGTGCCGCCGAGGTAGAACTGCTGCGCGCGGACGAACACCCCGGCGGCGCGCTCGGCACCGATCTCGTCGGTGATCCACGCCTGGTCGGCGCCCGATGTGAACGTGTAGCCGACGCCCCACAGCACCTGTGCGCCGAGGATCGCGAGGAACGACGGGACCAGGGCCTGGAGCAGGAGCCCCGCCCCGATCAGCACGAAGCCGATCACGATCGAGAGCCGCCGGCTGTACAGGTCGGCGACCAGGCCGGTCGGGATCTCGAACAGGAAGCAGGCGAGCTCGAGGGTGGTCCCGACGAGGACCATCTGGAGCGGATTCAGTCCGGCGTCGCGGACGTAGTAGACGGCGCTGAGCGTGAACGCGAGTGCGAAGAAGAAGGCCCAGGCGGCGTTGTAGACGTAGTAGGTCCGCGTGGGGTCGGCAGAGCGGTAGGAAGGCACGAGAAGTTCTCCTGAAAGCGCGTGCGGGCAGGGCTGAGCGCGACCGGGAGTTACCGGCGCCGGTCAAACGCTTGCGTGGCGCACGACGGGGTGCGCTTTCAGGAATGGGTACGCATGGCGGAGAGAGTAAGCGATCACACGGCGCGTCCGCCTCCGAATTGTCCGACCCCGTTCGGTGATCAGGGGTATCATCGAAAGTGCCTGGCCCGGCCGTTCCCCCGTGATGGTCGGGTCAGGTTTTTCCGTGGCGGTCACTCTCCGGAGCTGCCACGATGCGGGGATGCTGAGCACCCCTCCCATGGACGCCTTCGGACTCGAGCTCGATCGGCTGGAGGCCACCCGGCCCGGCGACGACGAGTCGGCCGGGAACGGCAACTGGCACCTGTGGACGGCGGCCGGTGAGCACCACATCCTGCGGCGGTACCACGTGCTCCGGACCGAGGCCGATCTCGTGTTCGAAACCCGGCTGCTCGACCACCTGACGACGCGCGGGTGGACGGTGCCGGCCCGGGTGGCGGGGCCCGTGTGGCACGAGGGACGGCTGTGGGCGGTCACCCGCTTCGTGCCAGGTCGGCCGCATACAGAGGAGACAACGCAGCAGCAGCTCGAGCGAGGGGAGTTGCTGGCTCGGTTGCATGCGGAGCTCGCCGGCTTCGAGGCGAGCGCGGGGCCTCGGCCCGGGTTCTTCCAGGCGGCGGATCTGGACGCGATGGGGGAGTTCCAGGGCTGGGACCGCGGCGTGCAGCTGCTGCGCGGGCAGCGACCCGACCTCGCGGACCGGGCGGTGCGGGTGATGGAGCGGGCCAAGGCCCTCGTCGTCGAGCATGCGCTCCTCGACCTGCCGCGGACGATCGTGCACGGCGACTTCGCGAGCTGGAACGTGCACTTCGGGGACGACGGCGAGTTCTCCGGGGTGATCGACTTCGATCTGGCGCATCCGGACAGCCGGGCCTGGGAGTTCGTGATCGCGCGGGTGGATCTGGCGCCCGCGCTCGTCGACGGGTACCAGCGTGCCACGGAGCACCCGCTGAGCGACCGGGAGCTGGCTGCGATCGCTCCGTTGCAGGTTGTGCTGCAGGTGCTGATGGTGATGGCCGGTCTCTGGGACGGGCAGCGCGGCGGCCGGTTCGACGAGGCGATGATCACCCGGCACCTGTCCGCGGCCGGGTCTTGACATACGCCGTCACGGGCAGGTTGACTGCCATATAGTTAACCAAAGAAACAAATTCTGAAACGGTTCGGAGTCGGTGGCTCAGAGCGACTCCGGGCTCTGCTGAGGTGCGCCCGGATCCGATGGCTGGCCATCGGATCATTGGCGCGTCCAAGGGTTTGTAGTTGCTATTGGCAACTTCGAAGAACCCTTGTCCGCAAAGGATCTGGGCGCATCGGTCACCGTCCGGTATCGACAGCAGCCGGAACTCTTCCGCTCCCCGGTGGTTCTGTGTCATCCTCCGGGATAGCGAAACCCGAGATCCTATCGGATATCGGTTCCACTCCAGCGCGTGAGGGAAAGGAAGCGGAGTGAGCGCAACCTTCGAGGTGAAACCGGCGCCGGCTGGTTCGGCACCGCGGGCGGCGGAGACAGCCGCCCGGAAACCACCGCGAACCAGCCGCCGGACCCAGGCCGGGCGGAGTCTGCGGCGGCACTGGCAGCTCTACCTGCTGGTCGTCGTACCGCTCGCGTACTTCGTGATCTTCAAGTACATCCCGATCGCGAACGCGGTGATCGCGTTCAAGGACTACAGCCCGGTCAAGGGCCCGTGGGGCAGCCCGTGGGTCGGGTTCCGGAACTTCGAGCTGTTCTTCCAGAACCCGGTGTTCTGGACCCTGGTGAAGAACACGTTCCTGCTGTCGGTCTACACTGTGCTGGCCAGCTTCCCGATCCCGATCATCCTGGCGATCGCGCTGAACGAGATCCGCAACGGACGGTTCAAGAAGACCGTGCAGCTGGTCACGTACGCGCCGTACTTCATCTCCACCGTGGTCGTGGTCTCGATGACGATCCTGGTGCTGTCGCCGCGGCTCGGGTTCGTGAACGACGCGATCGGGCTGTTCGGCGTACCGCAGATCGACTTCCTCGGTAACCCCGACTACTTCCGGCACATCTACGTCTGGTCGGACGTCTGGCAGACGACCGGGTACTCCGCGGTGATCTACCTGGCCGCGTTGTCCGGGATCGACCCGGCGTTGCACGAGTCGGCGCGGATCGACGGGGCGAGCCGGCTGCAGCGGATCCGGCACGTCGACCTGCCGGGCATCATGCCGACCGCGGTGATCATCCTGGTGCTCGGGGTCGGCAACATCATGTCGATCGGGTTCGAGAAGGCGTTCCTGCTGCAGAACCCGCTGAACACCGCACAGTCCGAGATCATCGCCACCTACGTCTACAAGACCGGCCTGCTGAACGCCGACTTCAGCATGGCGACCGCGATCGGGCTGTTCAACTCGGTGATCAACCTCTTCCTGCTGCTCGGCGTGAACTTCGCCGCCAAGCGCATCACCGGAAACGGACTCTGGTCATGAGCACGATCGAGGAAACCCGCACCGACAAGATCTTCCTGACCGGCGTGAAGATCATGCTCTGGCTGGCGCTGATCATGGTCGCGGTGCCGCTGATCTACATCGTCGCGAACTCGTTCAGCAGCCCGTCGGCGGTGAGCGCCGGCAAAGTCCTGCTCTGGCCGATCGAGCCGTCGTTGAAGGCGTACAAGGAAGCCTTCAGTGATCCGCTGATCATGAAGGGCTACCTGAACTCGTTCATCTACGCGATCAGCGGCACCCTGATCAGCGTCACGCTGACGATCGCGATCGCGTACCCGTTGTCGCGCCGGACGTTCTTCGGCCGGAACGTGATCATGAGCGTGCTGATCTTCACGATGCTGTTCTCCGGCGGCCTGATCCCGACGTACCTCGTGGTCCAGGACCTCGGGATGCTGAACACCCGCTGGGCGATGGTGATCCCGAGCGCGATCGGCGTCTGGCAGGTGATCATCGCGCGCACGTTCTTCCGCTCGACGATCCCGGACGAGCTCTACGAGGCCGCGACCATCGACGGCGCGAGCGACCTGCGGTTCCTCTGGTCGATCGTGCTGCCGCTGTCCAAGCCGGTGATCGCGGTGATCGCGCTGATGTACGCGATCTTCCAGTGGAACAGCTACTTCGACGCTCTCATCTATCTCAAGGACCCCAGTCTGTACCCGTTGCAGATCGTGCTCCGGAACGTGCTGATCCTGAACACCCTCACCGGGTCCACCACCACGACGAGTCTGGCCCAGCAGCTCGAACAGCAACAACTGGCCAACGTCCTCAAGTACGCGCTCATCGTCATCTCGAGCCTGCCCGTACTGGTCATCTACCCGTTCGTCGCCCGCCACTTCACCAAGGGCGTGATGGTCGGCGCGGTCAAGGGCTGAAGCAGCCCACTCCAGAAGGGAAACACCGCAATGCGCTCATCCGTGAGCAAGGTCGTCGCGCTGGCAGCCGCCGGCGCGCTCGCCCTGGCCGCCTGCAGCTCGGACAAGTCGTCCAAGGGTGCGGCGAACGAGACGACGTCCGACGGCAAGGTGATCATCGACACCTTCACCCCGGCGGACCAGAGCACCAACCTGCAGACCAACGCGGTCACCAAGATCATCAGCGACAAGTTCAAGATCCAGTTCCGCTGGCAGACCACGACGTACGACGCCGGGCCGGCCAAGGAGAAGCGGCAGATCGCGCTGGCCAGCGGCGACTACCCGGATCTGTTCTTCCTCATTCCGTGGATCGACGCGTTCACCCAGGCGGAGGTGCTGAAGCTCGGCCAGCAGGGCGTCGCGGTGCCGCTCGAGGACCTGATCAAGCAGAACGCGCCGAACATCCAGAAGGTGCTGGACTCCAACAAGGAGTACAAGGAGATGGCGACCGCGCCCGACGGTCACATCTACGCGCTGCCGCAGTGGGCGGACTGCTTCCACTGCACGTATCCGGACAAGCTGTGGATCAACAGCAGCTGGCTGAAGAAGCTCGGCCTGCAGGTGCCGAAGACCACCGACGACCTGCGCAAGGTGCTCGAGGCGTTCAAGACCAAGGACCCGAACGGCAACGGCAAGGCCGACGAGATCCCGATGACCACCGACGTCCAGGACAGCAGCCTGATCGCGTATCTGATGAACGCGTTCGCGTACGACCCGGTCGGGGCGAACAACGGCGTCCGATCGCTGCTCACGCTGAACGGCGACAAGGTCGTCACGCCGGTTACCTCGGACGCGTGGAAGGAAGGCCTGAAGTACATCCACGGCCTGTACAAGGACGGGCTGATCGACCAGGCCGCGTTCACCCAGAACGCGCAGGCGCTGCAGGCGCAGGGCAACAACCCGAAGGCCGTCGTACTGGGCTCGGTGCCGGTGCTCTGGCCGGGCATCTTCGTCCAGCTGGACTCGAAGGACGGGCGGGACAAGCAGTACGACGCCGTACCGCCGCTGACCGGTCCGGAGGGCAAGAGCTACACCGGGTACAACCACCCGACCTCGACCGGGTACACGTTCATGCTGACCAACAAGGCCAGCAAGGAGGCCCAGGTCGCGGCGATCAAGATGCTCGACTGGATCTACACCGACGAGGGCCAGGAGATCACCAACATGGGTCCGGAGGGCGTCGGCTGGACCAAGCCCGCTCCCGGTGACGTCGCGCTCGACGCCAGCACCACGCCGCTGTACAAGCCGAAGCAGGACGCTCCGAAGAACATCAGCTGGGGTGCGCTCGGTCAGTACAACAACACGCTCGCTTACCGGAACGCGCAGGTCGTGCCGAAGGACATCTACACCGGTGCCGGACTGGAGCGGCGGCTGTGGGAGGCGACCAAGCAGTACGAGGGACATGTCGACAAGTCGCAGTGGTTCCCGCAGTCGTTCATGTGGCCGGATCCGAGCCTGAGCGGTGAGATCGCCACGCTGCAGACCAACCTGAACAACTACGTGAACCAGAACCAGTTGGCCTTCATCACCGGGTCGAAGAACATCGACACCGACTGGGACGCGTACGTGAAGGGGCTCGACAGCACTGGCATGCCGCGGTACCTGCAGATCAACCAGCAGGCTTACGACAAGTACAAGAGCGGTTCGAAGTAGTGTCCGACCTCCTGTGGTTCCGCAGCCCGGCGCCGGACTGGTTCGAGGCGTTGCCGCTGGGCAACGGGCACCTCGGTGCGAAGGTGTACGGCGGGGTTCCTGACGAGCGGATCGCCCTGAACCTCGACGACGTGTGGTCCGGAGACGGGCCGCGGACGTTGGCCGTCCCGGACGGGCCGGCGGTGCTGGCCGACGTACGGCGCTTGCTGCTGGACGAAGGTGATCAGCTGGCGGCGACCGAGCGGACCCGGGACCTGCAAGGGCCGTTGGTGGAGTCGTACCAGCCGCTGGCGGATCTGGTGATCTCTGCCGGACCTGGTGGCGAGGGTGCGGACTATAGGAGGAGTTTGGATCTGCGGACCGGGATCGCCGCCGTCGACTACACGGTCGACGGCGTGCGGTTCCGGCGCGAGACGTACGTGTCGACGCCGGACCAGGTGCTGGTCTGGACGATGATTGCCGACAATCCTGTTGTCGACCTTCTGGTCGGGTTGGAGAGTCAGCATCCGGTGCGTCAGTTGGTTGCTGATGGCACCTATGGGGTGGTCGGCCGGGCGCCGTCCGAGCTGACGATCGAGTACCGGCAGTCCCCGGAGCCGGTGCGGTACGAGGACGGGCGGGGGATCGGGTTCGGCGTCGCGTTGCGGGTCTTCGCCGACGGGGCGGTGACGACGTCTGCCTCGGGCGTCGAGGTTCGTGGGGCGTCGCGGGTGACGGTGGTGCTGGCGGCGGCGAGTACGTTCGCCGGGTGGTCCGTGCCGCCGGGGCGCGATCCCCGTGCGGCGTTCGATGAGGCGGTTGCCACGCTGGACTCGGTTGCGCCGGCCGCGCTGGATGCGGTTTCTGCGGTGGCCGGGCCGGATTCGGTCGCCGTCGACAAGCTTCGGGTGCGGCACGTCGAGGACCATGTGTCGCTGTACGACCGGTCGTCCTTGGAGCTGGGGCCGATTGTCGACAATCCGACTGACGAACGTCTGCAATCGATCGCGGCCGGCGGCAGCGATCCGGATCTGGTCGCGCTGGCGTTCAACCTCGGGCGGTACCTGCTGATGGCGTCATCCCGCCCCGGGACGCAGGCCGCCAACCTGCAGGGCGTCTGGAACCAGGACCTGCGCCCGATGTGGGCCGCGGACTGGACCAACAACATCAACACCCAGATGAACTACTGGCTCGCCGACCTCACCGGGCTGAGCGAGTGCTTCGAACCGCTCACCGACCTGCTCGAGGGCCTCGCGGAGTCGGGCACCGCGACGGCCCGGATCCTGTACGGCGCTCCCGGCTGGGTCGCGCACCACAACGCGGACATCTGGCGGGCGACCTGGCCCGTCGGCGAAGGCGGGGACGACCCCGTCTGGGCGATGTGCGCGACCTGCGGCGTGTGGCTGACCGCGCATCTCCTGGAACACTACCGGTTCACCGGCGATCTGGAGTTCCTGCGCGAGCGGGCGTATCCGGTGCTCGCGGGCGCGGCCGAGTTCGTCCTGGCGATGCTCGTCGAGGACCGGGACGGCGTATTGCAGTTCGTCCCGTCGACCGCGCCGGAGCATCACTTCGTGCTGCCGTCCGGCGCGAAGGCGTCGGTCGACCTGACGTCGACGTACGACATCTGGCTGACCCGCGAACTGTTCGCGAACCTGGCCGAGGCGGAGGAGGCGCTCGGGCTGGGCTCGGACCTGGCCGAGCGGGCCGCCGCCGCGCGAGACAGGTTGCCGGAGATCCGGATCACCCCGGACGGCCGGCTCCACGAGTGGCCGACCGACTGGACGCCTTCCGAGGTCCACCACCGCCACCAGTCACACCTGTACGGCCTCTACCCGGGTGCCGAGATCGACCTGGAACGTACGCCGGAGTGGGCCGCGGCGGCACGTGCTTCGCTCGAGCGGCGTACCGACGGTGCTGTGAACGGCGGGTGGACCGCCGCCTGGTTGGTGGCGTTGTGGGCGCGGCTGCACGAGCCGTCGAAGGCGGTCGCCGTCATCCAGGACTACCTGACCCGGCTGGTGTCGGGGAACCTGATGTCGCGGGACGGCGACATCTTCCAGATCGACGCGAACTTCGGGATGACGGGGTGCATACCGGAGCTGCTGCTGCAGAGCCACACCGACGTGATCCGGGTACTACCCGCACTGCCGGCCGAGTGGCCCGACGGCTCGTTCCGCGGCCTGCGGGCACGCGGCGGCCTGGTGTTCGACGTCTCCTGGCGCAACGGCCAGCTGACCGAGGCCGTCGTACGGGCGACGTCGTCCGGCACCTATCGCATCGCGCTGCCGGACGGAGAACGGACCGTCGAGCTGACAGCCGGTCAGCTGGTGGACCTGGTTAGGTGACCCTAACTAGTCTTGTTGTAGGGTCAACCTCTGTGAAGAAACTGATCGGGATTGTCGCCGCGTCCGCCGTACTGGCGCTGGCCGGATGTGGCGGCGGGGACACCAAGAGTGCGGACACCGGCGTCGGTGACAAGGAAGTGGCGACCGGCGGGCGGCTGTTCAAGACCGCCGACGCGGAGACCGCGAAACTCGGCTCGGACGCCGCGCCGGGTGTGTTCCCGCGGACCGTGAAGGACGCGCTGGGCCCGGTGCAGCTCGCGAAGAAGCCGGAGCGGATCGTCGTGCTCGACAGCGGCGAACTCGACGACGTGCTCGCGCTCGGTATCACCCCGGTCGGGATGGCCACGACGGCCGGGCAGAACGGCGTACCGTCGTACCTCGCCGACAAGGCGCAGGGGATCAAGACGGTCGGTGGGATCAGCGAGCTGAACCTGGAGGCGATCGCGGCGCTGAAGCCGGACCTGATCCTCGGCAGCAAGCTGCGGGCCAAGGACCTGTACGACAAGCTCAGCGCGATCGCGCCGACCGTGTTCAGCATCCGCCCCGGGTTCCCGTGGAAGGAGAACTTCCTGCTGGTCGCTGACGCGGTCGGCGAGGAGACCAAGGCGACGTCGATCCTGAACGGCTACCAGGCCCGCGCGAACGACGTGAAGAAGAAGGTCGAGGGTACGCCGACGATCTCGCTGGTCCGGTTCCGTCCTGGGGAGATCCGGCTGTACGGGAACCTGTCGTTCATCGGCGTGATCCTGAAGGACGTCGGCCTGCCGCGCCCGAAGCTCCAGGACGTCCAGGATCTGGCCGTCGAGGTCTCCCAGGAGAACATCGGCAAGGCCGACGGCGACCGGATCTTCTACTCCAGCTACGGCAAGCCGGACACCACCGACGAGTCGAAGGTTGTCAACGGCAACCTCTGGAAGTCACTGCCGGCCGTCAAGGCGGGCAAGGCGCAGCGCGTCGACGACGAGGTCTGGTTCCTCGGCCTCGGCCCGATCGGCGCCATGAACGTGCTCTCCGACCTGGAAAAACTCCTGGGCCCCAAGGGCTGATCCTCGCCTCGATACCATGCGACGCATGGCCATCAAACTTGAGAACGTCGGCATCGCCGTTCGCGACCTCGAAGGAGCGATCGCCTTCTTCACGGACCTCGGTCTGACGGTCGTCGGCCGTGACACGGTCAGTGGTGAGTGGACCGACACCGCCGTCGGGCTCGATGGCAACCACGCCAACATCGCGATGCTCCAGACGCCCGACGGTCACGGTCGCCTCGAACTCTTCGAGTACATCCACCCGGAGGCGATCGAGTCGAAGCCCACGCGTCCCAACGAGATCGGCATGCACCGCGTCGCCTTCTCGGTCGACGACCTGGACAAGGCGCTCGAGACAGCGGCGAGGCACGGTTGCCGTCCGCTTCGTGGGGTGGCGACCTATGAGGACGTCTACAAGCTGACGTACGTCCGCGGTCCTAGCGGCATCATCGTGATGCTCGCCGAGGAAGTGAAGAAGAAGTGACGGCTGTCCTGCTGCTCCAGCCGGCTGCCGGTCGTACCACCGTGGCTGCTCAGGACAACGGCAGTAGGTCTCGTTCGGCGAAGACCTTCTTCGCCACGGTGATCGCGTTGATCGCGCGTGGGAAGCCGGCGTAGCCGGCCGTGTGGATGAAGGTCTCGACGATCTGTTCGGGGGTGAGGCCAACGTTGAGAGAAGTGCGCACGTGGACCTCCAGTTCGGGTTCGCAGCCGCCCAGGGACGCGAGGATGCCGAGCGTGACGAGCTGACGCTGCCTGGGTTCGAGCGCCGGCCGGGAGTAGAGGTCACCGAAGCCGAACGCGACGATGTGGTGCGCGAGCGCCGGCGCGATGTCGCGGAGGCTGTCCATGACCGCGGGGGCGCCGCCACCGTCGATGCCGTTCAGGACCTCCAGGCCGCGCTCGTACCGAGCCTGTTCCGCCGGGCTGTTGATGTCAGGAGCTGCCATACCCGCGACGCTAACGCGGCAGCGGGTCGGAAACCTCCAGCGGCGGTCCGGCGAGCTCGATCCAGCAGGCGTGCCCGAGGGCCGCGAGTTCCTCCGGGTCGACCGGCCGGGACAATTTGCCGGCCTTCGGACGGGGGATGAGGAGCTCCATCACGGTCAGCGCGCCGTTCGTCGCGGCGGTATCGGCCTTGACGAGAGCCCAGCCGGTGGTCAGGGTCGGATGCTTCGCGCCCTCGCCTGCCTGGACCGCGAAGGGTTTCATCGATCAGTCCTCCACCCGGCCGCGGTTCGTGACCGGGACGTTCGGCGCACAGCGGGCGACCGCGGTGGCGAGTTCGTCGTACGGGAGCGTGCGTCCGAGGATCTCGTGGGTGCCGGGCCACGGGCAGGACGGGCCCCAGGCCCTGGTGCTGCGGGGGAGGGCGTCCTCGTCGAGCAGCATCACGACCAGCCGTGGCTCCCAGATTTCCTCGCCGGCGTCGTCGACCTCGTGGCGTTCCACCCGGCACACGCCACGGATCTCGCCCCACGGGATCGTCCGGGGCTGATCGCCGCCGAGCCGGATCCCGGCGTCGTCGACCGTCAGCAGTACGTCGTCGGCGTCCTGCTCGCGGCGTTCCTCGAGGGCGGTGATCGCGCCGACCAGCAGCAGTACGGGCAGGCCGACCGCGAAGATCAGCGGCGTACCGCCCCAGCCGAGCCAGAACGCCTCGAGCGGCCCGCGGACCGAGGCCCCGCGGATCGTCTGCACCACGACGATCCCGAGCGTCAGCAGGACCAGCACGCCGAACACCGCGGTGCCGAGCGCGAGCGCGGTCTTCGTCGTACCCAGGCCGTGGCGTCTGACCACGAACGGCTCGCTGATCGGCATACCGGCATTGTGGGTGAGCTCACCCGAAGGCACCAGACCCCTCACGGAATCCTCATCATTCCGGTGGCCGGGTGATCGTCCGTACGGATGAAATCGCCGTACCTGACGGGGCACGGGCTTTGGTCCGGCCCGGCTGTCCGCAACAATCGCAGGCATGCCGGACCGCCAGACCGCCGTCGCCACCCGTACGCGACCGCCGACGCGCACAGCAGCGCGCCGGCGGAAGAAGACCGGTGGCACGTGGCGCCGCGGCTGGGTGATCGCCGTGCTGGCGATTCTCGCCGGCCTGGTCCTGATCTTCCACCGCAGCGTGCCGAACTCGGTCGGCAACCTCGGCAGCCTGCTGGACACGTTCCTGCCCTGGGTCGGCGTCGCCGTACCCGTGCTGGGCGTCGCGGCGCTGGTCCGCCGGTCCGCGACCGCCGGCGTCGCGCTGTTGCTGCCGGCGGTGATCTGGGGGCTGATGTTCGGCCACCTGTTGCTGCCGGGGAAGGTGAACGGCGGCGCGTACGACCTCCGGGTGCTGACGCACAACGTGGACGCGGCGAACCCGGATCCGAAGCAGACCGCGAAGGACCTGCTCGGCGCGGACGCGGACGTGGTCGCGCTGGAGGAGCTCACCCCGGCGGACCTGAAGATCTACAAGGCGTCGTTCGCGAAGACGTATCCGTACGAGGTGACCCGGGACACGGTCGCCCTGTGGTCGAAGTACCCGGTGGTCGAGACGAAGTCGGTCGACGTCGGGTTCGCGTGGACGCGTGCCTTGCGCGCCGAGGTCCGGACCACGAAGGGGACGGTCGCGGTGTACGTCGCGCACCTGGCCTCGGTCCGGGTCGGGACCAGCGGGTTCACGTCCGACCAGCGCAACGAGACGATCAAGGAGCTCGGGCAGCAGATCGCGGCGGACAAGTCGTCCGCGGTGATCGTGATGGGCGACTTCAACGGGACGGTCAACGACCGGAGCCTCGCCCCGCTGACCGTCGGGCTGCGGTCGGCGCAGGGCGCGGCCGGGACCGGGTTCGGGTTCACCTGGCCGTCGGCGTTCCCGATGGCGCGGATCGACCACATCCTGGTCCGCGGCATCACCCCGACCAAGGCCTGGGTGATGAGCCCGACCGGCAGCGACCACCGCCCGGTCGTCGCCGAGCTACGCCTCTGAGACGATGCCTTTCCGGTACGCGTAACGGACGGCCTCGGCGCGGTGCCGGGCGCCGATCTTGGCGAAGGTGTTGTTGATGTGGGTCTTCACGGTGGCCTCGCTGATGAACAGTTCGCCGGCGATCTCCGGGTTGCTGAGGCCGCGGGCGATCAGCTTCAGCACTTCGGTCTCGCGTGCGGTGAGGCCGTCGTTGCCGGCATCACCCGTCGGCGTGAGCCCGGCGATCAGCCGCTTGGAGACCTCGGGGTCGAACGTCGACTGACCGGCCGCGGTCGACCGCAGCGCGGCGCCGATCTCGGCGCGGCCGGCGTCCTTGGTCAGGTAGCCGCGGGCGCCGGCCCGGAGCGCGTTCGCGATCGAGGCGTCGTCGGCGTACGTCGTCAGCACCAGTACGGCGACGCCCGGGTGGTCGGCGGTGATCCGCGCGGTCGCCTGGATCCCGTCCAGCACCGGCATCCGCAGGTCCATCAGCACGACGTCCACGTTGCCCCGGGCAACCAGATCGACGGCCTCGACGCCGTTCGCGGCGGCCCCCGCGACCTGGACGCCGTCGATCAGCCCGAGCAGTGCGACCAGGCCTTCCCGGACCACCTGCTGGTCGTCCGCCACCACGACCCGGATCACGTCACTCAACCTCCGCCACCACCAACCAGTCGTCCCCGTCCGCACCGGCGGTCAGTGTCCCACCCACCAGCGCGAGTCGCTCCCGCATCCCGGCCAGCCCGAAACCCTCGCCGGAGGTGACCCCTTTGTTCCGCACCGACACGCGTACGCCGTCGTCGTAGACAAGCCGAATGTCAACAATCCGACCGGGTGCATGTTTGGCCGCGTTCGTCAGCGCCTCGCGGACCGCGCCGAGCAAGGCGACCGTGACGCCGGACTCGAGCCTCTTGTGACCGCTGACCGTCAGTCGCACGGCAGTGCCGTGGTCCTTCTCGTGCTGCTCCGCGAGCGCAGCCAACGCAGCCGGCAGCTCCGGCACCTCATCCGCCCGCAGCGCGGCCACCGCGCTCCGCGCCTCGGTCAGCCCCTGGACCGCGAGCTTGCGCGAACGACGTACCCGTTCGAGCGCCCCCTCCGTGTCGGACCGCTCCGCCAGCAACGCCTCGGCCACCTCCAACTGGACGCTCAGTGCGCCCAGCGAATGCGCCAGTACGTCGTGCAGGTCGCGGGCGATCCGCCCGCGTTCCTCGAGTGCCGCGGCGCGGGCATGCTCGCTCTGCGCCAGCTGGGTCTGCTCCAGCAGTTGCTCGGTCTGCCGCGCCTGCGACTCGTACTGCCGCCGGTTCAGCCCGAACGCGGTCAGCACCGCCGCCCACAGGAGCTGCGTGAAGTACCAGCTGTCCGACTGGTCGAACAGCCACGCCGACACCGCGTACGCGGCCGCGACGCCGAGGCCGGCGGCGATGATCGGGCGGTTGCCGTGCCGTTTGAAGTCGATCACGGCGATGTCGGTGATCGCCACCAGTACCAGGACCAACGCGTTCGACTGTGGATACCCCGCGATCACCGCATTGCAGACCGCGACGGCGGCCAGCAGCCCGAACGCGACGTACGGCCGGCTCGCCATCAGCATCGAACCGACCAGGAAGACACAGAACGTCACACCGAGGACAGCCCAGACCCAGGCGTCCGCGGGACGTGCTGTCACCAGTACGGCGATCGCTACGCCGGCTGTGAGCACGCGGCCGATCCATCCGGCCTCACCGTGCGGACGGGGCGGCAGCAGCGCCTTCAGCTTCACTGGTTGCTGTACTCCTCAGCAGTGTGGCCGGCCTTGCTCTGGATGATCATCGACTGCGTCAGCAGGTTCGCGCCCATCGAGAGCATCAGTGCACCGCCGCCGGCCGACGGTACGCCGGCCAGGTGCCCTACGCCCGCCAGGCCGAGCCGGACGACCAGATAGGCCACCATGATGCCGAGTCCGGGCACACCGAGCCGGTAGAACACCTTCCCGGCGCGTCGTTCGACTTGGGCGACCCGCCCGGTCGCGACACCGGCGACGAGTGCGAGCGCGGCACCGACCACCAGCAGCGTCACACCGGTGACGCCCAGCGGCACGTGCTTGTTGTACAGCTGGTAAACCCCGACGCCGATCAGGACCAGCGGCCCGCGCCAGACGTCGGTGTCGGAGTTCTCCAGCTCGGACCACGACAGGCGCCGGGCGAGGACGGCGACCACGACGGCGATCACGATGAGTGCGTTGGGCAACGTTCCGAGGCTCATGTCACGGACGGTAGGCCGGGCCTGCCCTCGGTGAGGACCGACCAGGGGTGGAGATCCGGGTGGAGACCGGTCCGGCGCCGGGTCGGCCAACGCGTGGTTGAAAGTAGGAGTAACGTTCCTGGTCGGTAACAACACGATCCGTCACAGCCGACGATCCGGAGGGCCGATGCTTCCGCAACAATCCATCCTCAGACTGGACGCCACGGCGATCGACTACGTCATCATCGCCCTGTACTTCGTCTTCGTGCTCGGCATCGGGTACCTGGCCAGACGCGCGGTGTCGAGCAGCCTGGACTTCTTCCTCTCCGGCCGCTCGCTGCCCGCCTGGGTCACCGGTCTGGCGTTCATCTCGGCCAACCTCGGCGCGATCGAGATCATGGGGATGTCCGCCAACGGCGCGCAGTACGGCATGCCGACCGTGCACTACTTCTGGATCGGCGCGGTCCCGGCGATGCTGTTCCTCGGCGTCGTGATGATGCCGTTCTACTACGGTTCGAAGGTCCGCAGCGTGCCGGAGTTCATGCTCCGCCGGTTCGGGAAGCCCGCGCACCTGGTGAACGCGATCAGCTTCGCCCTGGCGCAGGTACTGATCGCGGGCGTGAACCTGTTCCTGCTGGCCACCATCGTGAACGTCCTGCTCGGCTGGCCGATCTGGGTGTCGGTGATCGTCGCCGCCGCGATCGTGCTCAGCTACATCACGCTCGGCGGACTGTCCGCGGCCATCTACAACGAGGTGCTGCAGTTCTTCGTGATCGTCGCCGCGCTGCTGCCGCTGACCCTGGTCGGCCTGCACAAGGTCGGCGGCTGGCAGGGTCTGGTCGACAAGGTGACGGCGTCGCCGGGCGGCGGGTCGCAGATGTCCGCCTGGCCGGGCAACGCGCTGAGCGGGTTCGGCAACAGCTTCCTGTCGGTGATCGGGATCGTGTTCGGCCTCGGTTTCGTGCTCTCGTTCGGGTACTGGACGACGAACTTCGTCGAGGTGCAGCGGGCGATGGCGTCGAAGAACATGTCGGCGGCCCGGCGGACCCCGATCATCGGCTCGTTCCCGAAGATGTTCGTCCCGTTCATCGTGATCATCCCCGGCATCATCGCGGCGGTGACCGTGCCGGAGCTGGCGCAGTTCAAGGCGAACGGCAGCGGTGACGTCGACTACAACGACGCGATCCTGCTGCTGATGCGCGACCTGCTGCCGAACGGCATGCTCGGCCTCGCGATCACCGGTCTGCTGGCGTCGTTCATGGCCGGCATGGCGGCCAACCTGAGCTCGTTCAACACGGTCATGTCGTACGACATCATCGAGCGGTACGTGATCAAGGACCGCCCGGACGACTTCTACCTGCGGACCGGACGCTGGGTGACCGTGGCCGGCACGCTGATCGCGATCGGCACCGCGGCGATCGCCTCCGGCTACAGCAACCTGATGGACTACCTGCAGCAGCTGTTCTCGTTCTTCAATGCGCCGCTGTTCGCGACGTTCATCCTCGGTATGTTCTGGAAGCGGATGACCTCGGCGGCCGGCTGGATCGGCCTGGTCACCGGTACGGCGACCGCGATCCTGGTCTTCATCCTGTCCGAGAACGGCGTCATCAACCTGCCCGGCCAGGGCGCGAGCTTCGTCGGCGCCGGTGCGGCCTTCGCGGTCGACATCGTCGTCAGTGTGCTGGTCAGCCTGGTCACGACGCCGAAGCGCGACACCGAGCTGGTCGGGCTGGTGTATTCGCTGACCCCGAAGGAACAGCGCACGGAGGTGGCGGTCGCCGGCGACGGCGGCTGGTACCGCAAGCCGGTGCTGCTGGCGGGCATCTCGCTCGCGATGACCATCGCCCTGAACATCATCTTCGGCTGACAAGGAGCAGTGAGATGGCGGAGAAGAAGAAGGCCGGAGCGTTCGACATCCGGGTCGTGATCGCGCTGCTGGTCGGCATCTACGGCGTGGTGCTGACGGTCCTCGGACTCACCGGCAGCCAGGCCGAGACGGACAAGGCGGCCGGGATCAACATCAACCTGTGGGGTGGCATCGGGATGCTGGTGTTCGCCGCGCTGTTCGTGCTCTGGGCCCGGCTGCGGCCGATCGCGGTGGCCGACGAGAGCCCGGACGACCAGTGAGCATGTCCGTTTGACGAACATCGGCGTCCGGTCGGGTCCTCCCGCCCGGACGCCGTGGTTCGTAGGCTCGGAGTACCCGATCAGGAGGTACTCCGAGATGACGATCACATCCGAGCGGCCCGAGCTGTCGTCGCTCGCGCAGCAGTACGCCGCCGACGGCTTCGTACTGGTGAAAGGCCTGCTCAGCAAGGAAGAAGCGGCGTACTACCGGAAGCGCAGCCACGACCTGCTGGCGCAGCTGAACCGTGGCGACGACCCCACCTGGGGAGCCGCGAAGGACATGTCCGAGGCGCCGACGAAGCTGCAGCACCTGCACGACGCGCAGTTCTACGACGCCGAGTTCGCGAAGCTGCTGGTGGACCCGCGGTTCACCGACGTGGCCGCTGCGGTGATGGGTGTGGACAACGTGCAGCTGCACCACACCAAGCTGTTCGTGAAGCCGCCGGAGAACGGCTCGCCGTTCCCGCTGCACCAGGACCACCCGTTCTTCCCGCACACGTACCACCGGGTCGGGGCGGCGATCTTCCACTTCGACGACGCCCCGGTCGAGAAGGGCTGCGTGCGGGTCATCCCGGGCAGCCACAAGTCCGGGCCGCGGGAGCACGAGGCGGAGGGCTCGTACCACCTTCTCGAGCCTGCTTTCGACGAGGCGACGCCGCAGCCGGCCGAGGCGGGCGACGTGCTGTTCTTCACGTACCTGACCGTGCACGGGTCCGGCGTGAACACCAGCGACGAGGCCCGTACGACGTGGCTGGTCCAGTACCGCGACCCGTCGGACCCGCCGACGGTGAAGACCCACGACTGGTCGCTCGGTCAGGGCATGATGCTGCGTGGAGTCGACCCCACTGGCAGGAGTGCCGTTTGACGCTCGCCGATGTAGGCAGTGCTGACCGGTTCGTCGACCTCGCAGGGCTCCTGGAGTCCTGCGAGGTCGACGGCTTCCGCGCGGACTTCCTGAGCTGGGGGCACTACCAGCCGGAGTACTGGCGCAACTACTGGCACAGCCACTCGTTCCACGAGGTCTGCCTGGCGTACTCGGGCGAGGGCCGCTTCAACAACGGCTCTGTGCAGTACGACGTGCAGCCGGGCTCGGTGTTTCTCGCACGTCCGGGTGACGTCCACGAGATCGAGTCGTCGCACGCTGAGCCGCTGGGGATCGCGTTCTGGGGCTTCACGTTCCGCCCTGGCTCCGACGAGCGCGGCTGGTGGTCCGGGCTGACGCGTACTGACGGTCCTGTCATGTCGACCAGAACAGGCGCCCTGCCAGCCCTCATCACAGCCCTGGCGGGGGAGGCTGCCGACCCGGTGTCCGGCTACGGAGCTGCTCTGACAGCTCTGGGCTCCACGCTCGTGATGGAGACGGCGCGGGCATTCGCACTGGATGAGGACCTGGCCGTCGAACCAGTGCGCCGCGACAGAGGCCCCCTGGTGGTAGAAGCCATGCAGCGCCACCTCAGGGACAACCTGTCCCGTCCGATCTCCGTGAGGGACGTCGCAGCGGCAGCACACCTCTCCGAGCGCCACGCGGAGCGTCTCTTCACCCAGCAGACCGGTGACTCCATCATGTCCACGCTGTGGAGGCTGCGCCTCGAGCTGGCCGCCCAGTTGCTGCTGGACCACAGCCTGTCCGTCACGGACGTAGCACGAGCCTGCGGGTACTCCGACGTACGGCCGTTCTCCACCGCGTTCAAACGCAAGTACGGCCGCACACCTGGGGAGCATCGGCGGACCGGAGGGACCGAGTTCCTCTAGTGCTACCCTGAGCGTATGCGAGTGAGCCTGCTCCTTACTTAGCCGTACTGGCACCAGGTCAGTACGGCACCCCCTCCTGTGTGAGGGGATTTTTCATTTCTGGCAGATTTAGGCTCAACACAGACACGAAGCAGGAGTAGGACCGTGAGCGAGCAGGTGGACGCCAACAACTCGATCGATGGCCCGATCGACCGGGGTGGCTACGACTTCAACGCCATGCAGGCCAAGTGGCGCCCGGTGTGGGAGAAGCTGGACCCGTTCAAGGCGAAGGACGACGGCTCGGCGGAGCGTCGCTACGCGCTCACGATGTTCTCGTACCCGTCCGGCGACCTGCACATGGGCCACGGCGAGGTGTTCGCGCTGCACGACGTGCTGGCGCGCTACTGGTTCCAGCAGGGGTACGACGTCCTGAACCCGATCGGCTGGGACTCGTTCGGGCTGCCGGCCGAGAACGCCGCGATCAAGCGCAACGAGCACCCGGCGACGTACACGTACGCCAACATCGAGACCCAGGCGGAGTCGATCCGGCGGTACGCGCTGAGCTTCGACTGGTCGCGCCGGCTGCACACGTCGGACCCGGAGTACTACCGGTGGACGCAGTGGCTGTTCCTGCGCTTCTACGAGCGCGGCCTGGCGTACCGGAAGGCGTCGTACGTCAACTGGTGCCCGAACGACCAGACCGTGCTGGCCAACGAGCAGGTCGTCCAGGGGCGCTGTGAGCGCTGCGGCTGGGAGGTCACGAAGCGCGAGCTGACCCAGTGGTACTTCAAGACCACTGAGTACGCCCAGCGGCTGCTGGACGACATGGAGCTGCTGCAGTGGCCGGAAGAGATCCTGCTGATGCAGCGGAACTGGATCGGCCGCTCCGAGGGCGCGTTCGCGGACTTCCAGGTGGAGGGTCGTGACGAGCCGATCAAGGTGTTCACCACCCGCCCGGACACGCTGTTCGGCGCCACCTTCATGGTCGTCGCCCCGGACGCCAAGCTGGCCGCCGAACTGGTCACGCCGGACCAGCAGGCCGCGTTCGACGAGTACCTGACCAAGGTCAAGGCCACCACCGAGATCGAGCGGCAGAGCACCGAGCGCGAGAAGACCGGCGTCTTCCTGGGCTCGTACGCGATCAACCCGGTCACGGGGCAGCGGATCCCGATCTGGGCCGCCGACTACGTGCTGGCCGACTACGGCACCGGCGCGATCATGGCGGTTCCGGCCCAGGACACCCGCGACTACGAGTTCGCGGAGAAGTTCGGCCTGCCGATCGTGCGCACCGTGCAGCCCCCGGCGGACTTCGACGGCAAGGCGTTCACCGGCGACGGGCCGGCGATCAACAGCGCGAACGACGAGATCAGCCTGGACGGGCTGGAGGTCGCCGAGGCCAAGTCCCGGATCATCGACTGGCTGGAGAGCAAGGATCTGGGCGAGCGCACGATCAACTACCGGCTGCGCGACTGGCTGCTGAGCCGCCAGCGGTACTGGGGCTGCCCGATCCCGATCATCCACTGCCCGTCCTGCGGCGAGGTCCCGGTCCCGGACGACCAGTTGCCGATGGAGCTGCCCGACCTGCGCGGCGCCGACCTGCAGCCGAAGGGCGTCTCGCCGCTGGCGGCCGCCCGTGACTGGGTCGAGGTCGACTGCCCGAAGTGCGGCGGCAAGGCCGAGCGCGACACCGACACGATGGACACGTTCGTCGACTCGTCCTGGTACTTCCTGCGCTACCTGTCGCCGGAGTACACCGACGGGCCGTTCGACCAGGCCACGGCCGAGCGGTGGATGTCCGTGTACCAGTACGTCGGCGGCAAGGAGCACGCCGTACTGCATCTCATGTACGCGCGCTTCTTCGTGAAGGCGCTGTACGACATGGGCATGCTGAGCGTGGTGGAGCCGTTCACCCGGCTGCTGAACCAGGGCCAGGTCATCAACCAGGGCAAGGCGATGAGCAAGTCCCTGGGCAACGGCGTGAACCTGGGCGACATGATCGACGAGTACGGCGTGGACGCGGTCCGGCTGACGATGGTGTTCGCGGGTCCGCCGGCCGACGACATCGACTGGGCCGACATGTCGCCGGGCGGTTCGCTGAAGTTCCTGCAACGGGCCTGGCGGCTGGCCGGCGCGGTCGAGGCGCCGCTGGGCTCGGATCCCTCGACCGGCGACGTCGCGCTGCGCAAGCTGACGCACCGGACCGTGGCCGACGCGGCCGAGCTGATCGACTCGCACCGGTTCAACGTGATGGTCGCCCGGATCATGGAGCTGGTGAACGCGACCCGGAAGGCGATCGACGCCGGACCGGGCGCGGCCGACCCGGCGGTCCGCGAGGCCGTCGAGGCCGTGGCGATCCTGCTGAGCCTGGTCGCGCCGTACACGGCCGAGGAGATGTGGGAGGAGCTGGGCCACGAGCCGACGGTCGCCAAGGCCGGCTGGCCGAAGGTCGACCCGGCGCTGCTGGTCGAGGACACCGTGACCTGCGTGGTCCAGGTGGCCGGCAAGGTGAAGGACCGGCTGGAGGTCGCGCCGGACATCACCGACGCCGACCTGGAGCAGCTGGCGCTGGGGTCCGAGGCGATCCAGAAGGCGCTGGACGGCCGCGGCACCCGCAAGGTGATCGTGCGGGCGCCGAAGCTGGTCAACATCGTCCCGGCGTAATGGATTCCGTCGTTCTTCAGGTTCACACCGGTTCCCGGGAGGTCGTTCTCGACCTCACGGGCCGCTGTGAGCAGTTCGTTTCGGGGCGCGGCGACGGGCTGCTGCATGTGTTCGTACCGCACGCCACCGCGGGCGTCGCCATCCTCGAGACCGGTGCCGGCAGCGACGACGACCTGCTGGCAGTCCTCGAGGACCTGCTGCCGCGGGACTTCGGCTGGCGGCACCGGCACGGCTCGCCCGGCCACGGGCGCGACCACGTGCTGCCGGCGCTGATCCCGCCGTACGCGACCGTTCCGGTGCTCGCCGGCCGGCTGACGCTCGGGACCTGGCAGTCGGTCTGCCTGGTCGACACCAATCGGGACAATCCCGACCGGCAGGTCCGGTTGTCGTTCCTGGCCGGTTAGCGGACTACCCGGTAATAACCGTCGCCGTATTTTGGTGACTTATTGTGATGTTGGTGGCGGCGTTACGTTTGCGAAACACGGCTCCGCTTGAATTGCCGCATGGCTGCCCTGGACTCCCTGCGCGACGTCACCGTCGAGCTCCTGGTTCGCGCTACCCGCGGGATTTGCGACGGCAGCCTGCTGAATGCAGATTCCGGCCGCGCCGACACCAGTGCCCGGCTCGACGACTGGGCCGACGTGCTTTCTCTGTACGCCGCCGAGAATGAAACACACTCAGTTCGCGCGACTGCTTGAAACGCGCATTTCTGATCGCGCAATCAGTTGATTCGGGTCCGTTTCGTGTGACCCGCACCCCATCTCGCGCGCCGGGTAGTCCGGCGAACCGGACGCCCGTCACGCTATGTTGTGTCAGGTACGTGAGGCCTCCAGAGGGGTGACGGGCTGTGTCGGACATGGATGGCCGGGCAGGTGATCGGCGAGGCTTCGCCGAACTGCTGCTCGACTTGAGGGTCCAGGCAGGCCTTTCCCAGGAGGAACTCGCGGACCGGGCCGGGCTGAGTGTGCGCTCGATCCGAGAGATGGAAGCGGGCCGGGTCGCCCGCCCGCGCAAGGACTCCGTGCGGCTGCTGGCGTCCGCGCTGGGGCTCCAGGACGTGGCCGAGTTCCTGCAGGCCGCGGGCCACGGCTCCGGGCGGCCTGTCATCCGCCCGCCCGCGCCCGCCCCGGTCGTGTCGGTCGCCGACCCGGCGCCTACCGGCCTGCGCTGGCGCGGTACCCGGCCGATCCCGGACGGGCTGGTCGGGCGTGAGGAAGAACTGCTCGAGCTCCAGGGCCTGCTCCGGCAGAACCGGCTGGTCACGCTCGTCGGTCCCGGCGGCGTCGGCAAGACCGAGCTCGCGCTGGCGGCGGCGGACCGGTTCTCCGGCGCCGACACCACCGTCGTGGTCGTCGACCTGACGACCGTCCAGCGCGACGCCGCCGTCACGTCGGCCATTCTCGATGCCTTCGGCACCGCCCCCGGTACGTCGGACCTCGACGACGTACTGTCCGGCCGCCGTCCCGGTGACCTGGTGATCGTCGAGGACAACGCCGAACATGTGCTGGACGGCGTCGCGACCGTCGCGAACCGGATGGTCCGCAGCTTCCCGGGCGTCGGCGTCCTGGTCACGTCCCGCATCCCGCTCGGACTGCCGGACGAGGTGGTCCGTCGCGTCCAGGTGCTCGGCGTACCGGCGAACGACGAGCACTTCGAGGAGATCGCCGCCTCGCCGGCGGTGGAGATGTTCTGCCGCCGGGTCGCCCGCGTGCGCCCGGACTTCACGCTGACGCCCGAGAACGCCCCGACCGTGGCGCGGCTGTGCCGCCGGCTGGACGGCCTGCCCCTGGCGTTGGAGCTGGCTGCCGCGCGGGCCGGGTCGTTGTCGGTGGACACGATCCTGGCCGCGCTCGACGACCGGTTCCGGCTGCTGTCAGGTCCGCGACGGTTCGGTGCCCCGCATCAGCGGACGCTGGCGGACACCATCGCGTGGAGCGTGGACGGACTGTCGGACCCGGCGCGGCAGATGCTGTACCGGACGTCGCTGCTCGGGTCGCCCTTCACGCTCGAGGCCGTGGCCGGCGTGTGTACGGGTGCTCCGATCCACGAGATCGACGTACCGATGCTGCTGGCCGAGCTGGTGGAGAAGTCGCTGCTGCAACCGGTGCCGGAGTTCGAGCGGCTGTACGGCGCGCGGTACAAGCTGCTCGAGACGATCCGCGAGCACGCGTACGCCGGGCTGTCGTCGCAGGGGGACGACCTCACCGAGTTCCGGAACCGGGCCGTCGAGTGGTGTACGACGTACGTCGCGGGGCTCGAGGGCGCGTGGTCGTCGCCGGACCGCGACCGGCGATACCGGGCGGCGCACGCGAACTCGGCACTGTTCGAAGTGGCGCTCACGCGGGCCGCCGAGCTGGGGGACTGGGACACGGCTGCGCGGATCGTGCTCGGGTTCCGGATCGCCTGGCAGTACCAGGCGAGCGTTGCCGAGAGCGGGATCCGGTGGGCAACGCTCTGCGCTTCGAACGTCTCGGACAAGGAGACCAGCGGCCGCTTGCTCGCCATCGCGGGCCGACTGTCCAGCCTGACCGGTGACATCCATGGGGCACGGCGGCACTACGAGGCGGCGCGCACGCTGATCCCGGGCGAGACCGAGATGGGCCTGGTCGCCCGTGGCGGATGGGTGTCCTCCGGGTCGCACCTACTCGACACACAGAGCCTCGCGGAGATCCCGGCCCTGGTGGACGACGCCCGGAAGCACGGCGACATCCAGCGCTCCACAACGGTCCAGGCGACCTGCGGGCTCGCACTGCTGCGTTGGGGTCGGCTGGTGGAGGCCAAGGAGCTCCTGCTCGCGTGGGAGGCCGCGCTGGTCAATCCGGGTGTCTACCCCGACGAGATCGGCTACATAGCGCTCAGCCGGGTCGACCTGGAGCTGGGGAACTTGGCCGGCGCACGGCACTGGGCTGAGCTTGCCCGCGACTGCCAGGCGCCGGACGACCCGGAGCGCACCAAGGTGGCCAGCTGCCTCGCGATGGTCGAGTACCAGGACAGCCGGTACGACGAGGCACGCGCACTGCTCGACGAGGCCGAGGCGGACATCCGGGGGCATCGCGGGTACTTCGACTACCTGGTCATGCTGTACCGCTCCCGGCTGGCACGGGCCGCCGGGGAGATCGAGCAGGCGCGGCAGGCGGTGCTGGACGCGCTGAACCGGCTCCTGCTCGAAGGGCGGGTCGTGTACCTGCTCGAAGTACTGCCGGAAGCAGTGGCCGTGCTGCACGCGCTCGGGCGCTCCGAGGCGGGCGACGCGGTATGCGGTCACCTGCTGGCGTGGCAGCAGACCATGGATCCGCCGATGCTGCCGACGGCCTGGGCCGTGCTGCAGGAGTCGTGCCAGAGCGCGTCGGTCGCTGACGGGTGGCCGCAGCCCGATCCGGCGGCCGCCGTGCAGCGGCTGGCGAACGACGTACTCGCCGCTCTTTCGTGACGCCGATCGGCTGAAGCTGCCGGGTAACTGCCGGTTGTTCTGCCTCGTCCTGACATGGCTGCCGGACGAAGAATTACAGCCGTAGGGCAGGTTCCAGGACGCAGAGTCCGACCCCGGAAACGGCAGCGAAAGGCGGTGCACCATGAAGAGGCCATGGCACACCGCGGCACTGACCGGACCGGCGAAGGCGACGCGGAGGGCCTCCGGGTGCTGGTTGGTGGGGGCGCCGGCCGGCGGCCGAGAGCTCCGGAGTGCTGTGGAATGCGGATCTGTCCTGCCTGTACCGGGCGCGGTGCACCGTCAGGGCACTGCTTCCGGGGCGGGGTCCCAGCAACGGGTCCGGCACACGACACAGGGGACGAGTGTCGGGACCCGGCTGACGCGAGTGTCCGGCGGGCCAGGTCTCCCGCCGGCGTGTCGGCTGCTGGGACCTCCCGGGACCTCGGTGAGCTCGCGGTCAGGCCGGTTCGTACGGAACCGGATACGGGGAGTAGCTCGCCGGGGACCCGCCAACTTCAGCTGACAGCCAGGGGGAGGCAGCCGGACGTGCCGGGCTGTTGACGCACAGGGGACGCCAGCGGCCCGGCCAAGTTCCCGAGCGAGGTGAAGGCCCCGGGAGGGGTGGCCTTCACCTCGCTGCCGGTTCAGCCGCCAGCAGTTCGCTCTCGTCGCCGTACGCAGCGATCCAGCTCGGCTGGAGCCGCAGACCGCGTCCATGAGCGCCTGCAGCTCCGTGACTTCTGCTGCCGTCTCCCTCATCTTGTGGAGTTTGGCACTGCGCCCCGACATTAACTGTCCGGTAACCTCGCTGCATGGCAGCCCGCGTGCAGGTCGTCACCGACTCCACGGCCGGTCTGTCCACGCACGAGCTGCTCCGGCACCCGCTGACCGTCGTACCGCTGCAGGTCGTGATCGGTGGGACGTCGTACGACGACGGCGCCACCTCCGCGGACGCGGTCGCCGAGGCGCTGAAGACGTTCACGCCGGTGTCGACCAGCCGGCCGGCGCCGCAGACGTTCGCCGACACGTACGCGGCGTGCGCGGCCGACGGCGCCGAGGCGGTCGTGTCGATCCACCTCTCCGGCGACATGTCCGGCACCTTCGAGGCCGCGATGATCGGCGCCAAGGACTCCCCGGTCCCGGTCCGCGTCGTCGACTCGCGGTCGCTCGGCATGGGCCTCGGCTTCCCGGTCCTCGCCGCGGCCGCCGCAGCCGCCGCCGGAGAAGACGCCGCCGCCGTCGAAGCCGCGGCCCGGGCCCGGATGAAGACCATCTCGACGTACTTCTACGTCGACACCCTCGAGTACCTCCGCCGCGGCGGCCGGATCGGGGCCGCCCAGGCCCTCCTCGGTACGGCGCTGGCAGTGAAGCCCCTCCTCACCATCAACGGCGGCCGCATCGTCCCGCTGGAAAAGGTCCGCACCTCCAGCCGGGCCATCGCCCGGCTCGCCGACATCGCCGTCCAACGCGCCGGCGACACTCCCGTCCAGTTGGCGGTCCACCACCTCTCCAACCTGGAAAAGGCCCAAACCCTCGCCGACAACCTCGCCGGTCGCCTCCCGCAGGCCGAGGAAGTAGTCCTCCGAGAAGTAGGCGCCGTGATAGGCGCCCACGTCGGCCCCGGCCTCCTGGCAGTCGTAGTCAGCCCCCTCTGACCCGTCCGCCTAGCTGGTCGCCGAGTGGAGCCGCGGCGACAAGCAATGGTGACTGACAACAGGCAACAGCGGCTCTTGTGTCCTGTGCGTGGGTGCATCTTTGAGAAGCCACCGGTCATTCCAAGGCCACCGAAACGGTTGGTGGCTTCTCAAAGATGCTCGAAGGACTCCGTGGAGCATGCGTCTGGATCCTCCGGAGCGTGGCGGCCTGCTGGGGTGGCGGCTTCTCGGAAGAAATTCGGCGCCTGGTGGCCGGAAAGTTCCGTAAAGGCGACCTGACTTGCGGGCGGGGGTCTCGGAGGCTTGCCGGAACGACAGCCTCCATCCGCGCGGCGCGCGGGCGGCGGTCCTCCACAGGTTTCAAGTCGGGCCTTCGGAGGGGGTGCCGGACTCGTACGTTCTCTGGCGTGAAGGTCTTCCGCCGTACCCCACCCCCACCCCCGTCCCCGGACGCCCGCGCTCGAGCCCTCTCCCGGCTGGCGACGCGGCCGCCCACGCATGCCGACCCTCACATCCCCGAAGTCCCACCCGAAGACCCTGAGGAGTGTGATGAGGTGCGCGGTGGATGGATCCCGGACCAAATACCTGATCGCCTACGCAATGCCCGCTGGACCCTCACCCCACGCCACATCCTGATCCTGGTGGCCGTCCTGGTCCTGGGCCTCACCTGGGCCACCTGGAGCTTCGTCCACTCCCGCCCCAGCCCCATCCCCGAAACCCACCCCAGCACCACAACCACCGGCACCCCCGTCGCTCAACCCGGCACCGGCCCGACCCAGCCTGACGGTGGCTGGGGCACGGGCCCCACGCAACCCGGCGGTGCCACGCAACCTGGCGGTGCCACGCAACCCGGCGGCGGTACCACGCAACCTGGTGGTGGGCCGAACCAACCGGGCGCAGGACCGAACCAACCTGGTGCCGGATGGACCCAACCGGGCGCCGGGTCGACCCAGCCCGGAGCGGCATCCACCCAACCCGGTGCTGCACAAACCCCAACCGACCCTGCTCAGTCACCTGGGGCCGCAACCTCGTCCGGACCGCAGCTGGTCGTGTACGTAGCCGGAAAGGTACGCCGCCCCGGCCTCGTCCACGCCCCACCCGGCTCCCGCGTAGCCGACGTACTCACCCTCGCCGGCGGGCCCCTCCGCGGTGTGGACCTCACCACCCTCAACCTCGCCCGCCCGGTAACCGACGGCGAGCAGATCAACGTAGGCCTGCCAACCCAACCCCCACCGCCCAGCCCACCCGCAACCTCCACAACCAACGCCCCGACATCAGCCCCCGGCAGCACCGTCGACCTCAACACCGCCACCGTCGACCAACTCGACACTCTCCCCGGCGTGGGCCCCGTCCTGGCCCAACGCATCCTCGACTACCGAACCCAGAACGGCCCCTTCACCACCATCGACCAACTCCAGGAGGTCCCCGGCGTAGGCCCCAAGAAGTACGACTCCCTCAAGTCCCATGTCCGCATCTGACCCGGCGGCTCCAGCCGACGTGGATGAAGCTGGCGCGGCCGAGCCGGTGGACATGCGGTTGCTGCTGCCGGCGGGGGTCGGGTGGTTGGCGGCGGCGGTTCTGGTGGGGCCGGGTCCGTTGGTTGGCGCAGTCGTCGGCTGCGTGGCGCTGGTGTCGGCGGCAGTCGTTGGCCTGCTGCTGGTGCAGGGACGGCGGGTGGGAGCCGCGTGGGTGGGAGTCGCGTGGGTCGTGGTGGGGACGTTGGTTGTTGTTGGGGGACTGGCGATTGCGGCTGCGTTGCAGGTCGCGACGTTGCGGGCCGGGCCGGTGTATGAGCTCGCGGGGCGTTCTGCGACGGCTGGTGTGCGGGTGCGGATCGACGGGGATCCGACACTCAAGCAGAGCACCGGTTCCAGGCGCCCGCCGTACGTCGTGGTGAAGGTGACCGTCGAGGAGGTTCGCAGTTGGACGGGGCAACGCGCGACCTCAGTTCGTGTTCGTACGCCGGTGCTGCTGATCGGGACCGCGAAGTGGAAGGACGTCAGGTACGGGCAGCACGTCGACGCGAGTGGGCGGCTCGAGCGGGCCGACAGCGGTGGAGAGGTCGCCGCGATGCTCTCGACCCGGTCACCGCCTCGCGTCGTCGACGCTCCGCCGTGGTGGTTGCGTGCGGCCGAGCGCGTGCGAGCAGGCCTCCGGCAAGCCGTGGCACACGAGCCGGAGGACGTGCGCGGACTCGTACCAGCATTGGTGATGGGCGACGTCTCCGGGGTGTCGCCCGAGTTGAACGCGGACTTCCGAACGACCGGCCTCACGCACCTGTCCGCTGTTTCCGGGACGAACCTGACCCTTCTGCTCGCGTTCCTGCTCCCGCTCGCGCGACTGATCGGCGTACGGGCCCGCGGTCTGACCGTCGTCGGCGTACTGACAGTTGTCGTGTTCGTCGTACTCGCCCGCCCGCAGCCCAGTGTGCTCCGGGCAGCCGCGATGGGACTGATCGCGTTGGCCGCGATGACCGGCGGGGGAGGGCAGCGCCGGGCGGTGCGCAGTCTTTCGGTGGCGGTGATCGTGCTTCTGCTGCTCGACACGTCGCTCTCGCGGTCGGCCGGGTTCGCGTTGTCGGTGCTCGCGACCGCGGGGATCGTGCTGCTCGGACCCGGGTGGCGGGATGCGTTGGCGTGCTGGCTTCCCGGGTGGTTGGCCGATGCGATCTCGTGCCCGCTGGCGGCACAGCTCGCCTGTACGCCGATCGTCGCGTGGTTGTCCGGACAGGTCTCGCTGGTCGCGGTCATGACCAATCTGTTGGCTGGTCCAACAGTTGGCCCGGCAACGATCCTCGGGTTCGTCGCGGCGGGGGTCGCGTTGCTGGGTACGTGGCCGGCGCAGCTCGTCGGATGGGCTGCCGGGTGGCCCGCGCGGTGGATCATCCTCGTCGCGCGCGAGGGTGCCGATCTGCCCGGGGCCGAAAGCGCCTGGCCTGCAACGGTGTTCGGCGTCGTGGTACTGACGGCGCTCTGCCTGGCGCTGGTGTTCGGCCTGCACCGCATCCTGGCGCGGCCGATCGCGATGGTGCTCGCGACAGTGCTGCTGGCGGTCGTCGTCCTGCGGCCGATCGGCACGTTCGGTTGGCCGCCACGGGACTGGCTCTTCGTCGTCTGTGACGTCGGGCAGGGAGACGGACTGGTGCTCAAGGCGGGTGACGGTACGGCGGTGGTGGTCGACACCGGGCCGGATCCTGCGGCGATGGACCGATGCCTGAAGGATCTCGGCGTACGGCGGGTCCCGGTGCTGGTGCTCAGCCACTTCCATGCCGATCATGTCGGCGGGCTGGCCGGGGTGCTGAACGGACGGCAGGTGGGCGAGATCGAGGTGACGCCGTACTTCTCGCCGCGGGCGGAGTACGACCGGGTGACGGAGCTCGCGACGCAGCACCGCGTCGGGATTCGTACGGTGGCGTTTCACGAGCAGCGGGTCGTCGGTCAGGTGAGCTGGACGACGTTGTGGCCGGCGAAGGTGCCCGCGCTTCCACCAGCGGGTACGTCGTCGGCGACGTCATCGGACGAAGGCTCTCCGGAGAACAACGCGAGCATCGCGATGATGGTTGAGGTGGGCGGTCTGCGGATCCTGCTGACCGGTGATCTGGAGCCGGAGTCGCAACGGGCCGTGCTGGCGAGCGGGGCCGATCTGCACGCGGACGTGCTGAAGGTTCCGCACCATGGTTCGGCGCAGCAGGATCCGGCGTTCATCGCCGCGGTGGACGCCCGGCTCGCGGTCATCTCGGCGGGACGCGACAACGACTACGGCCACCCGGCGCCGAGGACGCTGGACCTCCTGTCCCACACCACGATCCGAACAGCCACCACCAACGTGAGCGGTTCGCTGGTCGTCACCAACTCCGACAGCCACCTCTCGCTGGCAACCCGTTCGTCAGAAGGTGCAGAAGGTGACTGATGAGGCGGGGATGGTGTTGATGATCTGGTCGCCCAGGGACCAGGCAGCCACTCGGGAGGCGATGTGGGCGGGGACGAGAGCCGAGACGCCGGGAACAGCGGGGACGTCGTACGTGCCGTGCGCGTCGTGGGGGAGGACGACCTGGTACCCGCGGTCGAGGGCGGTTTCCGCGGTGGCGCGGACGCACATTTCGGACATGACGCCGCAGATGGCGAGCGAGCGTACACCGGCCGATACCAGGACCTCGCCCAGCGGTGTGGCGTGGAAGCCGTCGTCGCGCGGCTTGCGGATGACGTGTTCGCGCGGGCCGGCCTCGACCGGCAGATACAGCTCCCAGCCGGAGGTGCCGGGTTCGTCGTCGGCACCGGGCGGGCCGTCGTTCTGGAGGTGTACGACGACCGCGCCGGCCTCCCGGGCGCGGACAAGGAGGTCGCGGACCCGGTCCAGCAGTTGGACGGCGCCCGGTACCGCGTCGGGGCCGGAGACGAAGGCGGTCTGCATGTCCACGACGATCAGGCCATCGCAGAGGTCGGGAGCCGGCTTGTCCGTCGTGGAGGTCATGGAGCTCATCCTGGCGGGTCCGGTACGGGTGCGCACCCCGATTGTCCGGGCCTCGTGGGATGCTGGCCCCGTGGCTGCTCGTAAAGGTTCTGCGCCGAAGCTCGGTGATGTCCTGCTGGTGACCGGCGCCGAGTCGTTCCTGGCGGATCGGGCGGTGCGGTCGGCGATCGCGGCCGTGTCCAAGACCAGCTCCGAGGTCGAGGTGACCGACCTCGACGCGTCGACGCTGGACGTCGGGGTGTTCGCGGAGCTGACCGGGCCGTCGTTGTTCGCGAGCGAGCGGGTGCTCGTACTGCGGGCGCTCGAGAACCTGCCGAGCGAGATGGCTGCGCACCTGATCGAGTACGCCGGGTCGCCGTCGGACGATGTACTCGTCGTGCTCGTGCACTCGGGCGGGCAGAAGGGCAAGGGCGTCCTCGACAAGTTGCGGAAGGCATCGGTCAACGAGGTCGTCGCGACGGCGCCGAAGGCGTGGGAGTTGCCGCAGTTCGTCGCAGGGGAGATCCGGTTGCTGGGCGGGTCGGTCGACGAGGGGGCGGCGTCGGCGCTGGTCGACGCGGTGGGACACGATCTGCGGGCGCTGGCGGGGGCGTGTTCGCAGCTGGTGTCGGACTCGGGCGGGCAGGCCGTGACGGCCGAGCTGATCGGGCAGTACTTCGGCGGCCGTGCGGAGGTGACCAGCTTCGCGGTCGCGGACGCGGCGATCGCCGGGCGGACGGAGCCCGCGCTGGAGCAGTTGCGCTGGGCGCTGGACTGTGGGGTCGCCCCGGTGCTGGTGACGAGTGCGATGGCAGGCGGGTTGCGCGGGCTGGCGAAGTACGCGAGCGCGTCCGGCGGGATGCGGGACGCGGATCTGGCGCGCGAGGTCGGCGTACCGCCGTGGAAGCTGAAGCAGCTCAAGCAGCAGGCGCGGGGGTGGACGGCCGGTGGGCTGGCCGCCGCGATCAAGGCCGTCGCCCAGGCCGACGCCGACGTGAAGGGCGCCTCCGGCGATGCCGGCTACGCCCTCGAGCGGATGGTCCTCACCATCACCCGAGCCCACGGCCGCCGCTAACCAACCTCAGCACCCGAGCCGTACCTCAACGCGAAAGCCCGGCGGCTCAGCGGGGAGGCCTGGTGGCTGCGTTGGGGAGGGCTTTTGGGTACGCAAAAACGATCGGCCGGTCGCGGGGACGGGCCGATCGTTCGGGATCGCGTCAGGGACGCGACCGCGGCGTCAGAGAGACGCGGCCTTCTTGAAGATCGCCGACTTGCGGTTGGCGGCCTGGTTGGCGTGGATCACGCCCTTGCTGACGGCCTTGTCGAGCAGCCGACCGGCCTTGCGGGCGGTGTCGTTGGCCTTCTCGGCCTCGCCGGCCTCGACGGCCTCGTGGAAGCGCCGGACAGCCGTCTTGAGGGTCGACTTCACGGACTTGTTGCGAAGTCGCGCAGCCTCGTTCTGGCGGTTGCGCTTGATCTGGGACTTGATGTTCGCCACGGAGCAGAGCCTCGATCAGGTGTGTGCGGTCATTACGGAATATGGTGCGGCGCACGACTGAACAACCACCCGTGGGCGCGCGAAGAGCCAGATTACCAACAAGCGACCCCCACCTCCAAACTCACCCGGAGAACTCACCTGGAGAACTCACCCGACCTCGGCCGCGGACTTCAGTCGGCGCAGCGTGGTGTGGATACCTTCGGCGTTGCGCGGAGTCCGGTCGCCGAAGACGGGCCGGAACAGCGTCTTCAGGACCGCCGGGCGCTGGTCGGTCCAGGACTCGGTCACCGTGCAGCCGTCGGCGGTGCCGGAGAACACGTAGTCCCAGCGCGAGATCGGGATCGGCCCGAAGCTGATGTCGAAGGTGAACCGCCGGGCCGAATCCGCGGTCACCACCTTCCCGAAGGTGAACCACCGGACGAACCCGGCCCGGTTGTACCCGACGAACCGCGCGCCCACCGACGGCCCGGCACCCCGCCAGACCACCCGCGTGCATTCGGGGCTCCATTCACCCATCCGCGGTAGATCGGTGACCAATCGATACAGTGTGTCAGCGGACGACTGCACTGCGATGGATTCGGTCAGATCAGGCATCGGGTTTTCCCTTGCTCTGGGCAGTCTCGTGCTCTGCTGAGCGTGACACTGTCGGCGCCCACCGGCATACTCAGGGCCCCGCGAGCCCCAAAGCTCCACCATCGCTCCGCCAAGCCCTGGAGGAACTCCGTGACCCGCAAGCGACCGGCGATGATCGCCGCGACCGCACTGATCGCCGCCGCGGCCGGCGTACCGGTGGTGGTGAACGCCGCGAACGCCAGCCAGCCGACCCCGACCTCGACCGCGTCCGATCCGGACGTGAAGCGTTCCGAGACCGGCTCCTACATCGTCCAGCTCGACGACGCACCCGTCGCGGAGTACGACGGCGACATCGCCGGCCTCGCTGCCACCAAGGTGCTGCCCGGCGCGAAGCTGCTGAAGACCGCGGCGCCCGTCCTCGACTACGTCAAGCACCTCGCCAACGAGCGCACCGCGGTGCTCGCCGACGTCCCCAGCGTCAAGAAGCTCTACGACTACAACTACACGTACGCCGGATTCTCCGCGGAGATGTCGTACGACGACGCCGTGAAGCTGGCGAAGTCGTCGGGTGTGAAGAGCGTCGAGCCGAGCGAGATCGAGCACGCCGACACCGTCGACACGCCGCGGTTCCTCGGCCTGTCCGGGAAGGGCGGCGCCTGGCAGCAGGCCGGCGGGATCGACAAGGCCGGCGACGGCGTGATCATCGGCATGATCGACTCCGGGTACGTCCCGGAGCGCCCGAGCTTCGCGCCGATGAAGACCACCGCGCAGTCCGACGCGATCGTCGCGAAGAAGTGGAAGGGCACCTGCCAGGCCGGCGAGGAAGCGCCCGTCACCTGCAACAACAAGGTGATCGGCGCGCGGTACTTCGACAAGGGCATCGGCAACCGCCCGATTCCGGCGGAGTTCAAGTCGCCGCGCGACTACGGCGGCCACGGGACCCACACCGCGAGTACGGCGGCCGGCGACTACGGCGTCGACATGACGGTCATGGGTCGCGACTACGGCAAGGGTTCCGGTATGGCGCCGCACGCCCGGCTGGCGATCTACAAGGCGCTCTGGGCGGTCGACGCGTCCGGCGGCGGCAGCGGTACGGACGCCGACATCGTGGCCGCGATCGACGCTGCGGTCTCCGACGGCGTGGACGTCATCAACTACTCGATCTCGGGCAGCGGGTCGACGTACGTGAACGCCACCGGGCTCGCGTTCCTGCGGGCCGCCAGGGCGGGCGTGTTCGTCGCGAGCAGCGCCGGCAACACCGGTCCGGGCGACGCGACCGTCGGCAAGACGTACCCCTGGGTCACGTCCGTTGCCAACGGCACCCATGACCGCGACATCCAGACCACGGTGACGCTCGGGAACGGCAAGTCCTACACCGGCGCGGGTATCGGTTCCGGTACGCCGGAGGCTCCGGTGGTGCTGGCCAAGGACGCCGGCCTGGCCGGTGCCGACCCGGCGAACCTCACGCTCTGCCAGGCTGGCACGCTCGACCCGGCCAAGGTGAAGGGCAAGATCGTCGTCTGTGACCGCGGCGTGAACGCCCGGACGGACAAGAGCCTGCAGGTGAAGAACGCCGGCGGGATCGGCATGATCCTGCTGAACATCACCCCGGGCACGCTGGACGCGGACCTGCACTCGGTCCCGACCGTGCACCTGGACGACACCAAGACGGCCGAGGTCAAGGCGTACGTCGGCGGCACGGCGAACCCGACCGCGAAGATCGGCGCCGGTACGCCGGTCCGCGTGAACGCCCCGCTGGTCGCTAGCTCCTCGAGCCGCGGCCCGTCCCCGGCCGGCAACGGCGACCTGCTGAAGCCGGACATCATGGCGCCGGGCACGAATGTGCTGGCCGCGACGACCGCGTTCAGCGCCGCCGGCGGCGAGTACGCGTTCATGAGCGGTACGTCGATGGCCACGCCGCACATCGCCGGGATCGCCGCGGTCATCAAGAGCGCGCACCCGACCTGGTCCCCGATGGCGATCAAGTCCGCGATGATGACGACCGCGACCGACAAGGACGCGAGCGGCAAGCCGATCAAGAACGACTCCGGGTCGGTGGCCAACCCGTTCGGGTACGGCGCCGGCGAGGTGCGGCCGAAGTACGGCATGGACCCGGGCCTGGTCTACGACTCGACGTACACGGACTGGACGAAGTTCGTCTGCGGGTCCGGTCAGGTGCCGAGCACACACGAGCTGTGCGCGAACGGCAAGATCGACCTGAGCGACCTCAACTACCCGACGATCGCGATCGGTGACCTGGCCGGCAAGCAGACCGTGACCCGGACGGTCACGAACGTCGGCAGGCTCCCCGAGGTGTACTTCCCGCAGGTCGAGGGCGCGAAGGGCCTGAAGGTGACGGTGTCGCCGAAGCTGCTCGTCACGCTCCCGGGCCGCAGCACGACGTACAAGGTCACGATCGAGAACAACGGCGCCCCGCTCGAGCAGTACTCGTTCGGCAAGCTGGTCTGGAAGTCGGCGAAGCACTCCGTCGCCAGCACGCTCGCGATCAAGCCGCTCACGGTGAAGGCGCCCGTCCAGGTCAAGGGCACCGGTACGGCGGGCTCCGTCGGCGTCCCGGTCACCGCTGGGTACACCGGCACGCTCAACACGACGGCCCTGGGGCTGAACCCGGCCACGGTCGCCGAGGCAACGCTGAAGAACCCGGGCGGTGTGTCGTTCCCGACCACCGCCCCCAAGGTGAACGACCACGTCGCGAAGTTCACCGCGGACGTCCCGGTGGGTACGACGTACGCCAGGTTCTCCACGTTCGACGCGGACTACCCGGCCGGCACCGACCTGGACGTGTTCGTCTACAAGGCGGGTACGACGACCCTGCTCGGCAGCAGCACCGGTGGCTCCGCAGAGGAAGAGGTGAACCTGGCGCAGCCCGCCGGCGGTCCGGTGGACGTGTACGTCGACCTGTACGCCGGGGCGAGCGAGCAGCAGGTCAAGCTCAACCACTGGGAGCTGCAGAAGGGCGCAGGCAATCTGACTGTCACACCTGCCACCCAGCAGGTGCAGGTAGCGGCCGAGGCGAGTGTCACGGCCAACTGGACCGGCCTGACCGCAGGCACCCGTTACCTGGGGCAGCTGCACTTCTCCGACGGCGCAGACGGCTCCGGCAACACCGTGGTCCGCGTAGACAGCTGAAGAACCACAAGGGCGGCCCAGCGCACAGCCGGGCCGCCCTTTTTCACGGCATCTGGATCGTCACGTCGCTGGCGTCCTTCATCAGGAGCTTGCACTCCCCAGAAGTGACGTCGCAGCGGAACAGCTGCTGCTTGACCACGCCGCCGGCTCCGGCGCCGCCGTCGGTGAGCGTGATGAGGTCCTGGCCGTTCTCGAAGACCGGCAGTGGCAACACGTCCCACATCCTGCTCGGCAGCTTCAGCTTGGTGACCCGCCCGGTGCCGATGTCGATGGCCTCCGACACCGCGCTGTTGACCATGGTCCGGCCGTCCGGCGACAGCAGCGGGTAGAGCAGCTCCGGGCCGTTGTCGCAGTACTCACGCAGGACCTTGAACCCGTCGTCGCGCAGCACACCTGCCCGCAGGCACCGCTTCCCGTCGACCTTGGCGGACAGGACGACGGTGCCGGTCGCCGGCGGGATGGCCGCGGTGCCGCTGAAGCCGGGGACGGACACCGTGCGCTGCTTGCCGGTCGCAGGCTGCCAGACGACCAGCCCTGCCTTGCCCTTGTTCATCCACAGCCCGTTCTGGTTCCAGCCCAGCATGTCCGGCTGGCCAGGCGCTGCCGGCAACTGCGCGACCTGCTTGCCGGACGCGAGGTCGAAGACGAGTACCTGACCTCGCGTGTTGGACAGGTAGTGGTAGAGCGCGACCTGCTTGCGATCCGGGGACAGCACCTGACTGCCCGACCTGGTCGGGCCGATCGGCCGGAGGGCTCCGTTCGGCGACAGGACGCCGACCTGGAACTTGCCCACGCCCGGCGTCAGGCTGCCGAGCCAGCCGCCGCCGGCGACCCGGCCGAAGAAGTACTGGCCGAGCCCTGCCGGGATCCGTACCGCCTGCTTGCCATCGTGCAGAGTCTTGCCGGCCGTGTACGGCACCTGCGGGGCCGCTCCCGAGACCGGCGGCCCCGGTGGCCGGGCCGGTTCGACGGTGCTGCCGGAGCGGGTCAGCAACGAGGCGGCGAGTACGGCGATCACGGCGATCGCCGCGGCGGCTGCCAGTACGGGCCAGTGCCGGCGGTGCGCCGGTGGCTCGAAACCCGGGCCCTGGGCGGTCTCGGGAACGGCGGCGGCCTGGCTGTGGAGGTAGTCGCGGAGGCGCGTCTCGGTGTCGGTCATCGCAGTTCCTTCAGGCGTTCGGTCAGGACGGCGATGCCGCGCGACGAGGTGGCACGGGCAGAGGATTCGCTGATCCCGAGAGTCTGGCCGATCTCCGCGAACGGCAGATCGAGGTAGTACCGGAGCACGAGCACCTCGCGGGTACGTCGTGGCAGCGCCTGGAGCGCCTGCTGTACCTGTGAGCGTTCCTCGCCCAGCACTGCGTGGCTCTCGGCGGAGGCGTTCGGTGCTTGATGCGGCGGGATGTACAGCCGCGCCACCTTGCGTCGTCGCAGGACGGACCGGCTGCGGTTGACCACCGCCGTACGGAGGTAGGCCAGGGCTGCATCGGACCCCCTCAGCGGCCAGTGCCGGTACAGCTCGGCAAAAGCCTCCTGTACGACGTCCTCTGCCGCCTGCCGGTCGTCCACCATCAGCACCGCAAGCCGGAGCAGCCCGACCCAGTGCTGCTGGTAGAGCGCCGAAACGGCTCCCTGTGCGTCCACAGGTGCCGGGCGGCTGATGCTCACCATTGGATTCGTCACACCGCTACAGACGCGCGTGGGTCAGAAACGCTGCATCCGCTCGCGTACCCAGTCCAGATGCACCAGAGCGTGCTCCCGCTGCCATGTCCGCATCGTAGGGATCCCCTGCGGCGCAGGCTGCGCAGAACCCCACCACAGGCCGCCCGCGATGGCTGCGATGAACCCCGTGATCGCCTCGTCGTCCGGGAGCTCCGGGAGACTCACCGAGCCGCGCATCTCTGCCTGCAGGATCACCGTGTCCGTCCAGCGCGGCGCCAGCCCCGGGTGTGCCCAGTCGATGAACACCACCCGGTCCTCGGTCAGGATGATGTTGTCGGCCCGTAGGTCGTAATGCGCCAGCGCCTGGCCCTCGGCCAGCGCCTGAACCCCGGTGCGGGCCAGTTCCGCCAACGCCTCAGGCTGAACCCAGGACGGTACGGCGAGGTTGTCGGCCAGGACGTTCTCCCAGCGGCTCAGGAAGTCATGGCTGCGTACGGCGATCACGGGAGCGCCCGGCCACGGCGACGGGTCCAGTACGTCGGTCAGCTCCGCCAGCGCGTCCAGTGCCCGGTCCGCGTCGTACTGCTCCCACGGATGCGCCGGGAGCCGCCCCTCGATGTCCTCGAAGAGCATGCCGACCCAGTCGCCGTCGTCGTACACCTCGTACAGCTCCGGAACCATCGGGAGCCGGCCGATGGCCTGCATCGCGGTGATCTCCTGTCGGAAGAGCGACGGCGTCTTCGGGTTCAGCGACGTACCGACGGCTTTCAGGAAGGCCCGCCGGCCGGAGGCGGTCACCAGGCGCGCGGCGGTGCCGGGGGAGAAGCCGCCCTGCTGGGTCGTGGCCGACACCACGACCGACCCGAGTTCTCGCTCCACCCACGCCCGCACGGCGGACGGAAGGTCGAAATAGGGCAACCGGACCCCAGCAGCGTGCGCCATACCAGAGCACGCTATCGGCCGCCGCCAGCGATTTTCGAATCTGCTGGACCCGCATGGGATGATTGACCGGATATACCACCCGAGACCAGAACTGGACCCCCTCCGTGCCCGTTGGCCCCACGAAAGTGCCGCAGCCGGGTCGTACCGACCCGTCGCTGATCCGGAACTTCTGCATCATCGCCCACATCGACCACGGCAAGTCGACGCTGGCCGACCGGATGCTGCAGATCACCGGCGTGGTCGACGACCGCTCGATGCGGGCGCAGTACCTCGACCGGATGGACATCGAGCGCGAGCGCGGCATCACGATCAAGTCGCAGGCGGTCCGGCTGCCGTTCACGCCCGGCCCGGACACCCCGGGCGGCCTGCTGGCCCCGGACGGTACGACGTACATCCTGAACATGATCGACACGCCCGGCCACGTCGACTTCACCTACGAGGTGTCCCGGTCGCTCGAGGCGTGCGAAGGCGCCGTGCTGCTGGTCGACGCGGCGCAGGGGATCGAGGCGCAGACGCTCGCGAACCTGTACCTCGCGCTGAACGCGGACCTGCACATCATCCCGGTGCTGAACAAGATCGACCTGCCGAGTGCGCAGCCGGAGAAGTACTCCGAGGAGCTCGCCAACATCATCGGCTGCAGCCCGTCCGACGTGCTCAGGGTGTCGGCGAAGACCGGTGAGGGCGTCGAGGACCTGCTCAGCGAGATCGTCGCGCAGATCGACCCGCCGAAGGGCGTCAAGGACGCGCCGCCGCGGGCGCTGATCTTCGACTCGGTGTACGACACGTACCGCGGCGTGGTCACCTACGTCCGGGTCGTCGACGGCGAGCTGACGCACCGGGACCGGATCAAGATGATGTCCACCGGCGCGGTGCACGAGATGCTCGAGGTCGGGGTGATCTCCCCGGAGCCGATCAAGACGCAGAGTATCGGCGTGGGTGAGGTCGGTTACCTGATCACCGGTGTGAAGGACGTCCGGCAGTCCCGCGTCGGTGACACCGTCACGTCGAACGTCAACGGCGCCACCGAGGCGCTCGGCGGTTACAAGCACCCGCAGCCGATGGTGTACGCCGGTCTCTATCCGATCGACGGCGACGACTACCCGACGCTCCGCGACGCGCTCGACAAGCTCCAGCTGAACGACGCCGCCCTGCAGTACGAGCCTGAGACCTCCGGTGCGCTCGGGTTCGGTTTCCGCTGCGGGTTCCTCGGGTTGCTGCACATGGAGATCGTCCGCGAGAGGCTCGAGCGTGAGTTCAACCTGGACTTGATCTCGACCGCGCCGAACGTGGTCTACCGGGTGCTGATGGAGGACGGGACCGAGCACGTCGTCACGAACCCGAGCGAGTTCCCCGAGGGCAAGGTCGACGAGGTGTACGAGCCGGTCGTGAAGGCGACCATCCTGAGCCCGAGCGACTACATCGGCGCGATCATGGAGCTCTGCCAGCAGAAGCGCGGCGCGCTGAACGGGATGGACTACTTGTCCGAGGACCGGGTCGAGCTGCGCTACACGCTGCCGCTGGCCGAGATCGTGTTCGACTTCTTCGACCAGCTGAAGTCGAAGACCAAGGGCTACGCGTCGCTCGACTACGAGCCGACCGGCGAGCAGGCAGCGCAGTTGGTGAAGGTCGACATCCTGCTGCACGGCGAGACGGTGGACGCGTTCTCCGCGATCGTGCACCGCGACAGTGCCTACGGGTACGGCGTGGCGCTGGCCGGCAAGCTCAAGGAGCTGATCCCGCGGCAGCAGTTCGAGGTGCCGATCCAGGCCGCGATCGGGTCCCGGGTGATCGCCCGCGAGACGATCCGCGCGATCCGCAAGGACGTCCTCGCCAAGTGCTACGGCGGTGACATCACCCGGAAGCGCAAGCTGCTCGAGAAGCAGAAGGAGGGCAAGAAGCGGATGAAGATGGTCGGCCGGGTCGAGGTCCCGCAAGAGGCCTTCATCGCCGCCCTCCGCACCTCCGACTCCCCCGAGAAGGCGGGCAAGAAGTAGGTGCAGATCCCGGATGGCCTGCTCGTTGTCGCTTCCCGAGGGCAGGACTGGGTGGACTGGCTCGATCGGCTCCCACGGCTGACCAGGGAGCTGCTCGACGAGTGGGATCTGCAGGTCGACGGTACGGCGGCGTACGGCAACTGTGCGCTCGTCGTACCGGTGCTTGCCGAGGGCAAGAGCGCCGTACTGAAGGTCCAGTTCCCGCACTGGGAGGCGGAGACCGAGCATCTCGCGTTGCGGGACTGGGCCGGCAACGGCGCCGTGCGGCTGCTGCGCGCGGACCCGCGCCGGTTCGCGCTGCTGCTGGAACGGCTGCACCCGCGCGACCTGACCGCGATCGACGCGCTGGACGCCTGCGAGATCGTTGGGCAGACCTACAAGCGGCTGCACGTCCCGGCCGGCCCGCAGTACCGGACGCTGTCGGGGGAGCTGACCCGCTGGGTCGAAGGGTTCCGGAGGCTGCCGGCCTCCGCCCCGGTGCCGCACCGCTACGTCGAGCAGGCGATCTCGCTGGCATCCGACTTCGTCGCGGACCCGGCCACCGACGGACGGCTGATCCACACGGACCTGCACTACGAGAACATGCTCGCCGCCGACCGTGAGCCGTGGCTGGTGATCGACCCGAAGCCGCTGTCCGGCGACCCGCACTTCGAGGTCGCGCCGCTGATCTGGAACCGCTGGGACGAGGTCGCGACCGCCCACGACCTGCGGTTCGCCGTACGCCAGCGGTTCTGGACCGCGGTCGACGCGGCCGGTTTCGACGAGGATCGCGCCCGCGACTGGGTCATCGTCCGGCAGATGCTGAACGTCCTGTGGACACTGGAGTCCACCGGCACGGACGAGTCGCTGCCGCAGGACTGGCTGACCCGCAACATCGCGATCGTCAAGGCGATTCAGTCTTAGGGCATGTCTCCTGATCCCACGCCTACTGCGGGGCACTCGGCGCGCCGAGCTACCGCACCGAGCACCTCCTCGCTACGACGTGGGATCAGGAGTCATGCCCTAGGACGCCGCCGCAGTAGTAGCAGCAGACCGGCCACCGCCAGTAACCCCAGCAATGCGAGCGCCCCGACGGCCAGGCCCATCCGGGCACCGACGGGCCGGTACGCGCACGACACCTCGGACGCACCGGCCGGCGCCGCGACCGCGAGCAGACCGCCGCGGGTGCCCGGGGTCCGGCCCGCCTTGCCGTCGACCGAGCAGCTCCAGCCGTCGATCCGCACCACTCCGATCACCACCGCCGCGGCCTCGCCGGGCTGCAGCCGTACGCGGATGCTGTGGCCGCCGACGCTCACAGCGGCCGCCTTGCTGGCGTTGAGGTTCGCCACGGCCGCGGTGAGCCGGTCCGGGTGCAGGCAGCCGATCGGCGACGACGGGAGCTTGGTCCGCGCCGCCAGCCGGAGCGTCACCTCGACCTTGCCGTCGGCGCCGGCCGTCCCGACCCGGAGCATCGGCGCACCGGAGTAGATGCCCGGGCTCTTCGCGGTCGGCGCCAGGTTCGTCACCCAGTCGCGCCCGTCGACGAGTACCTCGCCCACGTACGTCGGCGCCGCGAACCAGATCTCCGACCCCGGCGTACAGGTCGCATGCAACGTCGTCTCGACCGGCAGCGTGGCACCGCGCGCCGGCGTGATCGTCAGCCCGCCCCTCCGGTCCGAGACCGTCGCATCCGGGTCCTTCTCGCCCAGCACCTTCGGGATCGTGTAGACGTCCGCGCCCAGGGCGGTCTCCTGGGCCCCGAACGGCCCGGGATCGCCGGACGTGAACGGCTTCGCACGTCGTACGGTGACCAGCGGCGCGGCGTCGTACGTCTCCAGCTTCGGGACGTCGTCGTCGCCGACGACCACCCGGTTGCGGATCGCGAACGCCGCGTCGACCACCGGGTTCTGCGGGTCGATCGTGGCCCGCCCGTACGAGCTGTACCCGAACCCCAGGTCCAGCAGTTGCTGCGAGACCCGGTCCGGGATCGTGCTCGAGTAGTACTGCGGTCCCTGGCCGCCGATCAGCATCGGGTCGTTGACCGTCTGGTCCGCGCCCGGCGCCGCGCGATGCGTCGGCCAGTCGTCCGAGGACTCCACCAGGCCACGGATCGCCGTGTGCAGGTCGCCCCACGGCGGCTTCGCGCTGAGGATCTTGCTCCGCTGCGCGTCGATCGCCGCCGACGAGACCGACACCTCGGCGACCACCGCACCGACCAGGAGCGCCACCGCGACCCGTCCCAGCCGGTCCGGCCGGCGGCCGGCCAGCCAGGCGCCGACGGCGATCACGATCAGCAGCGGCACGACGATCCGCGTGGTCGTCGTGGTGGTCCGGACGTTCCACATCACCAGATACAGCACGAGTACGACGCCGACCGGCGCCGCCACGGCCAGCACCGTACGGAGGCCGGAGGCCGCGGACAGCCAGCCGACGATCACCAGCAGGCCGGCGACGATGAAGGCCTGCCGGTAGTTGCTGCCGTTCGGGGTGTCGAACCCGTGCCACACGTCGTGGGTGAAATCAACCTGCATGCTGAGCACGGTCAGCGCGACCGCCGCCGTCCACACGATCCGCTCCCGGCCGGGAACCGCCCGGTTGAACGGGAAGCTGACCGCGAGCAGCAACAGCACCGTGCCGACCGCCAGCCCGGGCGTCGCCCCGACACCCTCGCTGCCCGGAAGCAGCCGGGCGAGGAAATCCATCGCGCTGATCGGCCTGAACGCGGCGTCCGGACTCGGCCGCGCGGCCTGCACGATCCGGTACGTCGGCAGCAGCAGCGGCGCGGCCAGTCCGATACCGAGGCCGACAGCCACGATGCAGCGCAGCGCACCGGTCAATCGGGTGCGCCAGGACACGCTCGCGTCGTACGCCAGGATCCGTGCTACCACGACGATCGCGGCACCGAGCGTTGCCATGTAGACCGTGTAGAAGTGCGACGTCCAGAGCAACGCGATCACGAACGGGGAGACCAGTAGCGAGAGCGTCGAGCGCCGGCTGAGGATCCACTCGCAGAGCAGGCAGATGACCGGGAACGCGACCAGCCCGTTCAGCCAGACGCTCATGTACGCCGCGTCGTCGATCGCCCAGCCGCACGCGCCGTACGAGATCCCCGCGACGACCGCGATCCACGCGGGGCCGGGGCGCAGCCGGCGCAGGTACGCCGTCATCGCGCCGGCCGCGAGCCCGATCGCGAACACGTCGACCAGGAACAGCGCGAGGTCGATGTGGTCGCGCGGGAACAGCAGCACGATCCACGACAGCGTCGAGCCGACGTACGCCATGAAGTCGCCGAGGAACGGCACGCCGAAGCCGCTCGACCAGTTGAAGAGCAGATCCCCGACGCCCTGGCCGGTGAGCATGTCGCGGTAGTGCGCGTACATCGGGACGAACTGCTGCCCCAGGTCGTTGGTGCTCCGCGGGCCGTCACCGAACGGGTAGGTGCCGCGGATGATGCCGCTGATCACGAACGTCAGCCCGGCCCCGACGGCGGCGGCGAGCACCGGCCACTGGCGTCGGATCCGGGCGGCGAAGCCCCGGTTCATCCCACCGTCCGGAAGTCGTCGACCCCGGCCGCCACCGGTTCCACCGACTCGAGGAGCTGCGTCGGCGCCGGGTGCCTGAGGTAGCTCAGCCGCGCGGCCTCCTGCCGGCTCCGGCCGATCGCGTCGAGCAGGTAGCCGACCACGACCAGCAGGATCGCGATCAGCCCGATCGACGACGCCAGGACAGCGGTCGGCAGGCGCGGCACCAGCCCGCTGTCGAGGTACTCGAGGACCACGGGGACACCGAGCACCAGCGCGAGCAGCCCGCAGATCGCGGCGAGTACGCCGTGGAAGAGCGTCGGCCGCTCGAGCCGGGCCAGGAGCAGGATCCAGCGCAGGATCCGCAGGCCGTCGCGGTAGGTCCGGAGCTTGCTCTCGCCGCCTTCCGGCCGCTCCTTGTACCCGACCTCGACCTCGGCGACCGGCACCCGCAGGTGCAGCGAGTGGATCGTCAACTCGGTCTCGATCTCGAACTCCTGCGACAACGCCGGGAACGACTTGACGTACCGCCGGGAGAACGCGCGGTATCCACTCAGCATGTCGGTGATGTCGCGGCCGAACAGCGTGCCGACAGCCCCGGTCAGCATCCGGTTACCGAGCGTGTGCCCGGGCCGGTACGCCGCCTCGTTCGAATGCCGCCGTACGCCGACCACGTGGTCGTAAGGTCCGGTCAGCAGCACCTCGACCAGTTCGGCAGCCCGGGACGCGTCGTACGTGTCGTCGCCGTCGATCAGCAGGTACACGTCGGCCTCGACGTCCGCGAACGCGCGGCGTACCACGTTGCCCTTGCCCTTGCGGGTGACCCGCCGGACGATCGCGCCGGCTTCCGCGGCGATCGCGCCGGTGCCGTCCGTCGAGTTGTTGTCGTACACGTAGATCCGCGCCGTCGGCAACGAGTCGCGCAGCTCGGTGACGACCTTCCGCACCGCTGCTGCTTCGTTGTAGCACGGCACGATCACCGCGATCTCGAGTTCCCCCAAGGTGCGCACCTTACCCATGTCCCCTCCATCGACCTCCCCCGAAGTACACCTGACAGATGCTTCGGGGAGGCGATTTGGTTGCGCGAATTGCCTAAATTGTCATCTAGACCGGAAAGAATCTCGCTCTGCGACACGTCGATCACGAGGCGTCAGCCAAGTTGTTGTAATTAGTAGTTACTACCTACTAACTTTGGCTTCATGGCGGCAGCACGGATGAGCGGCCGGGAACGGCGCGAGCAGGTCCTGGCGATCGCGGCGGAGGAGTTCGCGGCGGCCGGGCTGTACGGCGCCTCGACCGAGACGATCGCGCGCCGGGCGGGGATCACCCAGGCGTACGTGTTCCGGATGTTCGGGACGAAGAAGCTGCTGTTCCTGGCGTGCGTGGACGCGGCGTTCGAGCGGATGCGGCTCGCGATGGTCGCGGCGGCCGGCGGGACGCACGGGATCGAGGCGCTGACGGCGATGGGACAGGAGTACAACGACATGCTCGCCGACCGTACGACGCTGCTCCTCCAGCTCCAGGGCACCGCCGCCGCGGCCGCCGGCGACGGCGAGGTCCGCGACGCGGTCCGGACGAGCTTCGCCCGCCTCTGGCAGTCCGTCGCCGAGACGGCACAACTCGACCCGGTCACAGTGAAGGCCTTCCTCGCCTTCGGCATGCTCCTCAACACCAACGCCGCCCTGGACCTCCCGCAGGTGGACGAACCCTGGTCCCATCAGGCCAGAACCCGCATCAAACCGGGCCTCTTCACCCACATCACCACCGAGACGAACCAATGACCAGACCCGGGGTGCTGGTGGGGTTCCTGGTTTCCGTGGGGTTGGTCGGTGCGGTGATCGGCAGCCTGGGAGCTCCGTTGATCACGGCGGTGGCCGAGGCCTACGGGGTTTCGCCGGCGGCTTCCCAGTGGACGCTGACGATCGCATTGCTGGCGGGGGCGGTGGCGACCCCGGTTTTCGGGCGACTGGGGGCCGGGCCCCGGCGGCGGAGCGTCGTGCTGTGGATGCTCGGGGCGGAGGTGGCCGGCAGTGTGCTGACGGTTCTGCCGCTGCCGTTCGCGTTCCTGCTGATCGGAAGGGCCCTCCAAGGCTCCGGGCTCGGCCTCGTCGTGCTGATGATGGCCGTGGCCCGCGACCACCTCGATGAGCACCGGGCCACGCGGACGATCGCGCTCCTGTCGGTCACCACGACCGCGGGCATCGGCATCGGCTACCCGTTGTGCGGTCTGCTCACCGACCTCGGCGGCGTACGGACGGCGTACGGCCTGGGTCTCCTGATCACTACGGCCGCCTTCGGCGCGGCGCTCGTCGTCCTGCCGGGAGCTCCCGACCGCCCGCCGGCCCGCCTGGACGTCCGCGGCGCCGTCCTGCTCGCGATCGCCCTCCCAGCCCTCCTCCTGGTGATCGGCGAGACCACCCTCTGGACCGGCAACCCCGCCCTCGCGATCGGCGTACTGCTGGCAGCGATCCTGCTGCTCGTCGGCTGGACCTTCCTGGAACTGCGCACCGAGCATCCGCTCGTCGACATCAAACTGCTGCGCCACCCGGCGGTCGCCGCCGCGAACGTCGTGATGCTCACCGGCGGTGTCGGCATGTACCTGCTCTTCAGCCTGATCACCCGCTACGTCCAGACCCCTGCGGCCGCCGGCTACGGCTTCGGCCTGAACACCTTCCAGGCAGGTCTCGTCCTGGTCCCGTTCTCGGTCCTCGGCTTCGTCGCCGGCCGCCTGGTTCCGCAGTGGCGCGACCGCCTCGGCGCCCGGCTGTTGCTAGCGGCAAGTACTGCGTGTGTCCTCGTCGCGTTCGCACTCTTCGCGGTCACCCGCTCACACCTTGTCCAACCGATCGTTGCCATCGGCATCCTCGGCTTCGGTGTCGGTGCGTTCTCGGCCGCCATGCCGACGGTCATCCTCGCGGTGACGCCGCCGGCCGAGACCGCCAGCGCGATGAGCGTGAACGCCGTCGTCCGGAGCGTCGGCTTCTCCACCGGCAGTGCGCTCGGCGGGCTGATCCTCGCCGCGCACACCACCCACGTCTTCCCGCACGAGTCCGGGTACGGCGCCGCCGCCTGGATCGGCGCAGCCGCCACCGCCGCCACGCTGCTGATCATCGCCGTACTGCCGCTCAAACCCCGCTAAAACGGGTGGAAACACCTGTGACCGCCGGGAGAGGATGCGGGTATGCGGGTGCTGACGGTCAACGTGGTGGAGAAGCTGATCCCAGGCCCGAAGGAGACCGGCTTCACCGCGATCGACAAACGGCCGCAGCCGGGCCGCGTCCACGTCGGCGAGCTCGGGCTGGCCGGCGACCGGGTCTGCGACACCAAGAACCACGGCGGCCCGGACCTCGCTCTCTACACGTACGCCGACGAGGACGCGAACTGGTGGGCGGACCAACTCGGCCGGGACATTCCGACCGGGCTCTTCGGCGAGAACCTCCGGACCGAGGGGCTCGACGTGAACGGCGCGCTGCTCGGCGAGGTCTGGCGGATCGGGCCCGAGGTCGAGGTGATGGTGCGCGCGCCGCGGATCCCGTGCATCACGTTCCAGCACCGGATGCAGCTCCCGCACTGGGTCAAGCGCTTCCACCAGGCAGGCCGCCCCGGTGCGTACCTGAAGGTCCTCCGGACCGGCTCGATCGGCGCCGGCGACCGGATCGAGATCCTCAGCAAGCCGGACCACGAGGTCACGGTCGCACTCATGTTCGCCCTGGAGGATCCCGTCAAGATGCAACGCATGCTCGACTCCGGTGTCGATCTGATGGAGGAGATGCGCGCGAACGCGCAGCGCGTCGTGGCGCGCGGATGAGCGCCCCGCCGGTGGCCGAGCCGCCTGTCGCCCGGGGCGTGCTGCCGGCGCCCGGACCGTTGCGCCCGCTCGCCCTCGCCACCCTGCTCAGCCGGGTCGGGAACGGCCTGCTGATGACGGTCAGCGTCCTGTACTTCAACCGGATCGTCGGGCTGAGCATCGCGCAGGTCGGCCTCGGGCTGACGATCGCGGGCCTGTTCGGCCTGCTGTCCGCCGTACCGCTCGGGCATCTCGCCGACCGGCGCGGCCCGCGCGGGCTGTTCGTCGTGCTGAGCCTGCTGGTCTGCGCGTTCTCGCTGGTCTACCTGTTCGTGCAGAACTTCTGGCAGTTCCTGGCCGTGAGCATCGTGCTGACGATGATCGACCGCGGTGCGGGCGCGGTGCGAGCGGCCCTGATCGCCGCGGTTACCACCGGCGCCGGACGGGTCGCGGCCCGTGCGTATCTACGGGCCGTCACGAACATCGGCATCACGATCGGCGCGGGCGTCGGCGCGTTCGCGCTGCACTTCGACACGGGTACGGCGTACCGCCTGATGTTCGTGCTGGACGCCGTACTGAGCAGTGTCGCGGCGTTCGTCGTACTGGCGATTCCCCGGGTGGCGCCGCAGCCGCACGACGACGGCGGGCCGGTGTGGATCGCACTGCGGGACCGGGCGTACCTCGCGGTGGCCGCGCTGAACGCGGGGATGAGCATCCACTTCGCGGTCCTCGACGTCGCGATCCCGTTGTGGGTGGTCGACCACACGGACGCGCCGCGCTGGACGGTGGCCGTGCTGCTGATCATCAACACCGTGGTGGTCTCGCTGTTCCAGGTGCGGTCGTCGCGCGGGATCGCCGACCCGGCGGCCGCGGCCCGTGCCACGCGCACCGCGGGCCTGTTGCTGCTGGCAGCGATGGTGCTGATGGCCGGCGCCACCTGGGGCAACGCCGTCATCGCGGTCGCCCTGCTCGCGGTCGGCGCCTTCGTGCAGGTGATCGCCGAACTGCTGCAGTCCTCCGGGTCGTTCCTGCTCAGCTTCGACCTCGCGCCCGGTCACGCCCAGGGGCAGTACCAAGGCGTCTGGAACACCAGCATGTCGATCAGCACGATGGTCGCGCCAACGGTGCTCGCCTTCCTCCCGCTCGGCCTCGGCGTGCCGGGCTGGATCATCCTGGGCGTCTGGTTCGCGGTTGTGGGGCTGCTCTTCGTCCCGGTGGTGCGGTGGGCGGCGGCGCGTCAGCTGGTCGGTTCGCGATAGCCGAGCGCGGCGGAGATCTTGCGGGCCGCCTCGAGTGCGGCGGGGGCCATCAGGGCGACCTGGGCGATCGACTGCTCGAGTGAGAGCGTCGAGATGCTGACCGCGGCGATCGCCGCGCCGGTGTGGTCGTGGATGACCGCGGCGACGCAGCGGATGCCGGGCTCGTTCTCCTCGTCGTCGAGCGCGTACCCGCGGGCCCGGGTCTGCGCGAGGTCGGCCTTCAGCGCGGCAGCGGTCGTGTGGGTGAGCGGCGTCCGGGCGGGCAGGCCGGTCCGGGTGATGTGGACCTCGAGCGCCTCGTCGTCCTTCTCGGCGAGCAGCGCCTTGCCGATGCCGGTGCAGTGCAGCCAGATCGCCTTGCCGACCCGGGACGGCATCCGGTACGGCTTCGGGCCGTCGAGCCGCGCGACGTAGATGGCCTCGTCGCCGTTCAGCAGTCCGACGTGCACCGTACAGCGGGTCTGCGCGACCAGGTCCGCGAGCACCGGGCGCGCCACGGTCGCCAGGTCGACGTTCGTCAGCGCGTGCCCGGCGAGCCGGAGCGCCTTCGGGCCGGGGTGGTACGACCCGTCGTCGGCCTGCGCGACGAACTCGTGCTCGACCAGGGAGGCCATGATCCGGTGCACGGTCGACTTGGCCAGACCGGTCGCGTTCACCACGTCGGTGAACCGCGAATGCTCCAGTACGGCGTCCAGCACCATCAGCGTCTTGTCGATGGCCGAGGGCGAACTCATGTCGGACATCCTGCCACCCCTATCTCGCCAGCCAGCCGCCGTCGACGGCGAGGACGTGCCCGTTGACGTAATCCGCCGCGGCGGACGCGAGGAACACCGCCGCGCCGACGACGTCCTCGGGCCGTCCCCAGCGGCCCGCCGGGATGCGCTCCCGGATCGCGGCCTCACGGTCCGGGTCCGCCCGCAGTTCGGCGGTGTTGTCGGTACTGATGTACCCGGGCGCAATCGCGTTCACCTGGACCCCGGCCGGGCCCCATTCGTTGGCCAGCGCCCGGGTCAGCCCCGCGACCGCGTGCTTGCCGGCCGTGTAGGCAGGGACCCGGATCCCGCCCTGGAAGCTGAGCAGCGACGCGATCGTGACGATCTTCCCGGACCGCCGTTCGGCCATCGCGGCCCCGATCGGCCGGGTCACCGCCCAGGTCGAGTTCAGGTTCACGTCGATCACGTGCTGCCAGTCCGCGGTCGTCGTCTCGGCCGCCGGCGCCCGCCGGATCGTGCCGGCGTTGTTGACCAGAATGTCGACCTTCCTGTTGTCGACAATCTGCAGGGCAGCCCGTTCGACCGCGGCCGGGTCGGCGAAGTCCGCGGTGACCACGGTCGCGTCGCCGCCGCCGTTCCGCTTGATCGCCTCGAGGGTGTCGTCGAGCGCCGCGTCCCGGGCCAGCAGGATCAGCTCGGCGCCGGCCGCGGCGTACCCGGCGGCGATCGCGGCCCCGATCCCGCGCCGCGCCCCGGTGACCAGCGCGGTCCGTCCTTCGAGACCGAAGGACGTCACCGCAGATCCCGTACGTCGACACCGTCCATGTCGCCGAACGCCTGGTTCTCGCCGGCCATCGCCCAGACGAAGCTGTACGACGACGTGCCGCAGCCGGAGTGGATCGACCAGCTCGGGGAGATGATCGCCTGCCGGTCCGCGACCAGCAGGTGCCGGGTCTCGTCCGGTTCGCCGAGCAGGTGGACGATCCGCTCGGTCTCGGGCAGCCCGAAGTACAGGTAGCACTCGGTCCGCCGGTCGTGGGTGTGCGCGGGCATCGTGTTCCAGGTGCTGCCCGCGTGCAGCGTGGTCACGCCGAGCACGATCTGGCAGCTCCGCACGCCGTCCGCGTGGATGAACTGGTCGATCGTCCGCCGGTTCGCGGTCTGCTGGTCGCCGGCCTCGATCCGGTTCCCCTCACCCGGGTTGATCTGCGCGACCGGGTACGTCGTGTGTGCCGGCGCCGAGAACACGTAGTACGCCGCGTCGGGTCCCTCGAACACGATCTCGCGGACGCCGCGTCCGACGTACAGGCAGGCGCCGGTGCCGAGCTCGTACTTCGTGCCGTCGGCGGTGACCGTGCCGGCGCCGCCGACGTTGACGATGCCGGCCTCGCGGCGCTCGAGGAAGTACTCGCTGCGCAGCTCGGGGTAGGTGCCGAGGGTCAGCGGGCCGTCCGTCGGCCGGGCGCCGGCGAGGACGATCCGGTCGTGGTGGGTGAGCACCGCGGTGACGGCGCCGGGGACGAAGAGATCGTCCACCAGGTAGTGGCGGCGCAGTGCGGCCGTGTCGAAGCCGGGCAGCTGCTCGGGATGGGTGGCGTGCCTGATCTGCAAAGTCACGGAACAAGGTTCTACTCAGCAGAACAGCCTGTCAACGCTGGAACAGGCTCGGGAAATGTTCCAAGTTCCGCGTCTTGACACCTGGTTCTGTTCAATGGAACCTCTCAAGGACTCGCCCAACGCCCCTGGGAGGATCCCCATGACCGCACTGGACTGGACGGTCCTGGTCGGCTACTTCGTGCTGATGGTGCTGATCGGAGTCTGGTCGCGCACCAAGATCAAGACCGTCGTCGACTACTTCACGACCGGAGGCCGGATCCCGTGGTGGCTGTCCGGCATCTCGCACCACATGTCCGGCTACAGCGCGGTGATGTTCGTCGCGTTCGCGGCCGTCGCGTACTCGTACGGCATCACCGTCTACGTCTGGTGGGCGATGTCGATCGGCGTCGGCGTCGGGATCGGCGCGTTCCTGTTCGCCGCCCGCTGGAACCGGCTGCGCGCGAAACACGGGGTCGTGTCGCCGCTGGAGTACCTCGCCCGGCGGTACAACCTGCCGACCCAGCAGGCGCTCGCGTACTCCGGTGCCGCACTCAAGGTCGTCGACATCGCGTCCAAGTGGGTCGCGATCGCCGTACTGCTGAACGGTTTCACCGGCGTGCCGATCCGGTGGGGCATCCTGCTCACCGGTGTGGTGACGATGCTGTACGCGACGCTCGGCGGGCTGTGGGCCGACGTACTCACCGACTTCGGGCAGTTCGTGATCCAGTTCGGGGCCGGTGTCGCGATGTTCATCGGGGTGCTGCACCGCCTGGACGGCGTACCGACGCTGTGGAAGATGTGGGACGAGTTGCCGGCCGGCCACGGGCACGCGCTGAACGGGCCGTACACGCCGATCTTCTTGATCGCGTTCCTGTTCATCAAGACGTTCGAGTACAACGGCGGCATGTGGAACCTGGCGCAGCGCTACATGGCCGCGCCGTCCGGCTCCGCGGCGAAGCGGTCGGCGTTGCTCTCGTCCGGGTTGTGGCTGGTCTGGCCGTTGATCCTGTTCATCCCGATGTGTGCGGCACCGCTGCTCGTGCACCCGGGCAAGCCGGAGCAGTCGTACGTCGCGCTGTCCCAACTGCTGCTGCCGAGCGGGCTGATCGGGCTGGTGCTGGCCGGGTTCTTCTCGCACACGATGGCGATGGTGGCGTCCGACGCGAACGCGATCTCGTCGGTGATCACCCGCGATCTGGCGCCGGTGCTGGTACCGCGGGTCCGGCAGTTGACCGACCGCGCGACGCTGAAGATGGCGCGGATCGTGACGTTCACGTTCGTCACCGTGAGCATGCTGATCGCGATCGCCACCAACGGCGAAGGCGTGGTGCTGAAGATCGTCGTCGACCTGGTCGCGGCCACGATGGGGCCGATCGCGATCCCGTTGATGCTCGGGCTGCTGCCGTGGTTCCGGCGGAGCGGGTCGCGAGCCGCGCTGGCGTCCTGGGCGGTCGGGCTGATCGCCTGGGCGATCGTCAAGTACGGCGTGGGGTCCACCGACCAGACGCTGGTCGTCGCGTTGCCGCTGGCAACCTCTCTGGTGGTGTACGTGGGCCTCGGCCTGCTCGCACCGGAGCAGCGGGCGGAGGTCGACGAACTCGTCGACTCGCTCGACACCGACTCCGAGGTCACCGCGCGCGCGGCGGCCCGGTCCTGAAACACTGTCCGAAAACCACCTACAGGAGATCCGCCTGATGCCGAACATCACCGTCGAACTGCTCTCCGGCCGTACCCTCGACCAGCGCCGCGAGTTCGTCGCCGCCGTCACCGACTCCGCGATCGCCATCCTCGGCGCGAAGCGCGAATCGGTCCGCATCGTCTTCCAGGAGATCGAGAAGACCGACGTCGCCAACGGCGGCACCCTCGTCGCCGACGCCTGATCACCCCCGCGACGAGCGATTGTGATGGGCCTGGCGTCCGCCCGCTGAAACATCCGGGCGGGCGCCGCGGGCACCTATTACTCTCGGCCGTATGCGAGTAGGTGTGTTCGGTGCGACAGGTCAGGTCGGCGGGGTCATGCGCGAGTTGCTGCTCGAGCGCAAGTTCCCGGTCGACGAGGTGCGGTTCTTCGCCTCGGCGCGGTCCGCCGGTACGAAGCTGCCGTTCGGTGACCGGGAGATCGTCGTCGAGGACTCCGCGACGGCGGACTTCTCCGGGCTCGAGCTGGCCCTGTTCTCGAACGGGAAGACGGCCTCCAAGGAGCTCGCCCCGCGGGTAGCCGCGGCCGGTGCGGTCGTCGTGGACAACTCCTCCGGCTGGCGGATGGACCCCGACGTACCGCTCGTGGTCTCCGAGGTGAACCCGGAGGACCTGGACACGATCCCGAAGGGGATCGTCGCGAACCCGAACTGCACGACGATGGCCGCGATGCCGGTCCTCGCCCCGCTGCACCGCGCGGCCGGCCTCACCCGCCTGGTGGTCTCGACGTACCAGGCCGTCTCCGGCTCCGGCGGGGCCGGCGTCAGCGAGCTCGAGGACCAGGCGCGGGACCTGGCCGTGGCCGGCGGCAAGCTCGCCCGCGGCGCCGACGGCGTCACGCTGCCGGAGCCCAAGGTGTACGCCGGGCCGATCGCGTTCAACGTGCTCCCGCTCGCCGGGTCGATCGTTGCCGACGGCACCGGTGAGACCGACGAGGAGCAGAAGCTCCGCAACGAGAGCCGGAAGATCCTGCACCTCCCGGATCTGCCGGTCGCGGGCACATGCGTCCGGGTGCCGGTCTTCACCGGGCACTCGCTCAGCATCCACGCCGAGTTCGCGGAGCCGATCACGCCGGAGCAGGCAACAGAGCTGCTCGGCAAGGCCCCGGGCGTCGCCGTCACCGACCTCCCGACACCGTTGCTCGCGGCTGGCCAGGACCCGTCGTACGTCGGCCGGATCCGCCAGGACCAGTCGGTCCGGGACAACCGCGGCCTGGTCCTGTTCGTCTCGAACGACAACCTCCGCAAGGGCGCCGCCCTGAACGCGGTCCAGATCGCGGAGTTGCTCGCCGCCCGCTGATCTCTCGACATCAAGAAGGTTGACATCGAGAGAAATCGCGGCGCACGATGGTCGGGTGGACACTGAGACGCTGCACGCCTACGACTCCGGTGCCGCCGGGTACGCGGACGACTGGGAGACCCAACCCGCCGGCACCGACCTGCAGGACCTGGTCCGCAGATACTTCAAGCTCGGCCGCACCGCGGACGTCGGCTGCGGCTCCGGCCGCGACACCGCCTGGCTGGCGGCGAACGGGTTCGACGCCGTCGGGCTCGAGCCGTCCGCCGGCCTGCGCGCCGAGGCGGTCCGCCGGCACCCGGGTGTCGAGTTCCACGACGCCGCGCTGCCCGAACTGAAGGGCGTCGCCGCCGACAGTTTCACGAACGTCCTGTGCGAGACCGTGATCATGCACCTCGAGCCGGCCGCGGTCGGTCCGGCCGTCCGGCGGCTCGCGGACATCGTCAAACCCGGCGGCGTGCTGTACCTGACCTGGCGCGTCTCGCCGACCGACAGCCGCGACGACGCCGGCCGGCTGTACGCCGCCGTCGACGAGCAGGTGGTGAGGGAAGCGCTCGGCGCGTGTGACCTGCTCCTCGACGAGCAGGTCACCAGCGCGAGCTCGGGCCGGACGATCCAGCGCGTGGTCGCCCGGAAACGTGAGCAGCGGTAGAAGTCCTTGGTATAAACGCCGTTCACCGCGGCGTGCGTCCGCAGCACGACCGGAGAGGGCGTCTGAGAACCCTGCGCGGGCAGGACGGATAGTGAGGCGGTCACCACCGACCGTGTGCGTATGTTGCGGAAAAGTAATGGAGAAGGTTCAGGTGGGCAAGCGAGTGGCATGGCCAGCACCCGGGATTGCTATTACTGTCCGGTGTACTTGACCCCCATTGGAGGCCAGTCATGACGCCTGTCGCCGATCCCGGCCAGCTCGCACTGCTCAGCAACCGCAAGGACACCATGGCCCAGATGTTCCTGGACCGGGTGGCCGCGACCCCCGAGCGGGAGGCGTTCCGGTTCCCGCGCGGCGAGCAGTGGAAGTCGGTGAGCTGGCGGGAGACCGAGGCGCTGACCCGGCGCCGGGCCGCGGGACTGATCGCCCTCGGGGTCGAACCCGAGCAGCGGGTCGGGATCGCCGCGAGCACCCGGATCGAGTGGATCGAGTGCTACCTGGCCGCCGTACTGGCCGCGGCCGCGACGACGACGATCTACCCGTCGACGATCTCCGCGGACGTGGCCTTCATCGTCGCCGACGCCGACCTGCGGGTGGTGTTCGCCGAGGACGCCGGGCAGGTCGACAAGCTCCGCGAGCACCGGTCCGAGACACCGTCACTGCGCAAGGTCGTGCTGCTGGACGGGATGCCGGAGGAGCGCGACGGTGACTGGGTGATCGGTCTCGGCCAGCTGGACATGCTCGGCGACGACTACCTGGCCGAGCATCCGTCGATTGTCGACGATCGGATTGCCGGCATTGAGCCCGACACCCTGTGCACACTGATCTACACCTCGGGTACGACGGGACGCCCGAAGGGTGTGCGGCTGCCGCACTCGGCGTGGACGTACGAGGGCGCCGCGGTCGAGGGCATGCGGGTGCTGTCGCCGGACGACCTGCAGTTCCTCTGGCTGCCGTTGTCGCACGTGTTCGGCCAGGTACTGCTGGCGGTCCAGTGCCAGATCGGCTTCGCCACCGCGGTGGACGGCCGGATCGACAAGATTGTCGACAATGCGGCGATCGTCCAGCCGACGTTCATGGCGGCGGCGCCGCGGATCTTCGAGAAGGCGCACGCCCGGATCAGGACGATGATCCAGTCCGAGGGCGGTGCGCGCGCGAAGTTGTTCGACTGGGCGTTCGGCGTCGGCGCGCGCGTGTCCGCGGTGCGACAGGCGGGGCGCGAGCCTTCAGGTCTGCTCGGCGCGCAGTTCGCGGCCGCGGACCGGCTCGTGTTGTCGAAGATCCGCGCGCGGTTCGGTGGCCGGATCCGGTTCTTCGTGTCCGGGTCCGCGGCGCTCGACAAGTCGCTGGCGGAGTGGTTCCACGCCGCCGGGCTGCTGATCCTCGAGGGGTACGGGCTGTCCGAGACGTCGGCCGGATCCACGCTGAACCGGCCCACGCAGTACCGGCTCGGCAGCGTCGGCCCGGCGTTCCCCGGGACGTCGTTCAAGATCGCCGAGGACGGCGAGATCCTGATCAAGGGCGACGGCGTGATGAGCGGGTACCACAACCAGCCCGAGCAGACCGCCGAGGTGCTGGACGCCGACGGCTGGTTCCACACCGGCGACATCGGGCACTTCGAGGACGAGTTCCTCTACATCACCGACCGCAAGAAGGACCTGTTCAAGACCTCCGGCGGCAAGTACGTGGCACCGCAGGTGATCGAGGGCCGCTTCAAGACCATCTGCCCGTACGCGAGCCAGTTCATCGTGCACGGCAACCTGCGCAACTTCGTCTCCGCGCTGGTCACGCTGGACCCGGACGCGATCACCGGCTGGGCGGAGTCGAACGGCCTCGGCGGCAGGCCGTACGCCGAGATCGTCACGTCCGACGCCGCCCGGGCCATGGTCCAGGGGTACGTCGACGAACTCAACGCCGGCCTGAACCGCTGGGAGACCGTCAAGAAGTTCACCATCCTCGACCGCGACCTCACGGTCGAGTCCGGTGAGATGACGCCGAGCCTCAAACTCAAGCGCAAACACGTCGAGACCGAGTACGCCGACGTCCTCGACAAGATGTACGAGTAGGGGTCACCGGGCCGCGGCGCGGACGTCGGTGAAGGTGTCCCGGTCCAGCCGGACCGTCACCATCGCGACCCGCAACGACGGCGTGAGACCCGTCCACACGGCGTCGGTGACGGACGCCCACGACATCGGGACGGCGACCGTCGCGGGCCGTCCGCTGGTGGTGATCGCGGCCGCGGTCCCGTTGTAGGTCGTCGTCGTGACCGCGGTCCCGGGAGCGATCCGCGCCAGGTACACGGACGGGTGCTCGGTCAGTTCCGGCGCACCGTCGTACGCACGGGCCGAGCCGACCACGACGTCGGTCAGCCCGCCGTCCGCGAGAACGGCGCTCGCGACGATGCGTGGGGTGCGGATCGGTGGGTCGGGTTCGTAGGTCAGCTGCCGGAGGGCGAGTTGGAGGTCGGGCTGTTCTGCGCGGGCCGCGGCCAGCTCGCCGACCTGGGTGCCGTTGCCGACGAGGAACCAGTCGTGCCCACGGGTCGCCGCGGTGTAGTGGCGCAGGTCGTCGACCGGGCCGCCGGAGGTGTCGCGGACGATCAGTTCGCGGTCGTGGACGACGAGCTCGCGGGACTGCGACGCGGGGGAGCGGCCCGTCAGCCAGTACGCGAAGAACGGGACGCCGTCGGCATCGCGTCCGACGGCGAGTCCGCGGCCCGGGTACTCGGGGGACGTCCAGGCGTTCACCGGGCGAGGAACTTGCGGATCGACTCGACGTACCGGGCCGGCTCTTCCTCGTCGATCGAGTGGGCCGAGTGCTGGAAGATCTCGAGGGTGGCCTGCGGGAGGCGGGCCGCGAGGTCGCGTGGGACGTCGAAGCCGACCTGGCGGTCCCAGAGCCCGGCGAGGATCAGCGTCGGGAGATCCAGCGCGGCCAGGTCGTCGACGAGCTCGGGACGCTCGTTGCCGACCAGCGCCATCGCCACGTCCATGTTGGGCGGCGGCGCGTTCTCGTCGTCGGCGGGGATGTTGGACGGGTCGTGGTAGAAGAAGGCGGCCGCGTTCTCGCTCTGGGCGATCGCGCCGAGCGCGGCGACCGTACGCTCCAGCGGCTCCGTGACAGTGTCGAGCCGGGTGCGCAACGCGGTCTGCTCGGCGCGCGTCAGCAGCGGGTCGACGGCGCCCGGCCGCATCGTCCACAGCCCCGGGTGGAGCGGATCGACGATCGGCGGGGCGTGCAGCACCAGCCGGTCCACATGATTGCTGTGGGCAACGGCGTACTCCGCGGCCAGCAGCGCTCCGAACGACACGCCCCACGGGACGATCCGCTCGACGCCCAGCGCCGTACGCAAGTCGTCGAGGTCCGCGACCAGACGTTGCATCGTGTACGTCGAGGTGTCGGCCGGACGCTCCGTACGCCCGCACCCGCGCTGGTCGTAGAACACCACCGGCACGAACTGCGCCAACGCGTCCCCGACCGACCGCTCCACGCCGTACGAACTCTCACCCGGCCCGCCGTGCAACAGCACAAGTGGCGTACCGCCGTTCCCGGCCCCCGCCACTCGCACCCAATGCCCGACCCCACCCGCGGGAACAGTCCGCACCCCATCGCTCAACATGCCGGTGAGCATACGCGCGCCCCGAGGGCAGCTGTCACGACGAGCGGGCGGCCTCGAGGTGGGTGGTGGCGATCGCTTCGAGGTGGGTCAGGTCGGAGGCGACCGTGGCGAAGGTGTAGCCCTCGGACAGGCGTCGGTGGGCAGTGGCGCCGTCGGGGGTGTGGATGCCGGCCGCGACCCCGGCCGCGAGGGCGGTCTTCGCGATCAGCGCGAGCGCGTCCTCGAACTCCTCGGCGACCCCGGGATCGTTCGGGAACCGGCCGCCGACGGCCAGGCAGAGGTCGGACGGACCGACGTAGATGCCGTCCAGCCCCGGGGTCGCGCAGATCTCCGTGACGTTCGCGAGCCCCTGCGGCGTCTCGATCATCGCCAGTACGACGGTGGCCGCATCCGCCTCGCCGGGCACCGGGCCGATCCGCAGACCGGATCGCATCGGGCCGTACGAACGGATCCCCGCGGCCGGGTATCGCGCGGCCGCGACGGCACGGGCCGCGTCCTCCGCGGAGTCCACCAGCGGCACGATCACGCCGGCGGCACCGGCGTCCAGCGCGCGGCCGATCGGCGTCGGGTGGTTGGCCTCGACGCGGACCATCCCGACCGCGCCGGTGCCCAGCGACGCGCCGGCGTCCACCGCCATCAGCCCGCTGAGCAGGCCCTGGTACCCGAGCAGGCCATGCTGACCGTCGAGCGCGACGTAGTCGTACCCGATCCGCGCGATGCGTTCGGTCGCGATCGGTGCGTCCAGCACCACCCAGTACCCGACGAGCTGCTCACGGGCGCGCAGCCGATCGGCGAAGTTCTTCGCGTTCACAGGTTCTCCTTCAGCGGTTGGCACAAGTCATCGGTTGGCACAGGTCATCGGTTGTACGCCGGCATCGGCCCGCGCAGCCGGGTGCCGACGGCGTCGCAGGCGTCGAGTACGGCGTCCGGCAGCGGTCCCGCGCGGAGCGCCGCGATGTTGTTGCGCAGGTGCTCGGTCCGGGATCCGCCGATCAGCACCGAGTCGACGCCGGGCCGGCCGGCGACCCAGCGCATCGACAGCTCGGCGAGCGTGATCCCCTCGGTCGCGGCGAGCTCGCCGAGCTCTTCGACCGCCTTGAAGAGGTCCGCGTTCCAGTAGCGGTCGGTGTACATCGCGGCCACCCGCGAGTCGCCGAACCGCCCGTGCTCCGGCCGCTCCCCGAACGTGTGCCGCCCGGTCAGCAGCCCGCCGCCGAGCGGGTTGTAGACCACCGTCGCCAGGTCGTTGGCGAGCGCGGACTCGACGTACTCCTCCTCGATCCGCCGCGCGAGCAGGTTGTACAGCTGCTGCGCGACGACCGGCCGCGCGACGCCTGCGCTGTCGGCGATCCGGCGCAGCTCCACGATCTGCCAGGCCGCGTAGTTCGACACGCCCCACGCGGAGATCTTGCCCTCGGCAAGCAGTTCGCCGATCACGCCGACGGTCTCGTCCAACGGCGTCGACCGGTCCGGCTGATGCAGGTAGAACAGGTCGACGTTCGGGGTCCGCAGCCGGCGCAGGCTCGCTTCGAGACACCGCCGTACGCCGTCCCGCGACAACGGGGCCGCTCCGTCCGCGTCCGGATGCGGGATGCCGGCCTTGGTGGCGAGCACCACCTGGTCGCGTCGATCCCGCAGTAGCTCGCCGAGCAGTGTCTCGCTCGCGCCGCCGGCGTACCCGTTGGCGGTGTCGATCGCGGTCACGCCGAGCTCGAGCGCGGCGTCCAGCATCTCGGCCGCGGCCCGTGCGTCGACAGTGTCACCGAAGGTCATCGTGCCGAGGACGATCGGCGGCAGCACGGCGCTCATGCGAACTTCGCCCGCGGCACGCGAACGTACTTGATCGCGTCCCGGTAGTAGGAATACGAGATGTGCGCGTCGCCGGTCTCGTCGACCACGACGGTCGGGTACGACATCTCGGCACCGCTGCGCTTGCGCGGCAGGTCCCGCTCCGGGCCGAGCGTGCTCTCGTTCTCCAGGTCGAGCACCCGCGTCCAGGTCAGGCCGGCGTCCCGCGAGCTGAACAGGCTCAGCGGCAGCCGGGGCTGACCCCAGACCGCATGCCGCTCCAGCGGCGCCGCTTCGCCCGGCGCGACCACCTTGTCCTTGTCAGAACGCTCCAGCGACGCGTCGCCGACCGCCGATTCCGCGGGCGCCGACACCGGGTTCGCGACCATCAGCAGTACGCCGTCGCCCGCGTTCGTGACCTGGATCGACGAATTGTTGTTCGGTACGTCGAGCGCCGTGGGCACCGTCCACGTCCGGCCCTCGTCGGAGGATGCCGATCGATACACGGCGTCCGCCCACCGGCTCCGGAAGAACCCGGCCAGCTCACCGTTGTCCAGGGCAACGATGCACAGGTGGACCGCGCCGGTGCTGTCCGGGACCTCGACCTCGGACCAGGACGCCCCGCCGTTCTCGGTGATCGCGACCGCGCTGGTGTCGGCGTCACCGTGCCACTGCCGTCCGGGCAGTTGATGGCAGTGGAAGACCGGCAGCAGCCAGTGCTTGTCATCCAGTTGCACGACACCCTGCCGGATGAACGTGCCGACGGTGTCGAACAGGGTCTCCGGCTCGCTCCAGGTCGCCCCGAGATCGGTCGACCGCTGCTGCACGACGATCGCGGTGTCCTGCGATCCGTACTCCTGGGAGGTGTACAGCGCCCAGAGTTCGCCGTTCGGGAGCGCGGCGAGCACCGGGTTCTGCTCGGAGCGGGTGTCATCGCGCGAAACGCGCACCGGCGGGGTCCAGTTGTCGGCGCCGGCCGGGAGCCGGGAGAAGTAGATGTAGATGTCCGGTCGGCCCTCGGTGGAGCCGCCGAACCACGCGCAACCCAGCGAACCATCGGGCAACCAGGCCAGGAACGAGGCGTGATTCTCGGTGCACGGGGTCGGGATCAGGGCCTCGGACAGGTCGGGATCGGCGGCGTTCGGCCGGACGGCACCGTCGGCCCGGACAGTCGGAGTGGTCACGTCAGCTCCTCGAATCGGCGGAAAGTCGCGCTCTTCGCGCAACTCTATCAGCGTCTTTCGCGCAAGTCTTTGCTAAGCTGAGACCTGACCGGAGGAGAGGAGTCACCGTGGCCGAGGCGAGGACCGACGGCAGGCCGCTGCGTTCGCGGGACCGGCGGGAGGAGATCCTCCGGCTGGCGACCGAGAGCGGGCTGGCCAGCGTCGAGCAGCTGGCCGAGTGGTTCGGCGTGACCGCCTCGACGATCCGGCGCGACCTCGCCCGGCTCAGCGAGAGCGGCCGGCTGGCGCGGACGTACGGCGGTGCCATCGCGGTGCCGAGCTGGACCGAGCTGTCGCTCTCGCAGCGTGACACCGAGGCGCACGGCGCGAAGCGTGCGATCGCCCGATGGGCGGCCGCGCAGATCGAGCCGGGGAGTTCGGTGCTGCTGGACGCGGGGACGACCGTCGCGCTGGTCGCGCGCGAGCTGCCGACGGACGCGAACCTGACGGTCACGACCGCCAGCATCCCGGTCCTGGGACATGTGCAGGGGCGGGACGACATCACCACGCACTGCCTCGGCGGCCGGTTGCGGGCGATGAGCGATGCGTTCGTCGGACCGCTGACCGAGGCCGCGCTGGACCGGATGAGCTTCGACGCCGCCTTTCTCGGTGCCGACGGGGTGACGAGCGACGGCGGGCTGTGCGAGGCGGAGCTCGAGCAGACCCGGCTGAAGGAGCTGATGGCGCGGCGCGCGAGCACCGTGTACGTGCTGGTGCACGCGGCCAAGCTGAACCACCGCCCGTTCCGTTCGTGGGCGCGGCTGGACGGGCCGTTCACGATCGTGACCGACGCCGACGCGGACGCCGAGGTGGTCGCCGAGTTCCGCCGGGCCGGACGCGAGTTGGTGGTCGTGCCGCGCGAGTCCTCCCGATGACCGCGTTGGTCGTTCACGCCGACGACCTGACCGGGGCCGCCGAGACAGCTGCGCTGTTCCGTCGGATCAGTCCGCTCCGGACCGCACTGCAGTTGCATTGCGCATTGCAGGGCGAGTTGCAGGGCGAGTTGCAGGGCGGGACTCCCGGACTGACCGTGATCGACCTCGACACCCGGAACCTGTCCGCGACCGATGCCGAGCGCCGCGCCCGAGCCGCTCTGGAGACGACAGGCGCGCCGTTGTTCACCAAGCTCGACTCGATGCTGCGCGGAAACTACGTGGCGCATCTGCGCGCGCTCGACCCGGCCGAGCATCCGATCGTGCTGACCCCGGCCTTGCCGACCGCCGCCCGCCGGGTCGTCGACGGCCGGCTCCTGATACCGGACCGCGAGCCCGTGAACCTGTACGACGTCCTCGGCGACCTCCCTGTCCGCCCGGCAGGCGCGCCGGCCGGCCAGGGGATCACCGTCGCCGACGCGTCCACCGACGAGGACCTCGACCGTCTGGTCGACGCTACCTGGCACCTCCCCGGCATCCGCTACGCAGGCGCCGGCGGCCTGGCCGCAGCTCTCGCCCGTCGTCTCACCACTCATCCCACGACTCCCGCGACACTGGAAGCCACCGGCATCCTCTACGTCGTCGGCACCGCCGAGCCGATCGCCCAACACCAACTCGACGCCCTGCAAGAACAAACGCACCTGGAAATGGTCACCGTCACCCCACCGTGGACGCCGGCGGGTTTCACCCCGCCGACCTCTGGTGGGTCGGGTGCCCCGAGCACTCCAGGTGCGCTCCTGGGGGAGGCGGAGGTTGGCCCGCTCGTGAGGGTGTTGGCCGATGGGGGGACTGTTGTGCTGAAGGCGCCCGTCGACTCACACGAACCGGCGGCGGTGGCGCGCGCCCTGGCAGCCGTCGCCCGGGAAGTGCTTGCCGATGGCAACGGGCGTGCGGCGCTGGTGCTGACCGGTGGGCACACCGCGCGGACCGTGCTGGACGCGCTCGGGATCCGGCAGCTCGAGGTCGTCGACGAGATCCATCACGGCGCGGTGCTGTCCCGCACCGGGGACGGGCGGCCGGTGGTCACTCGTCCCGGGAGTTTCGGTGAGCGTTCGTCGTTCGCCGACATCCACACCGCGATCCACACAGCTGTTCACGCCGTACTCCGCCCCCATTCCGTCCGGAAGGCCACTACATCGTGACTACGTCAGCCCCTCAGGAACTGCCCCGGATCGCCGTCACCATGGGCGACGGCGCGGGTGTCGGTCCGGAAGTCTGCGTCGGCGCACTGCTCGCAGCCGACGTCGCCGAGCTGTGCCGACCGATCGTGATCGGCGACGCGGGCCGGCTCCGCCAGGCGGCCGCGATTCTCGGCGTCGACGCCGACGTGGTCCCGGTCGAGCACGTCGCGGACGCGGTGTTCACGCCGGGCCGGATCAACGTCGTCGATCTCGCGCTGCTGCCCGCGGACCTGCCGTGGGGTGCGGTCAGCGCGGTCGCGGGCGACGCGGCGTACCACTATGTCCGGGTCGCGGCCGAGCTTGCCCAGAGCGGCCAGGTGTCGGCGATCTGTACGGCGCCCCTGAACAAGGAAGCCCTGCACGCCGGCGGCCGGCTGTACCCGGGCCACACCGAACTCCTCGCTGAGCTCACCGGTACGCCGGAGGTCTCGATGATGCTGTCGACGCCGAAGGTGAAGGTGATCCACGTGACCACCCACATCGGCCTGATCGACGCGGTCGCGAAGATCGAGCCGGGCCTGGTCGAGCGGACCATCCGGCGCGGGCACACCGCGATGCTGAGCTCCGGCGTCACGGCCCCGAAGATCGGCGTCTGCGCCATCAACCCGCACGCCGGCGAGAACGGCCTGTTCGGGTACGGCGAGGAGGCGGAGAAGATCGAGCCCGCGATCGAGGCGGTCCGCGCGGACGGGATCGACGCCCGCGGCCCGCTGCCGGCCGACACCGCGTTCTTCCTCGCAGGCCGCGGCGACTACGACCTGATCGTCGCGATGTACCACGACCAGGGCCACGGCCCGGTCAAGGTGCTCGGCATCGAGGCCGGCGTCAACATCACCGTCGGCCTCCCGGTGATCCGGACGTCGGTCGACCACGGCACGGCGTTCGACATCGCCGGCACCGGAACCGTCAGCGTGGACAGCATGATCGAAGCCCTCCGCCAGGCCGCCGAGCTGTCCCGCGCCGTCACCCCGGCGACATAACCCTCAGGACAGGGGAGACGCAATCTGTACGTCGACCCCGTGGCGGCGGAACTCCGCGACGGCCGCGGGGTCGGCCGCGTCGTCGGTGATCAGGGTCCACCCGTTCGGCAGTGGGGCCCAGGCGTGGAACGGGCGGTACCCGAGCTTCGCGGCATGCGCCAGTACGTACGTCTTCGCCGACTGGGCGGCCATGACTTCCTTCATCCGGGTCTGCCGTAGATCGGCCTCGCAGATTCCGTCGACGGCCGAGACGCCGTCGCCGCCCAGGAATACCCGGTCGAACGTCATCCGCTCGAGCGCGATCTCGGTCAGCGGCCCGACCAGCCCGTGGCTCAGGTGCCGCAACGTCCCGCCCAGGCACTCGACGTGCACCTGCGGGGAGTCCGCGAGGACCATCATCGCGTCGAGGCTCGTGGTCACCACGGTGACGCCTTCGCTGTCGCGCAACTCGTGCGCCAGCGCGCCGACCGTGGACCCGGCGTCGAGCAGGACGGTCTCGCCGGGCGTGATGTCGGCCGCGGCCCGGCGGGCGATCGCGCGCTTGGCCTCGAACGCCTCCCCGAGGCGCTGTTTCATCGAGGCCTCGTGCGACGTCAGCACCGGGATCGCCCCGCCGTACGTGCGGGCCAGTTCACCTGCCCGGGTCAGTTCCGCGAGGTCGCGCCGGATCGTCGAGGTCGCGACCCGGTAGGCCGCGGCCAGCTCGGCGACGGTTCCGATGCCGACGCTCCGCGCCCGCCGGACGATGTCCGCCCGCCGCTCCTCCCCAGGCAGTCTGCTCACGCGGACCTGAACCCCCGCTCGTCGAGGAACACCGTCACTCCACCCACCACGCTGACACCGAAGAATACGGCCAGCGCGGGGTAACGGCCCATCACGAACGACAGGACCACGGCGACCGCGACGATCGCGAACGTACTGAGCGGATGCGACAACGCGTACCACCACGCCGTCCGCACGGTGTCCCGGGCGGGAGCACGGTCCCGCACATAGAAGTAGGGCAGGTGGACGACGGTGACGACGACCATCGCGCCGGCCGCGACCGCGAGTGCGAACAACACCTGCCCGACCGGGCCGCCTTGGCCGCGGGCGATCAGCCCGTCGGCGACGAGGAGCAGCCCGACCAGCACCACGGCGTACCCGAGGAGGTTCGCGCGGAGCAGGTCCGCCCGCACCTCGGTCCAGAACAGGCGGGCTGTGCGTTGCTCGCGGCTGTCCGGATCGGTCTGCCAGCGGCGCAGTACGGCGTACATCGCGGCTGTCGCTGGGAACGCGCCGAGGACGACGCCCCCCGCGAGCGTGGTACCGAGCCAGAGCAGGTTGAGCCACGCCAGCCGGGCGACCCAGTCGCAGGCCACTGCGATGCCCGAGTTCACCCTGGTCATCGGCTCACCCCTTGACCGCGCCGGTCAGGATGCCCTTGCTGAAGTAGCGCTGGGCCCACGGGTAGAAGCACAGGATCGGCACGATCGCGAACACCATCGTGGCGGCCTGGATGTTCACCGGGTAGATCTCGTGCCCGTGCGACTGGATCTGCTGGAACGACGCCGCGTCCGCGTCCCCGGCGATCAGCAGGTTGTACAGCACCAGCTGGATCGGCGCCAGCGACCGGTCCCGGAAGTAGATCAGCGGGATCAGGAACGAGTTCCAGATCTGCACCGCGTAGAAGATCGCGATCGTGGCGATCACCGGCCGGGACAGCGGCAGGTAGATCCGCCACATGATCTGCAGGTCGTTGGCGCCGTCAACGAACGCCGACTCCTCCAGCTCGTCCGGGATCGTGCGCAGGAACGAGATCGTGACGATCAGCAGGAACGTGCTGAACCCCCACGGGATCACCATCACCAGCCAGTTGTCGACGAAGCCGAGCTTCTGGTTCACGATGTACGCCGGCACGATGCCCGCGTCGAAGATCCAGGTGACGATGAAGCCCATCATGATCACGCCGGCGCCGACCAGCCGCTTCTTCGACAGCGCGTAACCGGTGAGGAACGTGATCACGACCGAGAACGCGGTACCGGCGGCGGTGTACCAGGCGGAGTTGAGCACCCCGCGCAGGATCCCGAGCCGCGGCGTGCCGAGCACGTACCGGTAGGTCTCGAAGTTCAGGCCCTTCGGCCAGCCGAAGACGTGGCCCGCGGCAACGAACCGGCCGTCGGACAGCGACACCGAGATGATGTAGACGAACGGATAGATGCAGAGCAGCGCGATGATCACCAGGATCGTGGTGTTGACCACGCCGAACGCGCTGAACCGGGATCGCCCGGTAGTGGCAGCCATCTAGAACAGCCCCGAATCGTTGACCTTTTTGGCGGCCCGGTTGGCCGTCACGACCATCACCAGTGCGATCACGCCCTGGATCAGGCCGACCGCCGCACCGTAGCTGTAGTTGGGGAACCCGCGGGACGCGAACGCCTGCCGGTAGACGTAGGTCTGCACCACGTCCGCGGTCTCGTACACGCTCGGGTTGTACATCAGCAGGATCTTGTCCAGGTCGACCGTGAGTACCTGCCCGATCGCCAGGATCAGCATCACGATCATCATCGGCCGGATCGACGGCAGGGTGACGTGCAACATCTGCTTCCAGCGGCCGGCGCCGTCGATCTCGGCGGCCTCGTAGAGCGCCGGGCTGATGCCGGCCATCGCCGCGATGTAGATGATCGTGCCGTACCCGAAGGTCTGCCAGACGTTCATCCCGATGTACAGCGGCCGGAACCAGCCTGGTTCGGCGAAGAAGAAGATCGGGTGCCCGCCGAACGCCTCGATCACCTTGTTCACCAGGCCGCCCTGCGGCGACAGCAGCGTGTAGAGGATGCTCACCAGTACCGCGGACGAGATGAAGTACGGCACGAAGCTGAGCGTCTGCACGGACTTCTTCAGCCACTTGGTGCGGACCTCGTTCAGGAACAGCGCGAACACGATCGGGATCGGGAACGCGAACAACAAGGTGCCGAAGGCAAGCAGTACGGTGTTCTTCACCAGCCGCAGTACGCCGGGATCGGTGAGGAACCGGTGGAACTGGTCGAAGCCGACCCATTTGCTCCCGCTGATGCCCTGGAACGGGCTGTACTGCTGGAACGCGATCACCAGCGCACCGACCGGTGCGAACTTGAACAGCACCAGGTGGATCAGGCCCGGCACCAGGATCAGGTACAGCAACTTGTCACGGCGCAGGGACCGGCCGAGCTTGGCCAGCCGGGCGCGGCCACCGGCCGGCCGCTTGGCAGCGGCCGGCCGGGTGGACGGACGGGTCAGTTCAGTGGTCGCCATCATCGACTCACTTGCTCGTCGCGGACCAGGCGGCGTTCTCGATGTCGTTCAGCTGCTGGTAGCCCTTCTGCTTCGCGTCCGCGACGAACTGGTCCCATTCGGTCATCGGCCGCTTGCCGTTGACGAACTTGGTCAGCTCCGCGAGCACGAACGGCTCCACCGCGGCCAGCAGATCGGTGCGTTTCTTCAGCTGGTCGGCGTCGTACTTGATCACCGGCGTGTCGGTCAGGTAGGCGTTGAAGTACTGGCCGGCGAAGGACTTGGTCTTCTTGTCCATCCACTGGTAGTACGCCTGGTTGTCCACCGGCGCCGGGAAGGTGAGCCGGTCCTGGAGGAAGTTCCACGCCTTGGTGCCGGCCGGCTTGTTGCCCTCGACCGCGAAGTCCAGCGTGTACTGCGGCTTGCCGCCGACCACCTTGTACGACGTCCCTTCGACGCCGTAGTGCATGGTCGTCTCGCCCTTCTCGGAGTACAGGTTGTCGACGAACTTCATGATCGCGTCGGCGTTCTTCGCCGCCGAGCTGATCGCGAACACCCGGTTCAGGTTCCACCGTGGGTTCGCCGGAACCTTGCCCTGGGCACCGGTCGTGGTCTTGAACGCCGGCATCACGTCGATCGCGTACTTCGGGTCGTTCTTCGGGCCGCCGTTCTCCAGGAACCAGCTCGGCCGGGTGAAGAAGTCGTCGGAGACGCTGCCGCGACCGGTCAGCATCTTGGTCTGCCAGCTGTCCTCGGTGTTCGCACCGGCGATCCACTCGGGGTCCACCAGGCCCTCGGTGTACAGCTGGTGGTACCAGGTGATCATGTCCTTGAAGCCGGGGGACAGCAGGTCGGTGTTGCCGAGCTTGTCGTCGGCGATGCCGTGCACGGTTCCGTCGGCGTCCGCGCGGAAGGCCGCGTCGTACACGTAGGCCCACCGCAGGAAAGCGTCCCGGCCGGTGAGGGGGAAGTAGTTCTTGGTGCTCGCGAAGTGCTTCTTCAGCGTCCGCAGCGCGTCGGTGAGCTCGGCGACGGTGGTCGGCGGCTTCGTGATGCCGGCCGCCTTCAGCATGTCGGAGCGGTAGAAGGTGACCGGCGAGATCCGCGGCGACTCGGTCGGCAGCCCGTAGATCTTGCCGTCCTTGGCGGTGATCAGCTGCTTGTACTTCGGGTTCGCGTCGATGTACTTCTTCAGGTTCGGCGCGTCCTTCTCGATCAGTGGCGCGAGGTCCTGGAACGCGCCCTGTTCGCCGTACACCTCGGTCTGCGAGATGTTCGCGATCACGGCGTCCTGTACCTTGCCCGAGCTGAGCGCCAGGTCGAGCTGCTGGAAGTAGCCGTCCTCGGGACCGCCGTCGATGGTCTGCACGTTCACGCCGGACTGTTTCTCCAGCTCCGGCAGCCAGTTCAGGTCGTCGAGCCAGGCCTTGAACCGGTCCGGCAGCCGGTAACTGAACTCGGTGCCGGACCCGCCGCCCGCCCCGTCGTCACTTTGGCCGGAGCAAGCGCCGGCGGCCAGGCCGATGACCGCGACCGAGGCGATAACACGGGCGAACCGCATCGTCCTCATGTGGGTACTCCTTCGCGCTGGGATTTCCTTGAGGCAGGCGGGCACGCGGCGGCGGGGTTCACCCGGCCCCGGCGCCCGGTCGGCAACTGACTGCCGTACCCCCATCACCTGCAACGGGCTGAAGACTGTGCCGAGCACGCTACTGCGCGAACCGCGCGCTGTCTAGCGTTCCGCGCAGCAGTTCAGGCGATTTCTGCTCATCTCGCGCAACTTGCGTCCGCTATCTGCGCGTGATGGCTCCACGTGGCCAACCGGCGGGCTCGTTCTGCGCATCCTGCGCGGATCGGTTAGGTCGTGGCGAGGGCGTGTTTGCCGGTGGTGAGGGACTGGCCCTGGTCGATCATCTGCTCGGCGAGGCGGTCGACGGCCTGTGAGAAGGCGTCGGAGTTCTCCGGGTCCCAGTCGGCGAGGTGGTCGAGCATCCAGACCCGGAACGCGCCGACGAAGCGCTGGAACATCTCCAGGCCGAGGGTGGTGAAGCGGTAGTGGCCGAGCGTCTCCGACAAGTAGCCGTCGGCAACCAGTTGGGTTGCGAGCGGTTCGAGCACGCCGGGCGGCATCCGCAGGTCGCCGGTCATCTCGGCGAGGGTGGCGGACCCGGACTCCGCGCCGCCGCGGAAGACGCGCATGATCAGCCAGGTCTGCGCGGCGCTCAGCGGCAGTCCGGACTGCGCGAGGACCTCGGGCGCCGGGTTGCGTTTGTGGTGCTGGACGACGAGCGCGGCGAGCTTCTGGAGTTCGCGTTCGGAGTCGAACGAGGCCGGCGCCGCGAAGTTCTCGCCGACGTCGGACGCGGCCATCCGCGCGGTGTCACGGAGCGGGACCTCCTTGAGCAGCAACGCGGTGAGGAACCCCAGCCCGGCCACCGGCACCGCCCAGAGGAACACCACGTGCAGCGAGTCGGCGTACGCCTCGGTGATCACCGAGCGCGCCGCGTCGGGCAGCCCCCGGACACCCTCCACGGTCGCCGCCAGCCGCGGGTCGACCCTCGCGGTCTGGACGGCCACGCCGAGCTTCTCCGGCAGTTGGTGCGCGTAGATAGACCCGAACACCGCGACCCCGAACGAACTGCCCATCGTCCGCAGGAAGCTCACCCCGGAGGTCGCGACGCCGAGGTCGGAGTAGTCGACGGTGCTCTGTACGACGACGGTCGGCACCGGCATGCACGCGCCGACGCCGAGCCCCAGGACCACCATGAACCCCGCGGTCTCGACGTACGACGTGGTGTTGTCGAGGAGTGAGAGCAGGAAGAGCCCGACGCCGATCAGGATCGTGCCGAAGATCGGGAACAGCCGGTACCGCCCGGTCTTGCTGATGATCTGGCCGACCACCACCGACGCGACCAGCAGCCCGCACACCAGCGGCAGCATCTGCAGCCCCGACTCGGTCGCCGAGGCGCCGTGCACGAACTGCAGGTACGTCGGGAGGTACGTGACCCCGCCCAGCATCGCGAACCCGATGATGAAGCTCATGATCGAGCACACCGTGAACACCGGGGAGCGGAACAACCGCAACGGCAGCAGCGGTTCGGGCGCCCGCCGTTCCGCGACCACGAACAGGCCGAGCGCGACCACCGACCCGACTGCCATCGCGATGATCACCGGCGACGTCCAGGCGTACTCGTTCCCGCCCCAGGTGGTGACCAGCGTCAGCCCGGTCGCGGCGATCCCGATGAACAGGATCCCGAGGTAGTCGATCGTCGGCCCGACCGCGGCCTTCACCGACGGAAGGGTGATCGAGGCAACGATCAGCACGATGACGCCGAGCGGCAGGTTGACGTAGAACGCCCACCGCCAGCTCAGGTGGTCGACGAACAGCCCGCCGAGCAGCGGCCCGGCGACCGTCGACACCCCGAACACCGATCCCATCACGCCCTGGTACCGGCCGCGCTCGCTGAGCGGTACGACGTCCGCGATCACGGCCATCGCGGTCACCATCAGGCCGCCGGCCCCGAGGCCCTGGATCGCCCGGGACCCGACCAGCCAGAGCATCGAGTGCGACATCCCGCAGAGCGCGGACCCGGCCAGGAACAGCACGACGCTCAGCAGGAACATCGGCTTGCGCCCGTACAGGTCGCCGAACTTCCCGATCAGCGCGGTCATGATGGTCTCGGCGAGCAGGTACGACGTCACCACCCAGGACAGGTGGTTGGCGCCGCCGAGGTCGCTGACGATCGTCGGCAGCGCGGTCGCCACGATCGTCTGGTCGAGCGCCGCCAGCAGCATTCCGAGCATGATCGCCACCACGACCGCGTTCCGGGTGGCACGTCCGACAGGCTGAGCCTCGGTCTCCATGACCCGAATGTAGCCATTCCCGCACTCCCAGTAACCACGAAACGACGGAGATCCGGTCAAGAAACCCAGCCCCGGCCGCCCGGGCGCCACTTTGTGCACGGGATCCGTACCGGATCGGCGTCGGAGTACGGATCTGGTGCACAAAGTGGCGGGGGCGTGGGCCGTGGGGCGTGGGCCGTGGGGCGTGGGGCGGGTGAGGGCGACGTCGCGCGCGGTGGGCGCCCGTACGATGGGTGGGTGCCGTCGACATTGCCCGAGGGGGAGGTTGCGCCCCGGGACGGGGCGCTGCCGGAAGCTGCTGTCCGGGAGGCCGCCGGGCGGCCGTTCGGATTCTACCTGCACGTGCCGTTCTGTGCGTCGCGGTGCGGGTACTGCGACTTCAACACCTACACCGCTCGCGAGTTGGGCGGTGGCGGATCGCAGGCGTCGTACGCCGGCAACGCGGTCGCGGAGGTCCGGCTGGCGCGCCAGGTGCTGCGGGACCTTGACCGGCCGGTGGACACCGTGTTCTTCGGGGGCGGTACGCCGACCCTGTTGCCCGCGGCCGATCTCGGCAAGATGCTGGCGGCCGTCCGGGACGAGTTCGGGCTCGCGCCGGACGCGGAGGTGACGACCGAGGCGAACCCGGAGTCCGTCGACCCGGCGTACCTCGAGGCGCTGCTCGAGGCGGGCTTCAACCGGGTCAGCTTCGGCATGCAGAGCTCGTCCTCGCACGTCTTGAAGATCCTCGACCGGCAGCACAGTCCCGGGCGTGCGCTCGAAGCCGCGAAGGAGGCAACCTCCGCGGGCTTCGAGCATGTGAACCTCGACCTGATCTACGGCACGCCGGGTGAGTCGTTGGACGACTGGCGGGTGTCGCTGGAGTCGGCGTTGTCAGCGGAGCCCGACCACGTGAGCGCCTATGCGTTGATCGTCGAGGACGGTACGCAACTCGCCCGGCGGATCCGGCGGGGCGAACTGCCGATGCCGGACGACGACGACCTCGCGGACAAGTACGTGCTCGCCGACTCGTTGCTGTCCGCGGCGGGTCTGGGATGGTACGAGGTGTCCAACTGGGCTCGCAGTACGGCGGCGCGCTGCCGGCACAACGAGCTGTACTGGCGTGGGGACACGTGGTGGGGGATCGGCCCGGGGGCGCACAGCCACGCCGGCGGGGTGCGGTGGTGGAACGTGAAGCATCCGACCGCGTACGCCGAGCGGATCGCGGCCGGCGAGAGTCCGGCGTACGCGCGCGAGACGCTGGACGCGGAGACCCGGCGGGTCGAGCGGGTGCTGCTCGAGGTGCGGTTGTCGGCCGGTCTGCCGCTCGACGTGCTCGACGCGGCCGGGCGGGCGGCGGCGGACCAGGTGGTCGCGGACGGTCTCGCGGTCGTGGCGGACGGGCGGCTCGTGCTGACCGATCGCGGGCGGTTGCTGGCGGACGCGGTGGTGCGAGACCTGCTGCCCTGACCGCTCCGCCACCCGTCGGCAACGGACGCGGCTGCCGGACGGCGAAGTGATCAAAAGTGATCACAGTGAGCTGTTGACGACTGTTACGGACACACGGCAGGCTGTTGAGTAAGCGTTTACTATCCTTCGTCGAGGAGTCGCGATGCCGCCCTTCGTCCGCCGTCGACTGTTGTTGCAGACCGGGCTCGCCGCCGCTGCACTGAGCGCTCTCGGGCTGCCCACCCGGGCGTTCGCGGAGGACGAGTTCGACGTTCTCCGGGCCCGGTGGGCCGAGTTGAACACCGGCGGGGCGATCGACGCCGGCGATCCGGCGTACGCGAGCGCACTCGCCAAGCTCGGTCAGCAGGCGCAGCAGTTTGTCGACACGCTGATTGTCGACAACGAACGAACAGCGCTGTGGCCGGATCTGCCGCTCAGCCCGTCGAGCGGCAACTTCTCGATCAGTTACACCCGGCTGAAGACGATCGCGCTGGCCCGCGCCACGCCTGGTACGGGCGTCGGCCCGGAGACCGGTGAGCTGGTGAGCGGGGCGCTGGACTTCCTCAACGTGCACTCGTTCAACGAGACGCTGAAGGAGACCGGGAACTGGTGGTTCTGGGAGATCGGCGCACCGCGCGCGCTCCTCGACACCTGCGTTCTGGCGTACGACGCGCTCTCGGCCGGCCAGCTCACGGCGTACCTGACGGCCGTCGACCACTTCGTCCCCGACCCGAACCGCCGGACCAACTCGCCGTCGCTGCGGGAGACCGGCGCGAACCGGGTCGACAAGTCGCTGATCGTCGCGCTCCGCGGCATCGTCGGAAAGTCGACCAGCAGATTGTCGACAGCCCGCGACGCCCTCAGCGACGTCGCCGAGTCCGGGAAGAACTCCGTCTTCACGTACGTGACCAGCGGTGACGGGTTCTACCGCGACGGATCGTTCATCCAGCACGGCAACCTCGCGTACGTCGGCACGTACGGCAACGTCGCGCTCGGCGGCGTGGCGAACCTGATCGCGCTGCTCGGCGGTTCCAGCTGGGAGATCACCGACCCGAACCGCGCCGTACTGCTGGACGCGGTCGACGCGAGCTTCGCGCCGTTCATGGCTGACGGTCTGATGATGGACTGCGTCTCCGGCCGCGCGATCTCCCGCGAAGCCGCCGGGGACCACCGCAACGGCCACGGCACCACCTCGACGGTGCTGCTGCTCGCGAGCGGTGTCGCCGAGCCGTACGCCTCGCGCTACAAGGCACTCGCCAAGAGCTGGATCACCCGCGACCGGCTCGCCGACTACCTGCCCGGTGCGTCGATCCCGGAGATCTCCCGCGCGAAGGCGCTGCTCGCGGACACCGAGGTGATGCCGGCGCCGGCGGTACCGCGGCACTTCCAGTTCTACAACCAGGACCGCGTCGTGCACCGCCGGCCGGGCTGGACGTTCGCGATCGCGATGTCGTCGAAGCGGATGGCCCGCTACGAGTGGGGCAACGGCGAGAACCTCCGCGGATGGTACGTCGGCGACGGGATGACGTACCTGTACAACGCCGACCAGTCGCAGTACTACGACGCCTACTGGCCGACGGTCGACGCGCAGCGGATGCCCGGTACGACGGTCAGCACGAAACCGCGTCAGCCTGGTGGGACGGGCAGCGGTACCGGGACCGTTGCGGCGTTCGCGGACTGGGTCGGCGGGGCGTCGTACCAGGATGTCGCGGGTGCGGTCGGAATGCACCTGATCAACTACGACAAGAGCCTGCGGGCCCGGAAGTCGTGGTTCTGTCTGCGGGACTGCGTCGTCGCGCTGGGGGCCGGGATCGTCGGGACGGACGGCTATCCGGTCGAGACGATTGTCGACAATCGGAATCTCCACGAGAACGGGACGGCGGCGTTGGTCGTCGACGGGCAGTCGGGAATCGACCAGACGTACGGCGATCCGAAGTGGGCGTACCTGGAGGGTGTCGGCGGGTACGTGTTCCCGGCAGGCGGGCAGCTGCGGGTCGAGCGGGAGGACCGGACCGGGTCCTGGTCGGAGATCAACATCGGGAACGACACCGGCGGGTCGACCACGCCGCACACCCGTCGCTACGCGAAGCTCGTGCTGGAGCACGGGACGGTCGCCGGGTCGTACGCGTACGTTCTGTTGCCCAATGCAACCGCCAGTCAGACCGCCGAACGGTCGGCCGATCCGGGGATGACCGTTCTGGTCAACAATCCGGCAGTTCAGGCGATCGTCTCCCACCGCGAGAACCTGGTCCTGGCCAACTTCTGGACCGCGGGATCCGTCTCCGGGGACGGCGCGGGAAGCGTGGCGAGTGATGGGCCGGCCTCGGTGGTGATCGGGCGGGAGGGGACCACGACCACTGTCGCGGTGTCCGATCCCAGCCGCACCGCGCAGGTGGTCCGGGTGACGGTCGGGCGGCGGGTGGGGGCAGTGATCGCCAAGGATCCGGCCGTGACGGTGGTTGCCACCGGCAAGGAGCTGGTGATCGACGTCGCCGTCGGCGGTACCCGCGGCGCCACCCACACCGTGTCCTTCAACTAGTTTCCGCAAGCAACCGGGGCCGGCCACCAGGGCCGGCCGGGTCGCCGGGTGCTGGCAAGTTCAACCAGGAGGTTGTTCGATGATGCCGCACGCCCGCCCCACGCAGTTCACCAGGCGACGTGTTCTTCAATTCACCGGAGCCGGTCTGGCGTTGACCGCCGTACCTGCCCTACCCGCAGCAGCCGCCGTGCCGGCAGCAGGCGGGAACACGATCACGATCCCGGCCCTCCCGTCCGCGCGGACGACCGAGCTCGACCGTACCCAGGACTCGCTCAGCGCCAGCGAACTCCGCACGACCGGCTTCTACCTGCCCGCCGGCACCGCCCTCAACATCGTCGTGCACGACGGCCTCGTCCCGACGCTCGTGATCGGCGCACCGGACGCCGACGCCCGCGCCGCCTTCAAGTCACCCCGCGAGTACCCGCTGCAGGCCGGCCGGAACACCGTCACCGACGCCGGCGGTGGTGTCGTCTACCTGAAACTGATCGGCGACTCCGGGAGCGCGAAGGTCACGATCGGCGAACAGGCACAGCCGATGCCGTACTTCGTGCTCGGCTGCACCGGCGAGGACGACTTCCAGCGCCAGCTCGACGAGCGGACCACGCCGTACGTCGAGTTCGTCGGCCCGCACGCGATGATCACCGTCGAGCGGGCGTCGGCGCTGACGTACCGCGCCGAGAACCACACGGACCTGCTCGCGACGTACGAGGACGTCATCCGGATCGAGGACGCGACCAGCGGGTACGACGGCTCCGCGCCGGTGCACGCCCGCCTGGCGCACCGGTACCACTTCGTCGGGTACCCGTCGGCGATCACCGGCGTCGGTGCGTACGCGACGCACGGGCACATGTCGTTCCCGCCGCCGATCCAGGACCGGATGCTGACCGTCGAAGGGCTCCGGACGCGCGGCTGGGGCATCTACCACGAGCTCGGGCACCAGCATCAGCAGATCACCTACAAGCCGAGCTCGCTGACCGAGGTCACGGTCAACATCTACTCGCTCGCGGTGAACGCGGTCTTCGCGACGAAGTACGGCCAGCAGCCGCGGCTGCACGCGCCGGACGCGAAGACCGGGCTCACCCCGTGGCAGAGCGCGCCCGGCAAGCTGCGGTCGCCGGGTGTCGACTACGGGAAGACGTTCGACCCGTACGAGAAGCTCGTCATGTTCGAGCAGCTGCGGCTTGCCTTCGGCGACGCCTTCTGGCCGAACCTGCACAAGCTGGTCCGGGTCGAGCGACCGTACGCGAGCGACTACACCGACGAGGCGCTCCGCCTCCGCAACCTCGTCGTACTGTGCAGCCGGACCGCCGGCCACGACCTGAGCGACTTCTTCCGGGCGTGGGGAGTGCCGGTCGACGCGGAGGCTGTCGCCCAGCTCGCCGCGCTGCACCTCACCCCGCCCGCCACCGATCCGTCGACAATCCGACAGTAGACAATCCACAGCCAAAGGACGAAGGCACCCACCGGGTCGAGGTGGGTGCCTTCGTCGTACTGGGTGAGCTCAGTCGCGGAGGAAGAGCTCGATCACGCAGCTGTCGACCTCCGGCGCGCGGTTCGGCAGCTTCAAGGTCAGCGTGTTGTCCGGCAGGCCGGTCAGATAGGTATGAGCCGGTGCGGAAGGATCCACGGTCATCCGCTTCACCTCCGACGCATCGTGCAGGAACTGTGCGTACTCCACCCGATCGCCCAGCCCCGGCAGATGCAGATGTCCCATCGGCCATGCGAACACGTGCAGGTACAACCGCCGCCCGTTCTGCGTGTAGCGGCAATCGGCGGGCGGCACATACGCACTGGGACCGCACCCGCGGATCGACCGCTCGTGCAGCTTCATCCACGAGCCGACTCCGGCGAGCGCCTCGAGGGCCCGGGGTTCCCAGGCGCCGCGTCCGTTGGGACCGACGTTGAGCAGCATGTTGCCGCCCTTCGAGACCGAGTCGACCAGCATCCGGATCAGCAACGCCGGCGACTTCCAGTCGTGGTTGTCGCGGTGATACCCCCAGCTGCCGTTCAGCGTCTGGCAGGCCTCCCACGGCACCTGCGTACCGTTGCCGGCAGCAACTTCGTTACCCGGCGGCTGCACCTGCTCCGGCGTGGTGAAGTCACCCGAGCCGAGCCCCAGCCGATTGTTCACCAGGATCCCCGGCTGCAGCTCCCGCACCATCGCGAGCAGCTCCTCCGACCGCCACTCGTCCGGTCCCTTGGCGTTGAACCCGCGATCCGCGTACGAGAAGTCGAACCACATCACGTCGATCTTCCCGTACGACGTGAGCAGCTCGCGGACCTGGCCGTGCAGGTAGTCGGCGTACTTCGACACGTCGCGATCCGCCGTCCGGTCGATGAAGTCGACGTCCTTGCGCTGCGGGTGGTGCAGGTCCACCGGGAACTCCGGGTGGTGCCAGTCGAGCAGCGAGTGGTACAGCCCGATCCTGAAACCGCGGTCCCGGAACGCCGACACCATCGGCGCCAGCAGGTCCTCGCCGTACGGCGTGTGCGGCGCCGAGTAGTCGGTCAGCTTCGAGTCCCACAGGCAGAACCCGTCGTGGTGCTTGGTGGTGATCACCAGGTACCGCATCCCGGCGTTCCAGGCGTCCTCGGCCCACTGCACCGGGTCGTAGAGGTCCGGGTCGAAGTGGTCGAAGTACGCCTGGTACTCGGCGTCGGTGAGCTGTTCGTACGACTTCACCCACTCGTGCCGCGCCGCGGCCGCGTAGATGCCCCAGTGCACGAACAGCCCGAACCGGGCCTCGGTCAGCCAGCTCATCGAGGGCTCGCACCGCCGCTCAGCGCCGTCTCGTACTCGCCGCGGATCTTGTCCCCGCCGTCCTTCTTCCACTTCGCCAGCGCCGCGTCGAACGCGCTGATCGGCTTCCGGCCGGCGATCACGTCGTTGCGGACGTCGGAGAACGCCTGCCCGATGTCGCCCCCGGCCTTGTCGTTGGTCGGCGAGATCATCGACGTGGTCGGGTCCTTCACGACCATCCCGAGCAGCTTGGTCAGGTCCGCGTGCGCGTTGTCGACGTACGTCGGGTCGGTGGCGTTGAACAGCACCTGCGGGGGCGCCGCGATGTACTTCCACGGCACGGTCAGCTCGGCCTCGCCCTTGCTGGTCTGCTTCGGGTTGCCGTTGGCGTCCCGGGTGAAGTCGACGCCCTCGACGCCGTACGTGAGCAGCAGGTTCTCGGTACTGCCGAACGGGGCGGCGAAGAAGTTCGCGACAGCGAGCAGCTCCTTGGCGCGGGCCTCGTCGGACTTCTTCATCAGCGTGTACGCGAACAGCACGTTGTCCGCCCAGGTGTTCGCCTTGCCGCCCTTCGGCGCCATCGGCACGAACGCGCGCGGGTCGTTCTTCGGATCGAGCCGCTTCATCGCCTTGCTGTAGTCCGTGTACGCCGGGAACCCGTCGTACACGAAGGTGCCCTTGCCGGACTTGAACGAGTTCTTCCGGGCGGTGCCGTCGGCGCCGTCGGAGCCCGGGACGACCACGCCGGCCTTCACGAGTTGGACGGCGAACTCGAGCGCGGCCTTGTACTCCGGGGTCTCGAAGCTCTTCACGAGCTTGCCGCCGTCCTCCTTCCAGCCGTACGGGACGCCGAACATCTGCTGGACGAACGTGAAGAACGTGTTGCCCTTGGAGTTCACGATCGCCCACTGGCCCTGCTGCGGCTTGGTCAGCTCCTTGCAGGCGGCCAGGAAGTCCTCGGCGCTCGCCGGGTACTCGATGCCGGCGGCGTCCAGCAGGCGCTTGTTGTAGAAGCCGGCGCCGCCGGTGATGCTGCGCGGGATCGGCAGCCCGTAGATCTTGTCCTGGACGACGCAGGCCTGCCAGATCACCTGCGGGATGTTCGCCAGGTTCGGGTAGTCCTTCACCTTGTCGCCGCTCAGGTACGGCGTCAGGTCGGTGCACTTCGCCGACAGGAACGCCGGTAGATTGTTGACAAGCGTCGAGTCCGACAGCAGGAACAAGTCCGGCAGCTGGTTCGCGGCCAGCACCGTCTGGAACTTGGTCGCCCAGTCGCTGTCCGGGACGATGGTCAGGTCCAGCGTCCCGCCGAGCTGCTTCTCGACCGCCTGCCAGGCCGTGTTCTTGTCCTTCGACGGCGGCAGCGGGTCGAAGATGTCGGTCATCACGCTGACCTTGCCGCCGCTCAACGGCGGCGACTTGACCGTGGTGACGAGTTCCTTCGGGTACGTCCGGTAACCCGGCGGTACGCCGTCCGCGGTGCCGGCCAGATCCGGCTTCGGGCCGGCGAACGGCACGTACGACGGCAGCGTGACCGTGGACGCGCGGGCGGTGCCGGCCGTCGTACTGCCGTTGCTGCAGGCAACCAGCGTCGGGACGCCGGTGGCGCTCATCACGGCGACACCGACCGCGCTCCGCAAGAAGTTGCGGCGGTTGAGGGAGGGGGTGGTCACGGTCATTTCTCCTAACCCTTGATGGCGCCGGTGAGTACGCCCTTGGTGAAGTAGCGCTGCAGGAACGGGTAGACGCAGAGGATGGGGACGAGCGCGACCACGACGACGGCCATCTGCACGGCCTGGATCGAGGCGACCGCCTCGCCGGGGGACTCGGTGCCGCCGCCGACCGGTTGCCCCTGCAGGACGTAGAGGCGCAGTACGAGCGGCAGCGGCCACTTACCGGTGTCGCTGAGGTAGAGCAGTGCGTTGAAGAACGCGTTCCAGTGGCCGACCGCGTAGAACAGCGCGACGACGGCGAGCACCGCCTTCGACAGCGGCAGCACGATCCGGATCAGGATCGCGAGGTCGCCGGCGCCGTCGATCCGGGCGCTGTCCAGCAGCTCGGCCGGGATGTTCTGGAAGAAGTTGCGCAGCACCAGGAAGTTGAAGGCGCTGACCAGCCCCGGGACGATCAGCGACGTGTACGAGTCGTACATGCCGAGCGCCTTCACGAGCAGGAAGTTCGGGATGATGCCGGCGCCGAACAGCATCGTGAACAGGACCGCGGTGAGGATGAACCGCCCGCCGACGATCGGCCGGCTGAGCCCGTACGCGAGGGCGATCGTGACGACCATGTTCAGCGCCGTACCGATCACCGTGATCGCCGCGCTGACCAGCAGCGCGTGACTCACCACGCCACCGGCGAAGATCGTCCTGTACGCCGCCAGCGTCGGTTCGCTCGGGAACAGCGGGATGATCCCGCCGCGACGGGTGATCTCGGACTCACCGGCCAGGCTGGTCGCGACGATGTTGACGAACGGGTACAGCACCAGCAGGCAGACGACGGCGATCACCACGGCCTTGACCGCCAGCCCGGCCCTGCTCGGCGCCTCCATCCACGGTGGACGCTGGGAGGTCTTCATCGGCTGTAGATCCCTTCGTGTCCGAAGCGGTGGGCGATCTTGTTCGCGCCGAGGATCAGGGCCAGGCCGATGACGCCCTTGACCAGGCCGACCGCGGCGGCCGGGCCCCACTGGCCGTCGAGCACGCCGTGGAAGTAGACGTACGTGTCGAGCACCTCGGCTGCGTCCGCGCCGACCGCGTCGCGCTGCAGCAGGATCTGCTCGAAGCCGACCGAGAGAATGCTGCCCAGGTTGAGGATCAGCAGCAGCAAGGTCACCGGCACGATGCCCGGCAACGTCACGTGCCACAGCCGCCGCCACCGGTCGGCGCCGTCGATGGCGGCCGCCTCGTAGTGCTCGGTGTCGATGTTCAGCAGCGCGGCGAGGTAGATGATCGTGCCCCAGCCGGCGTCCTTCCAGATCAGCTGCAGCGTCACCAGCCACGGGAAGAACCCGGGGCTGGTCATCAGGTCGACACGCGGCAGCCCGAGGTCGCCGAGCAACTGCGGAAGCAGGCCGGTGCCGCCGATCAGCTGCTGGCTGATCGAGATGAGGATCACCCAGCCGATGAAGTGCGGCAGGTACACGACGCTCTGCACGAACCGCTTGATCTTCGGGCTGACGATGCTGTTCAGCAGCAGAGCCAGCCCGATCGGCGCCGGGAAGAACAGGACCAGCTGGAGTACGGCGAACTTCAGCGTGTTCAGCAGCGCGCGGTAGAAGGACGGCTCGGCGAACACCGCGAAGTTCCCGAAGCCGACCCACGGGCTCTCCTTGAACCCGAGGTACGGCTGGTAGTCCTGGAAGACGATCACGTTGCCCAGCAGCGGCACGTAGTGGAACACCACGAAGAACAGGAATCCGGGCAGCACCAGCAGCAGCATCACCCGGTCCCGGCGCAGCCGTGCCCACAGGCCGGGGCCGGGCTGCCGGACCGCCGCGGGCCGGCGCGACGAACGGCTGACGCGATGCATGTTCCTCCCGATAGTAAGCGTTTGCTGTCGGATGTGTCAGCAACCATGAAACCTGTACTGCCTTGCTGTCAAGCACTTGTGGGAAGTTCCCTTGACGGGCTTCGGTTCACTGCTTACGGTTTCCAGTAACCGTTTACTAGGAGTGATCCGTGCCGAAACCTGAAACCGACCCGGTCCACCGGCCGCGGTTGCGTACGCTCGTCGCGATGCCCGCCGAGACCTGGTCGGAGGTGTTCACCCCAGCCGCTCGCCACCGGCTGGAGTCCGTCGCAGACCTGCTCGGCATGCACCCAGCCGCCGCCCAACCGAACGGCGTGCTGCCGGGCGGGGTGCGGTCGGGGGGCGCGCAGTCGGGCGGGGTGCTGGGGAGCGTTCCGCGGTTGCAGGGGTCGTTTGCTTCGGTGGCGGGTGAGTTGGCGGAGGCGGACGTGCTGCTGACCGGGTGGGGTTGTCCGCGGATCACGGCCGAGGTGCTGGACGCGGCGCCGAAGCTGCGGGCGGTCGTGCACGCCGCCGGGACGGTCAAGACGTTCGTGGATCCGGTCGTGTTCGAGCGCGGGGTCGAGGTCTCGTCGGCGGCCGCGGCGAACGCGATCCCGGTGGCGGAGTTCACGGTGGCGGCGATCGTGCTGGCCGCGAAGCGGGCGTTCCGGCAACGGGACTGGTTCCGGACGTCGGGTACCAAGCGGCCGTTGCCCGGGGCACCGATCCTCGGCACCCTCGGTACGACGGTCGGCGTGCTCGGCGCGTCGCGGATCGGCCGGCAGGTGATCGAGCGGCTCCGGTACCTCGATGTCGACGTACTGGTGAGTGATCCGTACCTGAGCCGGGCGGAGGCGGCGGCGCTCGGAGCGCGGTGGTGCGAGCTGCCGGAGCTGTTCGCGGCGAGCGACATCGTCACCGTGCATGCGCCGTTGCTGCCTGAGACGCGCGGGCTGGTGACGGGGGAGCTGCTGGCGGCGATGCCGGACGGCGGGGTGCTGATCAACACGGCGCGGGGGCCGGTGGTGGATCACGCGGCGCTGGAGCGCGAGTGCGTCGCCGGGCGTCTGGACGCGATCCTCGACGTGACCGACCCCGAACCCCTGCCGCCGGACTCACCGATGCTGCGGTTGCCGAACGTCTTCGTCACCCCGCACCTGGCCGGTGCCATGGGCAACGAATCGACGCGCCTGGGTGACGCCGCGGTCGCCGAACTCGAACGCCTCGCGGCCGGCCACCCACTCGCCCACGGCATCACCCGCGACGACCTGAGCCGGATCGCATGACCCCCGCCCCCACCACCCCGGCTCCCGCCCGGCGCCCGGCGACCCGAGGGGATATCCGTGCGCGATGCCGGTTCTCCCCCCTTGACAGCAGCGGAGAACCGTCCACGCCGAGGGATGTCCGTCCGTGTCGGCAGCCGGGCAGGCGGAGCGGCCGCGCGCGGGCGGGGTGGGCGCTGTGACGCGTGGCCGTGGGTTGGCGTTGCCGGCGCCGGATCGGGTGTTGTCTTCGCGGACGGGGTACACGCGGGAGACGTGGCTGGCGGTGGCGGATCATCTGCTGGATTCGTTGGTGCCTTGGTTCTCGGCGAGTGGGGCGCAGGTTCGGTTGCCGGGGCGGGGGAGTTGGTCGGGGGCGGACTGCGACGGGTTGGAGGGGTTCGCGCGGTCGTTCCTGCTGGCGGCGTTCCGGATCGCGGCGGGGCCGGGCGACGAGCGGTTGGTGGAGCGGTACGCGCGCGGGCTCGTCGCGGGGGCGGCCGGGGAGTGGCCGCGGTTGACGCCGTGTTCGCAGCAGATGGTGGAGGCGGCGGCGATCGCGGTCGGGTTGCACGAGTCGCGGGCCTGGCTGTGGGACCGGCTGGACGGGCGGGAGCAGCAGGTTGTCGTCGACTGGCTGAGCGGGTTCGTCGGGTCGCGGACGTGGGACAACAACTGGCGGTTGTTCCAGGTCGTCGGCGAGCAGTTCCTCGCGTCGGTCGGCGCGTCGTACGCGCAGGACGACATCGACGCGGGCCTGGAGCGGATCGAGGACTGGTACGTCGGCGACGGCTGGTACTCCGACGGGCCCGGGCAGAACTTCGACCATTACATCGGGTGGGCGATGCATCTCTACCCAGGCCTGTGGACGCGGATGGCCGGTCCGTCGGCGGACGGCCGGCTCGCGGTGTATCGCGAGCGGCTGCACCGCTTCATCGAGGACGCCGTACACCTGACCGGGTCGGACGGTGCGCCCGTGCATTTCGGGCGGTCGCTCTGCTACCGGATGGGTACTGCGGCACCGTACTGGATGGGGGCGCTGCTCGACGCGACACCGCTGACGCCAGGGCAGACGAGGCGGCTGTGTTCGGGGACGCTGCGGCACTTCGTCGATCACGGCGTACCCGACGAGCGGGGGCTGCTGACGCTCGGCTGGCATCACCATTTCCTTCCGGTGACGCAGCCGTACTCCGGACCTGCCTCGCCGTACTGGGCCTCGAAGGGTTTCCTCGGGTTGCTGCTTCCGCCTGAGCACGAGGTGTGGACGGCGCGGGAGGAGGCGGTCCCGCTCGACGTCCGTGACCAGGTGCGGGCGATGCCGGCGCCCGGCTTCCTGATCCAGGCGACCAAGCACGACGGGATCGTCCGCCTCCTCAACCACGGCAGCGACCACGGCGGCGAGGGCGATCCGCACTACAACCGGCTCGCCTATTCGAGCCGCACCGCGCCGGAGCTGACCGAGGAGATTGTTGACAATCAGATTGTCGTCGGCGCCCAAGGTCCACGAACGCTCATCCGGCGGCGGGCTGTCGACGGCAGTAGTGCGGCGTCGTGGTGGGAGGCGGGGGAGGCGCGTATCGAGGTGATGTCCGTTGTGCAGGGGCGGATCGAGGTGCGGTGTGCGTTGGTGGACGGGCCCGCGGGGGTCGTACGGCATGGGGGTTATGCGGTGGCCGGGGTCGAGCGGCCCGACGAGCGCACCGGCGAGCTCTGGGCGCAGGCGACCCGCGTGGACCGGTTGAGTTCGGCCATCGTCGGACTGCACGGCTACCAGCGAGCCGGCGTACGACGGGGGCTGGATTCGAACGCGTTCGGGCCGCACTCGGCGACGCCGTACCTGGAGGCGGAGTACGACGGGAAAGGTCCCCGGGTGCTGGTCGCGGCGGTGGTACTGTCCGGCGACACGGTGTGGGCGCGGCAGCTGGGTGAGAGCATCGGCGTGACGGTGCACGGGACCCAGGTGACCGTGCGGTTCGCGGACGGTACGCGGACCGGCGTACAGCTGGGCGAGGAGGTGGACGATGGCGGCGGAACCGCCGCGGGCGCGGGCGCGCCGGCGTGATCCCGAGGCGGCCCGGACCATCCGGGACGTGGCCGCCCGGGCCGGGGTGTCCACCGCGACCGTCTCCCGTGTTGTCAACGGCAACTATCCGGTCGCGGCCGGGACCCGGACCGCGGTGGAGCGGGCGATGCGCGAGCTCGGGTACGTCGCGAACGCGCACGCCAGGGCACTGGCCGGGTCCACCACCCGGGTGGTCGGGATCGTGGTCAGCGAGATCGTCGACCCGTTCTTCGCATACATCGCCCGCGGCGTGCAGTCCGAGGCGCTGTCGTCCGGCCGGCTCTGCCTGGTCTGCTCGACCCAGGGCGGCGACTCCGCCGAGCTCCGGTTCGTCGACCTGCTGCTCGAGCAGCGCGCGGACGCGGTGATCCTGGTCGGCGGCGCGGTCGAGGACCAGGAGTACTTCGCCACCATCGGACAGCGCGCGGAGCAGCTGGCGAAGAGCGGTTCGAGCCTGGTGCTCTGCGGGCGGCCCGGCCTGAAGGCCGGCGTACCGGCGTACGCCGTGGACTACGACAACGCCGGTGGCGCGGCCGCGATCACCGACCACCTGCTGAGCGCCGGGCACACCAGGATCCTGTACCTCGGCGGACCGACGACGCTGTCCACGACGACGGCCCGAGTCCGCGGTTTCCGGCAGGCGTACGCCGCCCGCAGGCTCGAGCACGATCCCGCACTGGTCCGGACCGGCGCGTTCGGCCGCCAGTGGGGCCACGACCAGACGCTCCGCGCCCTCGACGACGGTCTCGACTTCACCGCGGTCTTCGCGGCCAACGACATCGTCGCGGCCGGCGTGTACGCCGCGCTCCGCGAACGCGGGCTGAGCATCCCGGGAGACATCTCGGTGGTCGGGTACGACGACGTACCGGTCGCGGTCGAGCTGCAACCCGCGCTCACCACCGTCCGGGTCCCGCTCGAAGAGCTCGGCCGGGCCGCCGTCCGCGCGGGCATCGCCGGCCAGCAGCCCAGCGCGGACCCGTTCGCGCACCAGCAGCAGGCGACCACGCTCGGCACCGTGGTCGTGGTCCGTGACTCAGTGGCACCGCCTCGCGCCCGCTGATCACTCAGTGTTGACGGACGGTGACGAAACGGCACTTGACATATCTGGTGCCGAGGTTTGAGACTCAGCTCACTTTCGTGATCCGAGAGCGCTCTCAAACCCCGTCCAGTTCCAGGGAGCAAACCCCATGCGGCCGAGTGCCCGCTGTCGCCCCGTGGCCGGCCTGCTCGCCGGTGCCGTCCTGCTGCTCGCCACCGCCTGTGCCGGCGGATCCGGTGCGCCCGACGCCGCCGACGGCCCGAAGATCGAGCTCACCGTCGCGACGTTCAACGAGTTCGGCTACGCCGACCTGTACGCCGAGTACGAGGCCCAGCACCCGAACATCACGATCGTCGAGCAGCGCGCGAAGACCGTCGACGACCACGTCAAGAACCTGGACGCGAACCTGGCCCGCGGTGCCGGGCTGGCCGACATCGAGGCGATGGAGGTCAGCTGGATCTACAAGTACCTGGCCAAGGCCGACCAGTTCATCGACCTGCGCAAGTACGGCGCGGACGACCTGAAGGACCGCTGGCTGGGCTGGAAACTCGACGGTGCGACCACCACCGACGGGAAGATCATCGGGTACGGCACGGACATCGGTCCGGAGGCGATCTGCTACCGCCGCGACCTGTTCGCGAAGGCGGGGCTGCCGACGGACCGGGCCAAGGTGGCCAAGCTGTTCCAGGACTGGCCGTCGTACTTCGCGGTCGGCCGGACGTTCAAGCAGCGCATGCCGGGGTCGGCCTGGTACGACTCGGCCGTCCTGACCTGGGAGGCGATGCGCAACCAGCTGATCCAGGCGTACTACTCGAACCAGGACCGCTTCCTCGGCGACGAGAACCCGCTGCTGAAACGCACCTGGGACCAGGTCGTCGCGGGCAGCAAGGACGGGCTGTCGGCAGGGCTGCCGGCCTGGAGCGATGCGTGGAACTCGGCGTTCCGCACCGACAAGTTCGCGACGATGGCCTGCCCGGGCTGGCTGCTCGGTGTGATCCAGGACAACGCGGGGAGCTTCGGCAAGGGCAAGTGGGACGTCGCCGACGTGTTCCCGGGCGGCGGCGGCAACTGGGGCGGGTCGTACCTGACCGTCCCGGTGCAGTCGCCGCATCCGGAGGAGGCCGCCAAGCTCGCCGCCTGGCTGACCGCGCCGGAGCAGCAGGTGCAGGTGTTCAAGAAGATCGGCTCGTTCCCGTCCACGGTCGACGCGTACGACGACCCGCAGGTGAAGTCGCAGGTGAACGCGTACTTCAACAACGCGCCGGTCGGACAGATCTTCGTCGACCGCGCGCGCAGCGTGTTCCTCAAGCAGCACAAGGGCCCGCGGGACGGCGAGATCAACCAGATCTTCACCGCCGCACTGGCCCGGGTCGACGCCGGCAAGCAGGCACCGGACGCCGCCTGGCGGCAGGCCCTGGCCGCGGCGGACCGGGCGGCGAACGTCCGGGTCGGCAGCTGAGCGGGCAGCCGAGAGGGCGACTGAAGTTTTCTGCCGACACACCCCGCTCCGGTGGCCAACGGCCGACGCGTGATCGACCGGCGAGGTACTACGGTGTGAACGCAGGCCGATCACGTACCGAGGAGGGCCATGAACGAGTCCGGTTCTCCGACACTGGAAGAGGTCGCGGCGCTCGCCGGGGTGTCCCGGGCGACCGTCTCGCGGGTCGTGAACGGGTCGCCGAAGGTGCTGCCGGACACGGTGGCCGCGGTCGAGCAGGCGATCCGCCAGCTCGGCTACGTCCCGAACCGGGCGGCCCGCGCGCTGGTGACCCGGCGTACGGACTCGATCGCGATCGTCGTGCCGGAGCCGGACAGCCGGGTGTTCTCGGATCCGTTCTTCGCCGGCATGCTGAGCGGGGTCAGCCGGATGCTGGCGCCGACGCCGTCCCAGCTGGTGCTGCTGATCGAGCCGGCTGCAGAACCGACCGGAGCCGATGACCAGCGCCTGCTGCGGTACCTGCGCGGCGGGCACGTCGACGGCGCGATCATCATCAGCCACCACGGCCGCGACAACGTGCTGCAGGAACTGGCCCAGCTGCCGTTGCCGATCGTGTTCAGCGCGCGGCCGCTCGGCGTCGACGTACCGGTCGCGAGTGTGGACGTGGACAATGTGGCGGGCGCACGGACCGGCGTACAGCATCTGCTGTCGATCGGGCGCCGGAAGGTCGCGACGGTCGCCGGGCCGCTCGACATGACCGCGGGCATCGACCGGCTGACCGGTTACCGGGAAGTGATGAAGGAGGCCGGACTGCCCGCGATGATCGGGTACGGCGACTTCACCGCGGACGGCGGCGAACAGGCGACGCTGCGGCTGCTGGACGACCACCCCGACCTGGACGGGCTGTTCGTGGCCTCCGACCTGATGGCGACCGCCGCGCTCCGGGTGCTGTCGCAGAGCGGCCGCCGGGTCCCGGCCGACGTCGCCGTGGTCGGCTTCGACGACTCCGTACTGGCCACCACGACCACGCCCAAACTCACCACGGTCCGGCAGCCGGTGGAGCAGCTCGGCGCCCGGCTGGCCGAGATCCTGCTCGCGAAGATCGCCGGCGCCGAGCACACCGAGCCGGAGATCTACAGCACCGAGCTGGTGATCCGCGACAGCGCGTGACCGTTGCTCTCCCCGGTGGTAGCGTCGAAAGGCGGACCATGAGGAGGGGAGCCCAATTGGTCCAGGCTGACAGCGGTTCGTCGCCCTGGCGCCCGACGCCGCCACTGCTGGTGGCGGTGGCCGTCGGGCTGGTCGTGGGCGCGCTGATCACCGCGATCGTCTTCCTCGCGACGCGCGGCGACCGGACCACACCTGCTGCCGCCGCGGACAGTAGTACGGCGATGTGCGCCGCGATCCCGATCGCGCACGACGTACTGCCGTCCGTCGTGACGATCGCCGCGCAACGCGGCAACCAGAGCGGTACCGGGTCCGGGCAGGTGTTCCGGGACGGCGGCTACATCCTCACCAACGACCACGTCATCTCGGTCGCGGCCGGTGCGGGCGGGGCGGTGACGATCCGGTACAGCGACGGGCACACGTCCGCGGCGACGATCGTCGGGCGGGACCCGAGCACGGACCTCGCCGTCCTGAAGGCCGCCGACGGCGCGAAGGGCTTCCCGGTGATCGCGCTCGGGTCGTCCGCGGCGCTGCAGGTGGGACAGCCGGTGGTCGCGCTCGGCGCCCCGCTGGGGCTGAGCAGCACGGTCACCACCGGCATCGTCAGTGCGCTCGACAGGTACGTACCAGTGCCGGGCGAAGGCGTCACCCATCACCTGATCGGCGCGATCCAGACCGACGCGTCGATCAACCCGGGCAACAGCGGCGGGGCGCTCGTCGACTGCGCCGGCCACCTGGTCGGGGTGAACGCGGCGATCGCCACCGTGCCGAACGCGAGCGGGGTGTCCGGCGGCGGCAGCGTCGGGCTGGGTTTCGCGATCCCGATCGACATCGCGAAAGAGGTCGCCGGCCAGCTGATCAGCACCGGGCGCCCGGGGCATCCGATGACCGGGCTGCAGGTCCAGACGCTGCCGCAGTCCCAGCACCAGCAGGGATTGTTCGTCCTGGCGGCCGAAGGCCCGGGCGCCGCGGCGGGGCTGCGCGCCGGGGACGTGATCACCACGATCGACGGCCGGCCCGCCACCAACAGCGAGCAGCTCGTGGTCGCCACCCTGACCCGCAAGGCCGGCGACAAGATCGAGATCGGCTACTCCCGGAACGGCACCGCGGCCACGACCACTCTGGTCCTCGCCGCCTCCTGATCGACCTTCCCCGGCAAGTGGACCTGACCACTTGCTGACGCTTTCGCTGGACATGAGCGCATACCTTGCCTATTCTCCCATCATTGGTCCGTACCAGTTGGGAGTCCAAGGATGAACGTGAAGGCAGCCGGGCTGGCCCTCGCCCTCGCCACCGGCATCGCGCTGGCGGGTTGTGCGCCGAGTACCGGGTCCAAGACCGGCGGCAGTGCCGGTGCCGCGGGCAGCGGCAGCGGGACCGTGAAGATGGTGCTGTGGCCCGGGCCCGAGGGCGACGCCATGGGCAAGGTCGTCGAGGCCTACAACGCCGGGCAGGGCGCCACGGACAAGATCAAGGTCGAGATGACCCTGCTGTCCCGCCAGGACACCTTCTCGAAGGAAGCCACGCTGATGGCCGCGAAGTCGAGCCAGCAGGACATCTACTTCGTGGCGAGCTACAACGTCGGTCAGTACGCGAACTCGCTCGACCCGCTGACGTCGGTGGACGCGAGCAACTACTTCCCGGTCGCGGTCGACGGGCTGAAGTACCAGGACAAGCAGTACGCGCTGCCGCTGGACGTCTCGAACCACTTCCTGCTGTACCGCAAGGACCTCGTCGACGCGTTGCTGGCGACGAAGAGCCAGTGGCCGGCGTACCAGGCGGTGGCCGCGAAGGCGATCGGGGAGAAGCGCGACCCGAAGCCCGCCGCCGAGTGGGACTGGCAGGACTACGTCGCGATGTCGGCGTGGTTCAGCAAGACCGCCAACCCGGCGTCGCCGACGCAGTACGGCACGATCCTGCAGGCCAAGAACCTGCTCTACAACACGATGATCTGGGACGACGTGCTCTGGGGCGAGGGCGGCTCCTGGACCACCAAGGACGGTAAGGCCAACCTCGACACCGACGCGGCCAAGAAGGCGGTCGGCGTCTACAGCACGATCTACAAGAACGGCTGGACCTCGAAGGACAGCTCGCAGGCCGAGTTCCCGGAGACCCAGGCCGCGTTGAAGGCCGGTACGACGGCGTTCGCGCTGCAGTGGTCGGCCGGCTTCGCCGAGCTCAACGACAAGAGCAAGTCGCCGCTGGTCGCGGGCAAGATCGCGATCGCCCCGGTGCCGGGCCAGAAGACCCACGTGCACGCCCTCGCGGTGGCGCTGAACAAGTACTCCGGCAACAAGGACGCCGCGAAGAAGTTCCTCGACTACCTCGCCACGCCGGACGCGATGACGGCGTACGCGAAGGCCGGCGGCATCCCCGCGATGCCCGCGGTGCTGAAGGCGAACACCGCGATCAACCCGGCGTTCGGGCAGATCGCGGAGTCGATCGACAAGTACGGCTACTCGGTGCCGGTGTTCCCGAACACCTTCGAGGCGTACAGCAAGCTCGCCGAGACGCTGAGCGGTGCGTGGGTCGGCCAGCAGGACGCCGGTACCGCCGTACAGACCGCGAACACCGCGCTGCAGAAGCTTCTCGGGTGAGCATGCGGACCACGTCACGACTCCCGAAGTGGGTGCTGGGTTCGCCGCTGATCGTGTTCGCGCTGATCTTCGTGGCGTACCCGGTCTACCAGGGCATCCAGACCGGCTTCTACGGCCTCTCGCTGCAGAACCCGGAGACCGCGTTCACCGGTGTGGAGAACTTCCGCACCGTGCTGACCGATCCCGGGTTCTGGTCGGCCGCGAGGTTCACCGCGCTGTTCGCGCTGGCGGTGACCGCGATCGAGACCGTGCTCGGCTTCGGCCTGGCGCTGCTGGTGAACCGCGAGTTCCCCGGCAAGAAGGTCTTCTTCACGATGCTGCTGGTCCCGATCATGGTCGCGCCGGCGCTGCTCGGCGTGATGTTCCGGCTGCTGCTGAACGGCGACATCGGGCTGGTCCCGGCGGCCCTGCGCGGTGTCGGCCTGGACGTCTCGCTGTTCGCGCCGAACACGGTGGTCCCGCTGCTCGTACTGCTCGACATCCTGCAGTGGACGCCGTTCGCGTTCCTGGTGATGTACGCCGGCCTGCAGTCGTTCCCGACCGACGTGCTGGAGGCCGCCCAGGTCGACGGGGCCGGGCGGCTGCGGACGATCCGGTCGATCGTGGTGCCGATCATGAAGCCGATCATCTTCGCGGCGATCTTCCTGCGGCTGATCGACGCGCTCCGGACCTTCGACGTGATCTACGTACTGACCGCCGGGGGGCCGGGGACGAAGACCACCACGATGAGCATCTACATCTACAAGACCGCGTTCGAGTCCGGTCGGTTCGGGCTGGCGGCGGCCGCGTCGGCGATCGTGATGGTGGTCCTGCTGCCGTTCGTCCCGCTGTTCGTGAAGCGGATCGCGAACCCGAACGGGGACGCCCGATGACCGGCCGGAAGCGGCGGTTGTGGGGTACGACGATCGCCGTCGGCCTGATCGCGATCGTCGTCAACGTGCCGTGGTTCAACGCGCTGTTCGTCAGCTTCCGGTCCGACGGCGACATCTCACGTGGTGCCACCGCGGTCGGTACGCCGACCGGCGCGCACTACGCGAACGCGCTCGGCGCCGCCGGGTACGACTTCCCGCGGTTCTTCCTGAACTCGGCGCTGATCGCGCTCGGCGCGGTCGTGCTGGTGCTGGCGATCGCGATCCCGAGCACGTACTCGGCGATCCGGCTCGGGTTCGGCGGCCGCTTCATCATGAACGCGTCCAGCGGACTGCGGCTGCTGCCGGCGATCTTCTTCGCGGTTCCGTACTTCCTGCTGATGTCGAACCTCGGCCTGCTCGACACCGTGCCCGGGCTGATCCTCGCGAACACCTTCCTGAACCTGCCGCTGGCGATCATCCTGCTGTCGGCGGGCTTCCGCGACGTACCGGTCGAGGTCGAGGAGGCCGCCAAGGTGGACGGCGCGAACACCTACCGGATCCTGTACTCGGTGCTGATGCCGATCCTGGCGCCGTCGCTGGTCGCGGTCGCGGTGCTGGTGTTCATCTTCTCCTGGAACGACTACCTGTTCGCGCTGGTGCTGTCCTCGTCGAACGCGACCCCGATCACCCTCGGTGCCGCGAACTTCGTGACCAGCACCGGCATCCGCTGGGGCGACATCTCGGCGACGGCTATCCTCTCAACCCTGCCGCCGGTGCTGTTCGCCGTCTTCGCCCAGCGGTACCTGGTCAGCGGCCTCGCGGCCGGCGCGGTGAAGGGGTGACCATGCCAACAAAGGGGACAGCACAAGAGCGCCTGAAGTACGAGCAGGTCGCGGACGAGATCGCACGGCGGGCGGGGGAGCTGCAGCCGCACGACCATCTCCCGTCGGAGCGCGACCTGATGCAGCAGCTGGATGTCAGCCGGATGACCGTCCGGCGGGCGATCGAGCAGCTGGTACGGCGCGGGCTGGTCTACCAGGTGCACGGGTCCGGTACGTTCGTCGCCGATCCGGACGTGGTCACCAAGACGCTGCGGTTGACCAGCTTCACCGAGGACATGCAGCAGCGCGGTCTCACGCCGTCGACGACGGTTCTTCGTACGGCGGTGCAGCCGGCGACAGAGGACGTCGCCCGGCGGCTGCGGATCGAGCCCGGTGCCGACGTACTCGTCCTGGAACGGCTGCGGCTGGCCGACGGTACGCCGATGGCGCTGGAGTCGGTGCACCTGCCGGCGATGGGGACGGACTGGTCCGCGTTCGACCCGACTGCCTCGCTGTACGCGCAGATGAGCGCGGCGGGGATCACCGTGGAGCGGGCCGCGCAGTCGATCCACGCGGTGAACCTCGACCGCGACCAGGCGTACCACCTCGACCAGGCGGTCGGCGCCGCCGCGCTCCAGGTCACTCGGGTCAGCTACACCGAGGCCGGCGTACCGGTGGAGATCGCGGAGACGATCTATCGCGGCGACCGCTACGACTACGACCTCGTGATCTCCCGGGCGGCACAGTGACAGCTGGGATCCTGGTCGCCGACATCGGCGGGACGAAGATCGCCGCCGCCCGGACCGACACCACGGGCGCGCTCGTCACAAAGATCCTGCAGTCACCAACTCCCACAGGAGCAGGGGCACCGGAGACGCCGCCTCCGTCCGCTCCTTCTGCGGGGGCGGGGCGGGTGGTGGATGTGGTTGTGGGGTTGTTGGAGGAGTTGCGCGAGCCGGGGGATCGTGCGGTGGGAATCTCGGCGGCGGGAGTCGTTGATGTTGCCGCCGGGAAGGTGCTGACCGCGACCAGCAGCATCGGTAGGTGGGGTGGTACGCCGCTCGGCCCGCTCGTGTCCCAGCGGCTCGGGCTGCCGGTGTGGGTGATCGGTGACGGGAACGCGTTCGGCGTCGGGCTGTCGATCGAGTACGGCGTGCCGAACCTGCTGGCGCTGGTCGCCGGGACCGGGATCGGTGGAAGCCTGATCCTGAACGGCGAGCCGGTCCTCGGCGCGCATCACGCCGGTGGGCATTTCGGCCACGTGGTCGCCGCCGAGGCCGCCGGAATGCCCTGTCCCTGCGGGCGGATCGGCCACCTCGAAGCGGTGGCCAGCGGTTACGGGATCCTCGCCTGGTACCACGCGCACGGCGGCGATCCCGCGGTGGCGACCACGCGCGACCTGGCCCGTCGTACGGACGAACTCGCCCGGGCGGCACTGCACACCGGGGGTACGGCGCTGGGTGCGGCGGCAGCCGGTCTGGTGAACGCGATCGATCCGCAACTCGTCGTCGTCGCGGGCAGTGTCGCCCGCGCGGGCGAGGTGTGGGAGCCGGCACTGCGGACGGCGTACCGGGACGGCCTGATCCCGGCGGTCGCCGAGACCCGGCTCGAGGTGTCGGCCGGTGGTGCGGAGACGGCGCTGCGCGGAGCAGCCCACTACGTGATGAGGAGGACGGCGGCATGAGCGCGCGTACGGGGGCACTCGCCTCGATCAAGGGGCGGCTGGTGGTGTCCTGCCAGGCGTACCCGGGCGAGCCGATGCGGTCGCCGGTCATCATGGCGGCCGTCGCGCAGGCGGTCGTGCAGGGTGGTGCGTACGGCGTCCGGGCGCAGGGCATCGAGGACCTGAAGGCGATCCGGCCGCTGGTCGACGTCTGCCTCATCGGTCTGGTGAAGCGCGGCTCCGACGGCGTCTTCATCACGCCGACGGTCGCGGACGCGGTCGACTGCGTGACCGCCGGAGCGGACGTCGTCGCGCTCGACGGCACCGCCCGCGAGCGCCCCGACGGGCAACCGCTGGCCGCGAGCATCGCCGCCGTCCACGACCGCGGCGCTCTGGTGATGGCGGACTGCGGGAGCCTCGACGACGCGTTGTACAGCATCGACGCCGGCGCTGACTGCGTCGGCACCACACTCGCCGGCTACACCGGCGCCCGCCCGGTCAGCCGCGGCCCGGACCTCGAGCTGCTCGCCGAATTCGTTGGCCGGGTCAACGTTCCGGTGATCGCCGAGGGCCGGATCCGCAACCCGCAGGACGCCCAGGCCTGCCTGACCGCCGGCGCGTACGCCGTCGTCGTCGGCACCGCGATCACGCACCCGGCCCGGATCACCCGCACCTTCGTCGACCACCTCCACACCTGACCGCGTCAATCGGTACGGTAGACCTTCGGCAGCGTGAGGACCGGAGGGTGCGCGGCGGATGACTGACCACGAGATCCGGATTGCCCTGGTACTGAACGGGGGCGTCAGCCTGGCGGTCTGGATGGGGGGCGTGACGCATGAGCTGGACCTGATCCGCCGGGCGTCCGGCGGGTCGGCCGTGCCCGGGCCGCAGCGGTACGACGCGGTGATCGCGGACCGGTGGCGGGAGTTGTGCCGGCGCGGGGACGAGCAGCGGCGGATCGTCGTGGACGTGATCGCCGGGACGAGCGCCGGCGGGCTGAACGGATCCCTGCTGGCGACCGCGATCGCGAACGGGTCGACCCTCGACCCGGACAGCGAGAACGGGCCGTGGTTGCGGCAGAAGTGGGTCGGGCTCGGGTCGCTCGACGTCGGCAAGCTGGTGCCGTCCGCGGGGGTGAAGTCGCCGTCGGTGCTGGACGGCAAGTACTTCCTCCGGCAGGTCGAGGGGCTGCTCAAGGACGTCGCCGACGCGGGCGAGCGCGCGGCCGAGGAGCCGGTGACGTTGTTCGTGACCGCGTCCGGCCTGGGCGTGCAGCAGTTCGCGGCGAAGGACGCGGCCGGCCAGGAGTTCGTCGTACCGGATCATCGGTACCTGTACTGCTTCACCAGCGAGGACGCGCCGACGTACGACGGGGCGAAGCGAAAGTTCGTCTCCGCGGACGAGAACGGCCTGAAGGACACCGAACTGCTGGCCCGTGCGGCGCGGGCGTCCGCGTCGTTCCCGGCCGCGTTCGGCCCGGTGCTGGAGACGCCCGAGCTGGGTGCGCAGCCGCCGCGGATGCGGCCCGGCCCGGCCGAGGCGGGTGCCTGGCTGATCGACGGCGGCGTCCTCGACAACGCGCCGTTCGGTCCGCTGCTCGACGTCGTCGCCCGGCGTCCGGTCACCGGCAAGGCGACCCGGTACGTGCTGTACGTCGTACCGTCCGCGGGGATCGGGCACGCGGCGACGGCGCTGCCGGCGGCGAAGGAGCCGAGCTGGCGGGTGTCGGCGCTGTCCGCGGTGCAGTTCCCGCGCGAGGTGGACTTCCGGTCGGACGTCGAGCAGCTCGAACGCCTGCTGCTGGACGCGGACGCGTCCTGGTCCGACACCCAGCGGCTCTTCGACCGTTGCCTGGAGCAACCGGACGAACGGGCCCGGCTGCGGGCGGCGGCCACGGCCCTGCAACCGGCGTACTCGCGGGGCCGCGCGGCCGGCGGGGTGTGGGAGGCCGTCACGATCGCGAGCCACGACCAGTCGACCGTACTGGACGCCGCGACCGCGCTGTCGGAGTCCGAGATCGACGAGGTACTGCGCACCGAACACCCGTGGGTGCCCGGGCCGGACGGCTCGACGACCGCGCTGCACCAGGACGCGGACGGGAAGCCGGCGTGGCTGTGGGGGACCGGTGCGGCCGAACGCATCGTCAGGTTGATCCTGCGTTCGTTGCGGACGCGGATCAGCGGGTCGGAGCGGGCGGAACGGACCGGCCTGGAGAAGCGGCTGACCGCGGCCAGCGACTGTCTGCTGAAGGTGCAGGCCGTCCGCGACGCACTCGACGTACAGCTGGCGGCCGCGCAGCTCGACCTGCGGCCGGCCGGCGGTGCCGAGGCGGTCGCGGTCGGGCTGAACGACATCTTCGAGCAGTTGCAGATCCAGCGCACCCTCGGCGACGCGTTCGCTGCCCTGGTCGAGAGCGTCGGCCAGGAGTTGGTGGACATCGCGCTCGACGTCGAGATCGTGTCCCGGTGTACGTCGGCGCGGACTCCGGAGCAGCGCAGTGCGCCGTTCCAGTTCCTCCGGCTCGGGCCGGACATCCCGCTCGCGGTGCTCGACGACCTGCAGGAGGGGGCGATCGCGAACGAGCTGAACGACCGGATCCTGTACGGCAGCCAGGTCGGGCACTTCGGTGCGTTCGGTGCCGCCGACTGGCGGCGGTGGGACTGGCTGATGGGCCGGCTGCACTGCGTCGCGCACCTCGGCGCGATGCTCGGCGCGGACGCGGACTGGATCCGCGAGACGCAGCACCAGGTGCTGCAGGCCGAGGGCTGGCAGCTGGACAAGGTCGCCGAGCGGATCGAGCGGCTGGCCAGGGACTTCCCGGTCGACGCCGGGATGAGTGCGTTGCTGACGATGCGGGACGAGCTGAACGCGTCGCCCGAGGGCCGCGCGATCACGAAGGGCCTCGCGGACCGGATGGTCGACGTGTCCGGCGGACTCGGGCCGCGGGTCGGCGACTGGGTGAAGGCGACCGCCGGGCGGAAGAACCAGCCCGGCTCGTGGCTGCTGCGGACCGTGCGCTGGTTCACCGAGCCGGCCCGGCAGGCGGTGTGGGAGCGGACCGTGCGCGGCGCCAAGCTGACGCCCGCGCAACGGCCGCCGGTCTTCGAGCCGTGGTTGCCGCTGGCAACAGCCGCGGTGGGGATCGGGCTGCTGGTGCTGGCCGGTGTGGTCGGCCCGGTCCGGCTGATCGCCGCCGTCCTGGCCGGTGCGATCCTCGCCCTCAGCGCCGTCCTCGGCGCGATCACCTGGTACGTCCGCCGTACCCGCCGCCGGATCCGCGCGTGGCTGGAGGAACGGATGCCGGAGATCAGTCCAGAGTCACGAAGTCGATGAGCTCTTCGACCCGGCCGAGCAGTGCCGGGTCGAGGTCGGCGAAGCTGTTCACCTTGGACAGGATGTGTTTCCAGGCCGCGGCGACGTCGGCCTGGTCGGTGGCCGGCCAGCCGAACGACTGCAGCACGCCCTTCTTCCAGTCCTGCCCGTGCGGGATCCGCGGCCAGGCCTTGATCCCGACCGACGACGGCTTGACCGCCTCCCAGATGTCGATGAACGGGTGCCCGACGACGAGTACGTAGCGGTTGCTGACCTGGGCCGCGATCTTCGACTCCTTCGAGCCCTCGACCAGGTGGTCGACGAGGACGCCGAGCCGCCGGCCGGGACCGGGCTGGAACCGGTTGACGATCTCGACCAGGTCGTCGACGCCCTCGAGGTACTCGACCACGACGCCCTCGATCCGCAGGTCGTCGCCCCAGACCTTCTCGACCAGCTCGGCGTCGTGCCGGCCCTCGACGTAGATCCGGCTGGCCCGCGCGACCTTGGCCCGGACGTTGTCGACCGCGACCGAACCGGACGCGGTCCTGGTCTTCTTCGCCGGGCCCGCCTTCTTCGGCGGCTTCAGGCTGACCGGCTTGCCGTCCAGCCAGAACCCCGGCCCGAGCGGGTAGGTGCGGATCTTCCCGTGCCGGTCCTCGAGATCGACGACGCCGTGCTCCCAGCGCACGATCGCCCCGACGAACCCGGAGCTGGGCTCCTCGACGACCATGCCCTTCTCGATCTCGACCTCGACGGTCCGCCCGTTCTTGGGCTTGCGCCAGTCACCCGCGAGTACGTCGTTCCCATACCTGTCAGCCACTCGCACATGCTAATAAGTCGGAGCCGCATGTGTGGCTGTCGACTGGCGGGTTGGTGCGGTCAGGGTGAGGACGAAGTACGCCAGGAATCCGGCGGCCAGGCCGACCGCCCACGAGTAGTCGTACAGCGGCTTGAGGAACGGGATCAGGCCGTGTTGCGGGAACGGGCCCGCGCCCGGGTTCGAGTAGGCGCCGCCGACCGCGAGCACGGAGCCGAACAGGGTCGCGACCACGCCGCGCCAGTTCCAGCCGGCCGAGTACCAGTAGCGGCCGTTCGGTGTGTAGAGGTCCGCGAGTTGCAGGTGCGTGCGGTCGATCAGCCAGTACCCGGCGATCAGTACGCCGGCCACCGACGCGAGCAGCCCGCCGTAGAACGACAGCCACACGAAGATGTAGATCGACGGGTCCGAGATCAGCCGCCACGGCTGGATGACGATCCCGATCACGCCGGTGACCAGGCCCGCGGACCGGAAGTTCAGCCAGCGGGGCAACGCGTTCGCGAAGTCGTACGACGGACTCACGACGTTCGCCGCGACGTTGCAGGACATCGTCGCGAGGATCGCCATGATCAGGCCGATCGTGACGACCACCGGGTTCTCGAACCGGCGGGTGAGCTCGACCGGGTCCCAGATCGCGGAGCCGTACAGCACCACGGTGCCGGAGGTGGTGATGATCGAGACCAGCGCGATGAACGACATCGTGGTCGGCAGCCCGATCACCTGGCCCCACACCTGCGCCCGCTGGCCCTTCCCGAACCGGGTGAAGTCCGGCATGTTCAGCGACAGCGTGGCCCAGAAGGCGATCATGCCCATCAGCGACGGCGCGAAGATCGTCCAGAAGTCAGCTCCCCAGCCGAGCTTGGACGGCTGCGACAGGATCGGGCCGAGGCCGCCGGCCTTCACCAGGATCGCCACCATCAGCGCGACGAACGCGATCGTGACCAGCGGCGCCGCCCAGTTCTCGAACCGGCGCAGGCCCTCGATACCGCGGAAGATCAGCACCATCTGCAGGGCCCAGAAGAACAGGAAGCTCAGCCACATCGTCCACGGGTGGCCGCCGACCGCGGACGCGCCGGTCCAGCCCTTGCCGAACAGCTCGCCGACGATCACGAAGATCGCCTGGCCGCCGATCCAGGTCTGGATCCCGAACCAGCCGCAGGCGATGAAGGCCCGCAGCAACGCCGGGAAGTTCGCGCCGCGGACGCCGTAGAACGCCCGCGCGAAGACCGGGAACGGGATGCCGTACTTGGTGCCGGCGTGGCTGTTCAGCAGCAGCGGGACCAGGACGATCAGGTTCCCGAGGGTGATCGTGAGGAACGCCTGCAGCCAGTTCATCCCGAGCGCGACCAGCCCGGACGCGAGCAGGTAGCTGGGGATGTTGTGCGCCATCCCCATCCACAGCGCCGCGTAGTTGTACGTCGTCCAGGTCCGCTCGGGCAACCGCGTCGGCGCCAGCTCCGCGTTCGCGTACCGGCTGCCGGCCAGCGCCACCGGATCGGTCAGTTCGACCCGTCCGTCCGGGTGCACTGTCTGTTGGATAGTCGCCATGCGGTACCACCCCATCCGGTCGGGCGAAGTCCGTTCCGAACAAGTTGCGCGACCGGCCGTCCGATGTCAACGGAAAGGGGTTATCCGGGGCCGAGCAACGGGAGGCTCGGGCGTTGCGGGGTGCCGAGTACGGCGTACCCGCGGCGGATCGCGTCCTGGAGCTCGCCGACCGGCCAGGGCCAGTCCTCGGTGCTCTTGAGGGCGTCCTCCAGCGAGGTGCCGGCGTGGTGCAGCGACGAGATCAGGTTCGCCACCTTGCCCAGCTCGATCGCCTGGTCGTGCGCGAACTCCAGGTCGACGACCGCGCCGTGCCCCGGGACGATCCGCACGTTCGGCGGCATCATCCCGACCACGGCCTGGATCGTGTCCGGCCACTCCAGCGGGAACGAGTCCTCGCCGTACGACGGCGGCGCCGACTCCTCGAGCAGGTCGCCGACGAAGAACACCTCGACGTCCGGTACGGCGACCACGGTGTCGCCGGACGTGTGCCCGTTGCCGACCCACAGCAGTTCGACGCGGCGGTCGCCGAGGTCGATCACCTTCGCGGCGGCGAACGTCGTACCGGCGAGGTTCTGCTCGGCGGCGGCGTTCTCGTGCAGGAAGACCTCGGCGCCCTCGAAGACGCCGTTGCCGTTCACGTGGTCGAAGTGGGCGTGGGTGTTCACGACCCACTTCACCGGGAGGTCGGTGAGTTCGCGGATGTGCTCGCGGAGCTGCTCGGCCTCCTCGGCGGTGGCGCGGGTGTCGATCACCACCGCACCGTCCGCGCCGGCGATCAGGCCGACGTTCAGGTCCCATTCGTCGTACCGGCGGACCCAGGTGCGGTCGCCGAGCTCCTGCCAACTCATGCGCTCGACACTACTTGCCCGCGTTACTTGCTGAGTACGTCGCCCCTGGCCACCTGGTCCCGCTTGATCCCGCGGAGCAGCAGCCCGACGTTGTCGCCGGCCTTCGCGGTCTGCACGATCTTGCGGAACATCTCGACCCCGGTCACCTCGACCTGCAGCAGCGGCTGCCCGGCGCGGCTGAGCATGACCTGGTCGCCGACCGACACGGTCCCGGTCCGCACCTGCCCGGTGACCACGGTCCCGCGCCCGGTGATCGAGAACACGTCCTCGACCGTCAGCCCGAACGACCCCACCGGCAGGCTGTCCTGCGGCCGCTCCGGGAAGCTGTTCGGCTGCGCGTGGCCGCGCGCCAGCAGCTCCTGCGGATCCATCGGATTCGACCGCTTCCAGAACTTCCAGCCCATGTGGTGAGAGTAACGGTTGGCAAGCCCTCTCCTGGCGACTTAAGGTCGCAAGTGTTCCGAACGGAACTCCGAAACTTTCGAAGGGTGGCCGGTGTGACGACACGACGTGCGGTTGTGGTCCGGGGTGGCTGGGAAGGGCACTCCCCGGTCGAGGCGACCGATCTGTTCATCCCGCACCTCGAGGCGAACGGGTTCGAGGTGACGGTCTCCGACACCACCGCGGCGTACCTGGACCTCGACGGCGTCGACCTGGTGCTGCAGTGCGTGACGATGAGCGAGATCGAGCCCGAGCACTTCAAGGGCCTGGAGGCGGCGATCCGGCGCGGTACCGGGTTCGCCGGCTGGCACGGCGGGATCGCGGACTCGTTCCGGAAGAACGTCGACTACAGCTTCATCACCGGCGGGCAGTTCATCTCGCACCCGCACGGGTACACCGACTACCGGGTCGACATCGTTGCCGATCACCCGATCGTCGAAGGCATCAAGCACTTCGACGTGCACACCGAGCAGTACTACATCCACTACGACCCGACGAACACCGTGCTCGCCACCACGACGTTCGAGTCGCACCCGGACTACCCGTGGATCGAGGGCGCCGTGATGCCGGCGATCTGGACCCGCACCTGGGGTGAGGGCAAGGTCTTCGTCTGCACGGTCGGCCACAAGCTGGACGATCTGGAGACGCCCGAGGTCAAGACGATCATCGAGCGGGGGCTGCTGTGGGCGAGCAAGTGACCGGAGTCGGCATCGTCGGTACGGGCGTCATCTCCGGCACGTACCTGGACCACCTGGCCGAGCTCCCCGGCGTCGACGTGGTCGCCGTCGCGGACCTGGACGTCTCGCGCGCGCAGGCGATCGCGGACCAGAACCCGGGCATCCGTGCGGTGTCACCCGAGGAGCTGTACGCGGCCGACGACGTCGACATCGTCCTCAACCTCACGATCCCGGCAGCCCACGCCGCGGTGCACCAGGCCGCGCTGGCCGCGGGCAAGCACGTGTACGGCGAGAAGCCGCTGGCGATGGACCGTGCCGAAGCGGAGCCGCTGCTGAAGTACGCCGCCGCCAACGACCTGCGGATCGGCTGTGCGCCGGACACCGTCCTCGGCACCGGCACCCAGACGGCGCGCGCGGTGATCGACCGCGGCGACATCGGCATCCCGCATGCGGCGACCGCGTTCATGGTGACCCCCGGCCACGAGCTGTGGCACCCGGCGCCCGAGTTCTACTACCAGCCGGGCGGCGGCCCCGTCCTCGACATGGGGCCGTACTACGTGACCAGCCTGGTCACGCTGCTCGGGCCGGTCGTCCGGGTCACCGCCCGCGCGGGCCGGGCGAAGCAGCAGCGGGAGATCCACACCGGGCCCCGCGCCGGGACCGTGTTCGACGTGGAGGTGCCGACGCACGTCACCGGCGTACTGGAGCACGAGTCGGGCGCACTGACCACCGTGCTGATGTCGTTCGACGTCTGGGCCGGGCGGCTGCCCCGGATCGAGGTCCACGGGACCGACGGCAGCCTGTCCGTGCCGGACCCGAACGGTTTCGACGGGACCGTCGAGATCGTCACCCCGGAGCGGCGCGAGTGGACCGAGGTGCCGGTCGCCGGCGGGTACGCCGGAGCCGGGCGCGGCGTCGGTGTCGCGGACATGGCCCGGGCCTTGCGCACCGGCGAGCCGCACCGCGCGACCGGCGAGCTGGCGTACCACGTGCTCGACGTACTGGAGTCGTTCGTGGACTCCGCCGTACAGGATCAGCCGCTCGATGTGGCCAGTACCGTGACGCGTCCCGCGCCCGTTCCGTTGGGAGCCTCGCCCGAGACCGCCTAGACTGGCACTCCGAAGGACTGAGTGCCAGGAGTCGGAGAGGGTGGTGTGCGCGTGCTGGACGACCGCAAGCTGGATGTGCTCCGCGCCATCGTCGAGGACTACGTCGCCACCCACGAGCCGATCGGGTCGAAGGCACTGGTCGACCGCCACAACCTCGGTGTCTCCCCGGCCACCGTGCGTAACGACATGGCGGCGCTGGAGGAGGAGGGGTACATCACCCAGCCGCACACCAGCGCCGGCCGGATCCCGACCGACGCGGGGTACCGGCTGTTCGTCGACAAGCTGAGCACGGTCAAGACGCTGTCGACGGCGGAGAAGAAGGCGATCACGTCGTTCCTGGCCGGCGCGGTCGACCTGGACGACGTGGTCCGGCGTACCGTCCGGCTGCTCGCCCAGATCACCCGCCAGGTCGCCATCGTGCAGTACCCGTCGCTGAACCGGTCGAGCGTGCGGCACATCGAGGTCGTCACGATGAGCCCGCGCCGGCTGCTGCTGGTGCTGATCACCAGCAACGGCCGGGTCGAGCAGCGGATCGTCGAGCACCCGCAGGACGTCGACGAGCAACTGACCGCGGACCTGCGGTCCCGGCTGAACACCGCGCTCGCCGGTCAGCGACTGACCGACGCGGCGACGGCGCTCGCGAGCGTGCCCGAACTGTTCGCACCGGCGGACCGCGCCCTGGTCTCGTCGATCGTCACCACGCTGTTCGAGGCGTTCACCGACGAGGTCGGGGAGCAGCGGATCGCGGTCGGCGGCGCCGCCAACCTGACCCGGTACGGCGACGACTTCGAGCGGAACGTGAAGCCGGTGCTGGAGGCGCTCGAGGAGCACGTCATCCTGCTCAAGCTGCTCGGCGAGGCGACCAACCCGCAGACGCTGACCGTCCGGATCGGGCACGAGAACCCGTACGAGGAACTCGCCACGACCTCGGTGGTCGCGACCGGGTACGGCTCGAAGTCGGAGGTGCTCGCCACCCTCGGCATCGTCGGACCCACCCACATGGACTACCCGAGCACGATGGGCGCCGTACGGGCCGTCGCGCGCTACGTCAGCCAGATACTGGCCGAATCCTAAATAAGACAACCCCTGGTCTGGAGTATGAGCACCGATTACTACGCCGTCCTAGGTGTCAGCCGTGACGCGTCACCGGACGAGATCAAGAAGGCGTACCGCAAGCTGGCACGTCAGTACCACCCGGACGTGAACGACTCCGAGGACGCGCACCAGAAGTTCCAGGAGATCGGGCGCGCCTTCCAGGTGCTCAGCGACCCGCAGAAGCGGCAGATGCACGACCTCGGCGGCGACCCGTTCGCGTCCGCGGCCGGCGGGCCGGGCGGTGCCGCGGGCTTCGGGCAGGCGTTCACGTTCACCGACATCATGGACGCGTTCTTCGGCCAGACCGGCGGCGCCACCCGCGGGCCGCGGCCGCGCACCCGGCGCGGCCAGGACGCGCTGATCCCGCTGCGGATCGACCTCGCCGAGGCGGCCTTCGGTACGACGCGGGAGCTCAAGGTCGACACCGCCGTACTGTGCCCGACCTGTAGCGGGTCCGGCGCGGCGGCCGGGTCGGAGCCGGTCACCTGCGAGATCTGCCACGGACGCGGCGAGGTGACGCACACGCAGCGGTCGTTCCTCGGCGAGGTGCGGACGATGCGCCCGTGCCCGAACTGCCGCGGCTACGGCACCACGATCCCGAACCCGTGCGTCGAGTGCTCCGGCGACGGGCGGGTGCGCTCCCGGCGTACCGTCACCGTGAAGATCCCCGGCGGGGTCGACAGCGGGACGCGCGTGCAGCTGTCCGGTCAGGGCGAGGTCGGCCCCGGCGGCGGCCCGGCCGGTGACCTGTACGTCGAGATCGAGGTCGAGCCGCACGACATCTTCACCCGGAACGGCGACGACCTGCACTGCACGGTCACGCTGCCGATGACGGCGGCCGCGCTCGGGACGACGATCGACCTGCCCACGCTGGAGGGCGAGACCACGCCGCTGGAGATCCGCCCGGGGACCCAGTCGGGGACCCAGCAGACGCTGACCGCTCGCGGCGTACCGCGGCTGCGGCACGCGGGGCGCGGCGACCTGATCGTCCAGGTGATCGTCGAGACCCCCACCAAGCTCGACGACGCCCAGGCCGACCTGCTCCGCCAGCTCGCCGTGGCCCGCGACGAGGAACGCCCCCAGGGCCAGGTCCAAGCCACCCACAAGAGCGTCTTCGGCCGCCTCCGCGACGCCTTCGGCGCCCACTGACAACCACTGACCCCACTGGCCGCCTACCGACGCCGGGCCTGTCCCTCACCGGACAACCCTCCACTTGAGGGGGCAACCCTCGGATGGTTGGCGTGAGATCCTGGGCCGGCTCGTGGTGGACGGTCATGCGGGAGGTGTGGGTCGGTGGGCGTCGCGGTGTTCTTTCGGGCTGAGCTCGGTGGGGACGAGGTCGTGCTGGACGGACCTGAGGGGCGGCATGCGGCCGTCGTACGGCGGATCGGGCCGGGGGAGCGGATCCGGCTGACGGACGGGCGCGGTGCGTGGGCAGAAGGGCCTGTGGTGGACGCGTCCAAGGTCGGCGTGACGGTTGCCGTCGACGAACGGGGGACCGTCGCGCAGGCGGACCCGCGGCTGGTCGTGGTCCAGGCGGTGCCGAAGGGGGAGCGGGCCGAGTTGGCCGTGGAGATGCTGACCGAGGTCGGCGTCGACGTGATCGTCCCGTGGAACGCGGAACGCAGCCAGTTCCGGGCGAACCCGGAGCGGGTCGAGAAGATGCTCGCGAAGTGGCAGGCCTGGGCGTTCGAGGCGAGCAAGCAGTCCCGCCGGACGTGGTTCGCCGAGGTCACGCCGCTCGCCACCACGGCCGACGTCGCGAAGCGCCTCGCCGCCGCCGCGCTCCCCGTCGTACTGCACGAGGAAGCCACCGTCCCGCTCGCCACCCTCGACCCGCCCGATGACGGCGACATCGTCATCGTGATCGGCCCCGAGGGCGGGTTGGCCCCGGCGGAGCTCACGTCCTTCGCCGTCGAGCCGATCCGCCTCGGCGACACCGTCCTGCGAACCTCCACGGCCGGAGTCGCCGCAGCCTCCGCCCTCCTGTCCCGCTCCCGCTGGCGCTGATCCGGGGAGGTCAGCCGCGGACGGCTCGCTGGTACGCCGCCAGCAGGTCCGGGTCGTCGATGCTGCCGTGGTGGTGGAGTTGGCGCCAGACACCGTCGTACGTGAAGACCCTGGTGGTTCGGATGTGTAGCGGGCGGTTGCCCAGGTAGGTGCCGGTTTCGCGGCCGGCGAAGATCACCGAGTCGCCGAGCCAGTACGTCGCGGCGTCGCCGAACGTCACCTGGACGTCCAGGACTCCCGCGAACACCCGCTCGTACAGCTCACGTACGGCGTCCCGCCCCCGCAGGATCCCGCCGACGGGATTGTTCAGCTGCACCAGCGGATCGTCCACCCAGCCGGCGGCCAGCGTCTCCAGGTCCTTGGAGTTCAGCGCGTAGTAGAACGTCTCCAGCGCCGCCAGTGCGCCGGCCCGCCCCGGCGTCCGCGCCTCGTCCGTCCGGGAGCGCGCACCAGGCCCGAAGCCGTAGTCCACCAGTTCGATCATCGCCAGTACCTCGCTAAGCTGTTAGACAGGAACCGAACACAACTGTACGACGAGGATCGAACATCATGACCGTCGAGTCCGCCAGAGCGAGGACGCTCACGCACGTCGACCCCGCCGAGGTGACCCTGCAGTCCGCGCTCGACGCCCTCGCCGACCCGGTCCGCCGGTCGATCCTTCGCGACCTCGCCGCCCACGAGGAGTGGACGCGCGCCTGCGGCACGTTCGACCTCCCGGTCAAGAAAGCGACCGCCAGCCACCACTTCGCCGTACTGCGCTCCGCCGGCCTGATCGAGCAGCGCGACGAGGGCGCCCGCCGCCTGAACCGCCTGCGTCGCTCCGAGTTCGACGCGGCGTTCCCCGGCCTCCTCGCCGCGACGATCGGCCGCGAGGGCGACTGACCCCTACTTCACCAGGATCGCCTTGCTGTCGGTGTCCGTGACCGTGCCGTCGGCGGCGGACACGAGGTACACGCTGATCTGCCACGGCCCCGGGCTGAGCGTCAGCTGGAACGAGTACGGCGAGAACGTCTGACCCTGCTTGGTGCTGGTGTGGCTCTTCCGCACCTCACGGGTCTTCAGGTTCGTCGCCTGGTAGTTGACCGTCGCCTCGAACGCCGCCGCCACGCCCTGCACGGTGACCTTGGGCGTCAGCGCCTGGTCCTGCTTGGGTGAGTCGATCCAGACCAGCGCCTGCACGTCGGAGGCCAGCGCCCGGTCCAGCGGCTCGCTGGCGTCGATCTGTCCGAAGAGCTGCTGCACGGCCGCACCGTTCTGCGTGACGCGGATCGGGGTCTGGTCGTCCTTGAGCGCGCCCTGGACCGTGTAGACGAGCTGCTGCGCCGCGACCCGCGCGACGTCCTCGTCCAGCGTGGCCTTCGGCAACTGTTTGAAGTCGACCGTGACTTCGTCGTTGTCGCGGGTCACCCTGTTCACCGCCGCACCGCGCCAGACCGAGTAGTAGTCCGGGTCGTCGGGGTTCTTCGTGGTCATGATCCGGACCGCCTGCTCCGCCGGGCGACCGCTGACCTTCGACCAGGTGCGGTACAGCCGGGCGGACGCCTTCTTCTGCGCGCCGACCTGGGTGCCGAGCCAGTAGACCGGGACCAGCATGTCGTGCACCGACGCCTCCGGTACGCCGCGTGTCCTCGTGGCCTGGCTGGGCACCGGGGACGCGGTGCGGACCGTCGGGGCCTGGGACTCCGGCAGGGCGGACGTGGTGCTGGTGCGCTGGCCGGCGACGGCGTCGCCGTCGTGGGCGGTGGTGTCGGTGCCGGTGAAGACGGTGAACGCGCCGATCGCGGCCGCGGTGCCGATCGCCGCGACGCCGGCGGTCAGGAACCAGGGGTGGCGGGTGGACGGGCGCTGGGCGTGCGCGCGGCTGCGGATCTCCAGCAGGGCGTCGGCCGGCTCGATCCGGTCCGCCTCCTCGCGGAGGGCCCGCCGCATCAACTCGTCGAACTGGTCGTGGGAGTTGTCGTTCATACGTTCTGCTCCAGGACCTGGCGCAGCGACTTGGTCGCGCGCGCGGCATGGCTCTTCACGGAGCCCCGGCTGATGCCCATCGTGTCGGCGATCTCCGCCTCCGACAGGTCACCGTAGTACCGCAGCACCATCACGGTGCGTTGCTTCTCCGGCAGGGTCCGCATCGCCTCGATGACCCGATCGGTCTGCTCGGTCCGCAGGACCGCCTGCTCGGCGCTCGGTTCGTCGGGGAGCGACTTCGGGGTGTGCTTGTCCACCACGACGAGGTGGCGCTGGCGGGACCGGCAGCGGTTCACCACGGCGGTCCGCAGGTACGCGAGCGCCTTGTCGGGATCGCGCAGCCGGTTCCAGCGGCCGTGCATCGCGACGAACGCGTCCTGCACGATCTCTTCGGCCGTGCCGGTGTCGCGTAGCAGCAGCGCGCCGAGCCGGACGAGCGACGTGTAGTGCGCGGTGTAGACAGCCGTCAGCGCCTCGTCCGCGCTCCACGACGACTCAGGTGTCACGCACTCTTCGTACACCACGGCAGGTTGTGCCACGAAAAGACGACGCCAAGACTCCGTCCCAGGTTGACAACAGCATGCCCCGTTCTGATGGGAACCTGAGGAGATGAAGCAGCACGGCGACAGTGAGTGGTCAGGTCATCACGAGATCACGCACGCCGCCGTCGCCCGGCTCTACCAGCACCTGGCCGCGCCCGACGGCACGATCCGCGGCGTGCCTCGTGAGCAGTACGCCGAGCTCCTCGACAAGGCCCAGGCGCACCAGGACAGGGCTGTCGGCGCAGGCGTGATCAAGAACTTCAACGGCACCGGACGCTCGTTCCCGTACGTCGGCCCCGGCCCGACGACGCACTCGGCGTACGCCAACCCGGACGCGCAGCGCGAGCACTTCATGGCGGACCCGTACCGCAAGGGCTGGGACAACCTGCGGAGCAACACCGAGTACATCCACGAGCAGCTCGCCTCCGCGCACGGGTCGGCCGCCGACGAGTTCACGCACCTCGGCGCGGCCGCACACGCCTTGCAGGACAGCTATTCCGGTGCGCACGCCTGGCGCGAGGACTCGGTGTACGACGGCGACGTGAACGCGCCGGTACGGTCGCTGCACGTGTTCACGCCGGTGCACGCGGTCGGCGTGGACGACGGGCGGAACACGCACTCCGACGAGTTCGACAGGCCGCCGGTGAACTCCGGGTCCACCCGCGCCGCGGTCGAGGCGACGTACCGGATGCTGCGCGGCTACGAGCTCAACCGGAGCTCGCCGCCGGACGTTGCCGACCGGGCGCGACGCGCCGACCTGGGGCCGACGCTGCGGCCGTCGGCGGCCGGGGTCACCGTCAGCCTGCACCCGGACCGCGAATGGACCGCCGAACGCAACCGCCGGCTGGCCCTCGAGCACGGCGTCCTCCGGCCCGGCCCGGAGGCCGACGAGATCGCCCGGCTGGCCGGTGTCCTGACACCGAACCCGGCCCCCGGGCCGGCCGCGGAAGCGGCGGCACCTGCCGCGGGGCGGCCGCCGGGCGGGGTGTCCCGGGGAATTACACGTGAGGGTGTCGGTCGGGACGGCTAGCATGGAAGCTCCCATCACCAGTACTCAGGAGGAAGAGCCTGTCCAGGCCACGCAGTATCGAACCGGAAGCCCACCCGAACGGTGCGGCAACCGCCACGCAGGCGTCCCACAAGATCGTCGTGCCGAACAGCATCGACATGGTGGCCCTGCTCGGAGCCCGGGACGAGTTCCTCCGCATCGTCGAGAAGGAGTTCGCCGCCGACATCATGGTCCGCGGCAACGAGATCTCGATGACCGGTGAGCCTGCCGAGCTGGCGCTGGCCGAGCGGCTCTTCGACGAGCTGGTCGCGGTCGTGCGCACCGGGCACGGGCTGACCGCCGACTCCGTCGAGCGCAGCATCGCGATGATCAAGCAGGCCACCGCGGAGTCCCCGCGCGAGGTGCTGACCCAGAACATCCTGTCCAGCCGCGGCCGCACGATCCGGCCGAAGACGCTGAACCAGAAGCGGTACGTGGACGCGATCGACAAGAACACGATCGTGTTCGGCATCGGCCCGGCCGGTACCGGCAAGACCTACCTGGCGGTCGCCAAGGCGGTCCAGGCGCTGCAGGCCAAGGAGGTCACCCGGATCATCCTGACCCGGCCGGCCGTCGAGGCCGGGGAGCGGCTCGGCTTCCTGCCCGGCACGCTGTCGGAGAAGATCGACCCGTACCTGCGGCCGCTGTACGACGCACTCCACGACATGCTCGACCCGGAGTCCATCCCGCGGCTGATGACCGCCGGCACGATCGAGATCGCGCCGCTGGCCTACATGCGCGGCCGGACCCTGAACGACGCGTACATCATCCTGGACGAGGCGCAGAACACCTCGCCGGAGCAGATGAAGATGTTCCTCACCCGGCTCGGCTTCGGCTCGAAGATGGTCGTCACCGGTGACGTCACCCAGGTCGACCTGCCGAACGGCACGAATTCCGGCCTGCGTGTCGTGCAGGGAATTCTCGAGGGCGTGCAGGATCTGGCATTCTGCCGGTTGACATCGCATGACGTGGTCCGGCACAAGCTGGTCGGCCGGATCGTGTCGGCGTACGAAAACTACGAAGGCAGTGCTGATTCCCACCGATGAACGTCGAGGTCAACAACGAGTCCGGCGTGGAGATCGACGCGCACGGACTGATGCGGCTCAGCAGGTTCGTGATGTCGTCGCTGCGGCTGCACCCGGAGTGTGAGCTGTCGATCAAGCTGGTCGACGAGGACACCATGGCGCGGTATCACGTCGAGTTCCTGGACCTGCCGGGTCCGACCGACGTGATGTCGTGGCCGATGGACGAGCTGCGGCCGGGGTCCGACGCCGATGCGGACGAGGACCTGCCGCTCGGGCATCTCGGCGACATCGCGCTCTGCCCGACGGTGGCGGCCGCTCAAGGCGCGAAGGCCGGCCACGGCACGTGGGCCGAGCTGGAGCTGCTCACCGTGCACGGCATCCTGCACCTGCTCGGCTACGACCACGCGGAACCCGCCGAGAAAGCCGAGATGTGGGACGTCCAGGGCCGCCTGCTGGAAGCATGGCGCGCACCTGGAAATCGTCTAGAGGCGTGATACTCCCATGACATCCCACGACCTGGTCCTGCTGGTTGTGGCTGCGGTGCTCGTTCTGCTGGCCGGGTTGTTCGCCGGCGCGGAGGCGGCGCTGTCGTCGTACTCGGCGGTGCGTGCGAACGAGCAGGTCGAGCAGGGCAACCTGCGCGCGGTCCGGCTGCGCGTCCTGCTGTCCGACGCCCCGCGGTACCTGAACTCGCTGCTCCTGCTCCGGCTGATCTGCGAGATCACCGCGATCGTGCTGGTCACCCAGGCGCTGTCCGAGGTCCTGTCGGTCACCTGGGAACACATCCTGATCACCGCCGTGGTGATGGTGCTGGTCTCGTACGTGATCATCGGGGTCGCGCCGCGGACCCTCGGCCGGCAGCACTCGGACCGGTTCGCGATGCTGTCCGCCGGCCCGGTGATGACGCTGACCCGGATCCTCGGCCCGCTGCCGAAGCTGCTGATCATGATCGGCAACGCGCTCACACCGGGCAAGGGGTTCGCGGAAGGCCCGTTCGCGACCGAGGCCGAGCTGCGGGCCCTGGTCGACTACGCGGAGAAGTCCGCGGTGATCGAGTCCGGCGAGCGGCAGATGATCCACTCGGTGTTCGAGCTCGGCGACACCATCGTCCGCGAGGTGATGGTGCCGCGGACCGACATGGTGTTCATCGAGAAGCACAAGAAGCTCCGCCAGCTCACCTCGCTGGCGCTGCGCTCGGGCTTCTCCCGGATCCCGGTGATCGGCGAGTCCCTGGACGACATCGTCGGTGTCGTCTACCTCAAGGACGTGATGCGCCGGGTGTACGACAACGCCCAGGCCGAGTCGACCGAGCGGGTCGAGTCGGTGATGCGGCCGTGCATGTACGTCCCGGACTCCAAGCCGGTCGACGAGCTGCTCCGCGAGATGCAGGCGGCCCGGATGCACCTGGCGATCGTCGTCGACGAGTACGGCGGTACGGCGGGCCTGGTCGCGATCGAGGACATCCTGGAGGAGATCGTCGGCGAGATCACCGACGAGTACGACGAGGACCCGGACTCGGTGCAGCAGCTGTCCGACGGCGCGTACCGGGTCTCGGCGCGGCTGCCGATCGACGAGCTCGGCGAGCTGTTCGGCGTACCGCTGGACGACGACGACGTGGACACCGTCGGCGGGCTGATGGCGAAGCTGCTCGGCAAGGTGCCGATCCCCGGCGCCGAGGTCGCGATCGAAGGCCTGTCGCTGACCGCGGAGCGCCCGTCCGGCCGCCGGAACCAGGTAGGTACGGTTCTGGTACGGCGCGAGGAGCCGACTCCCGCACCGCACGACCAGAACCATCAGCACGCCTGACCCACCCACCCGCCGGTCCCCGGACCGCCGGTTACGTTTTGGAGCTCTTGTTGTCAGACCTCTCGGCGGAGGACGCCAAGCTCGTCACCCTCGCCCGCGCTGCCCGGGCCCGGACCCACGCCGCTGAAGGAGCCGCGGTCCGTGACTCCGACGGGCGGACGTACGCCGCCTGCACCGTGGCCCTCGACACCGTCGAGCTGACCGCGCTGCAGCTGGCGGTCGCGATGGCGCTCGCGTCCGGGGTGAAAGGTCTGGAGGCGGCCGCGGTGGTCACCGAGGCCGACGCCGCCGACGTCAACGTCGTACGGCACTTCGCCGGCGCCAACATTCCCGTCGTACTTGCCCTGGGCACCGGAGAGGTCCGCGATGTCGTCCACACCTGAGCACTTCAAGTCCGGCTTCGCGTGTTTCGTCGGCCGCCCGAACGCGGGCAAGTCCACGCTGACGAACGCGCTGGTCGGCCAGAAGATCGTGATCACCTCGTCGAAGCCGCAGACCACCCGGCACGCGGTCCGCGGCATCGTGCACCGGCCCGACGCCCAGCTGGTGCTGGTCGACACGCCCGGTCTGCACAAGCCCCGCACGCTGCTCGGCGAGCGGCTCAACGACCTGGTGAAGACCACCTGGGCCGAGGTCGACGTGATCGCGGTCTGCCTGCCGGCCAGCGACAAGATCGGCCCCGGCGACCGGTTCCTGGTCAGCGAGGCCGCCAAGGTCGCGAAGACCCCGAAGATCGCGCTCGCCACCAAGGCCGACCTGGTCTCGCCGGACCGGATGGTCGAGCACCTCGCCGAGATCGCGACGCTGGGGGAGTCGGCCGGGATCGAGTGGGCGTCGGTGATCCCGGTGTCGGCGACGTCCGGGTTCCAGGTGGACCTGGTCGCGGACGAGCTGGTCAAGCTACTGCCCGAAGGCTTCCCGCTGTACCCGGACGGTGACATCACCGACGAGCCCGAGGAGACGCTGGTCGCGGAGCTGATCCGCGAGGCCGCGCTCGAGGGCGTCCGGGACGAGCTGCCGCACTCGATCGCGGTCACCATCGACGAGATGAACCTGCGCGAGGACCGGCCGGAGGACAAGCCGCTGCTCGACATCTACGCGAACATCTTCCTTGAGCGGGAGAGCCAGAAGGGCATCGTGATCGGCCACAAGGGCGCCCGGCTGCGCGAGGTCGGCGCGGCCGCCCGCCAGCAGATCGAGGCCCTGCTCGGTACGCCGGTGTACCTCGACCTGCACGTCAAGATCGCCAAAAACTGGCAGACAGACGCGAAGAACCTCCGCAAACTGGGATTCTGATGATCCTGCGGAACCCTGTGTACGCCGCCCTGACCGGGCCGCACGCGTCCTTCGCCGAGGTGTCGGGCAACGCCCGCCGTTACCCGACCGCGGTCGCGCCGTTCCTCGGCCTGCCCGACGTACTCACCGAGGCCGACTGGACCGACGCGGCCGAGCTGCTCCGCGCCGGCGGACCGGCCGCGCTGATGCGGCCCGAGTTCGCCGTGCCGGACCGGATCAAGATCGACAAGGTGTTCGACCTGGTCCAGTTCACCGCGCCGGACGAGCTGCCCGCCGCGGACCCGGAAGCGGTGCTGCTCGGCGCGGACGACGTACCGGACATGCTGGCGCTGGTCGCGCTGACCGACCCGGGCCCGTTCCGGAGCCGGACGATCGAGCTCGGGACGTACCTCGGGATCCGCCGCGACGGCGAGCTGATCGCGATGGCCGGCACCCGGTTCAGCCTGCCCGGGTACGCCGAGATCAGCGCGGTCTGCACGCACCCGTCCGCTCGCGGCCAGGGGCTCGCCACCCGCCTGATCCGGGCGGTCGCCGCGGAGGTCACGGCGACCGGCCGGCACCCGTTCCTGCACACCGGCGGCACGAACACCACGGCCATCCGGCTCTACACGTCCCTCGGCTTCACGCTCTCCAACGAGATGAAGGTGACGATCGTCTCGGCGGTCTAGCGTGGGACTGTTGCAACAAGGTGCAATCCCGGCGCTTTCTGTCCTCCGCGCGCGTTATGCTCGCGCACGGTCTCGAGGCTCATCGAGGTCCTTCATGTCCTGAGGGGGACTCCCAGTATGAAACTGCAGCGCCTCGCGCTCGCCCTGGCCGGGGTCGGCATGCTCGCCGCCACGGCCGCTGCCGGCCCGGCCACGGCCGCCGTCCGGACCGACCCGACGCCCGGGATCGCCAACCCGGCCAAGGGCAACCTGAAGACCACGCCGAACGCCAAGCTCGCCTCCGGGGGATGCCAGCAGGACGTGGGTTTCAACACCCCGACGCCGGGGATCAACGACGTCCTGGTCACGCCGGGCAGGCCGCCGCGCGGTGAGTTCTACCCGGAGTTCCGCTTCGTCGGCACCCGGCTCAACACGACGTGGTACGGCGTGAAGACCGACACGCACTTCTACTACCACAGCCTGTTCGTGCAGAACGGCACGCTGTACCGCGGTGTCACCTACTTCGACACCGAGAACGCCCGCCCGACGTACGCGCGGATCGGCTCCGGCTGGACCAGCTTCACCCAGCTCGTGACGTCGAACTACGCGATCACGGCACCGAACCGCTCGTACCTGTACGGGCTGAGCACCAACGGCAGCCTGTACCGCTACGCGGCGTCGGGCGCCACCTTCCGGGCGCTCGGCCACTTCCCGGGCTTCAAGGGTTTCAAGGCGATGACCGTGATCTCCGAGACCCCGACGTACGACACGCTGCTGATGACCACCAAGGCAGGCGCGCTCTGGACGGTCCGCATCCCGGCCGCGGCCTCGACCAAGCCGATCCTGAAGCTGGTCCGGAGCGCCGGCTTCGCGGCGTACGAGTCGCTGGCCGCCATGGAGTGCGGCGACAAGGGCGGCACGCTGGTGACCGGTTTCGACAACGACACCGACTCCGTCTACCAGTACGCGATGAGCAGGTTCAACGGCTCGAAGACCGCGGTCACGTCCTACGGCCGGGTCCCCGGCGCCACCGTCCCGGGCACCGGCATCTTCTCGATCACCGGCCACTGGAACCAGCTGGTCGGGGAGTGATCCCGCAGTAGTGCAGAACCGGGGGCGCCGCTCGATGCGGCGCCCCCGGTCTGTTTCAGAGGTTCTTCTGGTAGTCCAGGAAGCGCGCGACGATGCGGTAGTTCAGGGCTTCGTTGATGCTGATCATGTGGTCGTTGGACTCGGCGTTCCAGGTGTCGATCTGGGTCAGCGCCGGCTCCTCCTCGCGCAGCCACAGCAGCATCGCGGACTTGAGCAGGGCGCCCAGGCGGTGACCCCGGTGGTCGCGAGAGACCGCGGTGTCGTGCTGCTCGCCGAGGTGCGGGCGTTCCCGCTCGACCGCGACGACCGTATGGCCGGCCAGCTCACCGGTGTCCTTCGCGCGGGCGATCACCCGGTAGACGGTCCGGTCGCTCTTGAGCTGCGCCTCTTCGTACGCACGCAACCGCTCCGGGGTGAAGACGTCGTCCTCCAGGTCGAGGTCGTCCTTCGGGGCGTCGTTGATCGACTCGACCACCGCGACCATGCCGTCGAGCATGTCGTCCGGCAACGCACCGGTGAGCTTCACGAGCTCGTACGGCGACGCGGCCGCGGCGGACTCGTCGTACATCCGCTGGACGAGGTTCCAGTCGAGGCCGGTCAGGTCCTGACGGCGGTTCACCTCGACGGACTTCTGCTCCAGCCCGTGCCGGGCCGCGAACGCCTCCGCCTTCGGCAGGTCGATCGCGCCGAAGCCGGTGCCGGTCCGGCCGAGCTCACGGGTCAGCTGTTCGCCGTACTCGAACAGGGCCGAGCCGATCCCGCGACCGCGGTGGTCCGGGTGCACCTTCACGTCCAGCCAGGTCTTGTCGGTGTTCTCGTACTCCGGGACCTGGAGGACGAGCAGGCCGACCGCCGTTCCGTCGTCGTCGCGGGCCAGGTACGCGTCCGGGGGCTCGAGGTCCCAGCCGTAGCGCAGCATGTTCGCGAAACTCCGCGGGGTGTACTGGACGACCTCCGGGCAGTCCAGCTTCCAGCCGGCCGAGTCCACGGCGACGGCGTCCACACAGCCGGCTTCGTCGTCGGGCGACAGCTTGATGATCTCCACGACCACAGCGTCCACCGGTACGCCGGTTCACGCGACCCATTTGTTCGCCTGCCGCTCGCGCGGCACTCTTGACTGATTCCAGACACCGGAGAAGACTCGCGAAGGTGGCCATCGAGTCCGAACTCGAAGGGGTGCTACGGACGGCCGCGCTCCGGGTCACCCGTCCCCGGATGGCGGTCCTGCGAGCCGTGCACGAGCACCCGCATGCCGACACCGACCGCATCATCCGGGCCGCCCGGGAAGAGCTTCCCGACGTGTCCCACCAGGCGGTGTACGACGTACTGCGCGCCCTCGGCGACGCCGGGCTGGTCCGGCGGATCCAGCCGGCCGGATCGGTGGCCCGCTACGAGGCGCGGGTCGGCGACAACCATCACCACCTGGTCTGCCGGGTCTGCGGCGTGATCGTCGACGTCGACTGCGTGGTCGGCCACGCGCCGTGCCTGACCGCCTCCGACGACCACGACTTCGCCATCGACGAGGCGGAGGTCGTCTACTGGGGCCGCTGCCCCGACTGTGCCGCCCGTACATCGTGAACCCAGCGCACAAGGAGAGGTTGACCATGTCTGACACGTCCGGAGTTACTCAGCACGGGAGCGAGAGCGAGAACCCGGCGATCGATTCGCCGACCCCGCAGGTCGACCGGCCGAGGACGAACCGGGACTGGTGGCCGAACCAGCTGGACCTGACGATCCTGCACCCGCACGCCGCGAAGTCGAACCCGATGGAGGAGGACTTCGACTACGCCGCGGAGTTCGGCAAGCTCGACGTCGACGAGCTCAAGCGTGACCTCGTCGAGGTGATGCGCACGTCCCAGGACTGGTGGCCGGCGGACTTCGGGCACTACGGGCCGCTGTTCATCCGGATGAGCTGGCACGCGGCCGGCACCTACCGGATCGAGGACGGCCGCGGCGGCGCGGGCGACGGCGCGCAGCGGTTCGCCCCGCTGAACAGCTGGCCGGACAACGCCAACCTGGACAAGGCCCGCCGGCTGCTCTGGCCGGTCAAGCAGAAGTACGGCCGGAAGATCTCGTGGGCCGACCTGCTCGTGCTGGCCGGCAACGTCGCGCTGGAGGACATGGGATTCCGTACCTTCGGCTTCGGTTTCGGCCGCGAGGACGTCTGGGAGCCGGAGGAGATCTACTGGGGCCCGGAGGACACCTGGCTCGGGGACGAGCGGTACAGCGGCGACCGGGAGCTCGGCGGGCCGCTCGGTGCCGTCCAGATGGGCCTGATCTACGTGAACCCGGAGGGCCCGAACGGCAACCCGGACCCGCTGGCCGCGGCCCGCGACATCCGCGAGACGTTCCGCCGGATGGCGATGAACGACGAGGAGACCGTCGCGCTGATCGCCGGCGGGCACACCTTCGGCAAGACCCACGGCGCCGGACCCGCGGACAGCGTCGGCCCGGAGCCCGAGGCGGCGCCGCTCGAGGCCCAGGGCCTCGGCTGGAAGAGCACGTACGGAAGCGGCAAGGCCGGCGACGCGATCACCAGCGGGATCGAGGTGACCTGGACGAACACACCGACCACGTGGGGAAACGGCTTCTTCCAGAACCTGTTCAGTCACGAGTGGGAGCTGACGGACAGCCCGGCCGGCGCCAAACAGTGGGTCGCGAAGGACGCCGAGGAGACGGTGCCGGACGCGCACGATCCGTCCCGCAAGCACCGGCCGACGATGCTGACGACCGACCTCGCCCTGCGCCTGGACCCGGTCTACGGCCCGATCTCGCGGCGCTTCTACGAGAACCCCGACGAGTTCGCGCTCGCCTTCGCGAAGGCGTGGTACAAGCTCCTGCATCGGGACATGGGACCGGTCTCGCGGTTCCTCGGTCCGTGGGTGCCGGAGCCGCAGCTGTGGCAGGACCCGGTACCGGCCGTCGACCACGAGCTGATCGACGACGCCGACGTCGCGGCACTGAAGGCGAAGCTGCTCGGGTCTGGCCTGTCGCTGCAGCAACTGGTGTCCACGGCCTGGGCCGCGGCGGCCAGTTTCCGCGGCACGGACAAGCGCGGCGGTGCGAACGGTGCGCGGATCCGGCTCGAGCCGCAGCGCAGCTGGGAGGTCAACGAGCCTGCCGAGCTGGCGAAGGTGCTGCAGACGCTGGAACAGGTCCAGCAGGACTTCAACGCCTCGCAGTCCGGCGGGAAGCGGGTCTCGCTGGCCGACCTGATCGTGCTCGGCGGCAGTGCGGCGATCGAGCAGGCGGCGAAGAACGCCGGCCAGGACGTCACGGTGCCCTTCCACCCCGGCCGGACCGATGCCTCGCCGGACCAGACCGACGTCGACTCGTTCGCCCTCCTCGAGCCGCGGGCCGACGGGTTCCGCAACTACCTGCGAGCAGGCGAGAAGCTGTCCGCGGAGACGTTGCTCCTGGATCGCGCGTACATGCTGACCCTGACGGCTCCCGAGATGACCGTGCTCGTTGGCGGTCTGCGGGTGCTCGGTGCGAACACCGGTCGCGCGCGGCACGGCGTCCTCACCGACCGTACGGACACGCTGTCGACGGACTTCTTCGTCAACCTGCTGGCGCCGGGAACGGAGTGGCGGGCGTCGGAGTCGGACGAGAACCTCTTCGAGATCCGGGACGCCGCGAGCGGCGAGCTGAAGTGGACCGCAACCGCTGCCGACCTGATCTTCGGGTCGAACTCGCAGCTGCGGTCCCTGTCCGAGGTCTACGCGAGCGCGGACGCCCAGGAGAAGTTCGTCAAGGACTTCGTCGCGGCGTGGGTCAAGGTGATGGAACTGGATCGCTTCGACCTGCGCTGAGCGATCCTCAGGCCGGCGTCGGCATCCCGTACGCGTGGTCCACGGTCATCGAGAACATCAGGCGCCGGTCCCGGACCATCACCGCGCGGTACTCGTCCCAGTCGGGATGCTCGCCGGACGCTGTCCGGTAGTAGTCGACCAGATCCTCCACGACCTCGTCGTACGGGTCGGCTGCTACCGGGCTGAGTTCCGCCTTGCCCTCGAGTACGAGGTACGAGCGACCGCGCGGCCCGTTCACGTACAGACTGGCCCGCGGGTCGCGACGCAGGTTCTTGGTCTTGGCGCGCCCGTCGGTGAGCGAGATCCGCACGCGGTGGCCGTCGAACACATAGGTGATGTTCGACAGCTGGGGCCGCCCGTCCCGCTTGATCGTCACCAGCACACCGAGCCCATGGGTCCCGATCCGGTCGAGAAGAGTTTCCGTCATGCCGACAGCCTAGGAGTTCAACCTTCCTTGAAGGCAAGAAACGGTGTCACCTCGTCGCACCAGCGGCGCGGCGCGTGGGTGTGAATGCGGTGGCCGACCTCGATCGCACTAACCGTTGCCAAGGGCATCGAACCGGCCACGAACGCTCCCAGTGAGTTGCCGACGAGCGTCACCCGGCCGAGCCCGTCGAGTTCCCGCCGTACTGGTCGCGGAAGTCGTCGCATGCAGACATACCAGATCCCTCACGTATTGCTCCTCTCAGCCAGTCACCAGAAGGACGCCGGCCACGACGACGATCAGCCCCGCAACGCGCGGACGTTCCCGCAGGACGATCGTGCCGAGCGCTGCGCCGAGTACGACGTTCAGCGTCCGGCCGACCGCCACCGTTCCGACGGACGCGAACGACAAAGCCACCAGCACCAGCCCGTAACTCGCCGGCATCAGCACCGCGATCGGCAACGCCTGCCGCCACTGCGTCAACGCCTGCCTGTGGTCGCGGACAACCGCCGACAGCAGCACCACCTGCGCGAGGTTGGCCACCGCCAGGTACGCCGGAAGGTCGACGCGGAGCGTGGCGACGGCGTACCCGTCCCACAGCGTGTACGCCGTAGTGCAGATCGCGACGGCCAACCCGAGCACCACGCTGCGCGCGGGGCGTCGCGAGTGCGGACGATCCATCATCAGCACGCCGGCGAACGTCAGCCCCGCTCCCGCAAGCACTCGCAGCCCCGACGCCGGCCAGTCGGCGGCGGGTTCAGGGCCCCATGCCAGCGTCGCGATCGACACCAGTGTGGGAGCTGCACCACGGCTGATCGGATACACAGCGGTGAAGTCGCCGATCGCATACGCCTTCTGCAGCGTGACGGCGTACGTCGTGTGCAGCGCCATGCTGACCAACGCCGCCCACCAAACCGTCGACAACGAGCTCCGGACAAGCAGGACAACTGACACCGGCAGCGTCAGCAAACCGCACAACCAGACGAACGCCGGACCGCCGAGCCCGCCCCGTTTCAGCAGCAGGTTCCACGCGGCGTGACACGCGGCGGAGCCTGTCAGCAACGCGAGCGCGATCACGTAGACAGTGTCTACTACCGCGATAGACGGTGTCTACTCGGGTCTGCGCAGGCCGGCGGTGGTGGGGAGGTCGAGGTGGAAGGCGGCGCCGGGGTGGCCGTCGGGGCGGTCCGTGACCGTGAGGTCGCCGCCGTGGGCGCGGGCCACTCCGCGGGCGATCGCGAGGCCGAGGCCGGCGCCCTTGCTGTGCGGTCCGTGGACGAGCCGGTCGAAGATGCGTTCGCGGGCCGGCGGAGGTACGCCGGGACCGTCGTCCTCGACGAGTAGGCCGGCCGGGCTGACGGTGATGCGCACCCGGTGAGCGCCTGCCTGGCGGGCGTTGTCGAGCAGGTTCGCCAGGACCTGGGTCAGCCGTTCCGGATCGGCGGTGACGGTCGCGGTGCCGCGGATCTCGACCGCGAACTCCGGTGCGACCACCCGGAGGCGGGCGGCCTGGGCCTCGGCCAGGTGCCGGAGGTCCACCTGGGACAGGTGCAGTTGCAGGCCGGCGTCGATCCGGCTGAGCTCGAGGAGGTCGGCGACCAGGGTGCCGGCACGGCGGGACTCGCGGACCAGCAGCAGTTCGAGCTCCTCGCGCTGCCCGGTGGTCGCGTCCGGCCCGAGCTGGATCAGCGTCTCGGCGGCCGTCTGCAGTCCGGCGACCGGCGTCCGCAGCTCGTGCGCCGCATCCGCGACGAACTCCCGCATCCGGTCCTCCGACCGCCGCGCGGTACCTTCGGCGCCTTCCAGAGCGTCGAGCATCTCGTCGAAGGCCGCTGCGGTGCGGCCCAGCTCGGTGTCCGCGCGTTCCGGCTGCAGGCGGCCGCCGCGACGCCCGGCCGCGATCGAGCGCGCCAGCCCGGTCATCGCATCCAGCGGCGCCAGCGCGAACCGCATCCCGATCGCCAGCGCGAGCGCGGTGATCAGAATCGCCGCCAGCCCGGACAGCAACAGAACAGTCCGCAGCCGCGCACTCGCATCGGCGAGCAACGCCGTGTCCGCGGTCAGCAGCAACTCGGCGCCCTTCGTCTGCTGCCCCGCCTGCAACGTCGCCCGCACCTGACGAACCGTTCCGCCGGGATCGGCCGGCGGCGCCCCGAACTGCCGGCCGTTCCGCAGTGTCAGCGTGACCCGGACCCCGTTCGCCTCCACCCGCCGTACCAAGTTGCCTGGGACAACGTTCTGCCGGGCGAGCTGCTGTGCCAGCTGCGCCCGCCCGGTCAGCAACGAGTCCAGGCTCCGCTCGGCCTGGGCGTCGAACACCGCCTTCACCGTCAACCCGGTCACCGGCAGCACCACCAGCAGTACTGCGATCGCGGTCAGCGTCACGCGAGCCCGCAGCGACAGGTTCACGGCCGCAACACGTACCCGGATCCGCGCACCGTATGCAGCAGCCGCGGCCCGTGCGCCTCGAGCTTCCGCCGCAGACCGCTCACGTACACCTCGACCAGGTTGTCCGCGTAGTCGTCGTACCCCCACACCGCGGTCAGCAGCTGGGTCTTCCCGACCACCTTCTCGGCCCGCCCGGCCAGGAAGACGAGCAGCTTGAACTCGGTAGCGGTCAGGTCGATCTCGGCTCCGCCCCGGCGAACGGCGCGCGCCTCGACGTCCACCTCCAGATCACCGACCGCGAGGACGGTCCGCAGCCGCCCCATCCGCCGCAGTACCGCCTCGACCCGGGCGATCAGCTCCGCGAGGACGAACGGTTTGACCACGTAGTCGTCGGCGCCGTTCCGGAGTCCGTGCAGCCGGTCGTCGACGCCGTCGCGGGCGGTCAGCAGGATCACGCCCGCGTTCGACGTCTCGCGGGCGATCGTCAGCAGCTCGAACCCGTCCCGCCCGGGCAGCATCACGTCGAGCAGTACGAGGTCCGGCCGGAACTCCGCCAGCTCCCGCTCGAAGCCGTCACCGTCGGCCCGGGTCCGCACGTCGTACCCGGCCTCGGTCAGCGCGATCCCGACCGGGGTCCGGATCGGCGCCGCGTCCTCGACGACCAGTACTCGCGGCCTCATCCGCCCATCCTCGCACCGGGAACCGCGCACCGGACGGATTCCTCAGCACATCCTCAGCAAGCGTCCCGTCACTCTCCGTGTCTCGCCGATCGAGACCCCCGGTTCGACGTGCCGGGGGAGTTGTGCATACACTCGCAGACATCATGCGGCACCAGCTTCTCCTCCTTCGCTGCCGCGGCGAGGCCTGACAAGGCCGGTTCCCTCGCCGCGGAGTCCTGACGTACGCCGGTCGTCCCTCACGACACCCGTACTTCCGAGGAGAATCCCGTGGCACCGAAGAACCAGCCCAAGCCTGTTCAGCAGTCGTCCGGTATGCCGATCCACCGCTACCGCCCGTTCCCGCCGATCGAGTTGCCGGACCGCACCTGGCCGGCCAAGTCCGTCGACCGGACCCCGCGCTGGCTGTCCACCGACCTCCGCGACGGCAACCAGGCGCTGGTCGAGCCGATGTCGCCGGCCCGCAAGCGGCGGATGTTCGACCTGCTGGTGAAGATGGGCTACAAGGAGATCGAGGTCGGTTTCCCGAGCGCCAGCCAGTACGACTTCGACTTCGTCCGGAGCCTGATCGAAGAGGACGTCATTCCGGACGACGTGACGATCTCGGTGCTGACGCAGGCCCGCGAGGAGCTGATCGAGCGCACCGTCCAGTCGCTGCAGGGCTCGCCGAAGGCGACCATCCACCTGTACAACGCGACCGCGCCGCTGTTCCGCCGGGTGGTGTTCAACGTCGACAAGGCCGAGTGCCGCACGATCGCCGTCCGCGGGACCGAGACCGTGATGAAGTACGCCGACGAGATCCTCGGCGACTGCGAGTTCGGGTACCAGTACAGCCCGGAGATCTTCACCGGCACCGAGCTGGAGTTCGCGCTCGAGGTGTGCGAGGCGGTCAGCGACGTCTGGCAGCCCGCCGAGGGCCGGGAGATCATCCTGAACCTGCCGGCCACCGTCGAGATGTGCACCCCGAACGTGTACGCCGACCAGATCGAGTGGTTCGGGCGGAACCTGACCCGCCGCGAGTACAGCGCGATCAGCCTGCACCCGCACAACGACCGCGGTACGGCGGTGGCCGCGACCGAGCTGGCGCTGATGGCCGGCGCGGACCGGGTCGAGGGCTGCCTGTTCGGCCACGGCGAGCGCACCGGCAACGTCGACCTGGTGACGCTGGGGATGAACCTGTTCAGCCAGGGCATCGACCCGCAGATCGACTTCTCCGACATCGACGAGATCCGCCGGACGGTCGAGTACTGCACGCAGATGCGGGTCCCGGAGCGCCAGCCGTACGCCGGCGACCTGGTCTACACCGCCTTCTCCGGGTCCCACCAGGACGCGATCAAGAAGGGCCTGGAGGCGCTCGACAAGCAGGCCGCGGCCGAGGGCAAGCCGGTCGGCGAGATCACCTGGGAGGCGCCGTACCTGCCGATCGACCCGAAGGACGTCGGCCGGTCGTACGAGGCCGTGATCCGGGTCAACTCGCAGTCCGGCAAGGGCGGCGTCGCGTACATCATGAAGTCGGAGCACCGGCTCGACCTGCCGCGCCGGCTGCAGATCGAGTTCAGCCGGGTGATCCAGCAGCACACCGACAACGAGGGCGGCGAGGTCGGCCCGCAGGTGATGTGGGACATCTTCGCGGCCGAGTACCTGGCGCCCGGCAAGCTCTCGCTGCTGAGCGTGAACTCGACGTCCGGCGAAGGCCACGGCGACCAGCTCCGGGTTCAGGTCTATGCCAATGGTGTGCCCCACGAGTTGGTTGGCGAGGGCAACGGCCCGGTGTCGGCCTTCGTCGACGCGCTGCAGCCGCTGAAGTACGACGTCCGGGTGCTGGACTACCACGAGCACGCGCTCTCGGCCGGCGGTGACGCGCTGGCCGCGGCGTACGTCGAGTGCGAGGTCGGCGACGAGGTGTTCTGGGGTGTCGGCCGGGACGCCAACATTCTCACTGCTTCGCTGAAGGCCGTCGTCTCGGCTGTCAACCGCGCCACGCGCTGATCCAGCTACTCGAGTGCCCGCCTCCGTGTCGGAGGCGGGCACTTGCTGTACTCCCCGGTACCGTTTCGTCACGGACCGCAACGTTGTCTCACTGTTGCCTCAAGTCGTTGACTCGGGGACCAGAGCTGCGCACACTAGCGTCACTATGCGCAGATCCTTGCAAGACAGTGTTACTAAGTCTTAGCTGAGAGGGTCTGCGACACCGACTTTCCCTGGTAGTCGCGTGGAGGTGAGCAGTGAGCGGTGCGGTCGATACGTCCGCGGCGGAACTGATCGAAGGTCCCGCCGTCGAACCGAGACCTTCGGCCGTACGGCGGTTCTTCAACGCCTGGCTGGTGCGAAGACTGTTCAAAGCGGTCCTGACAGTCTTCATCGTGACGACCGGGACGTTCTTCCTGGTCCGATTGTTGCCCGGTAACCCGGTCGACACCTATATCCAGACGCAGATCGCGCAGACGGGTATCTCGTACGCGGCCGCGGCCGCACAGGCGAAGAACCTGTTCTCGCTGGACCCGAACGAGCCGTTGATCGCGCAGTACTTCCACTACATGATCAACATGCTGCACGGCGACTTCGGCAACTCGCTGCTGTCGCCGGGTACGACGGTCGCCTCGGTGATCAAGACCTACCTGCCGTGGACGCTGTTCTCGGTCGGGGTGGCGACGGTGTTCAGCTTCGTCATCGGCATCGTGGCCGGGATGATCATGGCGTACCGGCGGGAGACCTGGATCGACCACCTGCTGACCTCGATCGGCTCGGTGCTGCACGCGATCCCGAACTACATCCTGGCGATCCTGATCGTGGTCTTCCTCGGCGTGAAGCTGCAGATCTTCGACCTGACCCAGGCCCGCGGCTCGTACACGCCGGGCGTCACGCCCTCGTTCAGCCTGAGCTTCCTGAACGACATCTTCTACCACGCGATGCTGCCGATCCTGGCCTACGCGCTGACCACGGTCGGCTCCTGGGCGCTGGTGATGAAGTCGTCGACCGTGGAGACCCTCGGCGAGGACTACGTGACCGTGGCCCGGGCGCGCGGCCTGTCGGACTCCCGGATCCGGTCCGGGTACGTCGGGCGGAACGCCGTACTGCCGCTGTTCAGCCAGCTCGCGGTGTCGCTCGGCTTCGTGGTCGGCGGCTCGATCTTCGTCGAGCGGATCTTCGGCTACCAGGGCATCGGGTTCAGCCTGTACAACGCGGTCAACGGCCGCGACTACGCCGTACTGCAGGGCATCTTCCTGGTCGTGACGATCTCGGTCGTGGTCGCGAACCTGCTGGCCGATCTGCTGTACAGCCAGCTGGATCCGCGGATCCGGGTCCAGGGCAAGGGCAAGGGGTGACGAGATGACCGAGGCTTCCATTCCCGTCGCCGCGATCGGTACGCCGGGTGTCTCCCGGTTCGCCGGCATCCTCCGGTCGCTGCGCCGCAGCCCGGCCGGGTTCATCGGGTTCGTGATCGTCGCACTGATGGTGCTGATCACCGCGATCGTGCCGTTCTTCCTCCCGGACGTGGCGCCGAACGTCAAGGAGATCCTGCTTCCGGCCGGTTCGCCCGGGCACCTGCTCGGTACCGACAACGAGGGCAAGGACGTCCTGATCCAGATGATCGGCGGCGGCCGGACGGTGATCTTCGTCGGCTTCTTCGCCGCCGCGATCTCGACCGCGCTGGCGATCGTGCTCGGCTCGCTCGCGGCGTACCTCGGCGGCTGGGTCGACTCCGTCGTGGTCACGCTCGCCGACGTCTTCCTGACGGTCCCGCAGATCGTGCTGCTCGCGGTCCTCGGCGCGTTCTTCAAGCTCGACTCGCCGCTGCTGCTCGCGCTGCTGGTCGGCGGCCTGTCCTGGCCGGTGCTGACCCGGGCCGTCCGGGCGCAGGTTTTCTCGCTGAAGGAGCGCGAGTTCGTCGAGGCGGCCCGGCTGCTCGACCTCGGCACCGCCCGGGTGGTGTTCGTCGAGATCCTGCCGAACATGGCCAGCTTCATCCTGATGAACTTCATGATCGGCGTGACCAACGCGATCTACCAGCTGGTCGGCCTGTACCTGCTCGGTCTCGCCCCGCTGACCGGCTCCAACTGGGGCATCATGCTCAACCGCGCCTGGATTGCCGGCGCGATCTTCAACGACGCGAGCCTGGCCTGGATCCTGAGCCCGATCATCGCGATCGTCCTGCTGCTGGTCGGATTGGTGATGATGACGCGATCCCTCGAAGAGATCCTCAACCCGCGGCTCCGGGACCGGTGATCACGATGACTACTTCGAGTACGCGTGCGAAGCGCGGCGGTGAGGGCAAGCCGCTGTTGTCGGTCCGCGACTTCAAGGTCGAGTACCGGACCGGTGCCGGTGCGACCGTGCAGGCGGTCCGCGGCGTCGACCTCGACCTGTTCCCGGGCGAGAGCCTGGCGCTGGTGGGGGAGAGCGGCTGCGGCAAGACGACGTTCGGCCTCGGCCTGCTGCGGCTGCTGCCGCGGCTCGGTCACGCCAGCGGCAAGGTCCAGTTCAACCGCGGCGACGGGACCGAGATCGACGTTCTCGGACTGGACGGCCGGGACCTGCGGGAGTTCCGCTGGCGGGACGCGGCGATGGTGTTCCAGGGCGCGATGAACGCGTTCAACCCGGTACTCAAGATCCGCGCGCACATGCACGACACGATGCGCGCGCACACCAAGGCCTCCAAGCAGGAGATCGAGGACCGCGCGGGCGAACTGCTCCGGCTGGTCCGGCTGGAGCCGTCGCGGGTGATGGACAGCTACCCGCACGAGCTCTCCGGCGGTATGCGGCAGCGCGTCCTGATCGCGATGAGCCTGCTGCTGGAGCCCGAGGTACTGATCCTGGACGAGCCGACCACGGCGCTCGACATCCTCACCCAGCGGTCCGTCGTCGACGTCCTGCACGAGGTCCGGGAGCGGCTCGGGTTCTCGATGATCTTCATCTCGCACGACCTGTCGCTGGCCGCCGAGCTCGCCGACCGGGTGGCCACCATGTACGCCGGACGCATCATCGAGACCGGTGGCGTCCGGGACATGTTCTACCGCCCGCGGCACCCGTACACGCTCGGCCTGATCAAGGCGGTCCCGCCGATCGTCGGCGATCTGCCCGACATGGAGTCGATCCCGGGCGGCCCGCCGAGCCTGGCGTCGCTGCCGGCCGGCTGTACCTTCGCGCCGCGCTGCAAGTACGCGACCGAGGAGTGCAACGAGGCCGACCCGCCGCTGATCCCGATCACCGACGAGCCGGGTGACGCGCACGAGGCGGCCTGTATCCACGCCAAGGACGTGCACCTCGAGCGTGAGGTGCCGAGCGAGAACCTGGGGACCGCATCATGAGCGCACTGGAGAAGTCCCCGCAGGAAGCAGCACCGCTGATCACCCTCGGCGGGGTCAGCCAGGTGTTCGACACCAAGGCCGGCCCGATCCGCGCGGTCGACGACATCGACCTGTCGATCAACCCCGGCGAGGTGCTCTGCCTGGTCGGCGAGAGCGGTTCCGGCAAGACCACGGCGGCCCGGATGGCGGCCGGTCTGGCCCGGCCGAGCAGCGGTCAGGTCGCGTTCGAGGGCACCGACATCTGGTCGCTGAAGCGCGGTGACTTCACCACCTTCCGGCGCAGCGTGCAGTACGTGCACCAGGACCCGTACGCGTCGCTGAACCCGACGCGGACGATCCAGCAGACCCTCACCGCGCCGCTGCTCAAGCACGGCATCGTGAAGAACAAGAAGGAAGCCGCCGACAAGGCCGCCGAGCTGCTCACCCAGGTCGACCTGACGCCGCCCGAGAACTACCTGCCGAAGTTCCCGCACCAGCTGTCCGGCGGGCAGCGGCAGCGGGTCGCGGTCGCCCGGGCGCTGACCCTGGATCCGAAGCTCATCATCGCCGACGAGTCCACCTCGATGCTGGACGTGTCGATCAGGATCAGCGTGCTGGCGATGCTCGGCCGGCTGCGCGACGACCTCGGCGTCGGCTTCCTGTTCATCACCCACGACCTGGCGATCGCGAAGTACTTCGGCTGGCGCGGCAAGACCGCGGTGATGTACCTCGGCCGGATCGTCGAGTTCGGGCCGACGCCGAAGATCATCAACGCGCCGACGCACCCGTACACCCGCGCGCTGATCGACGCGATCCCGGAACCGGACCCGGACCTGACCAAGACCAAGGGCCGGGAGTCCCTGCGCAGCCTGGAGATCCCGAGCCTGGCGAACCTGCCGTCCGGGTGCTCGTTCCATCCGCGTTGCCCACAGTTCGAGGACGGGCTGTGCGACGGGAAGGTACCCCAGCTGGTCGAGATCCGCTCCGGGCAGTCGGCCGCGTGCCACGTGGTCGCGCGCGACGGTGTCCGAGATGAGGGCCCGGAGAAACCGGGCAGCTGATGGGTCCCCAGATCGGCCGGGCGGCGCTCGGCTGGGCAGCGTTCCTGGTGCTGGCCAGCGGGGTCCTGCTGCTCACCCTGACGCCGGGCACCCCGGAGTTCGTCGTCACTCTGTTCACCTTGTGTTTGGGCCTGCTGCTGGGCCTGGTGGTCGTCGTCGGGGTGGTCATCACCCGACGGCGGGAGAAACGCGAGGGCGGTAGTTAGTCCCACCAATGAGTAGTACCTGACCCACATGGGCGTGTGGTCAGTCCAGAAAGGACCAAGGAATGAGTCCCACCGGCACCAACGATTCCGGCTCCAACGGGACGGGCGCGAGCGCCCGGACAAATGCCATCTCCCGCCGCAACGTGCTCCAGCTGTTCGGCATCGCCGGTGTCGGCGCGGCCGGCATCGGGTCCCTGGAAGCGTGCTCCCCGAGCAAGCCGAACTCCAGTGGTGGCGGTAGCAACGCCAGCAAGGAGTTTCACGGCGCGTACCCGTACCAGCTGCCGCCGAAGGGCCACTTCAACCTGGCCGCGGGTGTTCTCGACGGCATCCAGATGGCGACGAGCCCGTACAACGACCTGATCTATCCCAGCTCCGGCTTGTACTACTGGGCCGACAAGAAGTGGGAATGGATGATGGCCGAGTCCGGCACGCTGGACGAGGCGACGAAGACCTACACGCTGAAGCTGCGCTCCGGGCTTACCTGGAGCGACGGCAAGCCGGTGACGGCGAAGGACGTCGTCTCGACGTTCAACCTGCAGTGGCTGATGCGGCAGCCACCGTGGGACTTCCTGTCCGACGTCACGGCGAAGGACGACACCACCGTGGTGTTCGCCATCGGCACGCCCTCCACGGTGCTCGAGCGCTTCATCCTCCGGGCACCGATCCTGCCGGACTCGGTCTACGGCGAGTGGGCGACCAAGGCGGAGACGGTCCGTAAGGCCAAGGGCAGCCTGGACAGCGGCGAGGGCAAGCAGCTGAACGGCGACTTCCAGAAGTTCCGTCCGCAGAACCCGGTTGTCTCCGGGCCGTTCAACTTCGACGTCAAGAGCATGACCAACTCGCAGATGACGTTGGTCAAGAACCCCAAGGGCCTGTTCGCCGACAAGATCGGCTTCGACAAGGTCGTGCTGTACAACGGTGAGACCTCCGACGTCACCCCGGTCGTGCTGAACAAGGACGTCGACTACGCGACCCACGGTTTCGCGGTGGCGACCGAGAAGACTCTGCTGGGCAGCGGCTTCCGGATCCTGCGGCCGCCGGTGTACTCCGGTCCGGCGTTGGTGTTCAACTACACGACCCACCCGGAGCTCGCCGACCCGCGGGTCCGGCAGGCGATCGCTTACGTCCTGGACCGGGCCGAGAACGGCACGGTCGCGCTCGGCGACTCGGGCAAGCCGTGCAAGTTCATGGCCGGCTTCTCCGACATCCTGGTGCCGGACTGGGTCTCGGACGCGGACCAGAAGAAGCTCCAGGCCTACGACAAGGACGAGGCCAAGGCCACGTCCCTGCTGCAGGCGGCCGGCTGGAAGAAGTCCGGCGGCAAGTGGATGCTGCCGAACGGCAAACCTGCGGCGTACGACATCAAGTTCCCGACCGAGTTCGCGGACTGGAACCCGGCCGCCACCAACGCGGCCGACCAGCTGAACAAGTTCGGCTTCAACATCACCAAGCGGGGTATCACCTTCACCCAGCTGAACCCCGACGTACTGGCCGGCAAGTTCGACTTCGCGATCCAGAGCTGGGGCGCGTCGAACCACCCGCACCCGTACTTCGCGTACGTCCAGGACCTGTACACCTTCAACTACGTGGTCGCCGCGAACCAGGGTGGCAAGGGCATGAACTTCCCGCTCAAGCAGACCACCTCGACCGGTCCGATCGACCTGAAGTCCGTGGTGGACAAGTCCGCGCAGGGCCTGAACCTCGACGAGCAGAAGAAGAACGTCACCGCCGCGGCGCTGGCCTTCAACGAACTGCTGCCGATCATCCCGCTCTGGGAGCGCTACGGTAACAACCCGGCGCTCGAGGGCAAGCGGGTGGCGAAGTTCCCGGCGGACGACGACCCGATCCTGAAGAACGCGCCGTACGCGGACAACTTCGTGATCATGTACATGTACCAGGGCAAGGTCGCGCCGGTCTGAGGATTGGCGTTCTGACCTGATTGTTTGATTGGGTCGGCCGGGTGATCGTGATACGCGAGATCGACCCGGCCGACCTGGCCCTGTTCGACGAGTGGTACGACGCCTTCCGGGCCGGCGCGGTCGCCGGGCGCGAGGCGGCGCTGGTGGAGGGCCGGGAGGCGCTCGGGTACTCGTTGCGCAACCCCGGCCCGTTGAAGACCCGGCGCGCGGTCGGCGCGTTCGAGGACGACCGGGTGCTCGGCGCGATGCTGTTCCAGTACCGGCTGGCCGACAACCTGGACGCGGTCGAGGTCGAGATCGACGTACCGCCGCAGCACCGGCGGCGGGGGATCGGCACGGCGCTGTGGCAGTGGGCCGTCACGCGTTCCGCGCAGCTCGGGCGGACGATCGTCCAGACCGAGCTCGCCGTACCCGCGGATCCGTGGCCCGGAGCGTTGTTCGCTGCGCGGCTGGGGTTCGAGGTCGAGCACGTCGAGGAGCATCTCGTCGTACCGCTGCCGTACGACGACCTGCTGCTGGAGGACCTGCGATCCGAGGCGGGCCGGCTGGACGGGTACCGGCTGACGTCGTGGGCGGGAGTGTGCCCGCCGGAGCACCGGCAGGAGTACGCCGACCTGCGGACCGCGATGGACCGGGACGTGCCGACCGGCGGGATGACCCGCGAGGTGCTGCCGTGGACGGTCGAGAAGCTCGAGACGAGCGAGGCGCGGCTGGCCCGGAACTACCTGGCCCTGGTGACGATGGCGCACACGACCGCCGGGGAGCCGGCTGGATACACCTACCTGGTCCTGCCCCGGGCGGACGGCGACAACGCCCAGCAGGAGGACACGCTGGTACTGCGGGAGCACCGCGGCCACAACCTCGGCACGTTCCTGAAGCTCGCGAACCTCTCGCAGCTGGCGAAACACCGGACGTCGCAACGGTATCTGCACACCTGGACGGCACTGACGAACGCGCCGATGCGCAAGGTCAACGCACGCTTCGGGTTCCGCGCCGTGGAGCAGAACCGCGAGCTGGAGCTGCACCTGCCCAGGCTCCGGCCGGCCGCTCGAGCTCTGATCATGGATCCCGACGACCGGGTGCTCCTGGTCCGGTTCGAATTCGACGACGGACCACTGTGGGCGACACCGGGCGGTGGGCTGGAGGCCGGTGAGACCGTGCTCGAAGGCCTGCGCCGCGAACTGGTCGAGGAGGTCGGCCTCGTGGACTTCGCCGACCCTGTGCACATCTGGCACGAGGAGTTCGTTGCCGACCACGCGACCGGGTACGACGGCCTTCTCAACGACACCTTCCTGATCCGCACCGACCACTTCACGCCTGCCGGTTCGCTCAGCGCGGAGGAGATGCGCGCCGAGAACGTTCACGCCGTACGCTGGTGGACCCAGGACGAACTGGCCGCCTACGACGGCCGCTTCGGGCCACGCGACCTTCCCGCGCTGGTTGCACGGCTGCTGACCGCCGGTCCGCCCAACACCCCGGTGCAGCTGGGCCTCTAGGACCTGTTTGGTTCTGCTACAGGCGTCGTAGCCAGCTGAGGTGGCCCTCGTCCATCAGCGCGTGCCCGTCGGCGCGCTCGGCGACGTTCGGGTCGTGGGTGGCGATCACGACGGCTGCACCGCGGCGGGCCTCCTCGTGCAACAGGTCGAGGACTCGCTCGCGGTTGCTGCTGTCGAGCTCGCTGGTCGACTCGTCGGCGAGGATCACCCGGCCCTGCTGGGCGATCCCGCGAGCGACGGCGACCCGCTGCTGCTCGCCGCCGGACAGCTCCTCGACCAGGTGGTCGCCGCTGTCTGCCAGCCCGACGCCCTCGAGCGCCTGCTGGATCCGGCGGTCGACGTCGGGGCCCGGCTTGTTCTCGGCGAGCAACGGGATCGACAGGTTCTCGCGCGCGGTCAGGACGCGCGCCAAGCCGTTCCCCTGCGGGATCAGTACGACGCCGTGCTTCGCCGCGGCCGGCCGGTTCGCGATCACCAGCCCGTCGATCTCGACCTGCCCCTTGGCCACCGGCACCGCGCCGGCGATTGCCCAGAGCAACGACGTCTTCCCGGCCCCGGACGGCCCGCTGACCGCGAGCACGAACCCAGGCGGAACCGTGAACGACACGTCCGACACCGCGGTCAACGCCCCGTACCGCACCGTCACCTGGCTGACCTCGATCATCGGTCGTCCTCTTCCTGGCGCACCGGGGTGAGCCGGATCTCGCCGTTCTCGGTGGTGACCTGGACGAGGGTGCCGGCCGGTAGGAGTTCCGCGACGTGCGGCGGCAGTGGCAACGACCCGTCGACCGCGACCACGGCGTACTCCTCACCGGAGCGGCCCTCGGAGGCGATCCGGCCGTCCCGGATCGTGATCGTCCGGGGGAGCGTCGCGGCCACCTCGGGGTCGTGGGTGACCAGCAGTACGGTCATCCCGGTCTCGCGGTTGATCGTGCGCAGGGCGGCGAGCACCTCGTCGCGGGCGCGGTGGTCGAGCTGGCTGGTCGGCTCGTCGGCGAGCAGCAGACCGGGCATCGTGGCAATGCCGACCGCGACCGCGCACAGCTGGACCTGTCCGGGCGTCAACCTGCTCAGCTCGTCCTCCGCGTGGTTGCCCAGACCAACAAGTTCGAGAACCTCTTGCGCTGCGGGCAGTTCGCGGCCCGGTGGCGCGGCCTGTTGTGCGTAGTGGATGTTCTCCGCGGGCGTCAGATACGGGATCAGGTTCCGGCCGGCGCCCTGCAGGACGATGCCGACGTCGCCGGAACGCATCCGGTCCAGCTCGGCCTCGGTCATCGTGGCGACGTTGTGCTCACCGATCTGCAGCCGGCCGGCACTCGGCGTCAGCAGGCCGCCGCACAGTTGCAGGAGCGTCGACTTCCCCGCGCCCGACGGCCCGAGCAGCCCGACCAGTTCGCCGGGCCGCACGCTGATCCCGATCCCGGACAACGCCGCGACGTCATGCCCGTGCGCCCGGTAGATGTGCACGAGTCCCGTCGTACTGATGGCGAGCCCGCTCACGTCAGCTCCTCCCGGATCCGGCTGTAGCTGGAGCGTCTGTTCACGCCGGTGCCGAGCACCAGTGTCACGGCGGCGAGGACCGCCGTACCGGCCGCCCAGAGTGCGATCGCGACCGGCCAGTTGATGTGCAGGTCGGGCGGAACCGGACTGTCGCTGGTCGCGAACAGCGGGATCAACGGCAGCGCGACCCGTGCACCGATCAACCCGCAGACGGTCCCGAGCAGCACGGCGAGCGCCACCGGCCCGGTCTGTTCCCATCGCGCCGCGCGCCCCGTCGCATTCGCCGGTACGCCGGTGAGCTGCAGGCTCGCGTAGTCCTGCGCCCGCGACCGCCAGGACGTGACGATGGTCAACAACAGGACGACGATCGCCAGCACCCACGCGGCGACGCCGACGACGGGCGTCAGCTGTAGCGCGAGCGCACTCGCGGACCGTCCGTACGACGCGATCCGGTCGTCCCGCCGGTCGACGAGCTCGGCGTTCAGCCCTGCCTTCGTGAACTGCTCGGCGATCGTGTCGACGTTCGCCATCCCGGCCTTGTTCAGCCAGACCTCGAAGTCGGTCCCGCCTTCGTCGACGGCACCCCCGAGCCGGCGAACCGACTCCAGGTCGACGACCGCGGTGTGCGTGCCGTACCGGTTCACCGGACCGCGGAGCCGGTCGATGCGGTCCAGCCTCATCGGCGAACCGTCGATCCCCGGGCTCGTGGTGGTGCTGTCGAAGCGGTACTCCGGCGTGACCAGCGCGGGTACCGCGGCCGGCACCGTCCGGTACTGCATGAACTGGTCGTTGCCGAAACTCTTCATTCCGATTGTCAACAATCCACCGGGCTTGGCGACGACCGAGCCCTGGTCGTCGTCGACCGCGCCGACCGTCGACCAGTCCTGCGGTGTCCCGAGCTTGATGGCCGGATTGTCAGCTGTCGACAATCTGCTGATCGTGAGATCGCCTTCCAGCCCGACCTGGTCGGCCGTCTCCCGCCCGACGCCGAGCCGCAGCAGGTCGCAACCGGCCTGACACTCCACCGGTGCCCGCAGCACGACCGGCTTCGTCGCGGGCAGCTGCAACGGCGGGAACGAGACCAGGTACCGCCCGCCGTCGCGGTGGCTGACCACGTTCGCCCGCAGTACGACCGACTTCGGCTTGCCGCTGCCGATCGGATTGCCTCCGGCGGTCTTCGTCGGCCGTGCCGTGATCGGCCCGGTCGACGCCGTGACCGTCAGCTGGGTCCCGCGGATCTGGATCGGCGCGACGTCCGGCGCCTTCAACGTCCGCCATCCGTCGGCATCGGTGAGCTGCTCGCCCTGGAACGCGATCCGCCGGAAGCTGTCCGGCTCGATCATCTCGGTCTGCAGCGCGTCGGGGGAGCCGGGGCGGGAGATCACCACCGGCGTCAGCCAGTGCCGGTCCGGGTCGATCTTGTCGACCGCGCCCAGGAATTCGGCGAAGTACAGTGCGTTCATCCGCAGTACGCCCTCGGCCCCGGTCTCGTACCCGGAGCGGGCGTCGCGGTTGCGCGAACCGACCGACGCGGCCTGACCGGCGAACGTGAGCAGCGCGGCCGCCACCGCGACCGCGGCCACGATCCGGGTCACGGCCGGACGGCGAGAGACCTGCAACGCACCGAGTGCCAGGCCCAGCCGTCCACGGCGAAGCGCGCCGCGGCTGACCAGACCGGCCGCAGGCAGCAACAGATGCGCGAAAGCCAGCCCCGCCGCGAGCGCCAGCAGCGCCGGCGTCAGTACCGGCAGCGGACCACGCCCGTTCCCAGTGAGTGCGCCGACCAGACCGGCCACGGCGAACACGATGATGCACAGATCGGCGACCCCGATCGCCCGCCCGTGCCGGCGCGCGACCCGGCGCAGCAGGCTCGAGATGGGACGCCGTACGACGCCGCGCACCTGGAGCACCACCACAGCCGCCGCGACAACGACTGCCGCCCCGAGCGCGGCCAGCACCGTCCACGGCAGCTCCGCCGGCGCACCACCGCGCAGCCACGTGTGCCGGACGACCGTCAGGATCCCGAAGCCCAGCAGGCCGCCGAGCAACGTACCGGCCAGCACCGGCAGCCCGAGCTCGATCGCCAGCACCCGGTGCGTACGGCGCGCCGACGAACCACGCAACCGCGACAGCGCGATCTCCGGCCGGCGCTGGTCGACCACCGCCGCCAACGCAAGCGCCAGTACGACGACCGCGAACAGCGCGACCTGCACCATCACCAGCGGGATGATCGTGGTCGCCTGCTTGCGTTCCGCCTGGATCCGGTCGATCAGCGAGGAGAGCGACGAGGTCACCTCGGCCACGCCGCCGAGCTGCTCCTGGGCGTTCCCGTTGACCGTCCGGGTCGCGTCCTGCAGCCGGTCCAGGTCGTCGAGCCGGTTCACGCCCGGGAGCGGGCGAACATCCGACGTGGCCTTCGTGGCGAAGTTGCCGTTGCCGGTGAGTGTCGTACGCTCGGTGAACATCTCGTTCGACCAGCCGGGCTCGTCCCCGGCAGGCTTCCGCGAGTGCCCGGTCGGGTAGTCGCCGAACCAGTAGTCGCCGCGCGCCTCGTTCGGGCGGTAGAAGCCGACCACCTTCACTGGCTGCGCGGGATAGCTGCCGCTGGTCGCCGCGGCCAGGGTCTGCCCGACCTCGATGCCCCAGAGCGACTTGTCGGCCACCGACGCGATCACCTCGTTCGCGGCCTTCGGACAGGCACCCTCGACGACGGTGAGCTGGGCGCAGTACCCGTCCCGCCACCGCAGCCGCATGGTGGTCGGGTCGTCCGCGGGCGTCGCACGCCAGGAGATGTCGGTGTAGTAGCCGTGCACGGGCGGTGTGAAGTGCGAGCGGAGGTCGGCGGGCACGAGCTTGTCGAGCTGTTCCGGCGTGATCTGGACATCACTGTTCGTAGTGGTCTTCCAATCAGGCGTAGCGACCGGACCGCGGGTGGCGATCAGCCAGGACGCCGGCAGTCGCTGGCCGTCCAGCGTCTCGGTCATCACGGTCTGCTCGACGGCCCGCGCGAACCACGGCCCGAACACCGCGCAGGTGCCGATCAGCAGGCTGACGCCGGTCAGTACCAGGGCCTGTGCCCAGCGGTACCGCAGCGCCCGTCGAAGAAACATCGCCACCCCCAGCGTCCGTATCGCCCGCCGAATGTACGGAATGTTTCGGCGCCTGTGCCGGGTGGCGGCAAAATGTCACATTAATGTTGTCCAGACAGGAATCCTGATGCCCCTTTGGCCCGCCGGGCGGCCGCGGCGGTAGGTTCGGCACATGCGTTCTTCCCAGCTCGGTGACCTGACCGTTTCCAGCCTCGGCCTCGGCTGCATGGGGATGTCCCAGTCGTACGGGGTCCGCCAGGACGACGCCGAGTCGATCGCGACGCTGCATGCCGCCATCGACGCGGGCTGCACGTTCCTCGACACAGCGGACGTGTACGGCGACGGCGCGAACGAGGAACTCGTCGGCCGCGCGCTGGCCGGCCGCCGCGACGAGGTCGTCCTCGCCACCAAGTTCGGGTTCAAGCGCCCGGCCGTCGCCTCCGACGTACCGACGGTCGTCGACGGCTCCCCGGCGTACGCCGCGCAGGCCCTGGACGCGTCGCTGCGCCGGCTGGGCGTCGACCACATCGACCTGTGGTACCTGCACCGCCGCGACCCGCAGGTCCCGATCGAGGAGACCGTCGGCGCGATGGCCGCCGCGGTCCAGGCCGGCAAGGTGCGGTACCTCGGGCTGTCCGAGGTGAACGGCGAGACGGTGAGCGCGGCCCACGCCGTGCACCCGATCAGCGCCGTCCAGAGCGAGTGGTCGCTGTGGACGCGCGACCCGGAGACCGTCGTACTGCCGACGCTGCGGGAGTTGGGCATCGGTTTCGTGCCGTTCAGCCCGCTCGGGCGCGGTTTCCTGACCGGGCAGATCAAGTCGCCGTCCGACTTCCCGGAAGACGACATGCGGCGGGGGTTGCCGCGGTTCCAGGGCGAGAACTTCCAGCGCAACCTCGACCTGGTCGCGCAGGTGCAAGCGTTGGCCGCGTCGAAGGGCGTGACGCCGAGTCAGCTCGCGCTCGCGTGGTTGCTTGCACAGGGCAACGACGTGGCGTCGATCCCCGGCACCAAGCGGCGCTCGTACCTGACCGAGAACCTCGGCGCGCTCGACGTCTCGCTGAGCACCGACGAGCTGGCCGCGCTGGATGCGACGTTCCCGGCGGACGCGGTGGCCGGGCAACGGTACGCCGCGGGCGGGATGGACCTGGTGGGCAAGTGATCGGCATCACCGGCGCGACCGGCCAGCTCGGGTCGCGGATCGTCGCCCGGCTGACCGGCGTACCGCTGCGGCTGATCGTCCGCGACCCGGCGCGGGCGCCCGAACTGCCGGACGTGTCGGTCGCGCAGGCGGCGTACGGCGAGCACCCGGAACTGCTGTCCGCGCTGGACGGCGTCGACGTACTGATGCTGCTCAGTGCCACGGAGTCGGCGGACCGCGTCGAGTTGCACAAGGCAACGGTCGACGCGGCGGTGGCGGCCGGGGTACGGCGGATCGTGTACACCTCGTTCGTCGGGGCGGCGCCCGGGGCGACCTTCACGTTCGCGCGCGACCACTGGCACACGGAGGAGCACATCCGTTCTACCGGTGTGGACTTCACGTTCCTGCGGGACAGCCTCTACCTCGACCTGATACCCGGGTTCGTCGGCGCGGACGGGGTGATCCGCGGCCCGGCGGGGGACGGGCGGGTCGCCGCCGTTGCTCGGGACGATGTCGCCGCGGCGGCTGCCTCGGTGCTCGTCTCCTCGGAGCACTCGGGGGCGACGTACGACCTGACCGGGCCGTCGGCGTTCACGCTGGCCGAGGCGGCCGCCGTACTGACCGAGGCATCGGGCCGTCCGGTCCGGTACGAGCCGGAGACGCTGGACGAGGCGTATCGGTCGCGGGAGTCGTACGGCGCGCAGCCCTGGGAGGTGGCCGGCTGGGTGACGTCGTACGCCGCCATCGCCAGCGGCGAGCTGAGCAACGTCTCGACTGCCGTCAAGGACCTCACCGGGCACGAGCCGATCGGCCTCGCGGAGTATGTCGGACGCGGGTGAGACACTGGTGGGGTGCCGCTCTACCGGGATCAGGCGATCGTGCTGCGCACCCAGAAGCTGGGTGAGGCGGACCGGATCGCCACACTGCTGACCCGCGCCAACGGCAAGGTCCGCGCGGTCGCCAAGGGAGTCCGCCGCACGTCGTCACGCTTCGGCGCCCGGCTGGAGCCGTTCAGCTACGTCGACCTGCAACTCGCCACCGGCCGCACCCTCGACGTCGTCACCCAGGCCGAGTCGATCGCGGCGTACGGCGAAGGCATCGTCAGCGACTACGCCCGCTACACCGCCGGCACCGTACTCCTCGAGACCGCCGACCGCCTGGTGGTCGAAGAGAAAGAACCCGCCCTCCAGCAACACCTCCTGCTGGCCGGCGCCCTCCGCGTCCTCTCCACCGGCGAACGCGAACCGGCCCTGGTCCTCGACTCCTTCCTGCTGAGATCCCTGTCGATCTCCGGCTACGCCCCTTCCTTCGACGACTGCGCCCGCTGCGGCGAACCAGGCCCCCACCGAGCCTTCAACCCCGCCTCCGGCGGCATGGTCTGCACCACCTGCCGCCCCCCAGCCTCAGCCATGCCCGCCCAAGCCACCGTCACCCACCTCACCGCCCTCCTCACCGGCGACTGGCCCACCGCCCTCCAAGCCGACCCCCGAACCCGCCGAGAATCCACCGGCCTGATAGCCGCCTTCTTCACCTACCACCAAGAAAACCAACTCCGCTCCCTCCCCCACCTCGACCTCACCTCCTAACCCCGCCCAGGCCACCCGGTCGGTCCGGGACGCCCCAACCTCGCTCGCGAGGCCTTGCCGGATGTCCGGGCTGCGGTGTCAGCGTTTGGATGCCCAGTTGGAGCAACCGCGCCGCCACCGCGGTCCTCGCCAGGCGTGACGCCGTGCTGTGTTCGCGACGGCTCGTTCCGAGGGCCGGCCGAGGCTCCGATGACGAAGGGCCGCGAAGTTCGCAGCGGTTGCTGCCCCGCCCAGGCGTGAGCGATCGCTCGCTTCGCGTCCAGCTCCGCCCCTCGCGTCGCGGCGCCGCCGCTGACGTCCTGCCATCGGTCGAACCGATCAAGGCCTGGCTGCCGGTCGTTCGGATGGCGATCCAGACGGGCGCACACGTGCGCGTAAATGTTGTTCGGCCCACGCCGAGGTTTGATCGCGAGCAGCTCCCGTCGGGCGAACTGTCCCGGTGCATCCGGTCCGATCTCGCGCATCACCAATCGATAGTCCGCAGGCCGCTGCGGATCGGATCGGATGTACGCCGTCACGCAGTCGCGCAGATCGCCTTTACCTGGCTCGCAGCTCAGCGCATGATGCCCGTCGGACCTGCCGTTGGCGAGGTCGAGCATCGTCCGCAGTACCGCGCGACGGAGCGCAGCCTCTGGACCTGAAGGATTGCTGCTCGCCGCCCGGTCGATCCGGAGATAGTCGAGATCGAAGTCGGGCCCTGCAACCAACTGGTACTGAAGCCCGGCCCTCACGAGCCCTGTTCGTCCTCACGGCGCAGCTCCTCCAGCAGTTCCTGAGTCTCGGGCCCCATACGAGCCGCCCACTCGTCCAGGTCCAACGGCCGACTGGTCGGGAGCGGCTCCGTGGCATACACGCGCACGGTGGGGTCGTCGACAACCCCAGCCGGCGGGTGATCGTCGCCGCGCAGATCGCGGTACTGCGCGGTCGACAACAGGACTGCCTCCGGCTCACCGTCCTCGCCCCAGACCAGTGGGCCACCGCCCCCGTTCCGCGCCGATTCGACGAACTCGTGCAGACGCCGGGCAACCTCAGCGACTCCGATGACCTGGTCCGGCACCGCGAACTTGCCTTCACCGCCGAGGTCTTCGAACTCGTCGTACGTGAGCACAACAGCCTCCGGCACACCGTCCCCGAAGCTGAACGCCCACGTCCGACCACCCCGGAACCGCCCGAGTACCTCCGCCAGTTCCGCCCGCATCTGGTCAACCGAAGGCCAAGTCGTCATATCCCGAACCTATTCCTTCCTAGCCGGATCGTCCCGCTCAGCAGCCGGCCGCACCCGGCACCGTGACATCGCCACCATGCGGATCCACAATCACCGGAACAGCTTCACCGATGCGCAACTGGGTGGTGGCCTGCTGGGTCATGGAGATGTGGCCGTTGTCCCCGAGCGTGCTCTGCCAGGTGATGTCCCACTGCGCAACCGCAGTCACCGGGTACTTGCAATGCGGAAGCTTGTGAGACGTCTTCACATACCGGTGACCGCAGGTCGGCGAAGCCTTCGTGCCCATCGCCTTGCTGTACGGCGTTCCCGGCCCCTGACACCGCACGGTGTTGCCATCACCCATCGACCAGTTGATCGCCTTGACCTGCGCAGTGGCAGTAACGGAAAGGCCCGGCACACTCGCAGTGCGAACGATCGGTCCCCAGGTGTTTTCGCTCTTGGTCACCCACATCCAGACAGGCATGTTCACCAAGCCGATCTGACCCGTGGCGGGAGCCGTTTTGATCAACGGCGCGGCGAGTTGCATCTGCGCAATCGCCTCGTAGGCCACGGTGACCGGGTCTACCACGACAGTGTCCGGCCTGCCTGGCAGCCAAACCCATTCAGTGACGATATGTCTACCCAGGTCATAGCCCTGTTCGCGAGTACACGCCCACACAGTTCCGTCCGTGTGACCCTGCCATCGGTAATCACCAGGTGGAGGCTGAGGTTCTTCGCGTTTCATATAGCACTGGTGGCCGTTGGACCAACTCCCGAGCTCCGCGTCAACACAAGGCACCAACGCTCCGCGGAACCGGCATTCAACGCTGGTTGTCTTGCCGTGCGTCCCGGGCGTCCCAGGTACGGTTGGGGTGGCAGTGGTGGTCTTCCCGCCTACGAGCTTCCATTGGCAAAAGTTGCCGACGCATATCCACTTGTAGTTCGGGCCCGGTGGCGGGGTGTCTGGTGGATACCCAACTGCAGTGCCCGTGCAAAGAAGCACGCCGACGAGCGAGCTTACGACGACGAGCCAACTGAATCTGGCTCTGCTCAGCATGGTCCCTTGTCCTTGTCGGAGATGAGAAACCACAACTTCTGGTTGCCTTGGCCCGGAGCGAAACGCAGTTCGGAGCTGACTTGCCGACGTTTCCCGGCACCGGGGCCAGACGGTACCTCCTTGCCGTTGCTCTTGAATCGCATGACCTGCTTCGAGCTGTCGAGACAGTTCAAGAGAATGACCTCCGGCTGAGCCTGCTTCAGCTTGACCGACACCACCGACGTCTTTGCGATCTGTACCTTCCCGGTCATATACAACCCGTTGCTTACCAGCGTTCGTGCCTGATCGACGATCGTAATGATCCATTCGCCGCTCAGACCCGCCTTCTCGAGCGTCGGTCGATCCAGTGCTGACGGATTCATGAACGTCCGGTCAATGGCAGCGGTCGTAATGGCATACCGGGCTTTGGCAGCGGTGATGGCGGCCAGTTCCTCGGGCGTCCAGGTCGGTGCTGATGGGGATGCCGGGGTTGGAGTCGGTGTGGGGGTGGTGGCTGTGGGGGTGGGGTTGGGCCGGCCGGCTTCGGGGGAGCCGGTGCAGGCGGTCAGCAGGGTGAGGGTGCTGAGCGTGGCGGCGGCTGTCAGGAGCGGTCGGCGGGGCATGGGGTGGGGCTCCGTTCTGGGGTGGGGCGGGGTGCGGGGGTTGTGGTGGGTTAAGGGTTGCATACGGAGGGTGTTCGGGGGGTGGGGTTGTCCACAGGTTGCAGGTTGCTGCAGAGGGGGATGGGAGACTGCGGGGTATGTCGCCTATTGGTCGTCGTCGGGGTCGGGGGTCGGAGTCGTTCGGTGCGGAGCGGCGGGGGGAGAAGGTGGTGGTGGCGCCGGAGCCGCATCCCTCGGGGGCTCGGGTGCCGGCCGTGCCCAGGGAACTGGTGCCGCGGCATGTGGCGATCGTGATGGACGGGAACGGGCGGTGGGCCAAGCAGCGGGGGTTGCCGCGGACCGAGGGGCACAAGGCGGGCGAGGCGAGTCTGCTGGACGTGATCAAGGGCGGGATCGAGATCGGGGTGAAGTACATCTCGGCGTACGCCTTCTCCACCGAGAACTGGGCGCGCTCCCCGGAGGAGGTCCGGTTCCTGATGGGGTTCAACCGGGAGGTCATCCACCGGCGCCGGGACGAGCTGGACGCGATGGGGGTGCGGGTGGTGTGGTCGGGGCGCCGGCCGCGGTTGTGGAAGAGCGTGATCGACGAGCTCGAGTACGCGCAGGAGCGGACCAAGCACAACGACACGATCACGCTGCAGTTCTGTGTGAACTACGGCGGCCGGGCGGAGATCGCGGACGCGATGCGGTCGATCGCGCGGGAGGTTGCCGAGGGCAAGCTCAAGCCGGACCGGATCAGCGAGCAAACGGTCGCCCGGCACCTGTATGCGCCGGACATCCCCGAGGTCGACCTGTTCGTCCGGTCGTCGGGGGAGCAGCGGACCAGCAACTTCCTGGTGTGGCAGCTGGCGTACGCCGAGATGGTGTTCCTGGACACGCTCTGGCCGGACTTCGACCGGCGGGACCTGTGGCGGGCGATCGAGCTCTACGCGCAGCGGGATCGGCGGTACGGCGGCGCGATCCCGAACGAGGTGGCCGCACACCCTGAGGGTCCGCTCAGCTGACCCGCGCGTGGAACGGAACTCGACCCGGCAGCGTCTAGTCTCGTTGCAGATGTCAACGACATGAACGGGTGATGCAGCGTGCAGGACCAGCCGACGGACGAGACCCCGCAGCAGATCGTCGAGCGGGAGCTACGGGCCGCACAGGAGCAGGTCCGGAGAGTGGCCGCGGAGCTGCGCGCCGGTCTGGCCGAGGACGACCGCCTGGCGGCGGAGCGGCAGGACGGAACGGAGGACGAGCGCTGATGGCGAACGAGAACGACATCGCGCTCCTGACCGACCGGGTCCGGCAGACGATGACCAGGGCGCGGGTGACTCTCGCCTACGCGGCCGACGCGCTGAGCGAGGAGAACTTCGGCCAGGCGCTCGAGAGCCGGATCGAGGACGTCCGCGCGATGTCGGCCGTCGAACGCCTGGAGGACGCCGAGTTCGACGCCGAGGCGCAGCGCCGGTTCGCCGGACGTACCGGCGATCCCCGCGACGCCGAGGACCTGCTGGACGCCAGGCGCGACGTACTGCGTGAGTTCCGCGGCGCGCAGGAGCAGGGGCAATACGTCGCGCGGCGGATCGGCGCCGCGCAGGCGCAGCTGGAGGCGATCCGTGACGACCTGGAGACAAGCGCGGCCGGACTCGACGAAGCGCTCCGTGACGTGGACAAGCTCGAGTCGTTCCCGGAGTTCGGCGACAAGGCGAAGCACCTGCGCACGAGGGTGACCGCGATGCGGACCCATACGGCGGCGGCCTGCCGTGGACTGCAGACGGCCGAGGGCCAGCTCGCCGACGCGCAGGCCGCGGCACAAGCGTTCGGCCGGGTCGAGCGGGAGGTCGCGGACGTCGATCGTCACAACTTGTCGTCGACCGTCACCAGGGTCAGTACGTCGGTGACCGCGGACGTGGAACAGGCCCGTGCCGACCTGGCCCCTGTGCGCGAAGGCATCGTCTCCAAGACCCGGGACATCGAAGGTCTGGAGAAGGACGCCTACCAGGAGGCCGAGCTGGCGGATGCGGTCCGGGCCGGGACGAATCCGACGCCCGCGGGCGCACAGACCGGTGAGCGCGCGGGAGCTGCGGAGTCCGGAAACGGCATCCAGGACCTGTTGCACACACGGTCGGCACATCAGCCGCAGGACACCGGTCGCGACCGCTAAGTCTCAGCCCCGGCGCGGGGCTCAGCGTCCCGGAGCCGGGCTCAGCGGCCTGGAGAGGGGAGCAGACCGCGTTCGATCGCGACCGTGACGGCACGGGTGCGGTCGTCGACGTCGAGTTTGGCGAAGAGGCGTTGCAGGTGGGTCTTCACCGTCGCTTCCCCGATGAAGAGCTCGCGGCCGATCTCGGCGTTGCTGAGGCCGCGGGCGACGGCGGCGAGTACTTCGAGTTCGCGCGGTGAAGGTTGCGCCGCCGCGGGGGCGGCCGGCGTCCGGAGGCGGGACATCAGGCGGGCGGCGACCGGCGGGGCGAGGACGGTTTCGCCGCGGGCCGCGGCGCGGATGCCGTTCAGGAGCTCGGCGTGCGGGGTGTCCTTGAGCAGGTACCCGGCGGCGCCGGCCTCGACCGCGTGCAGGATGTCGGTGTCGGTGTCGTACGTCGTCAGCACCAGCACCCGCGTGGACGGATGGCTGGACACGATCGCCCCGGTCGCGGCGACCCCGTCCATCCGGGGCATCCGCAGGTCCATCAGTACGACGTCGGGCTTGGCCGACTCGACGAGGGCGAGCGCCTCGGAGCCGTCGCCGGCCTCCCCGACCACCGTGATGTCCTCGGTCACCGACAGCATGCCGGACAGCCCGGACCGCACCACGGGGTGGTCGTCGACCACCAGAACCCGAATCACACGTCCTCCTGTACTGCAGGGATCAGAACCTGTACGCGCGTGCCGTGGCCTGGCGCGCTTTCGATCTGGACGGTGCCGCCCGACTCCTCGACCCGGCCGCGCATCGCGTTCAGGCCGAAGCCGGCCGAATCGCCACCGGGGGAGAACCCGGAACCGTCGTCCCGGATCTCGATCCAGACGCCGCCGTCGGACAACCCGAGCGTGATCAGTACCTGCGTCGCGGCCGCATGCTTGCGCACGTTGGCCAGCGCCTCCTGCGCCGACCGCAGCAACACCACCTGCTGCGCCTGGGGCAGCGCCGCGACCTCGTCGTCCGGCAGGTCCAGCGCGACCTGTACGTCGACCCCGGTCTCGGCCGCGAACCGCTCCGCCTGGCGACGCAGTACCTCGGTCAAGGTTGCCTCCGACAACGCGACCGGGGTGAACGCGGCAACCAACGCCCGCGCCTCGGCCAGGTTCTCCCGCGCGGTGTCCTCGATCGCGGCGAGCCGAGCCGGCACACCGGCCCCACCACCCTGGGAAAGCTCGGCAGCAGCGGCCTGGGTCAGCATCACGATCGACGTCATGCCCTGCGCGAGCGTGTCGTGGATCTCCCGCGCCATCCGCTCCCGCTCGGCCATCACCCCCGCGCTGTGGTGCGCCTCGGCGAGCTCGTCGCGCGCCGACTCGAGCTGCTCGATCAGCTCCGCACGCTGCTGACTCTGCGTGATCACCTTCTCGATCCAGATCCCGAACAGCAGGCTGACCACCAGGCTGACCAGCATCCACGGCAGGATCTGCCAGAACGCGCTCCAGCCCCACCCCGTGTTCCACAGTTGCGCCGTACCGACGCCGAGCACCAGCAGCACGCTCAGCCCGATGCCCTCGCGCAGGTCCTCGCAGAGCAGCCAGATCTGCGCGGACGCGATGAACATCAGGAACACCGACTGGGGGTAGATCCCGATCAGCACCGCCAGGCAGGCGATCAGCAGCAGCCGATAGGTGTACGACGGAACCGGCCGGCGGGACCGGATCGCGGGCAGCCCGACGAACTGGTAGGCCGCCGCGAGCACGACGACCGTACCGACGTACACCGACTGCCGCACCGTGCCGAGGTGACCGAGGAACGACAACGCCAGCGTCATCCCGAGCAGCACCCAGAACACGATGTGCCAGCCGGTCAGCGCCCGGGTCCAGACCGGCTGCCCGGCGCCGCGTGAGTTCTGCACGGACCCCATCTTCCTCCACACGAGGATCCACGGACGAGGTCCGAGTCGCCCGGGCTCCTCGGCAGCACGCCGCGCGGGGAGCCCGTTCATCAGCCCGCGTCCCGCCGGGTCCAGCGGAACAGCCGCTGGGCGAGGAAGAGGCCGACGGCCAGCCAGACGGTGAGCACGATCGCGCCGGTGCCGAGCTGCCAGGACCCGCCCGGCTCGTTCACCTCGAAGCCGTCCGGCAGGAACACGGACCGCATGCCCTGCGCCAGCCACTTCAGCGGGAAGAACTCCGCGACCGTCCGCATCCAGGCGGGGAGGCTGCTGTAGACGAAGTACACGCCGGAGATGAACTGCAGCAGCAGGACCACCGGGGTCACGACCGCGGACGCGGCCCGGCCGGACTTCGGTACGACCGAGAACGCGATCCCGAGCACCGAACCGGACGCCGTACCGAGGACGAAGATCCACAGGAAGTCCAGCCACTTGGCCGGCGCGGTCGGGATGTCGACGCCGAGCGCCAGTCCGGCGATCGCGAGCAGCAGCGCGAACTGCAGGACCGAGGTGACCAGGACCATGCCGATCTTGCCGATGAAGTACGACTGCGGCGACATCGGCGTACCGCGGAGCCGCTTCAGGACGTCCTGGTCGCGTTCGATCGCGATCGCGATGGCCAGCGACTGGAAGCTGGTCAGGAAGATGCCGGAGGCAATCATCCCCGGGGTGAAGTAGGTCGCCGCGGTGACACCGCCGGAGAAGTCGGTGCCGCTGAACACCGCGGAGAAGATGCCCAGGAAGATGATCGGGAAGAAGAACGTGAAGATCAGCTGCTCGCGTTCGCGGAAGAACTCCTTGACCTCGATTCCCGTTCGCGAGAGTCCGACCTTCAGCGGGGACGGCAGTACGGTGCTCACCGAAGAGCTCCTTCCAGTGCCGGGGCGGTGGCGACCGACCCGATCAGTTCCAGGTAGATGTCTTCCAGGCTCGGACGCCGTACCTCGAGCTCCGGCACCTCGGCGCCGCCGTACTCGGTCATCAGCCGGGCGACCTCGGCGGTCGGCTGGTCGGTCCGTACTTCGCGGACGCCGTCGGCGGAGAGCCAGGAGACGCGTGCGGTACGGGCGCCGCGGCCGCCGAGGGTGTCGGGTGTCGCGACCTCGATCATCCGGCCGTCGGCGATCACGCCGACCCGGTCGGCCAGGTGTTCGGCCTCGTCCAGGTAGTGGGTGGTGAGCAGGATCGTGGTGCCCTCGGTGCGGAGCTCCTCGATCAGCGTCCAGAACTGCCGGCGCGCCTCCGGGTCGAACCCGGTGGTCGGCTCGTCCAGGAACAGCAGCTCGGGGTTGCCGATCACGCCGAGCGCGACGTCCAGCCGACGGCGCTGGCCGCCGGACAGGCTGCGGATCCGGGCCTTGCGCTTCTCCTGCAGGCCGACCGCGGCGATCACCTGTTCGGGGTCGCGCGGGTTCGGGTAGTAGCCGGCGAAGTGGGTGACCATCTCGGCGACCGACAGCACCGCCTCGTCCCGGGTGGTCTGCGCGACGATCCCGATCCGGGACCGCCAGACCCGGTCGGCGTGCGCCGGGTCCGATCCGAGTACGTCGACCTGTCCCTCGTCGGCGTGGCGATACCCCTCCAGAATCTCCACGGTCGTCGTCTTGCCGGCGCCGTTCGGGCCGAGCAGCGCGAACACCTCGCCCCGGTGGATGTCCAGGTCGACACCGTCGACCGCCACCTTGTCCGGATACCTCTTCACGAGGCCGCGCACCCGCACTGCGTTGTCGTTCTCCATACCCCAACCCTCGCCCCGCGGACCCGTCCCCCGGGAGCACCACCCGACGTACCCCGTGTCCCCCGTCCGGTGGACACGCGGAGGGGATGGCGTCGGGGGTGGTACGGCGGTTAGCGTCGGGGGATGGCTCAGACGGTGCGTGGTGTGGTGGCGGCGGGTAAGGGTGCGCCGGTGTCGATCGAGGAGATCACGGTCCCGGATCCGGGACCCGGTGAGGCGGTCGTGAAGGTGCAGGCCTGCGGGGTCTGTCACACGGACCTGCACTACCGGGAGGGCGGGATCAACGACGATTTTCCCTTTCTCCTGGGGCACGAGGCGGCCGGGATCGTGGAGGCGGTCGGCGACGGGGTGACCGACGTACAGCCGGGCGACTTCGTCGTGCTGAACTGGCGGGCGGTCTGCGGGAACTGCCGCGCCTGCCTGCGCGGCCGGCCCTGGTACTGCTTCAACACGCACAACGCCCAGCAGAAGATGACGCTCAAGGACGGCACCGAGCTGAGCCCGGCGCTCGGCATCGGGGCGTTCGCGGAGAAGACCCTGGTCGCGGCCGGGCAGTGCACGAAGGTGGACCCGGCCGCCAAGCCCGAGGTGGCGGGCCTGCTCGGCTGCGGCGTGATGGCCGGTCTCGGCGCCGCGCTCAACACCGGCAACGTGGGCCGCGGCGACACGGTCGCGGTGATCGGTGCGGGCGGCGTCGGTACGGCGGCCGTGGTCGGCGCGCGCCTCGCCGGGGCGGCGAAGGTGATCGCGCTCGATCTCGACGAACGCAAGCTCGGCACCGCGAAGGAGCTCGGCGCCACCCACACGATCAACTCCCAGGGCCTCGACCACGACGGGGTCGTCGAGGCGGTGCAGGAGCTGACCGGCGGGTTCGGCGCGGACGTGGTGATCGACGCGGTCGGCCGCCCCGAGACCTGGAAGCAGGCGTTCTACGCCCGCGACCTGGCCGGCACGGTCGTCCTGGTCGGCGTACCAACGCCCGAGATGCGCCTCGAGATGCCGTTGCTGGACTTCTTCGGCCGCGGCGGCTCGCTGAAGTCGAGCTGGTACGGCGACTGCCTGCCGAGCCGCGACTTCCCGATGCTGGTCGACCTGCACCTGCAGGGCCGGCTGCCGCTGGACCGGTTCGTGTCGGAGACGATCGCGCTGGAGGACGTCGAGGACGCGTTCACGAAGATGCACCACGGCGACGTACTGCGGTCGGTCGTACTGTTCTAGCGAGGAACCCGGCGGCGACGATGCCGATCGCCGCCGCCAGGGCGACCGCCCGGCTCGTCGTCGGGAACGACTCGGTCGACAGGTACACCGTGCCGAAGATCGTGACGCCGGCGACCTGGCCGAGCTGCATCGTCGTGGTGAGGATGCCGCTCGCGTCGGCGGCGCGGGGCAGCGGGACGTTCACCAGCGACTGGGTGACGAGCGGGCTCGCGGACAACCCCATCCCCGCTCCCGCCAGCACCATCGCGGGCCAGCGGAACGACCCGACCCCCGCGTACCCGACAGCGCACAGCACCAGGCCGGTCGGTACGACGAGGTGGTGCAACCGGGCAGGGACGATCCGCCAGAAGTACCCGACCAACCCGAAGGTGATCGCGAACGGCAACCAGGTCAGACCGGCCCGCATCGCCGATTCGCCGAGCTCGGTCTGCAGATGCAGGGTGAACGCGAACAGGAACCCGCCGAGCGCCAGCACCGCGCACACCATCGTCAGCAGCCCGGCCGGCAACCCACGGGCTCGCAGCACCTCGAGGTTGAGCAACGGGTCCGCCGTACGGCGCTCGAACCGGACGAAGACCACCGCGAGTACGACGCCGGCGGCGATGCAGCCGAGCGTCCACAGCGGCCAGCCGATCTCGTGACCGACCACCGCCGGCAGCACCATCAGCAGTACGGCGCCCGTGGACAAGGCCAGCCCGGTGAGATCGAGGCGCCGCGCGGACGACGGGCGGTCCTCCGGTATCGAGCGCGGAACCAGGATCGCCAGGCAGAGGCCGACCGGGACGTTGACCAGGAACACCGGTCGCCACCCGGAGCCGAAGAGGTTCGCACCGACCAGCAGACCGCCGGCGATCAGCCCGGCGACCTGGCCGGCGGACAGCGTCACGCCGTACGCCGACAACGCCTTCGCGCGGGCCGGTCCGGCGAAGTGGGCCTGGATCAGGCTCATGATCTGCGGCACCATGATCGCCGCGGCGACCCCCTGGACGAACCGGAACAGCACCAGCGGGAGGATCGCCGGCGCCAGGCCGCAGCCGAGCGAGGCGAGCGTGAACAGGATCGCGCCGGTCAGGTACATCCGGCGGCGGCCGTACAGGTCCCCCAGCCGGGCGCCGGTGATCAGCGTCATCGCGTACGCCACCAGGTAGCCGCCGACGACCAGTTGCAGCCAGGCGCCGGAGGCGTGGAAGCCCGCGCCGACGGCCGGCATCGCGACGTTCACGATCGACGTGTCGAGCAGTGCCATGAACTGGCCGAGCAGCAGTACGGCGAGCATCAGCCCACGCCGGGTTTCCGCGGGACGGTCGATTACAGCGGTCATCAGGTTCTCCCTTGTCTGCACGGGTCGTGGGGATATACCTGGCGGGCGCGCCGGATTCATCGGTGGCGGACCGATGATTTTCGCGAGGTCGCGCGGTAAGTACGAGCGACCTGTGGGAGGCTGACGACGATGGACCGTGACGATTTCGACCGGATGACCGAGCCGCACCGGCACGAGCTGCTGTTGCACTGCTACCGCATGCTCGGATCAACCCATGACGCGGAAGACCTGGTGCAGGAGACCCTGCTCCGGGCATGGCGGGCCGCCGGCACGTACGACGAGCAGCGGGCGTCGATGCGGACCTGGCTCTACCGGATCGCCACGAACGCCTGCCTGACCGCTCTCAAGGGCAAGGGCCGGCGCGCGCTGCCGTCGGGGCTGGTGAGCGTGACCGAGGACGCGCACGCGCCGATCGAGTTGTCGACGGACGTGGCGTGGTTGCAGCCGTTCCCGACCGATCCGGCCGCGGCGATGGTCGCGCAGGGGAGTCTGCGACTCGCCCTGATCGCCGCCATGCAGTACCTCCCGGCCCGGCAACGGGCGGTCCTGGTACTGCGTGACGTCCTCGACTGGCCGGTCGCGGACATCGCCGACGCCCTCGAGACGACGTCCGCGAGCGTGAACAGCGCGCTGCAGCGGGCGCGGGCCAAGCTCGCCGAGATCGGTATCACCGAGGACGACGTCGACGAGCCCGACGACCAGGAGATCAGGGCGATCGTCGAGGACTACGTCCGAGCGTTCGAGGCCGCCGACGTCAGCGGCCTGACCCGGCTGCTCACCGACCGGGTCGTGCTCGAGATGCCGCCGGCCCCGCTGTGGTACGTCGGGCCCGAGGCGTACGGCGAGTTCATGGCTCGCGTGTACGCGATGCGCGGCCCGGCCTGGCGAATGCTGCCGACGGTCGCCAACGACCAACCGGCCGTCGGCGCTTACGTGCGCGGGGACGACGGGCGGTTCCACGCGCACAGCCTGCAGGTGTTCACCGTCGCCAAGGCCGGCATCACGCACAACGTGGTCTTCTTCGACCAGGAGCTCTTCGAGTACTTCGGGCTGCCGCTAGACCTTGAATGAGATCCACTGATCAGGCTTGGCGTCCGGCTTGTTCGCGATCGGGCGCGCCTCCTGGGTCCACGCGTCCCCCGAGATCTCGGTCGCGACCCGCTGCCAGAACCGGACAGCTTTCTCGTTGTTGTCCTGGAACGCGACGTCACACGGACCCGGGTGGCGGGCGAGTACTTGCTGCACCGCCTGCAGCCCGTACCCGTGCCGACGGACCGAACGGACCATGAAGAACGCGTTCAGGACGTGCACCGGCTGCTGCAGCGCACGCATGAAGCAGAAGCCGATCGGCGCATCGCCGAGCGAGATCAGGTACCCGGCCCACTCGGGATGGCCGGTGAGGACGTTCTCCAGCCACTCGGTGCGGTAGGTGCCGTCCGGGCGCGGGAGCCGTCCGTGGAACTCGGACATGTCGTGGCGGAACACCAGCCACAGCCGCTCCATCAACGGACGGTCGGACGCGTCGACACGACGTATCAGCAGATCGGACACAGGTCTCCTCACAAGGAATCGAAAAGGGATCCAGAACGCAGAAAAGCCTTCCGCCGGAAGAATCCGGTAGGAAGGCTTACTGCGTACAGTTTATCAGCTCCGCGGTGCGGTCTGCCCGGCGACCCAGGCCATGTCGGCGTATCGCGTACCGGCCGGGGTCAGCTTCGACAGCGCCTCGACGTCGGACGCGGGCAGCTCGACGTCGACGGCGGCCCAGTTCTCCTCGAGGTACTTGCGCCGTTTCGTGCCCGGGATCGGCACCACGTCGTTGCCCTGCGCAAGCACCCAGGCGAGCGCGATCTGGCCCGGCGTCGCGTCGTGCCGGGCCGCGACCGCCCGGATCTGCTCGACCAGCGCCAGGTTGGCGTCCAGGTTGTCGCCGGAGAACCGCGGCAGGGTACGGCGGAAGTCGTCGGCCGCGAGCTCCGTGGGCAGCGCGCCGGTGAGCATGCCGCGGCCGAGCGGCGAGTACGGCACGATCCCGATGCCGAGCTCGCGGCAGACCGGCAGCACCGAGTCCTCGATGTCCCGGCTGAACAGCGACCATTCGGACTGGACCGCGGTGATCGGGTGCACGGCGTACGCCCGGCGGATCGTCTCCGCGGACGCCTCGGACAGCCCGAGGTACCGCACCTTCCCGGCCGCGACCAGCTCCGCCATCGCGCCGACGGTCTCCTCGACCGGTACGTCGGGGTCCATCCGGTGCTGGTAGTACAGGTCCACGTGGTCGACGCCGAGCCGCCGCAGGGACGCGTCGATGGCCGACCGGACGTACTCCGGCGAGCCGTTGATGCCGCGCGCCGCCGGGTTCCGGGCGTCGCCGGTGATGCCGAACTTGGTCGCCAGGAACACCTCGTCGCGGCGGTCCGCGATCGCCTGGCCGACCAGTTCCTCGTTGGCGCCGAAGCCGTACATGTCGGCGGTGTCGAGGAACGTGATGCCGAGGTCGAGCGCGCGGTGCAGGGTGGCGACCGACTCGTTGTCGTCGGCGGCGCCGTACGCGAAGCTCATTCCCATACAGCCGAGTCCGAGCCGGCTGACCTCGGCGCCCTGAGTGCCCAGTTTCATGAAGATTCTCCTCATCGAAGACATAGCTCCGCCGGCCGAGCGTGCGTGACGGTCGGCTGAGCTGATCGGTTGGTTACGGTTCGGCGGTGCCGCCGTACACGGCGATCTTGTAGTCGGTCACCGCGAGTGCGAGCTGCAGGTCCCGCAGCTGCTGGTGGATCCGCGCCCGGTGCTCCTGCATCAGGGCGAGCCGCTGAGGTGCGGTCTCCTCGCCCTGCAGGACCAGGTCGAGGTAGTGGCTGATCGTGCCGATCGGCATCCCGGACACGCGCAGCCTGCTGATGAACACGATCCTGGTCATCGCGCGGCGGTCGTAGCTGCGGTAGCCGGCCGCGTCCCGGCCTACCTCGAGCAGGCCGATGCGTTCGTAGTACCGCAGGGTGTGCGCGGTGAGACCGGTGAGCTCGGCCGCCTCGGCGATGCTCAGCTGCTCAGGCAGATCGTCCGGAAGGTCCAGCAGGCACAGCAGGTCCGGATCGATCGGATCCAGCTCGGGCGCGTGCGCGGCGATGGCCGCCCGGCGTACCGGCGGGGTGAGCAGCTCGATCGTGGTCATGGCAGAGACGCTACGCCTTTGAGTGCGCTCAAAGGCAAAGGTGACCTGCGTCACCTAGAGGGGGTCTCGGGACTCTACTTCTGGCAGTCGGCGCAGGTGCCGAAGATCTCCAGGGTGTGGCTGATGTCGGTGTAGCCGTGTTCGGCGGCGACCTTGTCGGCCCAGCGTTCGACGGCCGGGCCCTCGACCTCGACGGTGCGGCCGCAGCTGCGGCAGACCAGGTGGTGGTGATGGCCCTTCGAACAGCGCCGGTACGCCGTCTCGCCGTCGGCGGTGCGCAGGACGTCGACCTCGCGGGAGTCCGCGAGCGCCTGCAGGGTGCGGTACACGGTGGTCAGCCCGACGGCCTCACCGGCCGACCGGAGCTCCAGATGGATCTCCTGGGCGGTGCGGAATTCGTCGATCTGGTCGAGCGCGTGCGCGACCGCCGCGCGCTGACGGGTCGAGCGTGTTCCGATAGCCACCGTTCCTCCTGTCATCACACTGCCTCGGCAATTCTCTCAGAAGTCGGCAAATCAGTGTTCGTCCCAGTGATCGCCGTGTGCCGCGTGCAGGTGACCGTCGTGGACGTAGTCGACGTGGTCCCCGTGCTCGACCTTCTTGTGACCGCACTCCGGGTTGTGCGCGTGCGGGTGTCCGGCGCTCACCACGTGCGGCTCCGGAGACGGTAGGCCGACCTCGGGCTCCTCGTCCGCCAGCGGCCGGGCCCTGCCGCTCCGCCGCCGGAGCAAAGTCCCGACCACGGCCGCCACCACGAACCCGGCCAGCGCCAGTACGACGATGGTCGCGCCAGGTGCGACGTTCGCGTTGTACGACGTGACGATGCCGGCCAGGCACGCCAGCACACCGATGATGCACGCGGTCACGAACGTACTGCGGAACGAGCGCGTGATCTGCTGCGCTGTCGCTACGGGGACCACCATGAGCGCGCTGACGAGCAGGAGCCCCACGGTGCGCATGGCCACCGTCACGGTGACCGCGGCCATCACGGCGATCACCAGGTTGAGCACCTGCACCCGGAGTCCCGTCGTACGGGCGAACTCCTCGTCCTGGCACACCGCGAACAACTGCGGGCCCAGGCCGATCGCTACAACCAGGACGGCGATCGCCAGGCCGACAACGACGTACAGGTCGCTCTGGGAGACCGTGGTGAGTGAGCCGAACAGGTACGTGTTCAGCGTTGCGGCGCCCTGACCGGCCAGGCCGATCAGCAGCACGCCTCCCGCGATACCGCCGTAGAACAGGAGTGCCAGTGCCACGTCGCCGGTGGCCTTGCCGCGGGCGCGGACCAGTTCGATCGCGGTCGCGCCGGCGATCGACACGATCACCGCGGTCAGCACCGGCGCGCTCCCGGTCAGCAGACCGAGGGCCACACCGGTGATCGCAATGTGCCCGATCCCGTCGCCCATCAGCGACAGCCGCCGCTGCACCAGATACGTTCCGATGGCCGGCGCGGACAGCCCGGTCAGCAGCCCCGCGATCAGCGCCCGTTGCATGAACTCGAGCTCGAAAAGCGTCATGACGGGAGCCATCCGGGTTCGTCGTCGGTGGTGTGCGAGTGGTGGACGTGGGCGTGCGTCTGGGAGGCGTGCGGCGGGCCGTCGTACACGATCCGGCCGCGGCGCATCACCACCGAGCGGTCGATCAGCGCGTCCATCGGGCCGAGGTCGTGGCTGACCATCACCACCGTCGTCCCGCGCTCGACCCGCTCGCGGATCGCGTCGGCGAAGATCTGCTGGCTGGCCAGGTCCACGCCGGCCGTCGGCTCGTCGAGGACCAGCAGGTCCGGATCGGACACCAGCGCCCGGGCGATCAGCACCCGCTGCTGCTGGCCGCCGGACAGCTCGGCGACCGCGTCCTTGCGCCGGTCCCACATGTCGACGACCCGCAGCGCGTCCTCGATCGCCTGCTTGCCGGCGGCACCGAGCGGTGTGAACATCCGGCGCTTCGAGAGCAGCCCGGAGGACACCACCTCGTGCACCGTCGCCGGGACGCCACCGGCCGCGGTGATCCGCTGCGGCACGTACCCGACCCGGCGCCAGGCGCGGAACCGGGGGACCGGCGTACCGAACAGCCGGACCTCGCCGCGGGCCGCCGGCAACAGGCCGACGACGGTCTTGATCAGTGTGGACTTCCCGGAGCCGTTGGTGCCGAGCACGGCCAGCACCTCACCCTGCCTGATCCGCAGGTCGATACCCCGGAGGATCAGCCGGCCGCCGAGGTCCACCGAGAGATCGTCGACGCTCACCGCGTTGTCAGCAGTCACGAGCAGCCGTTCGCTTTCTCGAGCTCCTGCAGGTTGCGCCGCATGAGGGTCAGGTAGGTGTCCTTGGAGTTCGCGTCGGACAGGCCCTCGATCGGGCTCAGTACGGCGGTCTTGACGCCGACGTCGTTCGCGATCGTCTCGGCCACCTTCGGGCTGACGAGCTCCTCGTAGAAGATCGTGGTCACGTGCTGGGCCTTCACGATGTCCTGGACCTCCTTGATCCGGCTCGGCGTCGGCTCCGCGTCCGGCGTGAACCCGGCGATCCCGATCATCGTCAGACCGTATCGCTTCGCGAGGTACGCGAACGCCTCGTGGCTGGTCACGAACGTCGTCAGCTCGCAGTGCGCCAGTCCGGTCCGGTACTCGGTGTCCAGCGCGCCGACCTGCGCGAGCAGCGCCTTCGCCCGCTCGTGGTACCCGGCGGCGTTCGCGCTGTCGACGGTCGCGAGCTTCTCCTCGACCGCCTTCACGACGTTCGCGTACCGCACCGGGTCGAGCCAGAAGTGCGGGTCGAGGGCGTTGTCCTTGTGCGCGACCGGCGCCGCGTCGGTGTGTTCCTCGAAGTCCGCGCCGGTGTCCTCCAGCTGGGCGGCCGGGGCGACGTCGAAGCCGGCGTCCTTGGCGTTCTGGTCGACGGCTTCGTCGACGGCGGGCTGCAGGTTCTTCTCGTAGACGACGAGCTTGGCCTCGGCGATCGAGGCGACCTGCTTCGGTGTCAGCTCGAGGTCGTGCGGCTCGACGCCGGGGGCGGTGAGAGTGGTCACGTGCACCGCGTCGCCGCCGATCGTCCGGGCGATGAACTCGAGCGGGTAGAACGACGTGACCACGCTGAGCTTGCCGTCGGCAGTACCGTCGGCGGGCGCGCCGCACCCCGCGAGGGCGAGGACGGCCAGCGTCGCGGCACCGGCGATAATTGCTCGAAGACCAGATCTCATGACAATCATTTTCATTGTAGCTGGAACTGATTGTCAAAACAGGGAGTAGCCGATGGCCAGCCGCAACGTCGGGCGACGGCGTGCCGACCGCAAGGGCAACCGCCGCCTTTCTCACGGGCACGGACACGGCCACGGGGACCACGTCCTCGATACCTGGGTGGTGAACTCGGACGCGGTGGTCGCCCGCCGGGTGCGGATCGTGGTCGCGGCCGTCCTGATCCCGTTGATCGTCGCCGCCATAGTGCTGCTGATCGTGCTCTGGCCGGGTGGCGGCGTGAAGGTCCAGGGGTACCAGACGAGCACGGCGCGCGGTGAGGTGACCGCGCTGAAGGCGTGCCCGAACCCGCAGGACAAGTGCAACCTCGCGACGGTCGAGCTGAGCAACGGCCCGGACAAGGGCAAGGCCGTCCCGGTCCAGGTGCCGACCGCGGGCGGTACGGCGATCGCGGTCGAGACCGGCCAGGTGATCATGCTCGGGGTACAGGACGGCGCGCCGCTGGACCAGAAGTACCAGTACGTCGACCACGACCGCACCAAGCCGCTGCTGATCCTCGCGGTGATCTTCGCGATCGCTGTCGTCGCGCTGTCCCGGTGGCGCGGCTTCGCGGCGCTGGTCGCGCTCGCGGTGACGGCGGTGATGCTGACGAAGTTCATCCTGCCGGCCATCCTGCGCGGCTCGAGTCCGCTGCTGGTCGCGGTGGTCGGCGGCGCGGTGATCATGACGATCGCGGTGTTCCTGACGCACGGGATCAACGCCGAGTCGGCGATCGCGCTGGCCGGTACGATCGCCGCGCTCGGCCTGACCGTGCTGCTCGGGTGGTTCTTCACCAAGTTCTCGCAGCTCAGCGGTCTGGCCGCGGAGGGGGCGTCGTCGGCGAAGGCGTTCGCGCCGGACCTCGACATCACCGGGCTGCTGGTGGCAGGGATGGTGATCGGTGCGCTCGGGGTGCTCGACGACGTCACGGTCACCCAGGCGGCCGCGGTCTGGGAGCTGTCCGCCGCCAACCCTGCGGCGAGCCGCCGGGAGCTGTTGTCCGCGGGCCTGCGGATCGGCCGGACGCACGTGGCCTCGGTGGTCAACACTCTGGTCCTCGCGTACGCCGGTGCCGCGATGCCGGTGCTGCTCGTGTTCGCGATCCAGGATCTGCCGATGCTGTCGGTGATCTCCACCGAGGCGGTCGCGATGGAGGTCGTCCGCGGCCTGGTCGGCAGCCTCGGCATCATCGCGGCGGTCCCGCTCACCACGGCCCTGGCCGCGATGGCAGTCGCGGACCGCTCCCGCGACCTGGTCGCCACGCCGGATCCCGCGACCTAGTCGCGCGGCAGCTCGTACGCTGCTAGTAGGTCACGGAATGTCTGAAGGTGCTTACTTTCCGTGGCTGTACGGGGGTGCTGATGAGATTCCGTCATCGGGACGGTTCGACCGTTCATCTGGGGTACTGCACGTCGGTGCATCCGGCCGCCGACCTGGACGAGCTCGTCGCGCGGCTGGACGGGTGCTCCGGGCTGGTACGGTCCGCGCTCGACGTACCGGTGCTGGGTGTCGGTCTGTGGTTCCCGCACCGGCTGGCCGATCGGCTGGCGAACTCGCCGGCGTCGCTGAGCAAGCTCCGCCGCGCGCTGCACCGCAACCACCTGGAAGTCGTGACCGTGAACGGCATCCCGCACACAGACAAGTCCGCCGGCACCGGTCTGTACTGCCCGGACTGGACCGAGTCCGAACGTCTCCGGTACACGCTCGACCTGGTCGACGTACTCGCGGAGCTGCTGCCTGACGATGCGTCGTACGGCTCGATCTCGACCGTGCCGCTCGCGTGGCGGGCGCCGTGGTCGCGGGCGCGTAATCGGGCCGCGCGGGAGGCGTTCGACCGTGTCGAGCAGCATCTGGCGCGTACGGAGGCCAGGACCGGTCGACAGATCCGTGTTGCCGTCGAGACCGAGCCTGGCTGCGTTCTGGAGATGATCGGGCAGACTGCGGCGTGGCTGGACCGCTATTCGCGCCCGTACGGCGGTACGTCGCGGATCGGGCTGGGACTCGACGTGTGTCATCTGGCGGTGCAGTTCGAGGACCCTGCCGAGTCTTTCGAGCTCTTGTGGCGTGCGGGCGTCGACGTGGTGAAGGCACAGCTGTCGGTCGCTCCCACGCTGGTTGACCCGTCTGACGCGTCCGGGCGGTACGTGCTCGGCCAGCTCGGCAGACCGAAGTACTTGCGGCAGGTGCGTGAGTGGGGTGGCCCAGGAGTGGACGACGTGGCGCAGGCGTCGCAGCTGTCTGGGCATGCGGCCTGGCGGATGCATGCGCACCTGGCAGCTCATACTGCGCCACCACCTCCGCTCAGCGCGACTACCGGCGTACTGGACGACTGCTTGGCGCGTCTGGTGGGTGGTGGGCATCCGTTGACCCACCACTTGGAATCAGAGGTGTACGTGTGGTCGCGGGAGCCCAGAACCCAACAGGCGTTGGCGAAACGGCTCGGCAAGGAACTTTCGTGGCTACGGAACCGGCTGACCGCTCTCGGGCTTCAGGAGGTCTGAGTAGTCGGGCAGTGCTGTCGAGCTGAAGACCTTGCCTACTTCGTTCTGCGACCAGACGAGGCGTTGCAGCGACGTCGGCAGCTTGGCCAGCGTGGCTGCTGCTCCTGGCATCAGCCGCACTGCTAGCGCGCTGCCGGGGATGATCGTGCCCATGGTCTTCGGGCTGAGCTTCCTGCTGTTGTCGACCAGTGGCCGGATCACGTCCTCGTAGTTGCGCAGCCCTGCGGCGCCGGCCTTGGCCAGTTCACCGGCCAGGACGTACGCCGCCACGACGGCCAGGCTGGTACCGCCGCCGACCGCAGGGCCAGGGGAGTACCCGGCGTCGCCGACCAGGCCGATCCGACCGCGGTGCCAGGTGTCCAAGCTGACCTGAGCGATCGAGTCGAAGTAGAAGTCCTGTGCCTGGGGCAGCTGCTCCAGGAGTTGTGGCACTTTCCAGCCGTAGTCGCCGAACCGCTTCACCAGCAGGGCTTTCTGCTGCTCTTTGTCGCGGTGGTCGTACGTCAGCTCGCCGCGGAACAGGAACGCCGCGCGGACCTGGCCGGTCTGGCGTACGCCGTACATGCCGACGAGGTTGCCGACCGAGAAGTGCGCGAGCATGTGGTTGCCTAGCCCGAACACGTCCGGCATCGAGAACACCGCGAGGTAGCCGCCGAGCGGGCGCAGCACCTCGGTCTCGGGACCGAACGCGAGCCGCCGCACGTTCGAGTGCAGGCCGTCCGCCCCGATCACCAGGTCGAACCGGCGCTCGAGGCCGGAGTCGAACGTGACGTCGACGCCTTCGCCGTCGTCGTCGAGGGTCGCGATCGAGTCGCCGAACAGGTACTCCGCGCTGCCGCGACTGGCGTCGTACAGGATCTTGGTAAGCTCGCCGCGCAGGATCTCCACGTGCCGGCTGGAGATCCCGGCGTACATCCGGCTCAGGTCGACCTCGACCGGGCGCCTGCCGAACCGTTCGACGGTCATCGAGTCGAGCCGGCTGCGGGCGGCCTCGATCGTGTCCCAGCAGCCCATCCGGCTGGTGACCTCTGCCGCCGCGCTGTACAGGTCGACGGCGTGCCCGCCGAGCCCGTGCCGGGCGGCCGGGGTGCGTTCGACGACGGTCGGCTCGAAACCGTAGCGGTGCAGCCAGTACGCGAGCACGGGCCCGGCCACGCTCGCCCCCGAGATCAGAATCTTCATCGGGCCCTCCTTACTTATCGGAAGGTAAATAGACTAACTTAACGGAAGGTCAGCTAATCTGCGGGTATGCCGAGACAACGGACCGGCGACACCCGGGCGCGGATCCAGCAGGCCGCGCTCGAGCTGTTCGCCGTACAGGGGGTGCAGCAGACCAGCCTGCGCGACATCGCCGACCGGCTCGGCGTCACCAAACCGGCGCTCTACTACCACTTCGCGTCCCGCGAGGAGCTGCTGAACAGCCTGGTCGAACCGATGATCGCCGACTTCGAGGCGTACGCCGCCGCACAGCGGGCGGCCGCGCCGGTGCCGCCGCGGGAGCTGCTCGGGTCGTACTTCGACCTGTCCTACCGGCACCGCGAGACGATCCAGCTCGCGATCCGGGACCTGTCCGTCCTGCACGAACTGAAGCTCACCGACCGGTTCATCGGCTGGCGCCGCACGGTCGCCGAACTGCTGGTCGGCACCGAGCCGTCGCTGTCCGACGTGGTCCGTTGCATGGTCGCGCTCGGCGGCCTGTCCGACTGTGCGGTGATGCTCGACCACGAGCCGGTGTCGGAGTTGCGCGAGGCCGCCGTCGAGGCTGCCTACGACAGCCTCGGACGGCCTTAGAGGGTGTCTGGGAACTCTCTTAACCGTTGGCGATCCGGGACACCGCGAACAGCAGGATGATCAGGATCGAGAAGATCCGCAGGAACTTCGCGCCACCGGTCACGGCCGGCCAGGACAGGAACGCGAGCCAGCCGAGCAGCATCGCGAGCAGCACGAGCGCCGGCACCCCGACGACGACCGGCGCGAACACCCCGGCCAGCGCCAGCACCAGCGTGATGCCGGGCAGGGTCAGCTTGGGCGCGGCGTGCAGCTTGGCGACGTACGGATAACTGGCCTTCGTGATCCGCTGCCGCAACGGGCTGCTCGGGGTGCTCATGTCCCTATTGTTCCAGGTCCGATCAGGGGGTCAGCCGGTAGAACCGCCAGAACGGGTGCTCGATCGGCAGTACGTCGACCTGACCGAAGCCGGCGTGCTGCGCCAGGTGCCGGAGCCGGTCCGGGCGCATGATCGCGCCGACGACGTCGGAGTCCTCGTCGACGAGGCCCTGCGGCGTACACCAGATCGTGCTGGCCGCGGCCAGGAACCGCTGCACCTCGTCACCCGGTGCGGCGAGTACCTCGTCCGCATGCTCGTCCATCACGATGACCGAACCGCCCGGGGCCAGCGCGGTGCGGGCGGCGGTCAGCGCCTCGACGGGATGCGCGAAGTCGTGCACACACTCGAAGAACGTCACCAGGTCGTACGGCGTGCCGTTCGCGGCGACGTCGGCGATGTCGCGGACCTCGAAGGAGACCCGGCCGGAAACCCCTTGTTCGGCAGCGTTCCTCCGGGCCCGGCTGATCGAGTCCTCGTCGTTGTCGTACCCGTCCACCCGCACCGCCGGGTACGCCTTCGCCAGCTCGATCGCCGACCAGCCCGCCCCGGTGCCCAGGTCCGCGACCCGCGCGCCCCTGGTCAGCAGGTCGTGCAGCCCGGGGACGTTCGGGATCCACTCGGCCGCGAGCGAGTTCACGTACGCGGGCCGGTTCAGCATCTCCTGCGCCCGGACGGCCTCGTCGCCGTACGCCGCGTACGGCACGCCGGCGCCGGTCCGGAAGGCCTCGACCAGTTGCGGGAACGCCCGGCCCACGGCCGGCACGACCGCGGCCAGGCCGCCCGCGTACACCGGGTTCGTCGGCTCGAGCAGCGCCTCGCGGACTCCCGGGGCCAGGCTGAACCGGTCGGTCCACACGTCCGTACCGTCGATTGTCAACAATCCGCTGATCGCCTGCGACTGCAGCCATTCGACCAGGTACCGGTGGTCGAGCCCGGTCCGCTCGGCCAGCTCGGCCGCGGTCGCAGGTCCGCCCTCGTCGATCGCCCGGTAGATCCCGTGGACGTCGCCGAGGTAGATCGTGAACAGTTCGGCGGCGCCGAGTGCCGCGCCGAAGATGCGTCCCATCAAGGCCTCGGCGGCTTCCGCGGCCCGCTGGTCGGTTGTGGTGGTCATGTCGCCCTCCCTAGGTTGCTGTCACCCCTGAGGCGCCAGCTGCCGACTGGCAATGCCAGGTGACGTCGTCGGCCGGCTCGTACACGCACTGGCGACCGGTCCGGATCGACGCCCGCAGATGCCGGCCCAGCGCCGGATGCACGCGCTCGATCGCCTTCACGGCAACGCCGATCCGCATCGAGACGGCCTTCCTGCTGCGCTCGACCGGATCGCCCGCGGACCGCGCCCGCCCGCCGAGCCCGAGCGCACTGGCAAGCTCGTGCGCCAGGAACTCCCGCTCGTCCCGGAGTCGCTCCGCCCGCGCCGGATCGGTCACTTCTGTCAGTTCCTCCTCCAACTCGAGCAACCGTCGGCGGTACGCGGTCCGCGCCTGCTGGTCGAGCACCGGACCCAGATCGGCGCCTTGCACCCGCCCAGGACCGGACAGGTCGAGAACACTCACCGGAGTCCGCGGCCGAACCAGCAGTTCGGCCAGGTCGCGAATCCCTTTGGAATCAGGCACATGTGCGGTGACACCGCGCCACGTCGCCTCCCAACTCGCCCCCAGGCACCGCAGCTCACCCGCGTCACCGACCGCCCGAACAGTCGGCACACCGAGCTCGGCAAGCGCCTTCTCGGTCTCGGCCGCGAGCGTTTCCGCCCCGGCTGTCCGATGCACCTCCAGCGCGTTCTCCAACAGCCGCCGCGCCTCCGGTCTGCCCAGGTGCGCGGCCAGTCGGCCGAGGAACAACGACACGCTGCCCAGGCAGGCGCCACCGATCCCGTCGATCACCCACAGCTCGGCGTACGGCGTGAGCGCGTCGTACACGAGGCGCGCCGCCTCCGGCTCGCCCAGCACCCGGGCCGCCTCCCCGAGGAACGCCAGCGACTCCAGCCACTCGGCGTCCCGCGGGATCGCGTCCAGCCCGTCGCGCGCCCGGCGCCGCACGATGCTCCGGGCCACCTCGGTCGACCCGGCCCGGGCGAAGTAGTACGCCGACGGACCGTCAACCAGCGGATTGCCGACAAAAGGACCCATCACCGTTTCGACGTACGCACGCAGTTCCTCGACCACGCCGGTGAGGTCGGCGTGTGCCGCGCGCAACGCGAACACCATCAGCCGCGCGTTCGGGCTGTCCGCGTCGTCGGCGAGCTGCGTGGCTTGGGCGATACAACTCGCGGCGAGCTCCAGCCGGCCGGACATCAATGCCCGCATGCCGTACCAGATCGGCACCAGCCAGCTGTACAGCGGAAGCCGCAACGGCAGTACGGCGCGCGCGAAGGCCGCGATCTGTACGTCGGCCTCCGCGAACCGCCCCTGTTCCAGCAGGGCAACCACCAGCAGCCTCCGGGCGAGCAGCACCAATGCCAGGTCACCGGTCGCGATCGCCAGCATCCGTTCGGCCGCGGCGATCCGCTCCGCGACATGGTCCGGCCCGGAGAACACGTCGCACCACACCGCCAGCGCGGCGACCTCCGCCCGGGCATCACCAGCCGCCCGGGCCAGTCGTACGGCCTCGTCGGCGAGCTGCCGCGGGCCGTCCCCGCGATCCGTCGGGATCCGCGCAAGGGCGAGACGCGCCACGGCCGCGGCCTTCGACGCGCCGTCCGGCAGCAGCGGTACGACCCGTTCCAGCAAGGCGGTCTGCTCCTCGTCGCCGAGGTCCACCTCGAACCCGCCCACCCCGCCGCCCATCGCCAGCACAGCTCGCGCGACCAGCTCGGGATCTTCCGTCGTCCGCGCCACCGCCCGCAGCGTGTCCCGCCCGGCTGCCAGCTCACCCGCCAGCACCTGCGCGGCACCCAGTTCCAGCCGGACGACAGGATCGTCCAGGTCCGCCCACCGGTAGAACCGAACCGCCTGCTCGTACCCGGACTGCCGCTGCGCAGCCCGCGCCGCCACCAAGGCGAACTCTCGCGACCGCTCGACCGCACCCGCCGCCCGGCAGTGCGCCGCTACCTGCCCCGCGTCGTTCTGATCAGCCAGCGAATCAGCCGCCCGCAAGTGCAGCGCCGACCGCTGATGCACGCCGAGCCCCGCGTACACCACTTCACGCACCAGCGAATGCGCGAACCGCACGCGGCTCCCGTCCACCTCGGCCAACCGCGCCGCAACGGCGGCAGCCAGTACGGCAAGCAGGTCCGCGCGGCCCGTGTCCACGACCGCGGCGAGCAGGTCGAGCCCCACGTCCTCACCCAGTACGGCCGCGGCGGCGAGTACGTCGTACGTGTGCTGGTCGAGACGGGCGAGGCGCCGATCGAGCACCTGGCGTACGCCGATGGGCGTCTCGGTGGACGTCGTACCGCGGGCCGCCTGCCAGCGGGCGAGCTCCTGGACGAAGAACGGGTTGCCGCCGGTCCTGGCGTGCACGGCGTCGGCGTACGCGGCGTCCGCACTCCCCACGACCTGTGCGACGAGCTCACCTGTCGCGTCGCGGTCCAACCCGGTCAGCGGCAGCCGTACAAAGGACGGCGGCAACGCCCGGAGCGCCTCGGCGACCTGTTCCGGTACGTCGACCGCGTTGTCGCGGCTGGTGACGAGCAGGAGACACCGCAGCTCGGGGAGCAGGCCGACCACGAAGCGGAGGAGCGCGAGCGTCGACCCGTCGGCGAGATGGACGTCCTCGAGGATGATCACGGCCGGTTGCCCGGCGGTCACCGCGCCGAGCCGGTCCGCCACCGCGGCGTACATGCTGGTCCGGGCCAAGGTGGCGTCGGCCGGCTCGACCGACAGCCCCAGCGCCCGGAACGCCTGCCGCCACGGCCAGTACGGCAGCGTCTCGGTCTCCGGGCAGCGGCCCCACGCGACGGCGTACCCGCGATCGCGCGCGACATCCGCGAGTGCCGCGGCGACGGTCGACTTCCCGATCCCGGCGTCGCCGATCAGGAGCGCGCCCTGGCCGCGGCCGCGCTCGACCTCGTCCAGCAGGCCGGTCAGGGTGCTCAGCTCCCGGGTCCGGCCGACCACACGCTCGGGCATACCGTCACTGTGCGGCGGCCGCCGCCGCTGCGGAAGCCCTGGTCGCTTACCGTAAGGTGACCTGGGTGTTCGTGGTGATCAGGTTCCGGGTGGGGGAGTCCGAGCAGGCCGGGTTCGGAGAGCGGTTACAGGCCGCCGTCGACGTGCTCGCGCAGCAGAAGGGGTTCGTCGCGGCCCGGACCGGGCGGAACGTGGACGATCCGGAGCTGCTGGCGCTGACCCTGGAGTTCGAGAACGTCGGGAGCTACCGCCGGGCGTTGTCGCCGTACGACGTGAAGCTCACCGCCGTACCGCTGCTGTCGCAGGCGATCGACGAGCCGACGGCGTACGAAGATCTGCCGATCTAGCGCGGATTCGATCGCGGGCGCCGGGGACCGATAGCCTGGAGCCTTCCATAGATTTGTCTGTACCCGTTCTGGAGTCCAAAAGTGCCCGTGGAAACCGTCGATGCCGTCGTCAGCCTCAGCAAGCGGAGAGGCTTCGTGTACCCCTGCGGCGAGATCTACGGCGGTACCAAGTCGGCCTGGGACTACGGGCCGCTCGGCGTCGAGCTGAAGAACAACGTCCGCGGCCAGTGGTGGCGGACGATGGTCACCGGCCGCGACGACATCGTCGGGCTGGATTCCTCGGTGATCCTGCCGACCCAGGTCTGGGAGGCGTCCGGGCACCTGTCCGAGTTCGTCGACCCGCTGACCGAGTGCCAGTCCTGCCACAAGCGGTTCCGCGACGACCACCTCCGCGAGGACTACGCGCGCCGGAAGAACAAGGACGCCGACACCGTCCAGCTCGCCGAGATCGCCTGCCCGAACTGCGGCAACAAGGGCACCTTCACCGAGCCGCGGATGTTCAACGGCCTGCTGAAGACGTACCTCGGCCCGGTCGAGTCCTCCGAGGGCCTGCACTACCTGCGCCCGGAGACCGCGCAGGGCATCTTCGTCAACTTCGCGAACGTGATGGGCACCGCCCGGAAGAAGCCGCCGTTCGGCATCGCCCAGGTCGGCAAGAGCTTCCGGAACGAGATCACCCCCGGCAACTTCATCTTCCGGACCCGCGAGTTCGAGCAGATGGAGATGGAGTTCTTCGTCGAGCCCGGCTCCGACGAGGACTGGCACGAGTACTGGCTGAAGGCCCGCTGGGACTGGTACACCGGGCTCGGGCTGAACCCGGACAACATGCGCTTCTACGAGCACCCGAAGGAGAAGCTGAGCCACTACTCGAAGCGCACGGTCGACATCGAGTACCGGTTCAACTTCGGCGGCAAGGAGTTCGACGAGCTCGAGGGCATCGCGAACCGCACCGACTTCGACCTGACCACGCACTCCAAGCACTCCGGCGCCGACCTGTCGTACTTCGACCAGGAGAAGGGCGAGCGCTGGACGCCGTACGTGATCGAGCCCGCGGCCGGGCTGACCCGCAACGTGCTCGCGTTCCTGCTCGACGCGTACACCGAGGACGAGGCGCCGAACGCGAAGGGCGGCGTCGACAAGCGGACCGTGCTGCGCTTCGACCCCCGGCTCGCGCCGGTCAAGGCCGCCGTACTGCCGCTGTCCCGGAACGCCGACCTGTCCCCGAAGGCCCGCGACCTGGCCGCCGAGCTGCGGAAGAACTGGAACGTCGACTTCGACGACGCCGGCGCGATCGGCCGCCGGTACCGCCGCCAGGACGAGATCGGTACGCCGTACTGCATCACCGTCGACTTCGACACCCTCGAGGACCAGGCGGTGACGATCCGGGAACGCGATTCGATGAAGCAGGAGCGGGTCGCGCTCACCGAGGTCACCGGGTACCTCGCCCAGCACCTGGTGGGCTGCTGAGCATGAAGGTCACCCGGGGGCTCGGCCTGGCAGTGGTGGCCGTGTTCGTGCTGGCGTCCTGCTCGGACAGCAAGCCGACCGCGGGCAACTCCCCGTCGACGGCTCCTTCGACCGGGCCTTCGACGGGGCGGTCGTCCGGTACGCCGATCCCGACCGCGTCGACGCCCGTGCTCACCCCGTTGCCGACGCCCAGTACGCCGTGGCCGACGCCGAAGGTGACCGGCGCGCCCGCCGACGACGCGCCGCTGGCCGAGCGGATCACGTTCGCGATCGCCAAGAAGACGCAGATCGCGGCCGGCCGGGCCGCCACGACGACCGTGAAGTGCCCCGGCATCGACAAGGTCGAGACCGCCGGGCAGCACAACCTCGACTGCACGGTCACCTACGCCGGCAAGCCGTTCACCGGCAAGCTCACCGTCGACGCGAAGCAGTACAGCGCGTCGTACAAGTTCACCTCCGAAGAGATCGCGATCGTCCGCCCGAAGGTGGTCGACGCGGTCCTGCGGGTCGCGCCCGGCGCCTCGAAGGTGGCCTGCGCCATGGAGGACATCGGCATCGTCGTCCACGACGGGCTGCCGATCGGGTGTGACGTGACCACCACCGCGAACGCGGTCCTGCCGTACAAGGCGTCGATCACCGGCAACGGCGACGTCGTCGTGAAGAAGGCTTGAAGTGCTGAAGCTGGGCAACCTGACGATCGAGACGCCGGTGGTGCTGGCGCCGATGGCCGGCATCACGAACGCGGCGTACCGGCAACTGTGCGCGGAGCAGGGCGCCGGGCTGTACGTGTGCGAGATGATCACCTCGCGGGGCATCGTCGAGGGGGACCAGAAGTCGCTCGACATGCTGACCTTCGCCGAGAGCGAGACTGTGCGGTCGGTGCAGTTGTACGGCGTGGATCCTGTGTATGTCGGGCGCGCGGTGCAGATCCTTTGTGATTCGTACGGGGTCGCGCACGTCGACCTGAACTTCGGGTGCCCGGTGCCGAAGGTGACCCGCAAGGGCGGCGGTGCCGCTCTGCCGTGGAAGCGGAACCTGCTCGGCGCGATCCTGCGGTCGGCGGTCCACGCGGCGACGCCGTACGGCGTACCCGTGACGATGAAGACCCGGATCGGGATCGACGCTTCGCACCAGACCTACCTGGACGCGGGACGGATCGCCGAGGAGTCGGGTGCCGCGGCGATCGGGCTGCACGGGCGGACCGCCGCGCAGGCGTACTCCGGCCAGGCGGACTGGTCGGCGATCGCTTCGCTGGTCTCGCACGTGTCGATCCCGGTGCTCGGGAACGGCGACATCTGGGAAGCCGGCGACGCGCTGCGGATGGTCGCCGAGACCGGATGCGCCGGGGTGATCGTCGGGCGCGGGTGCCTGGGACGGCCGTGGTTGTTCCGCGACCTGGCGGCGGCGTTCGCCGGGGACGAGGTGCTCGAGTTGCCGACGCTCGGTGAGGTCGCGGCGGTGATGCGGCGGCACGGCGAGCTGCTCGCGGAGCTGATGGGGGAGCAGCGCGGGCTGCGCGACTTCCGCAAACACGTCTCGTGGTACCTGAAGGGCTTCCCCGCCGGCGGCGAACTTCGCGCCGCCCTCGGCATGGTCGACACCCTCGCCAACCTGGACGTCCTGCTGTCACAGCTGGACCCGAGCGTTCCGTTCCCGGTCGCCGAACTGGGCGCCCCGCGAGGCCGTCAGGGCAGCCCCCGCGACCACATCATCCTCCCCGAAGGCTGGCTCAACGACACGGACGGCCTGACCGCCGACCTGGCCGACGCCGAAATCGGCGTCTCCGGCGGCTGAACGCGGCGGCTGCCGGTCTCGTGGGCGTGGTGTCCTCCGGCACTTGGCTACCGCAGGACATTCCACAGTTGGTCGACAGACAGTGCGCCCTCGTCCGGGTCAGGTGGTTCGAAGGCGGCCAGGTGCTGGTCGAGGACGGCGTCGGTGACATCTCGTCGGGACGGCGAGAGGCGGTTCGACTCCCGGCGGGCGCGGACCGTCGCCTCGTCGGCCTCGACGTACACCAACCTGAACTCAACCCCGGCCTCAGCCGCCAGCGCCCGCCACCCGTCCCGCAGGAACCGCGGCGAGCTGGTGTCGTCGACGACCACCGCCACACCGGAGCCCAGCAACTCCAGCACCTCGGCCTGGGCGATCCGATGCGTCCGGCCCCACTCCTCGACCGGGATGCCGTCCCCGCCCCACAACCCGCGCCGCTCGTTGATCTCGTCCAGACTCACGACCCGCGCCGGCAACCGCCGTGCCAACTCGCGCGCCACCGTGCTCTTCCCCGAGAACGAGGTCCCGCACAACACCACCAACCCGGCCGCCACCCCCACATCCAACCAGTTGTGGAAGGTCAGCTCATTCCGACCTTCTGGTGGTCGGGCTCGACGACCAGGACGACGCGCTCGTGATCACGGGGGTACTTGATGTCGATGTACTTCGCCACCAGCCGGTCGATGATCTCCCACGCCTCGTCACCCTCGATCCACTCGACCACCCGCCCGCGGACGACGACGGGCTCGAACGGATTGTCGGCCGGGACGATCGACAACGCCAGCCGGGGATCCCGCCGCAGGTTCCGTGCCTTGCGCATCGAAGGTCCGGTGAAGAAGACGATCTGGTCCCCGCGGGTGCCGGCGTACACCGGCGTGCTGTGCGGCGAGCCGTCCGGCAGGACGGTCGCGAGATGGGCGTACGACGCGGCGTCGAGGACACTGCGTACTCGCGGTTCGAGCATGATCTTCTCCGTTCAACGAGGGTTGCTGGAACGCCAGGCGACGTAGTGGGCGACGGCTTCGGCGGCGTCGTACTCCGGGGTGAATCCGGTCTCCGCGGTGAGCCGGCTGATGTCGAGGTGCGGGGTCACCTGCCCGCCGGGCACGGTCTCGACCTTCAGGGCTTCGGCGAAGTCGCGGTACATCGAGGGGCGGCCGCTGGAGACGTTGTAGGTGGTGTGATTCAGCGTTTCCGCCGTTGTCAGCAGGGCGATCGCGCGTCCCATGTCCGGTGCGTAGCACGAGTCGCCGCCTTCGTCGGCGGGCAACGGGGCCGGCTGTTCGCCGCGCTGGATGGCGCTGACGTACGGCGGGATGAAGTTGAACACCGACTCCGGATCCATCAGCGGTCCCCACGTCGACCCGATCCGGAGGATGACCGGCTGTACGCCGGTACCGCGCAGGGCGTGGGTGGTGAGCGGTTCGACCGCCTTCTTGAACGCGATGATCAGGTGCGGGAGATCGGCTTCCGGTAGCGCGAGCTCCTCGTGCCACGGGTTCTCGGTCCGGCCGATGTACACGCCGATACTGCTCGCGACCGCGAACCGGCGGACACCCCAGGCGCGGGCCGCGTCGAGCGCGTTCAGCAGGCCGGTGGTGTCGGTGCGGAAGTACCCGACCGGGTCCTCGCCGGGGATGGTGCCGGCGAGGTGCACGATGTCGCTGACGGCGTGGCGCTTGCCCAGGGCAAGGAATGCGTCCCGGTCGGTGACGTCGAGGGACTCCACCGTGACCCGTCCTTCCAGGAACGACGGTACGTCGGCGGTGCGGTGCGAGGTGACGACGACCTGGTGGCCGAGGTCGGTGAGCGCGCGGGCGGTGTGGGCGCCGATCATGCCCAGCCCGCCGGTGATCAGAATCGTCATAGGTCACAGTCCTTGAGGGAAGTGGAAGAAGTGCCCGGGATCGTAGGTGTTCTTGACAGTGCGCAGCCGTGCCAGGTTCTCTGCGTGGTACGCCGTGGGCCCGTCGGCCAGCGCCGGGTCCGGGAAGTTCGGGTAGACGTGGCCGCTGCCGTCCGCGTGCGCCGTCGTCCAGGACGCGTCGATCCAGGGATCCGCGCGCCGGGCGACGTGCTCGAGCAGGAAGCGTTCGTTGCGGTGGGCAAACGCCGTGGCGTCGGGGGCGATCCGGTTGTACGCGCCGCCCATCGCGGTGAAGGACAGGTGCCGCGGTCCGCCGCCGGCGCGGAGCCGGGTCAGTAGCGCGTCGAGGACACCGTCGGTCAGTGCGTGTCCGAAGAACTCCGACCTGATCCGGAGCGTCGTGTGATGCGGCGCGTCCGGCGGATCGGCGAAGCTGCGCTTGAGGTCCCGCAGCGACAGTCCGCCGCGGAGCTGGAACGGCACCGGCGTACCGCTCAGGTCGCTGAGCTCCTGCAGCAACTCCCGGGTCGGGTCCTCAGCGAGCAGGCCGGCCCCGGCCAGCACGGCCCGGATCGCCTGGCCTGGTTGGGAGATCAGCGCGAGGTTGACCGTCAGGTCGTCGGGGGTGCCGGGCGCCCAGGCCTGCCAGGCGGCGACCAGCTCCTCCGGCGCGCGGACGACCCAGTCCGCGGCGACGCGGGTCACGACCGGGGCCGGCACGGTGGCGAACCGCAGCTCCGTGACCACGCCGAACTGTCCGCCGCCGGCACCGCGCAGCGCCCAGAACAGCTCGGGTTCGCGGTTCTCGTCGGTCTCGACGACACTGCCGTCGGCGAGCACGAGTTGCGCGCCGAGCAGGCGGTCGCAGGTGAGACCGTACTTGCGCCCGATCAGCCCGATACCGCCGCCGAGGGTCAGGCCGGCGATACCTACGGTGGGGCCGCAACCGGCCGGGAGCGCCCGGCCGTTCGCGTGCAGTTGGTCGTACACCTGGGCGAGCCGGGCACCGGCGCCGACGGTCGCTGTCCCGTCTGCGGCGACGGAGACAGCGTCGAGGCCTGTCAGGTCCAGGACGACCTCGCCGGCCGAGGACCGCCCGGCGAAGCAGTGGCCGCCGCCCCGTGGCACGAGGTGCTCGCCGGTCGCGCGGGCCTGTCCGACGGCGGCGACGACCTCCGCCACCGTCGTCCCGCGCACCACCCGGGGCTTTCGCTCGATCGTCTTCGGCATGTGGTCGAGACTAGGAGCGGCGTACCCTCCGGTTCTTGAACAAAACGTGCATGCTCAGGCCCGGAGCCGGGTCGCGAGGAACGGCAGGTACGACCCCGAGTGGTCGTGCTCGCAGGCGCAGCGGTCGAGGTTCTCGCCGAGCAGCTGGGTCGGGGTCAGCCCCGTCAGCCGCAGGCATTCCCGGCTGAGGTGCGCCTGGTCGGCGTAACCGGCGTCGATGGCGAGTCCCGCCGTACCGTCGGTGCCGCGCCGGCCGGAGGGTGCCGCACCGGCCTGCGCGAGCGCGAGGAACCCCTGGAAGCGCAGCGTCCGCTGGAGGACCTTGGGAGTCGTGCCCACCGCGTGCAGGCACCGCCGGCGGAGCTGGCTGGTGGACAGCGACAGCTGCGTGGCGAGTGAGTCGATGGCGATCGGCTGCCAAGGCATCAGTGCCTGTACGGCGTTCCGCACCAGCGGATCGGGCCGGCCCGCGATCCGGAACTCGTTCAGCAGGTGCGCCTGCAGATACATCAGCGCCCGCTCGGGGGTCGTCGCACGGGCGATCGCGTCCACGAGCCGTTCCACCGTCGGGCCCCAGACATCGGCCAGCCCGAGCCGCTGGTCCACCAGGTCGTTGAGAACGGCCGGCAGCGGCGGCGCGGTCCCGGGACGGAAGCGGACGCCGACCAACGTGGTCCGCGCCGGGATGATCTCGATCGCCGGCCCGGTCAACGGGCCGAGCAGGTGCGGCCGTCCGCCGATCGGGAAGTGGATCTCGACGCCGCCACTGGGCAGGTGCCGGTGCACGTGGTCGGTCGCGCCGGTGCGCTGGATCCAGACCGTCCGGACGGCTCCGGACAGCCCCGGAATCGGCGCCCGTTCGAGATACACGCTCGCACTCAACGGCGTTCGGCGGGAGATGTCAAGAACCTTCTACTTTCCGCTGATCCCTTGACCTGCCAGGGGATTCCGGGGGACCTTTGACGGCAATGCATTTACGAGTCACTTCCGAACATGGTTCGTAAAGGGGAGTCCCCGTGGACATCGTGATCGGCGTCGTCACCCACGTGACGCATCACGAGCTGTTCCACGACGCCGCGCGCACCCTGCGCGGTGTGGACCTGAAATGGGTCAGCTACGACCACGAGGACGAGATCCGCGACCGGGTCGCCGAGTTCCTGAGTACGACGACGCACCTCGACGGCTTCCTGGCCGGCCCGGTGCCGTACACGGCGAGTCAGGAGCTCCTCCCGCCGGGGCTTCCGGTCGGCGTGATCCGGTCGTCGGCGCTCGACCTGACGCTCGCGCTGTACCGTGCGCAAGAACGCGGCTGGGGCCGTACGCCGGTCAGCATCGACACGTTCCCGGCCGACGCGGTCGAAGCGGTGGCCACCGCGCTGGACCTCGACCAGGACCAGATCGACTGCTTGCCCTACGCACCGACCCAGACCGTCGACGAGATCGCGGCGTTCCACCGGGACGCGTTCGCGCGGTTCGGGGAGCGCAGCTACGTGATCAGCGTGCGCGCGGCCGTCCGCGAGCAACTGGCCGGGCAGATCTCGATCATGAGCGGGATGCCGGTGCCGGCCACGATCCGGACCGAGCTGCACGAGCTCGCGCTGCGGATCGAGTCGGAGCGGGCCAGTGCGCAACGGTTCGCCGCCGGGGTGTTCCTGATCTCGGACGCGCCGGACGAGGAACGGGCCCGGATCGGGCTGATGAACCACCTGCACAACACCCCCGAGTTCGCCGGCGCCTGGATCGAGAACCGCGGGCGCCGCGGTGTCGTCGTCTTCGCCCACAAGGCGTTGTTCGAGCGGATCACCCGCAACTGGGTCGCCGTACCGGCGCTCGCCGAGGCCGCCGCGGCGCTCGGTGCGCGGCTCTCGGCCGGGTTCGGGGTCGGCGTCTCGGCCCGGAACTGCGTGCTGCTCGCCGAGCAGGCGGCGGCCCGTGCCGAGCTCGCCGCGGAGCCGTGCGCGTACCTGTTCGAGGACAGCGGTGTCGTGATCGGCCCGATGGGACCGGCCGGCGAGGCGCTGCGGTACTCGTACCGTTCGCACGGCGACGACATCGAACAGCTCGCGAAGTACGTCGGTCTGAGCGCGGCAACCGTCTCCCGGCTGGCCGCGCTGGACCAGGAACTGCAAGGCCGCACGCTCTCGCCTGGAGAGCTTGCCGGTCATCTCGGAATCACGGACCAGAGCGGGCGCCGCCTGATCCGGACCCTCGACGCAGGCGGCCTGGTGAGCGTCGAGGGCACTGCCCAGCACCACCCCAAAGGACGCCCGACGCGTCTGTACCGACTGCGCATCGCCCGAGCGTTGGAGGCACAACCATGGAGCTCACCCGCCGCCACATCCTCAAGCTGACCGGTCTCGGACTGGTCCCGCCCGCTGTTCTGTCCGCCTGTTCCGGCAAGTCGTCCTCCGGAGGAGGTTCCGGGGACGGCAGCGTGAAGTTCGAGGGCTGGGACTACGAGGCCGCCCTCGTCCAGCAGAACCTCGACCGGTTCACCAAGACCAGCAACATCAAGGTCGACTACACCCCGATCACGAGCGCGCAGTACGTCCAGAAGGTCGTCGCCGAGTTCACCGGCGGCGGCGGTCCGGACGCGCTCTACGTGTACGACGACTCGCTCGCGGCCTGGGTCGACGGCGACTACCTGCAGCCGCTCGACGGCATGGCCGGTGTCGACGAGATCTACGACGCCATCTACCCCGGCAACGCCCAGGCGATGACGTACGACGGGAAGCGGTACGGCCTCCCGTACTACACCGACGCCAACTGCCTGACGTACAACGCCGGGATCCTCGCCAAGGCGGGGATCTCGAAGCCGCCGGCGAGCCTCGAGGAACTCGAGGCGCAGGCGCTGAAGATCAAGAACGCCGGCCTGCTGCAGTACCCGATCGGGCTGCCGGCGCAGTTGTCCGACACCTGGTGGTCGTGGGTGTGGGCGCTGGTCTTCGGCAGCGGCGGGAACATGTTCGACGATCAGCAGAATCCGATCATGAACACCTCCGACACAGTCACGAAGGATGTGTTCAGCTGGCTGCAGCAGGCCGCGACCAAGTCCAAGGTGATCGACCCGGCGTCGCTGCAGTTGCTGCCGGTGCCCGTCGACAACGCGATGAAGGCCAACCGGTACGCGTACACGATCGGCGCGCGGTACGCGAGCCGCGACTACAACGACCCGGCGAAGTCCAAGGCCGCCGGGAAGATCCGGATGGCACTCGTGCCGAGCCTGGACGGCAAGGAACACGCGACGGTCAGCAACACCCGGATGTACGGCCTGGCCAAGGACACCGAGGTCAAGGACAACGCGTTCAAGCTGCTCACGTACCTCGGCGGGTACGACGACCAGAAGCAGCCGTACACCGCGAAGTTCTGGTTCCTGCAGCGCGGGCTCGGCTTTGCCTACAAGAAGATGGTCGACGATCCTACGATCGTCGCGGCGTTGCGCAAGTTCGCGGATCCGAAGATCTACGCGCACCTGGCCGAGATCGCGAAGCCGCGGAACGTGCTGGGCGTGCCGTGGTACACGGAGTTCGAGACCGAGATGCACAAGGTCGTCCAGGGCGTCCTGAGCAACCAGACGCAGCCGTCGGCGGCCGTCGACTCGCTCGCTCAGACTGCCGGCACGCTCAAGAAGAAGTACTCCTGAGCATGGTCGCGTTTGCCGAACGCCGCCCGCTCGGCGACACCGCCAAGGCGTGGGCCCTGAACGCCCCGGCCATCGCGGTGATCGCCCTACTGGTCGCGTACCCGATCGCGTACTCGTTCTACGTCAGCCTGCAGAAGAACAACCTGAAACGCCCACGGGCCAAGCGATTCATCGGTTTCGACAACTACCGGTCGCTGCTCTCCGACCACGCGTTCCTGTCCGCGTTGAAGGTCTCGGCGCTGTTCGTGGTGGTCGTGCTCGGGTTGACCGTCGTACTCGCGCTGATCCTGGCGCTGGTGCTGAACGAACGGTTCCACGGCCGCGGGCTGTTGCTCAGTCTCGCATTGTTGCCCTGGGCAATGCCCGGCGTGGTGAACGGCCTGATGTGGCGGACGATCTTCGACGCGAAGACCGGCGCGCTGAACGGTCTGCTGCAGCAACTCGGCCTGATCGACGACTACCACGCCTGGCTGACCTCCGGGACCGGCGCGTTCCTGTTCACCGCGCTGGCCCAGGTCTGGAACACGCTGCCGTTCTCGGTGATCATCCTGCTCGCCGGATTGTCGACAATCCCCTCAGAGCTGTACGACGCGGCGACGGTCGACCGCGCCGGCGCCTGGCGGCGCTTCACGCAGGTCACCGTGCCGTGGCTCCTGCATCCGCTGCTGATCGTGCTGATCCTCGAGACGATGAACGCGTTCCGCGCCTTCGACACGATCTACGTCCTGACCGGCGGCGGCCCCGGCGACGCGACCACGACGATCGCCCTGCTGGACGTCCAGACCGTCCTCACCTTCACCGACTTCGGCCTCGGCAGCGCCTACGCCTGGGTGATCACCGCGATCACCCTGCTGATCTCCGTCGCCTACATCGGCCTCCTCTACCGGAAAGGCAACTTCGACGTATGACGACCGTCGTGAAGGTCCCGGTCCGGTACCGGATTCCGTGGAAGAAGATCGTGCTCTACGTCCTGGCGGTCGGGTTCGGGTTGTATCTCGTGCTGCCGTTCTACTGGATCGTGGCGATGAGTTTCATGCACGAGGTGGACGCGATCTCGGTGCCACCGCACTGGATCCCGGTGCATCCGACGCTGGCGAACTATCTGGGCTTCGTCCGGCCGGACGCGGCGCAGGAGCTGGTCGGTGGGCGGGCGGTGTCGGAAACGCCGTACTCGTTGCGGAACAGCCTGGTCGTGGCGACCTCCACCGCCGTACTGAACCTCGCGCTGGCGACGTTCGCGGCGTACTCGTTCTCGCGGCTGAAGTTCCGCGGGAGTCAGGTGCTGCTGGTGCTCTATCTGCTCACGCGGATGGTGCCGGGGATCGCGATCATCATCCCGTTCTATCTGCTGATGCGGTCGTTCGGGCTGCTCGACACGTACCTGGCGCTGATCCTGTCCTACACGACGTTCGCGCTGCCGATCACGATCTGGATCCTCAAGGATTTCTTCCGGTCGGTGCCGCGTGAGCTCGAGGAGGCGGCCCGGGTCGACCGATGCGGCTGGTTCCGGACGATGTGGACGGTGTTCCTGCCGGTGGCGGCGCCCGGGCTGGTCGCCGCCGCGGTGTTCGCGTTCATGACCGCGTGGAACGAGTTCATGTTCGCGCTGTTCCTGACCAGTACGAAGGCGGCGAAGACGATCCCTGTGGTGGCGGCGAACTTCGCCACCGACTTCAACACCCAGTTCACCGTGATGGCCGCGGCCGGAGTGCTCGCGGTCGTTCCCCCCCTGGTGCTGGCTCTGCTCTTCCAGCGCAAGCTGGTGCAGGGCATGGCCGCCGGATCCGTGAAGGGCTGAGGCGAGATGGCCGAAGTACGTTTGGACGGTGTCAGCAAGCGGTTTGCCAACAAACTGGTTGTCGACAATCTGAACCTGACCGTCGAGGACCAGGAGTTCCTGACGCTGGTCGGGCCGTCGGGTTGTGGAAAGTCGACAACCCTGCGGATGATCTGCGGGCTGGAGCGGGCGACCGAGGGCAACATCTTCTTCGACGGCAAGCCGGTCAGCTGGCTGCCGGCGAACAAGCGCGACGTGTCGATGGTGTTCCAGAGCTACGCGCTCTATCCGCACCGGACGGTCGCGCAGAACATCGGGTTCGCGCTGAAGATGATGCGGGTGCCCAAGGCAAAGATCACCGAGGCGGTGCAGCGGGCGGCGCGCACGCTCGACATCGAGGACCTGCTCGACCGCAAACCCCGTGAGCTGTCCGGCGGCCAGCGCCAGCGGGTCGCCCTCGGCCGGGCGATCGTCCGCGACGCCGGGGCGTACCTGCTGGACGAGCCGCTGTCGAACCTGGACGCCCAGCTCCGGGTGCTGATGCGCGCCGAGATCAAGCGCCTGCACGTCGACGTCGCGCGGACCTTCATCTACGTCACCCACGACCAGGTCGAGGCGATGACGATGTCGGACCGGATCGCGGTCATGCGGGACGGCGTCATCCAGCAGTGCGCCACTCCGGAAGAGATCTACGAACGCCCCGCGAACCGCTTCGTCGCGTCGTTCATGGGTTCACCGCCGATGAACTTCCTCACCGGCGAACTGTCCGACGCGGACGGCACCCGCGCCTTCCGCTCGGCGGCCCTGACCCAACCGCTCACCCAACGCCTGGAGGCAGCCGAACGAGCGGTCGTGCTGGGTATCCGCCCGGAAGACCTCACCGTGTCGACCACGCGGGTCGAGGGCCATCACCCCGCGAAGGTCTTCGTCTCCGAACCGCTCGGTCCCGACGTTCTCGTCACCGTCAACATCCAGGGCGAGCTGCTGAAGGCCCGCGTCCCCACGCCGTTCCGGCTCGGCCACGACAGCACCGTGTACGTCGGCCTCAACCCGGACCGGCTGCACCTCTTCGACGCGGCCGACGGCACGGCCCTCCACGCTCCCGAGTGAAAGGAACGCCCTTGAGAGACCCCGAGAACGCGACCGTCGAGGTCGACCTCCCGGAAGACTTCGACGCCTTCTGGGCCGCCGGCCTCGCGGACTGTGCGTCGTACCCGCTCGACCCGGTACTCACCGAGATGCCGGCGCTCTGCACAGATCGTGTGATTGTCTACGATCTGCGCTTCACCAGTTACGGCGGACTCCGGATCGCCGGCTGGTACGCCGTACCGCGCGACCGGCCCGGCCCGCTGCCGGGGCTGGTCACGATCCCCGGGTACATCTCGGAGCCGACCGTCCCGAAGGAATGGGCCGAACTCGGCTACGCCACGCTGGCGATCGCCCCGCGCGGCAAGCTCCGCTCGAACGAGGTGTTCAACCCCGGCTACCCGGGCCTGCTGACGCACAACATCGTCGACCCGAACACCTACGGGTACCGCGGCTTCTACCTGGATGTGGTCCGCGCGGTAGAGGTGCTGCTGGATCGTCCTGAGGTCGACAATCAGCGGATCGGTCTCCAGGGTTCCAGCCAGGGCGGCGGGCTCGGGATCTCCACGGCCGCGCTGATGCCCGACGTGATCAGCTGCGTCGCGGCCGGGGCGCCGTACCTGTGCGGGATCATGACCGCGCCCACGCTGACCCGGTCCTACCCCTACGAGGAGATCAACGAGTACCTGCGCATCCACCCGAAGGACGTGGACCGCGTCCGCGAGACGGTCGCCTACTACGACGGCCTGAACTTCGCCCCGAAGGTGCAGGCGCCGACGTTGCTGTACCTCGGGATGGAGGACGACGTCTGCCCGCCGGAGACCGGGTTCGCACTGCATCGGGCGCTGACGTGCGAGAAGACCTTGCACCTGTACCCGCACTGCGCGCACCACGCCGGCCTGCCGGACGTGATGCGGATCGTGGAGGACTTCCTTGCCGAACACCTCACCCCGGGACGGTGACCTGATGACATTCGACGCCTACTGGGCCCAGGTCGACGAAGAGCTCGCGGCGATCCCAGGCCGACCGGTGCTGGACGTGGTGCCGGCGCGTACGACCGACGAGGCGACGTTCTACTCGCTGCGGATCACCAGCACCGGGCCGTACCGCGTGTACGGCAACCTGAGCATTCCGGCCGGCGACGGGCCGTTCCCGGGGCTGCTGATCACCCCGCGGTACGGGAGCGTCAACAACATCCCGCATCCGAACGACCGTGGCCGGTACGTCGTCCTCAGCCTGATGCATCGCGGCCAGCGCCTGGCGGACGAAGGTTTCGCGGCGGCGTACCCAGGACTGCTGACCATGGGCATCGACGACCCGTCGACGTACGTCTACCGCGGTATCGCGGCGGACTGCCTCCGCGCGGCTGAGTTCCTGATGGGGCTGTCGGAGGTGGATCCGGCCCGGGTCGCGGTGAGCGGGGACGACCTCGCTGTGCTGACGGCGGCACGGCGGCCCGGGTTCAGCTCGGTGCGGGTGACGGACCTGCTGTTCTACCGGGCGATGGAGGCGCGGTTGACGTCGTGTCTGTATCCGTTGGAGGAACTGAACGATCACGTGCGCGGTGGAGCGTCGACAAGCGGATTGTCGACAACCCTCTCGTACTACGATCCGGCGCGGCATGCTCCGGGCGTGAGCGGGCGTACGTTGGTGTCCGTCGAGGACGAGGACTGGTGTCGTTCGTTGCTTACCGCGTTGCCGGATCCGGAGGTCTACAAGGTCACGCATCTCGACGGTACGGACAACGACTTCCTCGATGCGTGGTTGGCGCAGCGGTCCGGGGTCCCGGCGATGTCGAAGTTCGTCGTATGAATCCGCTCGGGGCGCGGCCGGTCATCAACGCCAACGCGACGGTCACCGTGCTGGGCGGTTCGCTGATGCCGCCACCGGTCGTGCAGGCAATGGTGGAGGCGGCGGCACAGTTCGTCGACCTGCCGGACTTGAACAGGCGTGTGGGGGAGCGGCTGGCCGAGCTGACGCACAACGAGGCCGCCTACGTGACCTCCGGGGCAGCCGCCGCAATCACGCTGGCGGTCGCCGCCTGCATCACCACCGAGTCGCAGGCCTTCCCTGCTGATGCCACGGTGGTCATGTTCGCCGGCCAACGCAACGGCTACGACTACTCGGCCCGCTTCCTCGGCACCCGCATCGTCGAGATCGGCCCCTCGGAGCACGAACTCCGCACAGCGCTCTCCGGCGAACCCGCGCTCGGCGCTCCGGGCGATCCTGGGGCCGGTCCGGCGGGTGGGGTCGCGGGTGGGACGGCGGGTGGTGCGGCGGGTGGGGCGGCGTACGAATCCGGGTCGAAGCCCGCCTGTGTGTTGTGGTTCGCCGGTGCGCATTACGCCGCGGGTGCGCTGCCGATCGAGGATGTTGTCCGGGTTGCTCGTGCGGCCGGCGTACCTGTGCTGGTGGATGCGGCGGCGCAGATCCCACCGGTTGCGAGCCTGTGGCGGTTCACGCGGGACGCCGGTGCGGATGCCGTGATCGTCAGCGGCGGCAAGGGACTGCGTGGACCGCAGGCCAGTGGGCTGGTGCTCGGGAAGCGGTGGCTGATCGACCGGCTCCGCGGGCACAGCTCACCGCTGCACGAGATCGGACGCGGGATGAAGGTGGGAAAGGAGGAGCTGATGGGCCTGCTCGCCGCGGTCGAGTGGACGCTGCAGCAGGACGAGGGGGCGCTGCTGGCGAGCTACGAGCGGATTGTCGACAACTGGATTGTTGGCTTGCAGGACATCCCGGGCGTGGTCGTCGAGCGTGGGTATCCGAGCGAAGCCGGCCAGCCGCACAGTCGCGCCGTACTCCGATTGACCAGGAACCGTGACGAGGTGGTGCAGGAGCTGTTCGACGGCGACCCACGCATCTCGGTCGGCACGTTCGGCCTGCCCGATGACGCGATCGCACTGAACCCCCAGACGCTCCGACCCGGAGAGGACAAACTGGTCCTCGACGCCATGCTGAAGCTCCTGACCCCTGGTTTCCCTCTAAGCTCAGGGGATGGCGCGTAAGCCGGACGAGGTGCGGGACGGGGTCGAGCTGACCAATCTGGATCAGCCGCTGTTCGACGGGGCCGAGGCGACCAAGCGGGACCTGGTCGACTACCTGGACGCGGTGCACGGGCGGATCCTGCCCGAGCTACGGGAGCGGCCGCTCTCGGTGGTGCGGATCCGCCCGGGGCAACCGCAGTTCATGCAGAAGAACGTTTCGAAGTACACGCCTGACTGGGTCAAGACCGTCCAGGTGTGGGCGGAGGCGTCCAAGCGGGAGGTGTCGTACGCGCTGTGCGACGACCGGCGGACGTTGCTGTGGTTCGCCAACCAGCGCGCGGTCGAGTACCACCCGACGCTGATGCGCGTCGGCCGCTGGGACCGGGTGACGCACCTGGTGCTGGACCTCGACCCGCCGGAGGGCGAGACGTTCACGATGGCGGTCCAGGCGGCGCTGCTCGTCCGGCAGGCGCTGACCGACTCCGGGTTGTCGGGCGCGGTGAAGACGAGCGGCGCGAAGGGCGTCCATGTCATCGTTCCGATTGCCGACAATCTGACGATCGAGGACGCGGCGGCCGCGACCCGGGCGATCGCGGCGCGCGCGGAGAAGCTGGATCCGGACGTCGCGACCACGGCGTACATCAAGGAGGACCGGCACGGGAAGGTGTTCGTCGACTCCACGCGTTCGGGCGGCGCGACGGTCGTGGCGGCGTACAGCCCGCGGGTCCGGCCGGGGACGACGGTGTCGTTCCCGGTGAGCTGGGACGAGCTGGAGAACGTGTCGCCGCGGGACTTCACCGTCCGTACGGCGCCCGAGCTGCTCGGGGACCGCGATCCGTGGGCCGACGCCCTGCCGGCGCCGCAGGAGATTCCCGAGGACGTGCTGGTCGAGGGCCGCGCGATCCCGGTCGCCCGGGTCGCGGCCATGCACGAAGGCAAACGCCGCAAACGCGCCCGGGAGGCCGCCGAGAAGGAGTGAGCTACTCCGCCGCGGTGACCAGCTCGAGGGCGGCGCGGCGGACGAACGCTGACGGGTTGTTGCGGAGGGCAACCAGTAGCCGGCGCCAGGCGGGCGGCCAGCCGGCTCGTGGGCCGGCGGTGGACAGGAGGGCGTGCGCCAGAAGGCCGGACGCTGGATCGGTTGCCTGGCTGAGCGATTCGGCCGGCGGGAGCAGCTCAGCCGGCGACCAGTTGGATTCGGTTGCCCGCAGACGGGCGCGGAGGAGCTCCGCCGCAGCAGCGGCCGCCAGTACGTCGTCCCCAGTGGCAGCCGGGACGGCCCCGACAACCTCGCGGAGTGTGCGTACGGCGTCAGCCGGTGTGGGCGCGGCCAGGAGAAGCAACTGTAAGCGCGACGTGAGGTAGTCGGGCGCGGTGAGCTCGGCAGCGACCTGCGAGAGGTGACTGCGAGCGGCAGCCGAGCGATGCGCCAGTTGCCCGGTGAGCTGACCCACCAACCGGGCCAACCGCTGCCGAGCCGGGTGGTCCCGATCCGCGGCGGCGTCCGGCAGCGCCGGATCCTCCTCGAGCCGAACCAGCAAACGGACCGTTTCGACAAGCTCAGGCACACCGTCGGACGGATCGGACGCCACAATCGACACCAGCGCAGTGATCGCGTCCGACCACACGCGACTACGCAGCGACAGATCCGTGACGAAGTCGGCACAAACCCCCGCGGCAGCAGGGCTGTAGCGCGCCCACCCACGCAGCGCGAGCAGCGTCGGACCGACCACCTCCGGTTCCGAACGGGTCGTCACCGCGATCAGCAGATCGGCGTACCGCGACCGGTACGCGAGCGGTACGTCGTAGGCCGAACGCGCGCCCAGCACCACCGCGGTCGCCGGCGAATCATGCACCGCCTGCTCGAGAACGGCCCACGCCGCGGGGTCGTACAACAAGTACTGCGACACAGTCCGGGCGATCGCCGCGCGCACGTCCCGATGCGCCCCGGCCCACGTCTCCGTCAGCACCGCGCCCGCGCCCGGCGCGCGCAGCTCACCCAGCAGCCGCACCGCCTGCTTGCGCGCCGTCACCTTCACGCCCTCGCGAGACAGCACCGGCTGCAACAACCCCGGCAACAAACTCGGCGGAACGTAGCGCGCCGCCCGACTCGCCGCGTACATGGCGACACGCGCCCGATCGTCCCCTGCCCGGGACAGAAGCAAAGGCATCGCCAGCTCCGGGCGCCCGGTCCACGCCAACGCGCCCAGCGCGGCCTCCTGCAACAGCACGTCTTCACTCGCCAGGAACTCGTCCAAGGCAGGCCGCCCGGCCGAGGGCACCCGACCGAGTGTCTTCACGGCCGCGGCTCGGTACCACTGGGGCATCCCGGGATCACGCGCCACGCCGGCCAGCAACGACGCGTACCGGGCCTGCTGTCGCGGTAGCCACAGCCGCAGCGCGTAGTCCGGCACCTCCCACGACAGGCTGTTCCGATCGAACCGCCGGATGCTGTCCGCCGCCTCGAACACCGGGTCGAGCAGATCGGTCCGTACCTCGGTCACCAGCCACCACACCGGATGCCAGCGCGCGAGCCGCACGTCCCGGCGGATGATCCGCTCGACTCGCTCCGACCGGGTCGACGGCGCATCCAGCCAGTACCGGCACGCCCGCTCGACCGTGTGCTCCTGGTTCGACCACACCGCCTGCTCGAGTACGTCCTGCAGGTGGTCCAGCCGCCACGCCCGCCGGCCGAACGCCTCGGCCACCGCGAACGCCAGGCCGAACTCCAGCCGCCGGGCGGACGCCTCGATCGCCGGCCGCAGTACGTCGTACACCGCGGCCTCGCGCCCGCGCGGCAGATTGTCAACAATCCGATGGAGTGCGATCTCACCGAGGTTCTCCGCCAACCGCGCATGCGCCCGCAGGCCCCAGTCCAGCAGGGCCGACTCGTTGCCCAGGGCACCATGTACGACGGCGCGCTCGGCGATCCGCCCGAGCGCGCGCCGGGTCGCCCACGAAGTGTCGCGCGCGTTCAGCGCATCCTCGAGCAAGGTCTCGAACGGCACGGTCAACGCCGCGGTCAGCAACGTCGGTGAGACGTCGGCGACGGTGTGCAGTACGGCGAGCCGCACCAGATCCTGGTCGTTCCGTACCCGATCCGCAGCCCACGTCACCGCCGCCACGACCTGCTCCGGCCGCGTCGCTGACCGGAGAACCGCCTGATACACCGACGAACGCACTCCCGCGTCGGGATCCCGGAGCTCGTCCGACAGCGACGCCCGGGCGTCGTCGTACGGCAGGTGAGCGGTCACCCGCCGCCGTCGTGCGCCGTCCTCCGCGATCGCAGGCAGCGCCAGCATCCGCCTTGCCTGCTCCACCCGCACGGCATGCGGCAGCACCCGCAGCAGTTCCGAGGGCAGCTCAGCCTGACCGAGGTCGACGTCCTTCGTCACCGCCTCGAACACCCGCCCGCGCCGGCCCGGAGCCAGCTCCCGCAGTACGTCGGTCAGCTCCGGCCAGAGGACGCGACCGAGCTCGACCAGCTCATCGTCGGAGTACCGGTACAACCGGCGTCGGAGGGCCGGCGTCAACGCCTTGTGTACGACGCTCCGCCGGTCGGGCGCGAGCAGCAAGGCCAGGACACCGGCCGGATCCCGATCGGCGAGCGGCCCGATCACGTCGATGACCGCCGCCGGCAGGTCGTGGGCCGGCAGCGCTTCCTCCAGCAACTCGACGTCGAGCGCCGCGGCGACGGCGTGTCCCACGCCCTGCCACCACTCGGCGCGGTCCTCACCGGCCGGCAGCGTCGCCCGCGCGAACGCGAGCACCTGCTCCCGGTGATGCTTCGCGAGCCGCCGCCAGTTGCCCGGCGTCACGCAGTACGCCAGCTCCGGCAGCAGCCGCGCCACGGTCTCGTCGTCCACGGCGTCGAGCAGACCGGTTGCCGCGACATCACCCCAGCGCGCGCGGTGCTCGTCGATCAGCCGTACGGCGAGATGCTCCCGCCGCTGCCGCCGTACCAGCGCCACCAGCTTGGACCGGAGCGCCGCCGGTGCGTCGTCGTACAGGATCCGCAGGTCGTCGTCCGTCACCGGTACGCCGCGACCCACCGCGGCGAGCGCCCGCGCCTGGACAGCCGGCTCGCGGTCCCGCAGCATCCGGGAGACGTACGCCGCGTCGCGCGTGACCTCGGCGATCTGCAGCCCGAGGACGCGCTCGAACGAACTCCCGCGACCGAGCTCACCCAGCAGCCCGGCCAGCTGCGGCGCGTGGTCCGCCAGAAACCGTACGCGCCCGCCGTACGAGAGCCCGTCGATCGATCGCAGCAAGTCCGGCAGACGCATGGACCCATCCTGCCGAACGAGTGGTGTCAGCTCGCGAGCGACGCGTCCAGGATCATCGTCGCGGCCTCCCGGGCGCGGACGGCCGGATCGGCGGTGCCGGAGATCGCGGAGCGGGTGATGGCGCCCTCGCTGAGCAGGATGAGGTGGTCGGCGAGCTGCTCGGGATCGCGGGCGCCGGCCGCGGCGGCCAGGTCGCCCAGTGCGCGGCGGAAGCCTTCCTTGTGCTCGAGCGCCAGCTCGGCGACCCGCGGCGAGACGGTGCCGAGCTCGCCGAACGAGTTGATGAACGCGCAGCCCCGGTAGTCCCGCTGCTGGAACCACTCGTACAGGAAGTCGAACACCGCCAGCAGCCGCGACCGCGGATCGGTCGCCGCCTCGACATGCTCGGCGAGCATCGACTTCCAGAGCGCGTCGCGGCGGTCCAGATATGCCTCGATCAGCGTCTCCTTGGACGGGAAGAGCTGGTACAGCCGCTTCAGCGACACCCCTGACGCGGACCGGATCGCGTCCATCCCGACCGCCTGTACGCCGCGCTCGTAGAACAGCGCGTCCGCCGCGTCCAGCACCTGTCGTTGCGCCGTCGCCGTGTCCAGCACCATCTGTGCAACCTCCCGGGTGACCCGCACCACCTTGCGCGGAGAACCATCGTTCTCCTACAGTAGCAAACGCCAGCAGAGAACGATCGTTCTCAGCGCTTATGGGAGGAAGAACAATGACTGTGCTCGAGCCCGCCGCCCAGGCTTTCGCCGACGCCACCGCGAAGCCGCCGTTCCTGTTCCAGCTGTCCCCGGAGGAGGGTCGCAAGGCCGTCGACGAGGTGCAGACCACCGACTACCCGAAGCTTCCGGTCGACGAGGAGTGGGTGACCGCGGCCGACGGCACGAAGGCGCGGATCGTCAAGCCGCAGGGGGCGACCGGCGTCCTGCCGGTGATCCTCTACATCCACGGCGCCGGGTGGGTGTTCGGCAACGCGCACACCCACGACCGTCTGGTCCGCGAGCTGGCCGTCGGCGCCGGTGCCGCGGTGGTGTTCCCGGAGTACGACCTGTCGCCCGAGGTGCGGTATCCGCACGCGCTCGAGCAGAGCTACGCGGTCGCCCGCTGGATCATTGCCTCAGGCAAGGAGCACGGACTGGACGCGGAGCGGCTGGCGATCGCCGGCGACTCGGTCGGCGGGAACATGACGGCCGCGGTCACGCTGCTCGCGAAGGAGCGCGGCGACGTGAAGTTCGTCCAGCAGGTGCTGTTCTACCCGGTCACGGACGCGTCGTTCGACACCGCGTCGTACCGGGAGTTCGGGGAGGGCTACTTCCTGCAGCTCGACGGGATGAAGTGGTTCTGGGACCAATACACCACCGACGAGGACGAGCGGAACCAGATCACCGCCTCGCCGCTCCGCGCGACAACCGAGCAGTTGCACGGCCTTCCGCCGGCGCTGGTCATCACCGGTCAGGCCGACGTACTGCGGGACGAGGGCGAGGCGTACGCCGTCAAGCTGCTGGAGGCCGGCGTACCGACGACCGCCGTGCGGTTCGCGGCGATCATCCACGACTTCGTGATGCTGGACGCGCTCCGCGACACCTACGCCGCGAACGCCGCGATCGAGCTGGCGATCTCGACGCTGCGCAAGGCGCTCAACTGACCTGCGCCAGCTCCGCGAACGCCTCGGTGAGCTTGGGCAGCGTGTAGTGGGCATTCAGGCCGCTCGGATTCGGCAGCACCCAGACGCGGGTCGCGCCGATGGTCCGGTCCTGCTTGCCCACCGCCGCCGTACGGTCGCCGAAGGCGTCCCGGTACGCCGTGACACCGAGCACGGCCAGCCACTCGGGCCGTACGTCGAGCACCTTCTTCACCAGGTTCTCCCCGCCGGCGAGGAACTCCGCGCGGGACAACTCGGCGGCTTTGGCGGACGGGCGGTCGACCACGTTCGTGATGCCGAGTCGATAGCTCAGCAACTCGTGCTGCTCGGCCGGTTTCAGCTGCCGTGGCGTGAACCCGCTCAGATGCAGCGTCGGCCAGAACCGGTTGCCCGGGCGCGCGAAGTGATGCCCGGTCGCGGCCGACATCAGCCCCGGGTTGATCCCGCAGAACAACACCCGCAACCCGTCCCCGATCACATCCGGAATGCCTTGCACGGGGAGACGGTACCTAACGACAGGAGATGTCCCACCCATCGTCAACCCAGGGTTGACCCGGAGAAGTTGTCAACCTAGGGTTGACGCTATGACTCCCGGACCTGATCTGCAGCAGCTCATCAACACGATCAAGGCCGACGCCGGCAGCGACGACGAGCTCGAGCAGCTCGCCGCCGCGGCGGCGACGATCAACGAACTGACCACCACCGGCGACCAGGCGCTCGGCTTCTTCGTGGACCGCGCCCGCGGCGCCGGCAAGTCCTGGGTGGAGATCAGCGCCGTCCTGGGCGTGACCAAACAGGCTGTCCACAAGCGCTTCGCCGACTCCTGGACCGCCCGCCCGGCGTTCGAGCGTTACACCCAGCGTGCGCGAACGGTCGTACAGGCCGCGGCCGACATCGCTCGCGAGCGGAACAACGCCTTCGTCGGCACCGAGCATCTGCTCCTCGGGATGTACAAGGAGCCCGGTGCGATTGCCGCCAAGGTGCTGGTGAAGCACGGCATCACGGAGGACTCCGTCCGCGCGGCGGTCGACGCCGAGAGCCCGGCCGGCGAGCCGACCGAGAAGGCGACCGATCTCGACCGCGAGAACCCCCCGTACACCCGACGGGCCGCGCACGTCCTGCAGGGAGCGGTCAGCGAGGCGCTGACGCTCGGGCACAACTACGTCGGCACCGAGCATCTCCTGCTCGCGTTCTTCCGCGACCAGGCGGGCATCGCCACCAAGATCCTGCTCGACCAGGGGCTGGCGGAGCAGGCCGCGTGGGCCGATATCCGTGCCGCGCTGGAGGGCTTCAAGAAGTAGGTTTGTCCGCATGGCTGACTGGGCTGGGCGGTTGGACGAGTTGGCGGTGGCGGCGGACGTCACCGGGGCGGTGCTCGGGATCTGGCACGACGGCGAGACGACGATCGCGCCGTACGGCGTCCTGAACGCCACGACCGGCGTGCGCACCACCGCCGACTCGCTGTTCCAGATCGGCTCCATCAGCAAGGCATGGACCGCGTCGATGATCGTCCAGCTGGCCGCCGAGCACCGTCTCGACCTCGACGACCCGATCGTCAAACTGTTGCCAGAGGCACCGGTCGACGCGCGGATCACGGTCCGCCGGCTGCTCACCCACACCAGCGGGATCGACGGCGACCTGTTCACCGACACCGGCCGCGGCGACGACTGCCTCCAGCGGTACGTCGAACTGCTCGCGGGCGTCGACCAGCTCTTCAAACCCGGTACGGCGTACTCGTACTGCAACGCGGGCTTCGTCCTCCTCGGCCGCCTGATCGAAGTACTCGACGACCGCACCTGGGACGAGTCGGTCAAGGCTCGCCTGATCGAACCGCTGGGCCTGCACCACACCGTCACTCTCCCGGAAGAGGCGATCCTGCACAGCGCCGCGGTCGGTCACACCGCCGCGGAGGGCGCGCGGGTGACGACGTGGCAGCTACCGCGCAGCATCGGCCCCGCCGGGACGATCACCGCGAGCGCTAGCGACCTGTTGGAGTTCGCCAGGATGCATTTGAGCGACGAACGGTACGCCGCGATGCAGGAGCCGCAGGTACCGTTCGCGGCCGGCATCGGCGGATTCGTCGACCTCGGCCTGACCTGGCGGATCTACGACTGGGACGGTCGTCGGCTGTTCGGTCATGACGGGTCGACGATCTCGCAGCTCGCGTTCCTGCGGATCGACCCGGAAGCGCGGCTGATCATGTGCCTGCTGACCAACTCCGGCAACGGCACCCGGCTGTTCGAACCGCTCGCGACCGAGGTCTTCCGGCACTACGCCGGCGTCGGTCACCCCGAGCCGCCGCAGCCCATCGAGCTAGCCGTCGACGACCGGCACGTCGGGCGCTACGAGCGCGCGAGCGTCCGGTTGGACGTCGTACGGCGGGACGACCGGCTGGTACTGATCGAGAGCGCGACGGGGGACCGACTGGCGTTCGCGGAGGAGACCGAGCACGAGTACGACCTGCTCCCGACCGCCCCCGCGGACGGGAACCACTTCGTGACCCGCTACTCCCCGGAACACTCGTGGGTCCCCCTGACCTTCACGTCGACCGCAGTGTTCACCTCTGGCCGTGTGACACCTCGGATCCGATAGCGGCGACCTCCGCCGGCGGGGACCAGAACTGGACCACGTTCGTGTCGTCGCCGACAGCGAGCCGGCCGTCGGGCGCGAAGGCCACCGCGGTCACCTCGGACGGCCTGCTGATCCGGGCGACCTCGGACCACGATCGCAGGTCGAACACCCGGGCCGAATGGTCCCGGGACGCCGCGGCGAGGTAATGCCCGTCAGGACTGACCGCCACACCGGTGACCTGCGCATCGAGAGCGAACTCGCCGAACTGGTTGCCCGCCGGAATTCCGACGAGCCGTGCCGTGTTGCCGGCGGCCACGGCCAGCGCTTCCGGTCGCGGCGTCCAGGCCAGATCCTCGATGGACGCGTGCAGCGGGACCGTGGCGAGCAGGGCTCCGGTGGCGGCGTTCCAGATCATCAGCCGGCTGTTCGACCAGGTCCCGCCCGCGGCGGCGATGAACGTGCCGTCCGGACTGTAGGCGACCCGTGACGGTGAGGCCATCCCGCCGAGCTTCATCCGCATCCAGCGACGCCCGGTCAGGTCCCAGACCTCGACGTAGGAGTTGGCGATGACCAGCGCCTTGCTGTCCGGCCGGAAGACCAGGTCGGTCGGGGTGGAACCATCGGCGAGCGCCCACACCATCTCGCCGACCTGGACACCGTCCGTTGCGCGCAGCAGGCGGACCCGTGGGGTCTGGGGTTTGGCGATCGCCACCCACTGCCCATCGGGACTGAGCGCGACGATCGGCCTGCTCACCTTCACCAGACCGCCGACCGAGGCGTTCCACACCGGTTCCGCACCCGCATCGGCGATCCGCCACAGCTGCACGGACCGTGCGTGGCTCGCGGTGAGCATCCGCCCGCCGCCGGGTAGGAACGCGAGCATCGTCGGTTCGTCGTCGAGGTGCAGTTCGACACCGAGCCGTTCGCCGGCCGGCGGCGGCACCTCCACCTCAGCAGCCGGCCGCCAGACGTCGCTGACGTCGACCCCGGCGACGAAGCTGTAGTGGCACTTGCGGCAGGTCTTGAGTACCTCGCTGTCGTTCTGTGCCTTGCAGCGCGGGCAGAACACCGTGATCCCGTCGTCGGACTCCAGCCCGGAGCACCGCGGGCAGTGCCAGCCCGGGCCCTTCCGGAACGCGAGCAGCGTGTTCGCCATGAAGATCGTCGAGATGCCGGCAGTACCCAACGCCATACCGACGCTCTGCGCGCCCGCCCGCAGCCTGCGCTCGTGCTGCACCTTCTTCTCGTACTCCGGATTGCTCAGCACCACGTTGCCGCAGGTCTTGCACACGTGCCGGACCCGCGAGGTCGCGGAGGTCGCGGCTCGCACCCGGGCCTGCGTCAGCAGGAACGTCGCGATGGCCTGCTCGGCCGGCTCGACGTCGAGCCGGACTGCCGACGACGCCGCGGTCGCCATCGCGTCCCGCAGCCGTCCGGCGAATTTCAGCAGCGCGCCGAGCTTGTCCGACTGCTGAGTCATGAGGTCGCGGCGTGCGTCCAGGCGCTCGGCCACCGTGACCATCAGTTCGGCCTGGTCGCGCGGCAGTATCCCGACCCGCTCATCGCCGACGAGATAGATGGTGTGCCGGGCCGCCTCCTTCGCCTGCGCCGCGCGGGCGATCTCGCCCATCGTCGGTGCGCGTCCGGCCGCAACCGTCTCGGTGTTCATCGTGTGCCCCCTCTCAGTAGGTGTCGATCACGCCCGTCGAGTTCATGTACTGGTTCATCAGCTGGGTGTGCTCCAGATCGCCGGCAGCCTGGTCCACGTCGTCCTCGGTGACGTCGTCCGGCGGAGTGAACATCGAGTCGTCCTCGAGCGCGTCCTGGTTGTCGTCCGGTACGACGATGTCCGTGCCGGCGTCCTCGTCCAGATCGAAACCGCTGCTCGGATCCGGTCCGGCGTCGACGGCGACCGCGTCGACCACGCCGTCCTCGTCCAGATCGAACAGAGCCGTGTCCGGGACCGTGTCCGCGTCGGTGTCGACGGCGACTGCGTCGACCACCCCGTCCTCGTCCAGGTCGAAGGCCGTCGCGTCCGGGACCGTGTCCGCGTCGATCGGGACACCCTGCGGCAAGTCTTGCTGGTTCATCGCTACCTCCCCGTACCGATTCCCGAGCCGGGCGGCAGCCGTCGTACCCCGGCTCCTCTACCACCGATCCTGCTCCGCGGCCGAGGGCCGTCGCAGGGATCAACGTCCCGGATCGCGGCGTCCTCCGGCGGGTCGGCAGAGGACGTTCGGAGCGGGCGGAACGGGCACTGCTCCTCTGGTGGGCCGATTGTGCGGGTTCGAGATAATCCGCGCGCGATTTGGGATCGGCGAGCTAACGTCGTCAAAGTGACTAGTGCACCTGCTGAACTCCCTCGTAAAGCCGGTGACCTCCGGGCCGCCGGACATCTTCCCCGGTCGATCAAGGCCGAGATCCGTGACAACCTGCTGAAAGAGCTCCGGGCCGGACGTGATCCGTGGCCCGGCATCGTCGGATTCACCCGGACGGTGATTCCGCAACTCGAACGCGCCCTGCTGGCCGGCCACGACGTCGTACTGCTCGGTGAGCGCGGCCAGGGCAAGACCCGGCTGCTCCGCACGCTCGTCGGCCTGCTCGACGAGTGGACCCCCGTCATCGAGGGCGCGGAGCTCCCCGAGCACCCGCTCGACCCGATTACCCCCGCCTCGCGGCGGCGCGCCGCCGAACTCGGCGACGACCTGCCGGTCGCGTGGCTGCACCGCGATCTGAGGTACGCCGAGAAGCTGGCGACGCCCGACACGAGCGTCGGCGACCTGATCGGCGACGTGGACCCGGTGAAGGTCGCCGAGGGCCGCAGTCTCGGCGACCCGGAGACCATCCACTTCGGGCTCGTCCCGCGCTCGCACCGCGGCATCGTCGCGATCAACGAGCTGCCGGACCTCGCCGAGCGGATCCAGGTCGCGTTGCTGAACGTGATGGAGGAGCGTGACATCCAGGTCCGCGGGTACACGCTCCGGCTGCCGCTCGACGTGTTGCTGGTGGCAACGGCCAACCCCGAGGACTACACCAACCGCGGCCGGATCATCACGCCGCTGAAGGACCGCTTCGGCGCCGAGGTCCGGACCCACTACCCGCTCGACATCGACGCCGAGGTGGACGTGATCCGGCAGGAGGCCGAGTTCACCGCGGAGGTCGGCGAGCCGCTGCTGGAGGTGCTGGCCCGGTTCGTCCGGCACCTGCGCGAGTCGACGTCGATCGACCAGCGGTCCGGGGTTTCCGCGCGGTTCGCGGTCGCCGCGGCCGAGACCATCGCCGCCGCGGCGCTGCGCCGGTCCGCGATCACCGGCGAGGAGCCGGCCGTCGCGCGACCGGTCGACCTGGAGGCGGTGCCCGCCGTACTGCGGGGCAAGCTCGAGTTCGAGCCCGGCGAGGAAGGGCGTGAGATCGAGCTGCTGGAGTACCTGCTGCGCCGGTCGGTGGCCGACACCGCCCGGGAGCGGTTCGCCGGGCTGGACCTGTCGCCGCTCGCGCACGCGGTTGCCGATGGCAACCTTGTGACGACGGGTGAGCGGGTGCCCGGCCGGGAGGTGCTGTCCGCGCTGCCCGAGCTGCCGGTGCTGCACGACGTCGCCGCCCGGGCGGGCGTGCACGCCGACGACTCGCCGGGCCGGATCGCGGCCGCCGTCGAACTCGCCCTGGAGATGCTCTACCTGTCCAAACGGGTCGCCAAGGACGCCGACGACGACACGACGGTCTACGGGGCCTGACGTGAGCTCGATACCCGAAGGCTGGTCCTACGGGCCGTGGCACGACGGGCCGGATCCGCTGCAGGCGCCGGTGGATCTGCGGGACGCGCTGGACGAGATCGGCCGGGACGTGATGAACGGGTCGTCGCCGCGGTCCGCGCTGGAGGAGATGCTCCGGCGCGGCACCCGGAACACCCAGGGTCTGGACGACCTGACCCGCCGGTTGTGGGAGCGCCGTCGCGAGATCCAGCGGCGGCACAACCTCGACGGCACCTTGCAGGACGTCCAGCGGCTGTTGAACGAGGCCCTCGAGGCGGAGCGGCGCGAGCTGTTCCCGAACCCGTCCGACGACGCCCGCTTCAAGGAGGCCGAGCTCGACGCGCTGCCGTCCGGTACGGCGGCCGCCGTACGGGAGCTGGCCAACTACCAGTGGGAGTCGCCGGAGGCCCGGCAGAAGTACGAGGAGATCCGCGAACTGCTCGGGCGCGAGCTGCTCGGGTCGCGGTTCGAGGGCATGAAGGAGGCGCTGCAGCAGACCACGCCGGAGGACGTCGAGCGGATCAACGAGATGCTCACGGACCTGAACGCGCTGCTCGCCGCGCACGCCCAGGGGCGTCCCGACGTACCGCAGATGTTCGACGAGTTCATGGCCGAGCACGGCGAGTTCTTCCCCGAGAACCCGCAGAACGTCGAGGAGCTGATCGACGCGCTGGCGCAACGGGCGGCCGCGGCGCAGCGGATGCTGAACTCGATGACGCCCGAGCAACGCGCCGAGTTGATGGAGCTGTCGCAGCAGGCGTTCGGCAACGCGCAGCTGTCCCAGCAGCTGTCCCAGCTCGACGCCCAGTTGCAGGCGCTGCGGCCGGGGGAGGACTGGTACTCCTCGGAGCGGATGAGCGGTGACGATCCGCTCGGCCTCGCCGAGGGTGCGCAGGCGATGTCCGACCTGGCCGAGCTGGACGCGCTGGCCGAGCAACTCGCGCAGTCGTACCCGGGGGCGCGGCTGGAGGACATCGACCTCGAGGCGCTGACCCGGCAGCTGGGTGACGAGGCGACGGTCGACGCCCGCCGGCTGTCCGAGCTGGAGCGGCAACTGCGCGACCAGGGGCTGATCGAGCGGGCGCCCGACGGTTCGCTGCAGTTGTCGCCGAAGGCGCTCCGGCAGCTCGGTCAGACGGCGTTGGCCGACGTACTGCGGACCGCGCGCGGATCGGGTGAACGTGACGCCGCCAACGCCGGTGCGGCTGGTGAGCTGAGCGGATCGACCCGGCCGTGGCAGTTCGGGGACACCCAGCCGTGGGACGTGCCGCGGACCGTGCGGAACGCGGTACTGCGGACCTCGTCACGGTCGGGCTCCGTCAAGCTCGACGTCGCGGACGTGGAGATCGCCGAAACCGAGCACCGGGCGCGGGCCGCCGTCGCGTTGCTGGTCGACACGTCCTGGTCGATGGTGCAGGAGGGCCGCTGGCTGCCGATGAAGCGGACGGCGCTCGCGCTGCATCAGCTGATCTCGACGCGATACCGCAACGACGCACTGCAGCTGATCACGTTCGGGCGGTACGCCGGGGTCGTCGAACTGCCGCAGCTGATCGGGATGGAAGGCACCTGGGAGCAGGGCACCAACGCGCACCACGCGCTGCTGCTCGCCGGCCGGCATCTGCGCCGGCACCCGGACGCGCAACCCGTCGTACTGATGGTCACCGACGGCGAGCCGACCGCGCACCTGGAACCGGACGGGACGGCCGAGTTCTCGTACCCGCCGGAGCCGGCCACGCTCCGCAAGACGATCTTCGAGGTCGACCGGCTCGCCAAGCTCGGCGCCTCGCTGACCGTCTTCCGCCTGGGCGACGACCCGCGGCTGAACGCGTTCGTCGACCTGCTCGCCCGCCGCAGCGGCGGCCGGGTCCTCGCACCGGACGCCGACGGCCTCGGCGCCGCGGTGGTCGGCGACTACCTCCGCACCCGGCGCAAGCTGTAGCACCTCGCAGCACCTCGCAGCACCCAGCGGGACCTCGGACATCGGTCAGATGTCGGAGGTCCCGTTCTGCTGTCCGGGGCGCCGCGGAAGGGACCTTCGGCGCGATGACGCGGTCCTTTCGACCGGTCCGTCGGCGTCCGGATGCTGATTGGCTGGGAATCGTTGGAGAGGTGTTCGATTGTCTCGCGTTGTCAACGCTGTAAGGGTTTTCCGGCCTGCATGTTGTGGGAAGGGTCACGTCGGCATCGTGAGACCAGTGTTTCAACTGGACTGGTTTTCGGGCTTACTCTGAAAGCACGCCCCCGCCGCCGTTGCCGACGGGCCAGCGGCCTACTTAGCCGCGCCTGAAAACACCCACCTGCAACCCAGGGAGTGACCGTGCCGAAACTCGTCTACGACTTCGCCGAAGGCAACAAGGACATGAAGGAGCTGCTCGGCGGCAAGGGGGCGAACCTGGCCGAGATGACCAATCTCGGCCTGCCGGTACCACCCGGATTCACCATCACCACCGACGCCTGCCGCGCGTACCTGGAGACCGGCGCGGTGCCGGCCGAGCTCGCCGACGAGATCGACCACCACGTGCACCTGCTCGAGCGGAAGATGGGAAAGAAGCTCGGCCAGGCCGACGACCCGCTGCTGGTCTCAGTCCGTTCGGGCGCGGCTGCCTCGATGCCCGGAATGATGGAAACCGTGCTGAACGTCGGCCTGAACGACGACTCGGTGAACGGGCTGGCGCATCAGTCCGGCAACCCGCGGTTCGCCTGGGACGCGTACCGGCGGCTGATCCAGATGTTCGGCAAGACAGTGCTCGACATCGACGGTGAGGTCTTCGAGGACGCGCTCGACGCGGCCAAGAAGGCGAAGGGCGCGCGCACCGACCTCGACCTGGACGCCGCCGACCTGAAGGCACTCGTCGAGACGTTCAAGCGAGCCGTCCACGAGCAGACCGGACGGGAGTTCCCGCAGGACCCGCGTACCCAGATGGACCTCGCGATCGAGGCCGTGTTCGGTTCGTGGAACGCCGAGCGCGCGGTTCTGTACCGCCGTCAGGAGCGCATCGACGGGAGCCTCGGGACCGCCGTCAACATCTGCTCGATGGTCTTCGGCAACCTCGGCATGGACTCCGGCACCGGCGTCGCGTTCACCCGCGACCCCGCGACCGGCCAGCAGGGCGTGTACGGCGACTACCTGCAGAACGCGCAGGGCGAGGACGTCGTCGCGGGCATCCGCAACACGGTCCCGCTCGCCGATCTCGAGCAGATCGACAAGACGTCGTACGACGCGCTGATGAAGATCATGGCCACTCTCGAGGGGCACTACCGCGACCTGTGTGACATCGAGTTCACGGTCGAGCGCGGAAAGCTGTGGATGCTGCAGACCCGGGTCGGCAAGCGGACCGCGGCGGCGGCGTTCCGGATCGCGACCAGCCTGGTCGACGAGGGCGTGATCGACACCGACGAGGCGTTGCGGCGGGTCAAGGGCGCGCAGCTCGCGCAGTTGATGTTCCCGCGGTTCGACGCGGACGCGGACAAGCAGCTGATCAGCACCGGCATCGCGGCGTCGCCCGGTGCGGCGGTCGGCAAGGTCGTCTTCACCTCGGCCGCGGCGGTCGAGGCGGCCGACCGCGGCGAGAAGGTGATCCTGGTCCGCCGCGAGACGAACCCGGACGACCTGCACGGGATGATCGCGGCGCAAGGCATCCTGACCAGCCGCGGCGGCAAGACCTCGCACGCGGCCGTGGTCGCCCGCGGCATGGGGAAGACCTGCGTCTGCGGTGCGGAGGAACTCGACGTGAATGTCGCCCAGGGCACCATCAAGGTGAACGGCACCGTGATCGAGGCCGGTGAGCTGATCTCGATCGACGGCACCACGGGCGAGGTGTTCCGCGGCGAGGTACCGGTCGTACCGTCGCCGGTCGTGCGGTACTTCGAGGGCACGCTGGCGCCGGACGCGGGCGACGACCTGGTCGCGTCCGTACACCGGCTGATCACGCACGCGGACGAGGTCCGGCGGCTCGGCACCCGGACGAACGCCGACACCGCCGAGGACGCGGCGCGCGCCCGGCGGTTCGGCGCCGAGGGGATCGGGCTCTGCCGGACCGAGCACATGTTCCTCGGCGAGCGGCGGGAAGCCGTCGAGCGGCTGATCCTCGCGGACAACGACGCGGATCGCGAGGCGGCGCTGGCGGAGCTGGAACCGCTGCAGCGTGGGGACTTCCTGGAGCTGCTGGACGCGATGGACGGGCTGCCGGTGACGATCCGGCTGATCGACCCGCCGCTGCACGAGTTCCTGCCGTCGATGGAGGAGCTCGCGGTGAAGGTCGCGGTCGCGCGCGAGCGGGGTTCGGCCTCGGACCACGACGAGAAGCTGCTCGCGGCGGTCGAGCGGCTGCACGAACAGAACCCGATGCTCGGGCTGCGCGGCGTACGGCTCGGGCTGGTGATCCCGGGGCTGTTCGCGATGCAGGTACGGGCGATCGCCTCGGCGGCGGTCGAGCTCCGGAAGCAGGGTAAGGACCCGCGGCCGGAGATCATGATCCCGCTGGTCGGCGCCGTCCAGGAGCTGCACCTGGTGCGCGACGAGGTCGAGCGGGTACTGGCGGAGGTCGGCGTACAGGTGCCGATCGGGACGATGATCGAGCTGCCGCGGGCCGCGGTGATCGCGGACCAGATCGCGGAGGCGGCGGACTTCTTCTCGTTCGGTACGAACGACCTGACGCAGACCACCTGGGGCTTCAGCCGGGACGACGTCGAGGGCGCGTTCTTCTCGCGGTACCTGGAGAAGGGGATCTTCGCGGTGTCGCCGTTCGAGTCCATCGACCGCGAAGGCGTCGGCGCGCTGGTCCGCACCGGCGTCGAGCGTGGCCGGGCGACCAAGCCGGACCTCAAGGTCGGCGTCTGCGGCGAACACGGCGGTGACCCGGACAGCATCCACTTCTTCCACGAGGTGGGCCTCGACTATGTGTCGTGCTCGCCGTTCCGTATTCCGGTGGCCCGGTTGGAGGCCGGCCGGGCAGCATTGGACGGGTGAGCAGACAGACTCTCCGGCAGACCTTCGGCGAGGACGCGGAGCTGTACGACCGCGTCCGTCCGGCCTACCCGCGCGAGCTCTTCGACGACCTCGCGCGGGCGGTCGGCCCGCACCCGCGTGTCCTGGAGATCGGCCCCGGTACCGGCCAGGCGACCGCCGCCATGGTCGCCCGCGGCTGGAACATCACCGCCGTCGAACTCAGTCCAGCGCTCGCGGACGTCCTGCGGCGGAAGTACCCGGCGATCGAGGTGATCGTCGCGGACTTCGACACGTGGGAGTTGCCGACGGGGGAGTACGACCTCGTCCTGTCCGCCACCGCCTTCCATTGGCTCGACCCGGCCACCCGGGTCGCGCGATGTGCCGGCCTGCTACGGCCGGGCGGCGCGCTCGCGGTCGTCTCCACCCACCACGTCGCCGGCGGTTCGGAGCAGTTCTTCACCGACGTGCAGACCTGCTACGCCGAGTTCACCGACGACCCGGCGGCCGAGCCGCTGACCGCCGCGGACGACGTACCGGAAGATCCCGCGGGACTGGCGGACAGCGGTCTCTTCGAGTCTGTGGAATCCCGCGGCTACGTCTGGGACGCGACCTACACGACCGCCGGATATCTCGAACTTCTGTCGTCGTACTCGGGTCATCGGGCCTTGACAACCGAGCGGCGTGACGGTCTGTACGACTGCATCGGCGCCCTCATCGACGCCGCCGGCGGTTCGGTCACGAAGCGTTACCTGAACCAACTAATTGTAGGAATTTGTCCTCACCAACCCCTTGCCTAGCGGTGCACGGGCTGGTCAGAATATCCGGGCGGGAAGGGAGTTCGCTCGTCGACTTTCGGGTCTGACCTGAACCGGCCGCTGTGGCGGCTCGCGACTCCCTTACCCGCACCAAATCTTCTTGCGTACAAGGGCGTTGTAGGCTTCTGACCATGGCCCAATTTGTCGTGCAGCTGCGCTTCGACGTGTCCGAGACCGACCGCCGGCTGGAGGTCCGCCCGGCGCACCGCGACTACCTCGCGTCCCTCCGCGAAGCGGGCAAGCTGGTCGCCGCCGGGCCGTTCACGGACGGCACCGGCGCGCTGCTCGTGTACGACGTCGCCGACGAGGCCGAGCTCCGCGACATCCTCGCGAAGGACCCGTACACCCCGGCCGGCGTCTACGAGCTCGCCACCCTCGCCGAATGGCAGTCCCTCTTCCCGTTCAGCTAAAGCCCCGCAAGCAGCGCGAGCGTCTTCGTCCAGCCCTGGAGTAGTGCGGACTCGTCGGCGGCGCGGGTGCCGCCGAGTTCCATGCGTTCGCCGGTGAGCGGGTGGATCTCCGCGGTGCCGAGCGGCAGGTACGGCGCGCCGCCGACGACGTGCCCGGCGCCCTGGACGACCACGGCCTCGTGCGGGTCCCGCAGGTGCGCGTCGTCGAGCTCCCGCATGATCCGCTGCGCGCTCAGTCGCGACTCCCACAGCAGGTCGTCGGACCCGGCCACCGCGAGCACGGGACCGTTCACCCCGTCGACCGGGATCGGGACGAACTCGACCGGCTTGCCCTGGTACGTCCACGCGTACCCGTCCGGCCGCGGATACGAGCTCGTGGCCGTCGCGCCCGGCGCGAAAAGTACCGTGCCGTGGATCAGCTCCGGGAAGTGGTCCGCGACGAGCAGCGCGGCCTCGGTGCCGTACGACGTACCGATCACGACGACCCGCCCCGGATCGACCCCGGGCTGCCGCGCGAGCCACCGGGCCCCGGAGGCGAGGTACTCGATCGGGATGTTGCGCAACTCGTCCGGCACCCCCGGCGCATGGAAGTACGCCAACGCCAGCACGGGATACCCGTGCGACGCCAGCTGGACCGCGCTCAACGTCGCCGGCACACCGCCTTCGGAGCCACCGAGCAGCAGTACGGCGGGATGCTTGCCGGCGTCCGGTTTCGGGGCGATGTACAAGCCGGTGAGCTTGTCCCGCGCCATCGTGAGCGCCTTGGTCGTCACCCCGTCCGCCATCCACCGCCGCGTCAGCGTCGTCGCCGCGACCCGCTTGCCCTTGCGGGTGACGAAGACGTCGAGATGTTCGACCGGCCGCCCGTTCTCGAGCGGAGGCACGAACACCTGCACGTCCGGATCCCCGTCCTCCGGATCCAACGACCAGAACAGCCCCATCCCGTCGACGGCCTGATAACTCCCACCCGACGGCTTCGCGTGGTCGAGGTCGACCGTCCCGCGGCCGTCGGCGGTGAACGTCGCCTCGCCGTGCCACTTCTTCCCCTTGCGATCCACGGCTTCGGCCCCGATCTGGACAGGCTTGCCGGCGGGCACTCCGGTCACCTTGAGATGCACCGCCTGATCGGCGAGCGCGTCCGCCCGATCAACCGTGACAGCAACGTGCCCGGACCCACCGGACGAGCATCCGGCCAGCAGCAGGCAGGCGCCGATCAGGAGCGGTATGGACCGATTCACCACTCCAGGATGGCACCCGGTGGAGTCGCTTCGAGACGGTTCGAAGCCTCAGGCGTCGGCGCCTTCGAGGTTCAGGTGGTCCACGTACGCCCAGAGCCAGACGAGGGGAGCGAGGACGAGTTCGGGTTCGTCGTCCTCGTCGGCGATGAACAGCATCGAGCCCTCGCCGTTGGTGATGTCCTCGCAGACCGCCTCACACATCTCGAGCGCGATGTCGAACGGGAGCAGCCGTGGGCCGTTCTCCCAGCGGGGCTCGGGGAGGGGGAGGACCGGCGCCTCGTCGGTGCCTTCCAGCTCGACGGAGACCTTCTGCAGCTCCTCGTACAGGTCGAACGAGATCAGCCCGGCGAGGGGCCGGCCGTCCAGGCCGATCAGGTACGGGTCGTCGGTGCCGTCGCGGAACGCGTCCCGGATGTCCGGCAGCGCCGCCTTCAGATCGGACGCCTCGAGGTACGGCGCTTCGTCCGGCTCCTCGTCCGCCTCCGCCTGGACCAGCCCGCTGCGCATCTGGTCGAACTGGTGCAGCAGGTCGTTCAGCTCGTCGTACGCGCCGCCGCCCGGGGCCTTCTGGGCCCGGGCCTCCAGGTCGCGCAGGTGCTCGACGAGGTCGTCCTCGAAGTGCAGTTCGTACCGGGGCAGGCCGGGCTCGCGGCCCGCGTTCAGCTGGGCGACGATCTGCGTGGACACCGGCCCGATCCGCTCCGCCAGTACTTCGAGCGGAGTGGTCGGCTTCTCCTCGTCGTCGTGCGCACAGGAGTCGTCGTCGTGCTTCCCGCCGCCCTCCAGCGCGAGCAGCACCTGGAACGCCTCGAACGACAGCAGCGCCGCGGTCGCCATCGTCCCGTCGCCGATCAGCATCAACGGGTTCCCGCCGGCCTCGGTGCGGCGTACGTGGTCCTGCATCAGCGTCGCGGCCTGCTCGACGTTCACCTGGCTGGCCAGCGAGGACAGCCCGTGGTCGGTGTCCACGCCGAGCAGCTCGACGAGGCGCTCGGAGCTCATGTCGAAGTTCGAGCGCAGGTAGTACCGCAGCCAGCCGGCGTCGACCGGGTTGCCGAGCAGCTCCGCGATCCGGGCCCGGAAGTCGGCCAGGTCGGCGATCGCCAGCACGACGAGCACCGGCTGGTCGCCGTCGCCGATCACCAGCGGGCGGGTGTCGCCGTTGTGGAACCCCTCGATCACCTGGTGCAGGCTGTCCGCGGCTGCTTCCAGCGGCCAGGACTCCGCCTCGAACTCGTTGACCACCGCGGCGGAGGTGTCGTCGGGCATCTGCTGGTCCTCTCCGGGGTGCGGCGGGAGTTGGGGGTAACTGTAGGCTGCCGGCGTTTCACCAGGTGACACGGGTCCTGAACGGCGGCGGCGTGACGTTCGCTACGCTCGTACCGGCGGGTCGAAGAAGCCGTATCTCACATGTGAGATATGGTCCGGGGTATGACCGACGACTACCTGAGCCGCATCGGAAACCTCATCCGGGACGCGCGCAAGCACCGCGGCTGGACGCAGACGCAACTCGCGGAAGTGCTGAACACCAGCCAGAGTGCCGTGAACAGGATCGAGAAGGGTCATCAGAACCTCACCCTCGAGATGCTCGCCCGGATCGGCGAGGCGCTCGACTCCGAAATTGTCTCTCTCGGCGGCGGCCCGGTCCACCTCCGAGTGGTCGGCGGCCGCCGGTTGTCCGGCTCGATCGACGTCAAGTCGAGCAAGAACGCCGGTGTCGCGCTGCTCTGCGCCAGCCTGCTGAACAAGGGCCGGACGACGCTCCGCAAGGTCGCCCGCATCGAAGAGGTGAACCGGCTGCTCGAGGTGCTGAACTCGATCGGCGTGAAGACCACCTGGCTGAACGACGCCGGTGACCTGGAGATCGTGCCACCGGCACACCTCGACCTGCAGTCGATGGACGCCGACGCGGCCCGCCGTACCCGGTCGATCATCATGTTCCTCGGGCCGCTGCTGCACCGCGAGGACGCGTTCGAGCTGCCGTACGCCGGCGGCTGCGACCTCGGGACCCGGACCGTCGAGCCGCACATGACCGCGCTCCGCCCGTTCGGCCTCGAGGTGAAGGCGACCGGCGGGCAGTACCACGCGCTGGTGAACCGGGCGATCGCGCCGGGCAAGCCGATCGTGCTGACCGAGCGCGGCGACACCGTGACCGAGAACGCGATCATGGCCGCCGCCCGGTTCGACGGCGTCACGGTGATCCGGAACGCCAGCCCGAACTACATGGTCCAGGACCTGTGCTTCTACCTCGACCTGCTCGGCGTGAAGATCGACGGCATCGGTACCACGACGCTCACCGTGCACGGCAAGGCGGACATCGACGTCGACGTGGACTACGCGCCGTCCGAGGACCCGATCGAGGCGATGAGCCTGCTCACCGCGGCGATCGTCACCAAGTCCGAGATCACCATCCGCCGGGCGCCGGTCGAGTTCCTCGAGATCGAGCTCGCGCTGCTCGAGGAGATGGGGCTCGACTACGACCGCAGTACGGAGTACCTGGCCGAGAACGGCCGGACCCGGCTGGTGGACCTGACCACCCGGCCGTCGAAGCTGCACGCGCCGATCGACAAGATCCACCCGATGCCGTTCCCGGGGCTGAACATCGACAACCTGCCGTTCTTCGCGGTGATCGCGGCGACCGCGACCGGGCAGACGCTGATCCACGACTGGGTGTACGAGAACCGGGCGATCTACCTGGCCGACCTGAACAAGCTCGGCGGCCGGGTCAAGCTGCTCGACCCGCACCGGGTGATGGTCGAGGGGCCGACGCACTTCTCCGGCGCGGAGATGATGTGCCCGCCGGCGCTCCGCCCGGCCGTGGTCGCGCTGATCGCGATGCTGGCCGCGAAGGGTACGTCGGTGTTGCGCAGCATCTACGTGATCAACCGCGGGTACGAGGACCTGGCGACCCGGCTGAACTCGCTAGGCGCTCAGATCGAGACCTTCCGCGACATCTGAGTCCTGTTCCGCGTCCTGCAGGAAGGCGACGGCTTCGGCGATCACCGCGGGGTCCGAGAGGATCTTGCGGTGGCCGAGGCCGGTCGTCGGCAGGAAGTGTGCGTGCGGGCCGTAGTTCCGCAGTAGCAGCTGGGCCTGCCGCGGGTCGACGACGTCGTCCTCGTCGTTGTGGATGACCAGTAGCTCGGCCTTGCCGCTCGTGACCGAGAAGCGGGTCCAGATGTCGCTGTCGCCGTCGAAGTACCCGCGTTCGATGGAGCGGCGCAGTTCGCGGTTGACCTTCGGGCCGAGGCCGAGCTCCGCGCAGAACGCGTCGGCGAGGTAGCCGAAGTCCGCGACGCCGCTGATCATCACCAGCCGCTTCGCGGCGACGCCCTCGCGGACGGCGTACAGCGCGAACGGTACGCCGAGGGAGTGCGCGATCACGCCCTCGAACGGGCCGTGCCGTTCCTCCAGGGCGCGGATGATCCGCTGGTGGCCGAGGATCGACGTCACCTCGCCGTCGGAGTCGCCGTGCGCCGGGGCGTCGTACGAGACCGGGCTGTACCCGAGCTCGAGCAGCCGCGTCACGAACCCGACGTACCGCGACGCCCGCGACCGCCACCCGTGCACCAGCAGCACCGGCCGCGCGCCGTCGCCCCACACATACGTCCGAACCCCCGCGCCGACCCGCGCCCCGGCTCCGACCTGCGTCCCGGCTTCGGGTGCGGCGGGCTCGTCGAGGTGGAGGATGTCGACGGTCGCCGCATTGTGGACAATCTGCTCGTCGACACGGACCCGCCCGCGGGCGAGCGGACGCCGCCACAGCTTGAAGGCGATCCGGCCGCCGAGGCGCGGTGACAACGATCCGATTGTCTGCAATCCGACACTGACCAGCTTCCGCATGACGTCCCCTCCACTAAACTATACGAACGGTCGTATTATTAGTTCGTCAGAGCGTAGCAGTCAATGGACTTAGGATCGGGCTCGTGGAGAAGGTCGACGGACGGCTGGCGCGCGGTGATCAGACCCGCCGCGCCGTCCTGCGGCGTGCCGTCGACATCGCGTCGGTCGACGGACTCGAAGGGCTGTCGATCGGGCGGCTCGCGACCGAACTCGGAATCAGCAAGAGCGGACTGTTCGCGCACTTCGGGTCCAAGGAGGAGCTACAGCTCGCCACAGTCCGCGCCGCCCGCCGGATCTACGCCGACAACGTGGTGGTGCCGGCGTACGAGATCGCGCCCGGCCTCGGTCGCGTGTGGGCGCTGAGCAAGCACTGGCTGGACTACTCGCGGAGCCGGGTGTTCCCGGGCGGCTGCTTCTTCCAGAAGGTCTCGCACGAGTTCTCCGCCCGCGACGGCGCCGTCCACGAGTACCTCGCCGAGGTGCACCGCGAATGGATGGACCTGATCGAGACCGCGATCACCGAGGCCGTCGACCGCGGGGAGCTCGCCGCGGACCCGGCCCAGCTCGCCTTCGACCTGAACGCGTACTACGAGGCTGCGAACCTTGCGTCGATCCTGCACAACGACGAGACCGGCTACGACCGCGCCCGCCGCTCGGTGCAGGACCGGCTCGCGGCAGCCGTCGTGCCCGGAACGCCTGTGCCCTGGTAGGTGAGGCTGTGGGCCGGAAGGTCGCGCGTCCGGCGGATGGGGGAGGCGAGGAGCACCAGGCCGGCCAAGGGGACGCCGGCCGTGGTGATCCAGAGCGCCGGGGTCAGGCCGAGCGTCTGGCCGAGTGTCCCGCCGAGCAGCGCGCCGAGCGGGATCGTGCCGTAGTTGACGAACGCCGTCGTTGCGGTGAGCCGGCCGAACAGGCTTTGTGGACAATAGGATTGTAGGAAGGTCGCCTTGACGACGTTCCCGCCGACGACACCGAGACTCACCCCGAACGCGCCGATCAGGTAGCACCACGGGCCCAACGGGATCAGCAGCGCGAGCGTCGGCAGTCCGAGCTCGCACAGCAGCAACGCCCGCGCCGTGCCGAAGCGCATCAGGCGCCGGCCGGCGAGCGCACCGAGAATGCCGCCGCTGGAGGCGGCCGCGACCAGGATGCCGACAGTCCCCGGCTGCAGCCCGGCCTCGCGGACGAGGAAGATGACGACGATCGCCTGGTACCCCATCAGCGCGAGGTTCGAGACCGCGCCGAAGACCGTCAACGTCCGCAGCCACACGTCGTTCGCGACCAGCCGGACACCCTCGCGGACAGCGCCCGCCCGCGAAGGGTCCGTCGTACGGCGTTCGCGGAAGCGGATCGCGGTCAGACACGCCAGCGCGACCACGAAGCTCGCCGCATCGATCAGCAGAGTGTTGGCGGCGCCAACGAACTGGACGAGCAAGCCGCCGCAGCCGAGGCCCGCGATCTGTGCGGCGGAGGCACTGCCGTGGAGCTTCGCGTTGCCCTCGGCGTGATCCGCGGGGTCGAGCAACGTCGGGAGATAGGCGGTGTACGCGGTCTGGAAGACGACCGTGGATGCTCCCGCGACGAGGGCGACCGCGACGAGCAGCTGGACGCTCAGCAGTCGGCCGGCCGCCGCGACCGGGATCGCCGCGAACAGGACGGCCGACGCGGCCGAGGACGCGAGCATTGCCGGACGTCGTCGTACCCGGTCGATCCAGGCACCGGTCGGCAGCCCGATCAGCAGCCACGGGGCCCAGGCCGCGGCGGTCAACAGGCCGACCTCGAAGGTCGTTGCGTCGAGCATCGAAATCGCGACCAGCGGCAGCGCGACCGACGACGTCGCGCTGCCGAACCGGTTGACGGTCTCGCCGATCCAGAACAGCCGGAAGTCGCGGTGCGTGCGCAGCAGGCTCATGTGCGCCGCGGGAACGACTGCAGCTGGACGATGACTCGCTCGGCGTCGGGAGCGTCGCTCGAGGCGTACCGGTCGATGACCGCGCCGATCTCCTCGTTGAGGTTGTGCAGTTGCTCCGGCGTCAGTCGCAGGTGCCGCCAGTCGGAGAGGCCGGCCGCGTGCTGCCACTCCGCGGGCCAGTCCTCGTCGACGTATGTGCGCACGCGGTTGTAGTACCGCTCGACCAAGTCTCGCAGGTACACGTCCAGGGCGCGCCGGGTCTCCGGGTCGTCGAGGAACTCGGACGGGTCGAGGACGGTCGGCCCGGGCGGGAGCCGCCACCAGCGCTCGCGTTTGGTGCCGCGGTCGGTGTCCTCCTCGAGGTACCCGTGCTCGGCGAGCAGCCGAAGGTGCCAGCTGATCGTGCCGGTGTTCTCGCCGAGCCGGGTCGCGAGCGTGCTCGAGGTGGCCGGCCCGTCGAGCTCGATCGCCTCCAGGATCCGCATCCGGAGCGGATGTGCGAGTCCCCGCAGGCTCCGGGCGTCGATGCGTCGCATGGCTGCAGAGTAGTCTCTGCAAAGGAGTCTCTGCAATCGATTTTGTCGGTGGCGGTCCCTAGGTTGGGCGACATGCGGCCTCATGTGGTGGCTCAGCTGGCGATTTCGCTGGACGGGGTGACGTCGGGATTCGACGTCGACCTCGCGCGGTTCTATGCGCTGGCGACGCTGTGGCAGGAGGACGTGACGCTGATCGACGCGGACACGATCGTTGCCCAGGAGAACGAAGTGCGGGCGGCCCCGCGCCGTGGTTCGCGTGCGGACGGGCCGGTGCTGGCGGTGGTGGACGACCGCGCCCGCGTCCACACCTGGGACGCGTTGCGCGAGCTCGGCTACTGGTCCGACGTACTGGCCCTGTACGCCGACCTCACTCCCGCGCGCCCGCCGGATGCGACCACCCGCGAGCTCGTGACGGGTTACGAGGAGGTCGACCTCCTCGAAATCCTCACAGTCCTCGGCCGACGGGGCGTCCGGACGGTGCGCGTGGATTCGCCGGCACTGGTCAGCGCCTGTCTGGACGAAGAGCTGCTGGACGAGCTGGCCCTGCTCGTCCACCCGATCCGGATCGGCGGCGAACCCTGGTACGACCCCCACCGCCTGCACCTCCAGCACGCCGGCACCGAGGTCTTCCGGGACGGCGTGATCTGGATCCGGTATTGCGTCTCCACCTGATGGAGCCGTCAGAGTGTTCGCCATGACGCTCCTCTCGATCGGCCAACTGTCCGACCGTTGCGGACTCCCGGTCCGCACGATCCGCTTCTACTCCGACCGCGGCCTGCTGCCGCCGACGGAGCGGAGTACGGCGGGGCATCGCCAGTACGACGCCGACGCCGTGGCGCGGCTCGAACTGCTGCAGACGCTCCGGGCGCTCGGCGTCGACCTGCCGACCGTCCGGCAGGTACTGGCCGAGGAGCGGACCGTTCCCGAGGTCGCCGCCGCGCACGCCGCGGCGCTGGACGTGCAGATCCGGGCGCTCGGCGTGCAGCGCGCGGTACTGCGGCTGGCCGCGCGTCGTGGTTCCCGGCCCGCGGAGATGCGGCTCCTGCACCGGCTCGCGAGGCTCTCCGGCCAGGAGCGGGCGCGGCTGATCGACGGGTTCGTCGACGAGGCGTTCGGCGACCTGGATGCCAATCCCGAGCTCGTCCAGCTGCTCCGGTCGGCGGTGCCGGAGCTGCCCAATGAGCCGGTGGCCGAGCAGCTCGAAGCGTGGATCGAGGTCGCCGAGCTGGTCGGCGACCCGGCGTTCAAGGCCGGGGTTCGGCGGGCGGCCGAGCATCAGGCCGAGGACCGCGCCCGGGGTGACCGGACCGGTCTGCACCACGACCTGACGGTGTACGTCCGGGACACGGTCGGGCGTGCGCTTGCCGACGGCATCGACCCGGCCGGAGCCGCCGCGCGGCCGATCCTGGACGGGCTGGTGGCACAGTACTGCGTGACGTTCGGCGAGGCCGACACGCCGGAGTACCGGCAGCGGCTGATCCGGCGGCTGGAGGTCGCGGGCGATCCGCTGCTCGAGCGGTACTGGCACCTGCTGGCGGTGGTCGGCGGGGCCGAGCCGCCGCCGACGCTCGCGCCGGTGTTCGAGTGGTTCTCGACGGCACTCTCCGTTCACCGGAATGTCGGTGGCCGCCGTTAGTCTGGCGGTGATGAGGAAGCAGCATGAGGGGTACGACGAGCACGACGCGGAGCGGTGGGTTACCGAGCCGGTGAAGCGGCCGGGGCGGACCGCGTTCGCGCGTGATCGGGCGCGGGTGCTGCACAGTGCGGCGTTGCGGCGGCTGGCGGCGAAGACGCAGGTCGTGCTGGCCGGCAGCGACGACTTCGTGCGGAACCGGTTGACGCACAGCCTCGAGGTTGCGCAGATCGGGCGCGAGTTGGCGGCGACGCTCGGTTGCGATCCGGACATCGTGGACGCGGCGTGCCTCGCGCATGATCTGGGGCATCCGCCGTTCGGGCACAACGGGGAGCGGGCTCTGGACCAGGTCGCGGCGGACATCGGGGGGTTCGAGGGGAACGCGCAGACCCTGCGGCTGCTGACCCGGTTGGAGTCCAAGACGTTCGACTCGGACGGCCGCAGCGTCGGGCTGAACCTGAGCCGCGCGACCCTCGACGCCGCGACGAAGTACCCGTGGCCGCGGCGGCCGGGGGAGCGGAAGTTCGGGGTGTACGACGACGATCTCGCCGTGTTCACGTGGTTGCGGCCGGGGGTGGGGGAGCGGCGCTGCCTCGAGGCGCAGGTGATGGACTTCGCCGACGACGTGGCGTACTCGGTGCACGACGTCGAGGACGGCATCGTTGCCCATCGCATCGACCTGGCCGCGGTGGACACGGTGCGGGAGCCGTATTGGGAGACGGTCCGGCAGATGTACTTGCCGGAGGCAAGCGACGCGGAGCTGGACGAGGGGTGGGCGCGGCTGAAGGCGCTGCGATACTGGCCGGCCACGACGTTCGACGACAGCCGGCGGGCGCTCGGCGGGCTGAAGGATCTGACCAGCGAGCTGATCGGGCGGTTCGCGACGGCCGCCGAGCAGGCGACGCATGCGGTGTTCGGCGGGTCGCGGTTGATCCGGTACGAGGCGGACCTGGTGGTGCCACCCGGGATCCGGACCGAGATCGGTCTGCTCAAGGGAGTCGGCATGTATCACGTCCTCAAGTCCCCGGAACGCCAGGCCCGCCGAGCCACCCAACGCGAACTCCTCACCGAACTGGTGGAAGCGCTCTGGAAAACGGCCCCCCGGCACCTGGACATCCCGTTCCGGTCCGACTTCGCGGAGGCGACCGACGACAGCAGCCGCCTCCGCGTCATCGTCGACCAGGTCGCCTCCCTGACGGATCCGTCAGCCCAAGCCTGGCACCAGCAACTCGTCCGCTGACCCCGCTCCGTCGTGTGCCCGGCGAGGTGCCGGGTCGTGTTTGGGGGCCGGCGTGGGGTCAGTGGATGGTGGTGAAGGGGAGATCCAGGCCCAGGCGGTTGTAGTTGGGCTTGTTGTACAGGCGGATCTGGGTGAGCTCCGCGTCGGAGAGGGCCCGGCGGTAGACGCGGACCTCGTCGAGTGAGCCTTGGAAGCGGTTGGCGCCGTCGACCCGTTGGCCGACGTGGATGCCCTGGACGCCGAACTCCTTCCCGGCCGTGACAGAGCCCGCCGGTGCCGCCGTGGAGCCGGCCTCGACGCCGTCCACCACCAGGCGGAGCTTCCCGGCGGCGCGTTCGAGTACGACGTGGTGCCATTGGTTGTCGTTGTACGCCGATGCCGACTGCAGCGTCACGTTGAACCGGTCGACCGACAGCAGTGCCCGGATCCGTTTGCTCTCTGGCTCTGCCCGCAACCACACCTGCGGCGTACTCCCGGAGCCCGTCCGGTAGGCCCAGAAGATCGCGTGCGACCCGGTCGTCGAGCCGTACTTGATCCACGTCATCAGCGTGAAGTCGTCCGCCCCGAGGTCGATCGACCGGTCGAATGGCACCTCGACGTAGTCGTCCACGCCGTCCAGCGCGATCCCGCTGCCGAACTTGCCCTCGGCTAGGGTCGCGCCGCCGCGCACGTACGCCGGGTTGTGTGCCGGCCCGACGTCAGGCGTCAGCGGCCCCGGCGCCGGCGGTCCGGGAATACCCGGCGGCGTCCCGTTCGGCACCGACAGGTATGCCTCGTTGAACCGTGCCCAGCGGATCGACTCGTACGGGTTCGCGACACCCGCCTCGTACAACAGCCCCGCCTCGTCCCCGTCCAGTCGGACCATGTCGGAGTACGCCGACGGTCCCCACCAGAACACCTTGCCCTGCTCCCAGGTCCCGAACGAGTGCGCCTCGTCGTACGAGGACCGCACCGTCATCACCTCTCGTGCGGCCGGATGCGCGGGCGCCGAGAACAGGATCCGGTGCGCGTCGAACCGCAGCAGCGACCCCTGCACGTCCGGCATCACCAACTGCGGGATCGTCCGGAACGGCTTGTCGAACGTCTCCCCGCCGTCGCTGCTCGTCGCGTACGCGCGGTTGCCCGGATCCGTCCCGCGTTCCCGGGCGAGCGCGTAGATCTGGCCGTCGTTCCGTTCGACCACGGTGACCTCCTGGGCGATCACCGTCCCGTCGTCCCGGGACGTCGTCGCGCCGATGTGCCACGTCTCGCCCGAGTCGTCGGAGTACAGCAGATGCGTGCCGTAGACGTGCGGCCCGGCACCGTCGTACGACTCGAAGTTCGCGCCGACGATCAGCCGGCCGGCGTGCGGACCGTGCTGGAGCTGGATGCCGTGCATCGGGCCGGTCGCGTACCAGAAGTTCCAGCTGGGCAGCTTCGCGTCGGTCAGTTCGCGCGGCGTGGTCCAGGTGGCGCCGTTGTCGTCGCTGGTCTGTACGTACGGGTCGCGGTCGCAGCCGTTCGTGCAGGGCTCCGGGCCGTTGTGGGTCGTCACCAGGACGACCCGGCCTGTCCGATTGTCAACAATCGGCACGGGATTGCCGTGGGTACTCCCGTTGCCGTCGGAGACCACCTGTAGCGGTCCCCAGGTCTTGCCGCCGTCGGTGGAACGGCGCAGCACGATGTCGATGTCGCCGTCGTCGCCGCAGTCTGCGACCCGGCCCTCGGCGAACGCGAGGACGTCGCCGTTGGCGGCGTGCACGACGGCCGGGATCCGGAAGCAGGCGTACCCCTCGGTCTTCTGCTGGAACAGCACGCTGTCGTCCACGAACGGCGCGGCGGGCGCGGCCGGACCGGACGCGCGGGCCGGCGAGGTGAGGGTGACGAACACCAGGAGGGCGGCGGCCGCGAGGCGGCCCGGTCTGAGTACGCGCATGACTCTCCTCAGGAGGACATAGGACGTATTATGTCCTGCGACAACGTAGTCATCGGGACTGCCTGCGGCAAGGGTTCGGCACGCACTAAAGTCGGGTCATGGCAGACGCAGAGCAGATCGTGATCGTCGGTGCGAGTCTCGCGGGTGCGACCGCGGCCGAGACCCTTCGGGAGGACGGCTGGAGCGGGCGGATCGTGCTGATCGGCAGCGAGAAGTCCTTGCCGTACGAGCGACCTCCGTTGTCCAAGGACGTCCTGCTCGGCAAGGCCGGCACCGATGCCGCGCAGTTGCACGACCAGCAGTGGTACGACGACCACACGATCGAGCTCCGGCTCGGTACGACGGTGACCGCGATCGACCCGGCCGCGCACACGGTGACGCTCGACGACGGCTCGCAGGTCCCGTACACGAAGCTCCTGATCGCGACCGGCAGCCGCGTCCGCGAGCTCGACGTACCGGGCGCCGACCTGCCGGGGGTCCACTACCTGCGGACTGCTGAGGAGTCGCAGGCGCTGACCGAGGCGTACGCCGCGAAGCCGCGGGTAGTCGTCGTCGGCGCCGGGTGGATCGGCCTCGAGGCGGCGTCGGCAGCGCGTGAGCGGGGCTGCGAGGTGACGGTCGTCGAGCCGCAGGCGACCGCGCTCGCCGGCGTCCTCGGGGAAGAGGTCGGCGGCCTGTTCGCCGACCTGCACCGCGCGCACGGCGTGCAGTTCCGGTTCGGGACCGGCGTCGAAGGGTTCGAGGGCACCGGCAAGGTGACCGGCGTGAAGGTGGAGGGCGGCGAGGTGATCCCGGCGGACCTGGTCATCGTCGGCGTCGGCGTCCGGCCGAACACCGAGCTCGCCGAGGCGGCCGGCATCGAGGTCGCGACGCCGGAGAACGGCTCCGGCATCGTCACCGGCCCGGACCTGCAGACGAAGGTCGCGGACGTGTACGCCGCCGGTGACGTGGTCCGCTGGGACCATCCGCTGCTCGGCCGCTCGATCCGTGTCGAGCACTGGCAGAACGCGAAGGACACCGGTGCCGCGGCCGCGAAGTCGATGCTCGGCGAGGACGTGTCGCACGACGCGATCCCGTACTTCTTCACCGACCAGTTCGACCTCGGCATGGAGTACGCGGGCGAGCTGCCGCGCGGTACGTCGTACCACGTGGTGCTGCGCGGTGACCCGAAGTCGGGCGCCTACCTGGCGTTCTGGCTGGACGACGACAACCACGTGCTGGCCGGCATGCACGTCAACACCTGGGACACGATCGACGCGGTCAGCGCACTGATCCGCTCCGGCAAGGAGGTCGACGAGGCCCGCCTCGCGGACACCTCGATCGAGCTGACGGACGTCTAGAGCGGATACGTGACGTAGGCGAACGACGAGCTGTCCGGTGACCAGCTCGGCACGTTCATCGTGCCCTGGCCGCCGAACAGGCTCGTCAGTTCGCGGATCTCGCCGTCGCGGGTGAGCAGCCGCAGCCGGACGTCGTCGATGTCGGCCGGATGCCCCTCGGTCCCGGACGGGAAGCTCACGTAGGCGATCGCCGATCCGTCCGGCGCCGGGTGCGGGAACCAGTTGACCCGCTCGTCGGCTGTCAGTTGCTCGGCCGTGCCGTCCTTGATCCGGAACAGCTGCGCCTGCCCCGCCCGCTCGGAGTTGAAGTAGATCCACTCGCCGTCCGGCCCGTACTCCGACCCGTCGTCGGCGAACTCGTCGTCGGTCACCTGGACGTCGGCGCCGCCCGCGGCCGGGATCGTCCACACGTTGGTGATCCGCCGCTCGCCGACCTGTTCCAGCCCGATGTACGCGAGCGTCGTACCGTCCGGGGACACGCCGTGCAGGTAGTGGTGGAACCCTGCCCCGCGGTCGTTGGTCACCCGGCGGCCCGCGCCGCCCTCGATCGGTACGGCGTAGATGTGCCCGTCCTCAGCCGATACGTAGACCGTCCGCCCGTCCGGGCCGACCACGTGGTCGTTGTTGATCGCCGGCACGCCGCCGAGCTCGATCTCCTCGAGCCCGTCACCCACCCGGTACAGCAGTCCGTTGCCATTGACAATCATGGTGCCGTCGGCGAGCCAGTTCGGCGCCTCGAACAGCACCTCGTCCGAACTGAACACCAGTCGGTGCTCGTTACGGGCGACGTCGACGACGTACAGCTCGGACCGCTGACCTGGGCGCAGAGTTCGGGGCATGCGTCAGACCCTAGCTCGGGTTCGCGACGCAGCCCGGTCCTTGCAGTGACAGCTCGGTATGCAAGATGTCGAGGTACGCGCAGCCGTCGCGCTGGTTCGGCTCGACGATGCCGCCCTCGTGCCACTCGTTCCACGCGTACAGGAACAGATAGTTGTCGACCGTCGAAGGACGGGTCGACGTCGCCATGTCGGCCACGGCGTTCCGGACCGCCGTACGGTAACCGTCCAGGGACTGGTCCGGCATCCAGCGGATCGCCTTCACATCGGTCTGCTCGATCGGGTACCGCGGCCGCTCGTCGAAGTCCGACAGCACGCACCGCCCGTACGCGCCGGGAGCCTGGTTGTAGAACGCGCGCTGGCCCTGCAGATACGTCGTGTACGAACGGCTCTCGACCGCCGGCCCGTCGGTCGTACAGTACGGCGCGTCCGCACCGGCGTTGCCGACCTGCTTCGGGTCGAAACCAGCCTGGTTGATCATCACGTAGATGTCCTCGCCGAGCTGGCTGCGGGCCTTCGCCCGGACCGTGTCGACGAACTGCTTCACCTGCGCGTTGCTGCCGTCGCCGAGTCCGCGGGCGTCGCAGACGTTCAGGATCTTCCGGCCGTCGTTGGTCCGCAGCGTGTTGTCCTGCTGCAGGTAGCGCATCAGGTTCGCGGCAACGGCGTCGTACTGCGCGGTCGGGATGTTCAACGGCGCGTACGGGTGCGCGCAGACGCCGACGGTGAAGTCGATGCTGTCCTTGTTGCGCGCCTTCAGGAACGCGTCGAGCGCGGCGCCGGTGACGGTCTGCTGCTGCTTCGTGTTGTCCCAGTACCAGTAGAAGTTGAAGAAGCTCAGCCCGGCCGAGGTCGCCTGGGTGATGTGCTTCTCGAGGGTCTCCGGCAACGAGTCGTCGTAGTACCCGATCGAGGGCTTCAGGTACGACCAGTCCTCGCCGGGCCAGTTGTCGGTCGCGTAGTGGGTGCCGTCGTGGAAGTCCCGGACGCCGCCCCACCAGTCGTTGTCCCGCCCGTAGATCTCCTTGGTCCGGGAGATGATCGTCTGGTGGCCGTTGGTGTTGAACATGCCGAAGTACACGGCCCCGGCGCGTACCCAGTTCTGGTACACGTACCCGACCGGCCCGTCGAGCGTGTATCCCGCCTTCAGCAGCTCGTCCGTCCTGGACGCGACCGCCAGCCGCCATTCCTTCCCGTTGGTGAACCGCCGCAGCTCCACCAAGCCCGTGCCCGGTTGACTCGCCACATAGCCGGCTGTCCCTTCCAACACCCAGTGCTGGGCCACCAGCGCGTCCCGCTCCTGCGTACTACTCGTGAACAACCAGCGCGTGGCCGACGCTGAGGGCTTGAGCCGGTACAACGCCGTCCACCCGGCCTTGGCCTCCCGCCCGATGAACCCCGTCGTACCCGGCTGCCGCTGGTAACCAGCCGCCGTGGCCGACGCCAGCTCCCGCGGATCAGCCGTATACAAGCGTCCGACGCCTCCGGGGGCGACCAGCTCGACGAACGGTGCGGGCTGAGCCGGCCTGGTGACAGCCTGTGCTGCCGGCTGGTCGGCGCTGACAGGTCCGGCGGTCAGAGCCGCCGTGGTCATGGCGATGGCTGCCGCGGCGAGCGCGAGCAGACCGAGTGTGCGACGCATACAGTCTTTCCCCAGGTTCGTCGTCGGTTGCCGATGATCGTAGACTCGCGGGGTGGCAGGCCGGATCAAGGAAGAGGACATCGCGCTCGTGCGCGAGCGGGCCCGGATCGACGACGTCGTGGGTTCGTACGTGACCTTGAAGAACGCCGGCGGCGGCAACCTGAAGGGGCTCTGCCCGTTCCACGACGAGAAGTCGCCGTCGTTCAACGTCACCCCGGCCCGCGGCTTCTTCTACTGTTTCGGCTGCCAAGAGGGCGGCGACGTGATCGACTTCATCCAGAAGGTCGACCAGATCACCTTCTCGGAGGCGGTCGAGACGCTGGCCTCGAAGGTCGGCATCCAGCTCCGGTACGAGGACTCCGGTGCGCCGGTGCCGCGCGGCCCGGGCAACCAGCGGCCGCGGCTCGTCGAGGCGCACAAGGTGGCCGCCGAGTTCTACGTCGACCAGCTGTTCGGGGCCGCCGAGGCGTCGCTCGGGCGGCAGTTCCTGGACAAACGCGGCTTCGACAAGGACGCCGCGGTGCAGTTCGGGGTCGGGTTCTCGCCGCGCGGCGGCGAGGCGCTGGTGAGCCACCTCCGCGGTCGAGGCTTCACGAATGCCGAGCTGGTCGCCTCCGGTCTGGCCGCCGACGGGCAGCGCGGGCTGTACGACCGATTCCGCGGCCGGCTGATGTGGCCGATCCGGGATGCCTCGTCGGACGTGATCGGGTTCGGCGCCCGCCGGTTGTTCGACGACGACCGGATCGAGGCGAAGTACCTGAACACGCCCGAGACGCCGATCTACAAGAAGTCCAAGGTGCTGTACGGCGTGGACCTCGCCCGGCGGGAGATCGCGAAGGGCCGGCAGGCCGTCGTGGTCGAGGGCTACACCGACGTGATGGCGTGTCACCTGGCCGGCGTCCAGACAGCGGTCGCGACCTGCGGTACGGCGTTCGGCGACGACCACGCGCGGGTGCTGCGGCAGCTGCTGCTCGACAACGACCAGTTCCGCGGCGAGGTGATCTTCACCTTCGACGGCGACGAGGCGGGTCAGCGGGCGGCGCTGAAGGCGTTCGCGGGCGACCAGGCGTTCGCCGCGCAGACGTACGTCGCGGTCGAGCCGGACGGGCTGGACCCGTGCGACCTGCGCCTGCAGAAGGGCGACGCCGCGGTCCGCGAGCTGATCGGGCGGCGCGTCCCGCTGTACCGGTTCGTGCTGGGGAACGTGCTGACGAAGTACGACCTGGACCGGGCGGACACCAGGATCGACGCGCTCCGGGAGGCGGCCAAGCTGGTGATCAGCATCCGCGACCGGTCGAAGGTGGACGCGTTCACCCGCGAGCTGGCCGGGCAGCTGGGCATGGAGGTCGACCAGGTCCGGTCCGAGGTCTACCGTGCGGCGTCGCGGGGTGCGGCGCCGCAGCAGCAACAACAGCATCAGCATCATCAGCAGCAGCAGGCGGCCGCCGCCGCTGAGGCCCGGCCGGCGCAGCGGGCCGACATCCCGTCGCCGCGGGACCAGCGGTTCGTGATCGAGTGGGACGTACTGAAGGTCGCGATGCAGTTCCCGGCGCTGGTCGGGTCCGCGTTCGACGAGCTCGACGACCACGACTTCACGCATCCGTGGCTGGCCGCGGTCCGGGCCGCGATGGCGAAGGTCGGCGGACCGGCAGTCGCCGCACCCGGCGAGGCCTGGGTGGTGGCGGTCCGCGATGCCATCGGCAACGATCCGGCCGCCGCCGTGGTCGGCGCGCTGGCGGTCGACCCGCTGCGCCTCGGGCGGGACCCCGACGAGCAGTACGCGCACGCGCTGCTCGCGCGGCTCCAGGAGCTGACCTGCGCGCGTCGCATCGCCGACCTGAAGTCGAAACTCCAACGTACCAACCCGATCGACCGCGCCGACGAGTACAACCGCATGTTCGGCGAACTCATCGCCCTCGAGGCCTACCGCGCCGAACTCCGCAACCGCGCGATCTAGTCTTTCAGGTGTGAGACGAGCCGGGCGACCTCGGCGGCGTAGCGGTCGGTGAAGTCGGCGGCCTCCGGGTCGAGGCCGAGCGCACGGGCGATCTGCGGGAAGACGACCGGCGCGCAGGCCAGGCCGAACAACGCCAGACCGGTGTAGGAGGCGTCCAGGTCGGCGGCGAGTTCACCGTCGGACTGGCGCCGGCGGAAGTCGTCGATCATCGCCTGGAACCGGGCACGCTGCCCTTCCGGGTCGAGCGCGCCGGTGTCGCGGTCGACGGCCTCACGGACCAGCAGCCGGAGCAGGTCCGGCTTCTTGATCGACGTCCGGGCGTACGCGCCGACCACCTCGCCGAACGATTCCGCACCTTCGACGACGGTCGGCTCGGAGGCGCGCCAGCGGTCCGCGACCGCGCGGTACAGGCCCTCCTTGCCGCCGAAGTAGTACGAGATCAGCTGCTTGTTCACACCGGCCCGGGCCGCGATCTCGCCGACCCGTGCGCCGCTGAACCCGTGCGCGCCGAACTCGACCACGGCCGCGTCCAGCAACTGCTGCTTGCTGCGCTCGGGGTCGCGCTGCCGCTCCTCGGGTCCGGGTGATCTGCGCACGAAAGTCATCCTAGCGGACTGCCATCCGGCGTGCTAACTTAATCAACCAGACGGATGACAGAGTTTGATTGACGGATGATTGGAGTCGGGATGAAGGTCGCGATCATGGGTGCCGGGATCGGCGGACTGGCACTCGCGCAGGGACTGCGGAAGGCGGGCGTGGAGGTCACGGTGTGCGAACGCGATCCGTCGCCGCGGTACCGCAAGCAGGGGTACCGGATCCACATCAGCCCGGTGGGCGAGGAGGCGCTGGCCGCGATGCTGCCGGACGCCGTACGGCGGCGCGTGATCGCGACCGCCACCCGTCCGGGCGACCTGGTGGCGGGATTCGACGCCCAGCTGAACGAGCAGTTCCGCCAGGAGTTCCCGGTCTCCGGGCCGGACGCCGTCACGTCGGTGGATCGGTACGCGTTCCGCCGGGCGCTGATGACCGGACTCGACGACGTACTGCGGTTCGGCAAGCAGTTCACGGCGTACGCCGAGACCGCCGACGGCGTCGAGATCTCCTTCGCGGACGGGACCTCCACGGCGGCCGACGTCCTCGTAGGCGCGGACGGCGTGGGGTCGGCCGTCCGCAGGCAACTCGTGCCGGAGCTCGACGTGACCGACATCGGGGTGCGGTGCATCTACGGCAAGGTGCCGTTGACGGAGGCGGTGCGGGAGGCGGCGCCGGCGGCGTTCCTGCGCGGGTTCTGTTTCGCGAGCGACGGGGCCGGGCTCGGTACGGCGTTCGGGCCGGTGATGTTCCGGGAGCCGCCGGCGGAGTACGGCGACTATTTGATGGCGGTGCTGACCGGGACGAACGCGGTGCTCGGCGCGTCGGACGAGGAACTGTTCGGGATGCGTCCCGCTGACCTCTGGGCGATCGTGACGCGGTCGGTGGCCGACTGGCACCCGGCGGTCCGCGCGCTGGTCGCGGCGGGGGAGCCGGAGGCGGCCTTCCCGATCACGCTCCGGACCTGCGTCACGGTGCCGACCTGGAGGTCGTCGCGGGTGACGATGCTCGGCGACGCCGTGCACCCGATGACTCCGGCGGCAGGCGCCGGCGCGAACACCGCGCTGTGGGACGCGGCCCGCCTGACACAGGCGCTGACGTCGGGCGAGGACCTCGCGGCCTACCAGCAGGAGGTGGTTGCCAACGGCCAGCAGATCGTCACGGAGTCCCTGCACAACGCGGAGCGCCTGTTCAACGTGTCGATCCCGGTCTGAGGTGGACCGCGGATCGCTAGTGTGACGGCATGTCACAGATGCGTGCGCCGCGGATATTTCAGGCGCCGAAGATCCTGTCCGGTGAGATCAGCCTGATCAACCACCCACTCCGGTACGTCGTCGTGGCCAGCCGCGGACTTGGCGACGAGTCGCTCGACGAGCTGCTGACGATCGTGGAGGTCGAGGAGCAGCGCGGCTGGGAACTCGTCAACATCACCAGAACGGATGTCCAGTACATGGCTTTCATCCGCCGACGCTGAGTCGATCCCGCGCCTCGGGCAGGCGATCGAGCATCGTGAGGGCGGCCTGGTGGCGGGCGCGGGCGTACAGCTCGAGGGATGCGGGGATCGGTGCGGGTTCGGCCAGCGGGAAGGTGGAGCCCAGGGTGTGTGCGCAGCCGGCGGCGACCGCGGAGAGGAGGTCGTCCGGGCGCGCGGCGGGGTGCTCGGCGCGGTAGGCGTCCAGCAGGACGGCGAGTCCGTCGATCCACTGGTCTCCGAGGATCACCGTCCGCGGGTCGCAGCCGATCCGGGCGATCTCCCAGGCGACGAAGCCCGGTCGCGGCGGCTGGAAGTCGATCACCGCGGCGACGTCGTCTCCCCGCAGCATCAGGTTGGGTGAGGCGAGGTCACCGTGCAGGACCTGCGTGGTCAGCGCGGGCAGGCCGGCAAGGATCGCGCCGGCCCGCTCCAGCAACGCCCGGCGTTCCCGTGCCGCCTCGCAGGCCCACGCCTCGAACGGGCTGAGCTCGGCACGCGCCTGGAACCGTGCGATGAGTTCGTCGAAGTTCCGGCGGGCGCGCACGACATCGCGGAGTTCGGCCGCCGGGCGGAGGGCCGGCTTGGCGGCCGGGTGCTCGGACAGGTGGCGGTGCAGTCTGCCCAGGGCTGTTCCGACCGCGGGCCAGCGCGCGCCGGTGATCCCACCCTCGGCTGTCTCGCCCTCGACGAACTCCCACAAGGACATCGGCAGCGGCACGGCGATCAGCTCGCCGTCCAGAGTCCGCCGTACCGCGGGCACCGGCACCGCGCGGCCGGCGTACGCGGTCAGCTCGATGGCTTCACGCTCGCTGTCGAGGTTGCCCTTGTAGAGCTTCGCGAACCAGGAGCGGCCGGTGTCGTCGACGACCCGATAGTTGACGGTGTTCGTACCTGCGTGGATCCGGTGCAGCTCGGCCGCGTGCACGCCGTACGACTTCCGCAACGCCTCTGTCAGCTCATTCAGGGTCGTTCCCCCGTACCCCGTCCACGGCTTCGCGCAGTACGTCGGCGTGACCGGTGTGCTTCAGGTACTCCTCCAGCAGGTCGAACGCGACCCGCCGACGGTTCGTTGTCCAGGCCGGATCCGGATCCTCGACGACCGCATCCAAACCTCCGTCCGCGCTCAGCTCCTGCCAGACTGCACGCGAGCGCGCGGCAGCGGCATACCAAAGGCGATACAACTCCTCCGGGTCGTCGTCGACGGCGGACTCCCAACCCCAGCGGTCGTTCTCGACCCAGCTGCGGGTGGCCCACGGCGCGGCCAGCGGACGGCCGGCGGCCCGCGCCGTGAACCCGTCCTCGACGAACGACATGTGCTTGACCAGACCCGCCAGCGTCATCGTCGACGGCGGATGTGTCTGCCGCAGCTGCTCGGCGGTCAGCCCACCTGTCTTCCACGCGAACTGCTTCCGCACCCGGTCGAGCGCGAACTGCAGCGTCTCCACCTCGTCGCCTCTCGGAACCGCGTCCAGCGGTAGGTCTTTCCAGTTCATGCCGGTCCCTTCGTGAGTCACCAAGGATGACAGTCCTGTCATGTGTCGTGCCAGGTCTTCAGTCCGCGGCTCTCCAGGCGTATCACCTGCTGTAAAAGCTCCGGGGAGGGAGAACACGGATGAGCTCAGGAAGAGCACGACGTCGAGGCTGGGGACTCGCGCTGGCCAGTGCGGCCGCGGTGGCCGTCACGGGAGCGCTGACGCCCGTCGCCTCGAACGCCTCCGGTGCGGCCGACGCGAACCCGACAGCATGCGCCAATCAGGTCAACAACACCCCGCAGAAGCTCGTCAACTGTGTCACCCAGAGTGATCTCTGGGCGCACATGGTCAAGTTCCAGCAGATCGCCGACGCCAATCCAGGTGCGGACGGCCACCCGTCACGGAACTCGGGGGAGCCCGGCTACAAGGCCTCGGCCGACTATGTGGCAGGCGTGATGCGGGCAGCGGGATACGACGTGACGCTGCAGGAGTACAAGTTTCACTACCGGAGCTTCGTCGGCACGCCGGTGATGCGTGAGGATTCGCCGACACCGCAGTCGTTCGCCCTGGTCACGGACTTCAACCCGGCGGCGGTCGCCGGTTCGGCGAGCGCGAACGTGCAGCCCGCGGGCGGCATCGTCGTACCCGCGACGCCCACGCCGAGCTCGGCCAGCGGGTGCGCACCGTCCGACTTCACCGGGTTCGTGGCGGGCAACATCGCGCTGATCCAGCGCGGCACCTGCACGTTCGCCCAGAAGGTCGCGAACGCCCAGGCCGCCGGTGCGTCCGCCGCCGTCATCTTCAACGAGGGCAACCCCGGACGGACGAGCGCCTTCTCCGGGAGCCTCGCCGGTACGGAGCACATCCCCGTGCTGTTCACGTCGTACGCCGTCGGCACGCAACTGCTGTCGCAGTACGTCCCGGGCTCAGCCCCGATGCTGACCGTCAACGTCCAGATCATCGACGACCCGAACCGCTCGGACTGGAACGTGATCGCTGACTCCAAGGGCGGCGACCCGAACAACATCCTCGTCGTCGACGCCCACCTGGACGCGATCTACGGAGCCGGGATGCTCGACAACGCGTCGGGTTCGGCCACCATCCTCGACATCGCCCAGCAGTTGAAGAACACCAGCACCCGCAACAAGCTGCGCTTCATCTGGTTCGGCGGCGAGGAACTCGGGCTGCTCGGCTCGCAGTACTACGTCAACACGCTGCCACCGGCCGAACTCGCCAAGATCAAGTTCGACCTCGACGCCGACGTGACCGCGACCCCGAACTACGTGGCCGGCGTGCTCGACCCGAAGGACGGCGTGAACCTGTTCGGCCGCACCCCCGGTACGCCGATGCCGCCGAGCATCTGGGCACCGTCCGCGATCGGACGCGACTACGGGATCGACTACCTGAACTCGATCGGGCAGAACCACATCCTGTTCTCGGCCGACGGCACGGACGCGTTCATGTTCCAGCAGGCCGGGATCCCGGCGAGCGGCGTGCTCACCGGTCAGGACTGCTGCAAGCTCGCGTCGGACGTCGCGCTGTTCGGCGGATACGAGGGCAACTTCGAGGGCACCGTGCCGGGCGACGACGGCGGCTGCGTGGACAACCCGTTCCGCTGGTGCGACAACCTCGGCAACAACGACCCGCAGGTCCTGACCTGGATGTCGAAGACCTTCGCCAACATGGTCGGCCACATGGCCTACGACACCCAGGTGTTCAACTCCACCAAACCAGGCACCGGTCACGCGAAGAAGGTGAGCGCAGCCCCCAAGAACGCGCCCACCAGCTGAGCCGCCTCGCGGAGCCTCGGCCCCACGCGGAACCGAGGCTCCGCACAACCCACTGCCCGACCACAAGTAGGGCGGACGGGACTCGAACCCGTGACCCAGGGATTATGAGTCCCCTGCTCTAACCAGCTGAGCTACCGCCCCGTGTGCGGGAGATGGTATCGGGTCGGGGGTGGTTGCTGTGTGCCCAGGTGGAGGGCCGGCGGTGGGTGGGGTGACTTCTGCGGCCGTGTGCGCGGGTCCGGTTGTCGGCCGGAGCTCGAGAACCAGGGGACGGTCAGGGGTTTGACGGAGGGCTGGTTGGCGTCGACCGGGCATGATGGAGGCAGGTCCGGACGAAGGGAACATCGATGGGCTGGTTCATTTTCCTGGTGATCGTGGTAGGCGCGATCGCGGCGTACAAGTACCGCGTGCCGCTGCTGGCGAAGGTCCTCGGCCAGCCTCAGCACCGCATCCAGCGGGCAATCGACCGGAAGAAGGGGAAGTAACACTTCCTCCCGCCAAGCACGAAGAGGCCCTGCCCGCCCGTCGGCGGCCAGGGCCTCTTGTCACCTGCGTGTGATCAGGCAGCAGCAACTACCACGTTCGCGAGCACGGTGATGTCACCGGACCCGGCGTCGGACCGGTCCGACGCGTACCCGAACGCGTTCACGGTGAACTTCGTGTCCTCGGTGACCGTGACGAGACCGACGGCGGAACCGAACAGGTCCGCGTCGAGTGCCGGCGAGATGTTGTTGCCGCCGATCGTCACGTAGTTGGTACCGCCGACGAGCTGGAGCATCGGCTGAACCTCCGGGGCACCCGCGGCCGCGGCAGCGGTGCGGTTGAACTTGGCCGACAGGTTCACCAGCCAGGTTCCCTTCGGGAGCGTGAACGTGCCGACCTCGGTGTGACGGGTCGAGAACGTGCCGCCGATGTTCTTGATCACCGTCGGAGTCGCGTTGGCGTACAGCTTCGTGGCGCCGCCCTTGCCGTCACCCTTGCGGATCTGCGCCTGGGTGTTGCCGTCCAGGTCCGTCCAGCCCAGCGAGTTCGTCTTGATGTCCGCGCCGGTCAGGGAGTTGTCCACAACCTGCGTCGACGCGACAGACCGCGCACACAGCGGGTACGTGAGCGTCTTGCACCCCGTACCTCCGGCCGCGTTGGCTGCGATCGACACGCCGAGCACCGCGGATGCCGCGATGACGCCTGCTACCGCGAGACGGCCGGTCTTGGTGTTCAGGATCTTCTTGAAATTCATCAGTTTCCCCTCTGTCCCCGAGGCCCCCCTCGGGATCTGGAGAGGAAGTTACGCCCGATCTGTGGTCTAGGCCAATAGTTTGGGCGTAATTAGTTCGGTAATTTTCTGCACCACGCAGTCAAGGTGATCCGCGCGGTGGTGCCGAGGTCGGTGTCGACGGGCCAGACTGCCTGGCGTTCGCCGGGGTGTGGCGCGACCGCCAGGTAGGCGCCGGAAGCCTTGTCCTCGGCAACTTCCACGGTGTTCGACCAGGCGACGACGGCGACGGCCGTTTCGCCTTTGGCCAGGTGGATCCGGGCCGGTCCGGGGTCGATCGCCATGTACGAGGTGCCGCGGGCAACGGTCACCTTCATCGGCCGGCGCCGACCGTTGAGGACGCCAACGTCCGGGTAGCCGTTGAGGGTGATCGGCGCCTTCCGGCAGTTCGTCAGCTTCACGACGACGGCCCGGTGCCCCAACGCGGCCTCCACCGGCCCGACGGTGATCATCGCGCCCGACGCCGGGCAGACCGGCGGTGGCGGAGTAGGTGTCGGTGTCGGGGTCGCGGTACGTCGCACCTCGGGAGCCTGGGTCGCCGGTGTCGCGCCGGTCGCGCTCTCGGTGCCGCACCCCGACAGCAGCAGCGCTGCGCTCAGTCCCACCCACCCCAGCCGTTTCACGCCCCGAACCTACCCGAGGCGGAAGAAGGCCCAGAGAAGAAGAAAGCCGGGCTCCTGTGAAACCAGGACCCGGCTGATGAACTTGCTCCCGCCACTGGACTCGAACCAGTAACCTGCCGGTTAACAGCCGGCTGCTCTGCCAATTGAGCTAGGCGGGATCGTGGTGGTGCTTCTCCCCGAACCCCGAGGACCTGAGTAGGTTAGCAGGCCACCGGCGAACTACAAAAACGGGATTCGGGTGCCTGCCGGGTCAGATGCCGAACTCGTCCCGGACCTCCTGGAGCGCCTCCTCGGCCGCCTCCACGACGCCCGGCTGGGACGGCTCCAATCCCTTGTCCAGAACGATGTTCCAGGTCACTCCCGCGTCGGCGCCGGACGGGTTGCGCCGCGCGACGATGCGCACTCCGCGTTTGCCGGACAGCGGCACGTGACGCTGGATGACGATGCTGGCGTCGACCCGCTCGCGGAGCAGTTGGCCGAAGCGCCCGGGGTCCTCGACCTTGAGTTCGGTGGCGCGCAGCGGCGTCCCGAAGTCGGTGGTCTCGTACACGTGCAGTACCGACGCCTCAGCGTCCCAGTTCGCGCGCTCGATCTGCTCCCAGCCGACCCGGCGAGCCGCGTCCGCGGAGTCCGACGGCAGGTACACCGCCGCCCGCGTGCCGGCCACCCAGCGACCGTTCGCGAGCTGCACGGCCGCGAGCACGTCTTCCTTGCTCCCGGTCGACTCCCGAGCGGCCGCCGACACAGCCGCCCCCAACTCACGCGGCCAGGCGGTACGCAAAAGTCTCACATCGACATCATCCCAGCACCTCCAAGCTAGGCCTCAGGCACCCGCTCAGGCGACGTACTCCCGGAGTTGCGGCAGCGCCCGCCGCCGCAACTGCCGCAGCGCCTCGCGCTCCAGCGCGCGCACCTTCGCAGGGTTCAGATCGAGTTGTACGGCGGTCTCCTCCGGTGTCGACGGGATGTGGCCGCGCAGGCCGTACCGGTGCTGCAGGACCGCGCGATGGAGGTCGTCCAGGAACTCCAGGTGATATGCCAGGTCCCGGCGCAGCGCGGCCTGGAGCACGATCGGGTCGTCCTCGAGCACCGGGTCGGACTCGTCCAGGTCGAGTGTCTCCGGCTGCGTCCGCCACTCCTGGGCCCGCTCGATCCGCGCGATGCTCAGTCCGGTCGCCCGCGCGAGCTCCGGCGTACTCGGGTCGTGCCCGAGCTGCTGCGTGAGGTCCTGCCGCGCCGAGCTGACCCGGGACGCGTCGGCGTAGGCCTGGGCCGGCATCCGCACCAGCCGGGACCGGTCGGAGATCGCCCGCCCGATCGCCTGCCGGATCCACCAGATCGCGTACGTCGAGAAGCGGTTCCCGAGCCGGTGGTCGAACCGCTCGACCGCTCGCATCAGCCCGATGTTGCCCTCCTGGATCAGGTCCAGCAGCGAGATGCCCTTTCCGCCGTACCGCCGGGCGAGCGAGACGACCAGCCGCAGGTTGCCCTCGACCATCCGCTGCCAGGACAGCTGCCCGCGGGTGACCACCTGCTGCAACTCGGCCGCGTCGGCGTGCCCCGGATCGCCGCGCAGCCGCTCACCCGCCAGCAGCCCGGCCTCGATCCAGTACGAGTGCTCGTTCACCTCCTCCAAGGTCAGTAGCTCGTGCCGGCCGATGTCCCGCAGATACGCCACCAGTGCGGTCACGTCCGCCGGATCACAGTCCAGATCAGCCATCAGTCCCTCTCCCCGAAAATCTCCTTGCCAAGAGAGTGCCTGATTCCGGGCCTCCAGAACCGGTGACTTCAAGTATGTGGATAACTACGAACAGCGATCGCCGAACGGCGGCGACCCGACATGTCAGGTGATCGCCAGGACGATCCGTAGCGGCACCGGTCCGTCTCGGTGAGGCTTTCCGGCACCGGAACTGAATCCGGCTCGAAGGAGGGCCAGCCCCATGGCAACCAGAAGATCGATGCTGTTCGGTCTCGCGCTCACCGCCACCCTCGTGGTGCCGGGAACCGCGAACGCCGGGTCGCCGACGCCCACGGTCGGAGTGACCAAGGCACCGTCCCAGCAGTCGTCGACCAAGGTCACCCTGGTGACCGGCGACGTCGTGACGATGACGTCCGCGGCCGGAACCCCAGCGGTGACGGTGACCCCGCACGCCGGGTCGACGGGCAATTTCACCAGCTACTCGGTCGGCAAGGACGTGTACGTGATCCCGCAGGAGGCGGGACCGCTGATCGCCTCCGGCAAGCTCGACCAGCAGCTGTTCAACGTCTCCGGACTGATCGCCCAGGGGTACGACGACGCGCACACCAGCGTCATCCCGATGATCGTCAGGTACGCCGGGCGGACGCTCGCGAAGGCAGCTCCGCCCGCGAGCACCAAGCTGAAGCGTGGCCTGCCGAGCGTCCACGGCGCGGCGGTCACCGCCGACAAGACGAGCACCGCCACGTTCTGGAACTCGATCGACGACAACGTCGGCAAGGCGGCGAAACCGCAGCTGTCCGGTGGGGTCGACCACGTGTGGCTGGACCGCAAGATGCACGCGTTGCTGGACAAGAGCGTGCCGCAGATCGGCGCGCCGGACGCCTGGCAGGCCGGGTACGACGGCACCGGCGTCAAGGTCGCGATCCTCGACACCGGCGTCGACCTGAACCACCCGGACCTGGCCGGCAAGGTCGTCGAGAGCCAGAGCTTCGTCGCCGGGCAGACCGTCCAGGACGGCCACGGCCACGGCACACACGTCGCGTCGACGATCGCCGGCAGCGGCGCGGCGTCCGGCGGCAAGTACAAGGGTGTCGCCCCGGGCGCCGAGCTGGTGATCGGCAAGGTGCTGTCGAACGAGGGCGAAGGCGCCGCGTCCGACATCGTCGCCGGGATGGACTGGGCCGCGCACTCCGGTGCCAAGGTCGTCTCGATGAGCCTCGGCGGTACGGCGGGGCCGAAAGACGAGGACCCGCTGGTCGAGGCGGTCGACTCGCTGACCGCGCAGACCGGCGTACTGTTCACGATCGCGGCCGGCAACTCGGGCCCCGGGGCCGCGACGGTCGGTTCGCCCGGTGACGCCGACTCGGCGCTGACCGTCGGCGCGGTGGACGGCACCGACGCGATCACCGACTTCTCCAGCCGCGGCCCGGCGGTCGGCGGTTCGCTGAAGCCCGAGATCACCGCACCCGGTTCGGAGATCGTCGCGGCCCGCGCGGCCGGGACCAGCATGGGCCACCCGGTGGACGCCAACTACACGTCCGCGAGCGGTACGTCGATGGCAACCCCGCACGTCGCCGGAGCGGCCGCGATCCTGGCCGAGGAGCACCCGGACTGGACGCCTGCCCAGCTGAAGGACCAGCTGATCAGTACGGCGAAGACCACCGCCGACACGTCCGTGTATGCCCAGGGCGCGGGCCGGGTCGACGTCAGCCGCGCGTTCCGTCAGACCGTGGCCGCGTCGGGCGTCGTCGACTTCGGGATGCGTCCGTTCGGCTCGACCGACCCGGTCGTCAAGCAGCTTACCTACACCAACCGCGGTGACCAGCCGGTGACGCTCGAACTCACCCACAAGGCGGCTGGTACGGCGGTTCCGGCCGGCACGTTCCAGCTCGGTGCGAGCTCCGTCACGGTTCCCGCGCACGGCACGGCCGACGTACCGGTGACGCTGACCGGCGGCACGATGGCGACCGGCACGTACGGCGAACACGTGGTCGGCACGTCCGCGGACGGCGCTGTCGTCACCACGGCCGTCGGTTTCGAGCAGGACGTCCAGCGGTTCAACGTGACGATCAACGTCAAGGACCATGGTCAGCCGGTCGACGACCACGCGTACGGCATGATCTTCGTCTTCGACCTGCAGACCGCGCGTCCCGCCGACATGTACTACTTCGAAGGCACCGCGGGCACGCTGACGCTGAACCTCCCGAAGGGCGAGTACGGCTTCGAGTCCGGCACCTACCGGTTCACGAAGGACTGGGGCCAGACCCGGCAGGTCGTGTACGGCGCCGAGTCCGGGGTCGTGCTGGACGCCGACAAGTCGCTCACCTTCGACGGCAGCCAGGCGCACCAGGTCGGCCTGCAGACGCCGAAACCGAGCCAGGTCGACCAGGCCAGGATGAGTATGTCGTTCTCCAGCGACAACAACCCGTTGCGGTACGAGCTGCAGTCGGACGTGGCCGGTTTCACCAAGCTGTTCGCGATCCCGTCGACCGGTAAGAAAGAACTGCTCGAGCACCGCCTGCACTTCTCCGCGACCGAGCCGATCCTCTCGGCCCAGCTGGTCGGCAAGGGCGCGTTCCCGATCGCACCCGAGTACGTCGGCGGCTGGACGGGCTCGAGCAAGATCGTCGGCACCCGGTTGTTCCGCCCCGTGAACGCGGGCACCGGCCGCCCGGAGGACTTCACCACCGCGGTCCGCGGCAACCTCGCGCTCGTCAAGCGCAGCGACGAGGTCAGCACCGGCCAGGTCGTCGCGAACGCGGTCGCCGCCGGCGCCGGCGCGGTCGTCATCTACAGCGACGTACCGGGCGAGTGGGGGACCGCGGTCTACACGCAGAAGGAGACCGCGATCCCAGCGCTCACGCTGTCGGGGGAGCAGGGTGCGAAGCTGGCGGCCCTTGCCGCGCAGGGCAACCTCAAGCTGCTGTTCCACGGCAAGGCGATGCCGTCGTACAGCTATGAGGTGCTGAAGACGCAGGCCGGCATCTCGGCGAACCAGCTGTACCGGGCCGACCCGCGGGAGCTCGCAACGGTCAACGACCGCTTCTACGCCTCCACGCCGTCGACCGAGGGCGGCTTCTCCCGGGCGGTCATCTCGGACACGCAGACGTTCCTGGTCTCGCATCTGGTGCGTACGACGATGCCGCGGACGCTGACGGAGTACGTGAGCTCCGGGGTGCGGACGTTCGAGACCGTGGCAGCCGCCCCGGTCTGGGAGACCCTGCCCGGCGTCATCCAGACCTACCCGGTCGTGCTGAAGCCGGGGCAGGTCACCGACCGCGCCTGGAACAAGGCCGTGGTCCGGTCCGCGATCACGGAGTACCACCCGTACGGGACGCTCCGGCTGGGCGATCTCGGCAGTGTCGACATCGCTCCGCTGCTCGCGACGGAGACCGGTCAGTGGGGTACGCCGCTCAGCCTGCTGGAGACCAAGAAGCTCACGGTCTACCGGGACGGTCAGCTGGTCGGGTCGGCGCCGTGGATGTCGGTCAACTTCCCGATGGTCCCGGAGCCGGCGACGTACAAGCTGGTGACCGAGGTGTCGCGGGACCTGCCGTGGTGGACGACCTCGACCAAGGTCGACAGCGCGTGGACGTTCCGGTCCGAGCACACCGAGCGGGGCGCGTTGCCGGTGATGTCGATCGACTACGACCTGAACGTTGCCCTCGACAACAGTATGCGGGCCGGGCAGATCACGACCCTCGGCCTGGGCTTCCGGAATCCGGCCGGCGTCGCCGCGCCGCACCTGAAGGACGTCACGGTGTCGGCGTCGTTCGACGACGGTGCGACCTGGAAGCAGGTCCAGGTACGCCGGACCGGTGACGCCGGTGCCACCGCTGTCCTGGAGAACCCGCGGACCGCCGGGTTCGTCACGCTGAAGGTGCAGGCCACGGACGTCGACGGGACCGCCGTCGAGCAGACCGTGACCCGCGCGTACCGGGTCCGCTGACAAGCTGAGACGAACTGAGACAAGCAGAGACACGCAGAGATAAGCAGCGTGGCCCCACCTCGAGCACGGGGTGGGGCCACGCTCACGACGCGATCAGCCCGGAGCGGGCGGCGTACCAGGCCAGCTGCATCCGGCTGTCGGTGCCGGACAGTTCCATCAGCCGTTTGATCCGGCGCTGGACGGTCCGTTCGCTCGTCCCCAGCCGCGCCGCGGCCGACTTGTCCGGCATCCCCGACAGTAGGTAGGTGAGCAGTTTGATGTCGAAGTCGTCCCAGGCCGGGCCGCCCTCGACGAGGCTCGTCGCGCTCAGCTGCAACGGCGTCGCGACCTGCCAGACCCGCTCGAACAGGTCGACGAGCAGACGCACCAGCGACTGGCCGCGGACCAGCAGGAAGCCTGGGTCGATGCCGGTCTGGTCGGGCAGCATCGGCAGTAGCACGATCTGCCGGTCCATCACGATCATCTTGCTCGGCAGTTCGTTGACGAGCCGGATCTGGTACCCGCCGGCGAGGAACCGCGCGATCTCGGCCGGTGTCCGCGGGTCCTCCATCGCCGAGCGTTCGTACACGAACCGGTACGACGGCACGTCGGTCGTCACCTCGAGGTCGCCGTCCAGGACGTACGGCGGCCGGAAGAACGCGAGCAGTTCCTGTTTCGCGCCGCGCTCGATGTTGTCGACCCAGGTGGCGAGTTCTTCGGGCGTGGTCAGCGCCTCCACCTCGCTCATCGCCGACGCCGCGCCCGTGCGGTACACGTCGGTCAGTTCGGCCAGCCGCCGCTGCGCCTGCTGCAGCGTGCTCTGGTGCTGTACGACGAGAGTCCCGAGCCCGACGTCCGGCGGTACGGCGTTGTACAGGCCGGCGTCGTCGCCGGTGGCGAGCCCGAGCCCGGCGAGTCGGGTCAGCGCCTCCGTGACCGCCTCGACCGGTAACTGGACGACGGTGCTCAGGTCGTCCGCCGTCGCCCTGCGGCGGCGCAAGAGCTCCACGTAGACACATTCGTCCTGCTCACCCACGCCCAGCCCCTGCAGCATCCTCGACCCCACCCTCTGCGCACACGAAGGACAATGGCGGGACGCTACCCCGAATCGGCCAGAGATCCGATGTCTTGTCTCATGTATAGGCGCGCAGCCCGCTGAGCAGGCCGTGGTGGAACGGATTCGCGTCGACCGCGTCGAACCAGGTAGGACCAGTGACGAGGGGTTCGAGCGGCGGGACGGCCACCGGAACCGGTGCCGCGCCGGCCGGCCCGCGGCGCCCGAGCTGCTCGTCGAGCTCCGGCGCGGGCATGTCCGGCAGGAGGACGAACGAGTCCGCGGGGACCGCGACGCCGGCGGCGAGGGCGGCGAACCTGCCGGCCGCCCGGGTGGCGGCGGCGCCGGGGTCGCCGCGGACCTTCTCGAGGTCTGCGACGACGGTCTTCCAGGTGATCGTCGGATCTCCGTAGTCGATCAGCCGCGACAGGCGGCCAAGACGGATCGGTGTCGCCGTCGGCGCGAGCGGCTTCATCATCGCGGGCAGGCCGTATCGGGCCCGCCCGCCGATCACGACCAGCCGGATGTCGGCCTCGGTGGCCGCGATCAGGCTGCGGTACGGGTCGGCGGCGCGGCGGCGTACGACGATCAGGTCCGCGAGCGCTCCGGGTTCCAGCCGGCCGACCGGGCGCGGCCACACCTCGGTCAGCGCGTCGCCCGGGTTCGACGTCAGCATCCGGACCAGTTCCTCGTCGGTGAAGACCGCCTCGGTCCGGTTCCACAGGTCGGCGACCTTCACCTCCCACAGCACGCTCCGCGTCCCCGACGGGCCCCAGTCAGAGCCGAGACAGAGCCGTACGCCGGCCTCGTGGGCGGTCCGCACGTCCGCGGTCGCGCCGTACAGCCAGAGATTGGAGAACGGCGACCAGACCATGCTGGAGTTCCCGGCCTTCAGCGCGGCGAAGTCGTCCGCGTTCAGCGCCGTACCGTGGATCGCCACCAGTTGCGGCTTCACCACGCCGACGTCCTCCAGCAGCCGGAACTCCGACCGCAGCTTCGGGTCCGATCCCTCCGCCGAATGCGCGATGAATCCCCGGCCCGCCGCCACCGCGGTCGCGTACGGCGTCAGCGCTTCCTTGCTGTCGGCAACAAGTGTGCTGACCCGGATGAAGTCGTCGTGGGTGCCGAGCTTCTCGGAGTCGACGTTGCGCACGAGGTCGTCGTCCGGCGGTACGGCGCCGCGCGGGTTGCCCTGGATGGATGTCGTACCGCCGACGATCGCGCGCGTCTCGACGTACCGGAGCAGGGCCCGCCCGGCCGCGGCGCCGAGCAGTCGGGCCGGCTGACTGATGCGCGAGCTGTACGTCGGTGCGCCGCCCCACTGGTTGTGCGACGTCCACGGCACCTTCCGCGACGGCTCCGTCCACAGCGGCAGGCTGTTGTACATCAGGTGACTGTGCAGATCGATCAGCCCGGGCAGGACCAGGCCGCCGGCCGCGATCCGCGGCGCGCTCCCGAACCCGGCCGGCACCGGGTCGAGCGGCGTCACGGCCGCGATCAGCCCGTCGTCGCCGACGTACACCTCGCCGCCGGCGGCCACCTCCCCGCCCGGGCGCATGGTCACCACGGTTCCGCGCAGCACGAACATGTTCCCCCCTCCCACAACCCCGTTCCCAAGCTACCGTTGTCGGATGCGAGTGGCGACGTGGAATGTGAACTCGGTGAAGCAGCGGATGCCGCGGTTGCTGGACTGGCTCGACGAGCGGCAGCCGGACGTCGTCTGCCTGCAGGAGACGAAGCTCGCGGACGACGCGTTCACGAAGCTGCTGGGCGCCGAGCTGACCGGCCGTGGGTACGAGATCGGGCTGTCCGGCGAGCCGCAGTGGAACGGTGTCGCGCTGCTGTCGAAGGTCGGGCTGGAGGACGTGGTGACCGGGGTCGCCGGAGCGCCCGGGTTCCCTGACCCGGAGGCGCGCGCGGTGGCCGCGACCTGCGGCGGGATCCGGATCCACTCGCTCTACGTGCCGAACGGCCGGGTGCCGGACTCCGACCACTACCACTACAAACTCGCCTGGCTGGCGGCGCTGACCGAGGTGGTCGCGAACGGCCCGGCCGACCAGATCGTCTGCGGCGACATGAACATCGCCCCGACCGACGCCGACGTCTTCGACCCCGCGGCGTACGTCGGTCAGACACACGTCACGCCGCCCGAGCGGCAGGCGCTCGCGGAGCTGATGGCCGCGAAGGACCTGCACGACGTCGTCCGCGACCGCTGGCCGGAGAACCGGATCTTCAGCTACTGGGACTACCGCGCCGGCATGTTCCACCAGGACCTCGGGATGCGGATCGACCTGATGCTCGCGACCGAGAGCGTCGCAGGCCGGGTCCAGGCCGCCTGGATCGATCGCAAGGCGCGCAAGGGCACCGGGCCGAGTGACCATGCCCCGGTGATGGTCGACCTGGACACCGCGCCGGACGGTGACATCGGCCCGGTCGTGCCGCCGCCGTCCGCGCCGCGGGCCGGCCGGAAGCGCACGACCACGTTGCCACAGGGCCGCTGACATGCGCCGGTTCGCCGCGGTCGCGATGCTGCTGCTCGCGACGCTGACCGCCTGCAGTGACAAGTCCGGTGACAAGTCTGGTGACGAACCGAAGGCGATCGCCTGGACCAAGGTCGACGTCGGCCCGGCCGAGCCGGTCACGCTGACCACCCATGACAGCCAGCTGCTCGTCGGCCTTCGGCATCGCGGCGCCAAGGTCGTCCCCGAACTCGAGTTCCTGGACAACGGCAAGCGGACGCCGATCGCGGTGAAACCCAACCCCGCCAGCCCCTACGCGTTCGAGGCGATCTGGTACTCGATCGCGTACGACGGCAAGCAGCTCCTCGCGCTCGGCGGAGCCGCCGGCGGCGCGCACTCGAACACCCGCTGGACCGTCTGGACCGGGACGCCGCAGACCGGCCTGGTCGAGCGTCCGCAGAACTTCTTCACGTTCGGCGGGCAGACCGCGGGAGACCTGTACAGCGCGGTCCTCACGCCGAGCGGCAGCGCACTGCTCGGCTCATGGGGCGGCGTACAGACCGGGAACGACGCGATGGTCTGGCTCCCGCAGAGCAACGGCATGTGGACCCGGCAGGACCCCTCGAAGACGGCGTTGCAGAGCACTCCGTCGCTGCTGGTCGGACCCGGATTCGGCACGACACTCGGCGAGAGCATCGTGCTCGTCGGCTCACAGGTACGGCTCGCGCCGGGCGTGGTCGCGCAGGAGGCCGCGGTCTGGCGTTCGGCCAAGCTCGACACGGGCTGGAAGCGGATCGTGCTGCCCGAGCCGGGCAGCCGCAGCCAGGCCGACACCGCGACCTGTACGACGGACTGCGTGATCTCCGGGTACGCCGACGGTCAGCTCGCGATCTGGCAGCTCGACGCGTCCGGGACCGCGAAGCGCCTGCACGGCGTACCCGCGATCCCGGTGGGGGACGAGGACAAGCTCCCGGCGCCGGTGGTCGACGGCGGGAAGATCGTCCAGGTCGTTGCCCAGGACAACAAGGTGAAGGTGCTCAGCGGTCAGGACGGGCAGTGGACCGTGCAGGACTCGACCGGGCCGTCGGGTGCGCCGACGGCCGCCGCGCTACTGCCGGACCACAAGCTCTACCTGATCGCCGGCACCTCGCTGTGGCAGACCACCCTCAGCTGAGCAGACCCTTCACGTACGCCGCCTGACCGGAGTGCTGTGCACAGTCGTCGATCACGCTGACCAGCCGCACGCCGAGCGTGACCGGCGGGTTCCACCGGCGGTCGACGATCCGGTCGAGGTCCTCGTCGGTGACCGTCTTCAGGAACTCGGCAGTGCGTTCGTGGACGGCGTCGTAGTACCCGAGCAGCTGCTCGGCGGACAGTTGCACCAGCGCGACCTGCTCGGACGTGTGCGCGTAGCCGGTGTCGGCCGCCTCCAACGGGAGCCCGAGGCGCGCGTGCCAGCCGTCCGCCGTGTAGACCTGCTCATACCCGCCCGCGTCCGCCAGGTGATCGTCCTGCACGCGCGTCAGGTGCCACACCAGCCAAGCGATCGAGTTCGCAGTCGGCCCTGGACGGGCCGCGAGCGTTTTGTCGTCGAGCCCGGTCACCACGTCGTGCAGGACCTCCTGCACCCGGCTGTGTGCATCAAGCAGCAGTTCACTCGTCTTCATACGCCCACCGTAGTCCGCCCCTCCGACATTAACGCTCCACCGCGGTACGCAGGGCCGCGTACGAGGCGACGAGCGTACGACGCTCCGCCGCGAGCAACGGGTTGTCCCGGTCGCACCCGGCCCGGACCCACCGGTCCGACAGGTCCATCGCGTCGACCCGCCGCTGCGCGGCCCGGCGTACGGCGTCCCGTTCGACGCAGTACACGTACGAGTACAGGTCGACCAGCGCGGCAACCAGTTCTTCCTCCGTCACGTCCTGAGAGTGCTGGTGTTCCCGATGCACCCGCCACCACTCGACCTCCAGCCGCGCGGCCTCGACCGGCTCCAGCGAGAGCGCGCCGGACAGCGCGACGTGTTCGTAGAAGCGGCGCATGTAGGCGCGGGCCGCGTCCGGCCGGTTGCCCGGGTACGGCGCCCAGGCCTGGTTGGCGCGCAGTACGCACCAGGCTCCGGCCAGTGTCCGGTGCGCCGGCATGCCGAACGCCGCGGCGACCATCCCGACCGCGGCGGTCAGGAACGCCGGCCACTCGTGCCGGTAATACGCGGCCCAGGCGTCGGTCTCGCGGTTGCCGACGAGCACCGGATCGAAGGAGAGTGGACCTGTTCGCATGTGTCCTCCTCGGGGGAGGTTCGATGACCGATGGTAGTCCGATCACGGACGTCGTGAAACGGATGCAGGAGCGGGTCGACGAGTTGCCGGCCGAGCGCGCCCAGCGGCGGTTCTTCCTCGGGACGTACCTGCGGACGACCCAGGCGGTGGGGCAGGCGATCGAGCGGGCGCGGTTCGAGGATCCGGAGTGGGTCGAGCGCTGGGACGTGAAGTTCGCCGAGCTCTACCTGCAGGCGCACGACGGCGAACTCGTGGCGCGTCCCTGGCGGCTGGCGTTCGACGCGCCGGAGACGCTGCCGCCGCTCGCGCATGTGCTGCTCGGGATCAACGCGCACGTGAACTACGACCTGCCGCAGGCCTTGCTCGCGGTGATCAGCGACGCCGACTTCGAGGACCGGCACCTACTGGACCGGCGACGCCGGGACCACGAGCGGATCGACGGCGTACTGGCGGAACGGGTCGCGGCCGAGGACGACGAACTGGCCGCGAGCGGTGCGCGGAGCCTGGTGGACCGCGCGCTGACCCCGCTCAACCGGCTGGCCTCGCAGCGGTTCCTCCGCGAGTCCCGGCAGAAGGTCTGGCACAACACCGAGGAGCTGCAGCAGGCCCGTCTCGACGGGACCTACGACAAGCGACTGGCGGAGCTCGAAGTGCTGAGCGCGGCGAAGGTGGCCGACCTGATCCGACCGGGGCAGGTGCTGTTGCGACTCGCCGTCACGGGTTTCGGTGTCACCCTGCCGCCGCCTTAACCCGGAAGCACGCCCGACCACACAACCCCGAGGGCCAGGCAGCCGAGTGTCACCAAGCCGAACACGCCGACCCACATCAACGCCGGTACGCCGGTCAGCCGCCGGAGCTGGTCGGCGTCCGAGCTGCGCCCCTGCCCGCGCCGCCGGGAGTGCTGTAACTCCAGCACGGCACGAGGCGCCGCCAGCAGCAGGAACCACGTGAGGAGATGCGCGAACGCCGTCTGCACGGAGGTCGAGCCCCACCACGTCACACCGAAGACGACCGCGCCGAACACCAGCACGGACCACAGCCCGAAAAGATTGCGGATCTGGAGCAGCAGGATCACCAACGCGAGCAGCAGCCCCCAGAGCAGGGCGACGGCGTACCCCTGGCTGAGGACGAACGCAGCGGCCAGACCGAACAAGGCGGGACCTGGGTAGCCCGCCAGCAGTACGGCGATCATCCCGCCGCCGGTGGGCTTTCCGCGCGACACCGTGACGCCGGACGTGTCGGAGTGCAGCCGGATCCCGGACAGTTTGCGGCCGACCAGCGCCGCGATCAGCCCGTGCGCTCCTTCGTGCGCGATCGTCACCACCTGCCGCGTGTACTTCCAGATCGGCCGCCACGCGATCAGCAGCAGCGCGACCACGCCGGTACCGATCACGAGGCGGAGCGACGGCTCGGGCTGCACCGACGTGATGTTGTCCCAGAACTCCTTCACCCGCACATCCTTACAGGCAGGTGGTCAACCGCCGGCGGCGCATGAGTACGGCGGTGACGGCGAAGAGCAGCGCACAGGCACTGAAGGCGAGCGGAACAGTGCCGACCGCGGCGAGCGTGGAGATCGCGAGGCCGCAGGTGATCTCGCCGAGGTACTCGAGCTGCGCCAGGAACGAGTGCGTGGTCGCGCGGACGTCGGCGGAGGTCCGGGCGTTGACCCAGATCGTGCTGATCACTCTGGTGAGCGGCGTGACGATCCCGTTCAGCAGCACGACCGCGATCGCGCCGACCACCGCATTGCGGGCGAAGCCGAGCAGCAGCATCCCGAGTACGCCGACCACTGCCGCGAGCGCGTAGTCGGTCCGGGCGTGGTCACCGTTGATCCGCCGGGTCGCGAGCCGGAGAACGACCGCGCCGAGGACGAGGCCGATCACGCCGAGCGCGGTGAACCAGACGATCGGGTCCGGCGCGGTCGGCAGGCCAAGGTCGAACAGCTGCTTCTGGGTCAGCCGGCCGGCGGCGTCCGAGGCGCCGTTCACCAGGAAGGTCGCGGCGAAGATCAGCAGGATCGCGCGACTCCGGCGGACCAGCGTGACGCCGCGGACGAAGGTACTCCAGGACGCGGCCCAGCGGCGGCTGCGGGTCGGCACGAAGTTGTCCTCGGTGAAGCGGAGCGCGAGGTAGCCGGCGAGCGCCGCCATCGCGATGCCGGCGATCACGATCGTGACGTCCCGCCGGGTGCTCCACGCGAGCAGGCCGAGCACGACGAGGCCGGTCGCCGCGCCGGTGAGCTGCGCCCGGGCGGCGCGGGCGAGGACGAGGTTGATGCTTGCCGGGTCGTCCAGTTCGTCGGTGATCAGCGCGACGTCCGAGCCGCTCGCGAAGGTCCACGAGATACCCCACAACACCTGCGTGGCAAGGATCGCGGCGAACGACGTGACCAGGCCGGTCGCGAGCATCGCGGTACCCATCAGGAGCTGCGAGATGACCAGTGACCACTTCCGGCTGATGGTGTCCGCGACGACGCCCGCCGGTATCTCGAAGACCAGCGCGAACGCGCTCTGCACCGAACCGATCAGCACGAGTTCGGCAGGGGAGAGGCCGGCGTCGACGACGAGGTAGACGCTGGTGACGAGCCACCATCCGTTGTGCAGCACGGCCCGCATCCAGGTCCACCGCACGAACGTCGCCACCATGGCGAGAACTCTTCCGAGCGCCGGGTTGCGCGTCGACCGATTTAGCCGGCCGCTTCAACGTGACTTGCTTCATATTCTTCGCAACTATCAGCAGATCGCGATAGTTTGGAAAGAACGAACGTTCGGTTTGAGCTTGGGGGCGGCATGGCGCAGGCGACGCTGGAACGGGTGGGGCAACCGGAGCTGGAGAACTACGGCGGAGTCCGGCGGATACTCCGGGAGATCGCGCTGCTGGCGGTGCTGTTCGGGGTCTACAACCTCGGCCGCTTTCTCTCGGCCGAGCATTCCGGCGCCGCGTTCAAGCATGCGGACGAGCTGATCCGCTGGGAGGCCTGGCTGGGACTGCCGGGCGAGGCGTCGATCCAGCAGTACGCGCTGCAGGTCGACGGCCTCGCCCGGGTCGCCAATCTCTTCTACGCGGGTGTGCACTTCCCGCTGACGGCGGTCGTCCTGCTCTGGCTGATGATCCGCCGCCCGGCGCAGTACGGGAAGGCGCGCTGGGCGCTCGCCGCACTGACCGGGCTGGCGTTGATCGGGCACATGTCGTTCCCGCTGGCCCCGCCGCGGATGATGCCGGGCTGGGTGGACACCGGCGTACTGCTCGGCCAGTCGGTCTACGGGCCGAGCACGCACTCCGGGATCGCGAACCAGTTCGCCGCGATGCCGAGCCTGCACGTCGGCTGGGCGTTGATGGTCGCGGTGTTCATGATCCGCGCGACCCGCTCACGGTGGCGCTGGCTGTGGATCGCGCACCCGTTGCTCACCTTCACGGTCGTCGTGGTCACCGCGAACCACTACTGGCTGGACGGCCTGGTCGCGATCGCGCTCGCCGTGCCGTTGCTCCTGATCTTCGACAGCTCCTCGTCCGCGCGGACCAGAAACGGCGGCCGGTCCACGACCGACAACGCGGTCGCGCTACCGATGTCGAACCACAACCCGATCAGCTCGAGCCGCCCCTGCTCCTCGGCCCGGCGGACCGACGGGAAGGTGCGGAGGTTCTCCAGTTGCAGGGCGACGTTCGCGACCGACAGCTTGTCGGCGGCCGGCAACGTCGCGCCGGTCGCGGGATCGAGGACGTCGGGCAACCCGACCGCCCGCCGGATCGACGGCTCCAGGTGCCGCAACCAGCTCTCCAGCCCTGACCCTTCCGGTACGTCGGCCGCGAGCGCGGCGGCCGCGGCGCCGCAGCAGGAGTGACCGCAGACGACGATCGACCGGACGCCGAGAACGTCGACGGCGTACTCGATCGCGGCGTCCACCGAGCTGCTGTTCGACCCTTTCGGCGGGACCAGGTTGCCGATGTTCCGCACGCAGAACTGGTCACCCGGACCGCTGGTGGTGATCATCGTCGGCACGATCCGCGAGTCCGCGCAGGTGATGAACAGGTGCGCCGGCCGCTGACCTTCGGCGGCGAGCTTCGCGAGCAGGGCCTTGAGCGGGATGTCGTCGAGCTGCTCGGCGACGCCGTCGCGAAGCACCTCGACCGATCCGCCGCGCGCGACGTGCCCGCGCCGCCAGTCCTCGATCGCCTCGTACGCCGCGTGGTCGAGGTGGTTCACGCTGAGCTCGACCCGGACCGTGGCGCCGGCCGGGATCGCGCGCAACGTCCGGACCAGGGACGCGACGCCCAGGAACACCAGCGCGCCGCGGACCCGTACCGTCCACAGGCCGTCGGTCTCGGTCGCGGTCACGGTCGCCCGCGCCAGCCGGTAGAGCACCCGGACGAGGGCGAGCACCAGGCCGAGCAGGACGCCTTCGGCCAGTCCCAGTACGCCGACGCCGACCGCGGTCACGACGTACACGAGGAGTTCGTCGTGGCGGCGGAGCGTGCGGATGTGGGCGAGCTGCACCAGGCGGAGACCGGTCACCAGCAGTACGCCGGCCAGCGCGGCCATCGGGATCAGCTCGAGCATCGCACCCGCGGCGAGCACGAACGCGGCGATCCACAGGCCGTGCAGGATCGCGGACGCGCGGGTCCGCGCACCGGCCGCGACGTTGGTGGAGGAACGCACGATCACCCCGGTGACCGGCATCCCGCCGAGCGCACCGGAGACCGCGTTCGCGGCGCCCTGGCCGATCAGCTCGCGATCGAGATTGCTCCGGGCGCCGCGATGAAGCTTGTCGACGGCAACCGCCGACAGCAACGACTCGACGCTCGCGACGAGAGCGACGGTCAGTACGGCGGTGCCGATCTCGAGCGCCGTACCGTGCGGCATCTTCGGCAGGATCAGGCTCTGTAGCGGGTTGTCCGGCAGGTCGACCCGGACGACGTCCGGCATCGCGACGGCGGCCAGCGCGGTGACCAGGACGACGGCGACCAACGGGGCCGGGATTGCCTTGATTCTGGGGATTCTCGGCCAGGCCAGCACGATCGCGACGGTCAGGACGCCGACCGCGACCGAGGGGCCGTGATGCGTGATCAGTTGCGCCGGAAGCTCCGCCACGTTGGCGATCAGCGAGCTCTGTGCCTTGCCGCCGAGCACGACGTGCAGTTGCTGGACGGCGATCGTGACACCGATCCCCGCGAGCATGCCGTGTACGACGGCGGGCGACAGCGACAGGGCGAGCCGGCCGATCCGGGTGATGCCGAGCAGGATCTGCAGGACGCCGGCGGCGCAGGTGATGGCGGCGGTGGCGGCCCAGCCGAACTGGTTGACCAGCTCGGCGACGACGACGGTGAGACCGGCGGCCGGTCCGCTGACCTGGAGCGGCGAGCCGCCGAGCGCTCCGGCGACGACGCCGCCGACCACCGCGGCCACCAGGCCGGCGATCAGCGGGGCGCCGGACGCGGCGGCGATCCCGAGGGAGAGCGGGACGGCGATCAGGAAGACGACGAGTGAAGCAGGGAGATCATGGTGCAGGAAGTCCTTCCAGGGCAGGCGTTCGCGCGCACTGGGAGGGGAATGAGAAGTGGTCGGCACGAGGGAATCCTCCGGCGTCGGTGCGGTTGGCATCAGGCGTCGAAACTGCGAGTGTCGATCTGGTCACTCATCGTACTGACCCGCTCAAGGGCCGAACAGCGATTCGCCGAAATTGTTGCCCTGGGCGCCGAAGATGACGATCCTTCAGTCGCGCGTAGACTCGCCGCCATGGAGCTGGAACTGACCGGGAAGACCGCGGTGGTCACCGGAGCGAGCAAAGGCATCGGACTGGCGTGCGTCGAGGCGCTGGCGCGTGAAGGCGCCGACGTGATCGGCATCTCCCGCGACACCGGCAACCTGACGAAGGCACAGGAGACGCTGGCCGCGAAGGGGCTGAGCTTCCGGGCCGAGGCGGTCGACCTGACCGACGCCGACGCGACCCGGGCGGCGTTCGAGCGGATCGGCGTACCGGACATCCTGATCAACTGCGCGGGCGCGGCCCGGCGGACGCCGGTGGACGAGCTGGACAGTGCGGCGCTGCACGCCGCGATGGACGCGAAGTACTTCACCTACATGCACGCCACCGAGGCGGTGATCGGCGGGATGGCCGAGCGTGGCGGCGGCGCGGTCGTGAACGTGGTCGGCCAGGGCGGCCGCGCGGCGAACCCGCTGCACATCGGCGGCGGCGCGGCGAACGCGGCCCTGATGCTCGCCTCGGCCGGCTACGCGAAGGCCTATGCCGGCAAGGGCGTCCGGGTGAACGTGATCAACCCCGGTACGACGCGCACCGGCCGCGTCGACGAGGGCCTCGAGGCCGCCGTCCGCGCCACCGGCAGGCCGAAGGACGAGCTGCTCCAGGATCTGGTCCGCGACATCCCGATGGGCCGCGTCGGCGAGCCCGAGGAGGTCGCCGACGTCGCGGTGTTCCTGGCCTCAGCACGCGCCAGTTACGTGACCGCCTCGATCATCACGATGGACGGCGGGACCACCGCGGGCATCTGAGCTGGCCCTCCGGCCCGTCCTGGCGGACCATGAGAGAAATTCCTGTGCGCCGGAGGAGGGGTCGTGGGCGAGCTGAGCCGACGGTCGGCACGTGAGGTGCTGGACGATCACCTGAACATCGCGAACACCTGGACCGGTGGTTCGTTCGAGGACGTGCTGGCCGAGGACCTGCGGCGCAACGTGTCCGAGGACATCGTGGTCCTGATCAACCGGGGAACCTTCCGGGGACACGACGGGGTCCGGGAGCTCGCGCTGATGCTGGCCGGCGAACTGCCGGAGCACGAGGCGTTCGAGTACACGTACGTCGTGACCGACGGCCGGATGGGATTCCTGGAGTGGACGTACCAGGACTCGACCGTCCGGGTCCGCGACGGCGCCGACTCGTACCTGATCGAGGACGGCCGGATCGTCGCGCAGACGATCCACTACACCCTCGAAGCCCGCTGACGCGGAACGCGGGGCCGGCCCTGGTGGTGCCGACCCCGCGGCTTGGGGACTAGACCGTGATCCAGTCGATGTCGGCGATGTAGCCGTTCGGGTTGCTGACCTTGATCGAGTTGGAGCCGGCGGTCAGCTTCATCGGCAGGTAGGTGACCTGCGGTGTGCCCCAGTCGTTGTCGCCGAGGCCGCTGTAGTTCACCCAGTAGCTGTCGGTGCCGTTGACCGTCAGCATGCTCTGCCGGCTGGTGTCGCCGTCGGTGTAGGCGATCTTCACCAGGTACGTCCCGGTCTTCGGCACCGTGATGCCGTTCAGCGTCACGGTCGATCCGTATCCGATGTTTCCGATCTTCGCGCCGCCCGAGCAGAGCGTGCAGCCCGAGATGCTCGCGTCACCGGTCCGGGTACTGGTCGGCGCCTCCGCCTCGTACCGCACGGGTCCACCGGATGCCGACGTCAGCATCGTGACCGGCGCACTGGCGTGCGAGTCGTTGTCACCGCGAACGGAGAACGAGTACTGGGTCTGCGGGGACAGTCCGCTCACCACGGCCTCTGTACTCCGGCTGGTCGCGACTTGCTTGCCGTTGGCAAACACCTGGTACGACGTCGCGCCGGTGCTCGGCCGCCAGCTCAGGGACACCGTCGTACTGCTGACGTCGGTCGCGGTCAGGTCGGCCGGGACGCGCCGGCCGCTCGGCCAGATCTTGTACAGCTTCGAGCCGTGTGCCGGAAGGTCGGCACTGACCGAGCCGGACACGTTGGCGGTGTTCCGGTCCGCCCAGATGTCGCGGACAGTCGCCTTCCCGGCGATGCCGAGCCGGGCGAAGTCGCCGGTCACGGTGGCGGGGGAGTCGGCCAGGTTGAACAGCGCGACCGTCGTACTGCCGTCGGTGTTCTGTGCGTACCAGACCTGCTGCAGCTGGTCCTGGTCCAGCGGGCGGGCCGGCGTACCGGACTGGTCGATCGCGATCACTTCGCGGTTCGTCAGCAGTTTCAGGCCGTACGCGTCCAGCTTGGTCAGGTCGTCGCCGGCGAACAGCGGCGCCGAGTTGATCGCCCAGAACGTCATGTAGGACTGGCGTTCCGCGTCGGTCAGCCCGTCCATCGCGCCGACGCCGACGTCCAGCGCGTCGAGGTTGTTCCAGTGGCCGGGGCCGGCGTCGTCGATCCACTGCGTGACGTCCCACCAGCGTTGTTTCACCGAGCTGTCCCACTTCACGATCGTGTCGCAGTAGCACTCGACGTCGGTGTCGATCCGCCAGCCGTTGGAGTTCGCCTTCCAGACGTCGGCGTACCGGTGGCTGAGCGACCAGGACAGCGTGTACAGCATCGGCCGGCCCGCGTTCTGGACTGCCCGCCACCAGGCCTCGACGTCCGCGGTGTTGTTGTGGTTCGGGTCGTCCGGCGCGCCCTTCCAGGAGCCCGGCCCGACACCGTCCATCTTGATGAAGTCGACGCCCCACGACGCGAACAGCCTGGCGATCGAGTCCGCGTACTTCTGCGCGCACGGGCTCGCGTAGTCGATCTTGTACGCCGCGTCCCAGCCGTTCGTCTTCCGCAGGTCCGGGTAGACGATGTCCCGGGTGAAGCAGCCGGGCGCGTCGTAGATCGGCGTGTTGCCGTCCCGGTACACGTCCGTGCCGAGGCCGACCGTCGTGTAGATCCCGAACTTCAGGCCGAGCCTGTGGATGTCGTCGCCGAGGGCCTTCATCCCGCGCGGGAAGCGCTTCGCCATCGCGACCGGACGGCCGTACTCGTCGCCGCCGTCCTGCCAGCCGGCGTCGACGTTGACGTACTCGTACCCGTACGGCTTGAGTTTCGTGGCCAGGGCCTGTGCCTGGGTGAGGATGTTCTTCTCGCTGATGAAGCTGCCCGGGCCGTCGGGGTTCACGCCCGGGTAGTTGGTGGACTGCAGACTCCAGCTGCTCCAGCCCATGTACGGCCTGGCCGCGAGTTGTGGTTGTTCCTGGGCTGCGTTTGCCGGGTTTGCCGGGTTTGCTGCGTTTGCCGGGGCGGCCGCGGCCGTCACCAGGGCGCCGGCGGCCAGCAGAAGCGAAGTACGACGTCTCAAATGCATGGGAGCGTCCTCCGGGGGAGGAGTGAGCGGACCCTGCCGAGCCTAGGACGGTTTAATTTACGTGGTCAAGTATTCGGGTGTCGTGACTTGCTGTGACACGACTGCCATCGAACCTTGATCAACTTCGGCACCCCGTCGGCTCGTCGTACCAGCAGCAGGCCGGCTCGTGAGGATGCCGGCCGGATGTACGAGGGGGTTCCATCATCGTGAACGGAAGAAGACTCGGCCGGGGCGTCGTCGCCACGGCCGGTGCGGCCGGACTGGTCGCACTCGCCGCGCTGTCGGCAACCGCCGGCGCATCGGCGGCCGCATCGTCGGATGCACCGTCGGCCACCGGCCGACCGGCGCTGAAACTGGTTGCCGGAAGCATCGACGTGACGCTGGACAACTCGCCTGACTACGGGGTCGACCTCGACCTCGGGACGCACATGGTGTCCGGCAACGCGCCGGTCGAGGTGCGGGCCACGCGGGCGACGTACGCCTCGCCGGTGGTCGCGACGCAGTACGTGAACGGCAAGGCGGCCCGGCAGTTGCCGAAGGGGCTCGTCACGGACTTCTCCGGGCTGGGGAAGTTCCTGCACGTCACGGTCACCGACGCGCGCGGCAAGAAGGTCCTCGACAAGGACCAGACCGTGTGTCTGAACGGCGATGGCTCACGGACCCGTCCGGACGCGCCGGCGACGTCGCCGTACCCGGGGGACTGTGCGGCGAACCCGTTCACCCAGGGGGCCGTGTGGGGGCTGCAGACCGGGTGGTCGGTCCACACGTTCAACGGAGACGCCGCTCCGGTGCAACTTGCCGTGGGCAAGTACAAGGCGGTTGTCACCGTCAACAAGGCCTACCGGGACTTCTTCAGGATTCCGGCGAACGCCGCCTCGGTGAAGCTGAACCTGACGATCCAGAAGGCACAGGACTGCGTCCGTGGATGCTTCGGCGCCAAGAAGGCGAAGTCTCTTGCGCTGAAGGCGAATCCGGCCCGGCCGACCGGCAAGGCCAGTGTGCCGAAGGGGCCGAAGCCGGACCTCCGGCCGGTACCCGCGTGGGGGATCCAGGTCGCGCCGGGCGACGAGGGGACGCCGGACGCGAACAAGGACTTCCTGCAGTTCTCGGCCACCGTGTGGAACGCGGGCCCGTCGCCGCTGGTCCTGGACGGTTTCCGTCGCCAGGGCAAGGACCTGATGGACGCGTACCAGTACTTCTACGACGCGCACGGCAAACAGGTCGGGTACCAGACCACCGGCACGCTGGAGTGGGACGGTCGTCCCGGCCACAACCACTGGCACTTCACCGACTTCGCGCGCTACAGCCTGCTGAACGCGAAGCAGACCGAGGTGGTGCGCAGCCAGAAGGAGGCGTTCTGCCTGGCCGCGACCGACGCCATCGACTACACGGTGAAGAACGCGAACTGGCACCCGGGCAACACCGACCTGCACACCGCGTGCGGCGACCACAGTTCGCTCTCGGTCCGTGAGGTCCTGGACGTCGGGAACGGGGACACGTACGTCCAGACGCTGCCGGGCCAGTCCTTCGACATCACCACTCTTCCCAACGGCACGTACTACGTCCAGGTGACCGCCAACCCGGAGCACCGGCTGTACGAGTCCAGCACCACGAATAACGTTGCCCTGCGCAAGGTCGTCCTCGGCGGCACGTTGCACCACCGCACCGTCAAGGTGCCCCCGGTCGGCGTCATCAACATCCCCTGATGCCGCCGCTGCCGGTCCGCTCACCGGCACGGCTCGCGCCCCCGGCCCTGATCCAGCCGGGGGCGCGAGTCGCTCTCAGCTTGTTCCAAGCAAGTCCTCCCTATCTTCGAAACGATCAGAGGAGGGGTTGATGCGCCGAGGTTTCGTCGCTGTCGCCGGGGCTTTGTCGTTGATCGCGCTGGCGGGGTGTCAGGGAGCACCCATGCATTCGGCCGGTACGTCGATCCAGGTGCAGCACCATCCGCGGCTACGAGCTTCTTCGGTCAACTGGGTCATCAAGGACCATCAGCTCGCCGGTCCGGCCGACCTCGCCGGGTACACCGATCATGTCAGCGTCCGCAGCGGCGAGCCGTTCAAGCTGTACGTCTCGTCCTCCGACGGCAGCTTCACCGTCGACGCCTTCCGGCTCGGCTGGTACGGCGGAGCCGGGGCGCGCCTGGTCTGGACGTCGGCCGTCGTACCGGGCGTGAAGCAGGCCGCGCCGACGCTCACCAGGCTCCGGATGGTGACGACGAACTGGCGGCCGTCTCTCACGGTCCCCACGACCGGCTGGCTGCCGGGCGCGTACGTCCTGTTGCTGCGCGCCGCCGACGGCAAGGAGAAGTACGTGCCGATGGTCGTGCGCTCGGACTCGGCCCGCGACGCGGTGCTGGTCGTGGACGCCGTCAACACCGAGGAGGCGTACAACGCGTGGGGCGGCTACTCGCTCTACCACGGGCCGCGCGAGCAGCATGCCACCCGTTCGCTCGAGGTCACGTTCGACCGGCCGTACGACCTGAACGGTGCGCGCGGCCTGCTCGACTTCGCGGCGCCGGTGATCCAGGAGGCGGAGCAGAGCGGCGTACGGCTGGCGTATGCGACCAGTGCGGACCTGGAGGCCGATCCGGGACTGCTGGACGGCGCCCGGGGGATCGTGTTCGGCGGGCATGACGAGTACTGGTCGCTCGGGATGCGCGAGGCGGTGACGAAGGCGCGCGACCACGGCACCAACCTGGCGTTTCTGGGCGCGAACTCGGTGTTCTGGCGGGTGCGGTATGCGCCGAGCCGACTCGGGCAGCGGCGGGTGATGATCGGGTACAAGGATGCGCGCCTCGACCCGGTGAAGAACCAGCCGGACACTACGGTGCGCTGGCGGAGCGATCCGTACCCGGACCCGGAGAACAGCCTGACCGGCATGCTCTACGAGTGCTTCCCGGCGGTCGGCGCGTTCACCGTCCGCGACCCGGGGTTCTTCCTGTTCGCGGGCACCGGCGCCCGCCCGGGTACGGCGTACCCGGGGTTGATCGGCGACGAGGCGGACCGGGCGTATCCGATCGCCGGTACGCCGGCAAACCTGCAGGTGGTCGCCCATTCGCCGACCAGCTGCGGGTCGAAGCACACGTACTCCGACGCGACGTACTACACCGTGCCTTCCGGAGCCGGGGTGTTCGACACCGGATCGATCGAATGGGTACGCGCGTTGGCGGGCCCGGACGCGAAGGCGGGCGTCGGACCGGCGGCGGTGGCGTTCGCGCGCGCCGTTACCCTGAACGTGTTTCGCTCGTTGGCTCAGGGACCGCTGGGGCACAAGCACCCGGCGCGTGCAGACTTCGCCCGGCTGCATGCGTCGCCGCTGACGACCAGCGGGACCGGCGGGCCGGTCGGCAAGCCAATGTCGTCGAAGCAACTGCGAAGCAAGGCGTAAGGAGAAGCGGTGCGACGGGCGTTGGTACTGGGTACGGCGATCCTGCTGCTGGCTGCCGGATGTAAATCGGCGGCCGCGCCGACTGCCGCACCTTCGAGCACATCCCGGTCCTCGGCGGCACCAACTCCCTCAGAGGCGCCGAGTGCGAGCGTGGTGGCGGAGAACTCGAAGCCTGGGACGACGGCGTGGAAGATCGACACCGCGCGGATCGCCGGGCCGATGGAGTTGGCCGGGTACGCCGATCAGGTGCGGGTCCGCAGCGGGCAGTCCTTCCGGCTGTTCGTCACCTCGACCGCCGGCGCGTTCACCGTGCGCGCCTTCCGGATCGGGTGGTACGGCGGGACCGGCGGGCGGTTGGTGTGGACGTCGCCGTCCGTCCCGGGCCGCGCGCAACCCGCGCCGACCGTGCGGCCGTCCGACCACATGGTCAGCACGGAGTGGACGCCTTCGTTGACCGTTCCCACGACCGGGTGGCCGGCCGGCGCGTACCTGTTGCTGCTCAGGGCGGCCGACGGCAAGGAGAAGTACGTCCCGATCACGGTCCGCTCGGAGTCGACGCGGGACGCGGTGGTGATCGTGAACGCCGTGAACACGTACGAGGCGTACAACGCGTGGGGCGGATACTCGCTGTACAACGGGCCGGACAACTCGTTCGCGTCGCGCGCGCATCGGGTCACGTTCGACCGGCCGTACGAGGGGAACGGCGCGAAGACCCTGGTGCAGTCGGAGTTGCCGCTGATCCAGTTGGCGGAGCAGAGCGGCGTACGGCTCGCCTACCTCACGAGTGTCGACCTGGCGACCGATCCGAACGCACTCGCCGGGGCCCGCGGAGTGGTGTCGCTCGGGCACGACGAGTACTGGACCGGCGCGATGCGGGACGCCGTCACGAAGGCGCGGGACGCCGGGACGAACGTGGCGTTCCTCGGAGCGAACGCGGTGTACTGGCGGGTGCGGTACGAGAGCGCGAACCGGGTGGTCGTCGGGTACAAGGACGCGAACCTCGACCCGTTGAAGAACCGCCCGGACACCACGGCGAAGTGGAGGAGCAAACCGGATCCGCGGCCGGAGAACTCGCTGACCGGGATGCTCTACGAGTGCTTCCCGGCGGTGGGGTCGTTCACCGTCCGGGATCCCGCCTCCTTCTTGTTCGCGGGCACCGGCGCGGCGAAGGGGTCGACGTACCCCGGGCTGGTCGCGACCGAGGTGGACCGGGCCTACCCGATCGCCGGTACGCCGAAGAACCTGCAGGTGGTGGCCCATTCGCCGGTGTCCTGCGGGCCGTCGATCCGGACGTTCTCGGACGCGACGTACTACACGGTGCCGTCCGGCGCCGGGGTGTTCGACACCGGCTCGATGAACTGGGTCCCTTCCCTGCACGGCCCGAACTCGAAGCACGCGCTGACGATGCGAGAGGTCACGTTCGCCCGCAAGGTCACCCTGAACCTGATCCGCGGGATGGCCGCCGGTCCGCTCGGCCGCGCCCACCCCGCCACCGGCGACCTCGCGACCCTCGGCGCCTCGCCGTCCACCTCCACAGGTTCCGGCGGCACCGTCGGCTGACGTTTCGACCACGGTGTGAGGTCTTGACCAGGGGTGAGGTGCTGATTACCTTCTAAGCACCCGGTGTGGGAAATCGATTTCTCCCGCCCTGACCCGCACCGGGTTCCAGGAGGCCGGCATGCGAAAGATCGCCCTTGCTCTTCTTCCTCTCAGCCTGGTCGCCGTCCTTCCGGCGAGCGCCGCGACCACCGGCTCACTGCCGGAGAGCACGTTCTTCTCGACCGTCGGAGTCGACGCCGGCGCCACCGTGGGCGCCCCCGCGATCGGCGATGACAAGGACCACGGCGACCTCTGGCCGAACTGCTGGTCCGACGACGACAACGTGTACGCCGCGTACGGCGACGGTGTCGGCTTCGGGTCCAGCGCGAGCGACATCGGCGTCACCAGGATCTCCGGCCTGCCCGGCTCGTTGAGCGGCACGCAACTCGCCCAAGGTGACCAGCTCGGCAAGGTCTGGACCGCCGACCACACCCGCAAACCCACCGGCATGGCCTGCGTCGGCGGTGCCCTCTACCTCGCCGTCCAGGACCTCGCGTTCGACTTCGACGACGCCCCCGCCGCGACGATCGCGAAGTCCACCGACAAGGGCCGCACCTGGACCTTCGACACGAGCGCCCCGATGTTCGGCGGCTCGAAGTTCACCACGATCTTCTTCCTCGACTACGGCAAGAACTACGTGAACTCGCCCGACGGCTACGTCTACGCGTACGGCCTCGACAACAACTGGCGCGACTCGTTCTCGAACCGCGTCCCCGACCCGGTCGACCTGTGGCTGGCCAGGGTCCCCGCGACGAGCGTGCAGGACCGGTCGACGTGGCAGTTCTACGCCGGCAGCTCCAACGGCGTACCGCAGTGGACCGCGGACATCAACGCCCGGGTCGCAGCACTGCACGACGACCGGCACGTGTACGTGAACGTCGGTACGGCGGGACGCGCGCGGGACCTGACCACGATCAGCCAGGGCGGTGTCGTGTACGACAAGCCGCTCAACAGGTACATCTACACGTCCTGGACGGAGTACACCTTCGAGTTCTACGAATCGCCGACGCCGTGGGGGCCGTGGACGCACTTCACCCCCAAGGACTTCGGCGGTTATCCGTGGACGCACGCGAAGCACGGCGGCTACGCGACGACGATCCCGTCGAAGTACATCAGCGCCGACGGGAAGAACATGTGGCTGCAGTCGAACGTCTGCACCTGCGGCGGCGGCCTCAACGACCGGTGGGCGTACACGTTCTCGCTCCGCAAGCTGTCGCTCACCCCGTCGGTGCCGACGACGCCGGACAACGCGCTCGACGGCACCCGGAACCTGGCGCGCGAGTCCGGCACCGTACCGATCGAGCGGGCCACGCACTTCGGGCAGTCGAGCTACAACGACGGCGTCCGCGCGCAGAACGAGGACGACTGGAACGACGAGCGCAAACCGCTCAGCTGGTGGGGCTACACGTGGCCGCGGACGTACAACCTGAACAAGGTCGTCTACACCACCGGAACGATGTTCGGCGACGGCGGCTGGTTCGCGTCGGTGCCGAGAGTGCAGGTACGGCGGAACGGGGTGTGGACGGATGTCACCGGGCAGACCGCGACCCCGGCGTACCCGACCAGCTCGGCGGCCGGCAGCAACGCGACGTACGTCTTCAGCTTCGACCTGACCTCGGGGGACGGGGTGCGAATCATCGGTACGCCGGGCGGGACGCAGACGTTCACGTCAATCGGTGAACTGGAGGCGTACTACGGCTCGGCCGTCACGGACCCGAGCTTCGAGGCGCAGCCGGGTACGACAGTCGGTGCGCCGTGGCAGACCGAGGGGACCGGGACGAAGGGGATCGACCACGACAAGGGGGCATGGGCTGAGCAGGGGCGGAACAATGCGTGGATCAACGCTTCTGACGCGACCTGGAACGCCTTCAAACAAACGGTTCCCGTCAAGCCGAACACCAACTACCGGTTGACCGGCTGGGTGGAGGGGTCCGGCAACTTCACCGGCGGGTACTTCGGCATCCGCTCCGGGAGCACGCCGTACGCCGAAACCAACTACTCGGCTCCGCCCGGGTACAAACAGCTGACGGTCACGTTCAACTCCGGCTCGAACACGCTGATGACGGTCTTCGCCGGTTACTGGGGCGTCGACGCCCCCACCTGGCTCCGCCTCGACAACATCTCCCTACAACCAGCCTGAGGCGGAGCCGAGCCGTGGAAGGCAGCCACTCCGCTCCGCCCCAGGAACCTAGTTGAACCCCGCCGCACCGGCGCTTCCTTCTCCCCCACCCCACCCGCTCCACACGCCGGGCCGTCGCCCGCAGGGCGGCGGCGCGGCGTTCTGTTCTAGTGGTGTTGTGGGCGGCGCCGCGTGCGGGCTGGCCGGAGGTGGGAGTCCATCCGCGCGTGCTGCCTCCGGCCGAGGGGGAACGGACGGGAGGTCCGCGGGAGCGTGCTGCTCTTCGGGGTCGAGAGCTGGATCTCGGTCTGCTGCAGGTTGAGGCGGATCGGGACCTGGTGCCACGGGGAGCGGGTGCGGACGAGGATCAGGCGGAACTGCCCGTCCCGGCGCAGCCGCAGACCGATCGCGACCGTGGCGATCGCCGGGACCAGCCCGGCGAGCAGCAGCGCGGACCGGGCCCCGAAGTGCTGGGCGAGGAACCCGACCATCGGCCCGCCGATCGCGCCGCCGCCGATGAAGACCAGGTTGTAGATCCCGGACACCCGCCCGCGCAGGCCGTCCGGCGTGGTCAACTGGACCATCGACTGCGCCGCGGTGAGGAACATCAGCGTCGCCATCCCCATCGACGCGAGCACCGGGATGAAGGTCCACAGCGACGGCTGGATCGCCGCCAGCACCTCGGTGACCGTCAGCAGGCACGCGATCCCGATCAGGTTCCGCAGCCGCGTCGGCCGCACCCGTCGCGCTGACAGCAGCGCCCCTGCCAGCGCCCCGAACGCGACCACCGAGTTCAGTACGCCGTACCCCGAAGCGCCGGTGTGGAACACCCGGTCGGCGAACGCCGTCAGCGTCACCGGCAGGCTGATCGTGAACATCCCGTAGATCCCCACGAGCGCGATCGCCCACCGCACAGCCGGCTCGTCCAACGCGTACCGGACCCCGTCCCGCAGCCCGTCCCGGATCCGCAGCCCGGCGCTGGCCTTCCGCGCGGCGTGGAATCCGGGCATCTCGCTCTCCCGCATCCGCAGCAGCGCGCTGATCGAGGCGAAGAACGTCAGCCCGTTGAGCGCGAACGCCCACCCGGCCCCGATCGTGCCGAGCAGTACGCCGCCGAGCGCCGGGCCGATCAGGCTGCCGAGCTGGAACGTCGACGACACCATGCTGATCGCGTTCCGCACCGTGTCCCGCGGGACGAGTTCGGTGACGAACGACTGCCGCGTCGGATTGTCGACAGCGGTCGCGAGACCGAGCACGAAGGCCATCGTGTAGACGTGCCAGACCTGGACGCTGCCGGTGAAGGCGGTCAGCGCGAGGATGCCGGCGCAGGTCCCCATCGTGACCTGCGTGACCAGCAGGATCTTCCGCTTCGGGAAGCGGTCCGCGATCACGCCGCCGTACAGCCCGAGGACCAGCGTGGGGAGGAACTGCAGCGCGGTCGTGATGCCGACCGCGGTGGCACTGCCGGTGAGCGTGAGCACCAGCCAGTCCTGGGCGATGCGCTGGATCCAGCCGCCGGTGGAGCTGACCAGCAGCCCGCTGACCAGGAGGCGGAAGTTGCGGACCCGCAGCGCGCTGAAGGTGTCCTTGAATCCGGGGCGGCGCGCCTGCGTCTCCCGGAGTTTGGTCGAGTCGGTGGGGCGGTGGAGGTGGAAGTCGGTGGACGGGACAGTACCGGTGGCCCGGGTGGTCAAGAGCGATCCCTACGCGATTGGACTGGTCAGGGGAGGACCCCTCCATCCTCAGGGGTGGACGCTGGATTCCCCCAACGAATTACTCCTATTAGTCTTATTGCGTGACGTAATGGGAGGTGCATCGATGTACGACCCGGACCAGCTCCGGACGTTCCTGGCGGTCGCGCAGTCGCTCAGCTTCACCCAGGCGGCGGAGCGGCTGGGGATCCGGCAGCCGACGGTCAGCCAGCACGTGCGGAAACTCGAGACGGCGGTCGGGCGTCCGCTGTTCGTCCGTGACACCCGCACTGTCACGCTGACCGCGGACGGTGAGGCGATGGCCGGGTTCGCGCGGACCATCCTGGCCGCCCACGAGGAGGCCGCCGGGTACTTCACCGGCTCCGAGCTCCGCGGCCGGCTGCGGTTCGGCGTCACCGACGACCTGGCGCTGACGCCGCTGCCGAAGATCCTCCGCGACTTCCGCCAGCTGTATCCGCGGATCGACCTGGAGCTGACCGTGGCGCAGAGCCCGAACCTGCTCCGCCGGGTCGAGTCCGGGCACCTCGACCTCGCGTACGTGAAGCACGGCGGCGGCGGTTACGAGCCGAACGGGCGGCTGGTACGCCGGGACTCGCTGGTCTGGGGCGGGATCTCGGGGACCCGGATCGCGCCGGACGGGCCGGTGCCGCTGGTCACGTACCAGGCGCCGTCGCTGAGCCGGTCACTCGGCGTCCAGGCGATCGAGCAGGCGGGCCGGACCTGCCGGATCACCTGCATCGTCCGCGGCGTGAACGGCGTACTGGCGGCGGTCCGGGCCGGGCTGGGGATCGCGATCTTCGCCCGCTCGCTGATGCCCGCCGACCTGGTCGAACCCCCACCCAGCGCCGGCCTCCCCGAGCTCCCCACGATCGACCTCGTCCTGATCACGAACCCCCGCGCCGCCAAGGAACCGGCCGAAGCCCTGACAGCGGCGATCCTCGGCAGCAACGCTCCCCTCAAACCGGAGGCGGGTTAGCCGGTCATGCGGCCGGCTTGCGTGCAGGCGGCTTCGCCGTGACACGCCTTCAGTGCTTGTAAAGCTTTGTGGAGCTGCGCCTTCCGTGCAGCCGGCAGCGAGGCTGCCGTGTTGTTCAGCTGCAGCGGGTCCTTCGAGCGGTCGTAGTACTCCACCGTCCCGTCCGAGTACTCGACGTACGTCGCCGTGGCCGTCCGCAGCGCCTCGTACGTCGTCGGGTTGCCGCTGCCCTTCTTGGGGTAATCAGGGTCCTTCGGATCGATGTCCGGCCCGTGGTGCTCGACGAGACTCGCCGTACGCCAGTCCGACGGCGGCGTACCGCTGAACAGCGACGTCAGCGAGCGGCCGTCGACGCCCGGTGCGGGGGTGAGCCCGGCGAGGGTCTCGAACGTCGGCGCGAGGTCGATGTTCTGCGCCGGCTGCGGCAGCGTCGTACCCGCCTTGATCCCCGGCCCGGCCATCACCAGCGGAACGTGGACGTCGGTCTCGAACGCGGTCTGCTTGCCCGCCGTCAGCCGGTGCTCACCGAGGTGGTAGCCGTTGTCGGAGCTGAACACCACCACGGTGTTGTCCGCGGCACCGGTCTTCTCCAGCGTGTCACGCAGCGAGCCGATCATCCGGCCGACCGACTGCACCGCCTGCGCGCGCTTCCGGAACGCCTTGTCGAGCGCCTTCTGCTGCTTCGGCGTCAGCGCGGGATGCTTGGCCAGCCACGGTGGCGCGTTCGCGGGCAGCTTGTCGTACGACGCGTCGCGCGGAGCCTTCAGTCCCGGGAACTTGCTCTTGTCCTGCGGCGCCGGCGTGTACGGGCCGTGCGGCGCGAACGTCGCGATCTCCAGGAAGAACGGCTGTTTGGCGTTGCTGATCACGTCGCGGGCCCTCCCGGCGAGTACGTCGGTCAGGTAGTCGCTGGGCGCCTTCCCGTGCTTCTCGAGTTGATGGTTCGCGTTCAGCGTGTAGTTGTACTCGTTGTACCCGTTGCCGGCGACGTACCAGTCGTTCCAGCCCGGAGGTACATAGTTCTGCCGGCCGTCGACGGTACCGTCCGGCTGGTAGCCGTTCAGGTACTTGCCCATCATCGCGGTGTGGTAGCCCGCCTTCTGCAGCGCGGTCGCGAACGTCGAGTCCTCGTTCTGCCGCTGGTGGAAGACCTTGAACCCGCCGTCCTTCCCGCCGTTGGTGAAGACGCCGGTGTCGTGCGGGAACTTGCCGGTGAAGATCGACGACCGTGACGGGCAGCAGAGCGAGTCGGTGACCGTGTAGTTGCTGAACGACGCGCCGTCCTTGGCCAGCTCCTGGACCTGTGGCATGTACTGCAGCAGATTCATCGAGAGATCGTCTGTCAGCACGAACACGATGTTCGGATGCGTCGGCTTGACGGCCGGCTGGGCCGGCTCGGCCGGTTTGGAGCAACCGGTGAGCAGCAGCGCGAGTACGACGGCGATCATTCGTCGGAAGAGCATGTATTTCACCGTAAACACGATGCGGCGATCTGCACCTGAAGAGTCGCTGAAGGTCAGACCAGCGCGTGCCCGCGCAGTACCAGCGAAACGATGCTCACGGCAGCGATCGCGATCGTGACCAGGAACGGCGCGTTCCGCCACACCAGGATGACGGCCAGCAGCGCGGCGACCACCGCCAGCGCGACCCATGCGACGGCCCCGATCGGGCCGGCCGGGGCGATCACCAGCAGCCCGGTCGCCGCCGCCAGCGGGAGCGGCGCGACCAGCCGGGCGTACCGGCCGAGCCGCTGCGGCCAGCCGCGCACTCCGGTGGCCAGGTCGTCGGCGAGGTCCGGTACGACGTTTGCCAGGTGGGCACCGATCCCGAGAAGGGCACCGGCCGCGGTCGCCCACCACGGCGCCCACACCCGTGCGGTGCCGAGCGTCACGAACGAGGGCAGCCCGCCGAACGCGACGGCGTACGGCAGCCAGGAGACCACGGTCGATTTCAGGCCGAGGTTGTACGCCCAGGCGCAGGCGACGAACCCGAGATGAACCAGTCCGGCCGCGAATCCGTTCGCGAGAGAGACGGGAACGGTGATCACCAGCATGACGCCGGCACCGATCGCCAGCGTCCGGCGACTCACCAGTCCGCGCACCACGGGCTTGTCCCGGCGGTTCACAATGGTGTCGCGGGCGGCATCTATCGCGTCATTGCTCCAGCCGATCGAGAGGTGGCCGGTGAGGATCGTTGCTGCTACCAGGAGACACCCGGCCGGACTTCGCCCGGCCGACCACGCGACGGCCGTGACCAGCGCGGTGACGGCGACGGTCGGCCCCGGGTGGCACGCGAGAGCGAGACCTCTGAGTACGGTCCTCACCGACGTAACGATGCCACGATGACGCGGATCGCAGCGGTCCGCCCCGCGCTGCCGCCGTACCGGTATCCGCAGACCTCGCTGACCGAGGCGGTCGCCGCGATGTGCCTCCCGGACGGGCGCGGTACCGCGTTGCTGCGCCGGCTGCACGCCAACGCGGGCGTGTCGTACCGGCATCTCGCGCTGCCGCTGGAGGAGTACGCCGTACTCGACGACTTCGGCACCGCGAACGACGCGTGGATCGCGACCGCGGTGGACCTCGGCGCGGAGGCCGTCGCGGGCGCGGTGAAGGACGCGGGCCTGACGCTGGACGACGTCGACGTACTGATGTTCACCACGGTGACCGGAGTGGCGGCGCCGTCGATCGACGCGCGGGTGGCGTTGCGGCTCGGGCTGCGGGACGACGTGAAGCGGCTGCCGTTGTTCGGGCTGGGATGCGTCGGGGGAGCGGCCGGGATCGCGCGGCTGCACGACTACCTGACCGCCTGGCCGTCGCACGTCGCCGTACTGCTGTCGGTGGAGTTGTGCTCGTTGACGTTGCAGCGCGACGACGCCTCCTTGCCGAACCTGGTCGGCGGGGCGTTGTTCGGGGACGGCGCGGCGGCGGTGGTGATGACGGGTTCGGAGCATCCTTCGGCGTCGGGGCCGTCGGTGGTCGCCACCAGATCGCGGCTGTACCCGGATTCGGAGCGGGTGATGGGGTGGGACGTCGGCGCGGGCGGATTCCGGATCGTGCTCGGGGCCGACGTACCGGATGTGGTCCGGACCTACCTGGGTTCGGATGTGCGCGGGTTCCTCGGTGACCACGGGTTGAGCGTCGCGGACATCGGCACCTGGGTGAGTCATCCGGGCGGGCCGAAGGTGCTCGAGGCGGTCGCGGAGACGCTGGAGTTGCAGCCGGGGGCGTTGGAGCTGACGTGGAAGTCGCTCGATGCGGTGGGCAACTTGTCGTCGTCGTCGGTGCTGCACGTGCTCGGTGACACGATGCGGTTGGGTCCGTCCGGGCCCGGGGTGTTGCTGGCGATGGGTCCTGGTTTCTGTTCCGAGCTCGTCTTGATGGAGTGGTGATGTACGGCTGGTACGTCGGACTGGTGCTGCTGGTCGCCGCCGAGCGCGTGGCGGAACTCGTGGTGTCGCTGCGGAACGCACGCTGGAGCTTCTCCCGGGGCGGGGTGGAGGTGGGGCGGGGGCACTACCCGTTCATGGTGGCGTTGCACACGTTGTTGCTTGGGGCGTGTATGGCGGAGGCGGCGCATCGGTCGTTCGTGCCGTGGCTCGGGTGGACGATGTTCGCGGTGGTGCTGCTGGCGCAGGGGTTGCGGTGGTGGTGCATCACGGTGCTCGGTCATCAGTGGAACACCCGCGTGATCGTCGTACCCGGCCTGAAGCTCGTTGCCCGCGGCCCGTACCGCTGGCTGCGGCACCCGAACTACGTGGCCGTCGTCGCCGAGGGGATCGCGCTACCGCTGGTCCACACCGCGTGGCTCACCGCGCTGATCTTCACCGTCCTCAACATCCCGCTCCTGGCCGTCCGCATCCGCACCGAGGAAGCCGCCCTCAACTCGACCCTGGTCGCGTGAGCCGACCAACGCCGGCGGCCCGTGCGGGCTCGCCGCGGCCGGACGTCGACCTGCTGGTGGCCGGTGCCGGCCCGGCGGGCGCGGCGACCGCGATCCGGGCCGCCCTCGCCGGCCTGTCGGTCGTGGTCGTCGAGCCACGTACTGCCCCGATCGACAAGGCCTGCGGCGAAGGCATCGCGCACAGCGCGGTCGATTACCTCATCCGCTTGGGCGTGGATGTCCCCGGCCGCCCCTTCCACGGCATCCGCTACCTCGACGACACCCACTCGGTAGACGCGCGCTTCACGAGCGGCCCGGGCCGCGGAGTACGGCGTACCGCCCTCCAATCAGCCCTCGCCGCTCGCCTGGCCGCACTGGACATCCCCGTCATCCGGTCCCGCGTAGGCCCCATCACCCAGACCACAACCTCGGTAACAGCCGCCGGCCTCACCGCTCGCTACCTAGCCGCCGCCGACGGCCTCCACTCACCCATCCGCCGCCAACTCGGCCTCAACCACCCGCCCACCAACCACCCGCCGCCCAACGCCTCCTCGGCCGGGCCCGCCTCTCCAAACCCCTTCAACTCGCTCGGCCGCCTCTTCCAACACGCGCCGCACGGCGCTCCCGGCGCCGTGCGGCGCGGACTGCGGCGGCACTTCACCGTCGCCCCGTGGACGGATCTTGTGGAGGTGTACTGGTCACGCCTGGGGGAGGCCTACGTAACTCCCGTAGCGGACGACCTGGTCGGCGTGGCCGTGCTCACCTCGGCCCGCGGCACCTTCGACTCGCATCTCGACGCGTTCCCCGCCCTGAGGCGCCGGCTGCGCACCGCCCGACCGGCAACCGCCGTCCTCGGCGCCGGCCCGCTCCGCCAGCGCGTCCGCACCCGCACCGCCGGCCGCGTACTCCTGGTCGGCGACGCCGCCGGGTACGTCGACGCGCTCACCGGCGAAGGCATCGCGGTCGCCCTCCGTACCTCCGCCGAACTGGTCGACTGCCTCCGCGCCGACCGCCCGCAGGACTACGACGCCGCCTACCGCCGCGTCTCCTGGGAGTGCCGCCTGCTCACCGCATCGTTGCTCTGGTCCCGCAACCGCCGCCTGCTCGCTCCGCACATCGTCCCAACCGCCGCCCGGCTACCGACCCTCTACCGCACAATCGTCAACCGGTTGTCCTAGGCAACGTGCCACAGGCCCGGCGATCGCTCAGACGGTCGCCGGGCCTGTGGTGGGGCCGAGCTTCCTGGTGAAAAGCTCGGACCCGCAGCCCTTCCGGCCTCCTGGTGAAAGGCCGGACCGGCTGACAAGGAAGACTCTGTCAGTCGGATGTTGCCCAACAGTTGCCGGAATGTGAAGCCTTGTTACACAGGCCTGTGGCCTAGATCTCAGTGCCGATCTCAGTGCTCGGTCCGTACGGCGGCGATCTGCAACTGCAACGCCAACCGCTCCCGCGGATCCGAGAGATCCAGCTCCGCGATCTCCCCGATCCGCTTCATCCGGTGCCGCAAGGTGTTCGTGTGCAAGTGCAGCTCCCGCGCCGCCCGCTGCGGCTGCCCCGGGAAATCCAGCCACGCCTGCAACGTCTCGACGTACCCGGTGTCGTGCTCGATGTCGTGCCGCAGCAACGTCGCCAGCGGACCATCCATCTTGGTGGTATCAAGCGACGTCACCGCCCGATGCACCGTCAGCACGTGCCACGCCTGCTCCACGCGCAACGCCGGCCCGGGTGCCACCCCGCGCCGTACCAGTCCCAGCAGCTCAACCGCCTCGGCACGTGAACTCGGCAGATCAGCCGGCCCCCGCGCCGGGCCGCCCGCGGCCGCATACGTGCCGGGTGACTCGACCACCAGCTTCTGCAGCCAGTTCCACGACCCGGGTCCGTCTGCGTCCGTGACGACCGCCAGCACGGTCCCATCCAGATCGGCCAGCTGCGGTTCACTCCACCCGTGCCGACGTCCCGTCGACTCCCACAGGTCCAGCTGCTGCGGTACGTCGTACCCGTCCGGCGACCCGAGGGCCACCACCCGCCACGGCTGTCGTGGCAGCCGTACGTCGACCGGGTTGTCCGGCGAGAACTGCCGCAGTACCGTCCGCAGCCTGTCAATCGCGCTCCTGCGTGCTACGTCGGCCTGTGCCCGCAGCCGCAAGAGGTGCAACGCCAGCACCGACGCAGCGTTGCTGAGCTCGGTAGTGACTGCCTCGCTCACGGGACCGTCCACAACGGCCCAGATGGACCCCAGCCACTCACCACCAGCTCGTACAGGTACGACGAGCCGCGGACGGATCCCGTTGGGCCCGTCGGGTACCAGGAACGGTTCACTGGACCTGGCCAGCCGCCGAAAGATGCCGCGGGCCCGGAAATGGGCGATGACCTCCGGCGGCACCCGCCGACCGACAATGGTCGACACCCGGGCGGGGTCAGTGAAGTCCTGCCCCGACGAGTACGCCAGTACGCGCGACTGGTTGTCTTCAATCGTCACAGGCGCGTCGACGATCGCAGCAGCCGCGTCAGCCAGAGCAAACAGCTCCTGGTGTACGCCGGCGTCGCCAGCGGCAGGGGAGTCCGGTGCGGCGGCCCTGTCGAGCACACCACGCAACAGCCAGACCACGTGCGCCCAGGTGACGCTCGGCTGCAGTGCTACGAGTGTCATGGCCTCCCGCTCCGCGGCCGCGACAACAGCCGGCTCGTGTGCCAACGCCGTACGTAGAACCACACCTGACGCGTTTCCAGCCGCACAGCGCTCTACGAGTTCCACAGCGTCCTCTGCGTCGCGCAGACCGAGTCCGAGCACCAGGTCGCCCGGCTGACCGGTCGCCGGCTCCTGCGGGTCGGCCAGGAACACGTCCCGGATCTCGCTGTCGCCCTTGCCGGGCACCACGACCTCGAACAGTGCTGGGCCGACGGCGACGATCAGATCGGACGAGGAGATCATGAGGTTATTGTGCTCTGAGCACAGTCATTTGTCTCGGCAATGGTGTGATCGCACCATGACAGACGCTGGTACCGCCCGCACCATCGATACATGACCACAGTTGGTTCCACTCACCTCGTCCCGGATCGCGTCGCCGTCGTCGGCGCGGGCATGGTCGGCCTGGCGACCGCCTGGTTCCTCCAGGAGGCCGGTGTCGAGGTGACCGTGCTCGACCGGGAGGGCGTCGCCGCCGGCGCGTCCTGGGGCAACGCCGGCTGGCTGACCCCCGGCCTGGCCACGCCGCTGCCGGAACCGGCGGTCCTCAAGTACGGCGTCCGTGCGGTGCTGAGCCCTGCCTCACCGGTGTATGTCCCGCCGACCGCGAGCCCGCGGCTCCTCAAGTTCCTCACCCGCTTCGCTCGCAACAGCACCGCCGGACGCTGGAAGACCGCGATGGACGCGCTGGTCCCGATCAACCGGCAGTCGCTGGCCGCTTTCGACTTCCTGGCCGACGCCGGTGTCCAGGCGCAGACCCACGAGGCCAAGTCGTTCCTGGCCGCCTACCGGACGGTCGAGGAGCGCAAGGTGCTGCTCGAGGAGATCGAGCAGATCCACGCCGCCGGCCAGGGCATCGAGTTCGAGGCGATCAGCGGCGACGACGCCCGCGAGATCGAGCCTTCGCTGTCCGACGCGATCGGCGCCGCGATCCGGCTGCACGGTCAGCGTTTCATCAACCCGGGCGAGTACGTGAACCTGCTCGCCGACTCGGTGATCGCCCGCGGCGGCCAGATCATCAGCGGCATCGTGGTCAAGGACATCGTCGACGAGATCCGCGGCGTCCGGCTGGTCACCGCGGACGGCGAGACCGATCCGTTCGACGCGGTCGTGATGGCGACCGGCGCCTGGCTGACCGACCTGGCCAAGCAGTTCGGCGTCCGGACCGTCGTCCAGGCGGGCCGCGGGTACAGCTTCAGCGTGCCGATGGCGCACGTACCGGCCGGCCCGGTGTATTTCCCGGCACAGCGGATCGCCTGCACGCCGCTCGGCGACCGGCTGCGGGTGGCCGGGATGATGGAGTTCCGCAAGCCCGAGGCGAAGCTCGACCCGCGCCGGATCGACGCGATCGTCGACGCCGCCCGGCCGCTGCTCCGGGACGCCGACCTGGACGCGCGGACCTTCGAGTGGGTCGGCCCGCGGCCCTGTACGCCGGACGGCCTGCCGCTGATCGGCGCCACCGCCTCGCCGCGGGTGTTCGCCGCCGGCGGGCACGGCATGTGGGGTATCACGCTCGGCCCGATCACCGGCCGGCTGCTGGCCGAGACCATCACCACCGGCCGCACCCCGGAGGAGCTGCGCCCCTTCGACCCACTGCGTTGACCACGGGGAGGGGCCCCGACGACGTGGTCCCTCCGTCCCGCTGACCGTCACCTCGAGCAGCCTCGGTGAGCCTCCTCAGGGCAGCGCCTCATCTGCCCGCGCCTCCTCCGGCCACCCACCCTGCTCCGGTCAGCCCCAAGAGCGGGCCCTGGCGACTTTCTCCTGCCCAGGGCCCGCTCTTTCATTTTCTGTCGGCGGCCTGTGCCATCGTTCGGGCATGGTGCTCAGGTGGTACTCAGTCGTGGTCGACTGCCACGACGTACGCAAGCAGGCGGACTGGTGGGCCGAGGCGCTCGGCTGGAAGACGATCTACGCGACCGACGACGAGTGTGTGAACGTCCCCGGCTGGGTCGACGAAGACTCGCTCAAGGACGTTCCGTGGGAGCGGATCGGCCCCGGCATGGTCTTCGTGCCGGTCCCCGAGGGCAAGACGGTGAAGAACCGCCTGCACCTCGACCTCGCCCCACACACCAGCCAGGACCGGGACGCCGAGATCGCCCGCCTCGAGTCCCTGGGCGCCCGCCGCGCCGACGTCGGCCAGCCCGCCGACGCCTCCTTCACCGTCCTCACCGACCCCGAAGGCAACGAGTTCTGCGTCCTCAGCTCCCGCGACGCCTGACCATGCTCACAGTCACCTCAACTGCCCGCGTTCCCGAGCTGACAGGACTCATGCGTACGGCGTGGTGGATGAGCGACCGCACGCCGGCCGATGTCGAGCGCCTGCTCGCGAACTCCGACCTGGCCTTCGCCGTGCTGGACGACGACAAGCTGGTCGGCTTCGCCCGCGTCCTCACGGACTACACGTACGTCGCCCTGATGCTGGACGTGATCGTCGACGAGTCGCACCGGGGCACCGGCGTCGGCGCCGTACTGCTCGACGCCGTCGTCGACCATCCCGCGCTGGCGGACGTCCGCAGCCTGGAGCTCGTGTGTCAGCCCGACCTGGTGCCGTTCTACCGGCGCTGGGGATTCACGGACCAGGTCGGCTCCTCGCGGCTGATGCGGCGTACGGCGGATGCACGACTGACCGGCTGACAGGGTTGCCGAGTGGGGGAGCGGGCGGGCACGATCGGCTGCACTGCCGGCGACGTACGGAGGCTTTGGCTGATGAACGGAACTGAACCGCCGGCGTGGGCCGCGAAGGCTCGACCGGTCGTGGACGTTGCCGGCCGGATCCTGTGCCTGGTGCTCGGCGCGGCGCTGCTGGTCGCCGGGCTCGTCGGGATCTTCACCGGCGTCGACGAGGGTCCGCTGGTGACGGTCCTCGCCGCCGGTCTGCTGCTGATCGTCATGCCGTCGATCGTCGACCGGATCCGGTCGCTCAAGCTCGGGCAGTTCGAGGTGGATCTACTCCGCCAGATGGCGGAGTCCGCGAAGAAGACCGCCGACGCCCTCGAGCGGCTCGGTATGCGCCAGGAGCTCTCGGCGTACGCGACGATCTACACCGAGCTGCGCGAGTCCGACCTGACCGCGCTCCGCGGCCAGATCCTCGACCGGATCCTGCGGCGGGTCGCGAACGCGGCCGCCGTGGAGAAGTTCGACAAGGACGAGGTCGCCGAGCTGTTCCGGGCCGGTTCACCGGTCGTCCGGGTGATCGCGCTCGGCCTGATGGAGGGCGACCGCTCGCTGATCGACAGCTCGATCCTGCTGGACGCGATCAACGGCCCGCTGACCGGCAACGAGCAGTTTCACGCGCTCAAGCTCGTCCAGGGCGGGTGGGGGCGGCTGACTCCCGACGAGCGCCACCAGGTGCTCGCGGCCCTCGACCACAATCCGAAGCTTCAGGAAGGCCCGGACCGGGTCGCCATGGCACAACAGATCCGGGAGCTCGGAGCGAACTCCCGGATCGGCTGAACTGTCTTTTCAGACTGTTTTTTCAGTTGGGTCAGTGCGTGTGCGGCTCGGTGCCGTGCTCCGCCTCGTGGGCGGCGATCTGTGCCTTGACCTCTTCCATGTCGACCGCGCGCAGCTGGCCGATCAGGTCCTCCAGGCTGGCCGCGGGGAGCGCCCCGGCCTGGGAGTACAGCACGACACCGTCGCGAACCGCCATCAAGGTCGGGATGGAACTGATCTGGAAGGCCTGCGCCAGCTCACCCTGAGCCTCGGTGTCGACCTTGCCGAACGTGATGTCCGCGTGCTGCTCGGACGACTTCTCGAAAACCGGTCCGAACATCTTGCACGGGCCACACCACTCGGCCCAGAAATCCACCAGCACGAGACCGTCGCCACCGACCACCTCGTTGAAGTTGTCCTGGGTCAGCTCGACCGTTGCCACTACGACCTCCGAAAGTAGTTGAGTACGCCGTAGTCAACACCGGCGGCCCCACGACTTGTTCCCGCACCCCGGCCGCGCACGGACGCCGATCTCGTACGCCGTACGACCTGACCGGAATGCGGAGTCTCGAATGTGAGCTGGGCCACGTTGTCAGATCGGCATGTCCACGAAGGGTGACGCGTAGTCCTGCACCTCGTCGAGGATCGAGGCGGCGTCCTCCGGGGTCAGCCCGGAACGGTCGCGCTCCGCGACGATCATCTGCCGCAGCAGCCGGGTCTCGCCCGCCGTCGCCAGCCCGGTGATCTCCGGGTGCCCGTTCAGCAGCCACGCGGTCGCGGCGGTGATGTACCGCTGCTCGTCGAACGGCCGGTACCAGGTGTCGTACGACTTCTGCTCGCCGTCGGCCCAGTTCCGCCGGGCGATCATCTTGATCGTCATCAGCGCCGCGTCGGACGCCTGCACGGCCTCGACCAGCGCCGCGTAGTCGGCGGCGTACTGCGGATCCGTCGACAGCTTGTAGTTCAGCGGCGTCAGCACGCTGTCGAAGTCGAAGCGGCGCAGCCCCTCGGTGTGCACCGACGGCGCCTGCGCGGTGTGGCCGGTGATCCCGATGGCGCCCACCATGCCCTCGTCCTTGGCCCGGATCGCCGCCTCCAGCGAGCCGCCCTTGCCAGTCACGAGATCGAGGTTCTCCAGATCGCAGACCGCGTGCATCTGGATCAGGTCGACGTGGTCGGTCTGCAGCCGCTCGAGCGACCGGTTGATCTCGCTCCAGGCCTCCTCGAAGGTCCGGCGGCCGGTCTTGGTGGCGAGGAAGATCCGGTCCCGGATCTCAGGCATCCGCGGGCCGAGGCGGAGCTCGGCCTCGCCGTAGTCGGCGGCCACGTCGAAATGGTTGATACCGGCGTCGAGTGCTTCCTGGATCGAGGCGTCGGCGCGGTCCTGGTCGACGCCGCCGAGGGAGGCCGCGCCGTAGATGAGTACCGAGCTCTGGTGGCCGAGTCTGCCCAGCCGGCGAGTTTCCATCCTGGTCCTCCAGGGGGTAGCAGGGAACACTGCCGACCTTATGCCCGGAGGGCCCGTCGGCAAGCGGTTGTCCACAGCCGACTTTGACCCCGTCACCACGGGAGAGTTTTCCACAGCGGAGTGGCCGGATCAGTTACTATCTGTGATCATATGGTGCGTTCTTTTACCATGTTGTTCGCACGGATTTTCGAACCTGTCCGCGGCGTGTGGCATGGTGTGCGCTGCCCGGACGACCCGATCGGGCATGAGAGAGGAGCTATGACGACGGTACCGAAGGTGTCACGCTTGGCCGGTATGTGCCGGAGCGAGGGTGACACTGCCCGCATGCGGGGTAACAGTATGGCTGCGGGGAGCGATGGACCATCCGGATCCTGGTTTCAGGTCTCCCGGAGGTCGGTTGCGTGCCGTATCCTCCCGGCTACTGTCCGCGTAACTGCTGTCTGAGGGGCGGGTAGGGATGAGTTGGTGGCGAACAGTACTGAATCTGCCGCCAAAAGGTGAGCACTGGTCGGATCAGCGCCGGACCAAGAAACCCGGCAAGGGCCGCCCGCAGAGTACCGCGCCGGAGTGGTGGGCCCACCCCGGCGGGCCGGTGTCCCCTACCCCTCGCCAGGCGCAGGGGGTGGCCGCGCAGTACTCCGCTCCGCAGAACCAGACCCCGCCGCCGAACGGTGGCGTCATGGCACCTCCCCGCCGCCCGGGCGGCCGGACGCCGGACAGCGCCCCGCAGCAACCGGGACCGCGTCCGCCCGAGCGTTTGAAACAGCGTTCCCCGCACGGCGCGCACGCCGCACCCGGAGCCCCGCCCCGCGAGGTGCTGGCACCGGGACAGACGCCGTGGTCGACCGAGCCCGAGTCGTCGTTCTCCACCTGGGCGCGACGGTTCTTCCGCGGCCTCGTGGTCGTCGTACTGCTGCTGGCCGCGATCAGCGGGATCCGCTCCTGGATCGCCCCGAACCGGACGCCCCAGACGGTGGTCAGCGGCCAGAGCAGCTTCCCCTCCGACGAGGCCCGCGCGGTCGCGACCCGGTACGCCGTGGCGTACCTGACGTGGGACGAGAACAACCCCGACGCCCGTCCGGCGCAGGTCGGCCTCGACCTCGCGGCCGGGCTGGACGGCCGGGCCGGCTGGAACGGCCGTGGCAAGCAGACCGCCGACGTCGCGTACCCGGGCCAGGTCACCGCCGACCAGAACGGCATCACCGCCGTCGTCGACGTCCGCGTCCGGGTGCACACGTTCAACCGGCAGGGCGGCAACGCGTTCACCGCCGGCCCGGTCGTCTGGGACCGGCTGTCGGTGCCGGTCGCGCTGACGTCCGCCCGGGTGGTGGTCAGCGGGCCGCCGACGTTCGTACCCGACGAGCGCGCGCCGCTACCGGCCAACATGCCCGAGTCCGGCAAGCCCGACGACGACCTGACCTCGGCGACCGAGAAGGACGCCGAGGCGTTCTTCGCGGCGTACGCCGAGTCGGACAACAAGGTGTCCGCGGTGACCGCGCCCGGCTCGACCATCCGCAGCCTGAACGGTGCGGTGAAGTTCGGTGAACTCAAGGACTGGCAGGTGTACGCCGGCAACGACGACGAGCGGCAGGCGACCGCGGCCGTCACCTGGGACGGCGTGGGCGATACCACGCTGGACCAGACGTACACGCTCACGCTGAGGCGTACTGTCGCCACGGACGGAGCACAGCGATGGCAAGTGGCTGCCGTCGGATGAATCCAGCGACTGGCCATCGGATGACCGAAGCAACAAGGGAGACACCGCAATGACGACCCACGAACTGGCTGCGAGCGTGGTGCAGCTCGCCGTGCCCATGGCCGGCAACCCCAATGTCCCGACCGGTGCGGACTTCAAGGACTGGGTCCTGGTCATCGCGGGGAACATCTTCATCGCGATCCTGGTGCTGCGTGCGATCGGCCACTACTTCAAGCGTGAGTGGGGCGAGCTGTTCGGCCATATCGCGGCCGGGATCCTGGTCGGCGGGCTGATCTACGCCAACAACCAGACCATCAACGTGCTCAAGGGCTTCTGGGGATTGCTTTCCGGGGGCAATTGATGCGCGTCGGCCGTACCCTCACCCACCACTTCGAGATCGAGACCCGGCAGTACGACCTGCTGGGGATCGACCTCGGCGAAGGCGCGCGCCGCCGGATGATCATCTTCGGCGCCGTGGTCATCGTGCTCTGGGTGGCGCTGCTGTTCCCGTTCATCGGCGTACCGCAGAAGCCCACCGTGAGCCTGTACGTCGTCCCGCCGTTCGTGATCACCGCGTTCGGCTGGCGGCCGGGGAAGTTCCACGAACGCCGCCGCCGGGTCACCGAGTGGGCGCTGGCCGTCCGGTACGCCTTGCGTGCGCACCGGCCGATCATCGGCCTCGGGGCCCGGGCCGCCGACAAGTCGGAATACCTGCCCTGGCGGGAGCGGATGTCGACCAGGAAGGTCGCGGACCTGGCGAAGGCCCGGATCACGCCCGAGTGGGATCGCGAAGTGGTGGTGGAGGTCGATCCGATGGTCCGCGCGGGTGCGGACATCACGGTCAACCAGCGGGCCCGCCTGCTGGGAGCGGAACACGTACAACGGGTGAGTCGCAGGACGTCGTCAGGAAGAGGCCTGGATGAAGATCGCTGACAAGCTCCTGAACCTGGTGGGGGTCGGTCGCGAGCGGGGGCTCCCGCCGCCGCGCCTGGTCGCCATCGCCGACGGCCTGCTGGTCACCGAACGCAGCGCCGAGGCGTGGTTCCTGATCTCGGTCGCGAACACCGACCTGGCCACCGAGGCCGAGCAGGACGCCGCCCTGGACGCCGCGATCAGCGCGGCCGCGACCATCCTCGGCGACCGGCTCAGCCACCTGAAGGTGGTCTGGGGCCGCTCCACCGGTCAGGACTACATCGACTCGGTGGCCGGCCACTACCGGCTCGGCGACCACGAGGCGTGGGCGCAGACCCGGGCCGACCGGATCGACGAGATGCGGATGCCGGAGCGGTACGTCGCCCTCGGCGTCCACCTGTCCGACCGCGACCCCCGGGCGACCGCCCAGGTCCGGGGTTCGATCAGCGACGCCCTCGGGACGACGTCGTGGCGGGTGAGCGCGCGTGAGCTCGCGCACCTGGACGAGCGGGTGCGCAAGCTCGCTCGTCAGCTCGGCTCGACCGTCTGGCGCGCGCACACCGCACCCGCCGAGGTGATCTCCTGGCTGATCAGCCGGGAGATGCACCGCGGTGCGGTCGCGGCGCCCCGGCGCGGCCTGATCACCGGCGCCTCGCTGGCCCGGCTGACGTCCGGCCGGGTGGTGCCGTACACCGACCACCTGCGGATCTACGACACCCGCGGCCAGATCGCGGCGTACACGACCGTCCTGGCGATGACCGACTTCCCGGAGGAGCTCGAGACGCCGGGCGCGGGGGAGTGGCTGCGGACGCTGTCCGAGATCAAGGCGATCGACGACGACGGCGACGAGATCGACGTCACCGTCGAGGCCTCGGTCCGGTTCCGGGTGCTCAGCAAGAAGACCGCGCGGAACCTCGTCGACGAGACCCGGAAGAGCGCCAAGGAACAGCGCCGCTCGGCCGCCAAGGGCACCGCGGAGGAGACCGCCGACGAGATCGTCGAGACCGAACGCGTGATGCGCGAGGTCAAGCGCGACATCAACCGCAGCGGCCTCACCCTGGTCGAGGACCACCCGCGGCTGCTGGTCAGCGCGGACACCCGCGAGGACCTCGAGGCGTACGTCGACGCCGTCATCGCGCACTACGCCGACCGCGGCATCACGGTCGCCGTCGGCGCCGACGAGCAGCGCGACCTGTGGCTCGAGTCGCTGCCCGGCGACCAGTTGCGGGTGCCGGACCTCGGGCACGTCCGCGAGTCGACCGCGTTCTTCGGCTCGTGGTTCTGGGGCGGTGCGTCGATCGGTGACGCTACCGGCCCCGCGATCGGGTACCTGACCGGCTCGACGCCGGGCCTGGTCCGCTTCGACGCGGCCGCCGGTTCGGCGCTCGGCGACGCGACCACGACGCTGTTCCTCGGCCGGTCCGGTCGAGGAAAGACCACCGCCGCGATGCTGGGCGGCCTGGATTCCGCGTTCGCCGGCGCCTGGGTCCCGCTGCTGGACCTGAAGGGCGACGCCGCCGGGGTATCAGCAGTCGCCGCCGAGTACGGCGTACCGACCGCTGTCATCGAGATCACCGCCCAGTTCTCCGGCGCCGCGGACCTGCTCCGCGTCCTGCCGGTCGACGACGCCTTGCTGCAGGCGCCGTCCCAGCTGATGCTGCTGCTCCCGCCGCATCTTCGGGGTGCGGCCGAGGCCCCGGTGGTCGCCGCCACCCGGGCCGAGATCCAGTCGCCGGACCCGTCCTCCTGGGGCGTCATCCAGCGACTGTGCAACTCCGGAGAGGAGACCGTCCGTACGGTCGGTTTCGCCCTCCGCGACCTGGTCGAGACCGGGCTCGGCTCGGTCGTCGCCGGCCCGCCGTCCGGCCTCTCCTCCCTGACCACGAACCCAGGCCTCTGGGTCGTCCAGATGCCCGGACTCACCCTCCCGTCACCGGAGTCGGCCCCGGAGTCCTGGTCCCCGATCGAACGCGTCGGCATGGCCTGCCTCCGCGGCTGCCTCGCCTGGATGATCCGCACCACCGGCCGCCGCGAGTTCCGCGGCCGCTCGAAGGTCGTCATCGTCCCCGAGGTCCACCTGCTCACCAAGACCCCCGACGGCGCCTCGTTCCTCGACTACATCGCCCGCGTCGGCCGCGCCCTCGGCGCCTCCCTCGTCCTGGACACCCAGGACCCGGCGTCGATCCTCAAACTCCCCGGCCTGGTGGAGCAGATCACCACCCTGTTCGCCTTCAGCCTCCGCTCCCGCGAACAGGTCGACTCCCTGCTCGAACTCCTCGGCCGCCCCCAGACGGCGCCGTACCAAACCCTCGTCCGAGGCATCAACACCGCCGCCAACGGCAAATCCATCCGCCACGGCCACTGCATCATGCGCGACCGCTGGGACGAAGTAGCCACCGTCCAGATCGACATCCCCAGCCAGCAGGTCGCCACCCTCCTCCGCACCACCCCCGAATCCGAACACGCCGCCGGGCCCGTTCAGCCCGTCGACCAGCCTCTGGCCGAGGAAGACCCCTTCGCCGAAGACAGCGAAGAAACGCTGGAACCAGCCGCCACCGCCCAAGCGGCGATCAACACCTTCCAGCCCGCGGCCCGCTACCCCCTCACCCACACCGACACCCCGCGTCACGACGCAGCCCCGTCAGCGTCCACCGCAACAGTCCCCGCGGCGCCCAACGGAGCAGTCCCCGCGGCGTCCAACGGCGGCGTCGCCAACGGCCAGGTCCACGTTGGCCCGGCCGCTGCCACACCCAACGCATCCGGCACCGCAGAGCCTTCCAGTGCAGCTGGTCACACGAGCACTCCCGGCGCCGCGAACGCGACCGGAGCCCCACCAGCGACACCTACAGCAAACTCGGCCCCCCTCGCCGAATCCTCCTTCCCCGCTGCCCCATCATCTCCGGCCGCACCCCCCGCCCAGCCCGCGGCGGCCACCACCGAACCTCCAGTGGCCCAACAAAACGGCCACCCCCCCACCCCAAACCCCACCAGCAGCCAGGACCAGCGCCACCCCCTCCGCTACGAGTCCCCGATAGGCCCCGACGAGGTCTACGACCAAGAAGCAGACGAAGCGGCCTACAACGAGGCGATGTACCCAGCCGACGGCACCACGACCTCCGAAACCCCAGACAACGACTCCCCACGCCCAGGCGGCAACAAGGAGCACGTCGCATGAGGTGGCAACGCCGCCTCCGCACCGCGGCCACCGTCCTCGCCTTCTCCCTGATCATCACCTCCCAACTAGCCCTCGCCGCCGACCCGAAACCCGGCCCCACCAACCCCACCGGTTTCGCCGACCTCCTCCCCACCCCCGACCTAACCCATGGCGACACCCGAACCCTCTTCGAGCAGTACAGCCCGATGGATTACGGACTGGACTTCGACACGGGTCTCACTGACACCTTCAACATGATCTTCAACGGGTACGCCTACATCGTGATGATGTACATCTTGGCGATCACCCGTGCGGCGATCTCCGTTGGCTGGTGGCTCTTCTCGTTCACCGACGTCAAACCGCTCACGGATGCGACTTCGACCACCATCGGAGCGACGGGGACGCAGTTGGTCGGATGGCTGTTGCCTTCCGCTCTGGCCTTCGGGGCTGTTGCGGCATACATGCAGCGCCGAGCAACGGGAAGCGCGCTGGGACAGTTGGTTTGGGTCCTGGTCGCCGGTGTTCTCAGCATCAGCTTCGCGGTGGCGCCGGCGACTTGGTTGCGTGGTGTCGATGGTGCGCGCCAGATGGGTGCAAGCGCGGTGATGACTGCATCTTCCGACGCTCTCGGGCCGACGATCCAGAGTCCGATTCCCTGGCCGGAGCCGGGCTTCACAGGTACGCCGCGAGACACGTTGCTCCGAAAATCGGCCGATGCCAGTTGGCGAGGGTTTGCTGTCACGCCATGGTGCATCGCGGAGTTCGGATCGATTTCCGCGTGCGAGCGATACGGCAAGGGGATGCTCGATGTCGGTGTCAGTGCGGACGCGCGCAAGGATTACGTCAACAAGGTGATCGTTCCCGCCGAAGGCGGTAACGATGCCCCGACCGTGAAGTGGATCAAGGGTGACAACCCGTTCGGTCGCACGGCTGTCGTCATGCTTGCGGCAATCGCGGCGACCCTCTTCGGGTTCCTGAACATCGGTCTCGCCTTCACTGCCCTCATGGCGTTTATCGGAGCTTTGCTGCTACTGGTCGTCGGTGTCTTTTTCGCTTGCCTCTGGATCATCCCTGGCCGGCCTCGCCAATGGGGATTGAACTGGTTCGAGGCATTGGTCGGGCTTGTCCTGCAATCGTTCCTGGCCATGCTTGTCTTCGGGACGGCACTGACCTTGGTGACTGCCGTCTTCACCTTGAGCGGCCCGTTGGGCTGGCTCCCGGTGACCGGACTGGCAATCGTCGTCCTGATCGTCGGATTCCGGCTTCGCCGACTCCTCGACAGTCTGACGACAATGATGCGGCCTGGGACGGGGAGCATCATGCTGGGCGGCCTGGCGAGGCGTGGTGCAACGGGTGCGGTCAAGCGAGTTATGAATGCTCTCGGCGCCCGAACTCCGACGCCTGCTCCCTCCGAGCGGGCTCGAGATCGCACTCGTGCGTCGGAATCGACGTCGCAGCGGGTCTCCTCGGTCCGGGTATATCGCCAGGCTCCGATCGTCGGCTCGCTTTCACGAGGCACGGCCGCGGGCTCGCCGTACGAGCTGTCACCGGGACCTGAGAGACGTCGCCCGGATGGAGGAGCCGCCCCGGCTCCGGGCGCCGGCGGCCAACCTGGCGCGTCGGTGGCTGGCGGCGGCGCAGGTGGGAGACTCGCCGCTGCAGCTGCTCCACTCCGCGGTACCTCGGCAGTGAATCTGGCCCGTGCGCGGTCGCAGTCGAACGACTCTGACAAGCGTCGTAGGATCTCCGTCACGAGTGCGGGAGTTGCGGCGCCTGCGGCCTCCGGTTCGCGGGGGTCTGCTGAGGCGCCGAAGGCCCGGCATTCTCGTCGCCCGATCCCGGTGCCGTCCAACGACGTTCGTTATGAGCCCCGTGCGCACACGCATTCGGCGAGCTTGCGGGAAGGTCCGCCGAAGGGGCAGCGGACGCGGCGGAAGCCGGTGCCTTCGCAGGCCCGGCGCTACCGTGACTACTCGACCGTCACCAAGGACGGCGTGACGGTACACGTCCCGACGCGCAGGTGATGTCGGATGGCCAGGAAATCTCGTTCGCCGTACGACCGCCGCGAAGGCAGCGGTCAGTCGCGTCATCGCGCACCTGAGCCGCAGGACTCGGACAGCAACCGTCGCGAAGGTCGCAGCCGCCCGGATGCACCGGAAGGCTGGCGGTCGTTGATGAGCAACGACTACGACTACCCCGACGAGATAGACGAGTTGAGCGGCCGCGAGCGGCGTCGTGCCAAGAAGAACTGGCGCCGTGACGACCACGTGCAGCGCATGGCATGGCTGCGCAGCCAGCGCCAGGCCGAGCCGACCAGCCCAATTGCGATCGTGGTGCTGGTCGTCATCGTCGCGATCGTCATCCTCGGTGTCGGCGGTGGACTGCCGCGGCTGTTCGGTGGCAAGAGCAAGGACGACGGCGCGCCGATCAGCCTGCTGACTCCTGGCCAGTCGGTCGTCCTCCCGACCGCACCGGCGACCCAGTCGAACCAGACGGGTGAGCCGACCAGTTCCGCGCTCACCACCCCACCGCCGGTGAGCCAACGCCCCTCGTCCGAGGACATCGCGCTGGCGACCGACGTGACCGGCACCTGGGCGAGAGCCTTCTACACGCGCGACCCGAGCGCGGAGACGTACGCGGCGCTCGTCGAGAAGTGCTCGAAATACATGACGGATGAGGTCGCGTCGAGCTTCACCGCGGCGGGCGATCCGACGTACGACGCCCTCAAGGCCGACGGCGGGAAGTCGACCGTACTGGCGGCTCCCGTCACGGCTCCGCCGGCGAACGCCGAGGCCCCGGTCGACACTCCCAACCGGATCATGCGCTTCGTCAAGGTCACCATCGACGTCACCGGAAAGCACGCACAGCGGTTCGACGTCCCCCTGCTCGTGACGCTGACCAACCAGAACAACCAATGGGTGATTAGCGACGTGTCCGGCGGTACCGGGCCATGACGGCGGGGGTCTGCGATGTTCGACGAGGGTGATCTCGGTCGCGGGTTCATCTCGGTCGCGCGTCGAGGGTGGTTCGCGAAAGGCGCGGCCGCGCTCGCGGTGCTCGGCGTGGCCAGCCTGCTGATGCTCGCGCCGTTCGGCGGCGGTACGACGACACAAGCGGCCTGCCGCCCCGGCGCACCCGGCCAAGGCACCGACCCGAACGCCAAGGGCCCCCTCCGCGTTCTTCAAATCACTTGGGCGAAGCTGATCGACAGCGTCGCCGTTGAGCGCGGACTGCCGGGCAAGGCGACCCTGATCGCCTTGATGACGGCGCTGGTTGAGTCAGACCTGCAGAACCTCACCTATGGTGACCGAGACTCGGTCGGGCTCTTCCAGCAACGGCCCTCCGCTGGCTGGGGCGACGCCAAGGAGCTTGTCGATGACCCGAAAAAGGCGGTCGAGGCCTTCTTCGGTGGACAGGGCCCGGGGCATCCACCGGGTCTGGTGGACATCAACGGGTGGCCCTCGATGCCGATGGGAGACGTGGCTCAGCAGGTACAGCAATCTGCGTTCCCCGACAGATATGCCACGCGTGAGCAGGAAGCGCGGGATATCGCCGCGGCAGCCGGAATCGACCTGACCCGGTCCGGGAACCCGTACGCGGGCCGGGCGGGCGCACCGCCCGGCGGATCGGTTGTCGACGGCGTACAAGACAACAGTTGCGACCAGTCCGGCGGCGACCTGAACAGCGGCAAGCCGGTCAACGGCGTCTGGCCTGAACAGAAGGCGACGGTCACAGACCCGACCGGAACCGGTGGTCTGGTCACCCCGCGTACCGCGGCCTGGGTCGCCGAGGCCCGCAAGAACCTGGGCACCTTGAGCATGAGCTGCTGGGATGCCCATGTCTGGAACCCCACGAGCGACCACCCCCGCGGTAAGGCCTGCGACGTCATGGTCGGCGCGGATGCCAGAAAGTCAGCGCCCGCCCGCGCCCGCGGCGACCAGATAGCCAACTGGGCCATCAAGACCGCCGGCCAGACCGGTGTCCACTACGTCATCTGGTACGGCAAGATCTGGTCCGCCCGCCGCGGCACCTGGATCCCGTACAACGGCGGCGGCGTCTACAACCCCACCGACGCCACCGGCGGCCACTTCGACCACGTCCACGTGTCACTGTGGTAGCCAACCCCCGCCCAACCCACAGGAGGCACCACCGATGACCGGCCCTGGCGATCCCTACGACCAGAGTGGCGTCCAGGGACCCGAGCAAGGCCAGCCACCGCACGCAGATCCTCACAGCCAGGGCTATCCGCCGCCCAATGTGCCACAGCCGCTGCCCGGGCCCGCCGGTGCGCAGTCGGACCGACGCAGCCGTGCTCTCCCTGAGGCATCTGCGTGGACGGCGCTGCTTTCGGCTGTGCCATGGTTCTTTTGGAGCCTGGTTCTGGTTGTTTGGGTTGCGGGAGCAATCGGCTTCAATTGGGGCTGGATCGTACTTGCGGTCTGGATTCTCTCAGTAGGTCTGATCTTCGTGCCGGCCACAGAGGAACTGCTGGCGAAGCACCTGTTCCGACTGCGTAGGCCCACGCTTGTCGAGGAGCAGCGGCTCGGACCGGTGTGGCACCAATTGCTTCTGCGGGCTGATGCGTCACAGAGCCGCTTCTCGCTTTGGATTCAGGAGTCCGAGGAGGTAAATGCAACGCCTACTCCTGGCCACACTGTCGCCGTGACTCGCTGGGCGTTGTACACCCTGCCTCCGCAGCACCTGGAGGCAGCGTTGGCTCACGAGTTGAGCCATCACCTGGGCGGTCGAGCCTGGTTGAGCCTGGTCGACTTCTGGTACTCGATCCCGGCGCGTGGCGGGTTGATCGTCGTGCGGGCAATCGCGCGGCTGATGAGGCGAGTACCTGCACTCGGATGCATCATCGGCGGATTCGTCGTCCTGTCCTACGCCGGCATTGTGCTGGCGGCGATCACCTTTGGTCATGGTTACGTCTGGCCGTTCCTCTTCTTGACCCCGTTCATCGCTCCGCCGCTGCTCGCCTGGCTCAATCGATGGCGCGTCAAAGAGGCTGACAAGAAGGCCGCAATGCTCGGATACGGCACCACCCTGGTGCAGGTGCTGTACGGCTGGCAGATGCAGCATCAGCAAGACCTCGGCCGGGACATAAGCCGACGAGCGCAGGTCATGTCGAGCACGCCATCCCTGGTCGAACGCGTACGCACAATCGAGCAGGCTGGTGGCATCCCGCCCGCAGCCTGGGGAAACGCCGGGTTTTAGGACGGCCAGTCGTGACGGGGCCAAATCTGTGCTGAGGGGTGATTCAGCGATCCGCGCCCACTGAACGTCCACACACGACAGAGTGCGCCGCGATCCGATCGACTTCACGGTATTAGAGGCCCTCTGTTGGCGATACGAGATCATCGGAAGCGGGGCGTACTGGCTCAAGATGGCAGGTTGATCGCGACAATGCAGATCGTGGTGCGGAGAAATCTTGGAGCAGACCGCGGCGCACGGAGTTGGGTCCTGGATGCGCCGCGGTCTGGTCGGCCTCAACGGTGTTAGAGCACCTCCGCCGACCTTCGAAAGCGTAGCGCGAGCGCCGACTTGGTGCGGGGTTCGGCGCTCCGGTGTCCTGTGTGGTCGTCGACAACGGGACGGGTGTTGCGGGGGTCTTCCGGGTCCTACCCCGAATCTGATTCAGGATCCTGAGCGAGGTGCGTGCTGCGGTGTTCGGGGCTTTGCCGGTCGTGGCTGCGGGTGGCTTGCTTTTGCGGGTTCGCACAACGGCTCGATCCCTCTGGGGTCGGGCTGTTGTGTTTAGGGGGTGGGTAGGGCGGATTCGAAGGTGGTTAGGAGGTGGTGGCCTTGGGGTCAGGTGGTGAGGTTGGTGGGGGAGTTGATGTGGCCTAGGTCGGTCAGGGGGATCAGTGGTGCTTGCCAGGCTTGGGAGAGGCGGGTGGCGGCTTCGATGGTGCAGTACGGGTCGTTGGTGCTGGCTATCAGGACGGCTGGGACGCCTAGGGGTCTGCCTGGCAGTGATGTGAAGGTTGGTAGGCGGTCGGCGGGGAACGTGGGGGCGTTGGGGTCCGGTGGGGCGACCAGGAAGGCGCCTCGGACGGATGTTGAGTCTTGTGTGGTCAGCCAGTGGGAGAGGGCGTGGCAGCCGAGGCTTGGCCTCGACGGCTCGGGTGATGGCGTTGGTCCAGTCGGGCAGGTCGGGGGAGGTCCAGGATGTGGGCTGGATGCGTACGGCGGGGAGTGAGGTCTCCTGGTAGGACTGCCAGTGGTGTTCGTCGGAGCCGTCCAGGCCGGGGATCATTCGAGTCTCCGAGCGGATGGGATGGCTGCCACGATGGCGGAGTCATCGCCGTACGGCGTCCTCAGCGGATGAAATGAAGGTCGACGGGCGGCTGAGCGGGGCTGACATCGGGCGGAAGGTGGGGTTGTCGCAGCCGGCGGTGTCGGCGCGTATCCAGCGGTTGGAGCGGTCCGGGGTGATCGCCGGGTATCGGCCGGTCGTCGACCCGGCGCGGGTCGGGCTGAACATTCACGCCGTAGTACGGGTCCGTACGACGCACGCCCGAATCCGCGAGGCGCTCGAACTGTTCGCGTCGCTGCCCGAGGTTGCGAGAACGTACCGGCTGACCGGCGAGGACTGCTTCTCCTCGACATCCACACGGCCGACGCCGGACGGCTCGGGCCGGTGAGTACTTCTTTGGTACTGCGGGAGTGCCCGGCGAAGGCGCTCCCGCTCGACTGAGCAAGGATTTCCCTTGCCGCTGGCGATTCTCGTCACGATCTGCTTCCCAGTGAGTACTGCGCGGAACTAGGGTTCGACGGACCGTAGTGGTTGCGTTACGCAACACGAAAGTGGGAGGGAACATGACGAAACGCCGTAAGGCGCTGCTGGCCGTCACCGCCGGACTGGCCTCTGTTTCGCTGGGGTTGTCGTTCACGAGTGCTGCGGGGGCGGCGCCGAATGCTGTGGCGACGAACCCGAACGGACTGAAGCTGATCAAGACCAAGACGTCCTTGCTGGGGAAGCATTACTGGTATCAGCAGACGTTCAAGGGGCTGCCGGTTGTCAACGGGTACTACGCGAAGCATGTCGGCAAGGACGGGGCCGTTGAGGTTGCGGACGGGCGGGAGGCCGTGCCGGCGGGGCTTGATGTGAGTGCCGCGGTTGCGCCGGCGGCCGCTACGAAGACTGCGAATGCGGCTGTGACCGCGCGGGCCGATCGGGCCCGGATCGCGCGGCCGGGGAAGGGTGCCTTGGTGCAGCCGACCGCGACCAGTGGGGCCGCTCAGTTGGCGGTCGTTGGTGGGCCGGGTGCGCGGGTTGTCTGGAATGTGACCAGTCGGTCGACCGAGGGGGTTACGCGGTCGCTGGTTGACGCGAAGACGGGCAACGTCGTCGAGTCGAAGGTGATCAGTGACAACATCGACGGGCGTGGGTCGGTGTTCGATCCGAATCCGGTGGTGAGTGAGCAGAACGAGAAGCTCACCGACATGAACGACAAGAATCAGGACGCGCTGTTCCTCGCGCAGAAGAACGTGATTCTGCGGAATCTGGACGGGTCCGGGAAGCTCGACGGCTCCTACGTCAACATCAAGGAGGCCAAGGGCGGGATCGCCCAGAGCAAGACCAACACCTTCGTGTACCAGCGGGCGAACGACAAGTTCGAGCAGGTGATGGTGTACTACCACATCAACCAGACGCAGGAGTACATCCAGAAGCTCGGGTTCAAGGACGTCAACAACGAGTCGCAGGACTTCAGCGTCGACACGTACGCCGGGGACAACTCGTTCTACGACCCGTCGACGGACATGATCACCACGGGTGAGGGCGGTGTCGACGACGCCGAGGACGCCGAGGTGATCTGGCACGAGTACGGGCACGCGATCCAGGACGACGTCGTACCGGGCTTCGGGGAGTCGGAGCAGGCCGGCGCGATCGGTGAGGGGTTCGGCGACTACTGGGCCGTGACGAACTCGGTCCCGGTGAGCAAGGGCTTCAACCTGCCGTGCGTGATGGACTGGGACGCGACGTCGTACACGACCGACGAGCCGCACTGCCTGCGCCGTACGGACGGGACCAAGACGACCGACGACATCGACGGTGAGGTCCACGACGACGGCGAGATCTGGTCGCGGGCGCTGTGGGACATCCAGCAGTCGCTCGGCCGGGCGAAGGCGGACAAGCTGATCCTCGAGGCGACGTTCTTCTATGACCCGGACACCTCGTTCGCGAGTGCGGCGCAGGACACCGTGCAGGCTGCCCGGCTGCTGTACGGCAAGGCCGCCGCGCAGACGGTGACCGACGCGTTCAAGGCACGCAAGATCCTCTGATGCCGGCCAGGTCGTGCGCCCGCACCACTACTGTGGGCGCATGACCTGGAGTACGGCGGACATTCCCGACCTCACCGGACGGCGGGCGCTGGTGACCGGCGCGACCAGCGGGATCGGGTACGAGACCGCGCTGGAACTGCTCAGGCACGGCGCCGACGTGATCGTTGCCGCGCGCAACCCGGAGAAGGCGGCGCGGGCGGCGGAGCGGCTGACCCAGGAGGGTGGCCGGGCGCCGACGGTGCTCGAGTTGGACCTGGCCGATCTGGCGAGTGTGCAGCGCGCCGCGGACGAGGTCCTCGCGACGTACGACCGGCTGGAGCTGCTGATCAACAACGCCGGCGTGATGGCGCCGCCGTACCGGCAGACTGTCGACGGGTTCGAGCTGCAGCTGGGGACGAATCATCTCGGTCACTTCGCGCTGACCGGCAGGCTGCTGCCGGTGCTGCTCAAAGGCAGCCGGGTCGTCACGGTCAGCTCGTTCATGCACAAGGGCGTCCGTGGCGTCAGCGAGGACGACCTGCGCCGGCCCGCGGACAGCTACCGGAAGTGGGAAGCGTACAGCCGGTCGAAGCTCGCGAACCTGCTGTTCATGCTCGAGCTCGACCGTCGCGCACGGGCGGCCGGTGCTCAGCTGCTGAGCGTCGGCGCGCATCCCGGTTACGCCTCGACGCACTTGCAGGCCGCTGGGCCGGAGCTTGCGGGCCGTGCCTTGCAGGCGCAGCTGTGGCGCGCCGCCACGCGGCTGGTCGCGCAGTCCGCTGCGGCCGGTGCGTGGCCGAGTCTGTACGCCGCGACGTACGCGGACCTGCGTCCGGGGTCGTTCGTCGGGCCCGCCTTCTTCGAGTACCGCGGCACGCCGAAGGTCGTGCTGCCGTCGCGTACGGCGCAGGACCCGGAGCTGGCGCAACGGTTGTGGGCCTGGTCGGTCGAGGCGACCGGGGTGGATCCCGCACTCACCGTGCCGAGGTAGTGACAGAGCGGTAGCTTTTTGGTTACCCTCCGGTAGTTCCCGATGCCGGAGGTATCTCGTGCGCAGACTTGCTGCCGCCCTCGCAGTCGCCCTGACGCTGATCACGATCGGCCCACGGGCGGAGGCGAGTCAGGTCACGGCCGGCTTCAGTACGTCGTACCAGCGGATCCCCGGGGCCGACGGGATCGAGATCGGTGCCGCCGTGCTGACGCCGACCGGGCAGGGGGACGGCCCGTTCCCGCTCGTGGTGATGCCGTCGAGCTGGGGCCTGCCGAACGCGGAGTACGTCGGTCAGGGCGCGAAGCTCGCGACGGCCGGGTTCCAGGTGATCTCGTACTCGAGCCGCGGGTTCTGGGACACCGGCGGCGGGATCGACATCGCCGGGCCGCCGACCGTCGCGGATGTCAGCAAGGTGATCGACTGGGCCGGGCAGCACACGCCCGCCGACACGAGTCGGGTCGCGGCGGTGGGGATCTCGTACGGCGCCGGTACGGCGCTGCTCGCGGCCGCGAAGGACCCGCGGATCAAGGCAGTCGGGGCGCTCAGCGGCTGGGCGGACCTGATCCGGTCGCTGGACCCGAACGACACGGTCGCGCTGCAGGCAGTGGCCGGTCTGCTTGCCCTGGGCAACGTGACCGGGCGGCCCGGGCCGGAGATGGCATCGCTGCAGTCGAAGTTCGTCAGCGGCGACTTCGACGGCGCGATCGCGGAGGCGAAGCAGTTGTCGCCGGTGCGGTCGGCGGCGACGATGGTCGACAATCTGAATGCCAACAAGCCGGCGATCTTCCTGGCGAACGCGTTCGAGGACTCGATCTTCCCGCCCTCGCAGTACACGGACTTCTTCACCCGGCTGACCGGGCCGAAGCGGTTGCTGCTGGCGCACGGCGATCACGCCACGCCGGAGGCGACCGGCGCTGTCGGGCTGCCGAACGAGACCTGGGACGAGCTCGCCGGCTGGCTGCGGCACTACTTGACCGGCGCGGACAACGGGGCTGACCGGGAAGCGCCGGTGCAGCTCAAGTCGCAGCGCGGCGTGTGGCGCGGGTACCCGAGCTGGGAGGCCGTCGGGCAGGAGCGTACGTCGTACCTGACCAAGGCGGGGGCGCTGCAGGGCCAGGAGTCGACCGGGTGGAGCCGGGCGATCGGGGCCGGGGTGCCGACGGTGGCGGACAGCGGGGTCGCGTTGGTTTCCGGTGCGTTGCAAGGATTGTTGACAATCCCCACAGGGGTTGCGACGCCGCTGGTGGACCGGTCGTTCGCGGGCATGTGGTCCGGCCCGGCGTTCGCCAAGGCGGCTGTGGTGAACGGTGCGGCGAAGCTGCATGTCACTGTCCGCCCGTCGGCGGCCTCTACCTCGTTGTTCGCGTATCTGTACGACGTCGACGCGCTCGGTGTCGGGTCGTTGATGTCGCACAAGCCGTATACGTTGCGCGGGGCAACGCCGGGGAAGGCGGTCGCGGTCGACGTACAACTCGAGGCGACGAGTTGGGAGGTCCCGGCCGGGCACCACCTCGTGCTCGTGGTGGACACCGTGGATCCGCGGTACCTCGGGCGGAGCGTGATCGGGTCGACGGTGACCTTCAGTTCGCCGGCCGGCGATCCCTCGTCGATCAGCGTCCCGGTGGCGGCATGACCGTCAGCCGCCGGGCCTTCCTCGCCTTCACCGCGGCCGTCGTCCCCACGTATCACGCTCTCCGGCCGCGAACCGCCGGCGGCACGATGTATCTCGGGACGTACGGCGACGGCGTCGGCATCGCGACGTACGACAGCCGCGGCAGGATCACCAGGGCCGGGACGGTCGCCGGCGTACCGGATCCGTCGTTCGTCATCCGGGACGGGAACCTCCTGTACGCCGTCGACGAGCAGGATGCCGGCGGGGTCACCGCGATCGACGTCTCCGCGACGCCGAAGGTGCTCAATCGTCAACCCAACAAGGGATCCGGGCCCTGCCACCTCGCCAAGATCGACGGCCATCTGCTCAGCGCGAACTACGGATCCGGCGACATCGCCGTCCACTCGATCAACCCGGACGGGAGCCTCGGGCAACAAACCGACCTGGTCGAGCACGAGGGAGCCGAACCGCACGCCCACCAGGTTGTCCAGGCCGGCGAATACGTGCTCGCCGTCGACCTCGGCACCGACTCGATCTACACGTACACGCTCGCCGCCGGCAAGCTCAGCTTGAAGCGCCAGGCGAAACTCAAGGCCGGTGCCGGTCCGCGGCATCTCGTCGTCCGAGGCAGGTACGCCTACGTCGCCGACGAGCTCGACAGCACCGTGACGATCTGCGGGTACGACGACGGCGTACTCGCCCCGCTCGCGACGCGGCCGGCCGCGCCCACCGGGCCGCAGAACTACCCGGGCGAGATCCTGACGTCCGCCGACGGCCGCTTCGTCTACGTGACGAACCGGGGCCACAACAGCGTCGCGATCTTCCGCGTCGCGGGCGCCGACCTCGAACTGGTCGGTACGCCGAGCTGCGGCGGCGACTGGCCACGGCACGCGGCGCTCGATCCGACCGGCACCTTGCTGTTCGTCGCGAACCAGAAGTCGAACAACGTCACCACGTTCGCGGTCGACCAGGCCGACGGCACGTTGACGCAGACGAGTGACTTCAGCACCTCCACCCCGGTCTGCGTCAATGTTTGATCATGCGCGAGCCCTTGCGCTTTTGTGGTGAGAGCGCTGTCATAAAGGTGCCCTTTCCCGCCCCGAAAGGACCCTGCCCATGCTCAAGATCCTCACCGCAGCAGCCCTCGTCGCGTCGGCGCTCCTCGTCCCGTCGGCCCAGGCGACACCGGACTGGCATGTCGGCACCCCGCCGCTCACCACGCCCTGGACCGCGGACGTCTCGCCCACGAACGCGCTCCCTGAGTACCCGCGGCCCCAGCTGACCCGCCCCGACTGGCGCAACCTCAACGGCCTCTGGGAGTGGTCCGCCGCGGCGCCGAACGAGGCCCCACCCATCGGTCGCACGCTCCAGGAGAAGGTCCTCGTCCCGTACCCGATCGAGTCCGCGCTGTCCGGCCTCCAGAAGCACGAGGACCGGATGTGGTACCGCCGTACGTTCGACGTCCCGGCCGGCTGGAAGGGCAAGCAGCTTCTGCTGCACTTCGGCGCGGTCGACTACGACGCGAAGGTGTGGGTGAACGGCGTTCAGGTCGCCACGCACCGCGGCGGGTACGACGGCTTCGACATCGACGTCACCAGCGCCCTGCACGCGAAGGGTCCGCAGGAGTTGATCGTCTGGGCCGAGGACCTGACCGACGAGACGTACCAGCCGATCGGCAAGCAGCGCGAGGTCAGCGACCACGGCATCTTCTACCAGGGCAGCTCCGGCATCTGGCGGACGGTCTGGATGGAGCCGGTCAGCACCGCCTCGATCAGCCGCTTGCAGACCACCCCGGACCTGCCGGACCAGACACTCAAGGTGAAGGCAGAGACGACCGGCCCCGGCGGCCTCGACGTCGAGGTGACGGCGTACGACAACAATCGGATTGTCGGCAAGACGACAGGTCCGGCGAGCACCGAGCTCCAGCTCCGGATCCCGAACCCGAAGACCTGGTCGCCGGACCATCCGTTCCTGTACGACCTGAAGGTCCGGCTGATCGACCGCGGCAAGGTCGTCGACCAGGTCGGGTCGTACGCCGGGATGCGCCAGGTCGGCCTGCAGAAGGGGGCCGACGGCAAGCTCCGGATGGCGCTGAACGGCAAGATCCTGTTCAACCTGGCCACCCTCGACCAGGGGTTCTGGCCGGATGGGCTGAACACCGCTCCGACCGACGCCGCACTGCGCTTCGACCTCGAGCAGCACAAGCGGCTCGGGTTCAACACCGTCCGCAAGCACATCAAGGTCGAGCCGGACCGCTGGTACTACTGGGCCGACAAGCTCGGGCTGATGGTCTGGCAGGACATGCCGGCCTCGAAGACCGACGCGATGCCCGAGCCCTGGCGTACCCAGTGGAAGTCCGAGCTGCACGAGATGGTCGAGGAGCACAAGAGCTTCACCTCGATCACGGTCTGGGTGCCTTTCAACGAGGGCTGGGGCGAATGGGACCGGACCGAGACCGGCCAGGTCGCGGACTCGGTCGCGGCGCAGGACCCGTCCCGGCTCGTCGACGCGCACAGCGGCGTGAACTGCTGCAACTCGCACGGCGACTCGGGCCGCGGCAACATCATCGACTACCACGCGTACCTCGGCCCGGCGACGACGACGCCGACGGCGGACCGGGCCGCGGTGGACGGCGAGCACGGCGGGTTCGGGCTCAAGGTCCCGGATCACATGTGGTTCGGCGACGGGTCGGCGTACGAGATGGAGCCGGATTCGGCGACGCTCACCCGCAAGTACGTCGAGAACCAGGCGAACGTGCTCAGATCCGCGCAGCAGTGCGGGATCAGCGGATCGGTCTACACGCAGATCACCGACGTCGAGGGGGAGCTGAACGGCTTCTTCACCTACGACCGCCGGGTGCCGAAGATGGACTTCGCCCAGGTGCGGACAATCAACAAGCAGATTGTCGACAATGCTGACGGCAGCGGCGCCGGCGTGCCGGATCCCGGGCCAGGGACGCCCGGTGCCGACGGCATCCACTTCTATCCGCTCGACGGCTCCGGGGAGGATGCCGTAGGCAACAACGATGCGACGCTCGAGCAGGGCGCGGTCTACGGCGAAGGCAAGAACGGCCAAGGCGTGGTGCTGAACGGCGCCGGTCAGTACGTCGACACCGGAGCGGCGCTGCTCGACACCACGAAGAACTACACGGCCAGCGCCTGGGTGAAGCTGAACAAGGTGGACGGTGCGTTCCAGACGTTCGTCAGCCAGGACGGCGATCGCGACAGTGCGTTCTTCCTGCAGTACTCCGGGCAGGACCAGCGGTTCGCGATGAGCTTCCCCGGAATCCGCGCGCTCGCCCCGACCAAGCCGAATCCGGGGCAGTGGTACCACGTGACCGGCGTACGGGACGTGGTGAAGGGGGAGCTGAAGCTGTACGTCGACGGTCAGCTCGTGGCGACCAAGTCCGCCTGCTCGCTGGATTCCGGGTCGACCGGGAACACGGTCGTCGGGCGCGCCAAGTTCGGCGGGAGCCAGGTCGACTTCCTGGACGGGACGGTCGACCAGGTCCACCTGTACGACCGGGCCCTGACGGATGCGGAGGTGGACGCGCTGTACCGCTCCGGGCGCTGAGATCCCGGATTCGAGATGCGAAGAGTTCGCCGAGCCCTGATCCTGGAGGTACCCGACCGGCGGAGGTGAGTGCGATGGCCGTACCCAGCCAGTTGCTTGCCCCGCGTTCCACGGTCCGGTTCCGGCCGCCACGTTTCGGGCTCGGCGGTTCGCACCTCGGCGAGCCGGACGAGCAGACGGCGCTCGCGACGGTCGACGCGGCGTACCAGGCGGGGATCCGGTTCTTCGACACGTCACCCGCGTACGGCGAGTCCGAGCGACGGCTCGGTACGGCGCTGCAGCGGCGGCCGCGGGGTGAGCTCCTGGTGTCGACGAGGGTGCTGGGGGAGGACCCGGAGGAGTCGATCCGGAAGAGCGCCGAGCGCCTGGGTCTTGCGATCGACGTCGCCTTCGCTCAACAGGCCCCGCAGCCGGAGCACGCACCCCACAGCACACCCGAGGAACGAGCGTCGGGCGGGATTCCGGGCAAGGTGTTCGACGTGCTGGGGCAGTTGCGGCGCGACGGGCTTGTGCGGGCAGTTGGGGTGGTGGGCGGGGACTGGGCAGGGCTTGAGCAAACCGTGCGGAACGTGGAGCTGGACTGCGTGCTGCTCACCGATCGCTACTCGTTGATCGACCAGCAGGCCAAGCCGCTCCTCGACACCTGCCTCGCCCGCGGCGTCTCCGTACTCGTTGCCGGCGCGCTCGTTCTGCAGCCCGAGACCGTGCGAGCCCGCCGGATCTCGGCAGTCTGCGAGCGGTACGGCGTCTCGCTGCCGCAAGCCGCGCTCGCGTTCCCGGGCAGGCATCCCGCGGTCACCTCGGTACTCATCACCGCGGCGTCCCCGGCCGAGATCCGCGCCGACGCCGCGCTGGTCCGGCAGCCGGTTCCCGAGCGGCTCTGGAAGGACCAGGAGCTGGGCCGCTTGCTATCCTCGGAGTAGGAGTTCGCGGTCCAGCAGCTCCCCGGACGAGCGGCGCCGTACCCGGTCGGACAAGACGACGCCCAGCCCTCAACGGAGGGGGCCGTCCTCATGCACGCGCTCGATGTCCTCGAAATCGTTGGTGCGGTCACCATTCTGATCGCCTTCGCCGCTGCCCAGGCCGGACGCCTGCAGCAGCGGACAGTCACCTACCAGCTGCTGAACCTGCTCGGATCGGGGGTGCTGGCAACGATCGCGGCCGTCCAGCTCTCCTGGGGCTTCCTGCTGCTCGAAGGCAGCTGGGCGGTGATCAGCCTGCTCGGCCTGATCAACCTCCGCAGCAGATCCCTAGGGCATGTCTCCTGATCCCACGCCTACTGCGGGGCACTCGGCACGGCACCTCGCCGCACCGAGCACCTCCTCGCTACGACGTGGGATCAGGAGACATGCCCTAGAGCTTCGACCCGGGAGTGCTCGCCGAGCCGGGTGACCCGGTCGGCGCCGGCGTCGGGATGCCCGTGGTCGGCGTCACCGAGGGCGACGGACCGGTGGTCGGCGAGACCGAGCCGGTGCCGGGCGGCGGCGTCGTCGGCGTGACGGTGACCGTGGTGGTCCCGGTCGGGGTCGGGATCACGGGTTCCGGCTCCAGCGGCGCGGCGTGCCGGAACAGCAGCCACGCCAGGAAGACCGCGAGCGCCATGATCAGCGCCATCGTCAGCAACGCGAAGGCCAGCGCCCAGCGCGACGCCGGGCGCAGGGCGTTCGGCCAGGGCAGCGGCCAGATCCGGAACAGGCCGGGGCGCCGCCGGTTCTCCCAGTAGTGCCGGAAGTCCGGTCCGCGGAGCTTCCCGGGCTGCGGGATCCGGTCCATCAGGACCGCGGACAGCACGTCCTCACCGCGGCGTTCGGCGAGCAGCCGCTCGTCGGACGCCGCGCTCGACCCGTCGTCGGCCCGGATCGGCCCGAACGCCGCCCAGAGCGCGAGATCGTCGTCGTCGGAGTCGTTGTGCGCCAGCACGGCGTCCGCCGGCAGCTCGTCGACCGCGTGCACGAACCGCTCCCGGGCGGCCGCGTCGTCGGCCGAACCCTCGGTCATCATCGCGACGATCGCGTCCCGGCCGTCCTCGGTGGCGGCGGTGTACAGGAATCCGGCAGCGTTCGCCCCGAGCCGCCCGCGGAGCCAGAACTCGCCGACCCGCGGCGGGTCCTCGGGCTGCAGCGGCAGGGCGTCCGGAATCTCCAGCGCAGGCCGGTCGTCAGGCTGCACCTCAGGCTGGGATTCGGTCGCGGTCATCACCCCAATCCCACCACATCCCTGGTAGCACTGTCGCCGCCGCTCCTGTCCAGCGCACTTTGGGCACGACGTCCGTACGCCGTGGCGCCGGGCGTACGGACGTCGTGCACAAGGTGCGGGGATTTGGGTCCAGGGGCAGGATGGGACGGGGCGCCGGAGGCGCTGGCCCCGGTGATCTGATGGAATGGCCGAGTTGCGAGTGGGGAATGACAAGGCTCGGGTACGAGCCCCGGAAGGACAGGCATGACCGAAACCACGGTGCCGGCGGGAACGGTGGCCCAGCAGTCCCGGCTGATCGGCGAGGCCGTCGGCGAGGTCAAGCGGGTGATCGTCGGCCAGGAGCACATGGTCGAGACCCTGATGGTGTCGTTGCTGGCCAAGGGCCACTGCCTGCTCGAGGGTGTGCCGGGTGTCGCCAAGACGCTCGCCGTCCGGACGTTCGCCAGCGTGGTCGGCGGTAGCTTCGCCCGGATCCAGTTCACCCCGGACCTGGTCCCGTCCGACATCGTCGGCACCCGGATCTACCGGCAGACCCGGGAGGCCTTCGACATCGAGCTCGGCCCGACGTTCGTGAACTTCGTGCTCGCCGACGAGATCAACCGGGCGCCGGCCAAGGTGCAGTCCGCGATGCTCGAGCTGATGGCCGAGCAGCAGGTGTCGATCGGCGGCCAGACCTTCCCGATGCCGAAGCCGTTCATCGTGATCGCCACCCAGAACCCGATCGAGTCCGAGGGCGTCTACCCGCTGCCCGAGGCGCAGCGCGACCGGTTCCTGGTGAAGATCGACGTACCGCATCCGCGTGGCCACGAGGAGTTCGAGATCCTCCGCCGGATGAGCGTCGACCCGCCGGCGCCGCGGCAGGTGCTGAAGCCGGAGACGATCCTCGAGCTGCAGCGGTCCGCCGAGCAGGTGTTCGTGCACAACCTGGTCGCGGAGTACGCCGTCCGGCTGGTGATGGCGACCCGCACGCCGACCGACTTCCACCTGCCGGACCTGGAGCCGATCATCGAGCTCGGCGTCAGCCCGCGGGCGACCCTCGGCCTGATCGCGGCCGGCCGGGCACTGGCGCTGATCCACGGCCGCGACTACCTGCTGCCGAGCGACGTCCAGACCGTCGCGCTGGACGTGATGGGCCACCGGCTCGGCCTCACCTTCGACGCGGTCGCGGACAACATCGACCCGCGGGCCGTGATCGAGCGGATCCTCGCCACCGTCCCACCGCCGCAGCCGGTCTGGCGCGACGGCAACGACGGCCAGGGCCGCCCGGAGTTCGTCTAGTGCCCAACCGCCCCGATCCACGAGCTGCGATGACGATCTCGCAGCTCGCTCCTGAGCGTGCGCTGCGGCGGCTCGAGCTGACCGTCGTCCGGCGGCTCGAGGGCTACCTGCACGGCGAGCACCTCGGGCTGCTACCCGGTCCCGGCACCGAGCTGGCCGAGGCCCGCGAGTACCAGGTCGGCGACGACGTCCGCCGGATGGACTGGGCGGTCACCGCGCGTACGACGATCCCGCACGTCCGGGACCTGATCGCCGACCGCGAGCTGGAGACCTGGGCGCTGGTCGACCTGTCCGCCTCGATGGACTTCGGTACGTCGCGACTCGAGAAGCGCGAGCTCGCCGTGGCCGCGGTCGCCACCGTCGGGTTCCTGACCCATCGGCTGGGCGACCGGTTCGGCGGCCTGATGCTGCGCGACTCGGCGCTCCGCCGCTGGCCGGCCCGTTCCGGGAGGCTGGCGCTGTACGGGCTGCTGCGGGCGCTGCTCGCCGAGCAGGTCACCGGCGACGAGGAGGCGCGCCGCAGCGATCTGGCCGCGGCGCTGGAGTCGATGGCGCGCACGCAGCGCAAACGTGGGCTGCGGGTGATCGTGTCCGACTTCCTGACCCCGCAGGACGGCGAGGTGGCCAGCCAGGTCGAGCCGTCCTGGGAGCGGGCGATGCGCAAGCTGACCGCCCAGCACCAGGTGCTCGCGGTCGAGATCGTCGACCCGCGCGAGCTCGAGCTGCCGAACATCGGCGTCGTCACGATCGGTGACCCGGAGACCGGCGAGGTTCGCGAGATCGACACCCGGCGGCGCAAGATCCGGGAGGCGTTCGAGGTTGCTGCCCTCGCACAGCGGGAACGAACCCGGGCCGCCCTGCGTAGGGTAGGTGCCGGACATCTCGTGCTGCGCACCGACCGTGACTGGGTCGCGGACACCGTGCGGTTCGTGCTCGCCTACCGGCGGGTGGCGCCCCGCCTGCACCAACCGCCGAAGGGAGTGGCTCGCTGATGGAGTTCCTGTCTCCGGCCAGACTGTGGTTCCTGATCCTGATCCCGCTGATCCTCGCGGGGTACCTCTTCCTCCAGCACCGCCGCTCGCAGTACGCGCTGCGGTTCACCAACATCGCGCTGCTCGACCGGGTCGCGCCGCGGCGTCCGCAGTGGCGCCGGCACCTGGCCGTCGGGCTGGCGCTGCTGGCCGCGATGACCTGCATCCTGGCGTTCGCGCAGCCGAAGACCAAGGTGAAGGTGCCGCGCGAGCGGGCCACGATCGTGGTCGCGATCGACGTCTCGCTGTCGATGATGGCCACCGACATCGAGCCGAACCGGCTCGAAGCGGCGAAGGAGTCGGCGAAGGAGTTCGTCAACAACCTGCCGCCGAAGTTCAACGTGGCGCTGGTGAACTTCGCCGGTACGGCGTCGATCATCGTGCCGCCGACCACCGACCGGGCCACTGTGGACCGCTCGATCGACGGGCTCGAGCTGGCCGAGTCGACCGCGACCGGTGAGGGCATCTTCACCTCGCTGCAGGCGCTCACCCAGGTGCCGCCGGACCCGGCGCACCCGAACGACCCGGCGCCGGCCCGGATCGTGATGCTGTCGGACGGCAAGCGCACCGTCGGCCGGACCGCCCAGGAGGGCGCGCAGGCGGCGAAGGCGAAGAACACCCCGGTGTACACGATCTGCTTCGGCACCGACTCCGGGTTCATCGAGATGGACGGCATCCGGCAGCGGGTCCCACCGGACCGCGCGGAGCTGCGCAGCATCGCCGAGATCAGCGGCGGCGAGGCGTACACCGCGGAGTCCGCGGGCGAGCTGAAGGACGTCTACAAGGACATCGGCTCCTCGGTCGGGTACGACGAGGTCGACAAGGAGGTCACCGCCCGGTATGCCGGAATCGCGATGCTCTTCACGCTCGCCGCGGCCGGCGCCTGCATCGCCCTCGCCTCCCGCTTCCCGTGACCGGCCCCGCCCGCGACGGGTTGCGCGACACGACCGTGATGTGGTTGACACGGCGAGGTTACTGGTGTTCAGGGGGGTGGTGGTGCAAGATGTACGAGAGTTTCGCGGGTCGTCTTGTGATGCCCTGAGAGACTGAAGATCAACCAAGCACCGACGATCGACGAGCTGCTTCGAGAACGCTGGGGAAGGCGCCCCTCGAGCACAGGAGGTCCCGGTGGCGACGACTCGTGGCGTTCTGTACGTCCACACGGTGCCGTCAGCGTTGTGCCCGCATGTCGAGTGGGCCGCGGGCGGCATCCTTGGCGTGCCCGTGAAACTGGACTGGACGCCGCAACCAGCGGCCCAGGGCACGTACCGGGCCGAGCTGTCCTGGCAGGCCGAGGCCGGTACCGCGGCCAAGCTGGCATCCGCCCTGCGCGGCTGGCAGAAGCTGCGGTTCGAGGTCACCGAGGAGCCGAGCAACGGCGTCGAGGGCGAGCGGTACTCGTTCACGCCCGAACTCGGCATCTTCCACGCGACCACCGGCGTCCACGGCGACATCATGGTCCCCGAGGAGCGACTGAAGGCGGCGATGCTGAAGGCCGCGGCCGGCGAGGCGGATCTGACTGAGGAGGTCGAGCGCCTGCTCGGCCGCCCGTGGGACGACGAACTCGAGCCCTTCCGGTACGCCGGCGACGGCGCCCCCGTCCGCTGGCTGCACCAGGTCGTCTGAGCAGATCCTGAGAACTTCTGAAGAAAGCCGTGAAGTGCGGAGCTTTTCCCGAACTTTTCGATGAGACTGAGCATCAGACGTTGCACAAGGGTGGGAGGGGCCGTGGCCGCTGGGCCACCGGGTGTCGGGACACCCCCGGTGGTTGTGAACAACAGCGGCCGCACCACGTGAAGGGCGCGAACCTCAGGGTTCGCGCCCTTCGGCTTTGAGCTAGAGCGGGATGTTGCCGTGGGCACCCCGCACCGGACCGTTCGCCTCGGCCTTCGCGAGAGCGGCGGCCAGCGCCGTCCGGGTGCGAGCCGGTTCCACGACCTCGTCGACGACACCGATCTCGCGGGCGCGATCGATGCCGCCGGCAATCTTCTCGTGTTCGGCGGCGAGTTCGGCCTCGACCTGCGGGCGGAGTTCCGGGTCCACGTCGGCGAGCTTGCGCCGGTGCAGCACCCGGACCGCGGCCACCGCGCCCATCACGGCGACCTCGGCACGCGGCCACGCGAACACCCGGGTGGCGCCGAGCGACCGCGCGTTCATCGCGATGTACGCCCCGCCGTACGTCTTCCGGGTCACCAGCGTCACCCGCGGTACGACGGCCTCCGCGAACGCGTGCAGCAGTTTCGCGCCGCGCCGTACGACGCCGTCCCACTCCTGGCCGACGCCCGGCAGATATCCGGGGACGTCGACGAGGACCACCAGCGGTACGCCGAACGCGTCGCACATCCGGACGAACCGGGACGCCTTCTCGGCCGACAGCGCATCCAGGCAGCCGCCGAGCCGGAGCGGGTTGTTCGCGATCACGCCGACCGTCCGGCCGCCGAGCCGGCCGAGCGTGGTGACGATGTTCGGCGCCCAGCGCTGGTGGAGCTCGACGGGTGAGCCCTCGTCGAGGACGCCGCCGACCAGCGGATGCACGTCGTACGCGCGTTTCGCCGACTCGGGCAGGAACCCGGCCAGGTCGGTGTCCGGGACGTCCGGGGAGATCGTGCCCTGGTTCGCGAGCAGGTCGGTGAGCCGCCGGGCCTGGTCGAGCGCGGCGGCCTCGGTGTCGGTGGTGATGTGCACGACGCCGGAGCGCCGGCCGTGCGGCTCGGGTCCACCGAGCCGGAGCATGTCGACGTCCTCGCCGGTCACCGAGCGGACCACGTCCGGCCCGGTGACGAAGATCCGGCCTTCAGGCCCGAGGACGACGATGTCGGTGAGCGCCGGTCCGTACGCCGCGCCGCCGGCGGCCGGGCCGAGCACGACGGAGATCTGCGGGATCTTCCCGGACGCCTGCGTCATCGCGAAGAAGATCTTGCCGACCGCGTGCAGGCTCAGCACGCCCTCGGCGAGGCGGGCGCCACCGGAGTGCCAGAGACCGATGATCGGCACCCGCTCCGCACGTGCGACCTCGTACGCCGTGACCACGACGTCACAGCCTTCGTCGCCCATCGCGCCACCCATCACGGTGGCGTCGGAGCAGAACGCGACGACCGCCGCGCCCTCGACCGTGCCGCGTGCGGCGACCATCCCGGACAGGTCGTCCGGCGTGATCAGCTCGAGGCTGCCGGGGTCGAGCAGGTTGGTCAGCCGGGTGACGGGGTTCCGCGGATCGAGCTCGCGGGGCAGCTTCGCCGGCTTGGCCGGTGCGGTCGCGGTCATGCGGTCCTCCGGGGTGTGAAGGAACTACGGGGCTGCCCGGCGAGGTTCTCGCCGGGCAGCGGACGGCGTGCTAGACCGACTTGAAGGCGATGGCGGCGTTGTGGCCGCCGAAGCCGAAGGAGTTGTTCAAGGCCGCGATGTCGCCGTCCGGCAGCTTGCGCTGCTCGGTCGCCACGTCCAGCTCGATCTGGTCGTCGAGCTTGTCGACGTTGATGGTCGGCGGCGACACCCGGTGGTGCAGGGCGAGCACGGTGGCGACCGACTCGACCGCGCCGGCGCCGCCGAGCAGGTGGCCGATCATCGACTTCGGAGCGGTGGCGACCGCGTGGTCGGCGTGCGAGCCCAGGGCCTGCCGGATCGCCAGCGACTCCGCGATGTCACCCTGCGGCGTCGAGGTGGCGTGCGCGTTGATGTGCACGATGTCGGCCGGGGTCAGGTCGCCCTCGGCCAGCGCCCGCTGCATCGCCCGGCGGGCCCCGGAACCGGTCGGGTCGGGCTGCGCGATGTCGTGCCCGTCGGCCGAGATCCCGGCACCGGCGAGCTCGGCGTAGATCTTCGCGCCGCGCGCCTTCGCGTGCTCGTACGACTCCAGGACCAGGATCCCGGCACCCTCACCGAGCAGGAAGCCGTCGCGATCCACGTCCCACGGACGGGACGCCCGCTCCGGCTCGTCGTTGCGCTTGCTGAGCGCCTGCATCATCCCGAACGCGGCCAGCGGCAGCGCCATGATCGCGCCCTCGGCGCCACCGGCGACCACCACGTCCGCGCGGCCGAGCCGGATCTGGTCGAGGCCGAGCCAGATCGCCTCGTTGCCGGACGCGCAGGCCGAGACCGGGGTGTGTACGCCGGCCTTCGCGCCGAGCTCCAGCGACACGTACGCCGCCGACGAGTTCGGCATCAGCATCGGGATCGCGAGCGGCGACACCCGGCGCGGGTTGGACTGCAGGGCATCGTAGTTCGCGAGCGTGGTGTGCAGGCCGCCGATGCCGGACGCGACCGCGACGCCGAGACGCTCCTTGTCGAGCCCGGAGTCCTCCAGCCCGGAGTCGGCCCAGGCCTGGCGGGCGGCCACGACGGCGAGCTGCGCCGTACGGTCGAGGCGGCGGGCCTTGACCCGCTCCAGGACCTCGGTCGGCTCGACCGCGGCCGGTGCCGCGATCTGCACCGCCAGGTTCTGCACCCACTCGTCGGTCAGTCGCCGGGCGCCGGAGCGGCCGGCCAGCAGCCCTTCCCAGGAGCTGGCCACGTCGCCCCCGAGCGGGGTCGTGGCTCCGAGCCCAGTGATGACGACTCGGGTCTTCGACATGGTTACCTCATCCTTCACATGGACGTTCTGCGGTTGGGAGCGAGGGGTGGGTACTGCGGGGGACCTGCGGGTACTGCGTGGTGCTCACCGGAGGTGTGGTCCGATGAGCACCGGCCAGCACGGCGTACGTCAGCCGTTCTGGGCGCGCTCGATGAACGCGACGGCGTCGCCGACGGTCTTCAGGTTCTTGACCTCGTCGTCGGGGATCTTCACGTCGAACTTCTCCTCGGCGGCCACCACGACCTCCACCATGGAGAGCGAGTCGACGTCGAGGTCGTCGGTGAAGGACTTGTCCAGCTGGACGTCCTCGACCGGGATGCCGGCGATCTCGTTCACGATCTCGGCGAGGCTGGAACGGATCTCTTCGGTGCTGGCCATCTCTTGGTTTCCCTTTCGGATTTCTGCTGACTTACTGCCGGAGCAGCCACCTGAGCCGCCCCGGACAACTATGGACTACGGGAGCCGGATCACCTGGGCGGCGTAGACGAGGCCGGCCCCGAACCCGATGATCAGCGCGAGGTCCCCGCTGTGTGCCTCGCCGCTCTCGCGCATCGCGGTGATCGCCAGCGGGATCGACGCCGCGGACGTGTTGCCCTGGCGTTCGATGTCGCGGGCGACCTTGACGTGCTCGGGCAGTTTGAGCGCCCGGCGCATCGCGTCGGTGATCCGCATGTTCGCCTGGTGCGGCACGAACAGGTCGAGCTGCTCGGCCTTCACGCCGGCCACGTCCAGCGCCTGCTGGGCGGTCTTGGCCATCTCGAACGACGCCCAGCGGAACACCGGGTTGCCGTCCATCGTCAGGTGCGGCCAGTTGTAGCTGCCGAACACCTCCTGCCACGACTCTTTCTGGCTGATCACCTGGTGCTGGGTCCCGTCCGAGCCCCAGACGACCGGCCCGATCCCCGGCTCGTCGGCCGGTCCGACGACCGCGGCCCCGGCGCCGTCGGCGAAGATGAACGCCGTACTGCGGTCCGTCCGGTCGGTGATGTCGCTCAACCGCTCGACGCCGATCGCGAGCACGTACTTCGCGCTGCCGCCGCGGACCAGGTCGTTCGCCATCGCGACGCCGTAGCAGAAGCCCGCGCAGGCGGCGGAGATGTCGAACGCTGCCGCGGTCGGAGCGCCCACGCCGACGGCGACCTGGGTCGCGATCGCCGGCGTCTGGTACAGGTGCGTGACGGTCGCGACGATCACGCAGCCGATCTCGGCCGGGTCGACGCCGGACTCCGCGAGCGCGTCCTTGGCCGCGTTCACCGCCATCGTCAGCACGGTCTCGTCGTCGCTCGCCCAGCGGCGTTCCTTGATCCCGGACCGGGTCTGGATCCACTCGTCGCTGGAGTCGATCTGCTCGAGGATCTCGGCGTTCGGCACGACCCGCCGCGGCCGATACGACCCGATCCCGAGGATCCCGGCGTAGGTCGCCCCGGTCGACGGAGTGATCATGAGGTGCTCGCCGGGTGCAGGCGGACCAAGGGCTGGCCGGGGGCGACGGGGTCGCCTTCCTCGGCGAGCCACTCGACCACGATGCCGCCGTGCGGCGCGGTTACCTCGACCTCGTCGCGCAGGCTCGCCACCTTCGCCACCGCCTCGCCGGCCTCGACCGTGTCGCCGGTCTCCCGGCGGGTCTGCGCGGCGCGGGTGAAGGTGCCCTTGATCGGGGCGACCAGCAGCCGCCAGGTGGGGGAGGCGTCGATCTCGGACGGGCTGCCGTGCTTCTCGACGAACGCGCGGGCGTCGTCGAGCTGGTCCGGCGTTTTCAGTGCGAACGTCTCGACACCCTTGAGCGCTCGCCGGGCGATACCGGTCAGCGTGCCCGCCGGCGGCAGCTCCAGGATGCCGGTGACCTCGAGGTCGGACATGGTCTGCATGCAGAGGTCCCAGCGGACCGGCGCGTTGACCTGGGTGACGAGCCGCTGCAGGACGTCCTGGCCGTCGTGCACGACGTGACCGTCGCGGTTCGAGATGAGCCGGGTCCGCGGGTCGTGGGTGCTGATCGCGGTCGCGTACTTCGCTAGCGTCTGGACCGCGGGCTCCATGTGCCTGGTGTGGAACGCGCCGGCCACCGACAGCGGGATCAGCCGCGCCTTCGCCGGCGGGTCCGCGGCCAGCGCGGCGAGCTCGTCGACGGTGCCCGCGGCAACGATCTGCCCCGGGCCGTTGTCGTTCGCGGGGGTCAGCCCGTGCTCGGCGAGCTTGGCCAGCACCTCGTCCCGGTCGCCGCCGAGGACCGCGGTCATCGAGGTCGGGGTGAGCGCCGCCGCGGCGGCCATCGCCTTGCCGCGCTCGCGGACCAGCACCATCGCCTGCTCGGCGGTCAGTACGCCGGTCCCGGCCGCGGCGGCGAGCTCGCCGACACTGTGCCCGGCGACCGCGCCGACCTTGGCGAACGCGTCCCCCGGGTGCGGGAACACCGCCAGCGCGGCCAGCATGCCGGACGCGACCAGCAGCGGCTGCGCGATCGCGGTGTCCCGGATCGTGTCCGCGTCGGCTTCGGTGCCGTAGTGGGCGAGGTCGAGGCCGGCGACCGCGGAGAGCCAGTTCAGCCGGCTCTCGAACACGGGATCCGCCAGCCACGGCTCGAGGAATCCGGGGGTCTGGGCGCCCTGACCGGGCGCGACGATGACGAGCACGTGACCACTCTCCCTCAGCCGGGCCCTCGCCGAGCCGCACGGCGAGCACGAATTCTACCGGGCTGCTTTTGTGGAGATCCTACAAAGCGGGGTTGTTCGCCTCGGGATTGAGCAGGCGGCCCAACGTCAGTGCGACACGCAACGTGAAACTGTCGCGGGGATTCAGCGGGTTGTAGCCCGTGAGGTCCGCCACACGCTTCAGCCGGTACCGGACGGTGTTGGCGTGCACGAACAGCGCCCGGCCCGTCGCCTCGATCGAGCCGCCCGAGTCCAGGTACGCCGAGACCGTGTCGAGGAGCGCTCCGTCGCCCGCGGTGAGCGGGGCGTAGACCTCGTTCGCGAGCTGCCGGCGGGCGTGGCCGTCTCCGGAGAGTGACCGTTCCGGGAGCAGTTCGTCGGCCTGCACCGGCCGCGGCGCATCCGGCCAGGCAGCGACCGCGCGGAGCCCGGCGACCGCCGCCCGGGCCGAGGTCACGGCCGCCATCAGGTCCTTCACGACCGGCCCGACGACGATCGGCCCGGGCCCGAACCAGCGGGCGAGCTTTTGTACGATCTCCACAGGTTTGCCGGCACCGCCGAGGACCACCACCAGCCGGTCGCCCTGGACCGCGCACAGTGCGTCGGCACCCGCTTCGCGGGCCGCGTGCCGGACCATGTCCACGACGTTCGAGCCGCCGTTCGCGGGCGGCGGTGTCTCCGCGGCGGGTGCCCGTCCGACGACGACGGCGACCTCGGCCGAACCCGTCGTACCGATGCCGCCGGTCCAGCCGAGGGCGGAGGCGCGGGAGCGGACCGATTCGTCGGTCTCGCCCCGGATCACCGAGTCGACCAGCAGCGCCTCCAGCCGGGCGTCCCAGGCGCCGCGCATCTCGGCGGCCTGCGCGTACACCGTGGCGGCGGCGAACGCGACCTCGCGGGCGTACCGCTGGATCGCCTCGTGCACGATCGGCACGTCGGCCGGCGGGAGCAGCGTGCCGATGGTGTTCTCGATGGTCTCGATCGTGGTGCGGACCAGGTCGACGGTCTGGTGCAGCGAGATCACCCGGGTGAACTCGCGCGGCGCGGACCCGAAGATCCGGGTCGGCATCGACGAGTGCGCCTCGGGGTCGCGGAACCAGTCGACGAACGCGGAGATCCCGGACTGCGCGACCAGCCCGATCCAGGACCGGTCCTGCGCCGACAGCTTCCCGAACCACGGCAGCTTCGCGTCCATCGCCGCCATCGCCGCGGTCGCCAGCGCCCCGGTGGCCAGCTGCAGCCGGTCCGCGCGCGCCAGATGCGCCTTCGTCGCCACCCCCAGACCATAGCCCGCGCTGCAATGATGGGCTGTATGACGGACAAGGCGGGCGTCGACCATGCCATCGCCGCACTGCGGGCGATCGGGTACTACCTCGAGCGGGACCGGCAGCCGACGCACCGGGTGAAGGCGTACCGGCGGGCCGCGGACACGATCGCCGCGCTGCCGCCGACCGAGGTACGGGCGCGGCGCCGGGCCGGGACATTGACCGAGCTGCCCGGGATCGGCCCGAAGACCGAGGCCGTGATCGTCGAGGCGATGGACGGCGCGACCCCGTCGTACCTGGTGAAACTGGAGGAGGCGGCCGGCGCGCTGACCACCGCCGGCCAACAGCTGCGGTCCGAGCTGAAGGCCGACCTGCACCTGCACTCGGAGTGGTCCGACGGCGGTAGCCCGATCGAGGAGATGGCGCGTACGGCGCACCGGCTCGGGCACACGTACGTCGCGCTCACCGACCACTCGGCGCGGCTCACCGTCGCCAACGGCCTGTCCCGCGAACGCCGCCTGCAGCAGCTCGAGGTCGTTGCCGAGCTCAACAAGAAGCTGCAGGACGAGCTGGACGGGTTCACGATCTTGAACGGAATCGAGGTCGACATCAAGGAGGACGGCACGCTCGACTGCGACTCGGAGATCCTGGCCCGGCTGGACGTCGTGGTCGCGAGTGTGCACTCGAAGCTCCGGATGCCGTCCGAGCCGATGACCGAGCGGATGGTCCGGGCGATCGCGAACCCGCATGTCGACGTGCTCGGGCACTGCACCGGCCGGCTGATCACCGGCGGCCGGGGCACCCGGCCAGAGTCGGAGTTCGACGCCGAGGTGGTGTTCGAGGCCTGCCGCCAGTTCGGGACCGCGGTGGAGATCAACTCCCGCCCGGAGCGCCTGGACCCGCCGAAACGGTTGCTGTCACTGGCGGTCGAGACGGGTTGCCTGTTCTCGATCGACACCGACGCGCACGCGCCCGGGCAGCTCGACTGGCAGGTCTACGGCTGCGAACGCGCCGAGGACTGCGACGTCACGCCGGAACGCGTCATCAACACCTGGGACGCCGGCACCCTTCTCGACTGGACGAACAGCTGAGGCGCCTCATGAGCGACGTGGTGATCCACCAGGCACGGCTCTACGACATCGCGGCGGGAGCTGTCTTCCTCGGGCAGCGGTCCCGGGTCTACGACCGGATCGTCCGGCACAGCCGGGCCCGGCCGGGGGAGCGGGTGCTCGACCTCGGCACCGGTACGGCGTACCTCGCGCGGCGGATGGCCGCCGCGGTCCGGCCCGGTGGCCGGGTGACCGGGATCGACCCGAGCGCGACGATGGTGCGGTTCGCGCAGCGGCGGGTGGCCGCTGACGCGGAGTTCCGGGTCGCTCGGGCGCAGGAGTTGCCGTTCGACGACGGGTCGTTCGACCTCGTGGTCTCGTGCCTGGCGTTCCACCACGTCACGCCGGACGACCGGCCGCTGGCTCTGGCCGAGGCCTATCGGGTACTGGCGCCCGACGGCCGGCTGATGCTGGCCGACCTCCGCCCGCCCAGGAACCTCGTGGTCAAGAAGGTGTTCCGGCACGGCCTGGAGTCGAACCCGGTCGACGACGACCAGGTCACCGCGGCAGGCTTCGAGCTCGTCGCACGGGACGAGAGCTGGCCTTTGCTCCAGCTGATGCTCGCACGCCGTATCTAGCGACGTACGCTCAATGCGTTGTCGTTGGCGGAAGGGGCGGTCATGAGTGATCTCGAGAAGGACCCGGCGGAAGTGGTTGGTACGGGCGCGTGTGACGGTCCCGCGCTGGAGATGCTCGAGGCGCGTGAGGTGGTGCTGGGGCGGACCACGAAGGTTCGGCGGCTGCTGCCGAACAAGAACCGCCGGATGGTCGGCGCCTGGTGCTTCGTCGACCACTACGGGCCGGACGACCTGACCCGGCGGGTCGACCCGTACGACGTACCGGGGGACCGCGGGATGCACGTGCCGCCGCATCCGCACACCAGTCTGCAGACGGTGAGCTGGCTGTTCGAGGGCGAGATCGAGCACCGCGACAGCGTCGGCTCGCACGCGCTCGTCCGACCCGGCGAGCTGAACATCATGACCGCCGGCAACGGGATCGCCCACTCGGAGGTCTCCACCCCGGACGCCCCGCCGCGGTTGCACGGCGCGCAGTTGTGGGTCGCGTTGCCGGACAGCGTCCGTACGACGACACCGCCCGCGTTCGACGCGTACGCCGACCTGCCGGAGCTGGAGCTCGACGGCGCGCACGTGACCGTGATGGTCGGCACCGTCGCCGGTGTCACCTCGCCCGCGCCGGCGTACACCCCGCTGGTCGGCGCCGACGTCACGATCGAGCCCGGCCGCACGATCTCGCTCCCCCTCACCCCGTCCGACGAGTACGCCGTACTGGTCGTCGACGGCTCGCTCACCGTCGGGGACCTGAACCCCGGCTTCGGCGAGATGGCCTACCTCGGTTCCGGCCGGGACGCGATCGAACTGGTTGCTGCCGACAACGGTGCGCGCCTCCTGCTGCTCGGTGGCGAACCGTTCGAGGAAGAGCTGGTGATGTGGTGGAACTTCATTGGCCGCACCCACGAGGAGATCGTCGCCGCCCGGAACGCCTGGCAGGCGGCCATCGCGACCGGCGATCCGCGCTTCCCGATGGTGCCGGGGTACGACGGCGATCCGTTGCCCGCGCCGCCGCTGCCGGCGACCACGCTCAGACCGCGACCGCGGGCGCGCTGACCCGGCGGCGGTAGTACGCCCAGGTGACGACCAGGAGTGCCGGGCCCCAGAGGTTCAGCGGGCTGTAGCAGCTGAGCATCAGTACCTTCCACGGCGTGCTGCTGAACGGGATGAAATGGTCGGTGTAGGCGTCGCGGAAGCCGTACGTCCAGATCGCGATCAGGCTGAACGCGCCGAGCGTGGCCGGCACGACGGCGGCGTACGGATGGACGCGGCGGCCGCCGACGAACGGGATCCAGCGGGGTGCCACCTCGCCCCACCGGCTGACCAGGCCGAGCGCGGTCAGAGCGACCAGTTCGGAGAAGATCGTCAGGCAGACGATGTAGATCTTGGTGCCGACGGTGCCGGCATACGCGGGCCGGCCGTTGCCGTCCAGCATGCCCATCGACGAGCCGAACACCAGGCCGAGCCGCCACAGGCCGGACGGAAGGGTGAGGAACGGGATCGCGTGGGCGAGGACGTAGGCCCAGCGGGGGACGGGACGCTCTGTTGTGCTCACGTTCCGAGCATCCGGCGTACGCCGCGCCGCCGCCTCACCCGTCGGAGTGAAGCGGCTCCCTCCGCGGACCGATTCCTTGCTCGAGTACGTCGAACGCGCGGTCGATGACGGCGAGCTGGTCGCGACGCACCCGGTCGACGTCGTCGCCCGCGACGATGCGGTCGACCGCGGTGTGCCAGATCGTGGTGATCGTCGCCGCCAGCAGGTTGCCGAGCAGGCGGCATCCGAACTCGTCGCCAGTCTCCTCGGTCAGCAGGCCGGCCAGCAGTTCGGCGATCTCGTGCTCCTGCTCGACCATCCGGCTCCGCAAGGCCGGGCTGTCGCGGAGTACGGACCAGAAGCCGCGGACCCCCTCGACCGCGCCGGACAACGGGTGCTGCGCGGCCAGCAGGCCGTGCTGGTAGCGGCGCATCGCCACCGACACCGGCTCGCCGGCCGGACGGTCGCGGACCACGGCCTCGAGTTCACGGAGCCGGTCGAGGTGCCGGTCGAGGTACAGGTCCTCTTTCCGCGGGAAGTAGTTGAAGACGGTCATCTTCGAGACCCCGGCGGCGTCGGCGATCTCCGCGACCGTGACGGCGTCGAATCCGCGCCGCACGAACAGCCCGGTGGCGATGTCCGCGATCATCCGCCGGGTGGCCTGCTTCTTGCGTTCGCGCAGTCCTGGCTGGGGCATGGTGAGAATTATACTGGACCAAATTTTGTACTCGGTCTACTATTCCTCACATGGACACCAAGGACGTAGTGATCTCCGGGGGCGGGCCGGTCGGCCTGATGCTCGCCTGCGAACTCCGGCTGGCCGGGCTGGACGTGCTGGTGGTGGAGCGGCTGCCGGAGATCGATCCGACGATCAAGGCGGGGTCGATCAACGTGCCGACCGCGGAGGCGTTCTACCGGCGCGGATTGCTGCCGGGGCTGCAGGAGGTGCAGCGGCAGGCCTTCGAGCAGATGAAGGCGTTCCGCGGCGGGAAGGGCCCGAGCGGACCGCCGCCGGCCGGGCATTTCGCCGGGATCATGGTGAGCTCCGCCGAGGTGGACTTCGAGGACCCGGCGTTCCGGGACGCGGGGCCGGCGATGTCGATCTTCGCGGTCGGCCAGCAGGCGGTCGAGGCGGCGCTCGGGGAGCGTGCGGCCGAGCTGGGCGTGGAGGTCCGCCGCAGGGTGCAGGTGGTCGGCTTCGAGGACGACGGCGACGGCGTCACGGTCCAGTTGGGCGACGCCCGTCCGGTTGTCGACGAGCGGATTGTCGACAACGGCGGGAGCGGCGGCGGCAGCGTGCGGGCGGCCTGGCTGGTGGGGTGTGACGGTGGGCGGAGCCTGGTGCGGAAGCTGGGTGGGTTCGACTTTCCGGGGACGGAGCCCGAGATCACTGGGCGGCAGGCGATCGTGGACCTGGAGGGCGCCGAGGGGCTCAAGCGCAGTTGGAACCACACCCCGACGGGTGTCTACGCGCACGGTCCGGTGCCCGGGCGGGTGCTGACGGTCGAGTTCGACGGGCCGCCGGAGGACCGGGACGCACCGATCACGGCGGAGGAGCTCCAGGGCAGTCTGCGCCGCGTCACGGGCGTCGATGTCACGGTCACCAAGGTGCACAGCGCGACCCGGTTCACCGACAACGCTCGCCAGGTGACGTCGTACCGCAACGGTTGCGTGCTGCTCGCGGGTGATGCCGCGCATGTGCATTCGCCGTTCGGCGGTCAGGGGCTGAACCTCGGGATCGGCGACGCCGTCAACCTCGGCTGGAAGCTCGCGGCGACGATCCGGGGCACCGCGCCCGAGGGCCTGCTCGACACCTACACGACCGAGCGGCATCCGGTCGGCGCGTGGGTGCTGGACTGGACGCGGGCGCAGATCGCCTTGATGCGTACGGATGTCCGCAGCGCGGCGCTGCGCAGCGTCGTCACGGATCTGCTGCGGACCCCGAGCGGCTCGACGTACCTGGCGAAGAAGCTCTCCGGGGTCCTGCACCGCTACCCGATCGAGGGCGACCACGAACTTGTCGGCTACGGCGCACCGGACTTCGAGTTCGCGGACGGCACCCGCCTCGGCGAGCATCTGCTCGACGGGAAGGCGTTGCTGCTCGACCTCGCCGGCTCCTCGGCGCTGCGCGAGGTGGCCGGCGACCGCGTCCGCGTACTGACCACGAAGCTCACCGGCCAGTACGCCGGTGACCTCACCGCCGTACTGATCCGCCCGGACGGCTACGTCGCCTGGGCCGCCGCCGACAACATGACGACCGGCCTCGACGAGTCCCTCAGGACCTGGATCGGCTAACTGCGGGCGTCGGTGTGCCGGCGGATCCAGGGGGCGAGCGCGTACACCGCGAACGCGACGGCGATCGTCACGACCGCCAAGCCGCCGAAGTACGCCGTATCCGACGCGCCCTGGGTCGCCTGCACGAGTTGGGCGGTGATGGCCTGGCCGGCCGCGGGGGCGAGGAACCAGAGGGCCATCATCTGGCTCAGGAACGCCTGTGGGGCGAGCCGGGTGGTGGCCGCCAGGCCGACCGGGGACAGGAACAGCTCGCCGAGCGTCTGGATCACGTACACGCCGACCAGCCAGAGCGGCGACGCAAGGTTGCTGCTGGCAACCGACGACGCGAGCGACATCACCGCGAAGGACACACCGGCCAGCAACAGCCCGGTGGCGAACTTCTGCCCGATCGACGGCCCGCGATCGCCGAGCTTGATCCAGATCACCGCGAACACCGGCGCCAGCACGATGATCGAGAACGGGTTCACCGACTGGAAGAACTCCGGCGAGATCTCCGCGCCGAAGAGGTTCAGCTGGGTCCGGTCGGCGGCGAACGACGTCAGTGTGGTCGCCGCCTGCTCGAACAGCATGAAGAACAGCATCGCCGCCACGAACAGCGGGATGTACGCGCGGACCCGCTGCCGCTCGACGGGCGTCACCAGCGGGCTCCGCAGCAGCATCACGAAGTACGCGATCGGCGCGAGGAAGCACAGGTACGAGATCGCGTCGACGACCGGTTTCGGGCCGAGGCCGCCGGAGCGCCAGGCCGACAGCGCGAACACCACGGCGAACAGCGCGAGCACGGCCGCGGACACCTTGATCATCCCGGGCCGGTCCGCGGCGGTCAGCGGGTTCGGCGGGGTGTCGCCGCGACCGTGCAGTGTCCGGCGGCCCAGCAGGTACGCGACCAGCGCCAGCGTCATCCCGACCGCGGCCGCGGCGAACGCGGCGTGGAACCCGAACTCGCGGCGCAGGAAGCCGACCACGAACGGCGCCGAGAACGACCCGATGTTGATCCCCATGTAGAAGATCGAGAACGCCGAGTCCCGCCGCGGATCGCCCTGCTCGTACAGCGTGCCGACCATCGTCGACACGTTCGGCTTCAGCAGACCGGTGCCGAGGGCAACCAGCGCGATCCCGGCGTACGCCGGACCCGTCGACGGCAGCGCCAGGCACAGGTGCCCGGCGACGATCACGGTGCCGCCGTACAGGACGGTCCGCCTGGCGCCGAAGACGCGGTCCGCGAACCATCCGCCGAGCACCGAGAGCAGGTAGACCGAGGCGCCGTAGATCGACACCACGGCCTGCCCGAGCGACTGCCCGAGCCCGAGACCGTGCGCCTTGTCGGTGAGGTAGAGCAACAGGATCGCGCGCATCCCGTAGTAGCTGAAGCGTTCCCACAGTTCGGTGGTGAACAGCGTCATCAACCCGCGCGGATGCCCGAAGAAGGTCTCCTCGCCAGCTACCTGTTGCGTTTCGGACACGATCGACTACTCCCCGTGAGATCGGACTGCAGGTCCGACCGTAGCAACAGGAACGTCAGATCGTCGTGTACACCCCGTCCAACTCCAGTTCGCCGGCCAGGTGACACCGCGGTACGGTCGCCGGCTCCACCTGCGCGCACAGGTCCACGGCGTACCGGCAACGCGGCTGGAACCGGCATCCGGTGAAGGCCTGATCGGGGGTCGCGATCTCGCCGGCCGGCAGTACGTCGTCGCGCCGCCGCAGTCGGGGGTCCGGCCGCGGGACCGAGCGCAGCAGCGCCTCGCTGTACGGGTGCCGGGGCCGCTCGAACAGGTCCTCGGTCTCGGCCTCCTCGACGATCCGGCCGAGGTACATCACCGCCACCCGGTCGCAGAGGTGCTGGATCACCGACAGGTCGTGCGAGATGAAGACGTACGTGAGCCCGAGCTCGTCCTGCAGGTCCTCCAGCAGGTTCAGGATCTGGCTGCGGACCGACACGTCCAGCGCACTGACCGCCTCGTCCGCGACCACCAGCCGCGGCTCGGTGACGAGCGCCCGGGCGATCCCGATCCGCTGCCGCTCGCCGCCGGAGAACGCGTGCGGGTAACGCCGCATCAACTCCGGCCGCAGCCCGCAGCGACGCAGCGCCTCGCCGACCCGGTCCTTCACCTCGCTGCCGCTCGCCAGATTGTTGACAATCAGCGGTTCGGCGACGATCTGCTGCACGGTCATCCGCGGGTTCAGCGACGAGTTCGGGTCCTGGAAGACGGTCCGGATCTCGGTCCGCAACGGCCGGAGCTCCGCCCGCGACAAAGCCGCCAGGTCGACCTCGGTGCCGTCGGCACGCCGGTACACAAGCCGCCCCGCGGTCGGCTTGTGCGCGCGCAGGATGCACCGCCCGAGCGTGGTCTTCCCGCACCCCGACTCCCCGACCAGCCCGAGCGTCTCACCCCGCCGTACGACGAGGTCGACGTCGTCGACCGCCGTCACCGTCGCCCGATTCCGCCGCCCGAACAGCCCGGCTCCGCCGGTGAACCGCATCGTCAAACCCTCGACCCGCAGGATGTCCTCAGCCGCCGCCGGCGACAGGTCCCGCCCGGGTGAGAGGTGTCGCGCGGGCGACGTGCCCCGCGTTTCGTCAGCCGGCATCGGCGGTCGCCTCCAGGGGGAGCAGGTCGTGGCCGGCGCGGATGCTGCCGGCGTCCGGGTAGTGGACGCAGCGGACCTCGCGGTCGCCGTCGCTCACCAGGTCCGGGTTCTCGACGTCGCACTCGCCGGGTACGACGTGGTCGCAGCGCGTCCGGTACGGACAGCCGCTCGGCCGTTGCTGCGGATGCGGGACCTGTCCGCGGATTGTCGGCAATCTGCGACGGGCCCGGCGCTCGATCCGCGGGACCGAGCGCAGCAGCGCCCGCGTGTACGGATGCCGCGGGTCGTGGAACAGTGAGTCCACGTCGCACTCCTCGACGACGTTCCCGAGGTACATCACCGCGACGCGGTCCGCGAGTTCCGCGACCACACCGAGGTCGTGGGTGATGAACAGGATCGCCATCCCGCGCTCCTCCTGCAGCGTCCGCAGCAACCGCAGGATCTGCGCCTGCGTCGTCACGTCCAGCGCGGTCGTTGGCTCGTCCGCGATCAGCAGTTGCGGACGGCAGGCGAGTGCCATCGCGATCATCGCCCGCTGCCGCATCCCGCCGGACAGCTGGAACGAGTACGCGTCGATCCGGCGCTCCGGCTGCGGGATCCCGACGCCGCGCAGTTCGGCGATCGCCCGCTCCCGCGCCTCCTTCTTGCCGAGCTGTTCGTGCAGCCGCAGAACCTCGACCAGCTGCTGCCCGATCGTGTGCACCGGGCTGAGCGCGACCATCGGCTCCTGGAAGACCATCCCGATCTCCTTGCCGCGGATCCGCCGCAGCTCCGGACCGCGGGCGTCGAGCCCGGCCAGGTCGATCGTCCCGCCGGCGGACCGGAACCGGATGCTGCCGGCAACGATCTGCCCGGGCGGGTCGACCAGCCGCAGGATCGACCGCGCGGTGACGCTCTTGCCGCAGCCGGACTCGCCGACGATGCACAGCGTCTTTCCGGGTTCGACCCGCAGCGTCACGTCGTCGACCGCCTTGACCAGCCCGTCGGCGGTCTCGAAGTGCGTACTGAGCTTCTCGATCTCCAGCAGCGGCTCGCTCACAGGCCTCCTCATGACTCGCCTCATGACTCGTACGGGTCGGCGGCGTCCCGGAGGCCGTCACCGACGAAGTTGAGGGCCATCACCGCGATCACCACGGCGGCGCCCGCCGCCAGCAGCCACGGCGCCGTGGTCAGCACCCGGATGCTCTGCGCCGTGCTCAGCAGCACGCCCCAGCTCACCACCGGCGCCTGCAGCCCGAGCCCGAGGAACGACAGGGCGGTCTCGCCGAGGATCATGCCAGGGACCGCGAGCGTCAGCGACGCGATGATGTGACTGGTGAACGCGGGCAGCATGTGCCGGCCGACCACCCGATGCCAGCGGGCGCCGTCGAGCTCGGCCGCCAGGACGAAGTCCTCGCCGCGGATCTGCAGGAACCGGCTGCGGATCACCCGCGCCAGACCGGTCCAGCCGATCAGCGACAGGATCAGCGTGATCGCGAAGTACGTCTTCAACGCGCTCCACCCCGGCGGTACGGCGGCCGCGAGCCCGAGCCAGAGCGGCAGCGTCGGGATCGACATGAAGAACTCGATCACGCGTTGCACGATCCCGTCCGTGAGCCCTCCGAAGTACCCGGACACACCGCCGAGCAGCAGCCCGAGGACGAGCGCCATCAGGACGCCGATCAGCCCGACCGACATCGAGATCCGGGTGCCGTAGATGATCCGCGACAGGTTGTCCCGGCCCTGGTCGTCGGTGCCGAGAAGGTGGAACGGCGCCCCATGCCGGCTCGGGCCGAGCAGATGCCGGTCGGACGGGATCAGCCCCCACAGCTTGTAGTGATCTCCCTTGGCGAACAGGCGGACGCCGTACCGCTGGGACTTGTCCGTGGTGTAGTCGCGGAGCAGCGTCTCCGGGTTAGGTGTGCCCTTGTAGCCGTTGACGTACAGGTGCGGGCTCGAGGTCAGCGAGACCTTCAGCACCTGCGGCGGAGCGAACGCCCGGTCGGAGGCGTACGTGTCCTGGGCCTGCGGCGCGAGGAACTCGCAGAACGCGGCGGTGAAGTAGATCAGCCCGAGGACCCACAGCGACACGACCGCGAGCTTGTTGCGCTTGAAGCGGCGCCAGATCAGCGTCCGCTGGGACGCCAGCGCGAGGGTCGGTTCGGCTTCCGCTACAGCAGTCGTCGTCATTTGCCGCTCCTGACGTACCCGATCCGGACGCGGGCGTCGACGGCGGCGAGCAGCAGATCGGAGATCAGCGTGCCGATCACGGTCAGCACGCAGGCGATCAGGATGATGCCGCCGGCCAGGTACATGTCCTGGGCCTTCAGCGCGTTCAGCAGCAGCGGCCCGGTGGTTTCCAGGCCGAGCACGCTCGCGACCAGGACCTCACCGTCGAACAGTGCCGGGATCGTCCAGCCGATCGTGGCGATGAACGGGTTCAGCGCGACCCGTGTCGGGTAGCGCATCAGCAGTTTGCGTTCGTCCAGCCCGCGGGCGCGGGCGGCGGTCACGTAAGGCTTGTGCAGTTCGTCGAGCAGGTTCGCCCGCAGCACCCGGATCGTTCCCGCGACGCCACCGGAGGCGAGCACGAGCACCGGTAGCCACAGATGGTTGAGTACGTCGAGCAGCTTGCCGAGGTTCCACACGGCGCCGTCGAACTCCGGCGACATGGTCCCCGACAACGTCTGCCCGAACAGCTTGAACTCCAGGTAGACGACGGTCAGCGCGACCAGGAACCCGGGGATCGCCAGGCCGAGGAACGTCATCGCGGTGATCACGTAGTCGAGCCTCGAGTAGCGCCGGGCGGCGGAGTAGATCCCCGCCACCAGCGCCACCGTCCAGCCGATCAGCCAGGTCGCCAGGCCGAGGCCCATGGTCAGCGGCAGCCGTTCGCCGATCAGCGCCGCGACCGGCCTGTTGTACTCGAACGACTGACCGAAGTCACCGTGCAGCACGATGTTCGACATCCACCGCAGGTACTGCTCGAACGGTGACTTGTCGAGTGCGTACTGCGCTTTCAGCGCCGCCAGCTGATCCGCCCCGACGGTCTGCCCCTGCTGCTGCAGCCTGGCGACGACCGAGGTGAGGAAGTCGCCGGGCGGCAGCTGGATGATCAGGAACGACACGAGCGAGATCAGCAGCACGGTGGGCAGCATCGCCAGCAGGCGACGGAGCAGATAGCCGGCCAATTGAGTCCCTTCGGGTCAGGAGTGCTTCTCCGGGGAGTCGAAGTACATCTGCTCCGGCGATGAGGCGTTCTCGTAGTGGGTGCGGAAGCTCGCGATCGCGTCCGGGCGGACGTTCTTCAGGTCACCGGCCGCGACCAGCGGCTGGAACGGCGTACCGACGGTGCCGATGATCCACACGTTCTGGTCGTGCAGGTGCAGGATCTGGTGGCCGAGGTCGAGCCGCTTCGCGTCGTCGGCGGTGGTCACCAGTTCGTCGTACAACTGCTGCAGCTTGAGGAAGTCGCCGGTCGGCTCCATCCCGAACGGGTCCTTGTGATTGCCGTACCAGTTGCCGAACTTCGGCGCCCAGTACGTCAGGCCGTTGGTCGGGATGTACCAGAGCGAGTCGATGTCCCACAGGATCGTCGCCGGCGGATACGCGACCAGATCGTAGTTGCCGTGCGGGATCTCGTCGTACCAGAGCTCCAGCGTCATCTGCTTGGCGACCATGTCGATGCCGACGGCCTTCCAGTACCGCTGCGCGTACTCCAGCACGCTGATCGCGTCGATGCCGACGCCGACCTCGAAGCAGCGGCCGACGAGCTGCAGCTTCTTGCCGTCCGGACGCAGCCGCATGCCGTCGGGTCCGCGCTTGGTGAGGCCGGCGGCGTCGAGGCGTTTGTTGGCCTCGGCAACGTCGTACTCGATGAAGCGCTGGCCCATGCCCTTCTCCCAGTACTCGTCCTCGGGCTGGGCGCAGGGGTGCCGGACGAAGCCCTGGCCGGCGAACAGCGCGTCGTTCATCTCCTTGCGGTTGATCGCGTGCGACAGGCCGGCACGGAAGTCGAGCTTCTGGAAGAGGGCTCGCAGTACCGGGTCGGGGTGGCTCTGGTTGAGCTGCAGCGAGGTGTTCGGCTCGGCGACCCAGCGGTTCACCTTGTAGCCCTTGGCCTGCTGGTTCTTGATCAGCAGCGGGAGCTGTTCGGCCTGGATGTCGGTGACCTGCAGGTCGAGCTGGCCGTTGGCGGCGCGCAGCCCGAGCGTCTCAGCCGGCATCACCGTGTACTGCTGGCTGTCGATGTAGGGCAGTTGCCGTCCTTGCTCGTCGACCTTCCAGTAGTACGGGTTCCGGTCCAGCCGGGCCGTCACGCCCGAACCCTGCAGCGGGGCGACCAGCTTCCACGGACCGAGGATCGGTATGTCGGCGTTCTTCCAGATGTTCCGCTTGTTGCCGAAGAACTCGGCCCAGGACGGTGCCGGGTCCTTCTTCATCAGCGCCTTCAGCTGCGCCGGCGAGACGAAGTCCTTGTGGAACTGCTTCAGGTAGTGCGCCGGCAGCAGCAGCGCGGACGACGAGCCGAAGCCGGTCAGCCCGATGAAGCACAGGTACTTCAGCAGCAGACCGTGCGGTACCTCGAACTCCATCCGCAGCGTGTGGTCGTCCACCTTGACGAACTTGCCCGGCTTCCCGCCCGGCGCCAGCCAGCCCGGGAAGATCGGGTTGAGCTCCTTGTTCAGGAACTCCTTCTCGTAGGCGAACATCAGGTCGTCGGTGGTGAACGGCTGCCCGTCGGACCACTTCAGGCCCTCGCGCAGGTGGAAGACGTAGACCTTGCCGTCCTCCTCGATCTCCCACTTCTCGGCCAGGCCGGGGCCGGGCTTCGCGGGCGTCGTCGGCGTCCACTCCAGCAGGCCGGCGAACTCGACGTACTGGTTCTGGGTGGCGTTCCGGTCGATCTGCCCGCGCTGCAGGACGCCGCCGTACTTGCCGGCGCTCTGGAGCGGTTTGACCACCATCGGGTTCTTGGGCAGCCGCTGTTCGAGCGGCGGGAGCTTGCCGTCCTTGACCAGCTTGGTCAGGACCGGGGACTCCTTGGCGCCGGCGTCCGCGACGGCCGAACCGGTTGATTTCTTGGCATCGGTGGAGAAGAACGAGCATCCCGCGACAGCTGTCGCGGAGAGCGAGAGGCCGGAGACCCGGAGGAACGTCCGGCGGCTCAGGGGATCAGACATGGCGGCTACCTCCTGCGCGGACGAAGTCCGCCCATCAGCACTCTTTCGAGGGACAGTGACACGAAACGCCGCATACTTCAAGATCTGAGGTGCATTTTCATGATTCCGTATATACCGTGACTCGAAGACAGCTTCCGGTGTGGGCGCTACACTCCGAGCATGGTGAGTGAGACAGCGGGGGACCGATCGCCGTCGCCGGCGGTCGCACGGGCGCTGACCGTGCTGGAGACGCTGGTCGAGTCCGACGAGGAGCTCACGCTCACGGCGCTGGCCAAGAAGGCGAAGATCCCGCTGGCGACCTGCGCGTCGATCGTCTACACGCTGGAGCAGCGCGACTACGCCACCCGCCGGGTGGTCGGCCGCAGCCACTTCTGGCGGCCGACGCTGCGGCTCTACGGGCTGGCCACGCAGCTGATCCGCAAGGTCGACCTGTCCTCGGTGGCGTCCCGGGAGATGCGCGACCTCGCCGACCGGCTCGGGATGCCGGTGCACATCGGCGTCCTCGCCGGCTCCTCGGTGGTGTACGTCGCGAAGGCCGCGATGCCGGGGTTCATCCAGTTCGACACCTATCCGGGCAAGGTCTCGCACTTCAACCTGACCGCCCTCGGCCGGGCGATCGCGGCGTACCTGCCGGAAGAGGACCTGAAGCCGCTGCTCAGCCGGCTCGAGCCCGGCTACGGGCCGAAGGCGAAGCCGGTCGACGAGCAGAGCTTCCGCGAGGAGCTGGCCCGGGTCGCCAAGCAGGGGTACGCGGTCGAGGACCAGGAGGAGCAGGCGGACATCGCCTGTGTCGCCGCGCCGTTCTTCGCGGCCGGCGGCCACGTCACCGGCGCGGTCGGCGTCACCTCGTTCGCCCGCGACCTGAACCGGGACAAGCGCAAGCAGGCGCAGACCGGACTGGTCCAGCTGGCCGCCACGATCTCCGAGCGACTCGGCGCGACCGAGCTCTGAGGCTTGCCGACGCCCGATGGGCGACTTAGGCTTTTCTGAGATAGCGGAATTGTTTTCGAAATCTCGAAAATTCTGAGGAGTGGTTCCGATGACCACGCACGGCCCGTATCCCCAGCCCGCCGGCGGTATCAAGGCCACCCTGACCGGTGGCAACACGGTCGGCGCCTCGCTCCGTGAGCGTCAGCCGCGCGCGGACGGTTACCGGCACCTGGACACGCCGGCGCTGATCCGCCGGCTGCTCGACCTGAACGCGAACACGTACCTGTACTGCATCTGGGACTCCGCCACCGACTTCGACGACCTGCGGAACGAGTTCCTGCCCGCCGCGGCGGCGGCCGGGATCGACGTGATCCCGTACATCGTGCCGCCGACCGAGACGTCGGAGCACGGCCGCGCGTCCCGCCCGTACCGGCTGGACTACGTCGGCTGGGCGAAGGCGTTCGCCGAGCTGGCGCTGAAGTACCCGAACTTCAAGGCCTGGGCGATCGACGACTTCGAGGTCGGGAACAACGCCACGCTGTTCACGCCGGAGTACATGCGGGAGTTCCTGGCCGCGGCCACCGCGATCGCGCCGGACCTGCGGTTCTACACCTGTGCGTACTTCGGGATGGCGACCAACCCGGAGTTCCTGGACAAGTACGGCGAGTTCGTGGACGGGATCATCTACCCGTTCCTCGACGGGCACCACGAGAACACCACGGTCGCCGCCTCGCTCGGCGCCTGCCTGGACGAGATCCTCGCGCTGACCGACCCGCGCGGGCTGGAGCTCATCCCGCTGATCTACACCGGCCGGTTCCTGGACGCGCCGCTGCACGCGACCCCGCAGTACTGCACCGACACCCTGACCACGACGGCCGAGTACGTCGCGGCGGGCCGGATCCCGGGCGTGATCTCGTACGGCACGCAGCTCGACGACGGGCCGGCGCCGACCGCCGACAACAAGGCGCTGTACGGCGACGGCCGGCTGGCGCTGATCAACTCCCGCGGACGGGCCGCGGCCGGTACGACGGCCACGGCGACGCAGCGGGTGCCGGTCGACCCGCGGTCGGCGCGCTACGAGGTGTCGTTCTGGTACCACCGTTGGTTCCTCTCGCCGGGGATCGAGCCCGGGCGGTACCAGTTGGAGATGCTGATCGACGACACGGTCGTGTGGACCATGGACATGTACGAACAGCGCTGGCCCGTGTGGACCAATGGTGACGGCATGGAAGGCCCGGTCGACGTCACGCAGCACGTTGCCGGACGCGACTTCGTGGACGTGACGTTCCGGCTGCATGTGCTGAAAGAGACGGCGGGGCAGTACATCGACGTCGGCGTCGACCATGTCGAGTCGATCGGGCTGGGGATCCGGAACGGCGGGTTCGAGGAGGACGCCGACTGGATCCTGCAGGGGAGTGGTCCACTCCTGTCGGTCTACGACCATTACCTGCGGGACCGTCCGGCGCGTATCTTCGCGGCCATCTCGCGCGTGTACCAAGGAGAGTGACGATGGCCGAACATCTGAAGACCGGGTGGCCGCAACGGGTCGAACGGCAGCAGGAGGTGATCGACACGGTCAGCCGGATCCTGTCCGAGGTCGAACACGAGGGCGGCCCGGCGATCCGCCGCTGGTCCGCCCGGCTGGACAAGTGGGAACCGGACTCGTTCGTGGTCTCGGCCGCCGAGATCAAGGCGGCCACGGTCGACGACGACCTGGCCGCACAGCTGGAGTTCGCCCGCTCCCAGGTGGAGCAGTTCGCCCGGGCCCAGCGGGCAACGATGACGGACCTGGAGACCGAGACCCTTCCCGGTGTGGTCCTGGGCCATCGCCACATCCCGGTCGCGAAGGTGGGTTCGTACTCACCGGGCGGTCGCTACCCGCTCATCGCGTCCTCGATCATGACGGTGACCGTCCCGAAGGTCGCCGGTGTCGACACCGTCGTCGCCGTCGCCCCACCCCGCGACGCCGCCGGCATCTACGGACCCCAGCTCTACACGATGAACCTCGCCGGCGCGGACGTGATCCTGTGTCTGGGCGGCGTCCAGGCCTTCGCGGCGCTTGCCTTCGGCATCGAAGACGTCCCGCCGGTCGACCTGGTGGTCGGCGCGGGCAATGCCTACGTCGCCGAGGCCAAGCGGCAGCTGTTCGGTACGGTCGGCATCGACCTGCTGGCCGGCCCGACCGAGGTCGCGGTGATCGCGGACGAGTCCGCCGACGCCCGCCTGGTCGCCGCGGACCTGCTCGGGCAGGCCGAGCACGGCCCGAACAGCCCGGCGCTGCTCGTCACCACCTCACGGTCGTTCGGTACGGCGGTGATCGCGGAGGTCGAGCGGTGGCTGGCGGAAGACTGGCCGACCGTCGAGGTGGCGGGCGCGGCGTGGCGGGCGCACGGCACGGTCGTGGTGTGCGAGTCCCGCGAGGAGGCCGTGCAGATCTCGGACGCGTACGCGCCGGAACACCTCGAGGTACAGACGTCCGACGACGAGTGGTACGCCGCGAACCTGCGCAACTACGGGTCGTTGTTCATCGGGCCGGAGGCCACCGTGGCGTTCTCGGACAAGTCGATCGGCACCAACCACGTGCTCCCGACGGGCCGCGCCGGGCGGTACACGGGCGGACTGTGGGTCGGGAAGTTCCTGAAGACGGTGACGTACCAGCGGCTGACCGCGGACGGCGCCCGTTCGATCGCCCCGTCGACGGCGGCGATCGCGGACGCCGAGCTGATGTACGGCCACGCGTTGACGGCGCGGCTGCGCGCCGAGTAGGGACAAGCGAAACCCCACCGGCCCGGGGCGGGCCGGTGGGGTTTCGCTTGTTCAGGCCAGGTGCGGGAGGAGGTCGGCGAACTCCGACAGGAGGCGGTCGACCATCCGGATCTCCTCGGCGTCGAGGCGGTGGGCAGGCTCGCGGCAGTAGGCGCTCGCGAACAGGCCCCGGCGTACCGAGATGAGCTTCTCGGCCGCGATGATCCGCTCGGTGTCGAGCATCCAGTACGAGATGTACGGCAGCAGCCGCCGGTGCAGGTCGACGCCGGCCTCGCCGTCACCGGTGGTCAGGCGGCGCCAGATCTCGACGTACAGCTCGGTCAGCGAGCAGCCCGGCTGGGTCCCGACGGCGCCGCGGCGGACCGCGTCGGGCAGTTGGACACCGGCGTACCCCTCGACCGCGGCGAGCGGCGGCGTACCCTCGGCCAGCTCGGCGATCAGCGGCCCGGGCGGGCTCGACTCGACCTTCACCAGCCGCAGGTTCGGGTGGTCGGTGGCGATCGCGCGCAGCAGGTCCGCGTCCAGGCTGGTGCCGGTCTCCGCGGGCGCGTACTGCAGCACCATCGGCACCGGGTCGATCGTGGTCAGCACCGTCCGGACGTGCTGCTCCAGCGAGCCCCGCGACGGCGACAGGAAATGCGGCGGCAACAGGTTGATCAGGTCCGCGCCGGCCTCCACCGACTCCCGCGCCCGCCGCGCCGCGAGCTGCGTGGCGTGGTCCTGGACGGCGATCACCGCCGCGACGTCGTCCCGGTCCCGGGTCTGCGAGAGCAGGATCTCGGTCAGCCGGCGGCGCTCGTCCTCGGAGAGCTTGTGAAACTCGGACGCGAAGCCGGGGAACATCACACTCGTCACGCCGGTGCCCAGCACGTACCGCACGACCCGGTCGAAGCCGTCGTAGTCGACTTCACCGTCGCCGGTGAACGGTACTTCGAGCACCGGCGACACGCCGCGCACCAGGACCGACGCGTCACCCGCCCGCTCGGTCTCGATCTCCTCCGTGGTGACCATGTCTGCCTCCCGTTGTGTGGTCACGGTGCTCACTTGTGGCGGCCCAGCAACTGTGCGATGTTTCCGCCGAAGACGGCAGCTTTCTGGTCCGGTTCGACCGGCCAGTCCCGGATCCGGTCCACCTCCGCGAGCGGCACGGTGTACGGCGAATCGGTCGAGAACACGAGCCGCTCGGCGCCGATCCCGGGCTCGGCGAGGAACCCGCTGAGCACCGTGTCCCAGGGCGCGTACGACGTGTCGCCGTACAGGTTCGGCGCGTGCAGCAGGGCCGGGATCGCGTCGATCCAGAAGTCGGTGGCGCCGCTCTTGCCCATCAGCACCGGCAGCTCGGGCCGGCGGCGGGCGAGGCTGGCGAGCGGTAGCGGCAGCGCGGTGGCCGGCGTACCGGTGCGGACGTACACGAACCAGCCGGCGTCGGCGGCGAAGTCGAGCAGCGGGTCGAGCAGGCCGTCGAGCAGGTCGAATCCCTGCAGTACGGAGTCCACTGCGAGCGCGACGGCACCCGCGTCGCGGGCGCGGTCGAGTTCGTCGAGGGCGGCAGGGCCGCGCCAGGGATTCGCGACGGCGTACGCGAGCAGCCGGCCGTCCGACTCCGCGGCGGCCTGGGCTGTGTCCTCGTTGCCCTCGCGGTTGTCGTAGGCGATGCAGCGCTCCGACGGCGCGACGAGCGCCCGGTCGATGCCGAGGGCATCCATCGTGACGAGCAGGTCGGCCGGCTTCAGGCTCGCCTCCCGGCTGTCGCCGATCCGGACATGGGCGTCGATGATCATGCGGGCACCTCCAGCCCGAGGGCACCGAGCGCGTCCGCGTGCACGATCCCGTCGACAACCTCGTCCGGGACGCGCGGAAACTTGGTGCCTTCGACGATGTTGTTGACAGTCGACAATCCGGCGATCGCCTCGCCGGTGTTGGCGATCGGGTAGTCCGATCCGAGCAGCAGCTTCCCGGTCGCGCCCCACTCGACCGCGTTGATCAGGGACTGGTAGAGCACCCACGGGCGCAGGTAGATCGACGACACGTCGGCGTACACGTGCGGGTGCTTGCGGATCGTCACGACCGTCTCCCGGCTCCACGGGTGGCCCATGTGCGCCATCACGATCCGCAGTTCCGGGTACCGCAGCGCGATCTCGTCGGTGACCAGGGGATACGTGTAGCGCAGTGGTGCGTGCCGCATCGGCGAAGCGCCGGAGTGGAACAGGATCGGCAGGCCGTGCCGCTGGCAGTAGTCGTAGAACGCCAGCGCGGGCTCGCCGAGCGGGTCGAAGTTCTGGTAGTTCGGGCCGAGCTTCACGCCGACCAGGCCGAGCTCGCGGCAGCGGTCGGCCTCCTCCAGGGCGTCGGACGCGGTCGGGTTCACCGACATGAAGCCGATCCGCTTCGCCGGGTTGTCCTTGACGAACTCCGCGGTGGCGTCGTTGCAGCGCTCCGGCGGATAGGGCAGGCCGGTGAGCTCGAGCGGATTGTCGACAGCAATATTGAAGACAATCGACACGTCGGCCGCGGTCATGGCCTGGTCGTAGTCGGCCCACGAGTTCGCGGTCTCCACCGGGCGGTCGTTGCGCCAGTTGTGGTACACCTGCCGCTCGTCCTCGGGGACCGCCTCGCGGTGGGTCGGTGTGTGCGCATGGACGTCGACGATCATCGGAACTCCCGCAGCAGGTCGTCTCGCAAAGTCACTCCCAGGCCGGCTCCGCCGGTCAGCCGGACATGCCGTCCGTCGCTGTCCAGCGGCTTCGCCAGCACATCCTCGGTGTAGTAGTGCGCGCCGATGATGTCGCTCGGGTACGCCGACAACCGGGGCAACGCCGCCGCGACCTGCAGCTGCGCCGCAGCGCCGATCCCCAGCTCACCGTTCGACCCGATCAGCACGTCGATCCCGTGCGCCGCCGCGAGCTGCCCCATCCGGACGGCTCGCCCCGGCCCCGCGCTCTTCCCCACATACAAACTGACGGTGTCCGCCGCCCGCGCCTCGACGACGTCGAGCAGATCGGGCACGTCGAACACCGACTCGTCGGCGACGACCGGCAGCCCGAGGCTCCTCAGCTCTCGTAGGCCACGCAGATCCCGCGGTTCGAGCGGCTGCTCCACGAACTGCACGTCGAGTGCCTTCAGCTCCGGGACCGCCCGGTACGCGTCAGCTCGCGTCCATCCGCCGTTGGCGTCTGTGCCCAGGAAGGCGTTGCCGGCCAGCTCGCGGGCCCGGCGTACGCGGTGGAGATCGGTGCTGAGGTCCAATCCGACCTTCACCTTGAAGGCGCCGAACCCGGCGGCGGTCGCGGCGTGGTACGCGCGCTCCAGCTCCTCGTCGTTCCCGGACAGCGAGAGTTTGATCGGGACCTCGGTCCGGTACGGGCCGCCCAGCGCGACAGCCAGCGGTACGTCGAGGGTCCGCGCGAACGCGTCCCACAACGCGATCGAGACCCCCGCCTTCGTGAACGGGTTGCCCTGGAGCGCCTTGTCCATCAGGTCTTCCAGCGCACCGACCGGCCTCAGCGGTCGGTTCACCAGGGCCGGGGCGAGGACCGTGCGGATGAAGTGGTCCGCCGACGTACCGTCCTCGCCGGACCAGATCGGGGTCGCGCTGACCTCGCCGTACCCCTCGACGCCGTCGCTGGTGAGGACGCGGACGAGCAGGAAGTCGGAACGGTCGTGCGGGCCACGCGCGCCGCGGACCAGCAGCTCCGGCGCGGCCCGCAGACTGATCCGCGCGGTCTGCACCGCGGCCACGGTGGCCGCGCCCGTGGGGGCGATGGGGGGCGGGGCGGTGGGCGGTGGGTTGGTTGTCACGCGGGCTCCAGCAGGCGGCGCGGGTTGTCGACGAGCATCGCCTGGCGTTGCGCGTCGGTGATGCCCCAGCCGTCGATCTCCTTGATCCGCGCGACCGCGTAGTCCTGGCTGGCCTTGTCGGACAGGCCGGCGTCGGTCCCGAAGATCACCTTGTGCGGCGGGGCTTCGGCGAGGATGCGGCGCGCGGCGTACGGCGGCGTACCGCAGATACACAGGTAGAGGTTCTCGGTCTCCTGCGTCATCGCGAGCGCTTCCCGCCACAGGTCGTGCAGGCCGCCGTGGCCGAGGACCACCCGCAGCTTCGGGTGCCGGCGGGCGAGGGCGGCGATCTGGCCGGCGGTCGAGTACGGCGGCGTGCCGTCGTGGCTGAGCAGCACGCCGCCGACCGAGGTGATCACTTCGCAGATCGGGTCGAGGGAGAGCTCATGCATGCTGAAGCCCTGCAGCCAGGGGTGCAGTTTGAGACCGCGCAGGCCGAGCTCGCCGACCATCCGTTCGGCCTCGTCGACCGCGGTCTTGCGGCGGACGGCGACAGTGCCGAAGCCGGTCATCCGGTCCGGATAGGCACGGACGAACTCGGCCAGCCGGTCGTTCGACTCCGGTGTCGGGTCGAACAGCCCGTCGTGGCTGAGCACCACCGCGTGCTCGATCCCGGCCGTGTCCATGAACCCCACGAACTCGTCGGCGCCGAAGGCCGTCCCACCCAGCCAGGTCGCGGTCTCCCACGCCGGTGTGTGGGTATGGAAGTCGATCACAGAACCTCCGCGAGTTGAAGCAGGCGGTCGCCGAGCGCGGCCGCCAGTTGGTCGAACCATCGCCGCCCGGTCGCCGTGTCGGCCAACTCCGGACGGTCCGTGAACCCGTCGATCCGCCGCCAGCTCTCGGCCGTGTGCAAGGCCACGTCGTCCACCACGTCCCCGGCCGGCGGGTCGGCCCGTTCCTTGCGCTCAGCAACAAAACCCTCGTCCTGCGCAAGCATCAACGCGGTCTCGAACTGACCGGCGTGCCCGGGGACAGACGTATCGCCCTCTCGTGAGAAGAGGCTCCAGTAGTCGACGTGGGCGACGTTGACGGCGTACCGGGTGGACGCGGCGGCTGCTGCGGCGTGGCAGACGCCGGTGTTGCCGCCGTGGCCGTTCACCAGGACGAGGCGACGGGCGCCGTCCACCTCCAGAGAACGGGCGAGGTCGAGCAGTACGGCCAGCAGCGTCTCGGGGGAGAGGGAGAGCGTGCCGCCGAACGGGAGGTGGTGGTCCGACGCGCCGAAGGGGAGCGGCGGTGCGAGGACGATCGGCCTGGGCGAACGTTCGTGGACCAGGTCGGCGGCCGCGGCGGAGACCGCCTCGGCGAGGATCCAGTCGGTGCCGGTGGCGAGGTGCGGACCGTGCTGCTCGGTGGCCCCGACCGGCACCACGACTATTGCCTCAGGCAACAGTTCGCCGAGCGTACCGCGGTTCGTGTGCTGCCAGCGGACGTACGTCATCCGGCCCTCCCGGCGACAAGTTGGGCGGTTCGCAACGCGGCGATCCCGTCGTCCAGCGAGGGTACGCCGGTCTTGCGCGTCCCGTCGTACAGCTCGACGAACCGCTGCACCTGCAGGTCGAAGCACCGCGTCGTCCGGTCACCGGGAAACCGCACCTCGCGGTCCCCGTCCGCGGTGCTGAGCCGCAGGTCGAACGTGAACCCGTCGAGCGTCGCGAGCCCGCGGTCGCCGAGGAACGTGAGCTCGCACCGGGGGAGTGCGGCCGTGAACCACCCGAACTCGACCAGCGCCCGGTGGCCGCCGGGATACCCGAGGCGGGCGCCGACCAGGTTGGGCGCGGGGAGCCCCGGACGCGTGGCACCGGACCACGCGTCGTGCAGGGTCGGGGCGCCGAGCAGGTAGGCCAGCCAGTCGAAGATGTGTGCGCCTTCGTGCACCACCGGACTGCCGTGCTCGAGCGTCCTGGTGATCAGCGCGGTGTGCTCGGGGTTCGCCGGATCGTACGCCTCGTCGTAGATGTGTGCGCGGACCAGTACCGGCGTACCGAGGGTGCCGTCGTCGATCCACGTCTTGAGCTGCCGGATCGCCGGATCGTGCCGGTAGGTCAGCCCGACCTGCACCCGCCGACGCTGCTCACCGTCGAGCCGGTCGTAGATCCGCGCCGCGTCGACCGAGGTGGCGACCGGCTTCTCCGCAAGGACGAACAGGCCGGCCTCGGCGTACCGGACGGCCAGCTCGGGCGTCACCCACGGCGGCGTCGCCAGAACGACCCCGTCCACCCCGGCCGGGTCCAGCTCGGCCGCCGCCGGAACGCCCGTGGCGGCGGCGGTTTCCCGGCGTCCGGCGTCCGGGTCGACCAGCTGCACGACGTCGACGAACGGATGCCGGAGGAGCGCGGGCAGATGCGCACCGAGGCCGATTGCCCCGAGCCCCACGAGCGCCACCCGCATGCTGTCGCTCCTTCAGAATATCGGAATTAGTTTCTGTTTCCCGAAGCTTAAGAGGTGCTCAGACCGCTCGCAACAGTTCGCCGCGGACTGGTCGTCGCTATAGCCGAAATACCGAAGATATCTCTAGCATTGTGCGCATGGATCCAGATTCCGCCGCAGTGTCCGTCACCACCAGCGCCGCGCCGGCACCGCGCGGTCACTACTCCCAGGCCCGGATCGCCGGCGACCTGGTCTTCACCGCCGGGCTCGGCCCGCTCGATCCGGAGACCCGGGAGATCGTCGGGCCCGGCGACGCCGCCGAGCAGACCCGCCAGGTGTTCCGCAACCTGTCCGCGATCCTCGCCGAGGCCGGTTGCGGTCTCGCGGATGTGGTGAAGGTGACCGCGTTCCTGCAGAACGCCGATCGCGACTGGGACGGCTACGACTCGGTCTTCCCCGAGTTCTTCACGCCGCCGTACCCGGCCCGGCTGACCGCCGGGGCCGACCTGGGCGAGATCCTCGTCGAGATCGAGGTCATCGCCCACCGGCCGGCCCCGACCCGCTCATAGCGTGATCCAGTACCGCCGCGCCGGCCCCAGCCAGGTGTCGCGGATGTCCTCCAGGACCCCGCCGTTGCGCTCGATCGTCCGCGCCGACGGCTCGTTGTCCTTGTCGCACGTCACCAGTACCCGGTCCATCCCGCGCGCCCGCGCCCGGTCCAGCACCTCCGCCAGCGCCCAGCTCGCCACCCCGCGTCCGCGCGCCGACGGCCGTACGCCGTACCCGATGTGCCCGCCGCCCTCCAGCAGCTTGTCGTTCAACCTGTGCCGCAACGTGATCGCGTCCAGGTACGTGTCGTCCTCGACGATCCACCAGTAGCTCGCCGGCACCCAGTCCGGCGTCGTCGGGCGGCTGTCGTCGTCCTGCTCTCGCAGGCGCTGCACCCAGGCGGCGAAGCCCTCGGCCGTGCTCAGGTCGCCGGCCTCCCACATCCCGGCCCCGTCCTGATGCTCGCTGCCCCACTCGGCGGCGGACTCCAGCCAGGAATCGCGGAGGGCGACGGTCGGTTCGATCAACTCAGGCATACGTTCGAGCGTAGGAGACCCCGCCACCGAATATGCGGAACGGGCCGCCCACCTGGTCGGTGAGCGGCCCGTTCGGGGTAGCGCGGCTCAGGCGCCGGCGCCCTCTTGCTTCACGCCGGCGACCGCGGTCGGGTCGTCGATCCGGTACTTGCGGGCAGCCTCGGCGGCCACCTCCGGCTTCACGTCACCGCGCTTGGCGAGGATCTCCAGCGTGGCGACCACGATCGACTCGGCGTCCACCTGGAAGTGGCGCCGGGCCGCGGCCCGGGTGTCGGCCAGACCCCAGCCGTCGGTCCCGAGCGACGTGTAGTCGTTCGGCACCCAGCGGGAGATCTGGTCCTGCACCGCGCGCATGAAGTCGCTGACGGCGACGACCGGGCCCTTGGTGTCCTTCAGCTGCTCGGTCACGAACGGCACCTGCTCCGGCTCGTCCGGGTGCAGCAGGTTGTGCTGCTCCGCGGCGACCGCGTCGCGGCGCAGCTCGTTCCACGAGGTCACCGACCAGACGTCCGCTGCCACCGAGTACTCGTCGGCGAGGATCTGCTGGGCCTTCTGCACCCACGGCAGGGCTACGCCCGACCCGAGCAGCTGGACCCGCGGCGCGTCCTCACCGTCCGCGACCTGGCCCTCGTTGAAGCGGTACATGCCCTTGAGCAGGCCCGCGACGTCGAGGTTCTCCGGCTCGGCCGGCTGCGGGACCGGCTCGTTGTAGACGGTGAGGTAGTAGAACACGTCCTCGCCGTGCGGCTTGCTCTCGTCGAGCCCGTAGCCGTACATCCGGCGCAGGCCGTCCTTGACGATGTACGGGATCTCGTACGCGAACGCCGGGTCGTAGTGCACGGCGGCCGGGTTCGTCGAGGCCAGCAGCGGCGAGTGCCCGTCCGCGTGCTGCAGTCCCTCACCGGTCAGCGTCGTACGGCCCGCGGTGGCGCCGACCAGGAAGCCCCGGCCGAGCTGGTCGCCGAGCGCCCACATCCAGTCGCCGGTGCGCTGGAACCCGAACATCGAGTAGAAGATGTAGAACGGGATCATCGGCTCACCGTGCGTGGCGTACGCCGTACTCGCCGCGAGCACCGAGCCCATCGCGCCGGCCTCGCTGATGCCCTCGTGCAGCAGCTGGCCCGCCGTGGACTCCTTCCACGACAGCAGCAGGTTGCGGTCGACGGCGTCGTAGTTCTGACCGTGCGGAGAGTAGATCTTCGCGGTCGGGAACATCGAGTCCATACCGAACGTGCGGTACTCGTCGGGCGCGATCGGGACGATCCGGTGGCCGATCTCCGGGTCCTTCATCAGGTCCCGGAACAGCCGGACCAGCGCCATCGTGGTCGCGACCGGCGCGTGCGAGCCCTTCGCGAGCGGCTTGTACACGTCGTCGCCCGGCAGCGTCAGCGTCTTCGGCTGCACCCGGCGCTCCGGCAGCGAACCGCCGAGCTGCTTGCGGCGCTCCATCATGTACTGGTACTCCGGCGAGTCGGTGCCGGGGTGGAAGTACGGCGGGTTGTACGCGTCCTCGAGGTCCTTGTCCTCGATCGGCAGGTACAGCCGGTCGCGGAACGCCTTCAGGTCGTCCGAGGTGAGCTTCTTCATCTGGTGGGTCGCGTTGCGGCCCTCCAGCGCCTCGATCGTCCAGCCCTTGATGGTCTGGGCGAGGATCACGGTCGGCTGCCCGACGTGCTCGGTGGCGCTCTTGAACGCCGCGTACACCTTGCGGTAGTCGTGACCGCCGCGGGGCAGCTTGCGCAGGTCCTCGTCGGACAGCCCGCTGACCATCTGCTGCAGCCGCTGGTCGCCGCCGAAGAAGTTGTTCCGGATGTACTCACCGGACTCGACGGAGTACGTCTGGAACTGACCGTCCGGCGTGGTGTTCATCTTGTTCACCAGCGCGCCGTCGTGGTCCTGGGCCAGCAGGTTGTCCCACTCGCGGCCCCAGATCACCTTGATGACGTTCCAGCCGGCACCGCGGAAGAACGCCTCCAGCTCCTGGATGACCTTGCCGTTGCCGCGGACCGGTCCGTCCAGCTGCTGCAGGTTGCAGTTGATCACGAAGGTGAGGTTGTCGAGCTCCTCGCGCGCGGCCAGGCCGATCGCGCCGAGCGACTCCGGCTCACCCATCTCGCCGTCACCGAGGAACGCCCAGACGTGCTGCTGGCTGGTGTCCTTGATGCCGCGGTTGTGCAGGTAGCGGTTGAAGCGCGCCTGGTAGATCGAGTTCAGCGCGGCCAGTCCCATCGAGACCGTCGGGAACTCCCAGAAGTCCGGCATCAGCCGCGGGTGCGGGTACGACGACAGGCCCTTGTGCGGGCCGCGGGAGACCTCCTGGCGGAAGCCGTCCAGCTGGTCCGCGCTCAGCCGGCCCTCGAGGAAGGCGCGCGCGTACATACCGGGGGAGGCGTGCCCCTGGATGAAGATCTGGTCGCCGCCGCCCGGGTGGTCCTTACCGCGGAAGAAGTGGTTGAAACCGACTTCGTACAGGCTCGCGGCCGACTGGTAGGTGGCGATGTGACCGCCGACCTCCAGGCCCTTGCGGTTGGCCTTGCTCACCATCACCGCGGCGTTCCACCGGATGAAGGCGCGGATCCGCCGCTCGATGTGCTCGTCGCCGGGGAACCACGGCTCGCGCTCGGGCGGGATCGAGTTGATGTAGTCGGTGCTCCGCAGAGCGGGCACCCCGACCTGTCGCTCCCGGGCCCGCTCGATCAGCTTGAGCATCAGGTAGCGCGCTCGCGCCTTGCCCCGTTCGTCCAGGACGGCGTCGAGCGATTCGACCCATTCACGCGTCTCGTCGGGGTCGATGTCGGGGAGCTGGGTGGGCATCCCCTCGGTGATGATGGCTGGTGGTTCGTGTCCGGAAGCCACGGTGTCCTGCCGTTCTCTCTGGTTGTCTTCACCGCAATCCTGTCACCTGTTCGGAATGCGTTCTACTTTGCCTTCCCTTCCGGCCCGATTCCGGCTGGCCGGGCCTGATCCCAGCGGACACGCCCCGTACCCGGCACGCGGATACCGGACACGTCACGGAACCCTGGTGCATACTTGCGCGACGCGGTACGTCACGATGGACTACCGCTAGCTGTATCGCTAGTAGTAGAGCTATGACACCTACCCCCGGGCAAGCGGGGACCACGGAGGAGGACACGTGAGCGCGACCGCGGATCACGCGGACGGCAAGAGCGGCGGCCCGAACATGGCCTCCCGGCTCGGCCTGGAGGCCGGCTGGGTAGTCCAGGAGATCGGCTACGACGACGACTGCGACGACGACCTGCGTGATGCCATCCGGGAGGTCACCGGCGAGGATTTCGTCGGCGACGACACCGACGAGGTCGTGGACGCGGTCCTGCTCTGGTTCCGCGAGGACGACGGCGACCTGGTCGACGCGTTCTTCGACATCCTGACCGACCTCAAGGCCGGTGGCGTGGTCTGGCTGATGACGCCGAAGGTCGGTCGCGACGGGTACGTCGAGACCAGCGACATCGCCGAGGCCGCACCGGTGGCCGGCCTGGCCACGACGAGCACGCTGAGCGTCACCGACGACTGGTCCGCGACCAAGTTGGTGGTCCCGAAGTCCGGTCGCCGCGGGTGACCCTCCCAGCTGCCGGCCCGGCTGCCGGCAGCCGGGCCCCCGACTTCCAGACCCAGAACCAGTACGGCGAACCCGTCCGGCTGAGCGACTACGCCGGCCGGCGGGACGTCGTACTGGTGTTTTATCCGTACGCGTTCAGCCAGGTCTGCACAAGTGAACTGGCCGCCCTCCGCGACCGCCCCTCGTTACTGGCCGAAGCGGAGTTCCTGGCGATCTCGTGTGACCCGCTCTTCACTCTCCGTGCGTACGCCGACGCCCAGAACCTCCCGTTCAGCCTCCTGACGGACTTCTGGCCACACGGCGCGATCGCGTCGGCGTACGGCGTCTTCGACCCGGACCGCGGCTGCGCCCTCCGCGGCACCTTCGTGATCGACCGCTCCGGGATCGTGCGCTGGTCCGTGGTCAATCCGCTCCCCGAGGCCCGCAACCTCGACGACTACGCCGCCGCCCTGGCGAGTCTCACGGACCGTCCCTGAGACTTCTGTTCCGATCGGAATAGAAGTCGTCAGGGGCAGGTTCCTCTCTTCTGCCAGTACGCCGACCCCCGACGGCTCGCCCGCTATCTGATGACGGTGACCTTCGGCATCGCCGTCCAGGCAGCCGGCGGTCTCGGCCAGGACGAACTCCAGGACATCGCCGACCTGGCGCGCTGGAATCCTGGGTGGTCCTGGCCGTCGGAGATCTCAGGTAGACTCCTCCGGTCGTTTCATCCGGGCGGATAGCTCAGTTGGTAGAGCGCTTCCCTTACAAGGAAGATGTCGGGGGTTCGAGTCCCTCTTCGCCCACTCGCTCGTCGTGTCCTCCGGGGGTGCAACCCCCGGACCCGCGCCTACTCGCCGTAGACCTGCTTGATCAGGCGTTCCAGGGCCGGTGGGAAGATCTCGAGGATGTTGGCGTCGGAGTCGCCCATGGTGATGGCGGCGGTGAGGGTCTTCGAGCCGTCGGCGGTGCTGTACATGAGGGCTCCGTAGCCGCCCGGGGCGCTGCCGTTGTGGTGGTAGAGAGTCTGCGAGCCGACGTCCTGCTTGAACAGGCCGAGGCCGTAGTTGAGCGGGCCGCTCTTCAGTTCCGGCGTACGCATCGCTGTCAGCAGCTCAGCCGGGATCAGCTTGCCGCTCTGCAAGGCGGACATGAACACCTGGAGATCCGCTGTGGTCGACAGCATGCTGCCGGCCGCGAACAGCAGCGACGGGTTCTGGTCGGTGACGTCGACGACCTTCCACTCCTCGCCGTCCTGGTACCGGAAGTACCCGTGCGAATGCGGACCGGGGATGTCGGTCCGGTCGCCGGGCTCGATCGTGCCGGTCAGGTCGAGCGGCTTGACGATCCGGCTCTGCAGTTCCTCGGCGAACGTCCGCCCGGTGACGGCCTCGATCAGCAGCGCCGCGACCGAGTAGTTGGTGTTCGAGTAGCTCCACTCGGCGCCGGGCTCGAACCGCGCGGGCTTGGCCAGCGCGAACTCCACCAGTTCGTCGGGCGTGTACCCGCGCAGCCGGTTGTCGGCCCACTCCTTGCCGGTCGCGGGCAGACCCGCGACGACCGTTCCGTCGGGGAAGTACTCGCCGGTGTAGTTGAACAGCCCGCTGGTGTGGTCGAGCAGCATCCGCACCGTGATCCGCTCGTCCAGCGCGAACCGCGGCAGCCGGCCGGCCACCGTACCGTCGAGCTCGAGCTTGCCCTCGGCCACCAGTTGCAGTACGACGGTCGACACGAACGTCTTGGTCACGCTGCCGACCCGGAACTGCCCGTCCTCGGGCGGCAGCTCGTCACTTCCGAGTTCCCGTACGCCGGCCCGTACGACGTGTTCGCCGCTGTCGTCGTGCACCCGCAACTCGAGGCTCCCGAATCCGGCGTCGACGAACTCCTGCGCGGCCTGCTGCAGTTCCTGTACGGACATTCTCTGCTCCTCGTGAGGGTGATGTTCTCGTTGCGGATCACCCTCGCCAGAAGCTCTGACACGGCACCGCCACGGCGCTGACGCGGGGCGGTGCACGGCTTTCGTACACGCCGTATCGGAACCTGCCGTCACTCGTTGGAACCATGTCGGCGGTGGCGGGATTCTTAACCATCGGCTGCTGAGAACGGGCTCCTCCAGGGCGGGTCGCGGCTGGTAGGGTTCACGGCTGTCGGTCGGCGCGATGACGCACCGGGTGTACCCGGTCACGGCATCTGTTCCGGCTGATGGAAACGGGGCAAGAAGCTCGGTGTGAAAGTGTGAGGCGGGTCCGCCCGGAACCCGCTCCGTCCAGTTGGGGAGGCACGTGTCCGTGGGTCGCCAACCGGCCTCGCTCAGCGGTGGCCCGTGCCCGCGTCCCGGCGTACCCGTCTCCGTGCTGGTGGTGGCATCGGCGTGAGAAGTGGTGCGGACCGGCCGGCGATCTCCACCGGACCGGCGCTGATGATTCCCGCCGGATACCCCCGCGACCTGCCGAGCGCGCTGCTCCGGGCGGCGCGTGACTTCGGCGGCGCCGGCGTCGTCGAGATCGGCGCGGACGGACGGGAGACCAAGCTCGACTTCCCGACGCTGCTCGAGCTGGCCGCGCGGATCCTGGCCGGCCTGCGGGCGAACGGCGTACGCGCCGGCGACCCCGCGGTCGTGCACTGTACCGAGCCGGTCGGCTTCTTCGCCGCGTTCTGGGCCTGCACGCTCGGCGGCATCCGCCCGCTGCTGGTCGCGCCGCACCCCGCCGGGGACCGTACCGAGGAGGGCCGCGAGCGGCTCCGCAGGATCACCGACCTGCTCGGCTGGACGGTCCTGATCGGCCGCCCCTCCGACCTGCCGAACGACCTCGGCCTCCCGGTCCTCGACCCGGACGCGCTGGCAGGCCACGAGCCGACGTCCGACTTCCACCGCCCGGCCGCGGACGACGTCGCCGTACTGATGCTGTCCTCCGGCTCGACCGGTACGCCGAAGATGGTGCAGCTCACCCACCGCGGGCTGGTCGAGTTCGCCGCCGGTACGCCGGCCATGCTCCCGGTCCGTCCCGGCCAGACCACGCTGAACTGGCTGCCGCTGGACCGCAGCGGCGCGTTCCTGCTGTACCACCTGCTGCCGGTGTTCACCGGGTGCACGAACATCCACGTGAACACCGACTGGGTGCTCGCGAACCCGCTGCGCTGGTTCGACCTGATGGAGCAGCACCGGGTGAACCACTCCTGGTCGCCGAACTTCGGGTACCGGCTCGCGACCGCCGCGGTGGCGGGGGAGCCCGACCGGCACTGGGACCTGTCCGCGCTGCGCAGCCTGGTCAGCGGCGGCGAGCAGATCACGGTGCCGGTGATGTCGGAGTTCCTGCGCGTGACGAACCGGTTCGGCGTCGTACCGGAGACGTTCGTCGCGGCGTGGGGGATGACCGAGACGGTCACCGGGATCACGTTCGCGCGGCCCGGTCTGACCCCGAACGTGCACCGCGTCCGGATCCCGCCGACCGGCGTCGTCGAATGGGTCGACCAGCGCCCGTCCTCCGGCAAGGTCGCGGTCGCCCGTCCCGGCGCGCCGCGCATCGATGCGCCCGGCGTTCTGTCGCTGGTGTCGGTGGGGGCGCCTGCTCCCGGTACGACGGTACGCATCGTGGCACCGAACGGCGCCGTACTGCCCGAAGGGCGGATCGGCCAGCTGCAGGTCGCGTCCGCGCGGGTGACACCCGGGTACCTCGGGAACCTCGAGGCGGACCGCGCCGCGTTCCCGGTCGGGAACTGGCCGGCCCGCAAGTGGCTGGCGACCGGCGACCAGGGGTTCATCACCGGCGGCCAGGTCGTCATCACCGGCCGCGACAGCGAACGCATCATCATGTCCGGCAAACTGCACTACGCCCACGACATCGAAGCCGTCGCCGCGACGGTCGTCGGCGCCTCGTCAGGCCTGGTCGCCGCCTGCGGAATCGCCGACGAAGAATCCGGCACCGACCGCCTCGTCGTCTTCTACGCGCTGACTCCGGACTCGGTCCCCGGCATGGACCAGGCCATCCGCAGCCTCATCCAGACCCGCCTCGGCCTCGTCGCCCGGGTGGTCGGCGTACCGCGCCGCGACTTCCCGACCACGCCCGGCGGCAAGATCCTTCGCCCGCTGCTCAAACAACGCTGGCTCGACGGCACCCTCGTACCCGCGACCCACCCGCACGTAGAACCGGCCGGCGCCACCCCGGCCAGCGGCCCCACCGGCCAAGGCCCGTCGACCACCCCCGAAACCACCCCGTACGCCGACGAGGACCCGTCCGAGCGCACCACCGAACTCCCCGTCGTCCGCCTCGCCTGGAAACGCGAACTCCAGCAATCCATCCCCACCCCACCCCAACGCCCCACCCTCGGCACCCCACCCGCCCCCCCAACACCGCCCGCCCCCTCAACGACCCCAGCGTCCCTGTCAGCCCCCTCCACACCCGCGCCCTCCACACCCGCCCCCTCCACACCCGCCCCCTCCACACTCGCGCCGGAGACTCGCTCAGCGCCATCGCCGACTACCCACCAGTCCGCGACCGCAGCCCCACCCGCAAGCCCGTCGGACCCCGCGACGCCCGCAAACCCACCTGCGCCGACGCACGCCCCCGCGCCGGGGACGCACTCCGGGTCATCAGCGACCTCCGACCAGTCCGCGACCGCAGCCCCACCCGCAAGCCCGTCGGACCCCGCGACGCCCGCGAACCCACCCGCGCCGACGCACGCCTCCGCGCCGACCCGCGACCTCTCCGGCACATCCGCCGCCCCAACCGAGTCTCCCGACGCGACCCCATCGGCCGACTCATCCTCCGCTCCGGCGCAGTCCGCTGAGACAGCACCGTCGACCGCGGAACCCACCCATCCCGCCCTACCGACATCCCCCTTCGGCCCGTCACCCGCCACGGCCCCGCAGCCTCGCCCGAACCCGGCCGACACCCCGACTCCCGAGCCAGTCTCCGCAGAGTCAGCGCCCACCCAACCCACGACATCCGAGCCCGCACCGCCCAATGCGACGGCCTCGAACGCAACAGCCGCCGATACGGCGACCCCCACCGACGCACCATCGGCGGACTTCACCACCGACGAGCCGGCCACCACCGACGAGGCCGCCGCTACCGACGAGGCCGCCACCACCGAACTAACCCGCATCACAGACACCACCCCGCCCCCCACCGCCTATGGCCCGGCCACCCCGCGCCGCGCTGCCACACACTCGACCGAGCCCACCCCCCTCACCACCACACCCGCCGCCAACCCCACGGCCCCGACCGACACCACGGACGCGTCGGACGCCACGGACCCCGCGAACGCGGACGTACCCACCGACTCAGACGCACTCGGACGCCCGGCTGCAACCGACGAAGCAGACACGTCCGACGAGACGCGCGTAACCGAGAGCCCGACGGCGACCAACGGCGCAAACGCAACCGACAACCCCGAGCTCTCCACCCCACCCGCCAACGCGGAACCCGTCGGCGGCATGACCCTCCCCGCCGACGCGGACGCACCCGACGACACAGCTGGTACGGACGGCGCGATCGCAGACACCGCGGGCACTGCCGCAGGTGCTGAGGCGGACGCGGAAGTCGACGAGGCGGATGCAGACGCGGCTCCCACGCACGACGACGCCGTACGCGATCACGCGAACGCCAACGATGCGGCCACACCCGCTGCGGACGATGCCGGCGTACCCGCCGCGGATGCGAACTCCACAAATTCAACCGCTGCCGACGACCACACCACCGCCAACGGCAAATCGGACATACCCGAGCCCCACGATCTGACAGCAGACTCGAACGAGGACCCGTCCGACGACACCCCACTCGCTGAGTCGCACCCCCGCGAGGAGGAAGGCGCCCAGGACGAGGCAGACGTACGGGACGAGGCAGACGTACGGGATGACGCGGACCTACGGAACGAGGCAGACGTACGGGATGACGCGGACCTACGGGATGACGCGGACGTACGGGATGACGCGGACCTACGGGATGACGCGGACGTACGGGATGACGCGGACGTACGGGATGACGCGGACGTACGGGATGACGCAGACGTACGGGACGACGCGGGCGTGCGGGACGAGGGAAGCTCGCGGGACGGGGCAAGCGCGTGGGACGACGGTCGCTCGGAGGATGCTGCTCGCGACCACCGGGCCGCGTCCGTTGCGCAGGACGAACCAGTTGCCGACGAGCCCCGCGACGCCGTCGCGTTGAGTGAGGCAAGCGTCGACGTACTCGGCGCCGCATCCGTAGACGAAGCAGCCGCGTCCACCGCCCAGAACGAGGCGGGCGAGTCCAGCGTCGGGCCGACTGCAACAGAAGGCGACGTCCCAACACACGAAGCAACCTCAGCGAACGCCACCCCGACCCCCGACGAGGCCACTCCGGCTGTCACGGGCGCTGACCTGGCCGACGATGCGACCCCGGCTGTTGAGGGCCCTGACTCGACCACCGATGTCGAGCCGGTTGAGGACGATGCGGCAGTCAGACCTGGGGATGAGGCTGGTCATGCCGACGAGCCTGAGACCGCTGTACTGCGGGCAGTGGTCGAGGCGAGGGGCGGCGTACCGGCCGTTGACGGGGCGGCGACCCACGAGGGCGCGGCTGACGGCGAGCTGGTTGAGCGCGATGCGGCTGACGTCGAGCCGGTTGGTGGCGATGCGGCTGTTGGGGCTGGCGATGCGGCTGGTCGTGCCGGCGAGTCTGAGACCGGTGTACTGCGGGGAGTTGTCGAGGCGGGGGACGTCGTATCCGACGACGAGACTGCTGCCAACGAGGGTGCGGCTGGTGTCGAGCCGGTTGAGGGCGATGCGGCTGTTGGGGCTGACGGTGAGGTTGGTCGTGCCGGCGCGTCTGAGAGCGCTGTACTGCGGGGAGTTGTCGAGGCGGGAGACGTCGTACTCGACGACGAGACCGCTGCCCACGAGGGTGCGCAGGGTCAGGCAACTGGTGGTGTGGTTGATCGGTCTGTAGTTGACGACGGATCACTCGTTGAAACTGACCAGGCTGGGGCGGATCCGCAGGTGGGGGCTGCTGATGCGGCCGCGGTGCTTGCTCGGGATGAGGAGCGTGCCGACGGGGCCGCTGGGCAGACGGTTGTTGTCCATGGGGACGACGCGACTGCTGCCGATGGTGGCGCAGGTGGCACCGAGAGCGAGTCGCTTACCGCCGAGGACGAGGGCGGCGGTGAGGACGAGGTTGCTGGACAGGACGAGGTGGCCGGAGGGCCTGAGCTGGTTGGTCGGCCGGTGCCTGTCGATGCGGACGACGTACTCGCCCGGGATGAGGAACGTACGCAGGAGGGCGACGGGGCGGGTGAGCCGGCGGTCGGTGAGGGCGACGTAGCTGAGCCGGGTGCCACGGTTGCGGACGAGGATGTGGCTGCCGCTGCGGAGAGTGGCACGGTTGGCGACGCGGGGGACGTGGACGCTGCGTTGAACGACGCGGTTGTCGACGGTGAGGCGGTTGTTGCCGGGGACGACGACGTCGACGGGGCTGCCTCGGCTGTGGTCGGGGATGAGGGCGTTGGCGAGGTCGCGTCGGGTGTCGCTGGGGATGAGGGTGTTGGTGAGGCCGCGCCGGTTGTCGTCGGGGATGAGGGTGCTGACGAAGCGGAGGTTGGGGCTGAGGAGGGTACGTCGGGTGTTGCCGACGTGGCTGAACTGGCGGGCGGTGGCGAGCATGCTGGGGGCGCGGAGGTGGGCGTCGGGGATGTTGCCGACGCGAGTGGTGCAGCCGATGCTGAGGGCGCCGACGGTGCTGACGGCGCCGACGGTGCTGACGGCGCCGTGGGTGCTGCAGACGTGGACGGCGTCGGGGATGTTGCGGACTCAGACGGTGGTGCGGGTGCTGGAGACCTCGATGGTGCTGCGGGCGTTGGGGGGACTGCGGGTGCCGGGGTTGGGGCGTTGGTGGCTGCTGCTGTGGGGGTTGGGCGCGGCGACGGCGAGTTGGAGAGTGCCAGCGGGCTTGAGGTGGCGGGTAGGGCTGAGGGGGCTGCCCGGGTAGTAGGGGGTGTTGAGCGGGCCGGTGTGGTGGAGCCGGTGGCTGTGGTGGGGGTGGCTGGGCGGTTCCCGGGGGCGGAGACGCTCGAGGGGTTCTGGGAGAACCTGGTCGGCGGGGTGGAGAGTGTGCGGCGCGGGATGCCGGACACGGGGGACGGGATTGTTGCTGTCTCGGGTGTGTTGGAGCATGTCGAGGCGTTCGACGCGAAGTTCTTCGGGTTGAGCGATCGCGAGGCCGAGCTCATGGAGCCGGCGCAGCGGTTGTTCCTCGAGGTGTGTCATCAGGCGTTGGAGCACGGTGGGTACGCCGGTACGTCGGACCGCGTCGGCGTCTTCGCGGGCTCGGGCATGAACCTGTACAACCGCCAGCACCAGTCGCGCGACTCGATCGCCACCCGGGTCGCGTACCGGCTCGGCCTGACCGGTCCGGCGATCGGCGTACAGTCCGCGTCCTCGTCCTCGCTCGTGGCGGTTCACCTTGCCTGTCAGGCGCTCCGGTCCGGTGACGCGGATCTCGCGCTCGCCGGTGCGGCCGCCGTACAGGTGCCGCAGGCAACGACTTACCGCCCGACGCCGGACTCGATCCTGTCGCCGAGCGGTCAGGTGCGGGCGTTCGCCGCGGACGCCGACGGTACGGTCGGCGGCAACGGTGTGGCCGCCGTACTGCTGAAGCGTCTCGACCAGGCGCTCGCCGACGGGGACACCGTGTACGCCGTGATCCGCGGCACCGCGGTGAGCAACACCGACGGCAACCAGGTCGAGCTGGTGGAGCGGGCGCTGCAGCGCGCCGGGTTCGACGCGGACTCGGTCAGCTACATCGAGGCGAACGGGATCGGCAGTCCGGCCGCGGACGCCGCCGAGGTGAAGGCGCTGACGGCGGCGCTGCGCCGGCACACCGACAAGGTCGGGTTCTGCACGCTCGGATCGGTCAAGCCGAACATCGGCCACCTGGACAGCGCCGCGGGCATGGCCGGCCTGATCAAGACGATCCTGATGCTGCAGCACCGGACGCTCGTGCCGACCATCAACGTGACCGAGCCGAACCCGGCGCTCGCGCTCGACGGCAGCCCGTTCGTGATCGGCACCGACGTCCGCGAATGGACCGTGCCGTTGCAGTCCGGCGGTACGACGTTGCGCGCCGGCGTCAGCGCGCTGGACCCGAGCGGCACCAACGCGCACGTGATCCTCGAGGAGGCGCCGCGGCAGATCCGGCGCGGCGACGACGGCCCCGTCGTACTGCCGCTGTCCGCGCCGGACCCGGACGCGCTCGCCGATCTCGTCGAGCTGTACCGAACCGACCTCGACCACGGCACCGGCCGCCGGCTCATCGACCTCGCCGGTACGGCGGCGCTCGGGCGGCCCGCGCACCGGTACCGGATCGCGGTCGCGGGCGGTACGGAGCGGGAGCTGCTCAGCGCGCTGGGCTCCGCCCAGACGACCGAGGTACCGCGGGGCGGACCGGGTCCGCTCGGGTACGCGTTCACTGGACAGGGCGCCGCGCGGCGCGGGATGGCCGCGGGCCTGGCGGCACGGTTCCCGGTGTTCCGGTCGGTGCTCGACGAGTGCGACCGGGTGTACCACGAGGAGACCGGCGGCAGTCTGAACGAGCTGCTCCTGACTCCGGCGGCCGGTACGGAAGGCGTTTGGCCGACGGAGACGGCACAGCCCGCGTTGTTCGCGTTCGAGGTCGCGCTGGCTCGGCTGTGGCAGTCGTTCGGCGTACAGCCTGCGTTGGTCGTGGGGCACAGCGTCGGGGAGTACGCCGCGTTGTGCGTCGCGGGCGCGCTGTCCGTCGCGGACGGCGTACGGTTGACCGCCAAGCGCGGTGAGCTGATGCAGCGCGGAACGGTGCCGGGGGCAATGGTCGCGGTACGGGCGGATGCCGATCGGGTGCGGGAGATCGCCAGGACCGCCGGCGTAGAAGTTGCTGCGGGCAACGGGCCGCAGTCGTTCGTGCTGACCGGGTCCGAGGTGATCGTCGGGCAGCTCGCGGCGCAGCTCGACCAGTTGCAGGTCGCGTGGCAGCGGCTGGACGTGGACCGGGCGTTCCACAGCTCGTTGGTGGACCCAATCCTGTCGGACTTCGCGGAGATCGTCCGCGAGATCACGCTGAAGCCGTTGCGGACACCGATGGTGTCCAGCTGGTCGGGCGACCTGCTCGAGTCCGGGACGGTGCTGGACAGCGACTACCTGGTCGGGCAGTTGCGGCAGCCGGTGCTGTTCGGGGACGCCGTCGAGGCGGTGACCGCGGCCGGATGCCGGCGGTTCCTGGAGCTCGGGCCGGACGCCGTACTGAGCCCCGCCGGTCGCCGGATCGCGCCGAACAGCACGTGGATCCCGGCGCAGCGCCTCGGGCAGGACCCGGTACTCGCGACGATGAACGGGCTGGCCGAGCTGTACGAGCAGGGCACCGAGATCGCCTGGGCCAAGGTGTACGCCGACGGCGGGCGGGTGCCGCTGCCGACGTACCCGTTCCGGCGCGTGCACCACCCGGTGGACCCGTCGGTGACGGTGCTCGCCGGCCCCGGGACGGCGGTTGCCGGGGGCAACGGTGCGCCGCGGCTGAATGCTTTCGAGCGGGCCGCGCGGGCGCAGTCGGTGGTGTTCGAGACGCCGTCGAGCGCCGCGGTGAAGCGGATCCCGCTGGACCCGCCGATGGAGCCGGAGCCGGTCGAGGCGGTCGAGGCGGAGGACGCGTCGCCGTTCGCGCTGCCGGCGGAGACGCATGCGATCGATGCGGACTATCTGGCGCAGGCGGGATCACTGCCGGGCGACGAGATGTCGGCGGAGCGGTACCGCGAGTCGCTGGACGTCGTACTCGATCTGACCTGTGAGGTGCACGGGCTGGATCCGTACGACCTGACGGTGGACCACACGTTCGCGGAGCTGGGGGCGACGCCGGCGTCGATGGCGCCGGTGATCGACGAGCTGCGGAGCCGGTTCGAGGTGGAGCTGGCACCGGACGACCTGTTCCTGACGTACACGACACCTCACAAGCTGGCGACCGCGGTCGCGGTACAGACTGCCGAGCCGGCGCTCGACGAGCCGGCCGACACGTCGCCCGAGGCCGAGGCTGCTGTAGTTGACGGCGGGGCTCGAGCTGACGGTGCCGGTGGTGCGGGTGCTGAGGCCCGCGGCGATGGCGTGGACGGTGGGGACGTTCGCGGTGGCGCGGAGACGCGGGATCCGCGGGCGGCGTTGGCGGTGCTTGGGTCCGGGCTTGCGGAGCTCGCGGCGAAGGTGGATGAGGCCGCCGCGGCGACGGGAGCGGCGGAACTGCCCGGAAGCGGGATGGCCGCGTTGATGTCGCAGCAGCTCCGCGTGGCAGGCCAGCTGGTGGAGGGCGTCACCAAGCTGATGCACGAACAGCTCGCACTGCTCACCGACCAGCCCGCAGACGAGCAGCAGCCGGAGACCGACGACCCGACGGAACCGCACACGGCTGACGCAACCGCCGAAGGTGCGGCCCACCTCGGCGAGGTACCCGAGGAAGGTACACGGGTTGATGGGCCGGGGTCCGGTGCGGACGAGAAGTCTGCCGAAGGTGCTGCCGACGAAGCACAGGTGAGTACGTCCGGGACGAGCGCCAACGATCAGCACCTGTCGGCCGCCGCGGCCGGTACGGCGGTTGTGGTTCGGGAGGTGGGGGAGCAGCGGCGGGATCTGAGCTATTGGGATCGGGCTCTGGCCGGTGCACAGCCGTTGGTGTTGCCTGTGGATCGGGTGCGGGCGCCGGGGGACGACGCGGTGGCGTCGGTCCGGCGGGAGCTTGCTGTCGAGCTGGGGGCGGCCGTGTTCGCCTACAGCCGGGAGCGGAAGCTCAGCCCCGCGATGACCATGCTGGCCGCGGTCGCGACGGTGCTCGGGCGGTTCGCCGCGCAGGACGACGTGACGCTCGGGTCCGCGATGGTTCGCCCGGACGACGCGCCGGCCGCGCGGCCCCTGCCGTTGCGGATCGACCTGTCCGGTGAGCCCGACCTCGGTGAGCTCACCGAGCGGATCCGCGACATCACGGCCGCCGCGTTCGAGCACGCCGGCACCGATCTCGCGATCCTCGCGCGGGACCCGCTGTTCCAGATCCTGGTCGACTTCGAGGACGGCGAGGACGAGCTGCCGGCGCAGATCGACGTGAGGTTCCGGCTGACCCACGACGGCGACGTCATCACCTGTACGGCGGACTACCGGTCCGGCCTGTTCGAGCGGCGCAGCGTCGAGCGACTCCTCGAGTACCTCGAGGAAGTATTGCGCAGGGCAACGAGTCGCCCGGAGCTCCGGCTGCCCGAACTCGTGCTCCCGCTGGAGTCCGACCTGCGGGCGCTCCGTGAACTCGAGTCCGACGCCGACCCGGTCGGCCCGATCGGTCGCGTCCGCCGGGACGCCGTGGTGGCCGGTGAGCTCAGCGGCCTGCACACCCTCTTCGAGCAGCAGGTCGCCCGCACCCCGGACGCGATCGCTGTCGTCCAAGGCGATCGCGAGCTCACGTACGCCGAACTCGACCGGCGCGCGAACGCCGTCGCCTGGCAACTCACCGACCTCGGCGTGAAGCCGGGCGAACTGGTCGCGGTACGAGTTGCCCGCGGCACCGAAATGGTCGTCGCGGTGCTGGCCGTGCTGAAGTCCGGCGCTGCCTACCTCCCGCTGGATCCCGGCGTACCCGAGTCCCGCTGGGCGTTCATGGTGCAGGACTCGGCCGCCGTCGCGCTGGTCGGGGACGACGCGGCGCTGGCGGACCGCCTCGGCCTGCGCCTGGTCCCGGTCGCCGTGCCGGCAGCGCGCGTCGACGCCGACGCGCGCGCCAGGCAGGCGCCGCCGGTCCGGGCCGCGGCCGACGACGTCGCGTACTGCATCTACACCTCCGGCTCGACCGGCAACCCGAAGGGTGTCGTGGTCCCGCACCGCGGCCCGGTGAACCTGGTCCGGCACTACCTGCGGACGCGGCGGTCGCTCCGGACGCTGCAGTGGACCTCGTTCGGGTTCGACGTGCATGTGCAGGAGATGTTCACGACGCTGGCCTCCGGTGCGGCGCTGGTACTGATCGGCGAGGACGACCGGTACGACCCGGACGCGGTGGTCGCGGCGCTGCGCGATCACGACGTACAGCGGCTGTTCATGGCGTTCAGCCCGCTGACCGCGCTGCTGGCGACGATGCGCCGGCTGCCGGAGCTGCCCGCGTTGCGGGAGATCGTCGCGGGCGGCGAGGCGATGGTGCTGACGCACAAGGTGCGGGACTTCCTGGACGCACATCCGGAGTGCCGGTTGTTCAACGAGTACGGGCCGGCCGAGGCGTCGATCGTGACCACGATCCACGAGGTCGACCCGGCCGAGGACCGGCCGTCGATCGGTCGCCCGATCGAGGGGGTCGCGGTACGGCTTCTCGACGCGGCGCTGCGGCCGGTGCCGGTCGGCGCGGTCGGGGAGATCCACCTCGGCGGCGCGGCCGTCGCCCAGGGCTACCTCGGGCGGCCGGAGGAGACCGAGCGCGCGTTCGTCGGCGACCCGGGTCACCCGGGCGCGCGGCTGTACCGCAGCCGCGACCTCGGCCGCTGGCGGGTCGACGGCACGCTCGAGTACCTCGGCCGCGCGGACGACCAGGTGAAGATCCGCGGTCATCGGGTGGAGCCCGGCGAGACCGAGCACGTACTCGCGGACCAGCCCGGCGTGGTGGACGCGGTCGTGGTCGCGCAGACCGAGCCGGGCGGCGACACCTGCCTGATCGGGTACGTCGTCCTCGAGGACAGCGACCCCGCCGTACTGGCGCGGCTGATGCTCGACCTCGGCAAGGAGCTGCCGATCTACCTGGTCCCGGCGGACCTGATCCCGATCGAGGAGCTTCCGCTCGACGACAACGGCCGCCTCGACCGCGGCCGCCTCCCCGAACCGGAGTGGCTCAGGCCGTAGTTCTGCACCATAGTTCTGCACCGTGGACGGGGGGTCAGGCCGGTGGCAACCCCCTCCTGCCGCCACCGTCCGCCGTTCACGGTGCAGAACCCGCGCTCGATACCGTCCCTCCACGGGATCGATCGCGTAGCGTCCCGGTCGGACGTCGCCGACGGCACGTCGGTTCCCGACCGGTGGGTCCACACGTTTGCGGCGGGTGAGTCGCCTCGCCCGCCGCCTACGTGTTCCGGGTGATCCAGGCCCCCCTTTGATCTCCCGAGCCGGCCGGTCCGAGCCCCCTCGACCGGCCACGGATGATGGTGCCCCCACCCCATCCATCCGTTGCATCGCTGGGCGTAGGGCGGTCGTTACACGGATCGGGAAGATTCGTAAGAATTGCGCAAAGGTGTGCGGGAGAACCTTTACCGCATCACCATTCCTGTACGGATCAGGAGAGCGCGGCCCACGCCTGATGCGCGGCGCCGAGCAGGCCGGCGTTGTCCAGCTGGGCCGGCACCACGGTGAGGTCGGTGACGAACGGTAGTTGCGCCAGCCGCTTCACCCACGCCTGCACCGGGTCGAACAGCACCGGCCCGGCCTTCGCGACCCCGCCGCCGATCACGACCGTGGTCAGGTCCACGGTGACGGCCGTCGCCACGATCCCCGCGGCCAGCGCCTGCGCGCCGTCGTCGAACGCGCCCAGCGCGAGCTCGTCCCCGGCCGCGGCGTCGGCGGCCAGTACTTCGGCGTCCACGTCCTCGCCGGTCCGCCAGCCGCGACGCTGCGCGCGGGCGACCATCCGCGGACCGCTCGCGTACGCCTCGACACAGCCGAACGACCCGCACGCGCAGGACTCGCCGTCCTGGTCGACCACCACGTGGCCGACGTGGGCCGCGTTCCCGGACTGGCCGATCAGCGGCTTGCCGTCGACCACCAGCCCGCCGCCGACACCGGTCGACACCACGATGCCGAGCAAGGTCTTCGCGTCCCGCCCGGCGCCGTTCCAGTACTCGCCGAGCGCGAAGCAGTGCCCGTCCATGCCGAGGGTCACCGGTACGTCGCCGGTCACCGCGCGGACCCGGTCGACGAGCGGGAAGTTGCGCCAGCCGGGGATGTTCACCGGGGAGACGTGACCGTGCTGCTGGTCGAGGGGACCGGCCGAACCGACACCGACCGCGAGCGGTACCGCGTCGCCGCGGACCCGGTCGATCAGCTCACCGAGCGCGGCGAAGACCTGGTCGGCACCGCCGGACGGGGTCGGGATCCGGTCGCCGGTGAGAATCGTGCCGTCGGCGGACACCAAAGCGGCGGCCATCTTCGTGCCGCCGATGTCGATGCCCAGCACGGAATCCCGCGCCACCAACGTGTCGTCCCCAGTGTCGTCGCTCATCGTCCCCCCGGTCAGGGCGGTCAGGTCGAGAGACAACGTTATCTGTAGTCGGCCCGAACAGACAGGGGTGAAAACTGGTAATCATGGAAAACCCGCAGGGTGACGGCAGTTAACTGCCATGACAACGCCTGACAACGATGCCCCTCGGGGCGCCGACAGGCCCCTACTGGCGCCGGATACCGCGACTGCGAGAGGGTTGGGGAATGAGTGCTCAACTGGATCGGGACGCGGCCGGCGCGCTGGTCGTCGGCTTCACCGGGACGACGGCCCCCGACGAACTGCGGCGCGCGGTGGCCGGCGGCCTCGGTGCGGTCATCCTGTTCACCCGGAACGTCGCGGACGCCGAGCAGGTGGCGGCGCTGACCGCCGTACTGCGGTCCGAGCGGCCCGACCTGATCGTCGCGATCGACCACGAGGGCGGCGAGTTCAGCCACCTCGCGCCGGCGAACCCGTGGCCGCTGGCGTCCCCGCGGCTGCTCGGCGACCTGGACGACACCGAGCTGACCCGCGCCGCGGCCCGGGACGCGGCCGCGACCCTCGCGTCGCTCGGCATCGACCTGATGCTCGCGCCGTCGGTCGACGTGAACAGCAACCCGGCGAACCCGATCATCTCCACGCGGTCGTTCGGCCGTACGGCGGACGTCGTGTCGCGGCACGGTGTCGCGTTCGTCCAGGGTGTCCACGACGCCGGGATCGCCGCCTGCCCGAAGCACTTCCCGGGGCACGGTGACGTCGCGGTCGACTCGCACACCGACCTGCCGCGGGTGGACCGTTCGGCGGCGGAGGTGCAGGAGGTCGAGCTGGCACCGTTCCGGGCGACGATCGCGGCGGGGGCCGATGTCGTGATGAGCGCGCACATCATCTTCTCGGCGTACGACGACCGGCCCGCCACGCTGTCGCACCGGGTGCTCACCGGGTTGCTGCGGGAGGAGCTCGGGTTCACCGGGGTGATCACGACCGACGCTCTCGAGATGCAGGCGATCACCAAGAACCGCTCGATCGAGGATGCGGCGGTCGCGTCGATCGGCGCGGGTGCGGACCTGGCGATGATCGCGGTCGGCACGGCGGACACGCAGGCGCTGACTGCCCGCGTGGTCGAGGCCGTGCGTACCGGTGAGCTTCCGGCGGAGCGGGTGGCTGACGCCGCCGCGCGGGTTCGTACGCTCGCGGCGTCGCTCGGGCAGCGGAGCCGGCAGTCGGGTCTCGGCGGTGCCCCGATCCGGGAGGTGGCGGCGCGGGTGGTGGCCGGGCAGACGTTCCCGGCGCTCGGCGGGTCGCCGTACGTGGTGGATCTGACCCAGGGGTTGCACCCGGCGTGGAACCCCTATTTCTCCGGGCTTCCGGAGATCTTCACGCGGGTGGCGCCGGGCGCCGACGGTGTGGTGCTGCGCGGCGAGCACCATCTGACCGACAACGGCGAGCCTCAGGACGACGCGATCGCCCGCGCCGCGAAGGCCGCGCAGGGTCGCCCGCTGGTGATCGCCGTCCAGGACGCCGGCCGCACGCCGTGGATGCGCGCCGCCCTCACCCACCTCGTCGAGAGCCACCCCGACAACCTCTTCGTCCTCTGCACCGGCATACCCGAGGACCAGTCCCTGGTCCCACCAGGCGTCCCCTCAGCCACCACCTCCGGCCGCAACATGGTGGTGCTGGAGGCAATCGCCCGCCAGCTGACCCGCTGAGCTCCGCACCTCGACAGGAGGATCAGGTCGGGCGGCAGGTGAGTTCGAGGTCGAGGGCGTGCTGTTCGACGTAGTTGAGGGCGTGGCGGACCGCGCCGACCGAGACGATCGCGTCGCCGAGGGAGGAGACGGCGACGCGTGGGGGAGTGCTGGTGTGGTCGGTCAGCCGGCGTTCGACGTCGGGGAGTAGGGCGGCGGCTGCCTGGGCGACGGCGCCGCCGAGGACCACCAGCTCCGGGTTGAACAGCGTGCCGAGTATCGCGACCACCCGGGCGGTCCGTCCGGCGATGTCCTGAAGGATGCCCTGGGCAACCTTGTCGCCCTCGGCCGCGGCCCGGAACACCTGCTCGGCGGTCACCTCGCCGTCGACAGCCATGGAACGCAACGAGGTCCGTACGGCGGCATCCGCCACCGCCGCGGTCCCGTGTTCGCGGGCGATCCGGGCGATGCCGTGGGTATCGCCAACGCCTTCGACCAGCTTCAGGAACACCATCTCGCCGGCTCCGCCGCGACTCCCGTGCAGCAACCGCCCGGAGTCCATCAGCCCGGAACCGAACCGCTCGCCCGCCAGCAGTACGACGAGATCGTCGACGTTCCGGGCCTCGCCGCGCCAGTGCTCGCCGAGCGCCGCGAGGTTCGCGTCGTTCTCGAGCAGCACCGGCCAGCCGTGCAACTCGGTCAGCCGCTGCGACAACCCGGTGTCGAACCGCCGCCAGAACTCGTCCGCGACCAGGATGTTCCCGTCCCGGTCCACCGGTGCGGCGACCCCGGCACCCGCCGCCAGCACCTGAGCGTCCGACACCCCGGCGGACTCCAGCGCCTCGACGACGGTCTCGTGCACGATCCCGGTCCGCTCGCCGGGCGCCTTCACGCCGGCCGCCGACCGCCCGGCCTTGGCGACCGTCTCGCCGCGCAGGTCGGACACCAGCACCGTGGTCTTGGCCGCGCCGATGTCGATCCCGAGCACGTACCCGGCCCGGCCGTTGAACTCGAACCGCCGCGACGGCCGACCCACCGACGTCCGCCCCGGATCGAGCTCGACCACCCAGCCCATCGAGATCAGGTCGTTGCAGACGGCGTGCACGGTGGCCCGGGTGAGACCGGTGGCCTCTATCAGGCCGGTTCCTGTCATCACCCGTGCGCGGTTCAGCACGCCGAGTACCTTGCCCGCGTTCACCCGCCGCAGCATCGTCGGCGTGGCCGTGGGCGGGGTAGCCGGTGGTTTCGCCATGAAAGCCCCTTGACCTCGTCGTCGTACCGACCGCAGAATACATGCAGATTCTAAATTTAGAGCCTATATATAAACCCCGGGTTACCAACAGATTCCGAGTGAGGCGATCGTGACGAGTCCACATGCCACCGATCCCGACTGGTGGCGGCAAGCCGTCGTGTACCAGATCTATCCGCGCAGCTTCGCCGACTCCAACGGCGACGGCGTCGGGGACCTGCCCGGCATCATCAGTCGAGTCCCGTACCTGGTGGCGCTGGGCATCGACGCGGTCTGGCTGAGCCCGTTCTACCCGTCGGCGCTGGCCGACGGCGGGTACGACGTGGACGACTACCGCAACGTCGACCCGCGGCTCGGCACGCTGGCGGACTTCGACCAGCTGGTCGAGGCGCTGCACGCCGAGGGCATCAAGCTGATCGTGGACATCGTCCCGAACCACACGTCCGACCGGCACGAGTGGTTCGTCGAGGCGCTGAAAGCGGCCAAGGGGCACCCCGCCCGCGACCGGTACATCTTCCGCGACGGTGAGGGTGACCGGCCGCCGTCGGACTGGGACTCGGTGTTCGGCGGCTCGGCCTGGGCGCAGACCGACGACGGCCAGTGGTACCTGCACATGTTCGCGGCCGAGCAGCCCGACCTGAACTGGCAGCACCCCGAGGTACGGGCCGACTTCCTGGAGACCCTGAAGTTCTGGTCGGACCGGGGTGTCGACGGCTTCCGGGTCGACGTCGCGCACGCGCTGGTGAAGGACCTCACCGAGCCGTTCCCGGCGAAGGCCACGCTGCCCCGGCAGTCGGAGTCGAACGGCAAGCATCCGCTCTGGGACCAGGACGGCGTCCACGAGATCTACCGGGACTGGCGCAAGCTGCTGAACACCTACGACCCGCCGCGGTCCGCGGTCGCCGAGGCGTTCGTGCCGGCCGCCCGCCGGGCGCGGTACGCCAGCGCCGACGGGCTCGGGCAGGCGTTCAACTTCGACCTGCTGCAGGCCGACTTCGAGTACGACACGTTCCGCAAGGTGATCGAGGAGAACCTCGAGTTCGCCGAGCAGAACGGGTCGTCGTCGACGTGGGTGTTCTCGAACCACGACGTCGTCCGGCACGCCACCCGGTACGGCCTGCCGAAGAACCCGAAGGGCGGCTGGCAGGACGGCAAGGACTGGCTGCTCAGCAACGGCACCGAGCCGACCGTGGACGTCGCGCTCGGGCTGCGCCGGGCCCGGGCCGCGACGCTGCTGATGCTCGCGCTGCCCGGTTCGGCGTACCTCTACCAGGGTGAGGAGCTCGGTCTGCAGGAGGTCGGCGAGCTGCCGGCCGCGAACCTGCAGGACCCGGCGTACTTCCGGTCGAAGGGTGCCGAGAAGGGCCGCGACGGCTGCCGGGTGCCGATCCCGTGGACGGTCGACGGCCTCTCGTTCGGCTTCGGTACCGGCGGCTCGCACCTGGTGCAGCCGAAGTGGTTCGGGGCGTACTCCGTCGAGGCGCAGCAGGACGACGCGGAGTCGACGCTGAGCCTGTACCGCAAGGCGCTCGCGGTCCGCCGGGGGCTGCGGACGGGTAGTTCGCTGACCTGGGTCGACGGCAACGACGACGTACTGCACTTCGTCCGCTCCGGCGGCTGGCAGTGCGTGACGAACTTCGGCGCCGCGCCGGTCGAACTGCCGGACGCCGCGGTCGTGCTGTCCAGCGGCCCGCTCGAGGGCGACAAACTGCCGGGCGACACGACCGCCTGGCTCATCTAGACCCCCAGAACGCGCCCCGGTCGGCCGTCCCGAGACGGTCCTCCCCCTGTATGACCGGGGCGTTCCCGTCGGTGCGGGTGTCGTGGCGGATGCGGCGGGGCGGCCGCACCCCACGCCGTCGCTCGCACCGGCGGACATGGTCGTGGCGGGGACACCGGGCGGTTGCCCCCGTCACGATCCATGAACTGTCAGGATAAGCGTCGTGACGACGCTTGGGGATGTACTCGCGGTACTCGATCGGCTCTACAACCCTGCCTGGGCGGAGGAGTGGGACGCCGTCGGCCTGGTGACCGGCGATCCGGGCCAGGAGGTACGGCGGGTCCTGTTCGCGGTCGACCCGATGCGGGAAGTGGTCGACGAGGCGATCGAGGGCGGCTTCGACCTGCTGGTCACGCACCATCCGCTGTTGCTGCGCGGAGTGCACAGCGTCGCCGCGACCACGCCCAAGGGCCGGGTGGTCACCGACCTGATTCGCGCCGGTGTCGCTCTACACGTCTGCCACACGAACGCCGACAACGCGAACCCGGGGGTGAGCGACGCGCTGGCCGCCGCGATCGGGTTGCGCGACACCCGCCCGTTGAAGGCGATGCCGGCCGAGCCGATGGACAAGATCGTGGTGTTCGTCCCGGTCGCGGAGACACCGGCGATGCTCGACGCGCTCGCGGCGGCCGGGGCCGGCCGGATCGGCGACTACGAGCGGGCCGCGTGGAGCGGTACCGGCGAAGGAACGTTCCGGCCGCTGGAGGGCGCGAACCCGGCCATCGGCACCGTCGGCGACATCGAGGTCGTCCCGGAGAACCGGCTGGAGATGATCGCCCCGCGCCGCAGACGCCGCCAGGTCGTCGAGGCGCTGGTCGCCGCGCACTCCTACGAGGAGCCGGCGTACGACGTGTACGAACTGGCCGAGCTGCCGAGCGAGCGCGGCGGCGGGCGGGTCGGCGTACTGGCGGAACCGTTGCCGCTCGCGGACTTCGCGCGGCTGGTCGCCGAGAGTCTGCCGCGGACCGAGCACGGGGTCCGGGTCTCCGGCGACCTGGACCGGACGATCGAGACCGTCGCGGTCGTCGGGGGAGCGGGCGACTCGGAGTTCGGCCGGGTCCGCGCGGCCGGCGTGGACGCGTACCTGACCGCCGACCTGCGGCACCATCCGGCGACGGAGGCCCGGGCGTACGGCGAGCCCGCGCTGGTCGACGTCGCGCACTGGGCCAGCGAGTGGCCGTGGCTCGCGGACGCCGAACGCCTCCTGCTCGAAGGTCTCGCGGCCCGAGGCAGTACCGTGGACACTCACATCTCAACACTCTGCACGGACGCATGGACGCTGCGGATCTGAGTACGCCGCCAACGATCTAAGGAGCCGACTCTGAACGCCGAGCCCGCCGTCCAACGCCGGCTGCTGGACCTGCAGGATCTGGACCTGCAGCTCGACCAGGTCGCGCACAAGCGCGCGTCGTTGCCCGAGCACCAGGCGCTCAAGGACCTGGCCGCGGAGAAGTCCGTGGTGGACCGCGAGCTGGTCACCGCGGACACCGAGGTCAGCGACCTGCAGCGCGAGCAGAAGAAGGCCGACAGCGATGTCGAGCAGGTCCGCCAGCGCCGCGCGCGGAACCAGCAGCGACTGGACTCCGGCCAGGTCACCTCGCCGCGCGACCTGGAGAACCTGCAGCACGAGATCGGCTCGCTGGACCGCCGGATCTCGGACCTGGAGGACGCCGAGCTCGAGGTGATGGAGAAGCTCGAGGCCGCCGAGGTCGTGCAGGCCGAGCTGCGGACCCGGGCGGAGGCGTTCGCCGGACGGCAGTCCGAGCTGGAGACGTCGCGCGACGCCGCGATCAAGGAGCTGGACGAGCAGCGCGCGGGCGTCGCCGACAAGCGTGCCGTGGTGGTGGCCGAGCTGCCGGAAGCCCTGCTCGCGCAGTACCAGCGGCTCCGCGAGCACAACGGCGGCATCGGCGCCGCGCCGCTGGTCGGCAAGCGCTGCATGGGTTGCCGGATGGAGCTCGCCCCGTCCGACCTGAACGCGATCAGGGCCGCCGCTCCCGACGCCGTACTGCGGTGCGAGGAGTGCGGACGCATCCTGGTCAGGACGGCGGACAGCGCGGTATGACCTACAGCCACGTCATCGTCGAGGCGGACGGTGGATCGCGGGGGAACCCGGGGCCGGCGTCGTACGGCGCGCTTGTTCGGGACCCGGTGACCGGGAAGGTCATCGCCCAGCAGGGCAAGACGATCGGGATCGCCACCAACAACGTCGCGGAGTACTCGGGGCTGATCGCGGGCCTCGAGCTCGCCGCGGAGTACGCGCCGAACGCGTCCATCGAAGTACGGATGGACTCGAAGCTGGTCGTCGAGCAGATGGCCGGCCGGTGGAAGATCAAGCACCCGGACCTGCAGCCGCTGGCGATCAAGGCGCAGGGGCTGGCGCCGTTCGGGACCGAGTGGACGTGGGTGCCGCGGGCGAAGAACGCGGCCGCTGACGCGCTGGCGAACAACGCGCTCGACGGCGTGCCGATCCCGTTGCAGCCCGCGGACGCGACGGTGCCTGCCGCGCCGGCCGCACAGCCGTCGGAGCTCGGGAAGGCGCTGCGCGGCTGGGGTACCCAGGCCGAGCCGCCGACCCGGTTGATCTTCCTGCGGCACGGCGAGACGCCGCACACCGCGGAGAAGCGGTTCTCGGGCTCCGGCGGGGACGACCCGTCGCTGAGCGAGAACGGGCGGGCCCAGGCGGCCGCGGCGGCGACGTACCTGGCCCGGATCGGCGGGATCGACGCGATCGTGACGTCGCCGATGCGGCGGGCGCGGGAGACGGCGGCCGCGGTCGGTGCGGAGCTCGGGCTGGACGTCGTCGTGGACGAGGGGTGGGTCGAGTGCTCGTTCGGCGACTGGGACGGGCATACGTTCGCCGAGATCCAGGAGAAGTGGCCGGACGCGCTGAACGCGTGGCTGGAGTCGACGACGGTGGCGCCGCCCGGCGGCGAGTCGTTCGACGCGTGCGCCCGGCGGGCCCGAGTGGCCCGCGACGGACTGCTCGCGCGGCACCCCGGCAAGACGGTGCTCGTGGTCACCCACGTGACCCCGATCAAGCTGATGGTCCGCTCGGTGCTGCAGGCCCCGATGTCCTCGATCTTCCGGATGGAGCTCCGCCCCGCGACGATCACCGAGGCCCACTGGTACGCCGACGGCCTCGCGTCCCTCCGCTCCTTCAACCAGGATCCATCGCTAGTCTGACCCCATGCCGCTGCAGAGGGTTCGTTTCGCCGAGGATGTGCCGGAGGTCTTCCGGGCTTCGTTGCAGGACATCCGCCGGGAGCAGGAGGTGCCGGCGGAGTTTCCGCCGGAGGTGGCGGCGGCCGCGGTGCGGGCTGCCGGGAACGCCGTACTCCCGGAGCTGGACCGGACCGACCTCGGGTTCGTGACGATCGACCCGCCGGACTCGATGGACCTCGACCAAGCGCTGCACCTCGAGCGGACCGGCGACGGCTTCACGGTGTACTACGCGATCGCGGACGTGGCGGCGTACGTGCGGGCCGGCGACCCGATCGATACCGAGGCGCGGCGCCGCGGCGAGACCCTGTACGCGCCGGACAAGCGCACCCCGCTGCACCCGCCGGAGCTCTCCGAGGGTGCGGCGTCGCTGCTGCCGGAGCAGGTCCGTCCGGCGCTGCTCTGGACGGTCACCCTGGACGCGTCCGGCGAGATCACCGGTGTCACCTGCGAACGCGCCCGGGTCAAGTCGCGCGCGAAGCTCAACTACGCCGGCGTACAGCAGGAACTGGACGCGGGTACGGCGTCCGAGTCGCTGCAGCTGCTCCGCGAGGTCGGCAAGCTCCGCGAGCAGCGCGAACTCGACCGCGGCGGCGTGAACCTGCCGATCCCGGACCAGGAAGTCGTCACGTCCGACGGCGGCTGGGGACTCGAGTTCCGCGCGCCGCTCCCGGTCGAGAGCTGGAACGCGCAGATCTCGCTGCTCACCGGCATGGCCGCCGCGCAGCTGATGATGAAGGGCAGGATCGGCATCCTGCGCACGCTGCCCGAGTCGCACGACGACCTGCGCCGCAAGCTCGGCAACACCGCGAAGGCGCTCGGCATCGACTGGCCGGCGGACGTGTCGTACGCCGCGTTCATCCACGGCCTGGACCCGGCGACGCCCGCCCACGCCGCGATGCTGGCCGCCTGCACCGTGCTGTTCCGCGGCGCCGGCTACACGGCCTTCGACGGCAACGTGCCGGACAAGCCGCAGCACGCCGCGATGAAGGCGGAGTACGCGCACGTCACCGCGCCGTTGCGCCGGCTGGTGGACCGCTGGACCGGCGAGATCTGCGTCGCGCTCTCGGCCGGAACCGCCGTACCGGCCTGGGTCCGGGAGTCGATGGACGAGATCCCGAAGATCATGGACGACGCGGATCGCCGCGCGCACGCGTACGAGCGGTCGATCGTCAGCATGGTCGAGGCGGGCCTGGTCGCGGACCGCCTCGGCGCGACCTTCGACGGCGTGATCACCGACGTCGACGACAAGGACCCGAGCCGCGGCATCGTCGTGCTGACCGAGCCCGCGATCGAGGGCCGGGTCACCGGTACGGCGCTGCCGCTCGGCAAGCAGGTCCGCGTCAAGCTCGTCGAGGCCGACATCGCCAAGCGCACGGTCGCCTTCGAACTAGTCGGCTAGGTAGTCCTCGACCGCGGCGGTCGTGCGTTCCAGGTCACCGGTCGCCAGCAGGTCGATCAGCGCGCCGCGGAGGATCGCGAGTACGGCGGTACGCCGGGCCGCGGGCTGACCCGGTTCGCTGGCCTGGAGGAGCTCCAGCCAGTCGTCGACTGTCGAACGGGCGAAGTCGGCCCACGGGCCGTCAGGTGTGACCAGCGAACGGCCGTAGGCCTCGACCCAGAAGGTCATCAGCGGCCGGCGTTCCGGTGCGGCCAGCCAGGCCCAGAGCTCGCGGGCGACGACTTTCAGGCCGGGCGGGTCGTCGTACCGCTGCTCGGTGCGGCGGAGGAGGTCGAGCTGGTCGGCGCGGCCGCGGGCGAGCAGGGCCCGGATCAGGCCGTCCTTGCTGCCGAACAGGAAGAGCAGCACCCGCGGGCTGGAGCCGATCGCGCTCGCCAGCGGGCGCAGCGACAGGTCGGCCAGCCCGTGGGTGAGCGAGTAGGAGTACGCGCGCTCGAGCAGTTCTTGCTGTCGCGCTGATGGACCATCTTTTTGAGAAGGCACTGTCGTTGTGGTCGGCACAGAGCTAGTATTGCTCACTGAAACACTCGTGTCAGTAGATCGGGTAGGTTGATGACGAAAGTGATCCGGAAACTGGGGCAGCCGGGCGACCTCGGCTGGGTGGTGCAGGCGCACGCGGAGATCTATGCGGCGGAGTACGGCTGGGCGGCGGCGTACGAGACGCTGATCGCGCAGATCGTGGCGCAGTACGCCACCGACCACGACGACGAGCGCGAGGCCGCGTGGATCGCCGAGGTGGACGGCGAGCGGGCCGGCAGCATCTTCTGCGTGCGCGGGCCGGACGACGCGACGGCGCAGCTACGCCTGCTGCTCGTGACGCCGGCGGCGCGTGGACTGAAGCTCGGCGCGGAGTTGGTCGACACGTGCCTGGAGTTCGCACGATCGGCTGGGTACAAGCGGATGGTGCTGTGGACGAACGACCCGCTGGTCGCGGCCCGGCACATCTACCTGTCGCGGGGCTTCCGCCTGGTGAGCTCCGAAGTACACGAAATGTGGGGCGACCGGCTGACCGGGCAGACGTACGAACTCGACCTCTAGTTCTTGCAGGCCGGTGCGCCGGGGGCGGCAGTCTTGTAGATGACGTGGGAGAGGAACGTGCTCAGGTAGCCGCTCGTGACGGTCAGGGCGTGCCGCGGGGCGGCGGGCCCGAGCGGGAGGAACCGGCGGAGCGGGTAGGCCAGGTAGTACACGCCGTAGTCGGTGAAATTGAAGTGCCGGGTGTCGGGGACGGTCGCGCACCACGACGTACCGGTGCTTGCCTTCAGCAACGAGAGGGCGCGGTTCCGGTCGTTGTCGTTCTTGGCGTCCGGGCCGCAGACGCCGGTGATGCAGGAGTCGTCGGCGCCGAGCAGCAGCATCGGCGCCTTCACACCCTTCCGGACGACGTCCCCGAACTGGTACCCGTCCAGGTCGACGGCGGCGGTGCAGCGCTGGTCGAGCCGGCAGGCCTCCAGGGACGCGGCGCCGCCGAACGAGTGCCCGACGTACGCCGGTCCGACCGCGGACTCGACCGAGTTCGGCAGCGTCTTCACGACCATGCCGGCGGCGAATCGGGCGTCCGCGGCCCAGACGCTGACGAGATGGTCGCCGGCCTGCTGTGCGCCCTCGTTGTTGTCGCCGAGGTTCGGCGGGTTCGCGGCCGGCTTGCTGGTCACGGGTTCGCCGCCGAGGACGGTCAGGTTCGCGCTGTACGTCGGCGTGACGCCCGCGACCAGGTACCCGTGGCTGGCGAGATCCTCGGCGAGCGCGGCGTACATCGGCGCCGACAGGCCCATGCCCGGCATCAGTACGACGACCGGGAACTTGCCCGGCGCGATCGCGACCCGGTCCAGGGCCCGGTCCTGCAAGGTGTCGAACGGCCCCTCGAAGACCGCGACCGGCGCCTTGAGGTGCATCCCGCTCCACTCGTCGGGCGCGTACTGCGTGTGCTGCCCGGTCGTGCCCTTCGCCACCGGGTACCACAGCCACACCGCCAACCGCCGCGGCCCGTCCGCGAACGGATCACGCCGCGGGCTGTCGGTCCACTCGTACGTCCGCCGCCCGACCTGGAACCCCCCACTCGGCTCCGGCAGCGACACCGGCTCCGACCGCTGCACCAACACCCATCCCACATACCCGGCCCCGCCCAACAGCACGACCAGCAGCAGAATCACGACCCCAGTACGAACCCGCCTCCGCATACCCCCACCATCTCATCGCACCGGCCGACATCCGGTCGCCCGTCCGCCGAGTCGTGAGATTCGGCGCCGAAACTTGACCCAATCGCACGACTCGCCGAACCGGCTCAGGACCGAACGCCACGACTCGGCGGGAGACCAGGCCCGGCCGGCAGCCCGCAGGCGCCGGCCACAGCGAAGATCCGCCCCCTACCGGTCGGTGAGACGGCGTGCGCCCGCTCCGGCCCGGCGTAGCCACCGCCGAGCACGATGACGGCGCCGACCTCACCGACGGACCGTCCGTCACCATCCAGCACGACGAGCGACGAACCGCGCTCAGCCACCGCGCAACCTGGTGGCCAGGCGACCTCCACAAGGTGATCGCCCGACAGGACACCCAGGTAGTTCGAGGCATCGTCGACGACGAGCGTTCCCTCGAGGCGTGCCGCCAGGTTCTTGGCCGGGCGTTGCTGGAGCGTCAGGTGGGGCAGTTCCACGGTTCGATGGTACGGCGATGTCGAAGTGGGAGAGGTGGGTCCGACGTCTCGGGTGTTCTGTTCGGTTCTAGGAGGTTTGTGATGAGTTTGCCGGAGGTTGTCGGCCGGGACGAGTGGGTCGCGGCGCGGCGGGAGTTGCTGGCTGCGGAGAAGGCGTTCACGAAGGAGCGGGACGCGCTGAACGCCCGGCGGCGGGAGTTGCCGATGGTGTTGGTGGACACGCCGTACGTGTTCACCGGAGCCGACGGGCCGGTCAAGCTGGTGGAGCTGTTCGAAGGGCGGCACCAGCTGGTCGTGTACCACATCATGTACCCGCCGGAGTGGGACAACGCCTGCCCGAGCTGCACCGGGTTCGTGGACGACATCGGCTCGCAGCGCGCGCTGAACGAGACCGACACGACGTTCGCACTGATCTCCCGCGGCCCGTACGAGAAGCTCGCCGCCTACAAGGCCGACCGCGGTTGGGTCCACCCCTGGTACTCGTCGGCCGGGACGACCTTCAACTACGACTACCACGTCACCCTGGACGACTCGGTGGTGCCGTTCGAGTACAACTACCGCTCGAAGGCCGAGTGGGACGAGCGCCCGAACGCCGACTTCATCCAGCAGGAGCAGCCGTTCGACCTGCACGGCCTCAGCTGCTTCCTCCGCGTCGGCGACGACGTCTACCACACCTACTCGACGTACGGCCGCGGCCCCGACGCGATGACCTTCTCCGTCAACGCCCTCGACCTGACCGCCCTCGGCCGCCAGGAACCCTGGGAAAAGCCCGCCGGCCGCGCCGTACCACCCACGACCGACGACCACTGCCACTGACAGACCCCGGCGGGCGCGCTCAGGCGCGCCCGCCGAAGTCGCTGATCAGCCCCGGTACGGCGCTGTCGAACCCGGAGATGTCCAGCATCCCCGGATCCGACGGGTCCGCGATCGTCGATCGGCTCGCGGACATCGCGACCACGACCAGACGGGCGTCGATCCCCATCGCCTGCCGGTACCGCCGCAGGGCCTGGTGCGGATGGACGTCGCCGTACCACGTCTCGTTGTCGGTGAAAACGACGAACGTGTCGATCGCGAGCTTGCGGCCCAGCGCGTACTGCATCGGCAGCGAGCAGTCCGTCGCACCGAACGGCATCTTCGACACCGCCCGGATCGCGTCGTCCAGCCGCTGCCGCGGACTGATCGCCAGCTGCGTCAGCGCGGTGCGGTAGTAGTCCGACTTGCTGGTGAAGCCAACGATCTCATAGGACGTCTCCGTCGCGGCCGTGACCAGTGCGAGCGCGGCCGACGCCTCACGGCAGCTGAGCGGCAGGCCGGACACCTGCGACGTCATCGACCCGGACACGTCCAGCGCGAGCAGCATCCGCTGTCCGGTCGGCTCGACCGCCTCGTACGCGCGGTAGAACGCGTCGTCGAGCGCATCCACGATTGGGCGGGACGGCGTCCACTCCTGCTGTCCGCGGACACCGTGGCCGTTCGAGTAGGTGCGCTGGGCAACGAGTACGTTGACCGGATGTACCCGGGCCTTCCGCAGCCGCGCGGGATCGGTGAGCCGGTCCGCGACCACCCGCGCCCACGCACCGTGCGGCTCGAGCAGACCCAGCCGGGTGAGGCGGGGGAGCTGCCGGAGCAGTGCGGTCTGCGGGAGACCGTTCGCGAGCAGGGCCTCCCAGATCCGCGGCTCGTTCAGGAACCGGTCGGGGATCATCTCCCACGACAGGGCCCGGTTGAGCGCGATCACGTCGGCGGCCTCGGTGGCGTCGGTCGTTGCCTGGACGCGTTCGTACGCGGCGAGCAGCGGCAGCGCCGACAGGTCCGTCGTACGGCCGTGGATCCAGTCGAAGAGTTCCCGGCGTACCGGCTCGGCTGTCTTCGGGTGCGACAGGCGGAGCAGGTCCGCGTGCGACCAGCCGTTGCGCCGGCGGTACTTGACGACCTGGTAGGCGAGGGCGTCGACGGCGGGTTCGACGTACCAGCTGCCGATCGCGCGGCGCGTACCGCGTCCCCAGCCGCCGAACTGCTCCAGGTAGCCGGCGAACGTGAACAGGTGCGTGCCGGTGCGCGCCACCAGCGGTACGGCGGCGAGCGCGGCGCGACGGCCGTCCTCGTCGCCGAGCTTGGCCGCGGCGGCGAGCGCGAACAGTGCCGGGTTCTGCTTCGGCGCGCGACCGGAGAGGGAGATGTCCAGTACGGCGGCCACGACGGCGGCGGACTGTGTCCGCACCAGCTCCAGGACGAGGCCGGCGTTCTCCCGGGTCAGCTCACGCTGCGAGGCGTAGTACGTCCCGCCGGTGGTGCCGAGCGTGAGAAACCGGCGCAGGCGACCGAGGTCGTCCAGGACGAACGTGTACCCACCGGCGCTGTTGCGCTGCTGCCGCGGGTCGGCCTGCTCGTCCTGCCGGGTCTGCCGAGTGCTGACCTGGGCCAGCGGATCTGTGGACATGTCCTTTCTCTCCCCGTCGGTTTTCGGGCATGACGAAGACGGGCCTGGGCGGACGTGGTGCGCCGACCGGAAGATGCTCTAACCACCTGAGCTACACCGGCGAACCGATGGCAGGACTCGAACCTGCGACATTCCCATTAAGAGTGGTAACCGACCAGCTCCGGCCCACCCAGCCCCGTCTTCTACCGTCAACTGTAGGACCGCCGAACCACCAACCGCCATGCAATTAAGGCGTTACAGCCTTCGCGATGGCTGCGGCGCGGTCGTCGGGGGTGAGGGTGGCGGTGTCGAGGACGAGGTCGAAGGGGCCTTCCATGCCGTGGCCGTAGTGGCCGCGGGCGTTGCCCAGGTGGCGGCCGTGGTGGCGGTTCAGCTCGCGCTCCTCGATCACTTCGAGCGGCGCCCGCAGCGCTATCCAGTGCACGTCGTACCCGGCGAGGGCTTCGCGCCAGGCGGGCATGATCGTGTCGTCGACGGGCATCTCGTCGAGGATGACGTCGTTGCCGGCGTCGAGGAGCGCGACCACCGCGGCACGCATCCCCGCGAACAACCGCACGCCGGCCTCACCGTAGTGCGTAACGATCCGCGGCTTGCCGTCGTCATCCACTGTCTCTTGCCAGAAGCCGGGGCCGGGGCCGCGGCGATGGCCGCCCCAGTCGGACGGGAACATGTCGTAGAAGTGGTCGAGGCCGACCACGAGGTACGGGTCCGGGAGGAGGAGTTGGAGTTTGCGTGCGGTGCTGGACTTGCCGACGCTCGAGGTGCCGACGAGGGCGATCAGGCTGCCGGGCATGCGGGGCCTTTCGGAGGGGGAACGGGCCGGTCTTTAAGCCGGATTCTGTCGAGTGCGATCATCCATCTACGGTGACCGTTGCCGGGCACCTCCAGCGGCCTACCCGCGAGCTCGGGCGGGCCGCCCTCGAACGCTCGCGCGGACGGTGGTTTCCCGCCGCCCTTCTTGGCCTTGCTCCACGTGGGGTTTACCTAGCCTCCACAGTCACCTGCGGAGCTGGTGGTCTCTTACACCACCGTTTCACCCTCACCCGCACTCCTGTGAACCACGGGGTTCACCGGAGCCGCTGGCGGTCTGTTCTCTGTGGCACTGTCCCGCGGGTTACCCCGGGTGGGCGTTACCCACCACGCTGCCCTGTGGAGTCCGGACTTTCCTCGGCGCCCTGGTCACGAGGACCAGAACGACGCGATCGCCCGACCGACCCGTTCCCTGCTCTCAGGATACGGCCTCGGGCGACACCTCCGGCCACAGGCCGTCCGGACCCCGGTGATACGGCCGTACGTCGACCACCGCGTCCAGGTTCAGCGGTCCGTAGATGTGCGGGAAGCTCATCCCGGTCCCGTCCAGGTCCTCGTCGCAGAGCGCCGACTCCAGCTTGGCGGTGTCGATCATCAGCAGGCACAGCGGTACGTCGACGTCGTCGTACGCGAAGTTCGCCACCGTCGCGACCTGCTCGGGGCGGGAGGCGTGGATGAAGGTCGCGCCGTCGTCGAGGCTCTTGTCGCGCGTCGACCACCGGTAGCACCCGGCCTCGACCGCCGCCTCCCACTGGTCCGGGAACGCGATGTGAAAAATCGTCGCCATGACGCCCACGCTAGTGGATTAAGGTGCTCGACATGGCCAACGAGGAGCAGACGGAGACCGACACCAAGCCTGCGCAGCCGACCGACGACCTGGTCACGACGCAGCATGCGCTCACGGTCGACGGGCAGGAGTTGCGGTACACCGCGACCACCGGGCGGATCGTGCTCCGTGAGGAGGTGTACACCGACGGCAAGTTCGAGGGGCTGAAGCCGAAGGCCGAGGTGTTCCTGACGGCGTACACGCTCGACGATGCCGACGCGAAGGACCGGCCGGTGACGTTCGCGTTCAACGGCGGGCCGGGGTCGTCGAGCCTGTGGTTGCACCTCGGGCTGCTCGGGCCGCGCCGGGTGGTGTCGGGTGACGTGGGTGAGCTCGCGCCGCCGCCGTACGAGCTCGTCGACAACGCGGAGACGCTGCTGAAGTACAGCGACGTGGTGTTCATCGACCCGGTGTCGACCGGGTTCTCGCGGGCCGCGGAGGGGGAGAAGCCGGCGGACTATCACGGGTTCACCCGGGACCTGGAGTCGGTCGGTGAGGTGATCCGGCTGTGGACCTCGCGGAACGGGCGCTGGATGTCGCCGAAGTTCCTGGCCGGGGAGTCCTACGGTACGACGCGGGCGGCCGGGCTGGCGGCGCATCTGCAGCAGCGGTACGGGATGTACCTGAACGGCGTGATGCTGATCTCGGCGGTGCTGGAGTTCGGGACGCTCGACTTCACGCCGGGCAACGACCTGCCGTACACGCTGTTCCTGCCGACGTACGCCGCGATCGCCCACTACCACGGGATGGTCCCGGACCGGGAGCTGGACGAGCTGCTCGCGGACGCGGAGCGGTTCGCCGCCGGGCGGTATCCGAATGCGCTTGCCCAGGGCAACAGGATTCCCGCGGACTACCGGGCCGAGGTGGTCACCCGGCTGGCGCAGCTGACCGGGCTGAGCGAGGACTACGTCGACCGGGTGAACCTGCGGATCGAGCACGGCCGGTTCTTCGCCGAGCTGCTGCGCGCGCGCCGGCTGATCGTCGGCCGGCTCGACGGGCGCTTCACCGGCTGGGACCCGGACGCCGGCGGTGAGCGGCAGGACCGGGACCCGTCGATGAACGCGATCACCGGTCCGTACTCGGCGGCGCTGAACCACTACGTGCGGGTCGAGCTCGGGTACGAGAACGACGTACCGTACGAGATCATCAACATGGACGCCGCGAAGAACTGGTCGTTCAAGGAGTTCGAGGGCCAGCAGATCACGGTCGCGGAGAAGCTCGCCGAGGCGATGCGGGTGAACCCGCACCTGAAGGTGTACGTCGCGTCCGGTCACTACGACGGGGCCACGCCGTACTTCGCCACCGAGTCCACGTTGGCCCGCCTGCAGATCCCCGCGGAGCTCGCCGGCAACATCGAGACGAAGTACTACCCGGCCGGCCACATGATGTACGTCCACGAGGAGTCCCGCATCCAGCAGTCCGCCGACCTCGGCGCGTTCATCACCGCCTCCGCCAACCGATGATCCTGCTCCGCCCGGCGAACGCAGTACCGCGTCCACACGTCCCCGGCGTGGTACTGCGCCCACCGTCGCCGAGCGACACCGAGCCCCTCGGCCGCCTGTACTACGAGTCGTACGACCCCGGCGTCGCCTCCGCAACCCTCGAGGAAGCCCTGGAGGACATCGCGCTGACCTTCGAGGGCGGGTACGGCGTACTCACCCCGAGCCTCAGCCGCTTGGCCTGGTACGACGATCAACTCGTCGGCGCACTCCTCGTGGTGGATCGTGCTCCATGGCAGGGCACCCCCGACTGCCCATTCATCATCGAGCTGTTCACCGCCCGCTCGCACCGCCGTCAGGGGATCGCGAAGCTGCTGCTGAGTGAGTGCTCGGGCGTGACGGTCGCCTTGCGGGTCACGGATGACAATGCGGCGGCGTTGGCGTTGTATCGGGCAGTCGGGTTTAGCCTTCCAGGATGATCGTTGTCGATGAGGGCGAGTTGGCCGAGTTGCGGTCGCGGTTGCGGCGGGCTCGCTGGCCGGAGCGGTGGCCGTTGGCCGGGTGGGACGCAGGGACCGATCCCGACGTACTGCGGCCGCTCGTCGACTACTGGGCGTCGGGCTACGACTGGCGTGCGCAGGAGCGGGCGATCAACGCGTTGCCGTTCCACACGGCGACGATCGACGGTACGCCGGTCGTCTACCTGCGGTTCGACGGCGCGGGCGGCGGGTTGCCGATCGTGCTGACGAACGGCTGGCCCAGCACGTTCCTCGAACTGCTCGAACTCGCGCGCCGGCTGGACAACTTCACGGTCGTCATCCCGTTGCTTCCAGGATTCCCGCTCGCGCCCCAACGACCTTCGCTGACCGGGTTGCAGACGCACGAACTGTGGCATCGGCTCATGCACGACGAACTCGGCTTCGAGCGGTACGCCGCGCACGGCAGCGACCTCGGCGCCGGCACCACCGCGCGACTGGCCGAGGCGCACCCGGAGTCCGTGATCGGCATCCACGTGACGTCGGTCGCGGCGCCACCCGACGCGACAGATCTCCGCCCGGAGGAGCAGCAGTACGTCGAGGCCGTCGCAGCCTGGTCCACGACGGAAGGCGCGTACCAGCACCAGCAGAGCACGCGGCCCCTGACCCTGGGCTACGGGCTGACGGACTCGCCCGTCGGGCTGCTCGCGTGGATCCTCGAGAAGTACCGGGCGTGGAGTGACGATCCGGCGAGCTTCAGCGACGACTTCCTGCTCACCCAGGCGTCGCTCTACTGGTTCACCGGCACGATCTCGACATCGTTCCGGCCGTACTACGAATACGCGGCCGGCCTCACCCGCCGCGTCGAGCGCGTCGACGTACCAACGGCACTCGCCGTATTCCCCGGCGATCTCGCACAACCGCCGCGCGCCTGGGCCGAGCGCACCTACAACGTCACCAGGTACACGACCATGCCCCGGGGCGGCCACTTCGCGGCCCACGAGGAGCCCGACCTGCTCGCCGCCGACCTCATCGCCTTCTTCACCCCGGATAGATCCGGAACCCGCTGAACTTCCGGTGGTCGAAGGACGAGTAGAAGTCTTCGGCGGTGTCGGTGACCAGGTCGATGCGTTGGGCGCCGGTCAGCGGGTGGGCGTACTCGAGGAGCGCCCGCCCGACGCCCTTGCGGCGGTACGACGGATGGACAGCCATCATCGACAGGTGGGCCTGGATGTGGCCGTCGCTCTGCAGGTACGCGAACCCGATCACCTGCTCGCCGTCGAGCGCGACCACCGTCGTGACGCCAGGAGCTGTCAGGACGGTGTGGGCGCGAGCGGGGTCGGCCGGAAGGCTCGGCCACCCCTCGGACTCGCACAGCGCGAGGATGCCCGCGAGGTGCTCCTCCGAGTACTGCGTGATGTTCACGGCAGCGTGAGTACTTCGGCGCCGGTGTCGGTCACCACCAGTGTGTGCTCGAACTGCGCCGTCCGCGACTTGTCCTTGGTGGTCGCGGTCCAGCCGTCGTCCCACAGGTCGTACTCGTACGTGCCCAGCGTCAGCATCGGCTCGATCGTGAACGTCATCCCGGGCTCGATCAGGTCGTCGAACCGCTCGTCGTCGTAGTGCGGGATGATCAGCCCGGAGTGGAACGACGTCGAGATCCCGTGACCGGTGAAGTCGCGGACCACGCCGTACCCGAAGCGCTTCGCGTACGACTCGATCACCCGCCCGATGATGCTCACCCGGCGCCCGGGCCTGACCGCCTTGATGCCGCGGTTCAGCGCCTCCTGGGTGCGCTCCACCAGCAGCCGGCTCTCCTCGTCGACGTCGCCGACGAGGAACGTCGCGTTGGTGTCGCCGTGCACGCCGTCCAGGTACGCCGTGATGTCGACGTTGACGATGTCGCCGTCCTCGAGCGGCCGGTCGTCGGGGATGCCGTGGCAGATCACCTCGTTCACCGACGTACACAACGACTTCGGGTACCCGCGATAGCCGAGTGTCGACGGGTAGGCCCCGCGCTCGATCAGGTACTCGTGCCCGACCGCGTCCAGTTCGTCGGTCGTCACGCCCGGCTTCGCCGCCGCACCGACCGCCTGCAACGCCTGCGCGGCCAGCTTGCTCGCCACCCGCATCTTCTCGAGCAGCTCCGGCGGTGTCACGTACGAACCGTCGAACGGCGTCGGCGCCGGCTTGCCGACGTATTCCGGGCGGACGATGGAAGCGGGTACGTCGCGGCGCGGCGAAATGACGCCAGCAGTAAGAATCGACATGGTGAGATCATTCTAGAGAGCGCTGCGCAACGACTCCCAGGAGGTGGTCATCCAGATGAGCGACGATCACAGCAACGAGTGGTACTTCAACACCAAGACCGGCAAGGTGGAGCCGTACCAGGGCGCCAAGTCGGGGGACCGGCTCGGCCCGTACAGCTCGCCGGAGGAAGCCGCCCGCGCGCTGGAGAAGGTCCAGGAACGCAACGAGGACTGGGACAACGACCCGAAGTGGGACGACGACTGAGTTCGCGGTAGCCGCAAAGCCGAGGGGCACCACCGGACCGGTGGTGCCCCTCGGCTGTTGCTGATCGCGTCAGCGGGCGACGCGCTTGGCCGCGGTCTTGCGGGTGGCGGCCTTGCGGGCCGGCGCCTTCTTGGCCACGGTCTTCTTTGCCGCGGTCTTGCGGGCCGGAGCCTTCTTGGCGGCGGTGCGCTTGGCCGGGGCCTTCTTCGCGGCCGTGCGGGCCGGCGCCTTCTTCGCGGCGACGCGCTTCGCGGGCGCCTTCTTGGCCGCGGTCTTCTTGGCCGGGGCCTTCTTCGCGGCGGTCTTCTTCGCCGGGGCCTTCTTCGCCACCGTCTTGCGGGCCGTCGTCTTCTTCGCAGCAGCCGTTGTCTTCTTGGCAGCGGTGGTGCGCTTCGCCGGCGCCTTCTTGGCGACCGTCTTCTTCGCCGCGGTGGTCTTCTTCGCGGCGACCTTCTTGGCCGGAGCCTTCTTCGCGACAGCCTTCTTCGCGGTGGTCTTCTTGGCCGCGACCTTCTTGGCCGGAGCCTTCTTCGCCACCGTCTTCGTGGCCGCGGTCTTCTTGGCCGCACTCACCTTCTTCGTCGCTGTCTTCTTTGCTGCGCTGACCTTGCGCGCGGTGGTCGTCTTCGCGGCGCCGGTCTTCTTCGCGACAGTCTTCTTGGCGGGAGAAGCCTTTTTGGCTGTCGCCTTCCCTGCGGCTGCCTTCTTGGCTGGCACTCTGCCTCCTTGGTGCGGCTGAGGAAAACCACGGTGGATTCCTCGTCGTCATGATGATGACAACACTTGTGCGCTACGTAAAGCACCGGAAACGTCCGCAGGCTAAGGAGAACTTGCGGCGTACACTGGCACAAATGCCGAAGATCCTTGTAATGAAGGGATTCCGCCGCGCCCCGAGCATGCCGGATCAGTGGAATATTTTCTTCGCGACACGCGGCACTTTTCGCCCCGAAAGTGCCGGATCGGCGAGTGTTGTCCTCGGCAACAGCATCGATCCCGAGGAGCTGAAGAGCATGTACGACGACCTGCGCAACGTCGTCGAACTACCGCGCGAGGTGCGTCGCGTGGTCAGCATCGTGCCGTCGCTGACCGAGTCGATCGCGGCTGTCGACGCAGGCAAAATCGTTGGTGCGACCGACTGGTGTACGCATCCCGCGGACCTCGACGTCACCCGGGTCCGCGGTACCAAGAATCCTGATCTCGACGTCATCCGCGCACTCGCGCCGGACGTCGTGGTCGCCAACGCGGAAGAGAATCGCGCGGTCGATCTCGACGCGTTGCGGGCGGCCGGAATCGCGGTCTGGGTGACGGCGCCGACGACGGTTCCCGAATCACTCGACTCGCTCGGTCGCCTGCTGTCCGCGATCGCCGGCGGCGAACCGGACTGGTTGCGGGAAGCGCGCGCGGTGTGGAGTTCGCCGTACGACGGAATGCGCCGGCGGGCGGTGATCCCGATCTGGCGTAGACCATGGATGGCGCTCGGCCGGGACACGTTCGCAGGCGATCTGCTCGCGCGTATTGGTGTCGACAACGTCCTGAGAGAATCCGGTGAACGCTACCCACGATTCGATCCGGACGTATTACCGGAGTACGACATCGTCGTGCTGCCGGACGAGCCGTACGCGTTTTCGCCGGACGACGGGCCGGAGGCGTTCGGCAAACCCGCGAAGTGCGTGTCCGGCCGGCATCTCACCTGGTACGGACCGTCACTCGTGGAAGCACGCGCGCTGCTGAGCGGACAACTCGCGTGACGTCCGCCACGATCGACGGGCGACGACTGGACGGGTTAGGTATGCCTCACCTACGCTCGCTGGGTGCCGTCGATGACCGCGAAGAAGAAGTGCTGCAAGGACAAGCCGAGGTGCAAGAAGTGCCCGGTCGTCCTGATGCGCCTGTCCAAGGCAGGCTGCGCCGAGCGGCTCGATCGCGTGCACTACAAGGTCGACAAGAAGCTCCCGAAGAAGGTCCTGAAGAAAGCACGGGCGCGCTGAGCCGGCCCCACAGTCAGGACGCCCGGCGCAGTGTGATCGCGTCGGTCGCCTGCCGGAGCAGTGCCGGGATCGTGACGTGCGCGGCCAGACCGGTCGCCTCGAGATCGTCGCCGTACCACCAGCCGTGTTCGCTGATCGTCTGCTGCTCGATCTCCTCCTGGTTCGCGAACGTCACGTCGACGCGGTCCACCGCGACCGCGTAGAACGTCTGCGCCTGGATGATCCGGCTGCCGCCGTACTCGAACTCGATGGTGTTGGTCGCGAGCGGCGTACCGAGCTCGACCGGCGGCAACTCGATGCCGACCTCCTCGCGCAGTTCCCGGCAGGCCGCGTCGGCGACCGTCTCGCCGTTCTCGACACCGCCGCCGATCGTGAACCAGTACGTCGTGTCCGGCTTCAGCGGGTCCCAGCCGTGCAGCAGCAGGACCCTGCCGTCCGGGCGCACCGGCAGTACGCGGGCCGTCGTCCGCCGCCTCACCGTCAAGTCAGTCACACCACAAAACGCTAAAGGACAACGCCAACCGGACGTCGAGTCGCGCGGCGCGTCTCACAGCTGTTGCCAAAAGCCCTGGCGGAACAAGGCCGGCGCGGAGTGGGAGGATCGGAGACATGGCAACGATTGGGCTAGGGCTCGCCGCGCTGGGTCGTCCCGGCTACATCAACCTCGGACACGACGAGGACCTGCCGCCGCGGCGTGCGGTCGAGGATCTGCGCGCGCGGACCCACGAGCTCCTCGACCAGGCGTGGCAGGCAGGTGTTCGGTACTTCGACGCCGCGCGTTCGTACGGTCTTGCCGAAGAGTTCCTCGGCACCTGGCTGACACCGGAACGCCGGAGCCAACTGACCATCGGGTCGAAGTGGGGTTACACGTACGTCGCCGACTGGCGGCACGACGCGGACACGCACGAGGTGAAGGACCACAGCCTCGCGACGTTCGAACGGCAATGGCCGGAGACCTTGCAGGCCCTCGGCGGGCCGCCCGACTTCTACCTCGTGCACAGCCTGACGTCCGACAGCCCCGCGCTCGAGGACAAGCGCTTGCTGGACAGGCTGCGTGAGCTCGCGGACACCGGCGTACGCGTCGGTCTGTCCACGAGCGGCCCGCGCCAGGCCGAGACGTTGCGCAAGGCGTTGGCCTCCGGTACGCCGTTCTCCGCAGTACAGGCGACGTGGAACGTCCTGGAGACCTCGGCCGCGGCGGCGCTCGCCGAAGCGCACGACGCCGGCTGGTTCGTCGTCATCAAGGAAGCGGTCGCCAACGGGCGGCTGACGGCGCGCGCCGGCGAGACGCCGTTCAACGAGTTCGCGCAGCAGCACGGCGTCGCGCCGGACGCGCTGGCGATCGGCGCCGCGGTGGCTCAACCGTGGGCTGACGTCGTCCTCAGCGGAGCCACCACGGCCGAACAGCTTGCGAGCAACCTCGCGTACCAGGTCGACGGTCCGCTCCTCGAGTTCGTACAGCAACCCGAGGAGTACTGGACCGAACGCTCCGCCCTGCCCTGGATCTGACTCAGAACGTGTGCTCGTCGCCCGGGAACGCGCCGTTGGCGACCTCGGCGGCGTACGTCGCTGCCGCGTTGGTGAGGATGCCGCGGAGGTCGGCGTACTGCTTGACGAACCGGGGCATGGTGCCTGCTCTGAGGCCGGCCATGTCCTGCCATACCAGGACTTGTGCGTCGGTGTCGCGGCCGGCGCCGATGCCGATCGTCGGGATGGGCACCCGCTTGGTGATCTCGGCGGCCACGTCGCCCGGCACCATCTCGAGCACGATCGAGAACGCTCCCGCCGCGGCCAGCGCACCCGCGTCGTCGATCAGGCCGGCCGCCTGATCGCCGCGGCCCTGCACGCGATACCCGCCGATGCTGTGCTCGCTCTGCGGCGTGAACCCGATGTGCGCCATCACCGGGATCCCGGACTGGGTGAGCTTCTCCACCATCGGCACCACGGTGCGGCCGCCCTCGAGCTTGACCGCGTGGACGCCCGCTTCCTTCATGAACCGTACGGCGGTGTGGAGCGCCTGCTCGGGTGACGCCTGGTAGGACCCGAACGGAAGGTCCGCGACGACGAGCGCGTGCTCGGCGGCGTTGGCCACCGCGCGGGCGAGGGGGATCAGTTCGTCGACGGTGACCGGGAGGGTGGAGGAGTAGCCGTAGACGTTGTTCGCCGCGGAATCACCGACGAGCAGGACGGGAATACCTGCCTGGTCGAAGATCTCGGCGGTGTACTGGTCGTAGGCGGTCAGCATCGCCCACTTCTCACCACGGCTCTTGAAGTCCCGCAGATGATGCACCCGATACCGCCGGGGCCGCTTGCCGTCAGGTGCCGACTTGCCGGGTCCGCCGTACGGCGAAACCTCACCCTCAACCGGCGCCCCTCCTGCCGCGGCCGCCGGCCCACTCGGGGGCAAACTGTTACCCACCGCGCTACCGAGGGACGGAGCACTGCCGACCCACGTGCTGCCCGCACCCCCAGCATCACCACCCGAGCCGCCACCGGCTGGAGTGTTATTAGCCGAGGTGTTGCCGGCGGCTGGAGCGTTGCCAGCCGAGGTGTTGCCGACCGCGTTGCTGGCCGCGCTGTTGTTCGTACGCGCGTCGTCGGCTGACGCGCCGCCTGCTGTCGTGCTGTGTGCTCGAGCGTCGCCAACTGCAGCGCCGTTAGCTGCTGAGGTGTTGCCTGCCGGAGCACCGCCTGCCGCACGCCCGTTGTCTGCTGGGGTGTTGCCTGCTGGAGCACCGCCTGCCGCGCGGCCGTTGTCTGCTGCGGTGTTGCCGGCCCCACTGGTGTTGCCTGCTGGAGTGTTGTTGGCTGGCGCGTTGCTTAGCTGGCTGCCGGCAGACGGTCCGTCCACAGGCGCTTGGTACGCACGACGAGCAGCCCGATGCGAGGTGACCTGCTCAGCAGACACCTGACTAGGCGCATCCTGCTGCACCCCCGCCCGCCGCCGCGCCCCAACCGGCCCACGCACCTGCCCCCCAGAACCTTCCATCCCACCAGCCTGCGACCCACCAGCCTGCGACCCACCAGCCTGCGACCCACCAGCCTGCGACCCGCTGTTCGGCTGCGGGCCGGCTGCATCCGTCTGTGACCGCGTGCCGGACGAAGAGACTGCTTCGTTCACCGGTGCGTTGATCTCGTACTCCGCACTCGGATCCGTCAAGTACCCGTCATCACCAGCCCCGCGCCCCGACTCCCGAGCGGCAACCTCCCGCCGAAGCCGGATCTCCTGCGGCCGCGTATCCTCCGCCGACTCCTCACCCGACCCCCGCAAACCGCCCTGCCCAACACCAGCTTCCTGCCCGCGCCGAGCGTCCTGCCCAACTGCAGGTTCGTGCCCGCGGCTGGCTTCCTGCCCACCAACCTCCGGCGCACGACCACTATCGCGTCCCGGCAACCCGTTCTGCCCGTAGCCGCGAGGCCGTACGTCGGCGTACCCCTGAGGACCGTTCTCCGCAGGACGACCGTCGCCTGACGGCAGCCCGTTCTGCGAGCGACCAGCGTCCGCCACCGACGACCCGCTCTGCGCACGCCCGCCGTCAACCTGCGGTACGTCGTCGGGCGCACGGCGGCCGTCCTCCGCGGACCGCGGGAGCCCGTTCTGCGCGTGGCCGGCGTCTGCCGCCGGTACGTCGCCGTACGGCCGGCGTGTGTCGTCCGTGGGGCGAGCGTCGTGCGACTGCAGTCCGTTCTGCGCGTGGGCAGAGTCCGCCCGCGGTACGTCGTCCCAGGGTCGGTGTGTGTCCTCCGGGGGACGGGGCCCGGGTGACTGCAGCCCGTCCCGCGCGCCTCCGCCATCAACCTGCGGTACGTCGCGGTGCGTACGGCGAGCGTCCTCCGTGGGCCGGGAGTCGCGTGGGGGCAACCCGTTCTGCGCGTGGCCGGCGTCAGCCGGCGGTACGGGGCCCGGCTGTCGGGGGGTGTCGTCCGCAGGGTGGTCGGCGTGTGGTTGGGGGGTGGTCGGGGGTGTTGTGCCGTTGTCTGTGGGGCGGGGGGACTGGGCTGCTCTTGCTGCTTCCTGGGAGCGGCCTGTGCCGTAGGCGCGGGCCGCCTCGGGAGTCTCGGGATGGTCGAGGGACCAGCGGGTGCTGAACGCGTCCGCCGAGTCCTCCGCGCGGGGTGGCTCCTGTGTGCGGCCCTCGTACGGGTCGCGTGGAGCGTTGCGGTTCTCCCACGGCTGAGGTTGTGGCGGGACGGGGGAGTGTCCCCAGATGGGCTCCGGGCCCGGGCCGGGCTCGTGGCGGCGGGGCGCCGGTGGCTGTAGGCGTTGCGGAGGACGCGGCGGCTGCTGCGGAGGTAGTCCGTTGCTGCTCGGACCGTTGCTCGACTCGTGGCCGCTGATGCCGTTGCCCGACCCGTTGTTCTGTGGTGCGAACGGGCTACCCGCGACTGGTCGCGGCGGCGTCGTGTTACTCGCCCCGGGACCGAACGGACTAGGTCGCCCCTGCGCCGGCGGCTGCTGCGGGCGGAACGGGTTCTGCTCCTCCCGCGCGGCCTCGTAGTACGGCGGCTGCCCTGGCGGCGGTGGAGCGGTCGGGAGGTACGGCGGTTTCGGCACGTACGGCTGCTGCGGCACCGGCCCGCGTTCGTACGTCCGTGGTGCGTTCGGCAACGACGGCGACGGGTTGAGGACGGGACCGCGGTCCCTCCAACTGTCGTTGTCGTAGTCCGAGCGGCGGTTGTCGTCGGCTGCCTGGTTCTTCGGTCCGGTCCCGTACGGCGAGCCTTCGTCGTCGCCAGGGGTACCGGCCGACAGGTAGTTGTCAACCATGCTTTCATCGTCCCACTGTTGCGGAGGGTAAGCGCCACCGCCTGTGGACGAGCTCACATCCCGGCCGGGCAGGCCGGAGCCTTCGCCGGGTTCCTCGGTGGAGCCCCACGCGGATTCTTGGGATGGGCGGTATCGCCAGGAGTCGCTCAGTGCTCGGCTGCCTTCCGTGCGTCCTCACGCCATGCATTGGTGATCGGCAACCGGCGGTCCCGGCCGAAGGCCTTGTGGGTGAGCTTCGGGCCCGGTGGGTACTGCCGGCGCTTGTACTCCGCTTTGTCGACGAGCTGGATCACCTTCGTGACCAGTTCGGCGTCGAAGCCTGCCGCGACCAGTTCGGCGCTGCCGCGGTCCTGTTCGACGTAGTCGTCCAGCATGTCGTCGAGCAGGTCGTACGGTGGCAGCGAGTCGGTGTCCTGCTGTCCCGGGCGGAGCTCGGCGGACGGCGGCTTCACGATCGAGTTCTCCGGGATCGGCGGCTGCTGGCCGCGCGCCTTCGCGTCCTCGTTGCGCCATTTCGCCAGCCGCCAGACCAGCGTCTTCGGCAGGTCCTTGAGCGGCGCGTACCCGCCGACCGCGTCGCCGTAGATCGTCGAGTACCCGACGGACAGCTCCGACTTGTTGCCACAGGCAAGTACCAGGTGCCCGTCGGAGTTCGACAGGCCCATCCAGATCACCGCGCGCACCCGGGCCTGCAGGTTCTCCTCGGCGAGCCCGGTCAGCCCGAGCGTGTCGAGGAACGGTTGCACCATCGGCTGGATCGGGACCACCCGGTAGTTGAGGCCGGTCCGGGCGGCGAGCTCGGCGGCGTCGTCCTTGGAGTGGTGGCTGGAGTACACGCTCGGGTTCGAGATCCCGAACACGTGCTCGGAGCCGACCGCGTCGCAGGCGATCGCGGCGACCAGCGAGGAGTCGATGCCGCCGGACAGCCCGAGCAGTACGGACTTGAACCCGTTCTTCTGCACGTAGTCGCGCAGCCCGGTGACGATCGCGCCGTACATCTCGGCCTCGTCCGACAGCCGCGGCGCGATGCTCGGCGGCATCGGTTCGTACGGCGCGAGCTCGGCCGGCTGCAGCACGGTGTGCACGATCTCGATGCCCTCGTGGGTCCCGGACGGTGTACCGGAGGCGGCCGGGAGTTCGAGGTCGACGATCATGCTGCCCTGCTCGAACTGCGGGGCGCGGGCGATGATCGTGCCGTCGGCGTCCGCGACCAGCGAGTCGCCGTCGAAGACCAGTTCGTCCTGCCCGCCGACGAGGTTCACGTACGCGAGCGCGCAGCCGGCCTCGCGGGCGCGACGGCGGACCAGGTCGCCGCGGACGTCGTCCTTGTTGGCCTCGTACGGCGAACTGTTGACGACGAGCAGCAGGCCGGCGCCGGCCTCCCGGGTGACGGCGACCGGGCCGCCGTCCTGCCAGAGGTCCTCGCAGATCACCAGTGCGACGTCGATGCCGTGCACGCGGACGACCTGCAGCGTGTTGCCGGGGACGAAGTGCCGGAACTCGTCGAAGACGCCGTAGTTCGGGAGGTGGTGCTTGACCGCGCTGGTGACCACCTTGCCCTGGTGGACGACCGCGGCGGAGTTGGTCGGCGAACCCTTCGGGCGCCCGAGCCGGTCGATGCCCATCGCCGTACCGCCGGCCCGGTCGAGGTAGCCGCAGACCACCACGATGTCGCCGAGACCCTCGTCGGACAGCCGGCGCGCGAGGCTCTGGATCCTGGCCTGCGACGCGTCCACGAACGACGCCCGGAGCGCCAGGTCCTCGACCGGATAGCCGGTCAGGCCGAGCTCGGGGAACGCGACGACGTGCGCACCTTGCTCGACCGCGTTGCGGGTCCACGCGACGATCTTGTCGGTGTTCCCGTCGATGTCACCGACGGTCACATCGATCTGAGCAAGAGCAACCCGAAGCTGAGGCACGGGAGCACATTACTGGGTCGACAGGCCCGGCCCCATGCCTGTCACCAACCTCTTACGTACGCCGAATGTAGGTCCGGACCCGCGCGAGGTTCACGTCCACCGGATCCATCGCGTCCGCCACCAGTTGCCCGCGCTCCAACTGGGGGTACTCACTCCGCATCCGCAGCACGTGGTCCCACCCCACTTCGTGCCATCCGGGTATCCCGCGCCGGCGTCCTTCGAGCCGCTGCCGATGGACGTCCTCGGCGCCGCAGACGCATTCGACGATGCGCAGCCGCGCGCCGTATTCGGCGGCCAGTTGTTCCCACCGGGCCGCGATTTCCTCGTTCACCAGACAGTCCACGATCGCGGATTGGCCGAGCATCAACTGACGCCTCAGCAATGTCCCGAGCAGGTCGTAATACATCGCGAGGAACGCCGGCCGGTCGAGACCGGTGAGGACGCCGTGCGGTGCCAGGGCGCCGAGCAACCAGTCGCCGGCGAACGCCGGCACTCCGGTTTCGGTCGCGAGCGCTTCGGCGAGCGTCGACTTTCCGGTGCCGGGTAGCCCGGTGAAGGCGATGAGTTGTTTCACAGAGAGGCCGTTCGGGCGACGAGCAGGGGAGTGAGGGTGGTCCAGCCCAGCGAAGTGTAGAGCGGGCGGCCTTCGGCGGAGGCCGAGAGATGGGCGGTGGTGGTGTGGCGGGCGACGGCGCGGGTGGCCAGGGTGCTCATGACGGCGCGGGCGAGACCGCGGCGACGGTGCGCCGTGTCGGTGTGGATCATGTCGGCGACGGCGCCGGTGTGCAGGATCGACATCCGGCCGGCGGCGGCGAGTTCGCCGTACCCGTAGAGCTGGACGTCGATCAGCGACGGGTCGTCGGTGACCTCGACCGCGTACGGCGCGGGCACCGGGTGGAGTGCCTGCTCCGGAAGGGAGATCGTCATCAGCCACTCGGTCCGGACGTAGTCGAGCGGACGTAGTCCGGCCGCCAGTTGTTCGGGGTCGGCGGTGGCGATCTTCAACCACGACGTTCCGGGCGGGTTGCAGTCGGTCAGCGCGAGATGCGCGGCGGCGCGCGCGTTCTGTTCGGTCGCGACGTACTCGACCCGGTGGTGCGGGTCGCCGACCCGCACCACCGTCACGTCGTCGACGCGTTGCGCGTCGTTCCATCCGCGGGCGGCCGACCATCCGCGCTGCCAACGAGTCAGGGCTTCGTCGTGCACCCGTCCATCGAACAACGACGAAGGTTCACCCGGCAGGGACTTTCGTCGGATCCGGCGCCGGCCCCGATCGGATTGACTGGCCGGCATGGACACCCAGGGCGGCCCGACCGGACTCCGTGAACGTGCCCTCGGCCCCGACCTCGCGCGCGGCTTCATGCTGCTGTTCATCGCCTTGGCGAACTCGCACTACTTCGTCGCGGGCACGGCGTACTTCGGCGGCTTCCCGACCGGCGGATCGCCCCTCGACCGGATCGTCGGCACCCTGATCGCGACCTTCGTCGACGGCCGCGCCTTCCCGATGTTCGGCGTGCTCTTCGGGTACGGCGTGGCCCGGATCGTCCACCGCCAACGCGAGATCGGCAACGACGAGCGGCGTATCCGCCGGCTGCTCCGGCGCCGCAGCCTCGTCCTGGTCGTGCTCGGGTTCGCGCACGCGATGCTGCTCTACATCGGCGACATCCTCGCGGCGTACGGCGTCCTGCTGTTCCTCGGCGTGGTGGTCCTGCAGTGGAAGGACCGCTGGCTGTTCGGAGTTGCCGCGTTCGTCCTGATCCTCACGGCCCTCCCAAGTAGTCAGAGCCTGGCCGACGGACCAGACCCGTCAATGCTGCCGGCGAGCTTCCTCGATCAGTTCAGCGAGCGGATCACCGTCCAGCCGATGGTGGCGGGCCTCGGCTGGATCGGCTTCGTCACGCCGTTCCTGATCGGAGTGTGGGCCGGGCGCCGCCGCATCCTCGAACGCCCCGCCGAGCACGTGTCCCTGCTCCGCGGCACCGCCCTGCTCGGCATCTCGATCGCGGTCGTCGGCGCGCTGCCGCTGTCGCTCGTCGTCGGCGGCGTCCTGGCCCGGCCGGGCGACCACGCGCTGACGATCCTCGGGCCGTTGCACGACGCAACCGGTGTGTTCGGCGGCTTCGGGTACGCCGCGTTGCTGGTGCTGGTGGCCCACCGAGTCGGCGAGCGACCGGTCACCCGGGCGATCGCCGCCGTCGGGCAACGGTCGCTGACGTGCTACCTGTCCCAGTCGGTCGTCTGGGCCGTCGTGTTCACGCCGTACCTGCTCGATCTCTCGAACACGCTGACCACGACCACGACGGCGATCCTCGCGGTCGCGACCTGGCTCGGGACCGTGCTGCTGGCCGACCGGATGCGGCGCGCGAGCTACCGCGGCCCGTTCGAGGTGCTGATCCGCCGCATCACCTACGGGCGCCCGGCGAAGGTCACTTCCGCGTGAAACTCAGGTGGGTGACGCCGCTCGGCGACGACACCGCCTCGATGTCGAAGCTCTGCTCGAGCGACTCCTGCCCGTCCCACAGCCGGACCCCGCGTCCGAGCACGATCGGCACCACGGCCAGGTGCATGTAGTCGACCAGGCCCGCGGCCAGGAACTCGCGGATCACTGTCGCTCCGCCACCCAGCCGTACGTCGAGATCGCCCGCCGCCGCGCGCGCCTGCCCCAGAACTTCGGAGGGCGTCGCGTCGACGAAGTGGAACGTCGTACCGCCGTCCAGCTCGACCGACGGGCGCGGGCGGTGGGTGAGGACGAAGACCGGACTGTGGAACGGCGGGTTCGGACCCCACCACCCCGTCCAGTCGGCGTCGTCCTGCCAGCCGGGCGGACCGAACTTGTTCGCGCCCATGATCTCGGCGCCGATCCCGGGCTCGTGCTGCGCGGCGAACGCGTCGTCGACGCCCTGGGTGCCGCCCTCTTTCCCGCCCATCGAGCGGAAGTAGCGGGTGCCGACATACCACTCGTGGAGGCGTTCGCCGGCGTGACCGAACGGCGTCTCCCTGGACTGGCCCTCGCCGGTGCCGAACCCGTCCAAGGAGATCGAGAAGTTGTGAATCCGAACCTGCGACATGTGAGTGCTCCTCCGTCTGGGTGCTGTCACCCAACGGTCGGAGCACCCACCGTCACTTTGACATCAGCACTTTGCCATCAGCCGAGCATGATGGCGGCGACCCGGTCCCGCAGCTCCGGCAGCCGGGCGTAGAACACGTCGCCCGGGCACTGCGTCGTGTTGTAGTCGCGGTGCCCGACGATCGCCGTGTGCGGGTCGAGGCCGTACTTCGTGCACAGCCAGGCGCAGGTCAGCGCCGACATGTCGAACAGCGCGACCGGGACGTCCTCGCTCACGTAGATGCCCTCGTGCTCGATCCCGATCGTGTGGCTGTTGTTGTTCGCGGTCTGCGCACCGAGCACGTTCTGCCCGTTGTTGATCGCGGGCAACGACTGGCTGCGGCCCTCCATCAGGAACCCGCCGCGGCTGATCGTGAGCTGGTTGCCGATGTCGATCCAGCCGTTCGTGTCCATGTGCAGGTCCTGGATCCAGTGCTGGACCTTGTACGCCGCGGCCAGCGAGTAGTCGGTGACGTTCGCGCTCGCGGTGTGGTGGATGACGATGTGGTCGGGCTTGCCGATCACCTGGGTGGGAGACTTGGGCGGGCGCGCCGACCACTCGGTGCGCGTGTAGCAGCGCGGCGCCGGGGCCGCGAAGGCTGCTGTGGGCAGTGCGAGTCCGCCGAGCAGTACGCCGCCGGCGGAAGCGCCGAGCAGGGTACGACGGGACAGTCTTGGATTGCTCAGGTGGCGTTGGATTCTTTCTGGGGCGGTCATGCTCTAGAAAATTCCCTACGGATGAGGGGTCCAAACCGGAATGGTGTAATGGCGGGCGTGACAGACGGTGAACAGGTGCGACTGGGGCGGGTCGGCAAGGGACTGCGGGTGCTGGTCGCGGTGGCCGGGATCGCACTGCTGATCAACGGATCGGTGCGGGCCAGCGACGACGCCTGGCCGTTCGGCCCGATGTCGCAGTACGCGATGTCGGTCCCGGACGACGCCAAGATCGACTACACCCGGATCAGCGCGGTCACGGACGCCGGTACGACGGTCGACGTACCGCTGAACATCGAGGGCGCCGGCGTGGCCCGCGCCGAGATCGAGGCCCGCGCCGGGGAGATCGAGAAGAATCCGGCGCTGCTCCAGCAGGTGGCCGACGGGTGGGCACGCAAGCATCCGGACAAGCCGAAGTACGTCAAGCTCCAGCTGATCCGCGACACGACCCAACTGGTGAACGGCCGCGTCGACGGACCGCCGGCCTCACAGGTGCTGGCCACGTGGGAGGTGCGCCGATGAGCTTCTTCACCCCTGCGATCGCGGTCGCGCGGATCGCCTGGCTGCGGACCGTCCTGTACCTGTTCGTGATCCTCGACATGCACGCGTTCGTCCGGGACACCCGCGACAAGGGCGAGCACCCCGGGCTGTACCAGCCGTTGCTGCTGGCCCGGTTGCTCGACCTCCCGAAACCCTCGGTCGCCAACACCACCGCGCTGTACGTCGTCCTGATCGTCGCCTGCCTGATCGCGGCCACGAACCGGTTCCCGCGGATCGCCGGCTGGATCGTCGCGCCCGCGTTCACCTGGTGGGTGCTGATCGGGATGAGCGACGGCAAGGTCGACCACGACCACCTCGCGCTGGTGATCGCGTTGTGGGTGCTGCCGACGGTCGGCAGGGCGTCGTACGGCGATCAGACGCGGTCGGAGGCGGCCGGCTGGGTCGTGCGGTGCATCCAGCTCTGTGTGATCGCGACGTACTTCCTGTCCGCGATCGCGAAACTGCGCAGTGCGGGGTGGGCGCTGACCTGGCCCGGGAGTGCCGTACTGACGTGGGCGATCGTGCGCCGGCCGCATCCGGTCGGGGAGTGGCTGCTGCACTATCCGTGGATGCTGCACGTGATGCAGTGGGTCGGCATCGTCGCGGAGTTCTGCTCGCCGGTGATCCTCTGGCTGAAGGGGCGGTGGCAGCTGTTCGGGGCGCTGTTCTTCCTCGGGTTCCACGCGGCGAACACCGCGATCCTGCTGATCCACTTCCTGCCCACGGTGGTCTGCTGGCTGGCGTTCGCGCCGTTGGAGCGGATCGTCCCGTGGTACCGGGCGCGCCGGTCAGACCGCGACGCCCGAGAGGCCGAAGACCAGCCCGAACAGGGCCGGCAGGCCGAGCAGCAGGCCGGCGCGTAGCTTGAACCGGCGCCCGCCGGGGCCCGGGGTGCGGACGACCCGGGACAGCACGGCACCGGCGTACCCGAAGACCAGGGCGGCGAGCAGGATCTGCCGGGTCGGCAGGGCGGTCGCGTCGTGATGGGTGAGCCCGAGCGTCACCAGGCCCGGGCAGCAGAACGCGACCATGCCGAACCCGAGCTCCGGGACCGGCAGCCAGCGGCGGCCGAGGACGTCCCGCTCGGCGGGCCGCTTCCGGCGCAGCGACTGCACGAACCGCGCTGTGCTGACGATGAGGTCGCTGAGGCAGAGGATGCCCGCCACGATCAGGGCGGCCCGGAAAATCGTCTGCACGCAGACACGCTAGGCCCTGATCGGCGCACTGTCCTTGACGGCACGTAACGTCTGCTTAACAAGCGCGGGGCACACTGTGAGAGACCTTGCGACAGGCTGGTGAGAGGTGGACTGATGGACAAGCAGCAGGAGTTCGTGCTGCGCGCGCTGGAGGAGCGCGACGTACGCTTCGTGCGGCTCTGGTTCACCGACGTGCTCGGGTTCCTGAAGTCGGTCGCGGTGGCGCCGGCCGAGCTGGAGAGCGCGTTCGCCGAGGGGCTCGGGTTCGACGGCTCGGCGATCGAGGGGTTCGCCCGGGTGACCGAGGCGGACATGCTGGCCAAGCCGGACCCGTCGACGTTCCAGATCCTGCCCTGGCGCGGCGAGACCATGGGCACCGCGCGGATGTTCTGCGACATCAACATGCCGGACGGGTCCGCGTCGTTCGCCGACCCGCGGCACGTGCTGAAGCGGACGCTGTCGAAGGCCGCCGACCTCGGGTTCACGTTCTACACGCACCCGGAGATCGAGTTCTACCTGTTCAAGTCGCTGGTCGGCGCGCCCGGTACGACGCCGGAGCCGGTGGACTCGTCCGGGTACTTCGACCACACGCCGCAGGGGATCGGCAACGACTTCCGCCGCGAGGCGATCACGATGCTGGAGTCGATGGGCATCTCGGTCGAGTTCAGCCACCACGAGGGCGGCCCGGGCCAGCAGGAGATCGACCTGCGGTACGCCGACGCGCTGTCGACCGCCGACAACATCATGACGTTCCGCGTCGTGGTGAAGGAGGTCGCGCTGTCGCAGGGCATCTACGCGTCGTTCATGCCGAAGCCGCTGTCCGACCAGCCGGGCTCCGGGATGCACACCCACATGTCGCTGTTCGAGGGTGACCGGAACGCGTTCTTCGAGGGCGGCGCGCAGTACCAGCTGTCGAAGACCGGGCGGGCGTTCATCGCCGGGCTGCTGCACCACGCGGGCGAGATCACCGCGGTCACCAACCAGTGGGTGAACTCGTACAAGCGGCTCGCGGTCGGCGACGAGGCGCCGTCGTTCGTGTCCTGGGGACACAACAACCGGTCCGCGCTGGTCCGGGTGCCGATGTACAAGCCGCACAAGGGGCAGTCGTCGCGGGTCGAGTTCCGCTCGCTGGACTCGGCGGCGAACCCGTACCTCGCGTTCGCGCTGATGCTGGCCGCCGGCCTGAAGGGCATCGAGGAGGGGTACGAGCTGCCCGCGGAGATCGAGGAGGACATCTGGTCCCTCACCGCCCGCGAGCGCAAGGCCCTCGGGATCAAGCCGCTGCCGGGCAGCCTGGCGGAGGCGATCAGCGCGATGGAGGACAGCGAGCTCGTCGCCGAGACCCTCGGCGAGCACGTCTTCGACTTCTTCCTCCGCAACAAGCGCGCCGAGTGGCTGGACTACCGCCGCCAGGTCACCCCGTTCGAACTGAACAAGCTCCTTCCGGTCCTGTAGTCAGCTGTCGACCCGGAAGGGGTCGTGTTCGGTGAGGAGCTTGTCGAGGCGTGCCTGGTCGACGCGGCTGCTGACCTCGGAAACCTCCTGGCGGTCGCGGACCACCTTGCAGAGCACGACCGTCGAGGTGACGACGTACAGCAGTCCGAGGGTGAGGAAGGCGCGCACCCACGGCGCGGCCGGGAGGTAGACCAGGCCGATCGCCATCGCGGTCAGCGAGATGCCGAACGAGGCGACTGCCTGGGCGTAGAACGCTGCGGTCTGCTGGGGCTGGATGCGTTTCGTCATGCACCGATCGTCCGGTCCGCGGCCGATCGGCGCATGAGCAGAATCACTCAGTCAGCTGCAGGTCCGAACCGTGCTTCGAGGTCCAGCGCGCGGCCGCGGTGGAGTGCCGGTACGGCGGCTCCGCGGGCGCCGGGACGTCTGCGGAGACCTCCGGGTAGTCGGGGACGGTGGCGACCACCGGCGTACCGTCGTCTGCCAGCGCGCTGACCTCCTCGACGGTGAGCAGCCCGACCGGGCGCACGCCTTCGGTGATCACCACGATGCAGCCGGGAATCACCTGCTGGGCGCGGTTTCCCTTGCCGGGAACGAGAATCCCTTCGGCCGGCGTCCGCCAGGCACCGGGTGCGAACCTCCGCAGCGCGATGCCGGCCTGGCCGTCCTCCGCGGTCCGCGGCGGCAGGTACGCTGTCGCGGTGTAGTCGTAGTCGTAGTCCGGTTCCGGCGGCCCGGACACGCGTCCGCCCTGCTGGGGTGTCAACCACACCACCGTGCCGCGCACGGCGAGCGACCCCGTCATCATGACCATGGACAGCCATCATGCCGACTACTCAGCGAATCCGCTACACGACACCGTGTATTCCCCGCAATCCAGTTGAGACTTTCCGCGGCCGCCGGTTCGGCGGGCCGTGCGGTTGGGTAGCCTGCGAGGGTGGCTGAGGGTCGGAGAGGGTCGTGGGAGGGACGGCTGGTCCGGCTCGGGTTCGAGGATCCGCAGCGGGCGGCCGGCATGCTGGAGAACCTGGACGCCCTCGACTCACACAGCCCGCTGGCGACCGAGCAGCTGATCACGACGCTGTCGGAGTCCGCCGACCCGGACCTCGCGTTGTTCGGGCTCTGCACGATGACCGAGGCGCTGCACCGGCACGGGCACGACATCGCCGCGTTCGCGCGCACCCTCGAGATGGACGCCGACTTCCGCCGCCGGCTGGTCTACGTGCTCGGCGCCAGCGAGGCGCTCGGCCGGCACCTCAGCCTGCACCCGCGGCACTGGTACGACCTCGCCGACCCGGCACTGGCCGGGGCCCGGCCGACGATGGACGACGTCGCGACCCGGCTCGCCACCGCGATCGGCGCGGACAGCCCGATCGACGCGCTCCGGGTCGAGTACCGGCGGCTGCTGCTCCGGCTCGCCGCCCGCGACCTCGCCGAGGGCCTGCTCGTCGACGAGGTCGCCGCCGTCCTCGCGGACCTCGCCGGCGGCGCGCTGGAGACCGCGCTGCACATCGCCCGGAACGAGTACTTCGCCGCGCACCCCGGCGCCGCCGACTGCCGCCTCGCGATCATTGCCATGGGCAAGTGCGGCGGCCGGGAGCTCAACTACGTCAGCGATGTCGACGTACTGTTCGTCGCCGAGCCGCTGGAGGGCGACCCGGAGGCGCCCGCGTTGAAGACCGCCACCCAGTTGGCCGCGGCCGCGATGCGGATCTGCTCGGCGCACACCGGCGAGGGCACGCTCTGGCCGGTCGACGCCGCGCTCCGCCCGGAAGGCAAGTCCGGCCCGCTCGTCCGCACCCTCGAGAGCCATCTCGCGTACTACCAGCGCTGGGCGAAGACGTGGGAGTTCCAGGCACTCCTCAAGGCCCGCCCGGTCGCCGGTGACGCGGCGCTCGGCCGCGAGTACCTCGCGAAGGTCGGCGGCCTCGCCTGGGCCGCCGCGGACCGGGAAGGCTTCGTCGACGACGTTCAGGCGATGCGCCGGCGCGTCATCGACCACATCCCGGCCGCGGACGTCGACCGTCAGCTGAAGCTCGGCCCGGGCGGGCTGCGCGACGTCGAGTTCGCCGTACAGCTCCTGCAGCTCGTGCACGGCCGCAGCGACGAGTCGGTCCGCAGCGGTACGACGCTGGTCGCGCTGGAGGCCCTGACCAAGAGCGGGTACGTCGGCCGCACGGACGGCGCGGTCCTCGCGGACGCGTACCGCTTCCTCCGGTCGATGGAGCACCGCATCCAGCTGTACCGGCTCCGCCGTACTCACCAGGTCCCCGACGACGAGGCCGATCTGCGCCGGCTCGGGCGTTCGCTGGGCTTCACGAAGAACCCGGTCACCGACCTCACGGCGGCGTGGAAGAAGCACGCGCTCGAGGTGCGCCGCCTGCACGAGAAGCTGTTCTACCGCCCGCTGCTCGCCGCGGTCGCGCGCATCCCGGGGGACGAAGTACGGCTGACGCCGGAGGCGGCGAAGCAGCGCCTGACAGCCCTCGGGTACGTCGATCCCGCGTCGGCGCTGCGGCACATCGAGGCCCTGTCCGAGGGGGTGTCGCGGCGCTCGTCGATCCAGAAGGCGTTGCTGCCCGCGATGCTCGGCTGGTTCGCCGAGTCGCCCGACCCGGACGCCGGACTGCTGGCGTTCCGGACGATCTCGGACGCGCTCGGCTCCACTCCGTGGTACCTGCGCCAGCTCCGTGACGAAGGCGCGTCCGCCGAGCGCCTCGCGCACCTGCTGGCGAGCGGCCGGTACGCCGTCGACCTGCTGCAACGCGCGCCGGAGGCGACCGCGATGCTCGCCGACGACCGCGAGCTGACCCCCCGCACCCTGGAGGGGCTGCTGACCGAGATGTCCGCCGCCGCCCGCCGGCAGGACGCACCGGAGGCGGCGGTCGCGGCGATTCGCGCCGTACGCCGGCGTGAGTTGTTCCGGATCGCGGCCGCCGACCTGTCCGGCGAGCTCGACGTGGAGGCGGTGGGGCAGTCGCTGACCAACATCGCGGTCGGCACGCTGACGACCGCGCTCGAGGTCGCGCGCAAGGCCGTCGCGCAGCGTCTGGTTCCTTCGGGGGAGCCCGAGCCGACGCGGATGGCGATCGTCGCGATGGGGCGGTTCGGCGGGCACGAGCTCGGGTACGGCAGCGACGCCGATGTGATGTTCGTGCACGACCCGCTGCCGGGCGCGGACGAGAAGCAGGCCACCGATTTCGCCACCCAGGCGGCGACCGAGCTGCGCCGGATGCTCGCGCTGCCCGGTGCCGATCCGGCGGTCGCGATCGACGCGGACCTCCGCCCGGAGGGCCGGCAGGGTCCGCTGGTCCGGACGCTCGCGTCGTACGCCTCGTACTACGCCCGCTGGTCGGCCGTGTGGGAGGCACAGGCGTTGCTCCGGGCCGATCCGTTGTGCGGTGACGCCGATCTGTGCCAGTCGTTCCGTGACCTGATCGACCCGCTGCGCTACCCGGAGAACGGGATCGGCGAGCGCGACGTGATGGAGATCCGCCGGATCAAGGCGCGCGTCGACGCCGAACGCCTCCCGCGCGGCGCCGACCCGGCGACCCACACCAAGCTCGGCCGCGGCGGACTGGCCGACATCGAGTGGACCGTCCAGCTCCTGCAGCTCCGCGAGGCGCATCGCGTGCCCAGCCTTCGCACGACCCGGACGCTCGGCGCGCTCCGGGCCGCCGTGGAAGCGCACCTGGTCGACCCGTCCGAGGCGGACACCCTGAGCGCCGCGTGGGAGCTGGCGAGCCGGATCCGGAACGCGATCATGCTGGTCCGCGCCCGCCCCGGAGATTCCATCCCGCAGGACCCCCGCGACCTGTCCGCCGTGGCCCGGATCTGCGGCTATCCGCCCGGCGAGTCCGGCCGCTTCGCCGACGACTACCTCCGCACCACCCGCCGCGCCCACAACACCGTGGCCCACCTCTTCTGGGACGACTGAGAGGGCAGCTTGACAGGCAACTTTTTGGTTGCCTATCGTCGGGTTGTGGAGCTGGTGTTCAAGGCGTTGGCCGACGAGGGGCGGCGGCGGTTGCTGGACGCGCTCCGGGAGCAGAACGGGCAGAGCCTGCAGGAGCTGTGCGCGCTGCTGCCGGACCTGACCCGGCAGGGTGTCACCAAGCACCTGCGGATCCTCGAGGACGCGAACCTCGTGGTCACGGTCAAGCGCGGCCGGCACAAGCTCCATTACCTGAACCCGGTACCGATCAACGAGATCGCCGAACGGTGGCTGAGCAACTACGAGCGCGACAAGCTCCGCGCCCTCAGCGCACTGAAAGCAGCCTTGGAGGAGAAGCCGTGAGCAAACCCGCGATGATCCACGTGACCTACATCGAGACCACCCCTGAGAAGTTGTGGGAGGCCCTCACCTCGGGGGCGTTCACCCAGCTCTACTGGTTCGGCCGCCGGATCGAGTCCGACTGGACCGTCGGCTCACCGGTCCGGTTCTACGACAGCGCCGACGACAGCCTCACCGACTCCGGCGAGGTCCTGGTGTACGACGAGCCGAAGACGCTCGCGTACACGTTCAAGAACGAGGTCACCGGCGAGCAGGTCCCGGGTCGGGTCACGTTCACGATCGAGCCGCGCAACGAGACCGTCGTGAAGCTCCAGGTCGTGCACGACGAGATCGCCGACGACACCGTCGAGGGCTGGCGGAACGGCTGGGGCCCGATCCTGGCCAACCTGAAGACCTACCTGGAGACCGGCCGCACGTTGCAGTTCTAATAGAATCCACCTGGTGGGAGCAACGGATCAGGTCAGGCAGACGGGTGTGTTCAGCACCGTCCGCCGCAGTGTGCGGATGACGGCCGGGCAGCAGCGCGTCTGGGGATCGCACTGGCCGGAGCTGGGCCGCACCCAGGAGGATCTGCCGCCCGGCGTACTCGACCTGGCCGACTGGTTCGGCCGGGAGGCGCCGACGGTGCTGGAGATCGGTTCCGGGATGGGTGAGGCGACGGCGCAGCTCGCGGTCGCCGCCCCGGAGGTCAATCACCTGGCCGCGGAGGTCTATCCGGCCGGCCTCGGGCAGTTGATGCTCTGGGTGGAGAAGTACGACCTCGACAACGTCCGCCTGCTGCAGGGCGACGCGCTCGACTTCCTGCACGACCACGTCGCCCCCGGCGCGCTGGCCGGCGTCCGGATCTACTTCCCGGACCCGTGGCCGAAGAAGCGGCACCACAAGCGCCGGCTGGTCACGCCGTCGTTCGTCGCGCTGGCCGCGTCCCGCCTGCAGCCCGGCGGGACGTTGCACCTGGCAACGGACTGGGCGGACTACGCCGCCCGGATGCTGGAGATCTGCGAAGCCGAGCCGTCGCTGCGCAACTCCTACGACGGCTGGGCGCCGCGGCCCGAATGGCGCCCGGTGACCAAGTTCGAGTCCCGCGCCCAGGCGGAAGGCCGCGACGTGCGCGACCTTCTGTTCACGAAGCGGACCGGCTCGTGAAGGACCACTGCCCGGCACCGACCGTGTAGACCGTGTACCCGTCGGCGTCCGTCGGCGGTCCCGCGAACGACCGCGGAACCGCCTCCACGTCCGCCGCCCGCGCCGACGGGACGTGCACCTCGGCCGTCGTACCGACCGGGACCTGGACGTCGAGCGAGAGCACGTGCCCCGTCCGCTGCCACGAGACTGCCACCCGCCCGCGGATCGTCTCGGTACGGATGCTCGCCGAATCCACCTCGTCGCGTGCGTCCGGCCGTACGACGATCCGCTCGCAGCCCGCGTCGACCACCCGCAGCCCGGCGACGTTCTCGAAGATCCACTGCACGACCGTGCCCTGGAAGTAGTGGTTGCGCGACCGTGAGTCGTCCTCCCACTTCTCCCACATGGTGTCCGCGCCGAGGTCGAACCAGTACCCCCAGCTCGGGTAGCTCCGTTGCAGCGCGACCTTGGTCGCCACGTCGCCGTAGCCGTACTTCGTCAGCACCGGCAGCAGTACGCCGACGCCCAGGCAACCGGTGTTGAGGTGGAACCCGCGCGCCTCGACGTCCGCCGCCAGTCCGGCTGCCACGCGATCGGCCAGATCCTCCGGAACGATCCCGAACGCCAGCGGTACCGCGTTCGACGTCTGCCGGTAGTCCGGGTCGTCGGCAGACCGGTACCGTCCGGCGTCCCGGTCCAGGAAGGCCCGGTTCAGCCCGTCGGCGAGCTCCGCCGCGGCCTTCCGGTAGTCGTTGGGCTGCCCAATCACCTCACCGATCTCGGCGGCCACCACGCACGCCCGGTGGAGATACGCCGTACCCGTCAGCCGCCGGTCCTCCGGCGCCGGGCCGCTGCCGAAACCGGGCGGCAGCCAGTCTCCGAGCACGCTCACCGACAGCCCGTCCTCGACCCGGTCCAGCTCCCACGCGAGGTACCGGGTGAGCGAGTCCCAGTGCTCGCGCAGCAGCCGCTCGTCGCCGTACCAGCGGTACATCTCGCGGAGCAGGAACGGGTACACCGTCGGCCACTCGGTCGCGGGGGAGAGGTCGGTGAAGCCCCACCCGCTGGTCGGCACGATCACCGGCAGCTGTCCGGAATCCGCCTGGCTGTCGCGGATGTCGCCGAGCCACTTGGTGAAGAAGCGGGCCAGGTCGAGCGTCGCGAGCATCGTCGGCGTACCGACCTGCGCGTCGCCGGTCCAGCCGTTCTTCTCGAAGTATGGCGTGTCCGTCGGGATCCCGTGCAGGTTGCTGAGGATCGTCCGCCGCATCGCGTGCTCGAACTGCTCGTACGGCGCCTGCGACGACGTGAAGCTGGTCGCGGACGGGACGTCGGAGTTCACCACCCGCATCTGCAACCGCGCCGGCGCGCCCTCGAGCTGCACGTACCGGAAGCCCTTGTAGGAGAACCGCGACTCCCAGGTCTCGACGCCGGTGCCGGCCGCGACGTACTCGTCGCGCTGGATCCGGTCGCCGTCGACGTGCACGTTCCAGGCCGCCACGTTGCCGTCGGCAACCGTCTCACCGTGCGTCAGCGTGATCGTCGTACCGGCCTCCGCGGCCACCTCCAGCTTCGTCCAGCCGGCGACGGTCCGGCCGAAGTCGGCGATCCACACGCCGGGCCGGACCTCGGTGACCTCGACGGGGTCGACCGTGTCGATCACTCGGATCGGCTCGTGCGCCTGCGCGGTCAGCTTGCCCTTCGGTGCCTCGACGATCGCTGCCGCGGACCAGGACGAGTCGTCGAACCCGGGCGCGTCCCAGCCGGGCAGCGCACGGCGGGCGTCGTACGTCTCGCCGGTGTACAGCGAGTCCGACAGCGTCGGCCCGCCGGTGATCCGCCACGCCTCGTCGGTGACCACCTCGGTCACGCGCCCGTCGTCGTACTCGACCACGAGCCGCGCGATCAGCCGCGGGTCGGCCGTCCACGGGGTGTCGTGCCAGCGCCAGACGTTCACCGACGTCAGGCCGAAGAATCCGCGGCCGAGCTCGGCCCCGACGACGTTGTCGCCCGCCTGCAGCAGCGCGGTCACGTCGTGGGTCACGTACAGAACCGTGTGGTCGTACGCCGTGAAGCCCGGATCGAGCACGGCGTCGCTCACCGCGTGCCCGTTCAGTCGTAGGTCCGCGTACCCGAGGCCGCTCGCGTACAACCGCGCCCGCCGGACCTTCCCGTCGACCGCGAACCCGCGCCGCAGCAGCGGCGCACTGTCGGTCGCGCCGCCGATCCACTGCGCGGTCCCGAACCCCTCGTCGAGCAGCCCGGTCTCGAACCAGGTCGGCTCGGCCCACTCACCCTCGTCCAGCCGGACGGTCCAGTGGTACCGCGTCCGCGCGGCGGCCGGGCCGTCGTACTCGATCCCGAAGGTCCGCGCGGACTCGACCTTGCCCGAGTCCCACAGGTCGGCCCGCTCCGGCGTCAGCAGTTCCGGCGCGGACGCGACCAGCACCTGGTACGCCGTCTGCGTCGCGCCGTGCCCGGGCGCGTCGGCGACCCAGCTGAAGCGCGGGCGCGGTACGTCCACGCCCAGCGGCTGAACGGCGTACTCGGTCTTGAGGGAGCGGGGAGTCAGCACGGTGACGACCGTATGAGCGCTCTCCTCGCGGTACAACCCTTGTGACCAGATCCGGCATTCGATTTCTCGTCTCACATCGCGAAACCAGAGCAGGTTGCTCGACTTTGTCCGCTTTCATAGACCTATGCAGATCATCACGAACGCACCCGGCGACGCGCTCACGCGGCGCCGGCACGTGGATCTGCTGCGCGTGAACTCCTCGGGTTGTCGGCCGACGGTGTAGCACCGTCCGTCCGTCTCCTTCCCGACCCGCAGGAGTACACCCATGCGTCGTCTGATCCTGATTGCGTTGCTCGGCTCGGTCGCCCAGCTCGTCGACGGCACCCTCGGCATGGCGTACGGCGTCACCGCCAGTACCGCCCTGCTGCTCACCGGGATCACCCCGGCCGTCGCGTCCGCCTCGGTGCACCTGGCCGAGGTCGGGACGACGCTCGCCTCCGGCCTGTCGCACTGGCGGTTCGGGAACGTCGACTGGCGCGTGGTCGCGCTGATCGGTGCACCCGGCGCCGTCGGGGCCTTCGCCGGTGCGACGTTCCTGTCCAGCCTGTCGACCGAGTCGGCCTCGGTGTGGGTGGCCGGTCTGTTGCTCCTGCTCGGCGTCTACATCCTGGTCCGGTTCGGCACCGGGAAAGTCCGCGCCGTGGTCGAGGGCAGGCTAGCTGGGAAGTTCCTCGGCCCGCTCGGTCTGGTGGCGGGCTTCATCGACGCGACCGGCGGTGGCGGCTGGGGCCCGGTCGCGAACTCCGCGCTGCTGACCAGCGGAAAGCTCGCGCCACGGCGCGCGGTCGGGTCGGTGAACGCGGCCGAGTTCCTGGTCTCGATCGCCGCCAGCATCGGGTTCCTGTTCGGGCTCGGCAAGGAGCACCTGCCGTTCGGCATCGTCGCCGCGCTGCTGGTCGGAGGTGTCGTCGCGGCACCGCTGGCCGCCTGGCTGGTGTCGCGGCTCGCCACCCGCTGGCTCGGTGTCGGCGTCGGCCTGGTGCTGATCCTCACCAACGCCCGCACCCTCCTGCACGGCCTCGACGTCACCGCCGGCCCGCGGCTCGCCGTCTACATCGCTCTCGTTGTCGGCTGGGCCGCCATCGTGACGTACGGAGTCCGCACCTCGGCCCGTCGCACCGTCCCCGACGAGAGCCGCGAGCTCGAGCTCGTTCCCTGAGTTTCCTTCCAGACAAAGGTCTTCCTGTGAGCATCATCCGTCCGTTCCGCCTGCTCGCTGCCACCCTCGCTCTCACGCTCGCCGCTGCCGGCTGCTCCCGTGCAGGTGGCAGCGACGACACCCAGGCCGCGTCGAGCGACAAGGGCCCCGCGACCGAGCTGCGGCTCGGCTACTTCCCGAACGTCACCCATGCGGCCGCGCTCGTCGGCCTCGGCAAGGGCCTGTTCACCAAGGAGCTCGGCAGCACGAAGCTGGTGCCGACCAAGTTCAACGCCGGCCCGGAGGCTGTCGGCGCGCTGCTCGGCGGTTCGCTGGACGCGTCGTTCATCGGCTCCGGCCCCGCGATCAACGCGTACGCGAAGTCGAACGGCGAGGCGGTCCGCCTGATCGCCGGTACGACGTCCGGCGGCGCGCAGCTCGTGGTGAAGCCGTCGATCACCAAGCCCGCCGACCTGGTCGGCAAAACCGTCGTGACGCCGCAGCTGGGCAACACCCAGGACGTGTCGCTGAAGAAGTGGCTCGCCCAGCAGAACCTGACCGGCAAGGTGAAGGTCACCAACCTGGAGAACGCGCAGACCCTCGACGCCTTCAAGAAGGGCGACGTGGACGCGGCCTGGCTGCCCGAGCCGTGGTCGTCGCGGCTCGTCCTGGACGCGGGCGCGAAGGTGCTGCTCGACGAGGCGTCACTGTGGCCGGACGGGAAGTTCCCGACGACCGTGCTGATCGTCCGTACGCAGTTCCTGCGGGAGCACCCGGACACCGTGAAGGCCCTGCTCACCGGGCTGGTCGCCGCGATCGACCTCAGTACGACGAACCCCGCCGACGCGAAGACCGTGGTGAACGAGCAGCTGAAGGAGGCGACCGGCAAGGCGCTGAAGCCGGCCGTCATCGACCGCGCGTTCGAGCACATCCAGATCACCGCGGACCCGATCGCGAGCACCTTCCCGCAGCTGGCCAAGGACCAGGTCACCGCGGGCATCGCCAAGCAGGCGCCGAACGTGGCCGGTTTCGCGGACCTCGGCCCGCTGAACGAAGTACTCGCCAAAGCAGGCAAGCCGTCCGTCGACGCCGCCGGTCTCGACGCGAAGTAGAGGAGACCCCATGACCGCGATCGTGGACGCGCCGCCGGACCAGCTGAGCCCGGTGCGGTTTCACCAAGTGGGCAAGGCGTTCGGCACCGGCCGTACGACGGTGGTCGCGCTGGACGGCGTCGACCTCGAGGTACGCAGCGGTGAGTTCGTCTGCCTGCTCGGCGCGTCCGGGTGCGGCAAGTCCACGCTCTTGAACCTGGTCGCCGGCCTCGATCGGCCGACGGCCGGGACGATCGAGCTGAACTCGTCGCGACCGGCCGTCGTGTTCCAGGAGGCGGCGCTGATGCCGTGGCTGACGGCGGCCGGCAACGTCGAGCTTCCGCTGCGGATGGCCGGCGTACCGAAGGCGCAACGGCGCGCGAAGGCCGCCGAGCTGCTCGAACTGGTCCGGCTGGCAGGCCTCGGCGAGAAGCGTCCGCACGAGCTGTCCGGTGGCATGAGGCAACGAGTGGCACTGGCCCGTGCGCTGGCGTCCACGACCGACAGTGCTGATGCCGGGAAGCCGTCGTTGCTGTTGATGGACGAGCCGTTCTCCGCGCTGGACGCGATCACGCGGGACGTCCTGCAGGGTGAACTCCTCCGCATCTGGCGCGCCACCGGTACGGCGATCCTGTTCGTCACGCACGACGTCCGCGAGGCCGTGCGGCTCGGGCAACGCGTCGTACTGCTGTCGTCGCGTCCCGGGCGCGTGGTCCGGGAATGGAACGTGGAGGACACGCCCGAGACCGTCGACGAGATCAACACCGCGCTGCGAAAGGTGATCAGCAGCCATGCCGCCGCTTGAGCTGCGCGAGGAGGACACGGTCGAGGCCGGACTCGATGCCCTCGACACTCCCGTGCACGCCGCCGAGGGATCACGGCTGCGGCGGATCATGGCGCGGGTGCTGCCGCCGATCGGCGCGATCGTCGTTCTGGTGGCGATCTGGCAGGCGTTGTGGGCGGCGGCGTTCTGGCCCGAGTTCAAGCTGCCCGCGCCGTCCGCCGTGTGGGCCCAGATCTGGCAACTGGTGACGAGCGGACAGATCCTCGACCTGTTCTGGGTCTCGGTGCACCGGGCCGTGATCGGCTTCGCGATCTCGCTGCTGATCGCGGTTCCGCTGGGTCTGGCGATCGCCAACGTCAACGTCGTACGGCGGGGGATCGGGCCGCTCGTGTCCGGATTGCAGAGCCTGCCGTCGGTGGCGTGGGTACCGGCCGCGATCCTGTGGTTCGGGCTGAACGACCGGGCGATCTACTGGGTCGTCCTGCTCGGCGCGGTGCCGTCGATCGCGAACGGGCTGGTGTCCGGGCTCGACCAGGTGCCGCCGATCCTGCCGCGGGTCGGTAAGGCGCTCGGTGCCGGCCGGCTCGGCGGCATCCGGTACATCCTGCTGCCGGCCGCGCTGCCCGGGTTCCTCGGCGGCCTCAAGCAGGGCTGGGCGTTCTCGTGGCGGTCGCTGATGGCGGCCGAACTGATCGCGACCTCGCCGGAACTCGGCGAGGGCCTCGGCCAGTTCCTGCACAACGGCATGTCGCTGTCCGACATCTCGACGGTGTTCGCCGGCATCGTGCTGATCTTCACAGTCGGCGTAGGCATCGAACTACTCGTCTTCCGCCCCCTGGAGAACAGCGTGTTGCGCGCACGAGGACTCACCGCCTCCGCACGCTGAGGCACCACGGGCCGTACTGTTGGACCGTGGTCCGATTCCTGCCGTTCCTGATCAGCCTGGTACTGACCGTGTACGCGCTGTTCTCCTGCATCCAGACGCCCGACGAGGACGTGCCGCACCTGCCGAAGCTGGTGTGGATCATCCTGATCGTGTTCGTCCCGTTCGCCGGGCCGATCGTCTGGCTGCTGATGTCCCGCACGCAGGTCAGCCGTCCGGAGGCCGCCGTACGACGGCCCGCGTCGCCGTCGCCCGCGCGGCCGACAGCGCCCGACGACGATCCGGACTTCCTCAAGTCGCTGGACCGCTACCGGGACCCGCGGACGACCGTGCGGCCGCCGGAGCCCGAGGAGCAGTCCAAGGACTCCGACCCGGACACCGACGCAGACGACGGTAAGGCCTGATTTCACAGGCCTTACGGTGCCGGCGAAGGAGCAGCTACGCGGACTTCCGGTGCTCGGGCAGGACGGTGTTGTCGCGCTCGGACTCCGTGGTTCCGCCCCAGACGCCGTACGGCTCACCGACCGACAGCGCGTGCTGCCGGCACTCGGGCTGGACCGGGCACGTGCCGCACAGCGACTTGGCCACCATCTCGCGAGCGCGTTTGCGAACGCCACGCTCCGATTCGGGTGAGAAGAAGAGCTCCGGGTTGACGTCCCGGCAAGCAGCTTGCGACTGCCAGTCCCACAGATCCATGAGCGGGCGGGGCAGGCGAGGCATCCCTCTCGACATGGCAACCTCCTTGACTCACCGTAAGCGCGGACGGGCGCTCGGTGAAAACTATGCTCATCTCTTACGTAGTTCAACCCTTGTCGTCTCGAAGTTCGGGCGCATCGTTACCGTCGCGTGCCGTCGCGGCCCGTGATCGGCGGTTTTCAGGCGGAAAGCGTGTTCACGTCCTCACCTGATGTGACATAGGTCACTTTATCGGTGCAAAGTCGTCTGCACGTGCAGATGCCCAGGCGCCGTTTCAACGCCTGATTTCAGGCTTCGTAGCGGTAATACTCGTGCGCTCCGTGCGCCGTGTCCTTGGCGCCGGTGAGGGCCCGGATCACGGTCGCGTGCGTCACTACGAGTACCGGTCCGTCCGTGCTGGCGGTGTGCCGGGCGAGGGCGTCCAGGGCGCGTTCGCGGACCCGGGACAGCGGCTCCCAGGGACGTGGGATCCCTTCCGGCCACTCACCGTCGTACGCCTCGAGCTCGGCCTGTGCCGCGCGGACGTCGGCGACGCTGCGCCAGAGCCCGGTGTGGTCCGGGAGCCAGTCGCGCAGTTCGTGGTCGACCTTCACGCCGAGCGCGAGCCGGTGACCGATGATCGCGGCGCTCTGCAGTGCCCGGGTGAACGGCGAGCTGACCAGGTACGTCGCGCGGATGCCGGAGAGCAGGTCCGCGAGCTCCTCGGCCTGCTTCATCCCGACGGCGGTGAGCGGGGCGGAGTCGGCCGCCATACCGGGCCAGCCGCGGGAGTCGATCGGCGCGTAGTCCGGCTCACCGTGCCGGACCAGGTAGATCTGCGTCACGGGCATGGGCGCTGCCTATGGTGGATCTGGGTCACGGCCACGTTCTACCTCAGATGTCGGGCCCCCGCCCATCCACGAGGGTGGCCGGGCGGCGGCGTGAGCGGATCGGGGACTGTGCCGGCGGACCGGACCTGGTGGAGCTCCTCGAACAGGTTGCCCGGCGGCCTGGGAGCGTCGATCCAGCGGATCTCCGTCGCGCCCTGGTGACCGTGCACGGCCAGGATGGACTCGACGTTCGGCCAGACGGCGGTCGCCGGGTTGTCACCGCGCCAGCGCAGGGCCACCGATCCGTCGGTGAACTCACACCCTTCCGCCACCACACCCGTCCCCGACACACCACTGGGATCCCGGTACCGAACCAGCTCGAAGGTCCGCGGCCTCACCACCTGCTGCACTCCCCGAATGTCTCGACCCGTCTTGCAGCAGTCAACGAAACCGAACGCCGGTGGTTACTGCCCGGCAACTTTCCGCAGCATGAAGATCCGCTCCGCGGGGTCCAGCCCGAACGCCGTCTCGGCTGCCCGGATCCGGGCCAGCCCGGGCGTCAACTCGGGCAGTTCCTCGAACCCGAGTCGCGCGTAGTACGGCCCGTTCCACGGCACGCTCCGGAAGGTGCTCAGCGTCAGCACCGGGTATCCCCGCCCGGCCGCCCAGGCGTCGACGTACTCGATCAGCTGCCGCCCGATCCGGCGGCCCTGGTACTCCGGATGCACGCTGACCTGCTCGATGTGTACGCCGTCGTCGACGAGCTCCACGAGGACGAACCCGGCCGGCCGGTCCGCGTCGTCGGCCGCCACCCACAGCTGCCCGGCGGCGCGGGCGTGCTCGAAGACCTCCAGCGCCGGCGGCGGGTGGTCTGCGACGTCGGTCATCCCGATCTCGCGGAACAGGACGCCGGCGGCCAGTTCGAGGGTCTGCAGCACCGGGAGTTCGTCTCGATGGGCGGTACGGATGTTCATGGGTGCTATTGTCGTTCCCGTGAAGCGAAGCTATTGGCGATTTTTTGAGTGGCCGGCCTTGGTGCCGGGCGACTCAGCCGATCGCTGACGCCCACCGCAGACACCAGAGCCGGCACGAAGGCAAGGACATCCGTCCTTGCCTTTTCTCGTATCTCCAGCCGGCTGACTGCGCTGCACCGCGAGCGGACCGGCGGAAAGGTCCCCACCATGAACACCCTGCCGAAACCGAGCGAGCAGACCCGCGTCGTCGACCGACGGATCGAGAAGACCGTCCCGTTGGTCACCCCGCAGGCGCTGCACGACGAGTTCCCGCTCGGTGACGCGCTCGCCCGTACCGTCGCCGCCGGACGCCAGGCGGTGACCGACGTACTGAACGGCACCGACGACCGCCTGCTGGTCGTGGTCGGTCCGTGCTCGGTGCACGACGCCGACGCGGCCCTCGAGTACGCCGAACGCCTCGCCCCGGTCGCCGAGCGGCTGTCCGACGGCCTGCTGGTCGTGATGCGGGTGTACTTCGAGAAGCCCCGCTCGACGCTCGGCTGGAAGGGCCTGATCAACGACCCGGGCCTGGACGGCTCCGGCGACGTGAACCGCGGGCTGCGGATCGCCCGCAAGCTGCTCGTCCAGGTCACGGAGCTCGGGCTCCCGGTCGGCTGCGAGTTCCTCGACCCGATCACCCCGCAGTACATCGCGGACACCGTCGGCTGGGGCGCGATCGGCGCCCGGACCGTCGAGAGCCAGGTGCACCGGCAGCTGTCGTCCGGCCTGTCGATGCCGATCGGGATGAAGAACCGCCCGGACGGCTCGATCGCCACCGCGGTCGACGCGATCAAGGCGGCCGCCGTACCGCACGTCTTCACCGGCATCGACCACGACGGCGCGCCCGCGATCCTGCACACCCGCGGTAACCCCGACTGCCATCTCGTACTGCGCGGCTCGGACAGCGGCCCGAACTACGACGCGGAGTCGGTCGCCGGCGCCGTCGAACTGCTCCGCAAGGGCGGGCTGCCCGAGCGGGTGGTCATCGACGCGAGCCACGGCAACAGCCGCAAGGACCACCAGCGGCAGCCGGTCGTCGCCGCGGAGATCGGCGCCCAGGTCGCGGCCGGGAACCGCGCGATCGTCGGCGTGATGCTGGAGTCGTTCCTGCAGGAGGGCCGCCAGGACCTCGACCCCACCCGCGAACTCACCTACGGCCAGTCGATCACCGACGCCTGCCTGAGCTGGCCCACCACCGAAGCCGTACTCCAGTCACTCCACACCGCAGCCCTCACCCGCCGCAGCTAACTCCCCACCCCCACAGCACCCCCTCTCCAACCGAGCACCACGACCGCGGGGTCGCGGGTGGGGTCCAGCGCCTGCGCCGAGCGAAGGTTCGCGGAGGGTGTTCATCCACCTCCGCGCCGAGCGGAGGTCCGGGGCGGGCGCTTATCCACCCCCCCGCCCCGAGCGGAGCGAGGGGCGGGGGAGTGTTCATCTTCGCGTCTAGCGGTGGCTACAGGGTGCCTTTAAGGTCCGGACCATGACTGAAATCTCCCGGCGCCTGGTGCTCGGTTCGGTGGCGGGTGGGGCGGCGGTCTCGCTGCTTCCGCCGTCGCTGCACAGCGCGATGGCGCAACCTGTCCGGCGTGGTGGGCTGCGCGCGATCGAGCACGTGATCGTGCTGATGCAGGAGAACCGCTCGTTCGACCACTACTTCGGCACGCTGCGCGGCGTCCGCGGGTACGGCGACCACCGGCCGCTCCGCCTCCGCAACGGCAGGAGCATCTTCCACCAGCCGAAGTCCGGTGGCGGCGAGGTCCTCCCGTTCTCGCTGCGCAAGGCCGCCGCCGACGCGGGCCGCGGCCCGGACGACATCCAGTACCTCGGCGCGCTGGCACACGGATTCGGCGACGCGACCCAGGCCTGGGCCGGCGGCTGGAACGACGACTGGATCCAGGCGAAGACCGCCGCCACGATGACCCACTACGAGCGCCAGGACATCCCGCTGCAGTACGAGCTCGCCGAGACGTTCACGATCTGCGACGCCTACCACTGCTCGGTCAACGGCTCCACCAACCCGAACCGGAACTACCTCTGGTCCGGCACCGTCGGCTACGAACCCGGTACGACGGAGCGCGCGGTCACGAACGCGGCGTACGACTACGACCACGCCGGCTACGAGTGGACGACGTACCCGGAACGGCTGGAGAAGGCCGGCGTCTCCTGGCAGATCTACCAGGAGTGGGACAACTTCACCGACAACGCGGTCGAGTACTTCAAGACGTTCAAGGACGTCGGGCACCGGATCCTGGCGAACGTCCCCGGCGGGTACCGGACGACCGAGGAGTTCTACGACAAGCTGTTCGCGAAGAGCGAGGCTGAGCGGACCGTCGCGCTGCGGCAATTGACGGCGGCGGTCGACAAGTTGCCGGCCGCGGACCAGAAGCTGTTCCGCAAGGCGATGTATCGCTCCGAGCCGGAGTCGCTGGTGCCGCGGCTGCGCGCGGACATCAAGGCCGGCACGCTGCCGCAGGTGAGCTGGCTGGTCCCGTCGTCGGTCGACTCCGAGCACCCCGGCTCGTCCACCCCGGTCGCCAGCGCGAACCTGATCTACGACGTCCTGGACGCGATCGCCGCCGACCCCGAGACCTGGTCGAAGACCGTGCTGCTCGTCAACTTCGACGAGAACGACGGGTACTTCGACCACGTACCGCCGCCGGTCGCGCCGCAACCCGGTTCCGGCGACAGCGACGACTGGTACGGCGGCAAGCCGATCGGTCTCGGCCCGCGGGTCCCGATGACCGTGGTGTCGCCGTGGACCGTCGGCGGGCACGTGAACTCGCAGGTCTTCGACCACACGTCCGTACTGCGGTTCCTCGAGGAGTGGACAGGTGTCCGCGAGCCGAACATCAGCACCTGGCGGCGGACCGCCTGCGGTGACCTGACGTCGGCGTTCGACTTCGACCGCAGCTACCGGCAGCCGTCCGTCGACAAGCCCGGCCCGGTGCCGGCACCGATCGACCGCTGGCACCCGGCGCCGCCGGCCGACCAGGCGCTCCCGGTACAGGAGTCCGGCCGCCGGCCGGCCCGCGCGCTGCCTTACGGGCCGTCGGTGTCGGGATCGGTGGCCGACGGCAAGCTGATGCTTGCCCTCAGCAACCATGCCGCCGAGTCCGCGCACTTCACCGTCTACCCGTACGGCGGCGAGCTCCCGGCGCCGACCCACCTCGACGTCCACCACACCGCGACGGGCAAGACCCCGGGCGGTACCCCGACGTTGGTGGAGGTCCCGGTCGACGGCCCGTTCGAACTCGCCGTCCAAGGCCCCAACCGGTTCTGGGTGGAGGTGGCCGGCTCGTCCGCGGGCGCGGCCGCGGGCCTCGACGTACGGATCGAGAACCGTGCCGGCGCCCTCCAGCTCCACCTGGTCAACACGTCCCGCAAACAGCTGACGGTGAAGTTGAACGCCGCCAACTACGGCAGCAAGACCACGACACTCGAGCTGCGCGGCAAGCAGTCCCGTCCGCTGTTCTGGCCGACCGACCACGGCTGGTACGACGTCGAGGTGACCACCCCCGACGACCCGACGTACCGCCGCCGCCTCTCAGGCCACCTCGAAACCGGAAAGCCGACGATCACCGGCTGACGCGGCCTGGTCACTACGAGAGTTCCAGAACCGCGTCGGCGCGGGTCCGGGTGGCCTCGACGAGACGGGCGTTCGCCTCGTCGCTGCCGGTGGTCCGGGCCCGCGCCTCGCCGGGGCCGCGGCCGTGCCGGACATGCCGTGCGGTCAGCCGTTCTCGACGGAGTTCCGGATCCAGGCCGAGGAACCAGCACTCGTCCAGAAGATCCCGAACGGTTGCCCAGGGCCCCTGATCGAGCAGCAGGTAGTTGCCTTCGGTCACCACGAGGCGGGTTTCGTCGCTGACCGGGATGCCGGCGGCGATCGGCTCGTCGAGATCTCGATCGAACCGCGGTGCCCACACGGTTCGTCCGGACGGTGCCCGGAGCCGGCGGAGCAGAGTGAGGTATCCGTCGATGTCGAAGGTCTGCGGCGCGCCCTTCACCGTTGTCAGGCCGAGCACGGCGAGTTGCGCGTGTGCCAGGTGGAACCCGTCCATCGGTACCAGGGCCACCGGATGGCCTTCGGCCGCCAGGTCCCCGACCAGGGTCTCGGCGTACGTCGATTTGCCGGCGCCGGGTGATCCGGCAAGGCCGAGGATCGACCGCCGGCTGCCCTTCACCAACTCGATCGCCCGGAGCCGGGCGGTTACCTCGTCGTACCGCGGTGTCATCTGAAGACCTCGGTTGCTCGGCAGCCGCAGCTCTCCCGATGCTCGATCTCGGCCGGGAGCCGTTCGATACGGCGTGGCGCGAACGGGTCCGCGAGGCGGCGCAGCAGCAACTGGACCGCTCTGGAGCCCATCGCGTGGAACGGCTGCGACGCGGCGGTGAGGGCGGGCGAGATCGCGCTGGCCCATTCGAAGTCGTCGAAGGTCACGAGCGCGATGTCGTCCGGGATCCGCCGCCGCGTCTCCTTCAAGGCGAGCAATGCTCCGATGGTCATCGCGTTGTTGCCGCCGAAGATCGCGGTCGGCGGATCCGGAAGGCGCAGTAGCGACAGCACTCCGGCGCGCCCGCCGGACACGGTCGAGTGTGCGTCGACGATCAACGCCTCGTCGACGGGGATTCCGGCGGCCTGATAAGCCCGCCGGTAGCCGGCGCATCGCTCGTCGCTGGTCGACAGCCCCGCCAGCCCGGCCAGCATGCCGATTCGCCGGTGGCCGATCTCCAGCAGGTGGTCGACCAGCGCCGCGGACACCGACTCGTTCTCGGTACCGACCTGATCGGCCCGGACGTCACTCATCCGGTCGACCAGCACGAACGGCGTCGCGTGCTTGCGCAACACCGGCAACGTTGTCTCCTGCCACCCCGGTGTCGGCGCGATGATCACCGCTTCGACGTTGTGTGCGAGCAGCGTGGCCACCGCTTTCGCCTCCAGTTGCGTGTCGTCGTGGGTGTCGCACAGCAGCAGCGCGAAGCCGGCCCTGCTCGCCTCGGACTCCACGCCGGCGATCAGATCGCCGAAGTACGGATTGGACGCACCGGTGATCGCCAGCCCGAGCGCGCGCCCCGAACTCTTCGCCACGACCGGCGCCGGCGGCGCGTAGTCCAGTGCCTCCAGGGCATGCCGGACACGCTCCCGGGTGTCCGGCGCGACGTACCGGGTGCCGTTCAGGACATGGGAGACGGTGCTGATCGACACCTCGGCCAGCTTGGCCACGTCGACCAGCCGCGCACCGCGACGTGGGCCGGCCATGCGGGCATCGTCGCTGACGGCGAAACTGCAACGCAATCTTTTGCGCAAATTGTTCCGTGCTCATCTGAGCGGTCCTAGGTTGTGCTGCACCCCGCAACCGTCCGGTCGTGGGGAGTTGATCAGGAACAGCAGGAGGTCCCCCGATGATGCGCACCGGATTCCGGCGATCGACCGCCGCCGCGGCCGCACTCGTTTGTGCGGGCGTGCTGGCGCTGAGCGCCTGTACGACGACCAAGACCTCGGGACCGGGGTCCAGTTCGGGAGGCGGCTCGGGGCAGGTCAAGGTCGGCCTGGTGACCAAGACCGACACCAACCCGTACTTCGTCAAGTTGCGTGAATCCGCCAAGGCCGCCGCGGAAGCGAAGGGCGGCAAGCTGATCGCGCTGGCCGGCAAGTTCGACGGTGACAACGAGGGACAGGTCACCGCGATCGAGAACCTCGTCCAGCAAGGCGTCAAGGGCATCCTGATCACCCCGAGCAACTCGGCCGGTGTCCTCGGAGCGATCAAGCAGGCACAGGACAAGGGCATCATCGTGATCGCGCTGGACACCGCGACGTCCCCGGCCGATGCGGTCACGGCGACGTACGCCACGAACAACGAGACGGCCGGCAAGCTGATCGGTCAGTACGTCAAGGCGCGGCTCGGCAGCACTCCGCCGAAACTCGTGATGATGGACCTGGACCCGAGCGCCACCGTGGGCGTGCAGCGGCACAACGGCTTCCTCGAGGGGATGGGATTGCCTCTGAACACCCCGGACATCATCGGCAGCGCCCTGACCCAGGGCGACCAGACCAAGGCACAGCAGGCAATGGAGAACCTCCTGCAGCGGGTCGGCGGCCAGGTCAACGCGGTCTACAACATCAACGAACCGGCCGCCCGCGGCGCCTACCAGGCGCTCAAGGAGAAGGGGCTGACGGACAAGGTGCTCGTCGGTGCGATCGACGGTGGATGCCAAGGTGTCCAGAACGTCAAGGACGGACAGTTCGTCGCCACCGTGATGCAGTTCCCGAAGAAGATGGCCGAGGACGGCGTGAACGCGGTCTTCGACTACGCGCAGTCGGGTAAGAAGCCGTCAGGCTTCATCGACACCGGCGCCACCTTGATCACCGACAAGCCCGTCGCGGGTCTGGCGTCCAAGGACACCGCCTGGGGCGCACAGAACTGCTGGGGGTGACGATCGATGTCCACGGCAACGACCACCGCTGACAGCGGCCGCCGTACCGACGCGTTGCGGGTGCTCTTCGCCCGCAACCCGGTGCTCGGCCCGACCGCCGCACTGCTCGTCGCGGTCGTCTTCTTCTCGCTGGCGACCAGTACGTTCGCGAACGTCGACAACTTCTCGTTCATCGTCCAGCAGTCGATCGTCGTCGGTACCCTGGCACTCGGCCAGACGCTGGTGATCCTGACCGGCGGCATCGACCTGGCGAACGCTTCGATCGCCGTCTTCGGCACCTTGCTGATGACCCGGATCGCGACCGGTCACCTGCCCAGCCCGTTGGCGCTGGCGCTGGGGATCGTGGCCTGCACGGTGGTGGCGACGCTGTCCGGTCTCCTGGTGAGCCGGGTCAAGCTGCCGCCGTTCATCGTCACTCTCGGGATGCTCGCGGTGATGACCGCGGTCACCAACCTGTACAGCAAGGGCACGACGTGGCCGGTGCCGAACGGGTTGCTGACCTGGCTCGGTACGTCGCTCTATCTGTTCGGCCGCGTCCAATTCACGATGGGCATGGTGCTCGCGGCCGTGCTCTTCGTGGTGATGTGGTTCGTACTCGCCAAGACCGGTTGGGGACGGCACGTGTACGCCGTCGGCAACGAGCCGGAGGCGGCGCGCCTGACCGGTATCCACATCGACCGGACCCTGGTCAGCGTGTACGCCGTGGCCGGCATCATCTACGGGTTCGCGGCCTGGATGGCCCTCGGCCGTACGCCGACCGCCGACCCGAACGCGTACCAGACCGGCAACCTGGACAGCATCACCGCGGTCGTGATCGGCGGGACCAGCCTGTTCGGCGGTCGCGGCGGTGTCGTCGGCACAGTCGTCGGCGCGCTCATCGTCGCCGTACTGCGCAGCGGCCTCACCCAGATGGGCATCGACTCGAACTACCAGAACCTGGCCACCGGCGTCCTGGTGATCGCCGCGGTGGCCTTCGACCAGGCGACGCGGAGGAGGAGCCGATGACTTCTGTCGAGGCACGCGAACAGAACGCTGCTGTCCGTACGCCGATGCTCACCGCGCGCGGTCTGGTGAAGCGGTACGGCCACGTCACCGCGATCAACGGGGCCGACTTCGACCTCTACCCGGGCGAGGTACTGGCGATCGTCGGCGACAACGGGGCCGGTAAGTCGAGCCTGATCAAGGCGCTCACCGGAGCCCTCCAACCCGATGCCGGGACGATCGAGCTGGACGGGAGTCCGGTGCACTTCCACTCGCCGCTCGATGCCCGGCGCAACGGTATCGAGACGGTGTACCAGACACTGGCGGTGGCGCCGGCGCTGGACATCACCACCAACCTGTTCCTCGGCCGGGAGATCCGCCGCGACGGGCTGCTCGGCAAGCTCCGGATCCTGGACCGGAAGGCGATGCGCATCGAGGCCCGCAACCAACTCGACGCGCTCGGCATCGCCACCATCCAGGACATCACCCAACCGGTCGAGAGTCTGTCGGGCGGTCAGCGGCAGGCGGTCGCGGTGGCCAGGGCGGCGATGTTCGGAAGCAAGGTCGTGATCATGGACGAGCCGACCGCCGCGCTCGGCGTCCGCGAGACTGCGCACGTCCTCGAGTTGATCAAACGGATCAGCAACCGCGGGCTACCCGTCGTCCTGATCTCGCACGACATGCCCGCGGTCTTCGAGGTCTCCGACCGGATCCACGTGCACCGGCTGGGCAAACGTGCCGGAGTCGTCGATCCGCAGAAGGTGTCGATGAGCGATGTGGTCTCGTTCATCACCGGCGCCGAGGACATCCCGGCCGACGCGATCGACGAGTGATCGCGATCAGCGGGCGATGGCGGCCGTCCGTGCCCTCGTCACCGCGATCAGGTCGGCGGGGGACAGGCCGATGTCGAGGCCGCGCCGGCCGCCCGACACGTACACGGTCGGGTGGTCGGCCGCGGTGCTGTCGACGACTGTGGGCAGCGCGCGCTTCTGGCCGATCGGGCTGATCCCGCCGACGACGTACCCGGTGCTGCGTTCGGCGGCGGCCGGGTCGGCCATGACGGCCTTCTTCCCGCCGGCCGCGGCCGCGATCGCCTTCAGATCGAGCTGCTTGCCGACCGGTACGACGCCGACCGTCAGCTTGCCGTCGACCTCGACGAGCAGGGTCTTGAACACCTGCTCCGGGTCCAGCCCGAGCGCCTCCGCGGCTTCCAGTCCGTACGACTTCGCCGCCGGGTCGTGTTCGTACGCGTGCGTCGTGAACTCGACCTTCGCCTTCACCAGGGCGACCGTCGCCGGGGTGCCCTGACTTTGCTTCGCCTTAGCCACGGGCCGAGTCTATTGAGCGGACACCCGCCACTCATCAACGGTCCGCCGGCGGACCGCTCAGTCGTCGGACCGCAGTCCGCCGCGGCTGATCCGGACGCAGCAGTGGCCAGGGGTGGGAGCCAGTTCGGCCTGCAGCGGGGAGTCGAGGCCGGTCAGGAGTCCCGCGACCAGGTGCAGGTTCATGCCGCAGACCAGCGCCGGATGCTCCTTCGCCAGCCGCCGGAACGGACAGTTCGCCAGCGCGATCCCGTCCGCCTCCACCCGCGGCTCGAACCCGGACCCCTCAAGCACCCGGACCAACACCCCCCAACGATCCCCCACACCAGCCGAGCCGGCCGCGTCATCTGGGTCGGCGGCGTCACCTGTGGGGGCGGCGGCGGTGCGGGCGAGGGTTTCGCCGTAGTCGTGGGCTCTTCGGTTGGCGGCCTCGCGGGGGCTGAGGCCGGTGGTTTCGGCGTCCTGGATCGCGGCCGCGAGCAGCCGGCCGGCAACGGCGTACTGGCGTTCCGGGAGGCTGATCTCGATCTCGCGGTCGGAGCGGTGGTACAGCTTCGCGGGGCGGCCCGCGCCCGGTCCGGTGCGACCGGTACGCCGCTCGTAGCACGTCTCGAGCAGGCCCTCGTCGGTCAACCGATCCAGGTGGAACGCGGCCGTCGTCCGCGGGATCCCGAGCGCGCTCGCGGCGTCGTCCCGGCTGACCGGCTCGGCGTGCGCGACGACGTACTCGTAGAGCCGGCGCCGGGTCGGCTCCTCGAGTACGGCGACCGCCTGGACGGCGGCATCGCGCGAGGTGTCCACGGAATGATTCTATCGACAACTTCGGTTGATGAAACAGTATGATGACAGTTCGCTGATACCTCAGGAGAGTGCAGATGGCGATCTCGGCCGATCTCGAGTCCGTCCCCCTCCATATCGTCGCGCGCCGGGAGCAGATCGACCTGCCGGCCGCGCAACGTGCCGTCGCGGACCTGCTGACCGCCCTCGGGCGCGACCCGCAGAGCGCGCACCTCGCGGACACCCCGCGCCGGGTGGCGAACGCGTACGCCGAAATGCTCACCCCGCGGGAGTTCGAGCTCACCACGTTCCCCAACGACGAGGGGTACGACGAACTCGTGCTCGCCAAGGACATCCCTGTGCAGTCGTTGTGCGAGCACCACCTGCTGCCGTTCCAGGGTGTCGCGCACGTCGGCTACCTGCCCGGCGACCGCATCCTCGGGCTGTCGAAGCTGGCCCGGGTGGTGGAGCTCTTCGCCCGCGACTTCCAGGTGCAGGAGCGGTTGACCAAGCAGGTCGCGGACTGGCTGCAGGACCACCTGGCACCGAAGGGCGTCGGCGTGGTGATCGAGGCCGAGCACCAGTGCATGTCGCTGCGCGGCGTCCGGGCGACGGGCTCGCGGACCGTCACGTCCGCCCTGCACGGCACCCTGCGCGAGAACCCCAGCTCCCGCGCCGAGTTCTTCGCCCTGACCGGCCTCACCCCGTAGGCGGCCAGTCGAAGATCCGGTCAGGCCGAGGCGGCGGCCGGGGTGTTGTGGTGGGTGCGGCGGCCGGTGGCGAGGATGTGGGCGACCTCGCCGGGCAGCAGGTCGGTGCCCGGGACGGGCTCCATCTCGGAGACGTCCAGCCAGCGCACCACGGTGGCACCGTGGTGGCCGTGGACGGCGAGGATGGAGTCCAGGTCCGGCCAGACGGCCGTCGAGGGGTTCGCGCCGTGCCAGCGCAGGGCGACCGAGCCGTCGGTGAAGACACAGCCTTCGGCGACGACGCCGGTTCCGGAGACCCCGCTGATGTCGGCGTAACGGACGAGTTCGAACGTCTGGGGTTTCACCGGCGACACCCCGTGCGGCGTGTGAGAGCTGCCATGATCCTTTCCCCGTAGTCGTGGCGTGATTGGGCTCTCGCCACAAACCGGGGACGTGTACCGAGCGTCAGCGGGGAAGAACGGTCTGTAGCGACACATCTTCTGTTCTCAAGCTAGAACCAAACCCCTGAACACGCCAGACCCTAATCCGCGTGTCTCGATCCGCGACACGTGATCGAATACGTCGGGTGTTCCTGACACTTGGCACCGATCTTTCCGGAGTGGACGCCCCCGCGAGCGATTTCGGGTTCCTGTTGCACAAGAACCCGGCCCGACCGCAGGCTATCGACGTCACCGGCGGATCGGCCCATGTGTTCTACCCGGAAGCCACCGCCGACCGCTGTACGGCGGCGGTCCTGCTGGAGATCGACCCGATCGGCCTGGTGCGGGCCGGCCGCGGCAAGGCGGCCGGGGGTTTCACGCTCGGCCAGTACGTGAACGACCGTCCGTACGCCGCCTCCAGCCTGCTCGCGGTCGCGCTCGGAAAACTCTTCCGTACGGCGATGAACGGCCGCTGCGACGCCCGCCCGGAGCTCGCCGCACGGGCGATCCCGCTGGACGTGCACGTGCCGGCGCTGCCCTGCACCGGCCGCTCCGACCTCGCGGAGCGGCTGTTCGCGCCGCTCGGGTGGACCGTCGACGCCCGCCCCGTGCCGCTCGACCCGGAGATTCCCGGGTGGGGCGATTCGCGCTACGTCGACCTGCGGCTGAACGGCGTACTTCGGCTGGCCGACGCGCTGCACCACCTGTACGTGATGCTCCCGGTGCTCGACGACGCGAAGCACTACTGGGTCGGGTCGGACGAGGTCGACAAGCTCGTCCGGGCCGGTGAGGGCTGGCTGTCGGCGCATCCGGAGAAGGAGCTGATCTCGCGTCGCTATCTCGCGCACCGGCGCTACCTGGCCGACGCCGCGCTCGAACGGCTCACGGAGGTCGACGGGCTGGAGCTGGCGGAGGAGAGCACCGACGAGGGTTCGGTGTCGCTCGCCGTCGAACGCCGTACGACGGTGGCCGGCGTACTGCGGGAGCTCGGGGCGCGGCGGATCGCGGACATCGGCTGCGGGGAAGGCGCGCTGGTCGGCGACCTGCTCAAGGACCCGATGGTGGGTGAGCTGATCGCGACGGACGTCTCGGTGCGGTCGCTGCTCGCGGCGAAACGCCGGCTGCACTACGACGACCTGCCGGACCGGCAGCGGGACCGGCTGAAGTTCCTGCAGTCGTCGGTGACGTACGCCGACGAACGCCTCGCCGGCCTGGACGCCGTCGTACTGATGGAGGTCGTCGAACACGTCGACCCGCCACGCCTGCCCGCACTCGCACACTCGGTCTTCCACGCCGCCCGCCCGGCGGCGGCCGTCTTCACCACCCCGAACAGCGAGTACAACGTCCGCTTCCCGTCGCTCCCGGCCGGCAACTATCGCCACCCCGACCACCGCTTCGAGTGGACCCGCGCGGAGTTCCGCACCTGGTCGACGCAAGTCGCCGACCGCTACGGCTACTCGGTCGAATTCCGCCCGGTAGGTCCGGACGACCCAGAGGTCGGTCCACCCACCCAACTCGCCCTGTTCCGCCGAGAGGGGACGAACTGATGCAGATCCCCAACCTGTGTCTGGTGGTGCTTGTAGGGGCAAGTGGATCCGGGAAGTCGACGTTCGCGCGGGCACACTTCCGGCCCACCGAGGTGATCTCGAGCGACTTCTGCCGGGGCCTGGTGTCCGACGACGAGAACGACCAGGCCGCCACCAAGAACGCCTTCGAGGTGCTGCACTTCATCGCGGGCAAGCGCCTGGCTGCCGGTCGGCTGACCGTGATCGACGCGACCAACGTCCAGCCGGACGCCCGCAAGGAGCTCGTCAACCTGGCCCGTGAGCACGACGTACTCCCGGTGGCGATCGTCCTCGATCCGCCCGAGCGCGTGTGTGTCGAGCGCAACGAGCGACGCGCCGACCGCCAGTTCGGCAGCAAGGTGATCGTTCGCCAGCGCTCGCAGCTCAAGCGCGGTCTGCGCAGCCTGAAACGCGAGGGGTTCCGCACCGTCCACGTGCTCGGCAGCGTCGAAGAGATCGATGCCGTGAGCATCGAACGCACCCGGCTGTACAACGACCTCACCGACCGGACCGGTCCGTTCGACATCATCGGCGACGTCCACGGCTGCCGCCCCGAGCTCGAGCGCCTGCTCACCGACCTCGGCTACACCCTGATCCGCGACGGCAGCGGCCGCCCGGTGGACGCCACCCATCCGGATCGTCGCGCGATCTTCGTCGGCGACCTGGTCGACCGCGGCCCGGACACTCCCGGCGTACTGCGGCTCGTGATCGGAATGGTTGCCGGCGGCAACGCATACTGCGTGCCCGGCAACCACGAGGACAAACTGCTCCGCGCGCTGCGCGGCAAGAACGTGAAGATCAGCCACGGCCTGGAAACCACGCTGGAACAGCTGGCCGCCGAGCCGCAGGAGTTCCGGGACCAGGTCGCGGCGTTCATCGACGGCCTGATCTCGCACTACGTGTTCGACGGCGGCAAGCTGGTCGTCTCGCACGCCGGCCTGGTCGAGCGGATGCACGGCCGTACGTCGGGGCGCGTCCGCTCGTTCTGCCTGTACGGCGAGACGACCGGCGAGACCGACGAGTTCGGGCTGCCCGTGCGGTACCCGTGGGCGAACGACTACCGCGGTCGCGCGATGGTCGTCTACGGTCACACGCCGACGCCCGAGCCGGAGTGGATCAACAACACGATCTGCCTGGACACCGGCTGCGTGTTCGGCGGATCGCTCACCGCGCTGCGCTACCCGGAGCGGGAGCTGGTGTCGGTGCCGGCCGCCGAGGAGTACTACGCCCCCGCGAAACCGTTGCACGTGGCAACGGCACCCGAGCGGGAACCCGACGTGCTCCAGCTGACCGACGTGACCGGCCGCCGCGTGATCGAGACAGCGACGCACGGGCGGCTGAGTGTCCGCGAGGAGCAGGCCGGTGCGGCGCTCGAGGTGATGAGCCGGTTCGCGATCGACCCGCGGTTCCTGCTGTACCTGCCGCCGACGATGAGCCCGGTCGCGACCTCGCCGGAGCCGGGGTTGCTGGAGCACCCGCGGCAGGCGTTCGAGACGTACCGCGGGCAAGGCGTCACGGAGCTGATGTGCGAGGAGAAGCACATGGGCTCGCGGGCCGTCGTGCTGCTGACACGGGACGACGACGTCGCCGAGCAGCGGTTCGGGCTGGCCGGGCGTGGTGCGATCCACACGCGGACCGGGCGGTCGTTCTTCGACGCGGAGCTGACCGACGAGCTGCTGCTGCGGCTGCGAGCGGTCGCTTCGGCTGCTGGTGTTTTCGAGGAGCTGGGCTCGTCCTGGGTGCTGATCGACGCGGAACTGCTGCCATGGAGCGCGAAGGCCGAGGACCTGCTGCGGAACCAGTACGCCGCGGTCGGGGCGGCTGCCCGTACGTCGTTGCCTGCCGCAACCGCCGCGCTACGGTCCGCGCGTGACGCCGGGCTGGAGGTGGGAGAGCTGCTGGCCACGGTCGAGCGGCGTACGGCGAACGCGGAGCGGTTCACCGCGGCGTACCGGCGGTACTGCTGGCCGACGGACGGGCTGGACGGCGTACGGCTCGCGCCGTTCCAGGTGCTCGCGTCCGAAGGGGCGACGTACCACGACCGGCCGCACCGCTGGCACCTCGACCTCGCGGACCGGATGGTTGCGGCCGGCCCCGACCTGGTCACGCCGACGCGGCGGCTGTACGTCGACGCCGGCAACTGGGACGCCGGCGTCGCGTGGTGGGAGGAGCTGACCGGCGCCGGGGGAGAGGGCATGGTGGTGAAGCCGGCCGCGAACCTGACGCGGACGGCGAAGGGGTTGGCGCAGCCGGGACTGAAGGTCCGCGGGCAGGAGTACCTGCGGCTGATCTACGGTCCCGACTACACCGATCCCGCGAACTTCACCCGGCTGCGTGACCGGAACCTCGGGCACAAGCGGTCGCTTGCGCTGCGTGAGTACGCGCTCGGACTGGAGTCGCTCACCCGCGCCGCGCAGGGCGAACCGCTGTGGCGCATCCACGAATGCGTGTTCGCCGTACTCGCTCTCGAATCAGAGCCGGTCGACCCGCGGCTGTGACCGCTGCCGCCGGCGGAGGTGGACGACGACGACCGTGGCGATCGCGACGACGAGCATGACGGCGGGCAGTGACGTGGTCCAGTCCTGGAACGCCGCGTTCAGGACCGCGGTCGGCGCGAGGCCGATCGCGACCGGGACGACGGCCGCGCGGTCGCCGCGGTAGACGTCGTACAGGACGAGCGGTGTGAGCAGCCAGCAGCCGAAGAGGATCAGGTAGCCGATGCCGAGCGAGTCGCTCAGCGTGCGGCTGTCGTCGAGCACCCAGCCGAAGCCACCGACGGCGAGCAGGACGAGCATGACCGCCGCCGGCGACCAGCGGAGTGCCGCGCGCAGGTCGATGGCCCGGCGCGCGAGGGCGAGGCCCAGGTAGCAGGCGATCACGAGCAGCTCGACGGCGATCGTCCACAGGAACAGCTCCAGGCCGCTGGTGTACCCGTCGGAGCGGTCGAGCGCCGGGGGCGGCTCGCAGACGGTTCCGCGGGGGACGTTCTCGCACGGGTCCGGAGCGGTCGTCGCGAGCAACTCGTCGAGCAACCAGACGAGCAGCAAGGTCACGAACGTGACCGCGGCGGTCACGCGGTACAGGTAGCCGGCAGGCCTGGGCACCGCTCGGCGCAGGCTGATACGGGGCGCGCTCACCCGAACACGATCTCGGATCGAGGGGCCACCGGTCGTTGGTTTCCGGCGTGTAAACCTCTTCCGTCAGGGGTTGGCAAGGTGTGACATTGCACTTAAGGTCAGTGCAATGTCACACGGTACAGACCTCGAAGTGCAGCTCACCGGCGGGTTGCTGCACGCCTGGCAGCAGCGGAACCGGGCGGCGACCATCCCGCACGCGATCGCCGAACTCCGCAAGGCCGGCAACCTGGAGAACCTCCGCCGGCTCGGCGACCCGTCCGTCGGCGGGTACCGCGGGCGGTACCCGTTCCTGGACACGGACCTGTACAAGACCCTCGAAGGACTCGCCTACGAGGTCGGTCGCGAGGACGCGCCGGTGGGCGCTCGGGAGTTCTACGACGAGGTTGTCGGACTGCTCGAGGAGGCGCAGGCGGACGACGGCTACCTGAACTCGTACTTCCAGGATCCCGACCAGCCGAAGCAGCCCTGGTCGGACCTCGGCTGGGGGCACGAGCTGTACAACCTCGGCCACCTGATCCAGGCGGCCGTCGCGGCGCAGCGGCGGTTGTCGGACGGCAGATTGTTGACAATCGCCCGGCGGTTCGCGGATCTCGTCGTCCGGAAGTACGGAACGGACGGGGAGGAGGTCGTCGACGGTCATCCCGAGGTGGAGATGGCGCTGGTCGAGCTTTATCGTGAAACCGGCGAGGCGGCGTACCTGACGCAGGCGCAGCTGTTCGTCGACCGGCGCGGGCAGGGGAAGCTCAAGCACACGATCTTCCCTGGGGAGTACTTCCAGGACCACGTCCCGTTCCGGGAGTTGCCGTCCGTGACCGGGCACGCCGTACGCATGGCGTACCTCGCGGCCGGCGCGGCCGACGTCCACCTGGAGACCGGTGATCCGACGTTGCTCGCGGCGCTCGAGCGGCTGTGGGACGACATGGTCGCGACCAAGCTGTACCTCACCGGCGGGCTCGGCAGCCGGCACTCCGACGAGGCGATCGGCGACCGGTACGAGCTGCCGTCCGAGCGGGCGTACGCCGAGACGTGTGCGGCGATCGCGACGATGCAGTGGGCGTGGCGGATGTTCCGCGCGACCGGCAAGGCGTCGTACCTCGACGTGTACGAGACGGTGCTCTACAACGCTTATGCGGTAGGGCTTTCGGCCGACGGTACGGCGTTCTTCTACGACAACCCGCTGCAGCGCCGGCCGGATCACGAGCAGCGTTCGGGTGCCGAGGACGGCGGCGAGCTCCTCCGCCGCGCCTGGTTCGGCTGCCCGTGCTGCCCGCCGAACATCATCCGCTGGATGTCCGAGCTCCAGGACCACGTCGCCCTGCACCGCGACAACACCCTGTACGTAGGCATCTACGCCAACGCCCGCATCACGACCGGAGAGCTCACCGTCACCGTCACCACCGACTACCCGTGGGACGGGGAAGTCACCCTCACCGTAGAGAACGCCCCCTCGGAGGAGCTCACGATCGCCCTCCGGGTCCCCAAGTGGACCACCAACCCAACCCTCACAGCGCCCGGCGGTTCGGCTGAAGAGAGGGAGGGTTGGGTTCGGGTCCGTCGGGCGTTCGTGCCTGGGGATGTCCTCCGGCTGACGTTGCCGATGGCACCTAGAGCGCACGGCGCGCACCCATACGTGGATGCGACCCGTGGAGCGATTGCTGTTGCTCGCGGACCGCTTGTCTATTGCGTCGAGCAACAAGACGTGGACGCCCCGGTCGACGACCTGCTGCTCACCCCGGCGGGTGTGGGACGAGCGACCCCGCGCACGAACGACGACCACGTCGTACTCGAGCTCACCGCGGGCGTCGCCCCACCGCCCGCGCCCGAGTTGTACCCCGTCCTCACCGGAACACCCCAGGAGACCGCCTCGAAGCACGTGCCGGCGACGTTGTCGCCGTACTTCCTCTGGGGAAACCGTCAGCCCCTGGCCATGCGTGTGTGGCTGCGAACCGAAAGAGAAGACTGATGAAGAGAACCTCGAAGCTGGTCGGGCTCGTGGCAGCGGCCGCGTTGACCCTCACCGCGTGCGGCGGCGGTGCGTCCGGGACGAAGGGCGCGTCCGAAGGCCCCGGCGCCAAGGCTGCCAAGGGCGGTACGTTGCAGGTGCTCGCGAACGCGGCGTTCTCGCACCTGGATCCGGCCCGCGGGTTCGACGGCGGCGTGAACAACTTCTACCGGCTGATCTACCGCACGCTCACCACCCAGGGCGCGGCGCCGGGCGCGGCCGGTACGAAGATCGTCCCGGACCTCGCCACCGACACCGGCAAGCCGACCGACGGGGGCAAGACCTGGACGTTCACGCTGAAGGACGGGCTGTTCTTCGAGACCGGTGCGCCGATCACCAGCGCGGACGTGAAGTGGGGCGTCGAGCGCGCGTGGGACCCGGAGATCGGCATCGGCTCGCCGTACGCGAAGCAGCTGATCGAGGCGCCCGCGTCGTACCAGGGCCCGTACAAGTCCGGTGACCTGGCAACGATCCAGACCCCGGACGCGAAGACCGTCGTCTTCCACCTGAAGAAGCCGTTCGCCGACTTCGGCAGCGTGGTCGCGCAGAACACGTTCACGCCGGTGCCGAAGGGCCAGGGCGCGGGCAACGCGCTGGACAGCAAGCCGATCGCGTCCGGGCCCTACAAGCTGGCGGACTACAAGCCGGGCGCCTCGCTGAAGCTGGTCCGCAACGACAAGTGGGACAAGAAGACCGACGACGTCCGGACCGCGAACCCGGACGTGTTCCAGTGGACGTTCGGGCTCGACCCGGCGACGATCGACGAGCGGATGATCGCCGGCCAGGGCACCGACGCGGACGCGATCGCCGGTACCGTCCAGGCCGCCAGCGTCGCCCGGATGCAGACGCCGCAGCTGAAGCAGCGGACGATGACCGGCATCAACGGCTGTACGACGTACATGGGGCTGAACACCACGAAGAAGCCGCTGGACAACGTGAAGGTCCGGCAGGCGATCAACCTCGCGGTGAACAAGCAGACTGTCCGGGACGCCGACGGCGGATCGGCGCTCGCCGAGATCGGTACGACGATCCAGCCGCCGACGATCACCGGCCGGGTGGACTACGACCCGTACCCGAGCCCGGACCACAAGGGCGACCCCGACGCCGCCCGCAAGCTGCTCACCGAGGCGGGGTTCGGAGCAGGCCTCACGATGACGCTCGACACCCGCGCGCAACCGAAGATGCAGGCGATGGCGGTCGCGATCCAGCAGGCGCTGGAGCCGCTGAAGATCACCGTGAAGATCAACACGATCGACACCGCGACGTACTACGAGGTGATCGGTACGACGTCCCAGCAGCACGACGCCGCGATCACCGGGTGGTGCCCGGACTGGCCGTCCGGCGCGACCTTCCTGCCGCCGCTGTTCGACGGCCGCAACATCACCCCGAAGGGCAACACCAACCTGTCGCAGCTGAACGACCCGGGCGTGAACGCGAAGATCGACGAGATCTCCAAGCTGACCGACGTGGACGCCGCGAACAAGGCGTACGGCGAACTCGACAAGCAGATCATGGCGCTCGCGCCGGTCGTGCCGCTGCTCTACGAAAAGGTGCTGATGCTTGTCGGTGGCAACATCGGCGGCGCCTACCTGCACGACGGGTTCTCCGGCGGCATCGACCTGGTGTCGGTCGGCCTGAAGGACGCGAGCAAGTGACAACCAGCCCGACTCTGGTCGAGGTCGAGGAGGCGGTGCCGAGCGCGGCACCGCCCACCTCGGGCAAGCGGCTGCTCACCAGGATCACGCGGGACAAGGGCGCGCTGGCCTGCCTGGCGTTCCTCGCGATCGTGGTGCTGATGGCGATCGCCGCGCCGTTGATCACCAAGCTCAGCGGCTGGGGTCCGTACCAGTTCGACTCCGCCGCGATCAACTCCGACCTCGGCGGGCTGCCGCGCGGCTCGCTCGGCGGGATCAGCGGCTCGCACTGGTTCGGTGTCGAGCCGCAGAACGGCCGCGACCTGTTCGCCCGGATCGTGTACGGCGCCCGGGTGTCGATCACGATCTCGTTGTCCGCGACCCTGCTGACCGGGATCCTCGGCGTGGTGCTCGGCATGCTGGCCGGGTTCTACCGCGGCTGGGTGGATCAGGTGATCTCCCGGCTGATGGACTTCCTGATGGCGTTCCCGGCGCTGATCTTCATGATCGCGATCCTGTCCTCGCTGCCGTCCGGGAACCGGCCGGTGCTGCTGGTCGTGGTGATCAGCGCGTTCGGCTGGCCGTACCTGGCCCGGGTGATCCGCGGTCAGACCATGACGCTGGCGAACCGCGAGTTCGTCGAGGCGGCCCGGGCGTCCGGGGCGAAGGACACCCAGGTGGTGTTCCGGGAGATCCTGCCGAACCTGCGCGGCTCGATCGTGGTGATGACGACGCTCGCGATCCCGGGGTACATCGGCACCGAGGCCGGCCTGTCGTTCCTCGGTGTCGGGGTCTCGCCGCCGACCGCGTCCTGGGGCCAGATGATCGCGAGCTCGGTCAGCTGGTACTCGGTGGACCCGATGTTCTTCGCGATCCCTGGTGCGTTCCTGTTCCTCACGGTGCTGTCGCTGACCGTCCTCGGCGACAAGATCCGCACCCTCATCGACCAGGGAGAGGCGGCATGACCCGGTATGTCTTGGGACGGCTCGGTGGCGTCGTACTGATCCTGCTGGCCGTCTGCCTGTTCACGTACCTGATCTTCTTCGAGCTGTCGCCGGATCCTGCGGTGATGATCTGCGGCAAGACATGTACGCCGGAACGCATCGACTCGATCCGGAACGTGCTCGGGCTGAACCAGCCGATCCTGACCCAGTTCTGGGAGTTCCTGAGCGGGATCTTCGCCGGCCGGGACTACGGCTCGGTGCACTGTTCGGCGCCGTGTCTCGGGTACTCCTTCCAGACCAACGAGTCGGTGTGGAGCATGATCACCGCCCGGCTGCCCGTCAGCGTGACGGTCGCGGTCGGCGCGGCCGTGCTGTGGCTGCTCGCCGGCGTGATCGGCGGTCTGATCAGCGCGGTCAAGCAGGGCACCTGGTGGGACCGTTCGGCGATGGCGCTCGCGCTCGGCGGCGTCAGCGTGCCGAACTACGTGCTCGCGCTCGTCCTGCAGTACGTCCTGGTCGTGAAGTTGCAGGTGCTGCCGTTCCCGTCGGTGGTGTCTTTTGTTGACAATCCGATTGTCTGGTTCGAGTCGTACCTGATGCCGTGGGTGGTGCTGGCCGTCGGCTACGCCTGTCTGTACGCACGGCTGACCCGGAGCAACGTGATCGACACGTTGTCGGAGAACTACTTCCGGACCGCCCGGGCGAAGGGCCTGAGCGGAACGCTGATCATGCGCCGGCACGCGCTTCGGCCCGCGCTGACGCCGATCACCACGATCTTCGGGATGGACTTCGCCGGCCTGCTCGGCGGTGCGCTGATCACCGAGACTGTGTTCGGCCTGAACGGGATCGGCAAGATGGCGGCCGACTCGATCGCCAAGAACGACCAGCCGGTGATCATGGCGGTGACGCTGCTGGCCGCGTTCTTCGTTGTCATCGGCAACGTCGTGGTCGACCTGCTCTACACCGCCCTGGATCCGCGGGTACGGGTGGTGTCGTCATGAGCGGTGAACTGTTTGTTGTCGACAATCTGACGGTCACCCTGCCGACCGGGCGTGGACCGGTCGACGTGGTGAAGAACGTGTCGTTCACCGTCGGTCAGGACGAGACCGTCGGGATCGTCGGCGAGTCCGGGTCGGGCAAGTCGATGACCGCGCTCGCCGTCCTCGGGCTGCTGCCGCGCGGCGCCCGGACGTCGGGCAGCGTGAAGCTCGACGGCGCCGAACTGCTCGGCCGGACCGACCGCGAGCTCCGGTCGGTGCGCGGCAACGCGGTGTCGATGGTGTTCCAGGACCCGTTGTCGTCGCTGAATCCCTACTACACGGTGGGTCTGCAGATCGAGGAGATGTACCGCGCCCATCGCGGCGGCACCCGGAAGGACGCGCGCCGGGTGGCGATCGAGGCGCTGGAGCGGGTCGGGATTCCCGATCCGGGGCGCCGGGTGGATCATTATCCGCACCAGTTCTCCGGCGGTCAGCGGCAGCGCGTGATGATCGCGATGGCGTTGTGCTGCTCACCGTCGCTGTTGATCGCGGACGAGCCGACGACGGCGCTCGACGTGACCGTGCAGGCTCAGATCCTGGAGCTGCTCGCCGAGCTGCAGTCGACGACCGGTACGGGGATGATCTTCATCACCCACGACCTGGCGGTGATCAGTTCGATCGCCCACCGGGTGCTGGTGATGCAGTCAGGCGATCCGGTCGAGTACGGGACGGCGGAGCAGGTGTTCTCGGACCCTCGGCACGAGTACACCCGGATGCTGCTGGACGCCGTACCCAGAATCGACGACGGAATCGACGACGAGGTAGCGTCATGACATTGCTGGAAGTGCGGGGCGTGACGAAGGAGTTCGTCACGCGCGGCGAAGGGGCCCGGGCGCGGAAGACCACGTTCACCGCGGTGGACGACGTGAGCTTCGACGTCGAGCTCGGCGAGACGCTCGCGATCGTCGGCGAGTCCGGCAGCGGGAAGTCCACCACCGCACGGATCGCGGCCCGGCTGCTGGAGCCGACCAGCGGTACGGTCGTCTTCGACGGGCAGGACGTGACCCGTGCCCGGGGCAAGGATCTCGCCGCCTTCCGGAACGACGTGCAGGTGGTGTTCCAGGACCCGTTCTCGTCGCTGAACCCGCGGTACACGGTGGAGCGGATCATCACCGCACCGCTCACCTACCAGGGCATCACGCCGACCGGCTCCAAGCGTGCGTTCGCGCAGGAGCTGATGGAGCGGGTCGGGCTGAACCCGGACCACTGCCGGCGCTACCCGGCGCAGTTCTCCGGCGGGCAGGCGCAACGGATCGGCATCGCCCGCGCGCTGGCCGTGAACCCGAAGCTGGTGATCTGCGACGAGGCGGTGTCGGCGCTCGACGTGTCGATCCAGGCGCAGGTCCTCGAGCTGCTGATGCGGCTGCAGCGGGAGAGCGGGTTCAGCTACATCTTCATCGCGCACGACCTGGCGGTCGTCCGGCAGATCTCGCAGCGCGTCGCGGTGATGAACCGGGGCAGAATCGTGGAGCTCGGGTCGCGGGAGCAGGTGTTCGGCGACCCGCAGGACTCCTACACCAGAACCTTGCTGGCGGCCGTACCGCGGATCAACCCGGAGTGGGACGCCAGACGCAGGCAGAAAGAGGCGGGATGACCAGCTACACAATTCCCCGGATGCACGTCCGGGAGCACACTGTCGACGTTCCGCTCGACTGGGAAGCGCCGGGGGAGTCGATCAGCCTGTTCGCCCGGGAGCTGGTGGATCCGACCCGGAAGGACGAGGAACTGCCCGTTCTGCTGTATCTGCAGGGCGGTCCGGGTGGCAAGGGTCCGCGGCCGGTCAGCGCCTCGGGGTGGATCGGACAGGCGCTGAAGACGCACCGGGTCGTGCTGATGGATCAGCGCGGCACCGGTCGCAGTACGCCGGTGAGCGGCCGCCGGATGGCCGCGATGACCGCGGCCGAAGGTGCCGCGTACCTCGCGCACTTCCGCGCGGACTCGATCGTCGCGGACGCCGAACACCTACGGAAGGCCGTCTTCGGCGGGAAGCGCTGGTCGACGCTCGGCCAGAGCTACGGCGGCTTCCTGACGCTCACCTACCTCTCGAAGGCGAACGACGGCCTGTCGGCCTGCTACGTCACCGGCGGACTCGCGTCGATCGACCCGTCGGCGGCCGAGGTCTACCGGCGGACCTATCCGCGGGTCGCGGCGAAGAACCGCGAGTTCTACCGTCGCTACCCGCACAACGTGGAGCGGGTCGGCCGGCTGGCGGATCGGCTCGCGGCTGACGACGTACGGCTGCCGGACGGCGATCGCCTGACCGTACGGCGGTTGCAGTCGCTCGGGATCGACTTCGGGATGCAGCCCGGGTACGAGCGGATCCACTGGCTCCTCGACGAGGCCTTCGACGGCGACGAGCTGTCCGACACGTTCCTCGGCCAGGTCCAGGCGCAGTCGTCGTACCTGGGGAATCCGCTGTTCGCGGCGCTCCAGGAGAGCATCTACGGATCCGGCGACGGCGCGACCGGCTGGGCGGCCGAGGCGGAGCGGGCGCGCCGCCCGGAGTTCGCCGAGGACGCCCGGCCGCTGCTGTTCACCGGCGAGATGATGTACCCCTGGATGTTCGAGGAGATCCGCGGGCTGCGGCCGTTCCGGGGCGCCGTCGAGCTGCTCGCACAGCGCCCGAGCTGGCCGGACCTGTACGACCACGAGAGGCTCGCGGCGAACGACGTACCGGTGGCGGCCGCGGTCTACTTCGACGACATGTACGTCGACTCCGGCCTGCAGCTGGACACCGCGCGCCGGGTCGGGAACGTGCAGGCCTGGGTGACGAACGAGTACGAGCACGACGGGCTCGGCTCCGACCGGGTGTTCGAGCGGCTGACCGAACTGGTCGCCGCGATCGGGGGTGGCATCCGGGACAACTGACCGGCGTGTTTCACAATGGGCGATCAGGGAGGTGAACCGATGACTGCCGATTCGATCGGGCCGCTGCCGAGCGTACGGCGGCTGGCGCAGCGCGAGAACCTGCGCGACAGCGTGGCCAACGCGCTCCGGGCGGCGGTGATCTCCGGCGAGCTGAAGCCGGGGGAGGTGTACTCGGCGCCGACGCTCGGCGCGCGGTTCGGCGTCTCCGCGACGCCGGTCCGGGAGGCGATGCTGGACCTGGTCCGCGAGGGCCTGGTGATCTCGTTGCGGAACAAGGGCTTCCGGGTCACCGAGGTGTCCGACGAGGACCTGGACAACCTGGCGGCGCTCCGCCAGCTGATCGAGCCGCCGACCGTGCGGGACGTGGTCGCGGCGATCCCGGCCGCGGACTACCCTCGGCTGCGGGCGCTGGCCGAGGAGATCGTGGTGGCGGCCGAGGCGGGCGACCTGATCGCGTACATCGAGGCGGACCGGGTGTTCCACGTCACACTGCTCACGTACTCCGGGAACCCGAAGCTCGTCGAGGTGGTGTCCGACCTGCGCTCACAGACCCGCCTGCTCGGACTCACCCCGCTCGTCGAGAGCGGCCGGCTGGTCCCGTCCGCCGCCGAACACCACGAGCTCCTGGACCTCGTCGAGTCCGGCGACGGCGAAGGCGCCGAGCAGTTGATGCGCCGCCACATCGGCCACGTCCGCGGCCTCTGGGCCCGCTCTCAGAGCAGCTGACGGTGGAGTGAGTCGGCGACGAACACCTCGAACTCCTCCGGGCTCCAGCCGGATTCGCCGACCAGTTCCTGATACACACCCGGTGCGGCGAGCGCGCGGTAGATGGCCTGCGCCTGCTTGAGCGGAACCCGCAGTACGTCGTTCAGCGAGGCGATCATCGCGTCCATCACCTCGTTGCGCCCGGCAAGCTTCGACCGGAGCAGGGCCCTGGTCTCGGGGCTCTCGTCGGTCGCGGCCTCGAAGATCAGCACGACGTCGAAGCCGGCGGCGTACAGGTTCGCCAGCCAGCCCGCCGCCCCGCGGAGCCGCTCGACCGGGTCGGCGATCGCGAACACCTGCTGAGCGCGTTCCCGGGCGCCCGCCTCCGCGAGCCACTGGTCGCAGATCAGCGAGAGCAGCTCCCGCTTGGTCCCGAACGCGGAGTACACCGTCCGGGTCGCCACGCCGGCCTGTTTCGCGATCGCGTCGATGCTCGTGGCGCCGTACCCCCGCTCGGCGAAGAGCCGGCGGGCCGCCTGCGCGATCCGGATCCGGGTCTCCTCCGCCTGGACCTGGCGGTAGGTCTTGACAGCTTCGGCCACGTCGGCACACTATCACTGTGTTCAGTGCAGTGACACTGCATCGAGTGCATTACTAGTGAATTGGGGGCGTCATGGAAGGACCACTGGAGGTACTGGAACGGATCCTGCAGGAGGGGTTCGCAACCGGGAACGAGGCGATCGTCGACGAGGTGTGTGCGCCGGACCTGATCGAGCACCAGTTCGGCCTCGCCGGACGCGGCGAGCAGGCGCGGGCACAGGTGAAGGCCGCGATCCGGCAGGTGCACGAGCTGATGCCGGACATCGTCTACACGCTGGAGGACTCGGTCGTCGTCGGTGACCTGGTCTGGGCGCGCGGCCGGGCCCGCGGCACGGCGACCGGACCGTTCTTCGGCCCGCCGAGCAACGCGCCGATCGACATCACGCTCTTCGAACAGGCCCGCGTCGTGGACGGCAGGATCGTGGAGCACTGGGGCAACCCGGACCGGTTCGCACTCCTCGCCCAGACCGGTGCGCTCGGCCGGCTGGCTGGCCACCAGCCTGCCGTTGGGTGACGCCTTCGGTCCCGGCCGCCTCCCGGGCGCGGGTCAGGCGGAGCGGAGTGCCTGCTTCGCGGTGGCGGCGGCGTCCGCGCCGTACGCGCTGGTGAGGCGGTCGAGGAAGGTCGGGTGATCGAGCGTGTACTCCTGGGTGCCGACGGTCTCCAGGACCGTGGTGGCCAGCGTGCAGCCGAGGTGGGCGGCGGCCTCGTGGTCGAGGCCCGCGGCGCGTCCCGTGAGGTAGCCGGCCCGGAACGCGTCGCCACCGCCGGTCGGGTCCACCAGCTTCGGCGCCGGTACGGCGGGGACCTTCGCGAGGATGCCGGTGGTGTCCTCGATGACCACGCCGTCGCCGCCGTGCGTGGTGATCCGGACACCGACCCGCTCGAGGATCTCGTCATGGCTCCAGCCGGTCTTCTGCGCCATCAGGCCGGCCTCGTACTCGTTGCTGAACAGGTACGCCGCGCCGTCGATCAGCGTCCGGATCGCTTCGCCCTCCATCCGGGCGAGCTGCTGTGACGGGTCGGCCGCGACCGGGATCCCGTGCTGCTTGGCGAGCTGGGTGTGCTTGAGCATCGCGTCCGGGTCGTCGGCGCCGATCAGCACCAGGTCGACGCCGCCGGCCGCCTGGTGGATCGCGCCGAGGTCGAGCTCGCGGGCCTCGGCCATCGCGCCGGTGTAGAACGAGGCGATCTGGTTCGCGTCCAGGTCCGTCGTACAGGTGAACCGCGCGGTGTGTACGTTCTCGCACACGCGGACGTGTGACACGTCCACGCCGGCCGCGGTCAGCGCCGCGCCGTACTCCGCGAAGTCGGCGCCGACCGAGCCGACCAGCAGCGACGGGTACCCGAGCTGGGCCATGCCGTAGCAGATGTTCGCGCCGACCCCGCCGCGGTGCACGACCAGCTCGTCGACCAGGAAGGACAGCGACACCTTGTGCATCTGCTCTTCCAGGAACTGGTCCTTGAAGCGGCCCGGGAACGTCATCAGGATGTCGGTCGCGATCGATCCGGCGACGGCGATTCGCATGGGTGGTGCTCCCTAATCAGCGGGTAGAGCTGGGGTGGGTGAAGACGCTTCGGGCAACCCATAGAGACTACAAGGCGACGACTTAATACACGGAGGGTGGAACTCCCATGGGCCATCAGGTGCCGGTGACCGAGGAACTGCACGACTACATGCTCGCCCACGGGATGCCGCTGGACGAGATCGCGACCGAGTTGCGCGCCGAGACCGAGAAGCTCGGCAACCCGGCCGGCATGCTGACCACCGCGGACCAGGCCGGCCTGCTGACCACCCTGACCCGGCTGATCGGCGCCCGCCGCGCGGTCGAGATCGGTACCTTCACCGGGTTCTCGGCGCTGGCGATCTCCCGCGGGCTGCCGGACGACGGCGAGCTGATCTGCCTGGACGTCTCCGACGAGTGGACCTCGATCGGGCGGAAGTACTGGGAGCGCGCCGGGGTCGCCGGCAAGATCGACCTGCGGATCGGCGACGCGCACGAGTCGGTGGCGAAGCTCGACGGCTCGTTCGACCTGGCGTTCGTCGACGCCGACAAGGACTGGTACGTCAAGTACTTCGAGACCGTGCTGCCGCTGATCCGGCCGAACGGGTTGCTGCTGTTCGACAACACGCTGGCCGGCGGGCGGGTGATCGACGCCGACGGCCCGGCGGACCGCAAGGAGTTCAACGCGCACGTGGCCGCGGACGACCGGGTCGACGTCGTCATGCTCGGTATCGGCGACGGGCTCACCCTGGTCCGCAAGAAGTGAGCAAGAAGGCGGCGCCCCGCTTGTCCGTCCAGGGGCTGCAGCACAAGTACGGCGACCGCCCGGTGATCGAGGGGCTGAACTTCACCCTCGCCGCCGGGCAAGCGATCGCGCTGGTCGGGCCGAACGGCGCCGGCAAGACGACCGTGCTCAAGTGCATCGTCGGCGCGGCGGCCCCCGCGGCCGGGAAGATCCTGCTCGACGGGCAGCCGATCGACGAACGCGCCGAGTCGGTACGGCGGGACGTCGCGACGCTGCTCGACGACCTGGACTTCTTCCCGGACCTGACCGCGGCCGAGCACCTCGACCTGCTCGCCCGCGCGCACGGCAACGCCGAACCGGAGGATCTGGTCGACACGATCCTGGACGACATCGGACTACTGCCCGCCGCCGACCAGTTGCCCGGGTCGCTGTCCTCGGGTCAGCGCCGCCGCCTCGCGCTGGCGACCGCGCTGGTCCGCCCGCGCAAGCTGATGGTGCTGGACGAGCCCGAGGCCCGGCTCGACGTCGACGGCGTCCAGTGGCTGTCGGAGCGGCTGGTCCAGGAGAAGAAGTCCGGTACGGCGATCCTGTTCGCCAGCCACGACCCGGGCCTGGTCGAGACGGTCGCAGACTCCGTCGTCACCCTCACCCCGCTGCCATGACGGTACAAATGCCACGCCTCCGGCGCGGCGGGTCATGGGGCTGTTACTCCCGGTCTTCCCTCGTCGCTGCGCTCCTCAGTCCAGACCGGGAGGCCCCATGACCGCGGCGGACGGGCTGGTGGAGTTCGACCCGGCGGACTTCGGGGCGATCCCGTCGTCGCGGGCGCTGCGGCAGTGGATGCGGACCACCCGGCGCAAGCACGCGGACCGGTCGTTCTGGGAGATCTTCGAGGACGTCTACCTGGTCCTGTTCACGCTGGCGATGGCCGGCGCGACCGGCGGCAACGTCGTACGGCACCTGAACTCGAACGCGGCCGGCTGCGCGTCTCTGGGCTGCCATCGGCTGACCTCGTGGTTACCGTGGATCGTCATACCGTTGCTGCTGGCAACGACGCTCCGGGTGCTGCTGGCCGTCGGCCCGGTGTCGGCGTCCCGCGCCACCGGCTTCTGGCTGCTCGCCACCCCGGTCAATCGCGCCGCCCTCCTCCGTCCTGCCTACCGCCTCGTGATCGCCACCGTCGGAGTCGTCGGCGTGATCGTCGGCGGCATCATCTGGGCCCTCCTCGGCGCGCCCGTGTCCGGCGTCTTCGAGGCGGCCGTGCTGATCGGCGCGGCGCTGGTGTGCGCGGCGGTCGCCACCGCGTGGGCACAGCAGACGGTCCGGCGTACCTGGTGGGCGCTGCGGATCGCGGACGTGCTGCTGCTGGCGGCCGTCGTACCGGCGGTCGTGCTTGCGCTGCGTCCCGATCCGACCAAGGGCGCGACGGTCGAAACGCTCTCGATGTACGTCTCTACGAGTGGCAGCAACACGGGCCTCCTGCTCGCCGCAGCGGCTGTGCTGGTGTGCCTCGCGTTGGCCTTCGTGATGTCGCGGACACTCGACCGGCTGGGTCGGATCAGTGTGATCGCCGGTGGTGAACTGCTGGCGGGGCTGGCCGGTGCGGCGAGCAGTCTGGACATCAGCATGCTGGGCGACGTGATCGCCGGGCGGCACTGGCGGTTGAAGGGGCGGGTCCGCTCGCACCGCGGCCGGGGCGCGAACGGGGCAGCGATCGTGCAACGGGAGTTCCACCGGATCCTCCGCTGGCCGCGCCGCCTCGCCGTCGCGTTCGCGTTGCTGGTCGTGCCGTACGCCGTACACGGCGCCGGATTCCACGTACTCGTACCGATCGCCGCCGCCATCGCCGGGTTCATCGCCGTACGGCCGTTGCTCGACGGTCTGCGTACCGCGTGCCGCTCGACCGGGCTGGTGCGGGCGCTCGGCTGGGACCTCCGGGACCTGCGGATCGTGATGGCGGTCGTGCCCGCCGCGGTCGCGGTCGTCTGGGCGGCCTGCGCGTTCCCGGCGATCGGCAGCGCGGCGTCGACCTTCGCCGTTGCCGCGGGCATCATTTCCGGCACCGTACGGCAGGCCTCCGCGCGCCCGCCGTCGTACGCCGGACCGCTCGTCACGTCACCGATGGGCGCGATCCCGCCCGGGCTGTTCTCGCAGCCGGCCCGCGGGTTCGACCTGCTGGTGGTCTGCCTGGCGCCGGTGCTGCTCAACCTCCCCGGCCTCTGGGTGACGGTGATCCCGGCCGTCGTACTGATGCTGATGTTCAGCGTCCGGCCCAAGACCGCCTGACGGGTCAGGCGTCCTTGCCGGATCTTGGTGCGGACAGGTACCTTGTGTCGCATGGTAGCGGAGAAGGTCTTCACCCAGCTGCGCCGCGGGACGCTGGAGTACTGCGTCCTCGCGCTGTTGCAGGGAGAGCCCCGTTACGGTTTCGAGTTGGTCAAGGCGCTCGGTGAGGTCGACGGACTGGTCACCACCGAAGGCACGATCTACCCACTCCTCGCGCGGTTGCGGCGCGAGGGTCTGGTGGAGACGAGCTGGCAGGAGTCCGGGTCCGGGCCACCGCGGCGCTACTACACCTCGACACCCGAGGGCAGCCGGGCACTGGCCGAGTTCACCGCGGACTGGCAACGGTTCTGCGCGTCGGTCGACAAGATCTTGCAGAGTGGGAGACGGGGATGAACATGGAAATGACGAATGGTGCCGCACTGCAGGCGTCGGAGCCGCGGCTACGGACCCGCGACTGGATCACGCTGGGGTTGCTGGTGTTCGGGCCGTTCGTGCTGGGGATCGGCTGGCTGGTCGGCGTCTGGTTGCTGTGGACGTCGAACCGCTGGACCACGGTCTGGAAGATCGCAGGCACCGTCGCCTGGCCGGTCGGCTGGACCGCTGCGGCGTGCTGCGAGTTCTTCCAGCCGCCGGTCTGGGTGAGTCTGCTGGTCGGCGCGGTGATCGCGATCGCCGTGTACGTCGCGCTGATCAAGGAGGCCCGCGTATGAACGCGCAGCAGAGCGGCGACCGGCTCGTCGACGCCTACCTGAAGTACCTCACGAAGGCCGCCGAGCCGCTGCCCGAGTCCCGGCGTACCGAGCTGGTCGCAGACGTGACGTCACACATCGCCGAGGCCCGCGCGGCCGGCGCCACCTCGGAGGACGACGTACGCCGGATGCTGCAGCGGCTGGGCGATCCGGACGAACTGGTGGCGGCGTCGACGGACGGGCTCGTCCTGGTCGACCGGTACCGGCCGAAGTTCCGCGGGCGCGAGGTGATGGCGCTCGTGCTGCTGGTGCTCGGCGCGTTCGTCGCGCTGATCGGCTGGGGAGTCGGCGTCCTCCTGCTGTGGACGTCGGACCGCTGGACCCGCGCGGAGAAGTGGACCGGCACGTTCGTCTGGCCGTTCGGCATCGTCTTCCCGTACTTCCTCGCGACGCTGCAGACCGGCTTCACGCTGCCGGTCTGGCTGGGCATCCCGCTACTGGTGCTGGCAGTGCTCGCCCAGCTGACCGTGCTCGGTCTGCTGATCAAGAACGCCGGTCCTGGTCGCTCCCGTCAGGCTTCGTAGACCAGCCACTTGCGCTCGATCTCGGCGGGGAGGTCGACGTCGTGCTGCTTGGCGAACAGGAGCACCTGGCACAGGACGTCGGCGAACTCCTGGTGGAACGTGTCGCGGATCTGCTCTGCGGTCGCGCCCTTCGTCCGGGCGCGGCCGGTGTGCTGGAGGTAGGCCTGGGTGAGCTCGCCGACCTCCTCCTGGAGTTTGAGCAGGAACCAGTCGGGGTCGCGCTCGAAGCCGAGGCGGACGCCGTACCCGACGGAGATCTTCTCGAGCCGGTCCTGCAGCTGCTTGAGGTCCACGGTGGTATCCAAGCAGGCTGCGCCGACAGAATGTGGAGATGGACGCGACCGGGTGGTTGCTGGAGTCGGATGAGCCGGCGGTTCGGAAGCTGGCCCGGCGGGACCTGCTGGGCGAGGAGTCAGCCGAGGAAGTCCTCGCCGGGCGGATGGTGCGGACGCTGCTGACGGACGCGTGTGCGGACAAGCGGGCGTACAAGAAGTGGACCGGCGCGCACTGGCGGATCGTCTCGCTGGTCGAGCTCGAGGTACCGCCGGGCGAGCCGCGAGCGGTCGAGGCCGCGGAGTACGACCTGGCCGAGGTGATGCGATCGCTCAAGTACGGCGTGCGTGTCGTCGACGGACTCGTACGGCGATGCGGGTCGATCGAAGGCAACACACTGGCTGCATGCAGCCGGCTCGGGATGGCGGGCGATCCGCGCGTGCAACGCCTGGCCGAGGGACTGTTGGAGTGGCAATGGCCTGACGGCGGGTGGAACTGCGACCGCCGCGCGAGCGGCCGACGGTCGTCGTTCCACGAGACGCATGCCGCGGCCTGGGGACTGCACGAGTACTACCGCGCCACGGGAGAGATCGCGGCGCGGGCCGGAGCGTTGCGAGCGGGGGAGCTGTTCCTCGAGCACCGGTTGTTCCGGAGCCTGTCGACCGGTGAGGTGATCAACCCGAAGTGGTTGCGGCCGCACTATCCGCCGTACTGGCACTACGACATCCTGCAGGCATTGCTGGTCCTGTCGCGGCTCGGGCTTGCCGGAGATGAGCGCGCCGGCGACGCGTTGGACGAGTTGGAGCGGCAGCGTCGCCCCGACGGCCGGTGGACTGCGGGGACGCCGTGGTGGGGTCCCGTCGGCGGCAGCCGGTCGCCCGAGGTCGTCGACTGGGGGCGCACCGGGCCGAACGAGCTGATCACGCTGAACGCCCTGCGAGTCCTGAAGGCCGCAGGGCGCTGAACGTGATCAGCTGCGCTGCTCCCGCGACGCCTGGGTGGGTGACCTACTTGGCTTCTTCGGCCTTGGCGTCTTCGACCGGTGGGAACGGGTCGAGGGCGTGGTCCTCGAGCTTCGGGTCGGTGTTCGGGTCCGGGACCTGCGGCTCCTGCTGGGCCGGCGCGTCGGCGGCCAGGTTCTTCGGGGCGGTGGCCCAGACCGCGGCGGCCGCGCGGGCCGCGTCCGCGGCGTCGGTCTGGCGCTCGTAGTTCTTGATGTCCAGTGCGTACGCCTTCGCGACCGCGGTCAGGTCGCGACGCAGCTGCTTGTGGACCCAAAGTGCGTAGGCCTGCGTGCGGGCCTCGATGAAGTTCTTCAGTTCCTGCATCTGCGCCGGGGTCATGTCGTCGTCCTCCGAGTGGCCGGGGTTGAAGTCGCCGCGGGCGATCGCGGCGCGGGCGGGATCGCCGGGGCAGTCGGTCGGCTCCGGGCGGACCGCGGAGTGCGGCCTGATCGCCGTACCGCGGGGATAGAGCTTGCGGAAGTCGGCGATCACCGCGCGGGTGGTCGCCTTCATCGCGGCGGACGGCTGCTCGCCGGTGACCAGCACCAGCAGGATCGCGCCGTACCGGTCGTTGACGTCGGCGTCGCCGTTCGCGCCGGACTTGGTGCGCATGCCGCGCAGGGTCCAGGCCCGGCCTTCCTGGTCGACCGCGATCTGGTAGGCGATGTCCGACCAGCCGCGGGTGTCCATGTGGTAGTCCTGCCAGCCGCGCAACGCGGACGCGACCGCTGTCCTGGTGTGGATGACCTTCGTCGAGCCGGTGCCCGGCCAGTGGATGACCGCGCCTTCGACGTGGGACGCGGTCAGGTTGCCCGGCCCGGCGTTCGGCGGCCGCGCGTTCCACGCGGACCGGGGCAGATATTCGACCATCTGTGCTCCTCACATGCCTCACAGCGCCAGGTAGTCAACCGATCACACACAGCAGACGACCGTCAAGCGGTGATCACGTTCAATCAGCCTTCAAGGCGCGACCGCTCCAGCAGGCTCAACAGGTCCCGGCGGAACTGGGTACGACGTCGCTCGGTCCAACCCGCGCTGAGTTCCGAGAACACCTGCTCCTGCCATCCGTGTGCCTGCGCGAGCAGTTCGAGCCCGGTGTCCGTCACGCCGACCTCACGCCGGCGCGCATCGCCCCCTGCGGCCCGCACTTCCAGATACCCCGCTGACGCGGCCTCCTTCACCATCCGGGACGCGCCACTCTGGTCGATTCCGATCTCGTGGGCGACCGCGTTGATCGTCGCGGTCCCGCGCCCGCTGACGGCGTACACGGACTCCACCACCATCACGAGCCGCCCCTGCTCGGCGACGTCAGGCGCCGTACGTCGCGCCCAGTGGCGTACGAACTCGAACAACACCTGCCCCGGTCCCGCGCTCACTCTGTCGCGGCCAGCTCGCGCCAGATGTATGCCAACTCCAAGGCCTGCTTCAGATCCGGCAACCGGAGCGCGGCCGACACCTTGTCGCCGGTCACCCGGAAGACCGTCGCCACCCGCGTCGGCCGGGGAGTGTCCGGCCAGGTCGCATCCTCCTCGACCACCATCATCCGGTCGCTGATCGGGTGCCAGGACCGCGGCATCAGCTTGATCCCGGACCGTTCCACCCAGTCCGCGAACCCGTCCGGGGTGATCGGCCCGGCGCCCTTCGGTCCGAGTACCACCACCGGGTCACTCACCACCTCGGCAACGGCTTCTCTGTCGTTCACCTGTTGATGCCAGCGGTTGATCGCTCCTTCGAGGTCCATGGTGGTAATTGTATGCGATTCGCATAGATTTCAGTGGAGCAAGGGCAGCAGTTGGTCGCCGATGCGGATGGTTTCCTCGCGGTACGGGGTGTCGGAGAGGATGAAGTGGGTGACGCCGAGGTCGCGGTAGCGGCGGAGGGACTTCGCCACGTCGTCGGGGGAGCCGACCAGCCAGGTCGTGCCGGCGCCTCCGCCGCCGTACTTTCCGGGAGCGGTGTAGAGGTTCTCGTCCAGGACCTCACCGCGTTCGGTGAGCTCCAGAAGGCGTTGCTGGCCGACGGCCTTGAACCAGCGGTGGTCCCGGGCGCCTTGTTTTTCGGCCATCCGGGCAACCTTGGACTCGGCATCGGCCCAGGCTTGGTCCGTGGTGTCACGGACGAGCGTGGTGATGCGCAGGCCGAACTCGAGGGGCGGGTGTTCGCGGCCGAGTTCGGCTTCCAGTACCCGCAGCGCGGCGATCCGGGCGGCGATGCCGTCGAGTGGTTCGCCCCAGAAGAGCTGCACGTCGGCATCCGTCGCGGCGACCCGCTGCGCCGCGTCGGACGCGCCGCCGAAGTACAGCCTGGGATGCGGCCGGCCTTCGCGTACGACGGGTCGCGTGGCGACGGTGGATCCGCGGACCGAGAAGTACTCGCCGTCGTACGTCACGTCCTCCGCGGTCCACAACCGCCGTACCAGTTGCAGGAACTCCTTGGTGCGGGCGTAGCGCTGCGGCTGGTCGCCCTCGCTGTCGCCGTACGCGGCGAGGTTGTCCTGCCCGGAGACGATGTTGATCAGCAGCCGCCCGCCGGTGAGCTGGTCGAGCGTGCTCGCGGCGGAGGCGAAGTGCGCGGGATGCCAGTACCCGGGGCGGATCGCGGCCAGCGGCTGGAACGTCGTCGTCCGGGCGGCGAGCGCGGTCGCGACCGTGAACGTGTCCGGCCGGCCCCACCCGGTGCCGAGCAGCGCGCCGGACCAACCGTGGTCCTCGGCGAGCCGGGCGAGCTCGGTCAGCCGCTCGATGCTGTTGTGTCCCCGGCCGGTGTCGTCCCCACGGTGCCCGGGCTCAACCTGATTCGGGATGTACCAGAGGAAAGTCATGGGCAGCAGAGTAAGTCGATTCAATTGGTTGACTTTGGGTGTCTCAGGTCGTGGTCTCCGCGTGGGACGCTGAGTTCATGAACGAGGAGCTGACGGCGGCGGAGCGGGCGGCGCGGGGCAAGGCGGTACGTCGGAAGGTCCCGCTGGAGGCGCATGCCGAGGTGCGGTTGAGCGCGACGCGCGACCCCGTCGGGCTGGTGCTCAGGCAGGCCGAGGGGCGGGTGCCCGCGCTGGTGCCGATCCGGCACGGACGGATGCTGGTGTCGCCGTTCACGTTCTACCGCGGAGCGGCGCTGGTGATGGCCGCGGATCTTGCCGGGACCACGCCGACCGGGCTCGACGTGCAGCTGTGCGGGGACGCGCACCTGTCGAACTTCGGCGCGTACGCGTCGCCGGATCGGCGGCTGGTGTTCGACATCAACGACTTCGACGAGACGTTGCCGGGGTCGTTCGAGTGGGACGTGAAGCGACTGGCGGCGAGCTTCGTAGTCGCGGGTCGTGACAACGGGTTCAGCTCGAAGCAGTGCCGTACGGTCGTGCGGACCGTGGCGCGGCACTACCGGGAGGCGATGCGGGAGTTCGCCGCGCAGCCGATCCTGGCTGTCTGGTACGCACGGCTGGACATCGAGGAACTCGTCCAACGCTACAGGGCGACAGTGAAGTCGGCGCAGCGCAAGCAGCTGAAGGCGGTCGAGGGAAAGCTGGCAAAGGCATACACGCGGACCAGCATGCAGGCGATCGGCAAGCTCACCTCGGTGGTCGACGGAAGACGACGGATCGTCGCGGACCCTCCGTTGGTCGTCCCGCTGGAGCAGCTGACCGAGATCGACGGGTCTATGGTGCTCGGGCAGTTGCGGCACCTCGTCGAGGGGTACCGCAGCACGCTGCAGCAGGACCGGCGGCATCTGCTCGACAACTACCGGCTCACCGGTGTCGCACACAAGGTCGTCGGCGTGGGCAGCGTCGGCACCCGCGCGTGGATCATGCTGCTGGAGTCGACCGTCGCCGACGAGGCGCTGTTGTTGCAGGCCAAGCAGGCCCGTCCGTCCGCGTTGTCGACGTACCTCTCCCCGTCCGTGCACGCCAACGAAGGCGAGCGGGTCGTCGCCGGCCAGCGCCTGATGCAGGCCGCCAGCGACATCTTCCTCGGCTGGCTCCGCGCCGAGGCGGCCGACGGTGAACAGGATTACTACGTCCGCCAGCTCCGGGACTGGAAGCTCTCCGCCGACATCGAAACCCTCAACCCCGAGGCCATGACCCTGTACGCCCGCCTCTGCGGCTGGACCCTGGCCCGTGCCCACGCCCGCTCCGGCGACCGCTTCGCCCTCGCCGCCTACCTCGGCAAGTCCACGCGTTTCGACGAAGCCGTCGCCACCTTCGCCGCGACGTACGCCGATCTCAACCAGACCGACCATCAAACCTTCACCGAAGCCGTCCGCTCCGGCCGGGTCGAGGCCCGGACCGGCGTCTGACCCCGCGCTGCCCACTCAGTAGCCAGGATTGTCGGCGTCAGCAGGAATGGTTGTTGGACTCCCGGCCGGGTTTGTGCGCACGATGCTGGAAACGTTCCCGTTGGCGGAGGTTCGGATGGTACGGCGGTCGATCGGTGAGGTGGAGATCAGTGGGCTCGGGATGGGGTGCTGGGCCATCGGTGGGCCGCATGCCCGGCAGGGGAGTCCGGTCGGGTGGGGCGTCATCGACGACGGGGAGTCGGTGCGGGCGTTGCGGCGGGCGTACGAGCTCGGCGTGACGTTCTTCGACACGGCTGACGTCTACGGGTGCGGGCACAGCGAGAAGCTGATCGCGGAGGCGCTCGGGGACGTCCGGGACGAGATCGTGATCGCGTCGAAGGCCGGGTACACCTACGTCGAGGAGACGCGGGAGGCGCCGGGGGAGAACGGGGATCCGGAGTACATCCGCTGGGCCTGCGACGAGTCGTTGCGGCGGCTGAACACCGACCGGATCGACCTGTACCAGTTCCATCTCGGTGGGTACGACCTGGCGAAGGCGGACGAGGTGCTCGCGGTCTTCGAGGAACTGGTTGCCGCGGGCAAGGCCCGGGCGATCGGGTGGAGTACGGACGACCCGGAGCGGGCGGCGGTGTTCGCGAAAAGCCCGCACTGCAAGGCGATCCAGCAGCACTTCAACGTGTTCGGCGGCAACGCGGACGTGCTCGCGCTGTGTGAGGAGCGCGGGCTGGCGAGTATCGTCCGGGGTCCGCTCGGGATGGGCCTGCTGACCGGGAAGTTCACCGCGGACAGCACGCTGCCCGCGGACGACGTACGGCACGGGTGGGACTTCCGGACCGGTGACCAGGCCGAGTCGTTGCGCCGACTGGAGGCGATCCGCGACGTACTGACCTCGGACGGGCGGACGCTCGCGCAGGGTGCGCTCGGCTGGTTGTGGGGCCGGAGCGAGGCGTTCGTGCCGATTCCCGGGTTCAAGACGGTCGCGCAGGTGGAGGAGAACGCGGGCGCTCTGCGGCACGGGCCGCTGACGTCGGCGCAGCTCGCGCAGATTGTTGACATTCTGCAGTAGGACGACCCATTGACATCGTTGTCTCGCGCGACGACGATTCTTCCTCGAGGCTCGGTGAAACGTTTCCAAGCTCGAGGAGATCCGTCCATGCCCGTCCATCGTCGTACCTTCCGTCTACTGCTGGCCGGGGCGGTGACGCTCGCCCTCGGGCTGGTGTCGCCACCGGCCGGCGCCAGTCCCGGCGAGGCCGCGTCCGGCCCGACCGCGGTCGCCCGGGCGCGTGTCGCCGCCGACCAGCTGATGAGCTCCTACGAACCGGGCAAGGCCTGGTTCCCGTCGAGCTGGTGGAACTCGGCTGTCGCATTGCAGACAATCGGCGACTACATGCAGCGCACCGGCGACCGTCGCTACCTGCCGCAGCTGGACAACACGTTCGAGAAGGACAAGGGCGCGTTCCCCGCCGGGTACCTGTCCGGCGACGAGTTGCTCGGCAACTTCACCAGCCGCGCGATCGACGACTCCGAGTGGTGGGGCCTGACCTGGGTGCAGGCGTACGACCTGACCAAGAACCCGAAGTACCTCGACATGGCGGTCAAGATCGCGGAGTACGTCGAGGGCTACTGGGACCCGAGCACGTGTGGCGGCGGTGTCTGGTGGAACGGCGAACGCACGTACAAGAACGCCGTCACCAACGGCCTGTGGATCCGCTTGACCGCCGAGCTGCACAACCGGATGCCGGATGACACCCGCTGGCTCGGCCGCGCGCAGGAGGGCTGGAACTGGTTCACGAAGAGCGGCATGATCAACTCCGCCGGCCTGGTGAACGACGGACTCAAGGACAACTGCCAGAGCAACGGCGACACGGTCTGGTCCTACAACCAGGGCCTCGCGATCGGCGCCGGCCTCGAACTGTGGAGGGCGACTCGCAACCCCGCGTTGCTGACCACCGTACGGCGGCTGGCCGACGCCGCGATCGCCCCCGGCGGACTCGTCACTGATGGCGTACTCACGGAGTACTGCGACGCGCCGGGCCGGACGTGTGACGACAACGGCAAGCAGTTCAAGGGCATCTTCATGCGGTACTGGACGGACCTCGCCGACACCACGCACGACAGCCGCTACGCCGACTTCGTCGCGCAGCAGGCCGCCACGATCTGGGACAACGACCGCGACGCGTCCGACCGGCTGGGGGAGCGGTGGTCCGGGCAGACCCCGAACGTCTTCGACTGGCGTACCCAGGCCAGCGCCCTGAGCGCGCTGCTGGCCGCCGTACCGGCCACGCCGCCGATCCGGTCGTTGTCCGCGACAACTGACCCGGCGCTCCCGGTCGTGATGCCCTCGGCAAGCACTCATGTGAAGGTGACGGTCGATGTCCAGGCCACCGGCCCGGCCGACCAGCAGATCACGGCCAACGTCCAGGCGGCCGCCCCGTCAGGCTGGACGGTGACGCCGACGCGTTCGTCGGTGACCCTGACGACCCGCGGTAACGCCGTACCCGTGCACGCCGCTGTGCAGCTCGACGTGACGATCCCGGCCGGTGCGGCGGACGGCACGCATTCGGTGACCGCGACCGTGACGTCCGGTCCGCTGCTCTCGTACAGCACGCGGTCCGACATCCTCATCGCCCACAAGGCCGACTTCGACACCGGTACGTCGGCCGAGACGCCGTGGCTGTACGACGCCGACGGGTCGCAGAGCAACGGCGTACAGAACCGGTTCGCGGACGGGCACTCGTACTTCGTCTACCGCTTCCCGTTCCCGGCCGACGCGAAGTCTGCATCCGTAGTGTTGACAATCGACAACGAGTTCGCCGTCCAGCTCAGTGGCGACGGGCAGAACTGGACCACGGTCGCCACCGAGACGAACCAGTACCACGACGGCCAGAACAAGGCCGACCGCACGTTCGACCTCACGCCGTACCTGGGCGCCGGAAAGGCCGGCTACGTCCGCATCTCCGACTCGTTCCCCAACGACGGCTGGGGCGGCCGCGTCTACCACGTGACGGCGACGTACAAGTAGACCGCTCGTACATCCGTCCGGTGCCGGGACACCAGGCCGTAGGCAAGCTATGGCCTGGTGTCCCGCTCCCAAAACCGGTTCGGGGAGCGCTAGGCCGCGGCTCGGCCTTCGATCGGGCGGCGACGGAGGCCGGCGTCGAGAATGGGCGGCGTGTCGTAGTCCATGTCGAGCCGGCCGACGTCGGTGCCCGGCGGAACGATCTTGTCGATCTGGTCGAGGACGTCGTCGCCGAGCACCACGTCCACGCCGGCCAGCGCGTCGTCGAGATGTTCCATCGTGCGCGGCCCGATGATCGCCGACGTGACGGCCGGGTGCGCGATCGCGAACGCCATCGCGAGATGGGTCAGCTTGAGTCCGGCCGCCTCGGCGACCGGGACCAACTGCTCGACGGCGTCGAGTCGCCGCTGATCGGTCATGTGGCCGAAGACCGCCGTCCGCCGCAGGTCGGCGGGGGAGCGGCCGGTGAGCAGGCCTTGTGCGAGCGGGCTCCAGACCAGCGCGCCCATTCCGTACCGCTGGACGACCGGCAGCACCTCGCGCTCGATTCCGCGGTTCAGGATCGAGTACGGCGGCTGCTCGGTACGGAACCGTTCGAGGCCGCGGCGCTCGGCCACCCAGTGCGCCTCGACGAGCTCGCTGGCCGGCATCGTCGACGTACCGATCGCTCGCACCTTGCCGCTGCGGATCAGGTCGGTCAGCGCCGAGAGGGTCTCCTCGATGTCGGTGTCCGGGTCGGGCCGGTGGACCTGGAAGAGGTCCAGGTGATCGGTGCCCAGCCGGCGCAGCGAGTTCTCGGCGGCGGTGATCAGCCAGCGCCGGGAGTTGCCGCGCTGATTGGGGTCGTCACCCATCGGCAGATGGGCCTTGGAGGCCAGGACGACATTGTCGCGGCGACCCTTGAGCGCCTTGCCGACGATCTCCTCGGACTCACCGTGCGAGTACGCGTCCGCGGTGTCGACGAAGTTGATCCCGGCATCCAGCGCCTTGTGGATGATCCGGATCGACTCGTCGTGGTCGGTGTTGCCGACGGCACCGAACATCATCGCGCCGAGGGCGTACGGGCTGACCTTGATACCGGTCCGGCCGAGTGTGCGGTAGTGCATGAAGGCTTCCTCCTTGGGTTGCTTCCAGCCTGCGGCCGGCGGCGACCGCGGGGAAGGTCCACCTCATCCACGGACAGGTTGTCCCTGGATAGCAGCGGACCCGGCACGCATGATGGAGGGTGTGATCGATCGTGACGGGCTCGCAGACTTCCTTCGCAGGCGCCGCGAGTTGCTGCGCCCGGCCGACGTCGGCCTCCCGGACGGCGTTCGCCGGCGGACGCCGGGTCTGCGTCGCGAGGAGGTCGCACAGCTCGCCGCCATCTCCACCGACTACTACTCGCGGCTGGAACAGTCCCGGGGCGCGAACCCGTCGGAGCCGATCATCGCCAACCTGGCCCGCGCCCTACGCTGCGATCTCGACGAGCGCGACCACCTCTACCATCTGGCCGGCTTCTCGTCGCCGCTGCGACTGGCCGGCAATCATCTCGATCCGGGCCTGCTGAGCCTGGTCGAACGGCTCACCGACATCCCGGTCCTGATCGCCAACGATCTGGACGAGGTGCTGTGGCAGAACGCGCTCGCCGACGTCGTCCTCGGCCCCCAGACCGGTGGACGTCGAAACCGGAATCTGACCTGGCGCTGGTTCACCGATCCCGGGCTCCGCGAGATCTTCCCGGAGGAGGACTGGGATGCCCACGCCGCTGCCCACGTCGCCGATCTCCGCGCCACTCAATCACGCCGGATGGGCGATCGAGACGTGACCGAACTGGTCGCCGATCTGTTGGAGCAGAGCGAGGAGTTCCGCGACCTGTGGGAGTTGCACGAGGTTGCGGTCCATCGCCTGCCCCGCAAGCGCTTCCTGCACGCCGAGGTCGGCGCCCTCGACCTCGCCTGCCAGACGCTGCTCACCCCGGCGGCCGACCTGCGCGTCCGTGCGTTCCTCCCGATCGAAGGCACCGATGCCCGCGAGAAGCTCGATCTGCTCCGCGTCATCGGCATGCAGACCTTCGCCTGAGCCCGTCCTAGGGGCGCAACCCGTCGATCAGGAGCGCGAGCAGACGTTCGGTCTGCTCGCGCTGCTGCTCCGGGGCGGCCGCGATCACCGCGCCGGCCATCGCCGCGACGACGTCGCCGGGCGGTACGTCGGTCCTGAGGATGCCCGCGGCCGCTCCCGCAGCAAGAAAAGGCTCCACGGCGGCGGTGAGCCGGGCGCGGGTGTGGGACTGCGTCACGGCGCCGGAGGCGACCATCGCGCGCAGATCGCCACCCATTGCTCGTTTGGAGTCGACGAAGTCCAGATAACGGTGCATCCAGGCCAGGAGGGCTTCGTCGGCGGGCGCCGCGGCGGCCATGTCCGGCGCGGCATCGCACAGGCGCGTGAGTTCCTGGTGGTAGACCGCCTCGAGGAGGGCCTCGCGGGTCGGGAAGTGCCGGTAGAGCGTGGCCACACCGACCCGGGCCCGGGCCGCGACCCGGTCGAGCGACAGCCGGACCGCCTCGCCGTTGCGCGCGGCCAGCGCGAGATCGGCGAGCTCGTCACCCGCTGCCGCTACCACCTGCTCGCGCTTGCGTGCCGCGTCCGCTCGCATAAGTGGAGAAACCTCCAGTTAGTGCTATCGTCGATTGAAGCGGAGAAATCTCCGTTTTCGTCGACTCTAGCTGAGGACACCACTGATGACATCCCCACGACCGGGCGGAACCGTCAAGCTCGGGCAGCACGAGATCGCCAGGATCGGGTACGGCGCGATGCAGCTCGAGCACGTGGACACGGCCGCGGCGACCGCCGTACTGCGCCGTGCCGTCGAGCTGGGCGTCAACCACCTCGACACCGCCTCGTTCTACGGCTTCACGACGGTCAACAAGCACATCCGCGACGCCCTGCACCCGTACCCGGCCGACCTGGTGATCGTGAGCAAGGTCGGCGCCCGCCGCGTGGACACGCCCATGCGGCTCGCCCTGGCCCAACGCCCCGAGGACCTCCGCGCGCAGGTCCACCTCGATCTCACCTCGCTCGGCCTGGACCGGATCCCGGTGGTCAACCTCCGCCGCGCCGACCAAGGCCCGGGCCTGATCGCCGAAGGTGACCAGATCGTCCCCCTCGACGACCAGCTCGCCGAACTGATTGCCCTCCGCAACGAGGGCCTGATCGGCGCGATCGGCCTCAGCAACATGAGCACCGCCCAACTCCGGCAGGCACTGCCGGCCGGCATCGTCTGCGTCCAGAACGCCTACAGCGTGCTCGACCGCTCGTCCGAGCGGCAGCTGGAGCTCTGCGCGGAGAACGGCATCGCCTGGATCCCGTACTTCCCGCTGGGCTCAGCCTTCGACCAGATTCCGTCCCCGACCGACCACCCCGTCGTACAGCAACTCGCGACCCGACTCGACACCACCCCGGCCGCCGTCTGCCTCGCCTGGATCCTCGCCCACAACGACCACACCGCCCTGATCCCAGGCACCCGCACCGTCGCCCACCTCGAGCAGAACCTGCGCACCGCCGACATCCACCTCGACACCGAAGCGCTCGCCGAACTCGACAACCTGACCAACCCCTCCAGGGCTTAGGGCGTGTCTGACAATTCCGCGCCTACTGCGGGGCACCCGGCACGGCACCTCGCCGCACGGGTGCAAAGACCACGATGCTCCGCATCGAGGCCTTCGCCCCCGCGCGCCGAGCTACCGCACCGGGCACCTCCTCGCTACGGCGCGGAATTGTCAGACATGCCCTAGTCTCTCGAGATGACGCAACCCCTCGGACGCCTGACGGCCGTGCCCGCCCGCGAGGTGTGGCCTCACGAGGCACACGACTTCACACCCTGGCTGCTCGCGAACGTCGACGTACTGTCCGATCTGCTCGGGATGGATCTCGTCCTCGACCTCGCCGAGCATCCGGTGGGCGACTTCTCGCTGGACCTCCTGGGACGCGACGAAGCCACCGGACGGACGGTCATCGTGGAGAACCAGTTGGAAGGGTCCGACCACGCCCATCTGGGCCAGATCCTCACCTACGCTGCCGGGACCAACCCCGGAACGATCGTCTGGGTGACCTCGGGCTTCCGCCCCGAGCACCGGGCGGCGCTCGACTGGCTCAATGAGCACACGGACGAGGACACTCGCTTCTTCGGCGTCGAGATCGACGTGGTGCGGATCGGCGACTCGGCACCTGCCCCCGCGTTCAAGCTGGTTGCGCAGCCGAACGACTGGGAGAAGCAGGTCAAGTCCGCGACGGCAGCCGCCACCGGGACGATGACCGACCGCGACCGGTTGTACTGGGATTTCTGGGAGCAGACGCGGACTGCGATTCAGGCGCGGCATCCGGGATGGAGCAGGGCGCGTTCGTCGACCAAGGCGTCGTGGTTCAACATGGCGGTCGGGACCAGTGGCGCCGTCGTGTCGATGTCGTTCACCCGGGCAGGGCTGTGCGTGCAGTTGTACTTCGAGGCGCCCGACGCGGCCGCGAACCAGGCCCGCTACGACGCACTTCTCGCACGGAGGGACGAGTTCGACGCGGCTCTCGGCGAGAGCGCCACCTGGGACCCTATGCCGGGCCGGAAGGCCGCGAGGATCGTCGTGTACTCCGAGTTCGTCGACGTGGCCGACACCGTTGCCTGGCCGGCGATGACCGAGTGGCTGATCGAAAGCCAAGGCCGGCTGCGCGCCGCCATTGACGCAGTCGGCGGCATCCCTGCCGTGTAGGCAGCGAGCCCGCTTCCCCGCGCCGAGGCGGTCCACCTCGGCGTTGCCGCCGTTGCGAACCCCTAGTCCCGGCGGGCGGTCCCGCGTTGCAGCGCAAGATGGCCGCCGAGGAAGCCGGCACCTGCCATCACCAGGTTCCCGGCCAGAGCGAGTGCGGTGCCGCGCTCGTGTTGGCCGCGTAGCCGTGCGACGAGCGAGCCGACGAAGAGGAATGTTGCCGTGTCCGCGCCGAGCGAGTGGACGGCACCGATCCGGCGTTCCTCGCCGGACAGCTCCGACCAGTCGGCGGCGCCGGCGAGCGCTGTCGGCATCGCGGCCAGTACGCCGCAGCCCGCGAGCAGTGTCGCGCCCCGCCGGGACCCGGATCCACCGGCAAGGTCGAGGAGCGATGCGCCGAGCCAGCATCCGGTCGTCACGTCGGTCAGCGACGGATGCACGGAATGACCGAGCACGTCGGTGTGCAGGAAGCTCTGCCGCGCCCAGCCGATCAGCGGCCGGTACAAGACCTCCTGGGCGTGGGCGAGCCGCTCGGCCAGGGGGCTTTCGCCTACCGCGCGGACCACACGTTGCGGCAGAGATCTCGACGCCACACCCTCACCGTACGCCCCGGCCGACACCCGCGAAAGAACTGGAACGGCGGCCGACCTCGAGAGGTCGGCCGCCGGTTCAGCGGGTCAGGTGCGACTCACACGTCGTAGTACAGCTCGAACTCGTGCGGGTGGGGGCGGAGCTGGATCGGGGCGATCTCGTTGTCGCGCTTGAGGTCGATCCAGGTCTCGATCAGGTCGGAGGTGAAGACGTCGCCCTCGAGCAGGAACTCGTGGTCGGCCTCGAGAGAGTCGATCACGGCCGGCAGCGAGGTCGGCACCTGGGCGATACCCGCGTGCTCCTCCGGCGGCAGCTCGTAGAGGTCCTTGTCGACCGGGTCGGCCGGCTCGATCTTGTTGCGGATGCCGTCCAGGCCGGCCAGCAGCTGGGCCGAGAACGCCAGGTACGGGTTCGCCGACGGGTCCGGGCAGCGGAACTCGATGCGCTTGGCCTTCGGGTTCGAGCCGGTGATCGGGATCCGGATGCAGGCCGAGCGGTTCCGGGACGAGTAGACCAGGTTGACCGGCGCCTCGAAGCCCGGCACCAGGCGGTGGTACGAGTTCACCGTCGGGTTCGTGAAGGCCAGCAGCGACGGGGCGTGCTTCAGCAGGCCGCCGATGTACCAGCGGGCCACGTCGGACAGGCCGCCGTACCCGGACTCGTCGTAGAACAGCGGGTCGCCGTTGCTCCACAGCGACTGGTGGCAGTGCATGCCGGAGCCGTTGTCACCGAAGATCGGCTTCGGCATGAAGGTCGCGGTCTTGCCGGCCTTCCAGGCGGTGTTCTTGACGATGTACTTGAACTTCATCACGTCGTCGGCGGCCTTGAGCAGCTCGTCGAAGCGGAAGTTGATCTCGGCCTGACCCGCCGTGCCGACCTCGTGGTGGGCGCGCTCGACGATCAGCCCGGACCGCTCCAGCGCCAGTGTGATGTCGTCGCGCAGCTCACCGAAGTGGTCGGTCGGCGCGACGGGGAAGTAGCCACCCTTGTAGCGGACCTTGTAGCCGCGGTTGCCGCCGTCCTCGACCCGGCCGGTGTTCCAGGCGCCGGCGATCGAGTCGATCGAGTAGTGCGCGCCGTTCGACTTGGTCTCGAACCGGACGTCGTCGAAGACGTAGAACTCGGCCTCCGGCGCGAAGAACGCGGTGTCCGCGATACCGGTCGACTTCAGGTACTCCTGGGCCTTCCGGGCGATGTTGCGCGGGTCCCGGCTGTACGCCTCACCGGTCAGCGGGTCGTGCACGAAGAAGTTCACGACCAGCGTCTTGGCGCTGCGGAACTCGTCGATGAACGCGCTGGTCGGGTCCGGCAGCAGCTTCATGTCCGACTCGTGGATCTGCTGGAAGCCGCGCACCGACGAACCGTCGAACGCCAGGCCCTCCTCGAAGACCTCGGGACCGAACGACGACACCGGAACGGTGAAGTGCTGCATGATGCCCGGAAGGTCGCAGAACCGGATGTCGACGATCTCGACTCCCTCGTCCTTGACGTAGGCGAGCAGCTCCTCCGCGCTGGAAAACATACGTACTCCTAGGGTGGCTCAGAGATTCATCTGAACGTAGGGCCTGCCGGTTTCTCCGTCGTGACCCTGATGTTTCGCGGATGTTACGCCCAGCGTGTCCGCGCTGACCCACTGGTGTACGGCGGTTACGCCCTGAGATCTCGCAGCCCGCGCCGCGCGCTCCCGGAACGTGTCCGTAGGCTAGCCATCATGGCATCATCCGCTTCGCCCGCAACCGGGCCCTCCGGAGAATTCCGATACCCGGGCAACCGGCTGGGTCTGCCCGAGGAGGGTTCCGGCTCGGTCGGAAGCTGGGGACGCCGGGTGCTCGCGCTGCTGATCGACTGGCTGCTGGCCGGCCTGATCGCGTCCGTGCTGACCGGCCGGCCGATGTGGGCCGGCGGGAACGACTACAGCCTGATGCACACCACCGCGTTCTTCGCGATGTCCGCGATCCTCGTCGGGCTGGTCGGCAGCACGATCGGGCACCGGCTGTGCGGCCTGCGGGTCGCGCCGGTGCGTGACAGGAAGACGTACGACGGTTCGCCCGGACTGCTCGCGGGCATCATCCGCAGCCTGCTGATCTGTCTCGTCATCCCGGCGGTGGTGTTCGACCGCGAGCGCCGCGGCCTCCACGACCTGGCCGCCAAGACCATCGTCGTACGGCGTTAGCGCCTGGTCAGCAGCAGCTGTACGTCGTCGAGGTAGCCGGTGCGGAAGCCCGCCTCGGAGTAGGCGAGGTAGAACTCCCACATCCGCCGGAAGGTGTCGTCGAAGCCGAGGTCCGCGATCGCCGGCCAGCGCTCGATGAACCGGTTCCGCCAGATCCGCAGTGTCCGCGCGTAGTCCGCGCCCAGGTGCCGGATCACCTCGGCGCGCAGCCCGGTGTGCTGCGCGGTGACCTCCTCGATCACCTTGATCGACGGGATCAGGCCGCCGGGGAAGATGTACTTCTGCACCCAGGTGAACGTGTTCCGGGTGGCGAGCATCCGCTCGTGCGGCATCACGATCGCCTGCACGACGCCGACCCCGCCGGGCGCCAGCCGGCGCTCGATCGCGTCGAAGTACACCGGCCAGTACTTCTCGCCGACCGCCTCGATCATCTCCACGCTCAGCACCGCGTCGAACTCGCCGATCTGGTCGCGGTAGTCGCGCAGCGCGACCTGCACCCGGTCGCCGACGCCGGCCTCGGCGATCCGCCGCTGCGCGAGCAGTGCCTGCTGGGAGGCGATCGTGATCGCGGTCACCCAGGCGCCGCGCTGCGCGGCCCGGATCGCCAGGCTGGCCCAGCCGCACCCGATGTCGAGCACCCGCGACCCGGACCGCACACCGGCGGCGTCGAGGATCGAGTCCAGCTTGCGCAGCTGCGCGGCGTTGAGTTCGTCGTACGACGCGGTCGCGAGATCAGCCGTGTCTCCGAAGTACGCCGCCGAATAGGTCAGCGTCGGGTCGAGGAACTCGGAGAACATCGCGTTGCTCAGGTCGTAGTGCCGGCTGACGTTCTCCCGGGCACCGGCCCGGTCGTTCTCCTGCTCGCCAGGCTGCGACCTGGTGACCAGCCAGCGCAGCGACTGCGCCCACTTCGGCAGCAGGTGCCGGGTCTCCTCGTTGCTGAACCGCTCGGCGAACGGCACCAGCAGGTCGGCCAGGTCGGTGCCCGGCTCAGGATCCCAGTCGCCGGCCAGGTACGCCTCGCCGAACCCCGACCCGGCGTCCTGCCCGAGCCGGTCCAGGAACGCCGACGTCCGGTGCACCCGCATGGCCGGCCCACCCAACCCGTAGGACCGGTTGCTGTCCAGGTGGATGGTGGCGGGCAGGTCCTTGGCGATCAGCCGGATCGCGGTCGCCGCACCGTACCGGCGTACCGGATTGGAACGCGGCCGGGCCAGTGTCGGCCACGTCTCGGTCTCCGGCTGATGGACCGCCGGCATGAGGTCCGTCATGTCGTCTGTTCCCCTGTAATCCCGTCCTGGTCGCACTCTATGGGCAACCAGCCTCCCCACGGCGCATGTCTGAACAGTTCAACTGCCCAACATGCCTCTTGGTTACAGTTTGATCACCGGCCGCGCATGGCCTGGCGGGCGCCCTTCAGGCTCGTCGGCACCGGACCCTTGGGCATCGGCACCTGCGGACGGACCGCGTCCAGCGCCTTCAGCCGCTGCAGCAGGTCGGTGATCTCGGACGGCTGCATGACCGCCGGGAGCTTCATCACGTGCTTGGTGAGCTTGCGGATGTCGATCTCGCCCTCGCCCTGACCGGCGATGATCTGCGTCACCGGGGCCCCGCCCGCGACCCGGTTGTGCTTCTTCGCCTCGGCGGCCAGCAGGTTCTTCACCCGGCTGGCCTGGCCCTCGCCGACCAGCACGATGCCGGGCCGGCCGACCACCCGGTGGACGATGTCGGAGTTCTTCGTGACGGCGACCGCCGGCGTCACGTTCCAGCCCCGGCGGAGCGTCTGCAGCGCCGACGCGGCGGCTCCGGCCTGGCCCTCGATCTGGCTGTACGCCGCCTTCTCGACCTTGCGGCCGAAGATGATCGTGGTGGCCAGGAACGCGAGCGCCACGCCCAGCGGCAGCCAGACCAGCAGCGGCCCGACCACCAGCGCGAGCACGACGAACACCGCGAGGATGCCGAGGAAGATCCCGGCGAGCACCAGTCCGACCTTCGGGTCGGACTTCCTGGTCATCTGATAGGCCTGCAGGATCTGCTTGAGCCTGCTGGTCTTCTCCGCGGGAGCGTCGTTCTTGGCCATCTCTACCCTGTCCTGTTTTATGCCTGAGCGGCGTTCATCCGTGACTCGACCGCCTGACGGTACAGCCGACCGGCGCGGTACGAGGACCGTACCAGCGGACCGGACATGACACCGGCGAATCCGATCTCCTGCGCCTCGGCGTCGAGCTCGACGAACTCCTCCGGCCGCACCCAGCGCTCGACCGGGTGGTGTCGCACCGAGGGCCGCAGGTACTGCGTGATCGTGATGATCTCGCACCCCGCCGCGTGCAGGTCCTTGAGCGCCTGGCTGACCTCGTCGCGGGTCTCGCCCATCCCGAGGATCAGGTTCGACTTGGTGACCAGGCCGTAGTCGCGGGCCTGGGTGATGACGTCCAGCGAACGCTCGTAGCGGAAGCCGGGCCGGATCCGGCGGAAGATCCGCGGCACGGTCTCGACGTTGTGCGCGAACACCTCCGGCCGGGAGGAGAACACCTCGGCCAGCTGCTCGGGTACGGCGTTGAAGTCGGGCGCGAGCATCTCGACGCCGGTGCCCGGGTTGAGCTCGTGGATCTGCCGGATGGTCTCGGCGTACAGCCAGGCGCCGCCGTCGTCCAGGTCGTCGCGGGCGACGCCGGTCACGGTCGCGTACCGCAGGCCCATGGTCCGCACCGACTCGGCCACCCGGCGCGGCTCGTCGCGGTCCAGCTCCTCCGGCTTGCCGGTGTCGATCTGGCAGAAGTCACAGCGCCGGGTGCACTGATCACCGCCGATCAGGAAGGTCGCCTCGCGGTCCTCCCAGCACTCGAAGATGTTCGGGCAGCCGGCTTCCTGGCACACCGTGTGCAGCTGCTCGGACTTCACGAGCTTCTGCAGCGCCTGGTACTCCGGGCCCATCTTGGCGCGGGTCTTGATCCACTCGGGTTTGCGCTCGATCGGGGTCTCCGCGTTGCGCACCTCGAGCCTGAGCAGTTTCCGTCCTTCTGGGGCGATCGTCACGCGTCCAAGGGTACGCGCCGCCGTTCAGGAGCGTTCCACCCGTAGGCTGATGAGCCATGTCCACCGTTGACCTGCGTTCGGATGCCGAACCGCTGACGCCACCCGCGTCCGGCAGCGGCGTGCGTGGCTGGACCCGTCCGGCGCCGACGGCCCGCGAGCGGCGGTACGACGTACTGCTCGGCCTCGGGATGGCGGTCGCCGGGGTGTTCGGGACCGAGCTCGCCCGGGGTGGGTCGCGGGTGCACGTCAGCCTCGGCATCGGGGGCGTCGAGCCGTACGTGCTGAGCGCCGCCGTCGCGCTGCCGCTGTGCTTCCGGCGCCGCTGGCCGATCCCGGTGGTGCTGGCGGTAGCGGTCCTGTTCGTGGTGAACGGCGAGCGGGCCGGGTTCTCCTTCCAGGGCAATCTGGTCACCCAGTCGACGATGTTCATGGCGATCTACGCCGCCGTCGCCTGGGCGAAGGACCGGCGGCTGATGAAGGCCGCGGTCGCGCTGGTGTTCATCGGGATGTTCGGCTGGCTGACGATCAACTTCGTCAAGGCGCTGCAGGCGAACGCGATCGAGGGCCCGAACCACGGGCTGTTCTCGCCGTACGTGTCGAACGTGATCATCACCGTCTCGCTGAACGTCCTGTACTTCTTCGGCGCGTACTTCTGGGGCCGTACGGCGTGGTCCACCGCGCGGCAGCGGTACGAACTCGAGGAGCAGGCGACCGAGCTCGCCGCCCAGCAGGAGGCGAATTCCCGGCGCGCGGTGATCGACGAGCGGCTGCGGATCTCCCGCGAGCTGCACGACGTGGTCGCGCACCACATCAGCAGCATCGGCATCCAGGCCGGCGGCGCGCGCCGGGTGATGGACACCGACCCGGACGCCGCGAAGAACGCGCTGAACGTGATCGAGGAGTCCAGCCGGAGCGCGGTGAACGAGATGCGCCAGCTGCTCGGCATGCTCCGCGCGGCCGACCCGGACCTCGACGTCGGTGCGCCGGACCCGAAGGCACCGCAGGCGGGGGCGGACCGGCTGCCGGCGCTGATCGCGGAGGCGAACGGGCTCGGCCTGGAGGTCGGGTTCCACCAGATCGGGGCCCCGGTCGAGCTGCCGAAGACGGTCTCGGTGTCGGTGTACCGGATCGCGCAGGAGGCGCTGTCGAACGTCCGCAAGCACTCGACCGCGCGCAGCGCCCACCTCACGCTGCGTTACCTCGGTGACGCGGTGGAGCTGGAGGTGCTGGACGACGGCCGGCCCAAGCACGCGCCGGTCGGCAGCCGGCTCGGCCACGTCGGGATCCGCGAGCGGGTCGCGCTGCTCGGCGGCGAGAGCGAGATCGGCCCGCGGCCCGTGGGAGGATTCCGGGTCCGGGTGCGGATCCCGATTGGAGTTGTGGTGGCAGGTGGGTGACGTGATGCGGGTTCTGCTGGTGGACGACCAGGATCTGGTCCGGGCCGGGTTCCGGATGATCCTGTCGGTCGAGCCGGAGATCGAGGTGGTCGGCGAGGCGTCCGACGGCGAGAAGGCGATCGAGCTGGCGCTCGCGCTGCGCCCGGACGTCGTCCTGATGGACGTCCAGATGCCCGGCATGGACGGGATCACCGCGACCCAGCGGATCGTCGCCGAGGACGCCGGGAAGGTCGTCATCCTGACCACGTTCGACCGCGACGACTACCTGTTCGAGTCGCTCGGGGCCGGGGCGAGCGGCTTCCTGCTGAAGAACACCGCGCCCGAGGACCTGGTCGAGGCGATCCAGATCGTGCACTCCGGGCACGCGCTGCTGGCGCCGGAGGTGACCCGGCGGGTGATCAAGCGGTTCACCGGCGGCGGCGAGCGCGTGTACCGGCCGGACCTGCTCGCGGACCTGACCGAGCGCGAACGCGAGGTGCTCGGCCTGATCGCCCGCGGCCTCACGAACACCGAGATCGCCGCCCAGTTGTACGTCGGTGAGGCGACCGTGAAGACGCACGTGTCCCGGGTGCTGCTCAAACTCGGCCTCCGCGACCGCGTCCAGGCGGTCGTCTTCGCGTACGAGTGCGGCCTCGTCACCCCCGGCGACGACGCCTCCGCCTGACCCCGTCCGTCGCGCGGATGACCTCGGTGGTCCGTCGCGCGGGCGACGTGCGCGCAGGGCCGTTCTCCATAGCTTTGTCATCGTCGGGTGGACCAGCCCGGCCGGGGGGCTGACCTTGATGGGAACGGTGACACACATGCTGAGGGTGAGTGGACTCACCCGGCGGTTCGGTGATCATCTGGCGCTGGACGACGTGACCTTCGACGTCGTACCGGGACGGATGACCGGGTTCGTCGGGGCCAACGGGGCCGGGAAGACGACGACGATGCGGATCATCCTCGGCGTCCTGGCGGCGACGGCCGGCGAGGTGCGCTGGCAGGACGGCCGGCTGACACAGGACGTCCGCCGCGACTTCGGGTACATGCCCGAGGAGCGCGGCTTGTACCCCAAGATGAAGATCCGCGACCAGCTGGTGTTCTTCGGCCGGCTGCACGGGCTCGGCCCGGAGCGGGCATTGGAGCGGACGGACCGGCTGCTCGAGCGGCTCGGGCTGGCCGAGCGCGCCACCGACGTACTCGAGACGCTGTCGCTGGGCAACCAGCAGCGCGTGCAGATCGCGGCCGCGCTGGTGCACGAGCCGATCGCGCTGGTGCTTGACGAGCCGTTCAGCGGGCTGGACCCGCTCGCCGTCGACGCGATGGTCGACCTGCTCCGGGACGAGGTCACGCCGGAGGTGCCGGTGCTGTTCTCGAGCCACCAGCTCGACCTGGTGGAGCGGCTGTGTGACGACCTCGTCGTACTGTCCCGCGGCAAGGTGGTCGCGGCCGGGCCGGTCGCGGAGCTGTCCGCCGGGTCCGCGGCGACGTACCGCCTGGTGGTGGAGGGCGACGCGGGCTGGCTGCGGGACGTGCGCGGGATCCAGGTGCGGGACGTGGCCGGCGGTACGGCGCTGTTCGACGTACTGGACGCGACCGTGGAGCAGAAGATCCTGCAGGAGGCGATCAGCCGCGGGCCGGTGCTGCAGTTCGGGCCGGAGCGGGTGGCGCTCAGCGACGTCTTCCGGGAGGCGACCCGATGAACATGCTCGACAGGCCGTGGGTGCTGATCGCCGAGCGCGAGATCAGCACGAAGCTGCGGGACAAGACGTTCGTCGGCTCGACCCTGGTGATGCTGCTGATCGTGATGGCCGCGACGAGCCTGCCGGCGGTCCTGGTCGGCAAGGGGAGCGCGGCGAAGATCGGCGTCGTCGACGACGCCGCCGCGAAGGTGGTGCAGCAGGCGTCGGCCACGGTCGGCGGCAAGGGGTACGACGTGGTCCGGCTGGCCGACCGCCCCGCCGCCGAGAAGGCCGTCACCGACGGCGACGTGAAGGCGGCACTGCTGCCCGGCACCGACGGGTACGTCGTACTCGGCAAGGACCAGGTCGACAGCAGTGTCGAGAGCGCGCTGCGGGAGGCCGCGTCGACGATCGGTACGGCGGCGAACGCGGCCAAGGCCGGGCTGACACCGGCCGAGCTGCACGCCGGGACGAAGGTCGAGGTCAGCCTGCTGAAACCCGGTCCGCTGCCGGATCTGGTGTCGCACTTCGTCAACATCGGGCTGGCACTGGTGTTCTACATGACCGCGCTCGGGTTCGGCATGATGATCGCGCAGAGCGTCGTCCAGGAGAAGGAGAGCCGGGTCGTCGAGATCCTGGCCGCCGCGGTGCCGATCCGCGCGCTGCTGTGGGGCAAGGTGCTCGGCAACACGGTGCTGGCGCTCGCGCAGATCGTGGTGATCGCCGGGGCCTCGCTCATCGGGCTGCTCGCCACCGACCAGGCCGCCGTACTCGAGGTGGTGGCTCCGGTCGCCGGGTGGTTCGTGGTGTTCTTCGTGCTCGGGTTCGTCGCGCTGGCCGGGCTGTGGGCGGTCGCCGGCTCGCTGGCCACGCGGCAGGAGGACCTGGGGTCGACCACACTGCCCGGGCAGATGATCCTGATGATCCCGTTCTTCTTCTCGGTGTTCGCCGGTACGTCGGCCAAGACGGTCGCGTCGTTCGTCCCGATCGCGTCGTCGATGTCGATGCCGGGACGGATGCTCACCGAGGACGTGCCGATCTGGCAGCCGCTGGTCGCGATCGCCGTGTTGCTGGCGACCACCGTGCTGATCGTGCGGATCGGTGCCCGGCTGTACGAACGGACCTTGCTGCAGACCGGCCGCCGGCTCGGTTACCGGGAGGCGTTGGCCCTCGAGGCGTCGTAGCTCATCGTCGCAGCCGGGTCCGGCGTTACAGCGGAGGGCCCGGCTGTGACGAAACCGCAATGTAGGTCGCCTGTGAGCTGTGCGTAGACCTCGACTACGGTCTCAACGCATGAACGTCGAGCTGCGCCATCTACGGGTGGTGGTCCTGGTGGCAGAAGCGGGGTCCGTCGGACGGGCCGCCCGCTGGCTCAAGGTCAGCCAGCCGAGCCTGACCGCGCAGCTCAAGCGGATCGAGGCCGCGTTCGGGGGAGAGCTCTTCGAACGCTCGCGCACCGGCGTGACCCCGACCCCGCTCGGGCGGTACGCCGTCGACCGTGCGCGGGCGATCCTGGTCGATGTCGACCACCTGTCCGCGACCGTGTCCGCGATGACCGCGGTCGAGTCGTCGGCGGTCCGGCTCGGCGGGTTCCCGACCGCGCCGATGTCCGGGATCGCGTCCCGGCTCCGCGACCACGGCGAGATCGAGCAGGTCAGCATCGAGGTCGAGTGGTCGTCGAGCGTGCTGCTGCAGCAGCTGGAGAGCGGGCGGCTGGACTTCGCGCTGCTCCGGGAGTTCCCCGGGTTCGAGCTGCGGCTGCCGTCCGGCGTCGAGGCGACCACGGTCGTCGAGTCGGAGTCGGCGTACGTCGCGTTGTCCGCCGACCACCCGGTCGCCGTCCGGACCCACGGCGAGATCGACCTGGCGGCGCTGTGCGACGAGGAGTGGATCGGGGAGCCGCCGGACGACAGCGGGTTCCACGTGCTGTTCCGGGCGGCCTGCGAGGCGGCCGGGTTCCAGCCGCGGGTGGAGCATCACTCGGTCGACACATCGGTGCTGATGGGCTTCGTGACGAGCGGGCAAGGCGTGGCGCTGATCTCGCCCACGTCGTACCGGATGCTGTCGTCGGACGTCACCACCCGGACGCTGGCCGGGGATCCGATCCATCGGAAGCTGGTGCTGGCCTGGAGTACGGACTCGCCGCGGGCGCAGATGGCGGGCGACGTCCTGGAGATGGCGAGTACGGCGTACTCGGAGGCGATCGCGGAGCACGCGCGGCGGGGGGAACACCCGCAGCGCATGCACGTCGCGTAGGCAGTGCCGGGGAGTACTAGGCCGGCTTGACGGCCGGCTTCTCGAAGGCGCTCAGAAAGAACTCACCGGTGTCCTCGGGGTCCTCCATCCGCTCCCGATACTGCGACCCCATCTCCTCCTTCGGCGAAACCCGCCCCGCCACGGCCTCCACCTTCTCCTCACCCGCAGCCGGCTTGGTCTCGACCGGCTTGGTCTCGACCGGCTTCGTCTCCTCAGCCGCCGGCCCCGCGCCCGCCGGCTCCTGCTTCACACCATCCGCCTGCACCTCGGCCGGCTGAGTCGGCTCGTCGTCGCTCGCCGCCTTCGACTCTTCGGCCACAGGACCCGCGGGCTTCTGCTCGGCTACCGGCGCGGCCGGCTCCTCGGCCACAGGACCCGCGGGCTTCTGCTCGGCTACCGGCGCGGCCGGCTCCTCGGCTGCGGGCTCCTCCTGCTGAGGTTCAGCGGCTGCTACGACCGTCTCCTCGCCGGACTGGTTGCTCTCGGCACCCGGCGCCGGGAACTGCCGCGTGTGCTCGAACTCCCCGGCCGCACCCACCGGGAACTGCCGGGTCTGCTCGTCCGCCTGGTTCCGCGGCTGCACCGGCTCCGGCTCGTCGAACAGGTCGTCGTACGAGCTGTGCGGCTGGTACGGCGCGGCCTCCTGATAGGTGCCCCCGGCAACCGGATACACGGCGGCGACGTCCGCCTCCTGCTGCGCCTGCGCCGCCTCCTGCTCCCGCTGCAGCCGCTCGGCCTCGGCCCGCTCCCGGCGGCGCCGCTGCACCCCGCGGACGATCAGCTGGATCGAGTACACCAGCGAGATCACCCCGAGGATCGGCACGACCCCGTTCAGCGTGTACTGCTTCGACCCCTCGATCATCCCGTTGGTCACCCCCGGGACGTCGTTCAGGAAGTTCGTGGTCCGGTTCGGGATCCAGAGCCAGCAGTAGACCAGGGTGCCGAACGCGGCGAACGCCCCGAGCGCCCCGGCGCCGGAGAAGTACGACACGACGGCCCAGAAGATCAGCGCGCCGATGCCGAAGGCCAGCGCCATCTCCTTCGCGTTCAGTTCGATACCACCCGGCGCCGCGAGCACCCCGAACACGGCCGGTCCGGCCAGAGCAACGGCTACGCCGAGCAAGAACCCAAGAAATTTGGACACAACCCCAAGGTAGCGACGAACAGCCGTCACACCCCGCAGACACTTCGGCACACCCCGGACCGGCAATCGCTTGCCTAAGGTGGAGCCATGCGTCCGCCGAACATCCTCGTCGTCCTGTCCGACGAACACACCGCCGCCGCTGCCGGCTGGGCCGGTCACCCGCAGGTACGAACGCCCCACCTGGATCACCTGGCCGCACAAAGCGTTTCGTTCGACCGTGCGTACACCAACAGCCCCATGTGCGTGCCGTCGCGGCTCTCGCTGATGACAGGTCGGTACGTGCACCAGATCGGGGCCTGGGACAACGGCGTCATCCCGGACCCGACGTACCGCACCTGGGGCCACCATCTGCGCGAAGCGGGCTACACCTCCGTCTTAGCGGGCCGTACGCATTTCAACGGGCCAGACCGATTGCTGGGCTTCGATCGCCGCCTCACTGACGACCTGGACTTCTGGCTGGACCACAGCGGCCGCCCACCACGCCGTACGGCGGACTGGCAACGCCCCACGAACTCCCACGTCACCGAACACGGCCCTGGCGATCACGTGCATACCCAGCACGACGTAGCGGCTACCGACGCAGCCCTGGAGTTCTTACGCGACCCGGGGGAGCCGCCCTTCCTGCTGTACGTCGGCTACATGCACCCGCACTTCCCGTTGGTCGCACCACCAGAGTTCCGAGAGCTGTACGACGCCGCTGACGTAGAACTGCCGGTTGTCGCCGACGAGCAGCACCCCGTGATCTCGTTGCTACGTCACGGCTTCCGCAACGACGAGCCGGTGACAGAAGAGCAGCTACGCGAGGCAACGGCCTGCTACTGGGCGCTGATCAGCCACTTGGACTTCCAGATCGGCCGGTTGCTGGCGGCAGTACCGGACGACACCGTGGTCATCTACACCAGTGATCACGGCGAAATGGCCGGCCACCAAGGCATCTGGCAGAAGCAGTGCTTCTACGAACCCGCCGTACATATCCCGCTGCTCCTACGTCACCCGGCGCTGGAGCCCGCCCGCGCCGACGCCCAGGTCAGTCTCGTCGACCTGCTCCCTACCCTCCGAAACATCGCAGGGCTGCCACCGGATCCGGCCCTGCCCGGCCAGTCGCTCCTCGACCCCCACGACCGTCCGGTGTTGTCGGAGTACCACGCCCAAGGCATGCTCAACGGCGGTTTCATGCTCAAATCCGGCCCCTGGAAGTACTGCTACTACGGCAAAGCCCACCCTCCAGAGCTCTTCAACCTCGACGAGGACCCACAAGAGTTGCACGACCTCTCCGCTGAGACGCCTCTGGTGCAACGCCTGGACGCTGAGTTGAGACTGCTACTCGACCCAGACGCCACCGACGCCCGCGCCAAGGCAGACCAGGCCGTACGTCTTTCGAGAGGATGAGCCCTTGCCCGCTCCGAACATCCTGCTGATCGTGTCCGACGACCACGGCTACGCCGACCGTGGCGGTCTCGGACTGCATCCGGACGTACAGACACCGGCCCTGGACCGGCTGGCAGCCGAGGGCGTGACCTGCACCGACGCCTACGTGACAGCACCGATCTGCAGCCCGTCGCGAGCATCCATCATCTCCGGCCGCTACCAGCAGCGATGGGGCGGCCAATGGTTCGACTCCGCCGCCTTCCCACCGGACGACGTACCAACGCTGGCCGAGGTACTGCGTGACCAGGGCTACCGCACCGGCTACTTCGGCAAGGTGCACTACGGCAAAGAGGACGTGGGGGACAGGGCGTGCCCACCACACCATGGCTTCGAGGAGACCCTCTACGGACTCGCGGGGCAGTCGTTCGGACGGCTGAACTACCTGCACCACTCTGCGGAAGCAGTGGAGTCCTACGGCCAGTCCGCAGCGCACCACATGGCTGTGCAGCCGCTGCTGTCCGGTGACGAGCCCGTCGAGCACGAGGGCTTCCTGACCGCTGAGTTCGGCCGCCGCGCAGCGGAGTTCATCACCGCGGAGGACGAGCGCCCGTACTTCTGCATGGTCGCGTTCAACGCCGTCCACAACTTCTGCTGGCAACTGCCGGAGGCCGAGCTGAAGGCCCGTGGCCTGCCGACCTTCCGTGACTGGTCGCCGGAGGCAGACGGCCCGTTCATGGAGTGGTACGACGACGTGATCGTGCCGAACCTCCCGCACGGCCGCGAGTACTACCTGGCGCAGCTGGAGCTGATGGACGCCGAGATCGGGCGGCTGCTCGACGCGGCCGGCGACGACACGATCGTCGTGTACGTGACCGACAACGGCGGGTCGACCTGCAACTTCGGCGACAACGCGCCGCTGCGCGGGACGAAGTACACCCTCTGGGACGGCGGCATCCGCATCCCGATGCTCTGGCGCTGGCCGGACCGGCTGCCGGCAGGTCGTCGTACGGACGCACTCCTGAGCACTCTCGACCTGGTACCCACGCTCGCGGCCGCGGCCGGCGCAACGCTGGAGGGTACGGACGGCGTCGACATCCTGCCGGTGCTCTCCGGATCGGTCGAGGTCGCGCACGAGGACCTGCACTGGGACTGCGGATTCCAGTGGGCGGTCAGGTCGGGCGACTGGAAGCTCAGCTGGGTCGACGACAACGAGAACACCCGGCATCTGCGCGACTACGAGCACGCGCCGATGGGGGAGGGCTGGTTCCTCGCGAACCTGGCCGACGATATCGGCGAGCAGCAGAACGAGCTGTCAGCGCAACCCGAGATCGCCGCCCGGTTGCGCGCGCTGCACAGTTCCTGGCGTGTGGAAGTCGGTCTGGAGCCTCAGACGGTCAACCCGTAGGTGATCGCGGTCGGCGGCTCCTCGTGGTGGTCGATGTCCGGGCTGCGCTGGTACTCGTTCCAGGCGAGGAACTCGTCGAGGTGCCGCCGCACCGGGTCCAGGACCTCGGCGACCGTGACCTCACGACCGAGCTCCTTCGACAGCGTGGTCACGTCCGCGTCGGAGATCCCGCAGGGCACGATCCGGTCGAACCAGGCGAGGTCGTTGTTGCAGTTCAGCGCGAAACCGTGCATGGTCACGCCCTGCGCGACCCGGATCCCGATCGCGGCGATCTTCCGCTCCCGTCCGCGCTCGTCGGCAGCGACCCAGACACCGCTGCGCCCCTTGACCCGTCCGGTCCGCACGCCGAGCTCCGCGCAGACGCCGATCAGCGCTTCCTCGAGGCGGCGGACGTAGTCCACGACGTAGACGTGGGAGGCGAGCTTCACGATCGGATACCCGACCAACTGTCCAGGCCCGTGCCAGGTGATCTTGCCGCCCCGGTCGACATCGACCACCGGCGTCCCGTCGAGTGGCCGCTCGTGCGGCTCGGTGCGCTTACCGGCCGTGTAAACCGGCGGGTGCTCCAGCAGAATCACCGTGCCACCGTCGGTGCCCTCAGCAACCTGCGCATGCAACCGCCGCTGCTCAGCCCACGCGGTCTCGTAATCCACCGCACCCGCACCGAACCCGGCCTCGACGTACCTGATCGCACTCACGCTCCCGAGTGTAGGTCCCACCCACCCGACCCATCCGCGGGGTACGTCTCCACCCGCCCGGCGGGAGCCTGTGGATAACTTCCGCGGGGGTGTTCGCGATCGGTGCATCCTCTTGGACATGGACCTCGCAGACCTCGCCGGCTACAGCCTGCGTCGGCAGTTGGGCTCCGGATCCGCCGGCACCGTCTGGCAGGTCCGGGACCGCGCAACCGGCCGCAATGCCGTGCTCAAACACATCCCCGCCGGCGCTCTCCCCGACAGCCACCGCGTCCGCGAGGACCTCACCAAACTGGCCCGCCTCCGCCATCCGCACCTGGCCCGCCTGGTGGAGTTCCGTGAAACCGACACCGGCTGGCTGCTGATCAGCCAGCACCTGGCCGCCGGGACACTAACCGCCCTCCTGACCCGCAGAGGCCCACTCACCAAAGGCGAACTGGTCACCCTGCTGACCCCACTCGCCTCGGCCCTTTCCTACCTCCACGACTACGGCCTGACCCACGGCTCGATCACCCCGAACAACATCATGTTCGACGCTGACGGCCGGCCCATCCTCACCGACCCAGCCCTCCACGCAGGCACCCCCGAAGCCGACACCCAAGCCCTGTCCCACCTGGCCCACCAAGCCGGCGCCGACCCCCACCCCTTCGCCTCCACCCTCTTCACCACCCCACCCCTCAACTCCATCCCCACCCGCCTCCTCACCCTCGCCCAACCCGCCCCCATAGAACTAGCCATCCCCCCAGAAGGCCTCCTCCCAACCCCAGCACCCCCACCAACAACCCCCACCCCCGAACCCACCCCACCACCGCCCCCCACCCAAGACCCCCTACCCACCACCCCACCCAAGCCGAACCCCACCCAGCAACCGCCCGACCCCGGGCCAGGGGCCAGCCCTGTGGCCAACCGTGGGACCAACCGTGCGCCGCAGCCGTTCACACCCACTACCGCGAACACCACTAGCGGCACCAACCGTCGCCAGAACCCACCCACTGCGCCACCCGACGATGACGACCCGCCGTCGCTCGCCCGCAACCCGCTGGGCCCGCCGCCACCAAACCCGGCCAAACCACGGCCAACCCACGAACCCCAGCCTCAACACCCAGCCGCCGCCCCAAGCCCAAAACGAGCCCGCGTAAGCCGCCGCACCAAAACCCCCACCGGCCGCACAATCCGCACCACCCGCTCCGCGCGCCTCGGCACCCCGCACAGCATGTCCCTCAGCCACACGCACGAGGCCAACCAACAGAACGCGGCCGGCGCCCAAGTCGAACGGAGACACCTCGCCGGCAAACCCAAGGAGACAGCTCACCTCATGACAGCTGAAACAGCCGGTCGTGGCGCTGAAGCACCGCGCGGTGCCGCGACCGACGGCCCGGTGGCAGCTGCGGATACAGCCCGCCACCGGGAGACAGGAGGTGACACCGCGAGCGATGTCACCTCCGCCGATGCCGTCGGCCACGCTGATGCAGGTGGTCGTGGTTTTGGCGGTGCGGAGTTGCGTGGTGGGCTTTGGGGAGATGGGCAGGTGCGGCGTGGGGATAGGTCCCGGCGCGTTCGTCGGCGGCGGGGTGCGGTTGTCGGTGGGCGGAGGTTCGGGCGCTTCACCCATCCTGCGTACGGCGTACTCGCGGCGGTGGCGGCCGGTGCCGTCGTCGTACTTGTGCTGGGTATCGCCGCGGTGCGCACCGTCGACACCTCGACGACCGCACAGCCGGAATCCCACCAACCACAGACGACACTCACGCAGCCAACCGGGGGCGTGTCCACGCAGCCCGCGACTGAGCAGACAACCTCAGCTCGGCCCACCACCACGCCGACGGTGACAACACCCGGTCGACCGCCGACGTCGACGAACCAGCCGACGGGAGAGACGACGCGGGCGGGGGAGCCTACGCGGGCCTCGGCTGGGGAGAGGTTGGCTGGGCGGGCGACGATTGCGACTGTTGATCCGGAAGTGTGGATGCGGACGTTGGAGGTGCTTGATGCTCAACGTTCGCAGGCGTTCTGGAGCCTCGACGCGGCTGCTCTCGACAAGATCTATCTGCCGGGTAGCTCGCCTTGGGTTGCAGACCGGGCGTTGCTGGCGAGCTACCGGAAGCAGAACGTGCGGGTCCAGGGTCTCCGGATCACCATAGTCAGCACCACGATTGCCGCCCGCACGGCGACCACCATCACGCTCCGCACTGTCGACCACCTCACCGCCGGGGAAGCCGTCGACCGGTTCGGCGCCAGGACTCCATTCCCAGCAGGTCAGCCGTCAGCCCGACTGATCACCCTCACCGCCGTACGTCCGAATCCGAGCAACCCGAACAACCAACCCTGGCGCATCACCACGATCACCCGAGCCTGACTATGTGTGAGGCAGCCGGATCAGGTCAGGGCGGCGGAGATGGCGGTGGCTACTTGGGGGTGGTGGAAGGCGAAGCCGGTGGACTGGAGGCGGGTGGGTAAGGCTCGTTTGCTGCCTAGGAGTTCCCAGGCGAATTCGCCAAGCGCCAGCTGCATCAGGGGTCCCGGGACGGGAACGAAGGACGGGCGGTGGAGGGCTGTCGCCAGCGCCTCGGTGAATTCGTTGTTGGTGGCGGGCGTCGGTAGCGTGATGTTGACCGGGCCGTTCACCGCGTCGTTCTCGGCTACGTGGCGGACGGCGCGGACCCAGTCGATGAGGGACACGACCGGGAAGTACTGCGTTCCCGGGCCGAGGCGACCGCCCAGGCCGATGCGGAACGGGAGTGACAGGAGCTGGAACGCCGGGGCCTTGCGGTCCAGAACGACGCCCGTACGGAGGGCGGCCACTCGGCAGCCGGCTGCCCGGGCGGGTTCGAGAGCACCTTCCCAGAGCCGTACGACGTCGGCGAGGAAGCCGTCACCGAGGTCCGAGTCCTCTGTGAGGATGCGGTCGCCGAGATCGGTGCCGTAGCCGCCGATTCCGCTCTGCGTGATCAGGACGGGCGGGCGGTCGAGTTGCGTCGCCGCGGCTGCCAGCGTGGACGTCGTCCGGACGCGGCTCTCGCGGATCGTCATCCGGTACGTCGGCGTCCACGGGCGGCCGATGTTCGCGCCGGCCAGGTTGACCAGTACGTCGGGGTCGTCGAGTGCGGCGGGATCCAGGTCGCCGCGGGCCGGGTCCCAGCGGAACTCGTCCGGCGCCGACGGGGTACGCCGTACCAGCCGCAGTACTTGGTGGCCGTCGGCAACCAGATCGCGGGCGAGGGCCCGGCCGAGGAAGCCGGACGCGCCGGCCAGTACATATTTCATCCCGCACTACTCCCTGTCGGGTAAACGAGAAGCGCCGGTGGCCGTCCCCCGGGGAGGACAGGCACCGGCGCCGTCGTCGATCGGATCAGACGTCGAACTGGGCCTCTTCGAGGCGCTGCTTCACGGCCGTCAGGTACCGGGCCGCGTCGGCACCGTCGACCAGACGGTGGTCGTAGGTCAGCGCCAGGTACACCATCTGCCGGATCGCGATCGTCTCGCCGAGCTCCGGGTGGGTGATGACGACCGGGCGCTTCACCACGGCACCGGTCCCGAGCATGCCGACCTGCGGCTGGTTCAGGATCGGGGTGTCGAACAGCGCGCCGCGGCTGCCGGTGTTGGTGATGGTGAACGTGCCGCCCGCCATCTCGTCCGGCAGCACCTTGTTGTTGCGGGTGCGGTCGGCGAGGTCGGCGATCTTCTTCGCCAGGCCGGCGATGTTCAGGTCGCCGGCGTTGTGCACGACCGGGACCATCAGGCCGCGCTCCACGTCCACCGCGATGCCGAGGTGCTCGGCGGCGTGGTACGTGATCTCGCCCTTCTCCTCGTCGATCGACGCGTTCAGCTTCGGGTACTGCTTCAGCGCGTCGACAGCGGCGAGCGCGAAGAACGGCAGGAAGGACAGCTTGGTGCCCTCGCGGGCCTCGAACTCGGCCTTCTTCGCGTTCCGCAGCTTGGCGATCTCGGTGACGTCGACCTCGACCACCGTGGTCAGCTGGGCCGAGACCTTGAGGCTGTTCACCATGTGCGCGGCGATCGCCTTGCGGATCCGGCTCATCTTCTCGGTGGTACCGCGCAGCGGGCTGACTGCCGGCGCCTGTGCAGCGGCGGGCGCCGACGCGGCCGGAGCGGCGGCGGGCGCGGAGGCCGCGGCGGCCTTCTTGGCCTCGGCGGCGGCGATGACGTCCTGCTTACGGATGCGGCCGCCGACGCCGGTGCCCTGTACCGCGTTCAGGTCGACGGAGTGCTCCGCGGCGAGCTTGCGGACCAGCGGGGTGACGTAGTTCGGGCCGTCGGTGGCGGCGCCGTTCGGGGAAGGGGCCGAAGCGGCAGGAGCAGCCGGCGCCGAAGCAGCAGCCGGTGCAGCGGCAGGAGCCGGAGTGGGTGCGGCGGCCGGGGCGGGTGCCTGAGCGGACCGAGCCGGGGCGGGTGCCTGAGCCGGAGCAGGTGCCTGAGCCGAGGCCTGAGCCGGGGCAGCCGGGGCAGCGGCAGGAGCCGGAGCCTGGGCAGGGGCTGGGGCTTCGGCGGGCGCGGCAGCCTGGGCGGGGGCCGGGGACTCTGCGGCGGGTGCGGCGGCCGGGGTGGCGGAGCCCGAGCCGACGATGGCCAGTTCGGCGCCGACCTCGACGGTTTCGTCCTCGGCGACCTTGATCTCCAGCAGCTTGCCGGCGATCGGGCTCGGGATCTCGGTGTCCACCTTGTCGGTGGAGACCTCGAGCAGCGGCTCGTCCACGGCTACGTCGTCGCCGACCTGCTTCAGCCAGCGGGTGACGGTGCCCTCGGTGACGCTCTCGCCGAGCGCCGGCAGGGTTACCGACGTACCGGATGCGGCCTGGGATGCGTTGGTCTCGGCGGCCGGGGACTCTGCCTGGGTCGAGTCGGCGGCGGCCGCGGAAGGAGCGTCGGAGGCCTGGGCCGCGGGGGCAGCAGCAGCCGGCGCGGCGGCCGGAGCCGGGGCAGAAGCCGGAGCCGGGGCAGAAGCCGGAGCGGCAGCGGGCGCTGGGTCCGCGGCGGCCTCCGCAGCGGGGGCCTCAGCGGCGGGAGTGTCGGCGGAGGGGGCGGGGGCCTCGCCGGCGTCGCCGATGACGGCGAGTTCGGCGCCGACCTCGACGGTCTCGTCTTCGGCGGCCTTGATCTCCAGCAGGGTGCCGGCGACAGGGCTCGGGATCTCGGTGTCCACCTTGTCGGTCGACACCTCCAGCAGGGGCTCGTCGACGGCCACCGTGTCACCGACCTGCTTGAGCCAGCGGGTGACGGTTCCTTCGGTGACGCTCTCCCCGAGGGCCGGCAGGGATACAGAGGTCGGCATGACGGTCGTTGCTCCTTCGTCTGATCGGTCGAGTGTCAGCCTACGGTGCCGCCGGAGCGCGCGGGATCCGGGTCACGGCCATCCTCAGCGCTCCTGCGACCCCAACCTACTGGGATGAACCAGCAGGGTCAGTCATGGAAGTGCAAAGGTTTCCCGGCCAGCGCCAGATGTGCCTCGCCGAGGGCCTCGTTCTGGGTCGGGTGGGCGTGCACCAGCGGCGCGACGTCGGCCGGGTACGCCTCCCAGTTGTAGATCAGCTGCGCCTCGCCGATCAGCTCGCCGACACGCGAGCCGACCAGGTGCAGGCCGACGACCGCGCCGTCGCGGGCGCGGACGAGCTTCACGAAACCGGAGGTCTTGAGGATCTGCGACTTGCCGTTCGCGCCGAGCGGGTAGTTGAGGACGTCGACCTCGCCGTACTTCGCCCGCGCCTGCTCCTCGGTCAGCCCGACCGAGGCGACCTCGGGCTCGGAGTAGGTCACCCGCGGGATGCCGGACTCGTCGATCGGCGTCGGTGACAGGCCGGCGAGGTGCTCGGCGACGAAGATGCCCTGCTGGAACCCGCGGTGCGCGAGTTGCAGCCCCGGGACGATGTCGCCGACCGCGTACACGCCGGGCACGCTCGTCTGCAGCGTCGCGTCGACGGTCACGAACCCGCGGTCGAGCGCCACGCCGACCTCTTCGTACCCGAGGCCGGCGGTGTTCGGGCCACGCCCGACCGCGACCAGCAGTACTTCGGCCTCGATGACCTCGCCGCCCGCGACCCGGACCTGCACCCCGGAGTCGGTCACCGTGACCGACTCGAACGGCGTACCGGTCTTGAAGGCGATCTTCCGCTTCCGGAATGCTCGCTCCAGCGCCTTCGAGGAGTCGGCGTCCTCGGCCGGGACCAGTCGCGGCAGCGCTTCGACGATCGTCACGCGGGTGCCGAACGACGTCCACGCGGACGCGAACTCGACCCCGATCACGCCGCCGCCGAGGACCACCGCGGACTCCGGCACCCGGTCGAGCGTCAGCGCGTGCTCGCTCGCGATCACCCGGTGACCGTCGAGCTCCAGCCCGGGCAGCGACTTGGAGTAGGAGCCGGAGGCAAGGATCACGTTGCGGCCGGTGTACGTCGTGTCGCCGACCTGGACCGTGGTGGGCGAGGTGAGCCGCCCCTCACCCTCGATGACCGTGATGCCGCGTGCCTTCAGCTGGCCCTGCAGACCCTTGAACAACCGCTCGACGACGCCGTCCTTGTACTTGTTCACGCCGCCCATGTCGACGCCCTCGAGCGTCGTCCGGACCCCGAACTGCTCGCCTTCGCGCGCCGAGTCCGCGACCTCGGCGGCGTGCAGCAGCGCCTTGGTCGGGATGCAGCCGCGGTGCAGACAGGTGCCGCCGACCTTGTCCTTCTCGATCAGCGCCACGGACAGGCCGAGCGTCGCGGCCCGCAGTCCGGCGGCATAACCGCCGCTGCCGCCGCCGAGGATCACCAGGTCGTACGTCGTACCAGCGTCAGTCACAGGTTCCTCCGTGGGTCCGGTCGAAGCAGGCGGTCCCGGATCGCGGGCCCCGCCCCTCGCCATCCTTTCACCGATAACCCGCGGATCCACGCCCGGGCCGGGTCCGGCGTGCCGACGGCGATCGGGCGCAACCGTTATCCAGGTTTCCGGGGCCGACTTGCACACATAGTGGACACTTGGCGTCATGAAGTGGTTCGGTCGCCGGCGGAAGGCCGGAACGATGCGCCGGGCGGACGCCCCGGACCAGGCGCACCTGCGGGAGTTCGCCCAGAGCCGCCAGGGCGTCGAAGGCTTCGTCGAGCCCAAGACGGCGGTCACCGACTACACCTTGCTGCTGGTCGCCATCGACGGCGAGTGGACCCGTCGGCGGGTCCCGTCGGTCAAGTGGGCGCACGACTTCGCGAACCGGCTCGGCATCCCGTCGTACGACGCGGCCGTGGTCGGCTACCCGCCCCGGATGCGCGAGTACAACGCCCGGATGAAGAAGAACGGCCGCGGCTAGAGGACCGGCACCCGGGCCCGGACCGACGCGACCACGTCCGTGTCGACTGTCGCGTGCAGGATTCCGGCGGCGCCGTCGAGCCGCGCGTGGGTCTGGCCGAGCGGCCCGGTGAGGCTGCTCCGCCCGATCCCGAGCGGATCGGTCCCCGTCGGCGGCACGTACGCCTGGTCGCACGCGAGCAGGTACGCCTGCGCGTCCGCGGCCCGGGCCCGGGTGAGCAGGTCCCACTGCTCTTCCTTGCCGGGTCCCGCACCCCACGACGCCGGTACGACGACCAGGTCCGCCCCGAGTCGCCCGAGCTCCGTGAACTGGCCGGCGAATCGCAGGTCGTAGCACGTCGCCAGCCCGACGGTCAGCCCGCGGTAACCGAAGCTGACCAGGCTGTTGCCCGGCGCAACCGTGTCGGACTCGCGCGAGCCGAACGCGTCGTACAGGTGGATCTTCCGGTACGTCGCCTCGACGCCCGGGCCGGTGGCGAGCAAGGTGTTGTGCACGCGCCCGTCGGTGGCCGGCTCGAACAGGCCGGCGACCACGACGATCCCGAGGTCCGCGGCCACTTTCCGCAACCCGGTCGCGAACGGTCCGTCGAGCGGCTCGGCCACTGTCGCCAGGTCGGTGCCGAAGCACGCCGACGTGGCCTCGGGGAGCGCGACCAGTTCGGCCCCGGCGGCCGCCGCACGCCGTACCGCGTCGGTCGCCGTGGCAAGGTTGGCGACCGGATCCGGGCCGGCGGTGAGCTGGGCCGCCGCCACGTGCAGGACTGTCATCAGGACCTCCGAGACTGTATACATGAGGTATGCAATTGAGTGGGGATTCCGGGCGGGACCGCGCCTACCAGCACCTGCGGGCGGTCGTGCTGAGCGACCCGGCGGTGTCGGGGACGTTCATCAACGAGCAGGCGGTCGCGACCGAAGTGGGGATCTCGCGGACGCCGGTCCGGGAGGCGCTGTTGATGCTCGCCGCCGAGGACCTGGTGCAGCTCGTCCCGCACCGCGGCGCGTTCGTTGCGCCGGTGCCGGGCCGGGAGATCGCGGAGATGATGCAGGCCCGCGGCGTGATCGAGTGCTGGGCCGCGACGACCGCGATGGCGGCCGGGAGCACTCCGGTGGCGGCGATGTCGGCGGTGCTCGACCAGCAACGCGAGATTGTCGGCGACGGCGACGCGAAGCAGTTCATCGAGCTGGACAGCCAGTTCCACGCGCTGCTGGTCGAGGCGGCCGGCAACTCGGTGCTCGGCCGGCTGTACGACAACCTGCGCGCCAAGCACGTCGTACTGGGGCTGGTTGCCCTGCAACGAAGCGCGACCAGAAGGCAAGAGGTCGTTGCCGAGCATCAGGCGATCGTCGACGGTCTCGCGGCCGGAAAGCCCAACGCGGCCGAGAAGGCGATCCTCAGCCACCTGGACTCCACGGGCGCGCTTCTCATGCACGGCTGACAACCAGGTCCTGCGGCTCGTCCTGTACAGCCCGGCCGAGCCGCAACCCGACCAGGGTGATCACACAAGCCACCACGATGTACGTCGCGATCGCGTAGCCGGAGCCTGTCTTCGCCAGGAAGTACGTGAACGCCAGCGGCGCCAGCGCACCACCGATGACGCCCGCGAACGTGTAGGCGAGCGAGCTGCCCGTGTAGCGCAGCCGTGCCGTGAACTGCTCCGACACGAACGCTGCCTGCGGCCCGTACATGAGTGAGTGGAACAGCAGCCCGATCACCACACCCGGCAGCAGCGTCGCCAGTGACGACGCCATGGCGAAGAACACGACGCTCCAGACCGCTCCGCCGACAGCACCGATCGCATAGACGGTACGACGCCCGTACCGGTCCGACAGCCAGCCGGACAGCGGAATCAGCGCGACCTGACAACCGGAGCCGACCAGAACCGCGGCAACGGCCTGGCCGCGGCTCATGCCCAGGTCTTTGGTCGCATAGGTGAGGACGAAGACCGCGAACATCGCATAGAGCACGTCGGGTCCGACGCGCGCCAGGATCGCCGCGACGAGCGGTCGCGTCTCGTTCCGCAGTACTTCGGACACCGGGGCCGCCGGGCGCTCGCCGCGTGCCTCCAGTTCGCGGAACACGGGCGTCTCCTCGAGCTTCGTCCGGATCAGCAGGCCGAAGGCAACCAGTACGGCGGACAGCAGGAACGCGACCCGCCAGCCCCAGCTCAGGAACGCGTCCGCGGACAACACACCCGCCAGCACCGCCAGCACTCCGTTGGCGAGCAGTGTCCCGAGCGGCGGCCCGACCTGCGCGGCCGACGCCCAGAAGCCGCGCTGATCCGGCTTGCTGAACTCGCTGCTCAGCAGCACCGCGCCGCCCCACTCGCCACCCACACCGACGCCCTGGGCGAACCGGAGGACGACCAGCAGTGTCGGCGCCAGGGCACCGGCTTGTGCATGCGTCGGCAGGATCCCGATGCAGAACGTGGCCACGCCGATCAGCAGCAGCGTCGCGACCAGCACGCGCTTGCGGCCGATCACGTCGCCGAGCCGGCCGAAGAAGATACCGCCGAGCGGCCGGGCGACGTACCCGACGGCGTACGTCGCGAACGCCTGCAGCGTCCCGGTGAGCGGCTCGCTGCCCGGGAAGAAGACGTCGCCGAAGACGAGCGCGGCGGCCGAGGAGTAGACGGCGAAGTCGTACCACTCCAGCGAGGTGCCGGACAGGCTCGCGGCGAACGCCTTCACGAGCCCGCGGCGGTCAGGGTCAGCAGTAGGCATCGGGTGGACCTCCAGGGTGGGGTTGCTACATACTCGTTGTATACGACGTGTTCACGCAAGACCTGAGGAGGAATCCATGCGATTCGAGCTACCGGACGGGAGCGCCCGGGAAGTCGCGGTGCGCTACGCGCTGAACGCCGGGTACGCCGGCCGCAACACCGCGGAGGTCCGGCACCACGTCGACGAGCTCGCGGCACTCGGCGTACCGGCGCCGAACCGGGTGCCGACGCTCTACCCGCTCTCCGCGTCCCTGGTCGGCCGGCCCGGGACCGTGCAGGTCGCGCACGCGCAGACCTCCGGGGAGGCGGAGTGGGCGTTGGTCGTCACGCCGGACGACTACCTGCTGACGGTTGCCTGCGACCACACGGATCGCGCGCTCGAGGTGCACGGCGTCGCCTGGAGCAAGCAGTCGGCGCCGGACGTGCTCGGCGACGTGGCCTGGCGGCTCGCGGAGGTCGAGGACGAGCTCGACAAGTTCACGCTGCGGGCCTGGGTCCGGCACGGCGAGCGCGAGGAGCTGATCCAGGACGGGACGCTCGGACAGCTGCTGCCGCCGGCGTACTGGATCAGGGAGCTGGGGGACCGGCTGGTGCCGGGGACCGTGTTGCTGAGCGGGACGATCCCGATGATCGCGGGCGTGGATCAGTTCGGGGACGGGTGGCGGGTGGAGCTGACGGATCCGCGGGGTGTGAGCAGCCGGATCAGGTACGACGTCGAAGAACTGGCGCCGGCCTGGGACTGATCGATGAAAGAACAGCGGGAGTTCTCCCCGAGCAGCCAGGTCGAATGGGTGGACACCGGCGGCGGGGTCGCCGAGCGGGTGCTGAGCCAAGGCCCGGACGGGATGCTGACCAGGCTCGCACGCTGGGCGCCTGGGACCAGCACAGATGAAGTGATCCGGCACGAGTACGTCGAAGAGGTGTACCTGCTCGAGGGCGAGCTCACCGACCGCACCCTCGAGCAGACCTTCCACCCCGGCGACTACGCCTGCCGGCCGCCGGGGATGCCGCACGGTCCGTACACGACGGAGACCGGCTGCGTGATGCTGGAGATCCGTTACTCAGCCGGCTGAGGCGGCCAGTTCGATCAGCGTGCGGACGGCGTAGCCGGTGCCGCCGGTCGGGGTGTAGCCGCCGGCGGCGCCGTCGTTGAAGGCCGGTCCGGCCACGTCCAGGTGCACCCAGTCGATGCCGTCGGCAACGAAGTCGCCGAGGAACGCGGCCGCTGCCAGCGCGCCGCCCCACGGCTCGCCGGTGATGTTCGCCAGGTCGGCGACCTTCGAGTGCGACTTCAGCTTGTCCAGCATCTCGGCCGGGATCGGCAGCGGCCACATCGCCTCGCCGGACGCGACCGCGGCGTCCACCACCCGGTCCCGGGCGCTGTCGGTGTTCCCGAAGGCGCCGGCCACCTTGGTGCCCAGGGCAACGACACAGGCGCCGGTCAGCGTGGCCACGTCGACGATCAGGTCCGGCGCGTCCTCGGACGCCCGGACCAGCGCGTCCCCGAGCACCAGCCGGCCCTCGGCGTCGGTGTTCAGCACCTCGACGGTCTTGCCGCCGTACATGGTCAGCACGTCCGACGGCCGGGCCGCCGAACCCGACGGCATGTTCTCGGCCATCGCGGCGTACGTCGTCACCTGCACCGGCAGGCCGAGCCGCGCGATCGCGAGCGTGGCGCCGATCACCGCGGCCGCGCCGGCCATGTCGGACTTCATGCTCACCATGCCGGTCGACGTCTTCAGCGACAGGCCGCCGGAGTCGAACGTGATGCCCTTGCCGACGAACGCCAGGTGCGTGACCGGCTTCTTCGGCGTGTACGTCAGCCGGACCAGCCGCGGCGGGTTCGCCGAGCCCTGGCCGACGCCGAGGATGCCGCCGTACCCGCCCTTGGCGAGCGCCTTCTCGTCGAGCACCTCGACCTTGACGCCGAACTCCTTGCCGAGCTTGACCGCGTCCGCGGCGAACTCGACCGGGTGCAGGTCCGACGGCGGGGTGTTGACCCAGTCGCGCACCTGCGCGACGGACTCGGCGGTCACCTGGGCGCGCTCCAGCGCGGCCTTGGCGTCCTTGTTCCGGGCGAGGTCGGTGAGCACGGTCAGGTTGCCCGGCGCCTCGTTGCTGTCCGAGGACTTGTACGCCGTGAACGCGTAGCGGCCGAGCAGTGCCCCCTCGGCGACGGCCCGCACGCACTCGGCGTCCGGCGTCGGCAGGGCGAACGCGACCGACTGTCCGGTCTTCGTCGCGCGGACCCCGGCGCCGGCCGCGGCGCGCAGGTCCTCGGTCTTCAGCGAACCGTCCGGCGCCGCGCCCAGACCGACCGCGACCAGCGTCGCCGACTTGCCCGGTTTCGGCCCGGGGACCTTGGTCACCTCGCCGGCCTTCCCGGTGGCACCGAGGCCGGTCAGCACCTCCACCAGCTTCCCGCCGTACGCGGCGTTCAGCGACTCGGTGCCGGCCGGCAGGGTGACGCCGCCGCCGAGTTTGACCACGCCGATGACCAGGGCGTCGGTCTTGACGCCGGCGGCATCTGACTTGCTCAGGGTGATGGTGGTCACGAAATCCTCAGTCCTCCTTGACCGGCGCCTCAGATGGCCGGTCGTGACGGTACGTGCAAGCTGCCTGAGCATGCTACGCGTCCGGTAAGTTCCGCTGCATGACAGAGTCGTCCGATTTGAAGAAGTCCCCTCTGCACGAGCGCCACGTCGCGCTCGGTGCGAAGTTCGCCGAGTTCGGCGGCTGGGAGATGCCCCTGGAGTACAGCGGCGTCGTGGCCGAGCACACGGCGGTGCGTACGTCGGTCGGCGTCTTCGACGTCAGCCACCTCGGCAAGGCGACGGTCAAGGGCCCGGGCGCCGCGGCGTACGTGAACGCCTGCCTGACCAACGACCTCGGCAAGATCGCGCCGGGACAGGCACAGTACACGCTGTGCTGCAACGAGCGCGGGGGAGTGGTCGACGACCTGATCGCGTACCTGCACGCCGACGACGACGTGTTCCTGATCCCGAACGCGGCGAACACCGCCGAGGTGGTCCGGCTGCTACAGGCGGACGCCCCGGACGGCGTCGAGGTCACGAACGTCCACGAGGACTACGCGATCCTCGCGGTCCAGGGCGCGAACAGCGACGAGGTGGTCTCCGCCGTCGGCCTGCCCATCGGCCACGACTACATGGCCTTCGCCACAGCCGACTTCGGCGGTACGCCGGTAGTGGTCTGCCGCACCGGCTACACCGGTGAGCGCGGGTACGAGCTCGTCGTACCGAACGCGGCCGCGGTGGCGGTCTTCGACGCGTTGCTGAAGGCCGGCGAGCAGTACGGCATCGTCCCGGCCGGACTGGGGGCGCGGGACACACTGCGGACCGAGATGGGCTACCCGCTGCACGGGCAGGACATCTCGCCGGACATCACGCCCGTCCAGGCCCGCTCGGGCTGGGCCGTCGGCTGGAAGAAGGAGCACTTCTGGGGCGACGCCGCCCTGCGCGCGGAGAAGGAACAGGGTCCGGCCCGGATCCTCCGCGGGCTGCGCGCGGCCGGCCGGGGTATTCCGCGGCCGCACATGACCGTTCTGGACCAATCGGGTGGAACTCTGGGCGAAGTGACTTCGGGCACGTTCTCTCCGACCTTGAAAAAAGGCGTCGCGTTGGCACTGCTCGACGCGGCGGTGAAAGAAGGCGATCAGGTGATCGTCGACATCCGTGGCCGGCAGGAAATCTTCGAGGTCGTGAAACCTCCGTTCGTGACGGTGCACGTGCGTTAGACGGCCGTAGACACCCACTGCCACCGAACGCGTCCGATCGTCACCCTCCGTAAGAACCTGGCACAAAATGGCCACTGTCGGTGCTGTGCCGACGCGTTTTGCGAAGGATTGACTGCGCAGGGTGACGAAACGGGGCAAATGTTCCGTTCGAGTACCAGTTCCGGTAACGATTTGTGCACTGGTGCCAAGCACCGCTGGTTTGGTGTCACAGTGTCAGGCAGGCTAGCGCCCGGTTGCGGGGTATTCGGCTGTCAAGGGGATTTGACGCGAGCCCGCCAGAGAGCAAAGGCTCGGCACGCTATCCACCGATATGTGCCGGATCAACGGACCGAAATCCGGCCGACGAACTGACGGAGTGCGAATGAGTATTGGGTCGCCCGACTCGAGCGTAGGAGTCGAAGATCACCCGGCGTCGGCGGAGCCGGCCCGTACGGCGGCTACTCCGCACGGCAAGTCGCCGAGCCGGATCGCGTTCGACCGGCTGCGCAAGGACCGGGTCGCGGTGGTCTGTGCGTCGGTGGTCCTGTTCTTCATCCTGATCGCGGTCTTCGCGCCGTTGCTGACGAAGATCGAGGGGCAGGACATCGGTACCTTCCACCCCGAGCTGGTGGACGAGTTCGGCTACCCGACGATCTCCGCGAACGCCCAGCACTGGTTCGGCGTCGAGCCGAAGACCGGCCGGGACAACTTCGCCCGCTGGGTGTACGGCGCCCAGCCGTCGCTGATCATCGCCTTCGTGGCCACCGTCGTCGGCACGGCGGTCGGTGTCGTGATGGGCCTGCTGGCCGGCTTCCTCGGCGGCTGGGTCGACCGGGTGATCTCCTGGCTGATCGACTTCGTGCTGAGCCTGCCGTACCTGCTGTTCGCGATCGCGCTGGTGCCGATCGTCGAGTCGATGCGCGGCGGCTCGTTCAACCTGACCCCCGAGGACCAGGCGAACATCCGCTTCTACGTCCTGATCTTCGTGCTGGCGTTCTTCGGCTGGGCCGGACTGGCCCGGATCATCCGGGGCGAGGTGCTCTCGCTGCGCGAGCGCGAGTTCGTGCTCGCCGCCAAGGCGATCGGCGTCCCGACCCGCCGGGTGCTGTTCAAGGAACTGCTGCCGAACCTGGTCGCCCCGATCGTCATCTCGGCCTCGCTGTCGCTGCCCGCGTACGTCACGGCGGAGGCCGGATTGTCCTTCCTCGGTGTCGGACTGGTCGAACCGAAGCCCTCCTGGGGCCAGACGATCGCCGTCGCCACGAACTGGTTCAAGGCGGACCCGCTGTACCTCTGGCTGCCCGTCGTCGGCATCACCGGTCTGGTGCTTGCCCTGGCGCTGCTCGGAGACGCGGTCCGGGACGCCTTCGACCCCAAGACTCGCCGGTAGTTCGGCGATTGCCCCAGCGGCAGAAAAGGAGAAACCCGACCATGCAGTGGAAACGGATAACCGCGGTCGCGGCGACGGTCATGCTGGCCGCCGTGGCTTGTGGCAGCCCGTCGTCGAACAGCGGCAACAACAGTGGTGGGAGCAACCTGGGCGGCGCCCAGGAGAAGGCTACGGACCCCACTGCCAAGGGCCCGGCCCCTGACGTCGACGGCGCGAAGAAGGGTGGCACGATCACCGTCCTCTCGGACGTGACGCCGTCGACCTTCGACAGCACCGACACGTACTACGTGGACGGGAACCAGATCGAGAAGCTGTTCTTCCGGAGCCTGACGCAGTACCGGCTGGACGGCGACAAGCACAAGCCGGTCCTGGTTCCGGACCTCGCCGAGGACCTCGGCACCAAGTCCGACGACGGCCTGACCTGGACCTTCAAGCTGAAGCAGGGCATCAAGTACCAGGACGGCACCCCGGTCAAGGCCGAGGACTACGCGTACGCGATCAAGCGGTCCTTCGCGACCGACCTGTTCACGGACGGTCCGACGTACCAGAAGACGTTCTTCCTGGACGGCGACAAGTACAAGGGCCCGTACGTCGCCGGCGGCGACAACTACAAGGGCGTCGAGACGCCGGACGACCACACCCTGGTCATCCACCTGGCGAAGAAGTTCGACGACCTGCCGTACTACGCGGCCTTCCCGATGTTCGCGCCGATCCCGAAGGCGAAGGACACCCAGAAGAACTACGAGCTGAAGCCGATGGTGACCGGCCCGTACCAGGTCGCGTCGAACGTCGTGGGCACCGAGCTCAAGCTCACCAAGAACCCGAACTGGGACCCGAACACCGACCCGGTGCGGCACCAGTACGTGGACGGCTTCGACTTCAAGTTCGGCCAGGACCTGATCAAGGCCCAGCGCCAGGTGCTGGCCAGCAGCGGTCCGGACGCGAGCGCGCTGAGCTACTCGAACCTCGACGTCTCGCTGCTGCCTGAGGTCAAGGACCAGTCGCAGTTGGTCAAGGGCGAGTCGCCGTGCTCGATCATGTACACCATGGACACCCGGAAGATTCCGCTGGAGGTCCGCAAGCTGATCGCCAAGGCGTACCCGTACGACGCGTGGCGCAAGGTCGCCGGTCTGAACCCGAACGACGACCCGCCGTCGTCGACGATCCTGCCGCCGGCCGTGCCGGGCTTCCAGAAGTACGAGCTGCCGGGCCTGACCGGTACCGGTAAGGGCGCCGAGGACGACGCCGTGGCCGCCGAGGTCAAGTCCGACCTGGCCAAGCTGGGCAAGTCGAACTTCGAGCTCAGCTGGTACTACTCGATCGACGACAAGATCTCGACCCAGGTCAACCAGCTCCGGACGCAGATGTTCACGAAGGCCGGCTTCAAGGTCCGCGCCGTCGGTCTCCCGAAGGCCAAGATCCGTGCGGCCAACGGCGACCAGAACGCTCCGGTGAACATCGGCAAGACCCCCGCCGGTTGGTGCTCCGACTGGCCGAGCGGCACCAGCTGGTTCCCGGTGCTGTTCAAGTCGGACGCGATTGCCCTGGGCAACAGCGTCGGCCAGCTGCAGGACAAGGCGCTCGACGCCGAGATCGACGCGGTCACCGCGAAGACCCCGGACGAGCAGCTGAAGGAATGGTCGAAGGTCGACAAGGACATCCTGGAGAAGTACCTGCCGGTGCTGCCGCTGTACTGGAGCTCCAGCAACTTCCCGGTCGGCACGAACATCGGGCACGCGATCAACGACCCGACACAGGGCATGCCCGAGTTCACCTCGATGTTCCTGAAGCAGCCGTCCTGACAAGTCCGTTCTGACGAAGTACTGATCCACTGAAGGTGGCGTGGTGTCCGGACCAAAAGTCCGGGCACCACGCCGATCGGTGAGGAGTCGATCCCGTGCTCTATTTCGTGGCGCGCCGCCTGGTCAGCGCGCTCAGTGTCGTGTTGGCAACGCTGATCGCGACCTTCGCGCTGTTCTTCATCGCGCCGACGGACCCTGCCGGCGCCATCTGCGGTGAGCGCCAGTGCACGACGCAGCGCTACAACGAGATCAAGAAGAACCTGCATCTCGATCGGCCCAAGGTCGAGCAGTTCGTCGAGTACACCGGCGGGATCTTCACCGGCCGCGAATTCACCACCGCGGGCGTCAAGCAGCACTGCGACGCGCCGTGCCTCGGCTTCTCGTTCAAGAACAACCGTCCGGTCACGGACATGATCAAGTCCCGGTTCCCGGTGACGTTGTCGCTCGTCCTCGGGTACGCCGTCCTGGTACTGACGATCGGCGTGTTCGTCGGATCGATGGCGGCCAAGAGACGCGGAACCCTCGGCGACCGGGCGCTGATGAGCACCACCCTGGTGGTCAGTTCGGTGCCGTACTACATCGTGGCCCTGATGGTCGCGCTGTACCTGACCGTGCTGTATCCGATCCTTCCGCGCGGTGAGTGGACACCACCCACGGAGAATCCGGGCAAATGGGTCGCCGGACTGATAACTCCCTGGCTCGTGCTGGGGATCTACAACTGCACGTCCTATGCCAGATACTCCCGTGGCTCCATGGTCGAGACACTGAGCGAGGACTACATCCGGACCGCACGGGCCAAGGGCCTGTCCGACCGGATGGTCACCTACAAGCACGCACTGCGCTCCGGGCTGATCCCGGTCGTGACGATCTTCGGCCTGGACGTCGCCGGCAGCCTCGGCGGCGCGATCTTCACCGAGCGGATCTTCGACCTCCCCGGTCTCGGTGTGCTGGTGCTGGACAGCTTGAACAACTACGACCTGCCGGTGATCATGGGCACCGTGCTGGTCGCGTCCGTGCTGATCGTCGTGATGAACCTGCTGGTGGACATCGGCTACAGCCTGATCGACCCGCGGGTGAGGTTGGCATGAGCGCACCAGTACCCGAAGACCGGAAGGACAGCATGGCCGAGGACGCAGCCACCCCGGCGGACGCTCCAGAGGCAGCCAAGCGCGGCCCGTCGATCGCGACGCGCGAGCGCCGGCAGTCGGCGATGAACCCGAGCGGCGAGACGCCGTACCTGGTGGTCGAGGACCTGGCGGTGAAGTTCCCGACCGCCGACGGACTGGTCAGCGCGGTGAACGGGCTGAGCTACTCGGTCCCGCTCGGCCGCACGCTGGCGATCGTCGGCGAGTCCGGTTCCGGCAAGTCCGTGTCCAGCATGGCCGTGATGGGCCTGCACGACCGGAAGCGGACCCGGATCACCGGCTCGATCCGGGTCGGCGGCGACGAGATCGTCGGTCTCAGCGAGAACGACCTGATGAAGATCCGCGGCGACGCGGTCTCGATGGTCTTCCAGGATCCGCAGTCCTCGCTGCATCCGCTGTACACGATCGGCAACCAGCTGGTCGAGGCGTACCGGGTGCACCACAAGGTCTCCAAGGACGTCGCGAAGAAGCGTGCGCTGGAGATGCTCGAACTGGTCGGCATCCCGAACCCGCCGCGCCGGTTCAGCCAGTACCCGCACGAGTTCTCCGGCGGTATGCGGCAGCGCGCGATGATCGCGATGAGCCTGATCAACGACCCGAAGCTGGTGATCGCCGACGAGCCGACCACCGCGCTCGACGTCACCGTGCAGGCGCAGATCCTGGACCTGCTGAACAATCTGCAGAAGGAGTTCGGCTCCGCGATCGTGCTGATCACCCACGACCTGGGTGTGGTCGCCGAGATGGCCGACGACGTCCTGGTGATGTACGCCGGGCGCTGCGTCGAGTACGGCACCGCCGAGGACGTGCTGGCGAACCCGCGGATGCCGTACACCTGGGGCCTGCTCGAGTCGATCCCGACGGTGTCGGCGGCGAACGAGCGGCTGCGCCCGATCAAGGGCCTGCCGCCGAGCCTGCTGAACCTGCCGGGCGGCTGCTCGTTCAACCCGCGCTGCCCGTACAAGGACCGGGTCAAGGGCGAGCTCTGCACGACGGAACTGCCGGAACTGCTGCCGGTCGACGGCGCCGGTGCGCACACGTCCCGTTGTCACCTGCACGACAAGGTCTCGGTGTACGAGACCGAGGTCGCGCCGAGACTGGGCTGACGAGGGGATCGAGGAGAGAGATGAGCGACGAAACCCGTCCCGTCGACGCGGTCGCGAAGCCGGCCGCCAAGGGCGAGACCCTGCTGCAGGTCCGCGACCTGAAGATGCACTTCCCGATCAAGGAGGCCGCCGGCCTGGCCCGGACCAAGAAGGTCGTCCAGGCCGTCGACGGCGTCAGCTTCGAGCTGAAGGCCGGCGCCAGCCTGGGCCTGGTCGGCGAGTCCGGCTGCGGCAAGTCGACCACCGGCCGGATGATCACCCGGCTGCTGACCCCGACGTCCGGCGAGATCGTGTTCAAGGGCACCGACATCGCGAAGCTGAAGGAACGGGACCTGCGTCCTTTCCGCCGGCAGCTGCAGATCGTCTTCCAGGACCCGTACAGCTCGCTGAACCCGCGGCAGACGGTCAGCAACATCATCAGTACGCCACTGCGCGTCCACAACCTGGTGCCGCGGAACAAGGAGCTCGACCGGGTCCAGGAGCTGCTGGAGCGGGTCGGCCTGAACCCGGAGCACCACAACCGGTACCCGAACGAGTTCTCCGGCGGCCAGCGGCAGCGGATCGGGATCGCCCGGGCGCTCGCCGTGGAGCCCGAGGTGATCATCGCCGACGAGCCGGTGTCCGCGCTGGACGTGTCGATCCAGGCCCAGGTGATGAACCTGCTCGAGGACCTGCGCCGCGATCTCGGGATCGCGTTCGTGTTCATCGCGCACGACCTCGGCGTGGTCCGGCACTTCTGTGATGAGGTTGCCGTGATGTACCTCGGCAAGATCGTCGAGCAGGGCAGCCGGGACCAGATCTACAACGCGCCGCAGCACCCGTACACGCAGGCGCTGCTGTCGGCGGCGCCGGACCTCGGCACGATCCGCGGCGTCCCGCCGAAGGAGCGGATCCGGCTGGTCGGCGACGTACCTTCGCCGATCGACCCGCCGAGCGGCTGCCGGTTCCGGACCCGGTGCTGGAAGGCGGAGGACATCTGCGCCACCCAGGAGCCGCTGCTGGAGATCAAGCCGCAGTCCTCCGAGGGCCACACGGCCGCCTGCCACTTCGCGGAGCCGAAGGTCGACCTGACCGCCGCCACCGCGTGACCTGCTGAGAAGCGGAGAAGGCCCCCGTCAACGGCGACGGGGGCTTTCTCATCTGCACGTGCCTACTTGTGGGTCCAGACGTAGCCCATGAAGCCGTCCAGATGCCAGCCGGCCTTCACGTACGCGGCCGCCTGGGCGGTGCGCATCACCCGCCAGCCGACACCGTTCTTCGACACCCGGTAGATCTTGGTCCGGTCCGCCGCGGCGGCCAGCGGGATCCGGCCGACGACACCCTCGTACACCCACTGGCCGGACGACGCGAGCTTGTTCCGCTCGGCGGTCGAGATCGACAGCAGGTATGACGACCCGGACTTCATCCGCAGCCGGTACACCGGGACAGTGCCGCGGATCGCGGTGTTCGCGACGTACCCCGGGACCTGGCCGGTGAACTTGAAGCCGAGCTTCTGCGCGCGCAGGTACTCGGCCTGGTTCGCGGTGTAGAAGTAACCCTTCGCGCCGGCGGTGCGCATCTCGATCAGCTGCGTCCGGTACGACGTCGCCGTCGCGGAGGTCGTCGCTGCACCGGCACTGTTCGCGACCGCGACACCACCCGCGACCAGCGCCGCGGTGGTCACGACGGCACCCGCACCGAGCGCCCGGGTACGACGGGTCCCCGGAATCTTCCACTTCATCGTTGTCAAACCTTTCGATCCTGGTCGAATTAGATGCTTAAGGCAACTAGCCCGTCCAGGACGTTAACCTCCCCGGGGGGTCGTACCGCCCCGAACCTGAGAGGTTTCCCGGCTCAGGCCCGGCCGTGGGCCTGGCGGGAGCGGCGGCTCAGCGAGTCGATCGTGACCGCGATCAGCAGGACACCGGCGGTGACGATGTAGCGGACGTTGGAGTCCAGGCTGAGCAGTGCGAGGCCGTTGGAGATCGACATGATCACCAGCGCGCCGAGCAACGCGGAGTACGCCGAACCGCGGCCGCCGAACAGGCTGGTGCCGCCGATGACCGCGGCGGCGATCGCGTTCAGGTTGGTGTCCGTACCGCCGCTGGCCTGGCCGACCGCGACCAGCCGAGCCGCGGCCAGGATCCCGCCGAGGGCCGCGAACGTGGAGCAGGCGGCGAACACCGACAGGTAGATCGCCCGGACGTCGATGCCGGCCCGGCGTGCGGCCTCGACGTTGCCGCCGACGGCGAAGACCGACCGGCCCCAGCGGGTCCGGCGGACGGCGAAGTCGGCCACCACCACGAGTGCCAGGAACAGCAGGAACATCGAGGAGACGCCGCGGTCGCCGTTCAGGATCGCGACCGGGACGAGCAGGACGACCGCCAGGCCGGCGGCCTGGACGGCGATGAACGACGTCGGCGCCGCGGACAGCCCGGCGGCGAGGCGGGCCTTCCGGCTCTGCAGCCGGGTGAGCGTGTAGACCGCCACGACCACGACGACCAGCCCGTAGGCGACGGCAGGGGAGAGGAAGCTGCGGGTCGCGAACCCGACCAGCGCGGAGTCGTACGGCAGGTTGATCGTGCCGTCCTTGCCCAGCACCAGCAGTTGCAACCCGAGGAACCCGAGCAGCCCGGCGAGCGTGATGACGAAACTCGGTACGCCGAACCTCGTGTAGAGCAGGCCGTAGAAGAGCCCGACCAGCACGCCGAGCACGATGCCGATCAGCAACGAGACGAGGAGCGGCCAGCCCTTGTTGACGAACGTGACACCGACGACCGCGCCCGCGAAGCCGCTGACCGAACCGACCGACAGGTCGATCTCGCCGAGCAGCAGGACCAGCACGATACCGAGCGCGATCACGCCGACCGAGGTGGTCTGCAGCGTCAGGTTGACCAGGTTCCGGCTGGACAGGAACGAGCTGTTGGCGATCTGGAAGACCGCCCAGATGATGATCAGCCCGATCACCACCGGGACCGACCCGAGGTCGCCCGAGCGGAGCCTCGCGGTGAAGGCGGCGATCGCGCCGCTGAGCCCGTGGCTCGCGATCAGCCGCTCGTCCTGGAGGTCGGCGGGGAGCCCGGCGGCGCCGTCCGGCTCCGGGGTGTTCGCCGTACCGACGGTGTCCTGGGGGCGGGTGCCCGATCCCTGGATGCTCATCTGGTGGGACCCTCCTCCGGGTTCCGGCGCATCGCGCGCGCGGAGACCGCGTTGTCTTCGGCGCCGGTGATCGCGGCGATGATGTCCTGCGTCCGGGTCTCGCTGACCACGAAGACGCCGTTGTTCCGGCCGAGCCGCAGGACCGCGACCCGGTCGGCGACCGCCATCACGTCGGCCATGTTGTGGCTGATCAGGATCACCGCGAGACCGCGCTCGCGGAGCCGCTCGACCAGGTTGAGGACCTCGGCGGTCTGAGCGACGCCGAGAGCCGCGGTCGGTTCGTCCAGCATCACGACCTTGGGCTTGCCGAGCAGGCTGCGGGCGATCGCGACGGTCTGCCGCTGGCCGCCGGACAGGCTGGCGACCGGGATCCGCACCGACGGGATCTTCGCGGACAGCTGCCGGAGCAGGTCCCAGGACTGGCGTTCCATCTCGACGTCGTCGAGGGCGCCGGCGGTGCGCAGCTCGCGGCCGAGGTACAGGTTCGCGACCACGTCGAGGTTGTCGCAGAGCGCCAGGTCCTGGAACACGGTGGCGATCCCGAGCTGCTGCGCCTCGGCCGGGCTGCCGACCCGGACCCGGCGGCCGTCGAAGACCATCGTCCCGTCGTCGGCGGTGTAGACGCCGGCGATGGTCTTGACCAGCGTGGACTTGCCGGCGCCGTTGTCACCGACCAGCGCGAGGACCTCGCCGGCCCGGACGTCCAGCTCGATGTTCTTCAGGGCCTGGACGGCGCCGAAGCGTTTGGAGATGCCCTCCAGCCGCAGCACCGTGCCGGCACCGACGTCGAGGGGAGCCGGGGTAACAGTCACGCGATCAGCCTCCTGGGCTTGGATTTCAGGCCATGATCCGGCGGGGCGGCCGGTGGGAACAGGCTCTGCCGGTTCCGGAACCTGAAAAGACCGGCGTTGCCCCCGCACCTCACGACGGGGGCAACGCCGCGGGGCGGTCAGTTGGTGGAGAGTCCGGCGGCGGCGCACGCCGCGGCGAACGACGCCGTACAGATGTCGGTTATCTTGTACAGGTTGTCCTTGACCACGGTGTCCTTGATGTTCGCCTTGGTCACCGCGACCGGGTCGAGAATCGTTGCCGGTACGCCGTTCTTGTCGGTGGTGGACTCCGGCTTGCCGCCGTTCGCCAGCGCCACCGCGCCCTTGGCGGCGGCCTCGGCCTCGGGCTTGACCGCCTTGTAGATGGTCATCGCCTGGTCACCGGCGACGATCCGCTGGATCGCGGCCAGCTCCGAGTCCTGCCCGGTGACCGGCGGCAGTGGCTTCACGCCGCCGCCCTTGAGCGCCGCGATCGCGCCGCCCGCGGTGCCGTCGTTGGCGGCGTACACACCGACGAGGCCGTTCTTGATCGCGCTCAGCTGGCCTTCCATCCAGGCCTGCGCCTTGTCCGGGCTCCAGTCCGGCGTGTCGAACTCGGCGGCGATCTTGAACCCGCTCGAGTCCAGCACGCTGTGCGCGCCCTTCTTGAACTCGGCCGCGTTCGGGTCGGTCGGTGAGCCGTTGATCATCGCGATGTTGCCGGACGTCTTGCCGGCCGCCTTGAGGGTGTCGACCAGGGTCTGTGCCTGCAGCTTGCCGACGGCCTCGTTCTCGAACGACACGTAGTAGTCGGCCTTGTCGATGAACCGGTCGTACGCGACCACCGGGACGTTCTGCGCCTTCGCGGAGGCGGCGACCGCGGCGGCAGCCTTGCCGTCGACCGGGTCGAGGACCAGGACGTTCGCGCCCTGGGTGAGTGCCGCCTCGGCCTGCTGCTGTTGCTTGGACGCGTCCTGGTCGGCGTTGCTGTAGATCAGCTCGCACTTCGCGCAGGCGGCCTTCAGCGCTTCGGTGAACAGCGGGCGGTCGAGGGCCTCGTACCGCGTGGTCTTCGACTCGGGCAGCAGCAGCGCGATCTTCTTGGCGTCGCCCTTGCTGCCGGAGTCGCCTGAGTTGTCTTTGCCGCAGGCCACCAGCGAGGTGGCCAGGGCCGACACGGCGATGCCGAGGCCGACGAGACGGAATGCGGAGAGAGACATGTGGCGGCTCCTTGACGGGACAGGCCGATTTGGCCTGCCCGCAGTCAAGCCGGGTCAGCCCTTGACGTCAAGACTTGAATTCAAGAAATGGAGATATTGGCATGAGTCAGCATCGACGCCCGGTGGATCGCGCCGACGATGTCGGCCCGGTCGCCGAGCTCGGCGGGCCGCAGTTCGACGGTCGCGGCGGCGCTCGGGATCGCGCACCGGTCGAGCGCCTCGCGGAGCGGGCCGAGGATCAGTTCGCCGGCCTCGGCGAGCAGGCCGCCGACCACGATCGCCTCCGGGTTCAGCAGGTTCACCACGCCGGCGACGGCGACGCCGACCCGGCGGCCGGCGTCCTCGATCACCCGGCGGCAGCCCAGGTCGCCGGCCAGCGCGCGGTGCACGATGTCCTTCAGCCGCAGCGGTCCGTGGGAGGCGGCGAGGCTGCTGATCAGTGCGCGGGAGCCGACGAACGTGTCCAGGCAGCCGCGGTTCCCGCAGCGGCAGATCGGGCCGTTCTCGTCGATCGTGACGTGGCCGATCTCTCCCGCCGTACCGGCCGAGCCGCGGTAGACCTCGCCGTCGATCACGATCCCCGCGCCGACGCCGTACGAGAACTTCAGGTAGCAGCCGTTCCGGACACCGCGCAGGCCGCCGGCCCGGAGCTCGCCGAGGGCCGCCAGGTTGGCGGTGTTGTCGAGCGCGACCGGGGCCCGCAGGTACGCCGACATCGCGTCGGTGACGTTCACGCCGCGCCAGCCGGGCAGTACGGCGTCCGACCCGGCCTCGCCGCTGATCGCGTCCACCGGCATCGGCAGCCCGAACCCGATCGCGGAGATGTCCTCGACGCCGGAGCTGACCGTCTCGGCCAGGTCCGCGAGCAGCCGGGCGGCGCGTTCCATGCCCTCGTCGGCGACGTGGTCGGCCTGCAACGGCATCAGCTGCTGGGCGAGGATCTCGCGGGAGCCGTTGGCGACGGCGACCCGGACGTCGCGCTCGCCGAACGCGACACCGGCCAGCAGGCCGCCGCCGGAGGCGAGTGACACCAGGACGGCGCGGCGGCCGTTGCGGATGCTCCGGGAGAGGCCGACCATGCCGGTCTGGTCGAGCTCCTTCACCATGTTCGACACGGTGGCCGCGGAGAGGCCGGAGGCGGCCGCGATCTCGACCTGGGTGAGTGGGCCGTGCTGCCGGACGACATCGAGAACGCGCGCACGGTTGGCTTCGCGCAGCGAAGCCTGCGAGCCCGGGGCCGGACGGGTTGCGTTCATTACATAAAGATAACGGATCGCGGGGCGTACCCGGCCGCCCACCGGTCGTGAACCATGAACATCAGTCGCAACCTCGCCGTCACTACCCCACTTGATCGTTCCATCGGCGACAGTAGACCACCGCGGGGACAGCGTGGTGGAGGTGAGCGCTCACACGGTCAGGGCGAGGGCGACGAGGGCTACCGGGAGGGCCAGTTCGACGGTGGCGCCCAGTACGTCACCGGTAGTTCCGCCGAGCTTCTTGGTCGCCTGACGGCTGGTGAGAAGGCTGGTGACGACCGCGAGGAGGACGGCGCTGCCGACGCCGATCAGCTGCCAGGCGCTCGCGTCTGGTGGGGTGCTGGTCGGGTGTTGGAGCGAGGTGGGGGATGCGGGTTGGAGCCAGGTGAGGGTGGTGGTTGCGGCGAGGACCAGGGCTGTGGTGAGGGTCGCGGTAGCGGGGCGGATCGTGGCGGCGACGACGGCGCCGAGGCCGTCGGGGCGGGCGGCGGGGATCGACGTACGGCAGGACCAGGGGAGGGTGAGGCGGCTCGCGACGGTGGCGACGAGGATCGCCTGCCAGCCGAAGCCCGCCTGTACGCACGCCGTCAGCGCGGCGACGTCGAGCAGCAGGACGCCGGCGATCGCGACCACCCCGAACGGGCCGATGTCGCTCTGCTTCATGATCTGCAACATGCGCTCGCGGTCTCGCCGCGATCCCAGCGCATCGGCGTAGTCCGCCAACCCGTCCAGATGCAGCCCACCCGACAACCCGGCGACGACGAGAACTCCGAGCACCGCCGCCAGCAACCCCGCGTCCGGCCGCACGAGTTGCACCAGCGCGACCACCCCGGCTGCAATCCCACCCATCACCACACCGGCGGCGGGCGCCAACACCATCGCCCACCCGCCCACCACCCGATCCACCCGCCGCGGAACCCCTGCCGGAAGAACAGTCAGCGTCCCGAACGAGAGCCGCAACCCATCGGTCAAAGTGCTCATGTGAGTGGCATGGTGCGGCCGGCGATGGTCCAGAGGACTTGGTCGGAGGCCAGGGAGATGGTGGTGTTGAGGCGGCCCATCAGGTCGCGGAAGAGGCGGGTACCGGGGTCGGCGGGGACGATGCCGGATCCGACGTCGTTGCTAACGGCAACTACGCGGCGAGGGGTGGCGGACCAGGCGTCGGCCAGGGCGGCGAGGTGCTGGTCGACGACGGTGGCGCGGGTCAGGTCGGACCAGACGTCGGTGGCGTCCATGGTGCGGGACAGCCACAGGGTGAGGCAGTCGATCAGCAGCGGCGGGCCGGGGGATTCCAGCAGCGGGACCAGGTCGATGGTCTCGGCCAGGCCCCAGGACTCCGGGCGGCGCGAGCGGTGCAGGGCGATCCGGTCGGCCCATTCGGCGTTGCCGGAGTCGTCTCCGCCGGTGGCGACGTACACGACGTCCGGTACGTCGGCCAGCAGTCGCTCGGCCGCGATCGACTTGCCGGAGCGCGCCCCGCCGAGCACCAACGTACGCTCACCCATTCGTCCTCCCGGGTTCGAAGACCACCGGCGCCTCGAACGCCGCCTTGCGGGCCGTCCGCCGGAACGCGTTCAGGATCGGCCGCCCGAGCACGAGCACCAGCACCGCGCACAGGATCCCGCGCGGAATGTCCCACCCGAGCGACGTCGCCACCACGAACAGGAAGTACCGGTGCAGGTTCTCGGCCAGCGCGTCACCCGGCACGAACGAGAAGTCGCTCCCGAACGTCGCGTACGGCCAGAACCACAGGTTCATGATGATCCCGTACAGCACCCCGGACACCAGCGAGTACGCCGCCAGCAGCAGCAGCTCGAGCCGACCGCCGATCCGCGGCAGCAACCCGGCCAGGCAGCCGACCCACGCGCACGCGAACATCTGGAACGGCATCCACGGCCCGACCCCGCCGCTGATCAACGCCCCGCCCAGCAACGACGCCGCACCCAGCACGAACCCGAACCCGGCGCCGAACGCCCGCCCGGCCAGCACCAGCAGGAAGAACCCGGGCTCGAGCCCCGCCGTACCAGGGCCGAGCGCCCGCAGCGCAGCGCCGACCGCCGCGAGCATGCCGACCAGCGAGATCACCTTCGCGTCGATGCCGGCCTCGGAGAGCTCCGCGAGTACGACGGCCACCAGCAAGGGCAGCAGCAACACGAACAGCCACGGGGCGTCCGTGGTGTGACCGATCGCCGCCGCGCCTGCCTGGGGCGTGCGGAAGAACAACGGCCAGGCGAACGCCAGTACGCCGACGAGTGAGGCGACCAGCAATGCGACCGTGCTGCGGGGCTTCAGCCGGATCAGGTTCATGAAGCACGATCCAGTGCGTCGGCGACTTCTCCGACCGTCAGGAACGGCAGCGGCGCAAGGATCTTCGCGACCTGCGGTGCGAACGCCGGCGACCCCGCGATCACCTCGGCCGTCGGGCCGTCGCTGACCAGCTCACCGTCCGCGAGCACCATCACCCGGGTCGCGACCTCGGCCACCATCTCCACGTCGTGTGTCGACAGCACCACCGCATGCCCAGCAGCCGCCAGCTCGCGCAGAATCGCCACGAGCCGCCGTTTCGCGCCGTAGTCGAGCCCACGTGTCGGCTCGTCCAGCAAGAGCAGCGGCGGAGCGCCGCACAGTACGACGGCCAGCGCCAAGCACAACCGCTGTCCTTCCGACAAGTCGCGCGGATGCATGTCCAACGCGACATCCGGCGCGAGCCGCTCCAGCAACGCCCGGCAACTACCAGCGGGCACCTTGAAGTCCGAGTCCGCGCTGGCGCACTCGTCCGCGACCGTAGCGGCGTACAGCAGGTCAGCCGGCTCCTGCGGCACCAGGCCGACTGCCTTGACCAGTTGCTTCGGCTTGGTACGTCGTGGGTCCGCGCCGGCGGCAACCGCCGTACCGGAACGGGCCGGGACGATGCCTACGAGGGCGTTCAGCAGGGTGGACTTGCCTGCGCCGTTGCGGCCCATCAACGCGACCACCTCGCCGGCCTTGACGCCGACGGAAACACCACGCAGTGCTGTGACGGCGCCGTAGCCCACCACGAGATCCTTGCAGTGGGCGAGCTCGGCCCCCAACGGTCCCGCAGTACGCGACGGCGGGGAGGCCAAGCGGGATCGCAGGGTCGCGGCCGCGCGTCGTGCATCTCGTACGGACAGGGGGAGCGGTGACCATCCAGCCAGCCGGCCAAGCTCCACCACGGGCGGTGCGACCGGTGCGGTCACCATTCGCTCCGCGGGCAGTCCTGTAGACACGGCGGCACCCCCACCCGGTATTTCGATCACCCGGTCGGCGTACTGGATCACCCGCTCCAGGCGGTGCTCGGCCATCACCACGGTGACGCCCAGGTCGTGGACGAGCCGTTGGAGGGCAGCCAGTACCTCCTCGGCAGCCTGCGGGTCCAGCGCCGACGTGGGCTCGTCCAGCACCAGTACGGCGGGATGCGACGTGAGGGCCGCTCCGATAGCGGTCCGCTGCCGCTGACCGCCCGACAAGGAGGTGAGCGCCCGGTCGCGTACGTCGGCCAGCCCCAACAGGTCGAGCGTCTCCTCGACGCGGCGGCGCATCACGTCCGGCGCCACGCCCAGCGACTCCATGCTGTACGCCAGCTCGTCCTCGACCGTGTCGGTGACGAACCCCGCCATCGGGTCCTGCCCGACCATTCCGACCACGTCCGCCAGGTCCCGCGGCCGGTACTCGCGGGTGTCCCGCCCGCTGACCAGCACCCGCCCGGCGAGCGTGCCGCCGGTGAAGTGCGGCACCAGCCCGTTGATTGCCCGCAGCAACGTGGACTTGCCGGAGCCGGTGCGTCCGATCACCAACGCCAGCTCACCCTCCGGCACCGTGAAGCTCACGTCCCGCAGCGCCGGCTCGCGCGCCCCGTCGTACGTCACACTCACCCGCTCGAACTCGATCATGCGGCGCCCCTCTTCAACGGTGGTGCAGCGAGTGCGGGCACCAGTCCGATCAGTACGCCGACAACCGGCAGCACAGGTACTGGTGGGACCACCAACGGGCCCGCCAGCAGCAGTCCGTCCACGCCGCGCACCGCCGCGGTCACCATGACACCGGCGGCGACCACACCGGCCGCGACGACCAGCCACTCGGGCAACGCCCACGGATCCGGCCGGTACCGCGTCCTGCTGACCCGCTGACGTCCGACAGCCATGGCCGCGACTGCCAGGAGTACGCCGGCCACCAGTGCACCGGCTGAGACTGGAAACGCCATGGAGTCGGTCAGCAACGCGTAGACACCGAGCAGGATCCCCAGCAGCCCCAGCAGCACACACAACGCCGTGAGCCGACGGTGACTACGAGGAGCCTGCGCCGTACGCCCGTACCCGCGGGAGTCCATCGCAGCCGCCAGCTCCACCGAACGATCCAGTGCGCCCTCCAGGACCGGCATGGCCGTCGTACGGAAGGACGCGCGGGTACGGCCGCGCAGCCGGCGGGCACCACGGATACGACGGCCGTCCGTCACCAACTGTGGTGCGAAGGTCAGCGCCACGACACAGGCGACGCCCATCTCGTAGAGGGCTCCTGGCAACGACTTCAGCAGCCGTCGTGGGCTGGCCAATGCGTTGGCCGCGCCCACGCAGCACAGCATCACGGCCAGTTGGCCGCCGTCGTACAGAGCGGTGATGAGTGCCTCGGCCGTCACCTGACCGCCGAGCTTCACCCCGGCGGCCCAGTCCGGCAACGGGACCTGCGGCAGCGTGAACAGCACCGTGTTGCCCTGCGAGCGGGTCGACAGCAACGCCTGCAGGACCACACGGATCGCAATCACCAGCAGACCCAGCTTGAGGAACGCCGTGAAGCTGTGCGCCCAGGGCGCGTCACTGCGGCGCGCAGCCACGACAAAACCGGTGACCGCGAGGATGAGAACCAGCAGCACCGGGTTACGCGTCCTGCTGGCGGCCACAGCCATACAGAGCGCCCACAACCACCAGGCCCCCGGGTGGAGCGCCCGGGGGAGTGTCGGGTGGTGTACGGCGCGCATCTACTTGGCTGCGGCGCGCCGACGGTTGAGGAAGAACCCGCCGCCGGCCAGCAGCACGACCACGATGATCGCGATGATGATGCCGGTCCACGGCGTACCGCTGCTGCTGTTCGACGTCGACGACGCCGGCGCGGCGGCCGTCGAGCCCACGGCGGACTTGATCTCCAGCGTGACAGGCGGGTCGGTGGCCGGGACCTTGATGTTCTTCACCTGGTCGCCGCAGCCCTTCGCCGGGTACCCGTTGATCCCGCAGGTCAGGCCCTTCTCGATCCGGTCGGGCCCGGCCGCGGCCAGGATCTGCGCGCCGGTCGAGGTCGTGGCGGTCACCACACACGTCCCGGTGGCCGGGCCGGGGGTCTCGCCGGACACGGCGTCCTCCGGCGTACCCGGGTCGACGACCAGGGCAACGCGCTTCTTGCCGGTCTCGGCCGGGGTCTTCCCGCAGACGGCGGCGAAGTCGCCGGCCGCCCGCGGCACCCGCGGCTTGGCGCCGCCGACGGCAAACCGCCAGCCCTCGACCGCCCCGTCGGCCGGGACGGTGGCGTCGGCGCCCTTCTGTGAGAAGGCCCACTGGCCGTTGGTCCACTGGTAGTAGCCCCAGAAGCGGTAGCCGTCCTCGGCTCGGGCGCTGGTGGCAACGGTCCCAGCCAGCAGGAGACCCGCCAGCAGGCTGAGGACCAGTCGTAGGGTCCGGCGATGTGCAGTCATGGTGGTGTTCCTCGGTCGGGCCGCAGCCCGGTGGAGGAGGTCCCGCCTGCACCGGCAGGGTAGGGGCTCCACCCGCGGACCACGGCGGGTAGTTGAGCCTGACTGCCTGCGTCACAGTGTTCCGGCTTGCCACCAGGTGCGGTGGCCTACGGTTGCGGGTCAGCGCCGGACTTGGACCGGCTTCCCTGTGACGCAGGCTTGTTGGTTCGAGCGAACTCTACTCTGCCGAGGAGAGACTCATCGGGCCGTACACCTCACGGCCGTCCTCCAGCAGGTACACCTGACCGACGCCGCGGTCGGCCAGGTCCCGCCAGGTCTCACCCAGCCAGCTCTCGGCGTCGCCCTGGGCCGAGAACTCCGCGCCGCCGACCTCACCCGGGTCGACCAGCGCGCCGGTCGCGGTCTCGAACCGCCAGCTCCAGCTCACGAGTTCGGCCGCTTCTGCGGGGCGTTCTGCACGGTCTTCGCCGGATCCCTCTCGACGATGTGGCCGAGCACCTCGTCGATCCGCTTCAGCAGGCCCTCGTCCAGCGTGACGCCGGAGGCCTTGACGTTCTCGGTGACCTGCTCGGGCCGGGAGGCGCCGATGATCGCCGAGGCGACGTTCGGGTTCTGCAGCACCCAGGCGATCGCCAGCTGGGACAGCGACAGGTCCACCTCGGCCGCCAGCGGCTTCAGCTCCTGGACCCGGGTCAGGACGTCGTCGGTGAGGAACCGCTTGATGAAGTTCGACCCGTTCGCGTCGGTGGCCCGGGAGCCTTCCGGCGGCTGCTGCCCGGGCAGGTACTTGCCGGTCAGCACCCCCTGCGCGATCGGCGAGAACACCACCTGGCTGATCCCGAGCTCCTCGGACGCCGGGACGACCTCGCCCTCGATGACCCGCCAGAGCATGCTGTACTGCGGCTGGTTCGAGACGAACGGGATCCGCAGCTCACGGGCCAGCCGGTGACCCTCCTGGAGCTGGTCCGCGGTCCACTCGGAGACCCCGATGTACAGCGCCTTGCCCTGCCGGACGACGTCGGCGAACGCCTCCATCGTCTCCTCGAGCGGCGTCTCGGTGTCGAACCGGTGCGCCTGGTAGAGGTCGACGTAGTCGGTGCCGAGCCGCTTCAGCGAGCCGTTGATCGACTCGTGGATGTGCTTGCGGGACAGGCCGGTGTCGTTCGGTCCGCCGGGACCGGTCGGCCAATACACCTTGGTGAAGATCTCCAGCGACTCGCGGCGCTCGCCGGCCAGCGCCTCGCCGAGCACCGACTCCGCCTTGGTGTTGGCGTAGGTGTCGGCGGTGTCGAACGTCGTGATGCCGGCCTCCAGGGCGGCCCGGACGCAGGCCTTCGCCTGCTCGTTCTCCACCTGCGAGCCGTGCGTCAGCCAGTTGCCGTACGAGATCTCGCTGACCTTGAGACCACTGTTGCCCAGATAGCGGAAGTCCATGGTCCGACCCTAACTCGCCTCGATCAGGACGGCTTCTCGCCGCGCTTCACCATCGGCTTGGGCAGCCGCCAGCGGCGCATCTGCATGGTCCGCCGGACCGCGTAGAACCCGATGCCCTTGGTGGACTCCTTCGGGAACTTGATCGCGATCTGCTTCTTCAGCCCCGCGGTGAGCAGGAACCAGTCGCCGGCGATCAGCAGGATCATGAACAGGAACAGCAGGTTCACCATCCCGGCCAGCCACGGGAACTGCGGCGAGAACACCACGCCGACCAGCGACACCACCAGCAGGATCGGCAGCGCGAACTCCATCACCGAGTACCGGGCGTCGACGTAGTCCCGGGCGAACCGCCGGACCGGGCCCTTGTCGGCGGCCGGCAGGTACCGGTCGTCGCCGGTCTGCATGGCCGACTGCATCTTGGCCCGCTCGGTCCGCATCTTGTCCCGGCGGATCGCCGAGGCCTCCTTGCGGTTCCGCGGCTTCTTGAACGCCGCCTTCCGGGCCGCCTCCGCTTCCTTGCGGCTCGGGGTCGGCCGTCCCTTGCCGCCCGGCTTGCCCTGGGGCTCGGCAGGTACGGTGGTAGCTGTCTCAGACTTGGTACGACGGAACACGGGGTCAGAACCTCATTCGCAGGGCAGGACGCGTCGGGGTGGTCCCCGGACCTTCCTACTACTTTATCGGGGCCTGTCCCGATGGTGTGGTGACCCGGTGGGACATAGGGTGGACTGTACGCACGCCGGGTCGTCAGGCCGGCACAGAAGGGGTACGGATATCGATGAGCATCTTCAAGCGGATGTCGACGATCTTCAAGGCCAAGGCGAACTCCGCCCTGGACAAGGCCGAGGATCCTCGCGAAACCCTTGACTACTCGTATCAGAAGCAGCTCGAGCTGCTCCAGAAGGTACGCCGCGGCGTGGCCGACGTGGCCACCAGCCGGAAGCGGGTGGAGCTGCAGGCGTCCCAGCTGCAGTCCCAGTCGGCGAAGCTCCAGGAGCAGGCGCAGAAGGCGCTCTCGATGGGCCGCGAGGACCTGGCCCGGGAGGCCCTGACCCGCAAGTCCGGGCTGCAGGGCCAGATCGACGACCTGACCACCCAGCACGCCCAGCTGCAGGGTGAGGAGGAGAAGCTCACGCTCGCCTCCCAGCGGCTGCAGGCCAAGGTCGAGTCGTTCCGGACCCGCAAGGAGACCATCAAGGCCACCTACACCGCGGCCGAGGCGCAGACCCGGATCAACGAGGCGTTCTCCGGCATCTCCGAGGAGATGAGCGACGTCGGCCTCGCGGTGCAGCGCGCCGAGGACAAGACCCAGCAGATGCAGGCCCGGGCCGGCGCGATCGACGAGCTGCTCGCCTCCGGCGCGCTCGACGACGCCAGCGGCACGGTCAAGGACAACATCACCTTGGAGCTGGACCGGATGTCGTCCGGCTCCGACGTGGAGAACGAGCTGGCCGCGATGAAGGCCCAGCTGTCCGGCGGCAGCAGCACGCCCAAGGAGCTCTCCGGTGAGGCCCAGCAGGCCGCCCAGCCAGTGCAGCAGCCGGCAGCTCAACCTGCCTCGGAGCCGGCGCGACCTCAGGACGGAGATGTTCGGTGATCGTTCGCATCATGGGTGAAGGTCAGTGGCGACTGGCCGACGAGAAGCTGGACGCGCTCAACGCGGTCGACGGCGACCTGGAGAAGGCCGTGTCGTCCGGTGACGAGGCGGCGTACCAGACCGCTTTCGCCGCGCTGCTGGACTTCGTCCGCTCCGGCGAGAAGGTGCCGGACGACGAGCTGCACGACTCCGACGCGATCCTGCCCCCGTCGGACAGCTCGCTCGCCGAGATGCGCGAGCTGATCAGCGGCGACGGCCTGATCGCCGGCTGACGAACCTTCGGCGACCAAAGCCTCCGACCCGGCGATTGGTCACTTGAAGTAATCGTTTGAGACCTCCGGGAACCCGAATTCGGGCTCCCGGAGGTCTTTGTTTTACGGAACCTGGGAGTCGGGTTGCTCCGCGGTAAACACTCGCGTCAGGCGCTGTCCTCCGCCGCGACCACGTAGTACTCTCTGGTTCACGCCGTTGTGGGGGCGGCGTTGGACGAGGTCCGTGACGGGGTGTGGGTTGGTCACGGGGTTCGGTTTTTTCACCTGTGGGGGGTGACTGTGCGTGACTGAATTTGTCATGTCCGAGGGGTTGGCCGATCCGGCTGATCTACGGCCGGCGCCGTCGGGGGAACGACGTCGGCCGGTCTGGGTGGTGCCGGAAGAGATACCGGCGGTCGTGCCGCGGGCGGCACGGTTCACCGAGGCGCGCTGGGTCGCGAAGTACCGGTGGGCGGCGCTCGCGGGTGACCTGGGAGCGGCGCTGTTCGGTGTCTCGCTGGCGCTCGTGGTTCGGTTCGGTGCCCAGATCGACGTCCGCTACGTGCTGCTCGGGGTCGCGCTGCCGATCGCCTGGCTGGTGTGTGTCGCGCTGGAGCGGGGTTACGAGAGCCGGTACTTCGGCACCGGGCCGGAGGAGTTCCGGTCGATCATCCGGGCCGCCGTCGCGTTGACCGCGCTGGTCGCGGTGACGTCGTACGCGACGAAGAGCCAGGTGGCGCGTGGGTTCGTCGTGCTGGCGGTGCCGATGACGTGTTTCGCGGCGATGTTCGCGCGTTGGGTGCTGCACCGGCAGATCTCGAGGCGCCGGTTCGCCGGCCGCTGCATGCGCCGGGTACTCGTTGTCGGGCGCAACGACCAGGTGACCACGCTGCACCGGCACCTGGAGGAGCGGAAGACCGACGGGTACGTCGTGGTCGCGAGCTGCCTGCCGCGCGGCGACACGCCGGACGAGCCCGGGCCGGAACGCCTGGGCCGTGCCGAGATGGACATCCTGAAGGCCGTCGACGAATGGGACGTCGAGGTGGTCGCGGTGGCCGCCGACCCGGAGCTCACCGGGCATTCCTTGCGGAAGCTGTCCTGGGCACTGGAACAGCGCGGCGTCGAGCTGATCGTGTCGCCGGGCATCGTCGAGGTGGCCGGTCCGCGGATCTCGATCCGGCCGGTCGCCGGGCTGTCGCTGCTGCACCTGGAGCGGCCGTCGGTGAGCGGTGGCCCGCACGTGCTGAAGAACATCTTCGACCGGGTGGTCGGCTGCCTGCTGATCCTGGCCCTGCTGCCGCTACTGCTGGTGACGGCGGTGCTGGTGAAGCTCACCAGCCGCGGTCCGGTGCTGTTCCGGCAGACCAGGGTCGGCCGCGGCGGCGAGCAGTTCCGGATGCTGAAGTTCCGCACGATGGTGGCCGACGCCGAGGAACGCAAGGCCGAGCTGCACGCGCTGAACGAGGGCAACGGGATCCTGTTCAAGCTCCGCGACGACCCGCGGGTGACGAGGATCGGGCGGTACCTACGGAGGTTCTCGATCGACGAGCTGCCGCAGCTGGTGAACGTGCTCCGCGGGGACATGTCGCTGGTCGGCCCGCGTCCGCCGCTGCCCGCCGAGGTGGCGCAGTACCAGCTCGACGACGCGCGCCGGATGCTCGTGAAGCCCGGCCTGACCGGCCTCTGGCAGGTCAGCGGGCGCAGCGATCTGACCTGGGAAGAGTCGATGCGGCTCGACCTGCGGTACGCCGACAACTGGTCGATCGCGCTGGATCTGCTGATCCTGTGGAAGACCGCCCGCGCCGTCCTGGGGAGCGACGGTGCTTACTAAGGACTTCGATCAGACGACGGTCGTCGACGCCGCGTCCGGGGACCAGGGTGCGTGGAGCCGGCTGGTCGACCACTACGCGCGGCTGGTCTGGGCCGTGACCCGTAGCTTCCGGCTGACCGACAGCGACGCCGCCGACGTGTCGCAGGTGGTCTGGCTGCGGTTGCTCGAACACATCGATCGCGTCGACCCCGGCCGGGTCGGCGCCTGGCTGGTCGTCACCACGCGCCGGGAATGCCTGCGGGTACTGGCGTTCCGCAAGCGCGTGCTGCTGACCTACGAGGCGACGGCGTTCGAGGAGGTGGCCGGTGACCAGCCTGAGCTGGACGCCGACCTGCTCGCGGGCGAGCGCGCCGACGACGTACGGCGGGCGCTCGAAAGCCTGCCGGACCGGTGGCAGCAGCTGCTCGGCATGCTGATGGCCGACCCGCCGGCGCCGTACGCCGAGATCTCCGCGACGATCGGGATCCCGATCGGCAGCATCGGCCCGATCCGCGGCCGCTGCCTGGAGAAACTCCGACTGCTACTTGCCTCCTGAGACACCAGACCCGGTCCGGACCGCCTAAAGCATCACCCAGGCGGTCCGGACCGGCCTTTGTGTACCTGCGGGCCACCGCAACAGGAAGCTCACCAGCCGGGTGGCCTTGTCGCCGCAGGCTTCCACCACGACTGGCCCGGTGGGTAATACCCGCAGTTCCACGCCCAGTTCGGTGCGGTCGACGTCCAGCGTGACGCCGTACCCGGCGAACCGCAGCCGGCGGACGCCCTCGCTTCCGGGGGCGTCGACCAGGCTGTCGAAGACCAGGTCGAGGATGTCGACGTCGCGGTCGTACCGGCTGAATGCCGCGTACCCGATGCAGCGGAGCAGTGCGATCTGCTCGCCGGCGACCCGCTCCGTCATGGTCAGCGCTCCCCGAGAACCTTGACCACGCTGTCCTGGTCCTGCCCGTACGGCGCACCCTGCCAGGCGGCCCAGTTCACCCGGTTGCCCTGCTCGTGGACGATGAAGTTCCACGGTCCGGCGTAGGTGTTGTTGAAGAACCGGTTGGCCTGGTGATAGGTGATCGCGTCCTGCACGACGGCTTTCTGGTACGGCGACCACGTGGGGTAGGTGCCCCAGTTGGAGAACAGGCCGTTGAAGCCGCAGCCGCTGCTGAAGCCGCAGATCGGGGAGACCTTGTCGGGGGACAGGCTGAACACGTTGTCGTGCACCCGCACGTTCTGCGTCTTCCACCGGCAGTCACGCAGGTACGGCTGGTCGCGGATGGTCGCGGCCGTGCACGTCTTGGCGTTCACCACCGACGGGTTGACCAGCGTGCCCACGCCGGTGCTGGTGTTGGCTGCCGATCCGGCGAACCGGTCGGCGTTCTCCCACAGGATCACTCCGGCCCAGTTGTCGGTGAACACGTTCCCGCTGATCTCGAAGGTCTGGTTGAAGACGCCGGGGACCCGCGAGTCGCTGCCGGACTCCGAGATGTACAGCGCCGGGGTCGGGAAGCCGTGGTTCGCCGGACCCTTGCCGAGGCCGTTGCGGACGAAGGTGTTGCCGCGGATGCCCGCGTTGTAACTGGTCTCGTAGATGATGCCTTCGGCCAGGTTGCCGGACAGGTAGTTGCCCTCGATCACGAACCCGGTGTTGTTGGTGTCCGCCCAGAGACCGGGGCTGTGGTTGTCGTGCACCCAGTTGGCGCGCACGACAGCCCCGGTGACCTCCCAGAACTTCCCACCGCCGGTGCACCCGCAGCCGCCCTTCAGCTTCTCCCAGTCGTCGGTGTTGTTGCCGGTGATCTCGTTGCCCTCGACGGTGATCCCGGCCACCTTGTTCGCGCTGTAGGCGTTGAAGCCGTACTGCCCGTTGGACTGCAGGCAGTTGCCGCGGACAACGTTGTGGTCACCGATCATCACCCCGGCGCCGGCGTTGTCCTTGATGGTGTTCGCGAGCACGTTCCAGCGCACGCCCGAGTCGTGGTTGACGACGCCCTCGTCGTTGTTGGTCCTGACCGGCCCGAAGTTCTGGATGGTGAGGTTCTTCACCGTCACGCCGGTGGCGTAGCCCGTGAACGCGTAGCGGTTCCGTCGCGCACCGTCCAGGATCGCGCCGGGCGCACCGACGTAGGTGTCGCGGTTCTTCGGGATCACCTGCGCGAACGGGCTGGTACCGAGCCGGTGGACGCCGGGCGTCAGCCAGAAGGTGGTGCCTTCCGGATGCGCCTGCGTGACTTGGTTGAGGTTGTCCGAGGTGGTGACCACGACGGCACCGGGCGGAGCGGACACCGGGCCGGAGAGCGCCTTCTGATTGGCGCAGATCCGGGCGGGTGGTGCGGTGGGCGCGGGGGGTGCGGGTGTCGTGACCGCGGTGGAGGATGCGACGCCGGGGCCGGTCGCGACCTGCCGTCCGGAGTGCAGGTGATAGCCGGCGAGGTCGGCGGTGACCAGCGCCGCGACAGCCAGTGCCGCGACGCCTGCAAGGACCTGCGGTTTGCGGAACCACGCGGCACGTCCGGGGGATTCGGGGGGCATGGGGACCTCGGCTCAGCGGTGGGCGGTGACCGGGTGGTCCACCGCGAAGCGATAGATGTCGAGCAGTTGCTCGATGTTCCGGTCGGTCCGGTGGTGGGTCTCGTACGTCGTCCGCGCCTGCCGGCCGAGCCCGGCGTACCGCTCGGGGTCGGCGTCGACGTCGCGCAGCAGGGCGGCGAGCGCGTCCGGGCGACTCGGGTCGAACAGGGCGCCGTCGACGCCGTCGGTGATCAGGTCGGGGAAGGACCCGTGCGCGGTGGCCAGCGGCGGCACGCCGACCGCCATCGCCTCGACGACCACGAGCCCGAACGTCTCCTCCCACTCCGACGGCAGGACGACGGCGCGGCACTCGCCGATCAGTTTGAACACGTCGGGTTTGCTCAGCAGACCGCGCAGTTCGACCGACGGCCGGTCGGCGGCCCACGCGGTGACCTCCTCGAGCATCGGCCCGCCGCCGGCGATCACCAGGCGGAGCGCGTCGTCGCCGGCGGTCGCGCGGTACGCGTCCCAGCCCTTCATCAGCAACGGCGCGCCCTTCGCCGCGTCCAGGCGGCCGACGTACGCCACCTGGCGTTCGGCCCGGCGCGCGGGTGGTCCGTCGTACGGCACGAGGTTGTGTTTGACGAACGTCCGGTGCGGGTCGAACTCCATTCCGGCCATCAGCTCGCGCTGGGACTCCGAGATGAAGATGTAGGCGGACACCAGGTTCCGCCAGCTGCCGCGATGGCCGCGCGTGTTCAGCACGGTGGTCGCGGTGGCGAGCGCGGACCCGCGGTAGCAGCGGTGCAGTACGCCGCTCAGCGGGTTGCCGCCGGCGCAGTCGTGGCAGACCTTGCCGTCACGGACGAAGTCGCCGCCGGCGCACAGCAGCTTGTAGTTGTGCAGGGTGATCACCGCGGGTACTTCGGCTTGCCGGCACGCGTACAGCACCGACGGGCTGAGCAGCGGGAAGGTGTTGTGGATGTGCACCACGTCCGGCCGATGCCGGTACAGGTCCCGGGCGAGGTCGTAGCGGCTCGCCCGGCTCCAGACGACCCGCCCGGGCAGTGTCGCCTTCTTGAGTGCGGACCAGTCCTCGATGTCGTCGCTGTGCCGCTCGAAGTGCCGCACGGCGTGCCCGGCCGCGGTGAGTGCGGCGCTCTCCTGGTCGACGACCTGGTTCTCTCCGCTCGGCGCGGTCGACCGATACCTGTTGTGCACCATCAGGATCTTCATCGCGGTCCTTCACGGGTGGGGGTGGAGTACACCAGCGACGCGGCGAGCGTCAGTTCCAGCAGGTACGGCGACGCCTCGCTGAGGCCGCTCTCGGTGAACGAGGCCACGACGCAGTAGGCGACCAGGAACAGCGCGAGAGCGCGGTGCGGACCCTGCGGCCGGAACCAGGCCGCGACCAGCACGAACAGCACGAGCATGACTGTCAGGGCGCAGCCGACCAGGCCGACGTCGTAGTACGTGCCGAGCCAGTTGCTGTCGATCGGCAGGCCGTTGAACGACTTGTTGGACAGGCCGAAGCCGAACAGGACCTCCATCGCCGACCGGGGTTGCGCCAGGATCGCTTCCCAGACCGCCTTCCGCCCGGTCAGGGCCCCCAGCTCGGCGGTGTCCTGGCCGCGGGCCAGCCAGGTGGTGACGACCGAGCCGAGCGTGAGGTCGCCGAGCGTGAACACGACGAGACCGATCGCGAAGGCCTTACGGACCCGCGAGCGCGCGGTGAACAGGCTGATCCCGGCGAGCGTGACGCCCGCGAGCACCGCTACCAGGGCGGTCCGGGTGTGGGTCAGCAGCAGGACCGGGACGCAGACCAGCACGCTGACCAGGGCCACGCTGCGCCGCAGCAGACCGGACATCCACAGGACGATCGTGAGACCGATCGCCACCGCGGAGTAGTGGCCCACCTGGGTCGGTGGGATCGGCCAGAGTGTCCCGCCGAGCCGGTCCTCGGTCATCGCCAGACCGGGCGCCACCGCAAGGCCGACGACGACCGACGCGACGATGCCCCACAGCATCAGCAGGTGCGTACGGACCAGCAAGAGGTCGCGCCGCGTCCACCACGGCGTCAGCAACCACAGCACCAGGGCGAAGCCGAACAGCCGGCAGGCCCGGAACAGCGCGCCGAGCAGGAACTCCGCGTGGAGGCTGGACAGCAACGCCTCGACGGCCAGGGTCATCAGGATCACGACGTACACGCTGGGCCGGACCCGCAGCGGCCGGTTCACGGACAGCGCCATCACCAGCGCGCCGACGAGTGCCCCCTGCGCGATCAGCTTGCCGACCGATCCGGGGATCGGCAGCAGGTGCGGGGCGCCGGGGAAGAACGTCATCACGTTCAGCACCATCAGCGCCCAGGTCAGCTGGACCCGGCGGCGCCGGCGTACCTCCGGGGCGACGACCCGCCGCGTCGGGCGAACCGCGAGGCGGTGGCCGGAGCGGGGGCCGGAGCTGGTACCGGGTGGTGTGACGGAGAGGGTCATCGGCCGAACATCTCGAGGTCGACGGTGCGCCGGCGGCCGGACTCCGCCTCGGCGAGGCCGACGCTCTCGTCGGTGCGGTCCGGGCGGAGCACGATCGCGGTGTCCAGTTCGAGTCCGGCCAGTCGCAGCATCTCTCCGGTCGCCTGGACGGCGGTCGCGGTCGAGCGCCCGGCCGTCACCACGACGGCGGCACGGGCGGCCCAGGTGGCCAGGTGGTCCGCACCGAGCGCGGGCGTGATCTCGGCCAGGGTCAGTACGACGTCCGCGACCTCCCACGAAGCGTCGAGCGCGACGTTCTCCGACCCGCCCGGACGGCTGGTTTCGCCGAGCCGCAGGTAGGCACCCTCGGCCGGTCCGCCGGCGGGGTCGGCCAGGTGTACGTCGATCCGCCGCCCGGGCTCGCTGAACCGGGACTCGCGGGTCCCCGGTGCCTTCACGCCGAGCATCCGTCCGAGCTTGCCCGAGCGGGTCAGGTCCGCCACCAGGACCTGCTTGCCGTCCTCGGCCAGCGATACGGCGAGTGAGGCGACCGCCAGCGCGCAGGTGTAGTCGTCGTCCACGGCAACCACCGCGAGCGCGGACGTCGGGCGCTCACCCCGGACGATCCGATGGTCGAGGTGCTGCACGATCAGCTTGTTCTCCGGGGCACGGCGCTGGTTGTCGCTCAGCAGCGCGGGCCACGGGAGCAGCCGCCAGCGGCGCGGCCGCGGAGTGCTCAGCCGGACCCGGGTTCCGAGCGCGTGCGAGATGTCCTGCCGTTTCCACAGCCGGTCGGAGATCAGCGCGCGGACGATGACGAAGCCGACGCCGAGGAAGAGGCCCGCGATCAGACCGGTCCCGGCGGTGATGACGATCGTCTTCTTGAGCGAGACCCTGACCGGCGCGGCGACGTCGAGAACGCGGCTGCTGTTCATCCGGGCGGCCTGTGTCTGCTGGTCGAGCAGCTGCTGCCGGACGTACTGGACCTGGTCCCGCGCCACGCCGAGCCGGACGCCCGCGGGGCTGTTCGGGCGCTTCATGTCGTTCGGGTCGTCGCCCGTGGCCCTGACTCCCTGCTCGGCCAGGGCGAGCTCGTTCTGGGCGGCCGTCAGGTTGCGGGTCAACGGTGCGTCCTGCAAGGCGATCTGCTGCTTGCGGTAGACGAGGAACACCTGCGCGACCGCGGTCGCCAGGTTCGCCGCCTCGGCGTCGGTCTTGGCGCCGGCGGTGACCTCGAGGATCCGGTCGGTCGACGCCACGACCGTGTACTGCTTGAGCAGCTTGTCCGGCGTCACCGGCAGCTTGAGCAGGTCGATCACCCGTTGCGCGACCGTGTGGGTGGTCGCGAGGCTGGCATCGGTGGCCATCGCCTTGGTGCCGTCCTCGCCGTCGCGATGCGTCAGCAGCAGCCGGGTCTGCGCGGTGTGCGGCGCGGGCATCACCACCATCGACGCGAGGCCGCCGGCCAGACCGACCAGACCGAGGACCAGCCAGATCCGCAGGTGCCGGCGGAGCGAGTCGCGGATGAACCGGAACGTCACGAGCGCGTCGGGCGGGAAGGAGGCGGACCGCTCGTCGTCGAACAGGTCGTCGTCGTCCGCCCAGAGCGGTTCGCGGACCGTGGGCCGGTCGTACGGCTGGTTGCTCATCGGAGCCTCCGCGCCGTACCGCTGAGCAGGGTGGGCAAGCGTGAGCCCGCCCGCCGGGTCGCCGCCGAGACGCGACCGGTGGTGCGGTCCGTCGGGTCGGGATCGGTGACCACGATGCCGTCGATGGTGCGATCCTGGGCGGCCGCGGCGACCGCGAGCCGGGCGAGTTGCTCGGCGGTCACGAAACCGGCCGAGAGCGCGACGATCGTGCTCGCGGTGTGCTCGGCGTCGCCCAGGTGCGGCGTCTCCCGGTCGACCACCACGAGGTGGATGGTCAGCGCCGGGTCGCCCGCCGGTTCCTGATGGCCGTCGATGACGATCGCGGCGGAGATGCCGATCGAGTTCGCCAGCGCGGCCAGTTGCGGGCCGAGGGGGAGTGCCTTGTCGTCGCCTGCGAGGGACAGCACGGTCAGCGTTCCCGGCGTACCGTCGCGGACGTCCAGGGCGAGGTGGTGCAGGGTCTTGCGCAGGCTCCAGGCTTCCACCGCGGTCGGTTGGTAGTGCTCGAGCAGGTAGGCCCAGTCCGACCTGTCGGTCGCGCGGTACGACGAGACCGAGGCGAGGACCGGCAGTCCGACGGAGTCCGCGATCTCGTCGCGCAGTCGCAGCCGCCGGTCGCCGCGGACCCTGACCAGTACGCCGATCGACCCGGCCACGGCGCCGGCCAGCGCACCGAGCAGGCCGAAGATCCCGAGGTGTACGAGCATGTTCCCGCCCCGTGCGGTGGTCGCCTGCTCCAGGATCCGGGCGCCGGTCTTCTTCCCCAGGTCGCCCGGCAGCTTCTGATCGGTCGTCACGAACACCAGGTAGACCTCGGCGACCGCGTTCGCGAGCTGCATCGACTGCTGCGCCGTCGTTCCTTGGGCGTCGATCTGGATGACATCGGTGGTGACGGCCGTGACCTTCACCCGGTCCCGCACCTTCTCGGTCGGCAGGGCGGGGGTGACGTTCTGCCCGGCGCTCTTCAGCACCGGTTCACTGCCCGCGATGTAGACCTGGGTGTCGATGCTCTGGACACCGGGCGCGGTGGCGGTCTTGGCGGGATCGTTGGCCGCGGGCGGTGGCAGGACGACCAGGGAGGTGGCGGTGTGCATGGCAGGGACGGCCAGGCCGTAGGCGATCCCGCCGAGCAGACCCACGGCCGCCGCGGCTGCCACGATCCAGCGATGCCGACGGATCGCCCGCCACGACTTCCTCACATCGAGCTGCTGTGCGCTCACGGTCCCCTCCAGATGAACGCCGAACTGTGTCCGGTAATAGAGGGCCTACGGCGGGGGGCTGATACACGTCCGCGGTCAGAAACGGAAGGTGCTGACCGCGGGCGAGCCGGCGGTGAGGGTCCCTTCGCCGATCAGAGTGGTGGTGGGGACCTTGTGGCCGAAGCGTGGTGAGTACCAGCCGAGCAGCGGGTCGGTGCTGCCGCGGTACGTCGTCCACGTGAGTTCTGTCGGCAACTCGACGACGGCCGAGCCCGTCGGCCATTCGAGCCGCCCGGTGGCCAGGTCGACGTCAACCTCGGGCCCTAGATGCCAGGCGATGCGTACGTCGGTCGTCGTGTCCAGGGTGTCTTCGATGCGGAGCACGGTGTCGTCGAGGGTCGCCGTACGGCGGTGCGTCACCGGTGCGTAGCCGTCGTGTTCTGCCTGCCAGGTCGTGGGGGAGTGGTGGAGGACGTTGCCGTTGGCGCCGCGCAGCCAGAGGAACGGGCCGCCCCAGGTGGACTGCTCGGTGTGGGCGACCTCGACGGTGTTGTGGGCGATCGTGGAGCGGAAGTAGTCCCGCCAGTCCTCTTCGCCGTGGTAGCAGTACGTGCCTGGGTCGGCGAGGATGTCGACCCCGTCGACACGGACCTCCAGCGAGAGGGCGTCGGAGTGCGCGTGGGCGGCGATCGACAGGAAACCGTGCGGGCCGGCGTCTGCTCGGCACCAGATGTCCTTGTGGCGCAGGATAGTCAGCCCGGCGTCCCTGAAATGCGACGGGCGCTCGGTTGGGCGGTCCGGCTGCTGTCCGTGGACCAGCGCGCCGACGATGACCGAGGTCGCCGTACGGGGGGTGTCTGGCCACCAGGGTGCTTTGCCGACGACAGCAGCGCCTAGCGAGAGGTACGCCGACCACGTGCTTGCGTCGGGTGGATCCAGCACCAGGACCATGCCTTCGTCGTCGTCGCCTTGCCGAGGTGGGCGTAGGCGGTCGTCGACGATTGCTGCGGCTGCGTCGAGCGTTCGGGTCAGGAGGGCCCACGTGTCCTGGCTGAGCGGGTGGCCGGCGTTGTCGGCTTCCAGAGCGGCGTACAGGCCGAGTTCTGAGACGAAGCGGTGGTAGTCGGTCGCCAGTTCGCGGTTGAGGCCGGATGGGAATGTGTTGGCGTCCAACTGCTTCTCCAGCAGGGCCGCGGCGTTGGCGCGCCAGCGGTCGCTCCTGGTGAACCAGGGGAACGCACAGGCGCCCACTAGCTGTCCTGCTGCTTCTGCGATCACATGGTTGTTGGCCGAGGAGCCGTGGCTCTGGAACGCGGCCAGGTATCGCTGGTGCCAGTACAGCTGCTGTAGCGCCAGTTCGTTGTGCTCGAACAGGTCTGTGATGTCGGGCCAGTCGTTGAGTAGGCGTCTGATCCACGTCCAGCTGATCAGGCGCAGGCCGATCTCGATGCCGCTCGCCCAGTGCACGCCGGACAGGAACGGGTTCGCACGCCACCAGTCGTTCAGGTGGTCGGCTACGCGTTCGGCATACCGGTCGTCGTGGGTCAGGTACCACGCCGCGGCGAGTTGGGTGAGGTGGTGGTGACGGGACAGCTCCCACACCTGCTTGATGTTTCCGACGGCTTGCTCGTTGCGGTGGTTCAGTTTGAAGACGTACTGCGTCGGGTCGGAACGGCGGCCGGTGACCGGGTCGCGGAACCAGTCGGGCGCTTTGAGATCGGTACGGTCGACGCCTAGTACCTCCAGGTTGCCCGCCAGGATGGCGTCGGCCTGCTGGATGACCGCCTTGCGGGCGTCTTCCGGGACAGAGCAGGCCGCCTGGAGCGGGAGCGTCGTACTGAAGGTTCTTTCGCGTCGGAGCGGCAGGGTCAGCTTTCCGTCCTGCCCGGGCCGGACCTGTTGGTAGGCCCAGGCAGTACGGCGTCCGGCGTCGCTGGTGCGCTGGATGAGTTCGGTGGGGGACATCCGGCGCAGGCGGCGGACATACCAGCCCAGGGGCTGGCGGCTCACACGCACTCCGGCTTTCCGGAAGCCAGGCTGCGGTCTACTGCGATGGTGGCGCGAGTGGTGGCGATCAGCTGCTCGAACGGGATCGGCATCGGTCCGCCGGTGCGTACGGCGGCGACGAAGCGTTCCAGTTCGTTGCGCTGGCCCTTGTCGGTACTGCGGGTCTTGCGGGTGGCGGGCTTCCGTCCGGCCCACACCGAGGCGCGCTGGAAGTTGTCGAAGCGCGCGTTGCGGCCGCCGCCGGTGATGTCGATCGTCTCCTTCGGGAAGCGCGCGTTGCCGCCGCCGACGTACGTGATCGTGCCGACGGAGCCGTTCGCGAACCGGAGCGTGACGAGGACGTCGCCGGCGTCCGGGCCGGGTACGGCGTACACCTCGGTCGGGAGGCTGTCCAGCCACCAGGTGAGCGTGTCGATGAAGTGCCCGCCCTCGCCGGCGAACCTCGTACCCTCCTTGCCGGCGTCGAGGTACCAGCTGGAGGAGTCGAGCTTGCCGGCGTTCACGAGATACCTGACGGAGGTGTTGCCGTGTGCGGCGAAGCGGTCCTTCAGGTCGGTCAGCAGTGGGGCGAACCGGCGGTTGAAACCGACCATGAGCCGATCGTTGCCTGTGGCATCCACTGTCGCGACGATCCGGTCCAGCTCGTCGTCGCTCAACGCCAGCGGCTTCTCGACGAAGACGGCCTTCCCGGTCTCCAGGGCGCGGCACGCGAGCTCGGCATGCGAACTGTGCCGCGTCACCACGAACACGGCATCCAGGGTGTCGTCGGCCAGCACCTCGGCGGCGTCCGTCGACACCGCCTCGAACCCGAACCTCCGCTGAGCGTTCGCCGCGGACAAAGACTTGTTGGTCGCAACCCGTCCCAGCACGACCTGCTCGTCCTTCTGCAGATGCGGCAGCAGCATGCTCGACGCATAATTCCCCGCCCCCACAAACCCCACCCGCACGCCGCCGTCGACACCTGCGCTCACCGTGCTCGTCGCGGCGCCGGCCGCCCTCGCGCTTGCCGCGGTCCGGGTGGCGGGTTCTGCTTCCTTTGGGTATTCGAACAGGAAGCCGACGCCGGGGTAGGTGCCGGTGCTGAGTTTCTGGTAGACGTCGGTGGCGTCGGTGATCGGGAACGTGTTGGCGATCAGCGCGCCGACGTCGATCTGTTCGCGTGCGATCAGGTCGACGAAGCACTCGAGGTTGCGGCGTTCCGTCCAGCGGACGTAGCCGGCGGGATAGTCGATCCCCTCCAACTCGTATCGGTCGTCGTACCGCCCGGGCCCGTACGACCGGGAGAACCGGACCTCCAGCTCCTTGTCGTAGTACGCGTTCCACGGCAGGTCCAGCTTCGTCTTGCCGATGTCGACCACCCGCGCCCGGTCCCGCGCCAGCCGCGCCGCCGTCTCCACCGGCCCGTTCGAATGCCCGCCCGCAGCCAGCAGGATGTGATCCGCCCCGAGCCCGTTGGATGCCTGCAGCAACGACTGCTCCAGCGCGGCGACCCCGGCCTCGTCCGCCCCCGCGCAGTACAGCGCGCCCGCCTTCTCCGCCATCCGGCACCGGTCCGCGACCGTGTCGATCCCGAACACCCGCACCCCGGCGGCAACCAGCAACCGCACCACCAGCTGCCCGACCAGCCCGAGCCCGATCACCACCGCCGTGTCGCCCAGCTGCACCTCGGCCTGCCGAACCCCCTGCATGGCGATCGCGCCGACGGTCGAGAACGCAGCCTGCTCAGCCGGCACGCCGTCCGGCACCGGCACGCACAGATTCACCGGCACCCAGTTGTACTCCGCATGCAACGCGAACTCGTTCCCCGCAGCGGCAACCAGCTGCCCGACACTGAACTCCTCCGCCCCCGCCCCGACCTCGACGACCACGCCGCACAAGGAGTACCCGAGCGGCGTGTACGAGTCGAGCTTGTTCATCACCTTCTTGTACGTGCTCGTCAACCCCTGCTGCGCCACCGTGTCCAGCACCTTGCGCACCTGGTCCGGCCGCGCCTTCGCCTTGCCCAGCAGCGACAGCCGCGCCTCGCCGACCTTCATCAGCTCGGTCCCGGTCGAGATCAACGAGTACAGCGAACGGATCAGCACTCCGCCCGGCGCACAAGCCGGCGGCGGTACGTCGAGAACCGCCAGCTCGCCGGACTTGTAGTTCTGTGCAACCTGCTTCATGTCCGTCCTTCATCCAGAGGTGATGGTCACGCCCAGCGAGCGCATGTGCCGGGTCCAGGTCTCGAGCGTCAGCAGCTGCCAGATCTGCTTGGAGTAGTCCTCCCGGCCGGATCGTTCGTTGTCGACAATCTGCTGAACGGCGGACTGCCGCAGGAACCCGCTCCCGACGAGTTCACCGCGCAGCAGTACGTCGTCGACGAGTTCGCGCAGGTCGTTCCGCACCCAGGCGCGCAGCGGCGCACTGAACGACGCCTTCGGCCGGTAGATGATCTCCTTCGGCAACCACTCCTCTGCGGCCCGCTTCAACGCGAGCTTGCCGACCCGGCGGTGGATCTTCGCGCTGCCCGGGATCGAGAACGCCGCCCGGGCCACGACCGGGTCGACGAACGGCGTCCGCACCTCGGTCGACGCCGCCATGCTCGCGCGGTCCGTGTACGTGAGGTTCAACCCGGGCAGGAACATCCGCGAGTCGGCCAGGCACATCCGGTTCACGTGGTCGTCGAGCGCGTTGTCGTGGTAGATGTCGCTGTGCTCGGCGAGCAGCTTCCCGACGTACGGCTCGAGGTCCGGGCTGATCAGCCCGGCGAGCTGGTCCGCGTCGTACATCGTGTAGCTGCGCCGGAACGCCTCTTCCTCGGGGAGGTTCGCGAACGTCTCGAACCGTTTCGCCCAGCGCGCGTAGCGCAGACCGCGCCCGTTGACCGTGACGGGGAGCCGCCGTACGGCGGGCCCGACCACGCCGTTCCGCAGGACGCCGGGGAGTCGTTGGTACTGCGCTCCCATCACACAGGCGAGGTGCTTGCGGTAGCCGCCGAACAGCTCGTCGGCGCCCATCCCGGACAGCAGGACCTTCACGCCCGCGTCCCGTGCGGTGTCGCACATCAGCAGCGTGTTGATCGCGGCCGGGTCGCCGATCGGTTCGTCCAGATTGTCGACAATCCGCGGAAGCAGTTCGACGACGTCGGGGGCGATCTCGATCTCGTGCAGGTCGATACCGAACTGCCGGGCCAGCTTGCGCGCGTAGATCGCGTCGTCCGGCATCGCCTCCAGCTTCTGGTCCTGCGCGCGGAACGTGATCGTGTACGAGTCGATCCCCGGATCCAGCTGCTTCGCGAGAACCGTGACGAGGCTCGAGTCGAGGCCGCCGCTGAGGAACGTCGACACTCCGACGTCGGCGACGAGGTGCGCCGCGACGGACTCCTCGATGACCTGGCGGAGGTCGGCGGGCGGACCGGCGGCGGCCTCGGCCGCGACGTCGGCGACCCGCCAGTACGTCTCGTGCCGGCTGCTGCCGTCCGGCCGGAACTCCGCCCAGGACCCGGGCGGCAGCTTGTCGACGCCGTCGATCGCGCAGCGCTGCTCGGGCAGCCAGTAGTAGAGCATCGACGCAATCAGCGCGCCGGGTTCGGTACGGAGCTCGGGCCCCACCGCGGCGACGAGCGCCTTCAGTTCGGACGCGAAGATCACGCCGCCCTGCCGGCGGAGGAAGTACAGCGGCTTGATGCCGAGCGGGTCCCGGGCGAGGTACAGGCTGCCGCTGTCCTCGTCCAGCATCGCGAACGCGAACATGCCGCGGAACCGCCGGAGCGCGTCGGGACCCCAGCGGCGCCACGCTTCCAGCACGACTTCGGTGTCGCTCCGGGTGCGGAAGTGCACGCCCGACTTCGACAGCTCGGCCCGGAGTTCCTTGTAGTTGTAGAGCTCGCCGTTGTAGCAGATCGTCAGCCCGCGCTTGCTGAACGGCTGGTCCGCGGCCGCCGAGAGGTCGATGATCGACAGTCTGCGATGCGCGAGGAACGCCCGGACGTCGCCTTCGTCGAACGCGTACACCTGGTCCGCGTCCGGGCCGCGGTGCGCGATCCGGTCGCTCATCACCTCCGCGAGCGCGAAGCCGTCGCGCTGCTGGTAGCAGCCCGCGATCCCGCACACGTCAGGACCCCGTCTTGACGCCGGCGACAGGCCCGAAACGGCTGACGTGCCCGGTCAGCTGGTCGTACACCTCGAGGTAGGCCTTCTGCTGGTGCTTCCACGCCAGCACCCGTTCAACGCGTTCCCGGCCGAGCTTCGCCATCCGGCGCCGGCGTACCTCGTCGTCGAGCAGGTCGACGATCGCCTGGCCGTACTTCGTCACGTCGTTCGGCTCCACGTACACCGCGGCGTCGGCGGCCGACACCTTGGTCTCCACCAGGTCGAAGGCGACGACCGGGAGTTCGAACGCCATGTACTCCATGGTCTTGTTCATCGTCGACACGTCGTTGAGTGGATTCTTCGGGTCGGGGGAGAGGCCGAGGTCCGCGGTCGACATCACCGCGCGCACGGTCTCGTCCGGCACCCGCCCGGTGAACTCGACGTACCTGCCGAGCCCGAGCTCGTCCCGCAGCGCGACCACCTCGTCGAACGCGTCGCCGCCGCCCATCAGCGTGAACGCGATGTCGGTGCGCTGCAGATTGTTGACAATATGATCGGCGGCCCGGACGACGATGTCGACGCCGTCCTGCGGACCCATCACGCCGATGTACGTGACCAGGTACCGGTGCCCGCGGCGCAGCGACTCGTCCGCAGCGCCGCGGAGCAGCTTGTCCGGGTCCGGCCCGGTGCGCACCACGGTCACGTCGTGGTTCGCCTTGCCGCTGCGGGTGATCGCGATCCGGCGGTACGAGTCGTTGGTCGAGATCACGTGATCGGCCTGGCGGTGCGTCGTCCGCTCCAGGAAGCGCAATCCCTTGTACGGAAGGCTCGCCGTACCGCCGAACCGGGACTGGAACAGTTCCGGGCACAGGTCGTGGTGGTCGAACACGAACCGGGTGCCGTCGAGGCGACGGAGCAGCATCGCGATCGGCCAGAAGATGTCCGGCGGATTGCAGGCCTGCAGCACGCGGAACGTGCCGGCCTTGCGGGCCCGGAACACGAGCCGGAGCGTCATCAGGAACGAGTACGCGTACTCCCAGACGAAGCCGATCTTGCTGCCGCCGGGTGCATACGCCTTGTACTTGTGCACGGTCACGCCGTCGATCACGTCGTACGACGGATCGCCCGGACCTTTCGGGCAGACCACCGTCACGTCGTACCCGGCCGCGACCAGCGCCTGGCATTCCAGCCAGACCCGGCGGTCGAACGGCACCCACAGGTTCTGGATGATGATCAGTACCCGCGGACCGCTCACCAGCCGACTCCTTCGTATCCGGGCAGCGCCTCGACCTCCGCGCCGAGCCGGCCGCTCAGGTCGATGGTCCGGGCCGGCGGGTTGTCGAGCAGCGCGCCGACCGCGGCGCTGTCGGTCGCGGAGACGATCGCCAGGTCGGCGCCCGCCAGCGCGGCGTGCGGGTCGTCGGTCAGCACCCGTTGCAGGTGCGGCAGTTTCGACTGGACGTGCCGCAGGTTCGCGCCGACCAGGCGGGTCGGGTTCACGATCGCGTCGTAGATCCGCAGGTTGTAGCCCTTGCCGATCAGGCGTTCGGCGACTTCGACGTTCGGGCTCTCGCGGAGGTCGTCGGTGGCGTGCTTGAAGCTGAGCCCGAGCAGCGCGATCTCACGGCCGGGGCCGGCGATCACCCGGTCGACGATGTCGCGGACGCTGCGCTCGTTGGTGGCCAGCGCGCCGGAGAGCAACGGTAGTTCGGTGTCGTTCATCCGCGCGAGGTGCAGCACGCTGCGCAGGTCCTTCGGCAGGCACGAGCCGCCGAACGCGAAGCCGGGCTTCAGGTAGTACGGCGAGATGTTCAGGCTGGTGTCCTGCACGAAGATCTTCATCACCTCGCGCGAGTCCACGGCGAAGTGCCGGAAGATCCGGCCCATCTCGTTCGCGAACGAGACCTTCGTGGCATGGAACGCGTTGCACGCGTACTTGAGCGCCTCGGCCGTCCGAACGTCGACAATCTGAACGTCGACATTCAGAAAGGCGAACAGGTCGGTCAGAGCGCTGCCGACCCGCGGGTTCCGGGTGCCGACGACAACGAACGGCGGCGCGTAGAAGTCCGCCAGCCCCGACCCCTCCCGCAGGAACTCCGGGCACATCGCCGTACCGAACGTCAGCCCGTCCGGCGCCGGCACCTCCGCCAGCACCTGCGCGACGACCCCGTCGACCGTTCCCGGCGGGACCGTGCTGCGCACCACGATGCTGTGAAACCCGGACTCCGGCCGTACGACGTCCCGCGCCGCCTCGGCGATGTCCCGCACCGCGCGCTTGATGTACGTGAGATCGGTGCTGCCCGCCGCGGTCGACGGCGTACCGACACAGATCAACGAGACGTCGGCACCGTCCAGCGCCTCCCGAGGATCCGTGGTCGCCCGCAACCGCCCCGCCGCAACCCCCGCCGCGACGAGCTCGTCCAGCCCCGGCTCGACCACCGGGCTACGCCCCCGCACGATCGGCTCGACCTTGGCGGTGTCGACATCCACCCCCCACACCTCATGCCCGGCAGCAGCCAGACAAGCCGCCGTCACCGACCCCACATACCCCAAGCCGAACACGGCAACTCTCATAACGCCCCCCACAGGCAAGATCCCGACGTCCCCACGCCCCAGCGCCCATGAGAGCACGCACCCCACCACGCTGATACACCCCTGTGAAAACTTCCGCGAGAAGTCTGCCGACGGGTGGCTACAGGTTCGGGGGTGGGCCGAGGATTTCTATGGCGTGTCGGGTGGCGGCGTGGCCGAGCGCGGCCGGGTCGAGCGGGGTCGGGTCGGGGAGGCGGCGTTCGGGGGCGGGGCGGCCGACCGCGGCGGCGAAGTCCTCGAAGCCTGACGGGGTGGTGAGCTGGAGAGCGCGGAGAGGTTCGTCGGCGCCGACCAGGAACGTGTGCGGCAGACCGACCGGCAGCAGGACGAAGTCGCCGGCCCCGGCCGTGAACACCTCACCGTCGCAGCGGAACTCGGCGCTGCCGGAGAGTACGTAGAAGCATTCGTCCTCCTCGAGGTGCCGGTGGACGGGCGGTGCGAAACCGGGCGGGTTGACGAACTCCGCGACGGTGAGCTTGCCCCCGGTCTGCTTCCCGGTCGCCTTGAGCGTCACGAGGTTGCCCAGGAACCACAGCGCTTCACCTTCGCCGTCACGGCACACCGACGGTCGGATCATCAGCAACCTCATTTCGTCATACTCGCGTCTACTGAATATGTCGCTAGTATGACGACACGATGAGCGAGCCTGTCAAGAAGCAAGCCAAGCGCCGGCCGTACCGGTCGGCGGTCCGGGCCGACAGCGCGCGGCGCACCCGTCAGGCGATCGTCGCCGCGGCCGGCGAACTGTTCGTGGCCAAGGGCTACGCGGCGACCTCGCTGGCCGAGGTGGCCGAGGCAGCGGGGGTCGCGCGGCCGACCGTGTTCGCCGCGTTCGGCTCGAAGGCCGCGCTGTTGCGCCAGGCGCTGGACCAGGCGCTCGCGGGTGACGACGATCCCGTGCCGGTGGCGCAGCGACCCTGGTTCCAGCCGGTCTGGCAGGCGTCCGCCCCGGCTGACGTGCTCGAGGCGTATGCCGGTGTCTGCGTACTGATCGCCGGGCGGGCGGCTCCGCTGTTCGAGGCCGTGCACCGGGCGGCGGACGACTCGCCCGAGGCGGAGGAGTTGTGGCAGACGTTGCGCGACAACCGTCGTGCCGGCGCGCACATGGTGCTGGAACACCTCTTGACCGTGGGCTCGCTGACCGACGGTCTCGATCTCGGGTCCGCGGTCGACATCCTCGCCGTGTTCAACGATCCGGCGCACTACGCGAACCTCGTGCTCGGCCGCGGCTGGCCGGAGGCGCGGTTCCGCGGCTGGCTGGCTGCCGCGATGCGGAGTTCCCTCCTTCCGTAAGCCCAATTCCGAGGTTCCTGTATCAGGGGCGCCGCCCGGTGATCTGTATTGGGCGACGGGAACTTGTGGGGTGAGGGGATGGCGGGATGAGGGTTCTGGTTGCGGGGGATCGGGGTTATATCGGGGCGGTGATGGTGCCGTTCCTGCGGGGGCAGGGGTTCGAGGTCGGCGGCCTGGACTCCGGGTTGTACGAGGGGTGCGACCTGCTGGGCGGGCCGGAGGCGATCGGGGAGCGGGCGCCGCGGGATCTGCGGGACGTGACGGCGGCCGAACTGCAGGGGTACGACGCCGTCGTGTGTCTGGCCGCGCTGTCGAACGATCCGCTCGGGAATCTCGACAAGGCCGCCACGTACTCGGTCAACCTCGACGGGACGCTCAACCTCGCCCGGGCCGCGAAGGACGCCGGCATCGAGCGGTTCCTGTTCGCGTCGTCGTGCAGCCTGTACGGCGCGGCGGGGTCGGAGGCGGTGACCGAGGAGGCCGAGCTGTTCCCGGTGACGGCATACGGCGAGACGAAGGCGCTCGCCGAGCAGGAACTGTCGAAGCTGGCCGACGACAACTTCAGCCCGACGTACCTGCGGAACGCGACCGCGTACGGCGCGTCGACCCGGCTGCGGCTCGATATCGTTGTCAACAATCTGACGGCGATCGCGATGACGTCCGGACAGGTCCGGCTGGAGAGCGACGGCACCCCGTGGCGGCCGCTCGTGCACATCGAGGACATCAGCCGGGCGTTCCAGGCCGTCCTCGAGGCGCCGCGGGAGACGATCCACGACGAGGCGTTCAACGTCGGCCGGGCCGAGGACGTCGTCCAGGTCCGCGACATCGCCGAGATGGTCCGCGAGTCGGTCCCGGGATCCACGCTGTCGATCGCCGACGGCGCCGGCCCGGACCTGCGCAACTACAAGGTCGACTTCGGCAAGCTCGACGACACGTTCCCGGAGCTCGAGTTGCAGTGGTCGGTCCGCAAGGGGGTCGACGAGCTGTACGACGCGTATCGGCGGCACGGCCTCACGCTCGACGACTTCAACTCCGCGCAGTTCGTCCGGCTGCGCCGCATCCAGCAACTGCTCGACGCGGGCCTTGTCGACAATCGACTGCGCCGCAGCACCGACGAGCAGTTCCCCGGACCGAAGGAGCTGGGCCGATGACCGATCCAGCCTGCCGGCTCTGCGGCGAACCGCTCACCCAGACGTTCGTCGACCTGGGTATGTCGCCGCCGTGTGAGAGCTACCTTCGCGCCGACCAGCTCGACAGCGGCGAGACGTTCTATCCGCTGCACGTCCGGATCTGCGGCAACTGCCTGCTCGTGCAGCTCCCGGCGTACGTCGCGGCCGACGACGTGTTCAGCGACTACCTGTACTTCTCGTCGTACTCGACCAGCTGGGTCGAGCACGCGCGCCGGTTCGTCGTCGACATGCAGGAACGGCTCGACCTGGACGAGAACAGCCTGATCGTCGAGGCCGCCAGCAACGACGGCTACCTGCTGCAGCACGCGGTCGAACTCAAGATCCCGGTGCTCGGCATCGAGCCGGCCGCCAACATCGCCGAGATCGCCAACGAGAAGGGCATCCGCACCGAGAGCTACTTCCTCGGTGAGGCGACCGGCAAGGACGCGGCCGCCAGGCACGGCAAGGCAGACCTTGTCGTCGGCAACAACGTGTTCGCGCACGTGCCGGACATCGTCGACTTCGCCAAGGGCCTGCGCGCGCTGGTCAAGGACGACGGCCTGGTGTCGCTGGAGTTCCCGCATCTGCTCCGGCTGATCGAGAACCGGCAGTACGACACGATCTACCACGAGCACTACCAGTACCTGACCCTGAAGACGGCCGCCGAAGCACTGAACAGGGCCGGCCTCACCGTCGTCGACGTCCAGGAGCTGCAGAGCCACGGCGGCTCGCTCCGCGTCTTCTCGACGCCGGCGAAGACCGAGCCGACCGAGCTGGTCGGCAAGGTGCTGCAGGACGAGCAGGACGCCGGGCTGCACACGGTCGAGGGCCACCTGGGTTTCGCCGCCGAGGTGTTCAAGATCAAGTCCGACCTGCTCGAGTTCCTGATCCAGGCGCAGCGCGACGGCAAGTTCGTCGCCGGGTACGGCGCTCCCGGCAAGGGCAACACGCTGCTCAACCACTGCGGCATCCGCGAGGACCTGCTCCCGTACACGGTCGACCGCAGCCCGCACAAGCACGGCATGTACCTGCCGGGCACACACATCCCGATCTTCGCCCCGGAGCGCCTGGCCGAGACGCGTCCCGACTACATCGTGATCCTGCCGTGGAACCTGCGCGCGGAGATCGTCCACCAGCTCGGCTACGCACGGGAGTGGGGCGCGAGGTTCGTCGTACCCATTCCGCGTCTTGAAGTGATCTGAACCGTTCCGGGGGGAAGGGAACACCGTCATGAAGGTCGTGATCTTCTGCGGGGGGCACGGGCTGCGGATGCGCAGCGGCGTGGACTCCGCACCGAAGCCGATGATGACGATCGGCGACCGGCCGGTCCTGTGGCACGTGATGCGGTACTACGCGCACTTCGGGCACACCGAGTTCATCCTGCCGCTGGGCTTCGGCGGGGCCTCGGTGAAGGAGTACTTCCTGCGCTACGAGGAGACCGTCTCGAACGACTTCGTGATGACCAAGGGCGGCCAGCAGATCGAGCTGCTCGAGTCCGATATCAGCGAATGGAAGATCACCTTCGTCGACACCGGGATCGACACCAGCATCGGTGAGCGGCTGCGCCGGGTGCGCCCGTACCTGGAGGACGACGACGCGTTCCTGGCCAACTACGGCGACGTGCTGACCGACGCGCCGATGGACAAGATCGTCGACCACGTGCTGACCAGCGACATCACCGCGAGCCTGCTCGCGGTCCCGCCGCAGGACTCGTTCCACGTCGTCGAGTTCGGCACCGACTCCCGGGTCACCGGGCTGCGCTCGGCGACCGATCTGAACGTCTGGATCAACGGCGGCTACTTCGTGCTGAAGAAGGAGATCTTCGACGTCCTGCACGAGGGCGAGGACCTGGTCGGCGACGCGTTCCCGCGGCTGGCCGCGATGAGCAAGCTGGAGGCGATCCCGCACCACGGGTTCTGGGCGCCGATGGACACGCTCAAGGAGCGCAGCATGCTCGAGGACCTGCACCGCTCCGGCAAGAAGCCGTGGGCGTTGTGGAGCCGCCAGACCTCGCCGATGGCGGCGGTCTGATGCTCCCGTTCCAGCTCGGCCTGATCGACGGGCCGATCCATCTGGTTGCCGTGGGCGCCCATCCGGACGACATCGAGATCGGCTGCGGCGGCACGCTGCTCAAGCTCGCCGAGTCGGTGCCGGAGCTGTCCGCCGAGTTCGTGATCGCGACCGGTACGCCGGTCCGCCTGGAGGAGGCGCGCCGCGCGGCGGAGCTGTTCCTGCCCGACTGCGAGGTCACCGTGACGTCCGCGGAACTCCGGGACGGCAGGCTCCCGGCGTACTGGAACCAGACCAAGGAGTTGCTGGAGGCAACCGCCCGCAACAGCCGCCGCCCGGACCTCGTGCTCGCGCCGAGCCGGACCGACGCGCACCAGGACCACCGGTTGATCGCCGAGCTGGCGCCGACGGTCTGGCGCAACCACCTGGTGCTGCACTACGAGATCCCGAAGTGGGACGGCGACTTCAGCCGGCCGTGGCTGTACGTCGAACTCACCGAGGAGCAGCTCCGGGACAAGATCGCCCTGCTGCACAAGGCGTACCCGTCGCAGGTCCCGCACGACTGGTTCGACGAAGAGGTGTTCGCCGGACTGGCGCGGTTGCGCGGCATGGAGTGCCGGGCGCCGTACGCCGAGGCGTTCACGACCGCGAAGGCGACGTTGACATGGTGAGCGAGGGGGACGTCGTGGGCTTCACGTGCCGCGGGTGCGCGGGTGCGGACGTCGTACCGGTGGTGGATCTGGGGGCGCAGCCGTGCGCCGACTACTTTCCGGCCGCCGATACCCCCGGGCCGGATCCGCGGTGGCCGCTCGCGCTGTGGTTGTGTCGCGAGTGCACGCTGGTGCAGCTCGGTCCGGTCCGGCCGCAGCTGCCCGAGGAGCCGCTGGCGGTGGAGTCCGCGACCAGCCGGGCGCACGCGGAGGCTTCGGTCAAGGAGATCCTCGGTGACTACCCGGACCTGAAGGTGGTGTTCGAGTTCGGGAGTCCGCACGGCGGTTCCTGGCTCGAGCATCTGTACGCCGCGGGGTGCCGGCTCGCCCAGAGCGACGAGCGGGCGGATCTGGTCGTCGACGTCCACGGGATCGTGCACGAGCCGCGGTACGGCGAGATGCTGAGGCTGCGGGCGGAGCGGCTGGCGCCGGGCGGGCTGCTGGTGATGGAGTTCCACCACCTGCTGCCGTTGTTCGTCGGGAACCAGTTCGACACGATCCGGCACGGCCACTGGGTCTACATGTCGCTGCGCGCACTGCGGAACCTCGCCGCGCCGCACGGTCTCGCGGTCGAGTCGGTACGGCAGGTCGACATGTACGGCGGCAGCCTGCTGGTGATGCTCCGGCACACGGCGGAAGCCCACCCGGACGCCTCGGTCGACGTGGTGCTGGAGGACGAGGACGCGGCCGGCATCGCGGACGAAGTACAGCTCGGCACGCTGCAGGACGCCGCGTGGCATGCGGCCGGTGCGCTACACGAGGAGCTGGCCCGGCACCGGGCCGCGGGCCGGACGGTCCTCGGGTACGGCGCCCCGTCGAAGGCCCCGCTGCTGCTCGACCTGAGCAAGGTGACGACCGACCTGCTGCCGTTCACCGTCGACCTCGCCCCCGGCAAGCACGGCCGCCGGATCCCTGGCAGCAGCCTGGTCCCGATCCGCCCGATCGACGACCTCAGAGCCGCGAAGCCGGACGTCGTGCTCGTCCTGACCTGGGACATCGCCGACGAGATCATCACCCAGCTCGAGTCCGCCGGCGGCTGGGGTACGACGTACCTCGTGCCGCTCCCAGAACCCTACGAGAGGGGATGCTGACGATGCGACGACTGCTCCGGACACTGCGCGGCACGCTGCCACGGCTGCCGGCGATGCACCGCCTGAGGTGGCGCGTCACGTCGCGAGAGAAGCTGTTCTCCCAGGTCTACGAGACCGCCGGCTGGGCCAGTGCGGAGTCGGGTTCCGGTACCGGGTCCGAGCTGCGCGCGACCGTCGACATCCGGCAGAACCTGCCGGAGGTGCTGACCCGCCTCGAGGCGCGCTCGCTGCTCGACGCGCCGTGCGGCGACCTGAACTGGATGAGCCAGATCGAGCTTCCGGTGGACGAGTACTACGGAGTCGACATCGTGCCGTCGGTGATCGCCGCGAACGAGCGGCAGCACGGTGCGGGGAACCGGACCTTCGCGGTCGCGGACCTGACCCGCGACGAGTTGCCGCAAGCCGACGCGATCCTGTGCCGGGACTGCCTCGTGCACGTCTCGTTCCAGGACGCGGCGCTGATCCTGGACAACTTCCGCAGTACCGGAGCGAACTGGCTGCTGACCAACACCTATTCCGAGGTCGAGAGCAACCGGAACCAGTTCACCGGCCGGAACTGGCGGCGGCTGAACCTGACCCGGCCGCCCTTCGAGTTCCCCGAACCGGTCGAGTCGTTCCCGGACGGAGGTGACGTCGACCCGAGCCGGATCGGCGTCTGGCCGCTGCAGGAACTCCGCCTGCCCGAACCGCACGGGACGAGGCGCTGACCATGCGCGGAGTGTTGCGCCGCCTCACCTGGGGACTGGCCGACCAGGCGGTGACCAGCCTGGTCAGCTTCGTCGTCGGCATCGTCGTGGCCCGGTCGCTCGGCGCGCTCGAGTTCGGGGCGTTCAGCCTGGCCTGGGTGACGTACGGCGTGGCGGTCAACATCTCGCGCGGTCTCGCGACCGACCCGTTGGCGGTGCGGTTCAGCGGCGTCGAACGCCGGTTGTGGCGCACCGCGGTGGCCGGTTCGTCGGGTACCGCGATCGTCGTCGGCATCGCGACCGGTGCGATCTGCGCGGGCTTCGGTGCGGCCCTCGGCGGCCGGACCGGCAGCGCGTTCGTTGCCTTGGGCATCGTGCTGCCCGGGCTCATGCTGCAGGACAGCTGGCGGTTCGCGTTCTTCGCCTCCGGTCAGGGCAGCAAGGCGTTCACCAGCGACATCACCTGGGCGCTCGGTCTCGTTCCCGCGCTGTATCTGGCGGCGCGGAGTCCGAGTGTCACCGGGTTCGTGCTGGCCTGGGGCGGCGCCGGGATCCTGGCGGCGCTGGTGAGCGGCGTACAGGCCGGCGTCGTGCCGAAGGTGTCGCGCGCGCGGTACTGGCTGACGGAGCATCGCGATCTCGGCCTGCGGTACCTGACCGAGAACCTGACACAGAGCGGTGCGTACCAGCTCCGGATGTACGGGCTCGGTGCCTTCGCCGGAGTCGCCGCCGTCGGCACGGTCCGGGGCGCGGAGATGCTGCTGGGGCCGTTCTTCATCGTGCTGTCCGGCGTCGGGCTGGTCGCGGTGCCGGAAGCTGCGCGGGTCCTTCGCCGGTCCGTCGGCAGGCTGCCGCTGTTCTGTTTCGCGCTCGGCGGCGCGCAGGCGGCCGCGGCGCTCGCGTGGGGTCTGACGCTTCTGTTCGCGCTTCCGGACAAGTGGGGACACGCATTGCTGGGCGAGGTCTGGCTGACGTCGTCCGCATTGGTGCTGCCGGCAACGTTGGCGGTGGCGTCCGCCGGGTTCAACACCGGCGCGGCCGCCGGGCTACGCGCTCTCGGTGTCGCGCGGCGCAGTCTGAAGGCGCAGCTGTGTGCCTCGGCCTTCTACCTCGTCGGCGGCGTCACCGGTGGCGCTGTCGGCGGCGCGCTGGGCTCGGCCTGGGGAGCCGCCGCCGCGACGTCGTCGAGCGCCGTCGTCTGGTGTTTCACACTCCGGGCCGGGGTCCGTGAACGCAGGCTGCTGGAAGCCGAGCCGGCCGGACCCGAGCCGGCCGTTGTCGAGGAACTGCCCGAAATGAGGAGCGCATGAACGCGGTACCGCGGCTGACCGTCGGCCTTCCGGTCTACAACGGCGAGAAGTACCTGGCCGAGTCCCTGGACGCGCTGCTGGGGCAGAGCTACGGCGACTATCGGATGATCATCTCCGACAACGCGTCGACCGACGCCACGGAGGAGATCTGCCGGGAGTACCAGGCCAAGGACCCGCGGATCACGTACTTCCGCCAGCCGGTGAACATCGGCGCGACTCCGAACCACAACTGGTGCTTCGAGCAGTCGGACACCGAGCTGTTCAAGTGGGCGTCGTACGACGACCTGTACGGCCGGGACCTGCTGAAGCGCTGCGTCGAGGCGCTGGACGACGACCCGTACCTCGTCCTGGCGCACGCGTACCAGGCGATCATCGACGGCGCCGGCGATATCGTGCTCGAGGTCGACTATCCGCTCGACACCGCCGATCCGCACGCGCCGGAACGGTTCCGCAGCCTGCTGTTCGACGTGGGCGGTGACGACTTCTACGGCGTGATGCGCTCCGACATCCTCCGCCGTACGCCGCTGAACGGCAGCTACCACCACTCCGACCGGACGATCATGGCCGAGCTGACGTTGTACGGCCGCTTCCACCAGGTACCGGAGTTGCTGTTCTTCCGGCGCGACCACCCCGACCGCGCCGAGCGGGCGAAGCCGACGATCCGCTCCCGGTCGGCGAACATGGAGCCCCGGCGGGCGAGCCGCCTGCGCAACCCCACCGTCCGGTTGCTGGCCGAGTACGTGAACGGCTTCGTCGGCGGCATCCGCCGGGCACCGTTGTCGACCGCGGACCGGCGTGAGTGCTACGGGCACCTGACGCGCTGGCTGGCGAGCCGTGCGGCCGGCCGGTCGACCGGCCGGATCGAGGACAGCAAGCCGGCGTCGCCGCCGGCCCGGATCCCGGAGAGCTCGGCAGTGGTCCGCGGGAAGGCGTCCTGACCATGAACGACGCACCGCGAGCACCGAGGGTGGCGTTCTTCGGGCTGCTGGGGTCGGGCAACCTCGGCAACCACGGCTCGCTGGACGCGATGCTGGCGTTCGTCCGGACGCACCACCCGGAGGCGGAGCTCAGCTGTGTGTGCTCGGACCCGGAGGAGTTCGAGCGTCAGTACGGCATCCCGGCGGTGGCGATCACGTGGTACCAGGCGCACGGCCCGGGTGGTTCCAGGCTCGGGTCGGTCGCGCGGAAGGTCTTCGGCAAGGCCGCCGACCTGGTGCGGATGCCACGACTGATGCGCGACTACGACATCGTGATCGTGCCGGGGATGGGCGTGTTCGAGACCACGCTCGAGGTCCGCCCGTGGGGCTGGCCGTACGCGCTGTTCCTGATGTCGGCGTCGGCCCGGCTCGCCGGTGCGAAGACCGCCTTCGTCAGCGTCGGCGCGAACGTCGCCCGCGAACGCTCGCTGCGACGGCTGTACGCCGGCGCCGCCCGGCTCGCGTCGTACCGCTCGTTCCGCGACGGGTACTCGCGGGACGCGATGCGCCAGATGGGCCTCGACACCAGTGCGGACGAGGTGTACCCGGATCTCGCGTTCGGGCTGCCGGAACCCGCGGCCGCCGGGAGGGTCGAGCGAGCCGAGCGCGTTGTCGGCCTCGGCGTGATGGCCTACCGCGGAACGAACTCTGACCGGCACCGGGCGGAACAGATCCTCGACGAGTACACCGCGAAGATCGTCGACTTCGCTCGCCGGCTCGTGGACCAGGGCTACCGGATCCGCCTGATCACCGGTGATCCGTCGGACCTCGTAGTGGTCGAGGCCGTGTACGCCGATCTGCGCCGGACCCGGCCGGACCTCGTCGAGAAGCGCGTGCTGAGTGAGCCGGCCGAGACGCTGGGCGAACTCATGACGCAGCTGGCCGAGGTCGACCTGGTCGTCGCCTCGAGGTACCACAACGTCCTGTCGGCGTTGAAGTTGTCGAAGCCGACGGTCTCGATCAGCTACGGGACCAAAGGCGACATCCTGCTGGAGCAGATGCGCCTCGCCGAGTTCAGGCAGCCGATCCGGGGGCTCGACGTCGACCTGCTGATGGAGCAGGTTCGCGCGCTGGAGTTGCGGGCGCCGTCGATCGTCTCCGTCATGCGGGAGCGGAACGCCGAGTACGTCGCGGACCTCGAGCGGCAGTACGACGTCCTGTCCGCGGCCCTCTTCGGCACGACCCGCAGCGTTGTCGTCACGGAACAGGGGGCCTAGGGATGGAAGTCATCGAGGTGCCGGCGATCGCCGGAGCGCTGCTGTTCCGGCCGGCGCCGTACCGCGACGAGCGCGGGTTCTTCTCGCGCACGTTCGACCGGGACGTGGTGAAGTCGGCCGGTCTCGACCCGGACGCCTTCGTGCAGGACAGCATCTCCCGCTCGAGGCGCGGCGTCGTCCGCGGTATGCACGTCCGCTCCGGCCGGGGCGAAGCCAAGCTGGTGCGCTGCTCGTACGGCGCGGTGTTGGACGTGGTCGTCGACCTGCGTCCGGGCTCACCGACGTACCGGAACCGGGAGACGTTCGACCTGACCGGCGACAACCAGGTGACCGTGTACGTGCCTGCCGGGTGCGCGCACGGCTTCCAGGCGCTCACCGAGCCCGCGGACGTGTCCTACCGCATCGACCGGGCGCACGACCCTTCCGAGGACGTGGCGATCCGGTTCGACGACCCGGAACTGGACATCCCCTGGCCGCTCCCGGTCACGCTCGTGTCCGAGCGCGACCAGGCCGCCCTCTCACTCGTCCTGGCTACTGCGAGGCTCACATGACAGTGCCGAAGAAGTCCTTCGAGAAGTCCGTTGCCGCGAACAAGCGACTGCACGACCTGATCCCCGGTGGGGCTCACACCTACGCCAAGGGCGAGGACCAGTACCCCGAGGACCTGGCGCCGGTCATCGACCACGGGCTGGGCGCGCACGTCTGGGACGTCGACGGCAACGAGTACATCGAGTACGGCGCCGGTCTGCGCGCCGTCAGCCTCGGCCACCGGCACCCGAAGGTGCTGGAGGCGGTACGCCGGGAGCTCGAGCGCGGGAGCAACTTCGTCCGGCCGAGCATCGTCGAACTCGAGGCAGCCGAACGCTTCCTGGCCTCGGTGCCGACCGCCGAGATGGTGAAGTTCGCCAAGAACGGCTCGGACGCCACCACGGCCGCGGTCAAGCTGGCCCGCGCGGTCACCGGCCGCCCGCTCGTCGCGCTCTGCTCGGACCACGCGTTCTTCTCGATCGACGACTGGTTCATCGCCAGGACCCCGATGTCGGCCGGCATCCCCGCCGAGTTCGGCGACCTGACGGTCGGCTTCCCGTACGGCGACCTGGCCGCGACCGAGGAACTGTTCCGGCAGCACGACGGCCGGATCGCCTGCCTGATCCTGGAGGCCGCGACCCAGCACGACCCGCCGGCCGGGTACCTCGAAGGCCTCCGCGACCTCGCGCACCGGCACGGCGCACTGCTGATCTTCGACGAGATGATCACCGGTTTCCGCTTCTCCGCGGCGGGTGCCCAGGGTCTGTACGGCGTGACACCCGACCTCTCCACCTTCGGCAAGGCGCTCGGCAACGGCTTCGCTGTGTCCGCGCTGGCCGGCAAACGCGAGTACATGGAACGCGGCGGCCTGCGGGACGAGCGGGAGCGGGTGTTCCTGCTCTCCACGACGCACGGCGCCGAGACGCATGCGCTGGCGGCGGCCATGGCCGTGATGGACGTCTACGCGGAGGAAGGCATCTCGGCCCGGCTGCACGAGCGCGGCGAACGACTGGCCAGGGGAGTACGCGAGGTGGCAGCGGCAGCGGGCGTCCAGGACCACGTGGTGGTCCGCGGCCGGCCGAGCAACCTGGTGTTCGCCACGCTCGACGAGCAACTGCTGCCGTCCCAGCCGTACCGCACGCTTTTCCTCCGCGAGCTCATCCTCGGCGGCGTGATCGGCCCGTCCTTCGTGGTCAGCAGTGCGCTCACCGATGCCGACATCGACCGTACTGTCGAGGTCGTCGCACAGGCTTGCACGGTCTACCGCCAGGCGCTCGACTCGCAGGACGTGACGGCGTTCCTGCCCGGACGGCCGGTGCAGCCCGTCTTCCGCAAGTACGCCTGACCCGGCCGCGGGGAAGCTGTGCCGTCGAGACTCCGTCGCCAGATCCTGCGGCGGCTGAGCTGGGGAGTCGCCGACCAGGCGGTGTCCAGCCTGGAGAACTTCCTGCTCGGCGTCTATGTCGCGAGGACGCTGGGTGCCGCGAGCCTGGGCGCGCTCGGTGTCGCGTTCGTCGCCTACGGGATCATCCTCAACGTGTCGCGCGCGCTGTCCACCGACGCGTTGATGGTCCGGTTCAGCGACGTTCCGAGACAGACCTGGCGCCAGGGAGTTGCCGCCTCTGGTGGCGTCGCGCTCCTGGTCGGGCTCGCCGGTGGCGTCGGCTGCGCCGCGATCGGGGCGGTCCTGCGGAGCGCGATGCCGGGCTCCGAGGTCGGGGCCGCCTTTGTCGCCCTGGCGGCAGGGCTCCCAGGGCTCATGCTGCAGGACAGTTGGCGTCAGGCGTTCTTCGCCGCGGGCGAAGGGGTCAAGGCGTTCGTCAACGACTCGGTCTGGACCGTGCTGCTGCTGGGCACGCTGCTCCTTGGCGGGCTCGCCGGTGCCCACGGGGTCGCGTGGTCGCTGCTCGCGTTCGGAGGATCAGCCACGCTGGCCGCGCTGTTCGGCGGGTTTCAGGCCGGGATCGTGCCCCGACCGCGGGCCGCGACCGGCTGGCTGCACCGGCATCGCGATCTCGGTCCGCGTTTCCTGGTCGAGAACGTCGTACTCGCATCGGTCGGGCAGGTCCGCGCCGTCGTGGTGGCCGCGACCGTCGGGCTGGCGGCGGTCGGCGCGATCAGGGGCGGCGAGATGCTCGTCGGCCCGGTGAGCGCGCTGTTGATGGGCCTCGCACAGGTCGCCGTTCCGGAGGCGGCGCGCGCCGTCCGCCGCAGCGACCGGCACCTGCGGCGGTTCTGCCTCGGACTGAGCGGTGGGCTGGCCGTCGTGTCGTTCGGCTGGAGTCTGGTGGTCCTTGTCGTCTTCCCGTTCGGGCTCGGCAGCGTGCTGCTCGGGACCGTCTGGCCGCAAGCTCAGGTACTCGTGCTCGGTATCACGGTCAGGAACTTGGCCGGCTGCCTGCAGGTCGGTCCGTCCGCCGGTCTGCGCGCCTTGGGCAGAGCCGACCGGACCATGCGCTGCCAACTCGCCAACGCTCCGCTCGCCGTCGTGTTCTGCGCCGCCGGAGCGCTCGCCTGGGGAGCCCAGGGTGCCGTCTGGGGCTCCGCACTCGCCGCGATCCTGGGCACCGGGATCTGGTGGCAGCAGTTGACGAGTGCGCTACGGCAGCACGTGCCCGAGGGATCACCCGCCTGAACCGAGGACTCCGCGAAGGTGGTCGGCGAGGCGGAGCGCGAGCGCGATGATCGTGAACGTCGGGTTGGAGGCGCCGTACGTCGGGAAGACCGACGCTCCGGCGACGTAGAGGTTCTCCACGGAGTGCACCCGCGAGTCGGCATCCAGGACACCCTTGCGCGGATCGACGTTCATCCGGGTGGTCCCCATGTGGTGATGGTTGCCTTCGACAAGGGTCGCGGGGACGTCGTCGAACAGTGTCTCGACGTACCCGAACCCGTCGGCCCGGAAGGCCGCGGCCAGGATGTCGACCGACGACCGGAGGGACTCGACGTCGTCGGTCGACCGCCGCCAGGTCACCCGGGCGACCGGGATCCCGAGGTCGTCCCGCCGGGAGCCGAGCGACACCCGCGACAGGCTGTTCGGTGCCTGCTCACCCATGGCGCGGAGCATCAGCGTCCGGGGCCGCGCCATCACCTTGCCCAGTGCCAGCTCGGCGACATCCGGAAGTCCCGTCACGACGTTGCGCACGTGGGTACCGAACCCGTCGATCCGGGGCCGCCTGCCGACGGCCTTGCGCAGCGTGGTCAGCGATCGGACTGCCGGCGTCGAGACCGCTGCCGGCCTCGGGACCAACGAGAAGGTGCAGTTCAGCAGATCCTTGTCCCGCTGGACGCTTTCGGCGATCCGGACCGCGCCCGTCGCGTCGTGCAGGCTGGGGAAGAATCCTGCGTCGTCGACGGTGTGCGAGCCGGACAGCACGACCTGGCCGACCGGCAGCGACAGCCGTTCGGCGAAGTAGCGCCCGACCAGGTCGTGCTCGTTGCCGATGCCCTTGCCGCCGTCGGCGGTCAGCAGCAGCCGGGCGTTCTCGATCCCGCCTGTCGCGAGTACGACGACCCGTGGCCGGACGACGACCCGGCTGCGGTCGGCACGTACGGCGGTGACCGATGCGACGCGCCGGCCCGACGGATCGGCGGTGATGTCGGCCACCCGGGTGTGCAACTCGACCCGCACGTTGGCGGTACGAGCGAACGCCTGCAGCTCGTCCCGGAAGTCGGCGGAGCAGACCTGGAACAGTGTGGGCACGATCTCGTCGTCCTGCACCGGCGGCGCCGGTCGGCCGTCGGACAACGGGTCGCCGTCGACCAGGTCGTACGGCGCCAGGCCGCAGTCCCGCTGCGCCTGAACGTAGTACGGAAGAAGGTGGTCGCGGTCGAACGGCCAGCCGAAGTCGGGGCGCCCGGGACGGGACTCGAAGTCGATCGGGTCCAGCGGACGGGCGAGCCACCCGCCGTGCAGGACTCTCGGATGCCGCAGCGTGCCGCCGAAGGCGCGTACCCTCGATCGGTGTAGTAGGTGCAGCGGATAGCCGTCGGTTTCGCCCCTGCTCAGCCGCTGCACGCGGCGCTCGATGTTCGGACCACCGCTCTCCAGGATGCAGATCCGGGCCCCGGTGCCGGCCAGCGTCCGCGCGACGCTGATCCCTGCAGGCCCCGCGCCGATGATGCAGAGATCCGTCACGATCTCCGCGGCGTGTGAATTCGGCACCGCGACATACCTCCTCAGTCGCACCACAGCTGACCCCGAGTTCTTCCCCTCCGAAAAGAGCATTTCCATCGGGCGTTGATACAGGGTCTTCTGTGGGCCTTCTGTCGTTACCTGCGGCGAGGCATGAGCAGAACGGCCACTGCGGTGACGAGAACTCCGCACCCGTAGCCACCGAGCGTGTCGGTGGGGTAGTGCGCGGTGAGGAGGATCTGCGTCCAGGCCATCAGACCACCGCCGAGGATGCTGACGGCCAGGACGACCGCCGTACCGCGAACGCCGTCGGTGCGCAGCAGGCCGGCCAGGAGCAGGCCGATGATCGTGGCGGCGACGGTGGCGGCGGCGGCGTGGCCGCTGGGGTAGGAGAGGAAGCCGTCGTGGATCCGGCGGTCGACGACGTACTTCAGCAGCGTGCTCAGCAGTGTGGCGGTGACCATGGCGGCCACTGCGGCGATCGCGAGCATCCGGCGGCCGGCGAGCAGGCAGACCGCTGCGAGGGCGATCGTCAGCACGGCCCGGCCGACAGGTTCGCCCAGCCAGTCGAGGGCGTGGGCGAGGTTCCAGACACCGGCCGGTGAGCCGTCGACGAGCCGCTGGATCGAGCGGTCGAGCCGGCTCGGGCCGGTGTCACCGGCGAGCGCGACAGCCGGTACGGCGAGCAGCACCGCACCGACCGCGGCCAGCACCGCAAGTGGCCGGCGCAGCCCCTGTCCGAGCGCCGGCAGTGTCCGAGTTGACGCCATCCCCACCCCCAGTAGTCAGTCTAGGGTGCAACTGATTCGTCAGGCGTGCACTGCTTCTTTGCTGTGGATGCAAGGACTTGACCAAGTTGTCCACAGGAACGGCGCCCATGCGTCACTGGCGGACCGACTGCGTAGTAATCTTCGGTGACCCGGCGACGACACGCGGGTTAACAAGGACACACTGCACGCCGGATCGGACACTGATAGTGACGGAGCGGTTGCGGGAGGGGACAGGGGCCGCTGTGAGCGGAGCAGAAGCGCCGGACGCGGTCGGCAGCAGGGATGGCCGTCGCCCGCTCTGGGTCGTCCCGCACGAGGTGCCGGCGATCGTTCCGCTGTCCTCGCGGTCGACCGAGCCGCGCTGGGTGGGGGTGTACCGCTGGGCCGCGGTCGGCGGCGACCTGCTGGCGGCGATGCTCGGTGTCTCGATCGCGTTGCTGACCCGGTTCGGATACCACGTCGGTTCCAGCTATCTGGTCGTGAGCAGCCTGCTGCCGATCGCCTGGGTCGCGGTCGTCGCTTTGTCGAAGGGGTACGACCCGCGGTTCTTCGGCGCCGGCCCGGACGAGTTCCGTTCGCTGCTGCGGGCCGGTGTCGGGCTGACCGCCGCGGTGGCGATGACGTCGTACGTGACCAGGGCAGAGATCGCCCGCGGCTTCGTGGTGCTGGCGATCCCGGTCCTGGTGATCGCCGCGCTGCTGCTGCGGTACGCGTTGCGGAAGGACCTGCACCGGCACCGGGTCCGAGGTCGCTGTATGCACAGGGTTCTCGTGGTCGGGCGCAGTGGCCCGGCCGCGACCTTGTGCGAGCACCTCGAGAGCCGTCCGACCGACGGGTTCCGGGTCGTCGCCACCTGCCGCCCCCGCGGCGACAGCAGCACCGCGACGGACGACACCCCGCTGCACCCCGACGAGCTCACCGAGCCGGACATCCTCGCCGCCGCCGATCGGTACGCGGTCGAGGTGGTCGCGATCGCGACCGACCCGGAGCTGGCCGGCCAGTCGCTGCGCCGGCTCTCCTGGGCGCTCGAGCAGCGCGGCGTCGAGCTGATCGTCTCGCCGGGCATCATCGAGGTGGCCGGCCCGCGGATCTCGGTCCGCCCGGTGGCCGGCCTGTCGCTGCTGCACCTGGAGCGCCCGTCGGTCAGCGGCGGCCCGCACCTGATGAAGGCGGTCTTCGACCGTGTGGTTGCCCTCGGCATCATCCTGCTGCTGTCCCCGCTGCTGATCGGGCTGGCGCTCGCGGTCAAGCTGACCAGCTCCGGTCCGATGCTGTTCCGGCAGCAGCGGGTCGGCCGCGCGGGCGTCGAGTTCACGATGCTGAAGTTCCGCAGCATGTACGTCGACGCCGAGCAGCGGCTCTCCGACCTGTACGCGTTGAGCGACGGGAACGGCGTGATCTTCAAGATGCGCAACGACCCGCGGATGACCCCGCTCGGCCGCTGGATCCGCCGGTTCTCGCTGGACGAGCTGCCGCAGCTGTTCAACGTGCTGCGCGGCGACATGTCGCTGGTCGGCCCGCGCCCGCCGCTGGCCGAGGAGGTCGCGCTGTACGCCGCCGACGACTCGCGGCGGATGCTGGTGAAGCCCGGGATGACCGGCCTGTGGCAGGTCAGCGGCCGCAGCGACCTGTCCTGGGACGAGTCGGTCCGCCTCGACCTGCGGTACGTCGACAACTGGTCGATGACGCTCGACCTGCTGATTCTCTGGAAGACCGTCCGCGCGGTGATCTACGGCGCAGGAGCCTATTGATGGATCTACATGCACCCGTGTACGTGGCCGGCCACCGTGGTCTGGTCGGTTCGGCGATCTGGCGGCGGCTGGACGCCGCCGGGTACACGAACCTGATCGGCGCGTCGTCGGCCGAGCTGGACCTGCGGGACCGGGCCGCGACGTTCGCGTTCCTGCGTGAGCACCGGCCCGCGGTGGTGGTGGACGCCGCGGCGCGGGTCGGCGGGATCCTGGCGAACCGGGACCACCCGACCGAGTTCCTCAGCGACAACCTGCGGATCCAGGTGAACCTGATGGACGCCTGCCTCGAGGTCCGGACGCCGCGGCTGCTGTTCCTCGGCTCGTCGTGCATCTACCCGAAGTACGCCGAGCAGCCGATCCAGGAGTCGAGCCTGCTGACCGGCGAGCTGGAGCCGACCAACGACGCGTACGCGATCGCGAAGATCGCCGGCATCATGCAGGTGCAGGCAGTACGCCGGCAGTACGGCCTGCGCTGGATCTCCGCGATGCCGACGAACCTGTACGGGCCTCATGACAACTTCGACCCGGCCAGCTCGCACGTCCTGCCGGCGTTGATCCGCCGCTTCCACGAGGCGAAGACGAGCGCTGCCGAAGAAGTCGTGCTGTGGGGGAGTGGTACGCCGCGGCGCGAGTTCCTGCACGTCGACGACCTGGCGGACGCATGTCTGCACCTGCTGGAGCACTACGACGAGCCGGAGCCGATCAACGTCGGTGTCGGCACCGACGTGACGATCCGCGAGCTGGCCGAGCTGGTCGCGCGGACCGTCGGTTACACCGGTGCCCTGAGCAACGACCTGTCCAAGCCGGACGGCACCCCGCGCAAACTGCTCGACGTGAGCCGGCTGCTCGCGCTGGGCTGGAAACCCTCGATTTCGCTGGAAGACGGTGTGGCCGCCACCTACCGCTGGTACGTGGAGAACCAATCATGAAAAAGGCCTTCATCACCGGTATCACCGGCCAGGACGGTTCGTACCTGGCCGAGCTGCTGCTGTCCAAGGGCTACGAAGTGCACGGCCTGATCCGCCGCGCGAGCACCTTCAACACCAAGCGGATCGACCATCTGTACGAGGACCCGCACGCCGAGGACAAGCGGCTGTTCCTGCACTACGGCGACCTCACCGACGGCTCGCGGCTGGTCACGTTGCTCGCGGCGATCCAGCCCGCCGAGGTGTACCACCTGGCCGCGCAGAGCCACGTCCGGGTGAGCTTCGACGAGCCGGAGTACACCGGCGACACGACCGGGATGGGTACGACGCGGCTGCTCGAGGCGATCCGGATGATCGGGCTCGACTGCCGGTTCTACCAGGCCTCGTCGTCGGAGATGTTCGGCGCGACGCCCCCGCCGCAGAACGAGGACACCCCGTTCTACCCGCGCTCGCCGTACGGCGCCGCGAAGCTCTACAGCTACTGGATGACCCGCAACTACCGCGAGGCGTACGACATGTTCGCGGTGAACGGGATCCTGTTCAACCACGAGTCACCGCGCCGCGGTGAGACGTTCGTGACCCGGAAGATCTCCCGTGCGGTCGCGGCGATCAAGTGCGGCAGGCAGGACCGGCTGTACCTCGGCAACCTGCAGGCGTCCCGCGACTGGGGGTACGCCCCGGAGTACGTCGAGGGCATGTGGCGGATGCTGCAGCACAACACCCCGGCGGACTACGTGATCGCGACCGGTACGTCGTACTCCGTGCGCGACTTCGTGGCGCTGGCGTTCGAGCACGTCGGGCTGGACTGGGAGAAGTACGTCGACCACGACCGGCGGTACGAGCGCCCGACCGAGGTGGACTCGCTGATCGGCGACGCGTCGAAGGCGACCAGCGAACTCGGCTGGAAGGCCCAGGTGCACGTCCCGGAACTGGTCCGCATCATGGTCGACGCCGACCTCGCCGAGCTGACGGGGGAGCACGCATGAGCAGGGTAGATGTCCTCGGCATCCACGTCAGCGTGACGAACCTGGACCGGACGGTGGAGACCTTCGCGCGCTGGATCGACGACGGCGAGCGACAGCTGGTGTGCGTGTCGGACATGAATGCGTTGCTGCACGCGCGGGCCGACGCCCGGCTGACCGAGGTCTACAACACGTCCGGCCTGACCGTCCCGGACGGCATGCCGTTGGTGTGGGCGGGGAAGAAGGCAGGCTTCGCGGAGATGGACCGGGTCGCCGGGCCGGACCTGCTCGAGCGGGTGCTCGCGGAGGCGGCCGAACGCGGCTGGACGCAGTACTTCTACGGCGGCGCGGTCGGCGTCGCGCAGGAACTGAGCGAGCGGTTCCAGGACCGTCACCCGGCGTTGAAGGTGGTCGGCGTCGAGTGCCCGCCGTACCGTGCGCTGACCGACGCCGAGGACGCGGAGACGGTGGCCCGGATGAACGAGGCACGGCCGGACATCGTCTGGGTCGGGCTCGGCGCGCCGAAGCAGGAACGCTGGATGGCCGACCACCGAGACCGGCTGAACGCGACGATCCTGATCGGCGTCGGTGCGGCGTTCGACTTCCACACCGGGCGGCTGGAGCGCGCACCGCGCTGGATGCAGCGCGCCGGGCTGGAGTGGAGCTACCGGCTGTACAAGGAACCGCGGCGGCTCTGGAAGCGGTACGTGCTGGGCATCCCGCGGTTCCTCCTGGGCGTGCTCCGGCATCCGCCGCGGCCCGCCTAGTCTAGGTTGGGGCGGTGAAGTTCCGGCGGCCGAAGTTGCGTCGGCTGGCCGGTCCGGCCGGTCGCGCCACCTGGGGTTTGGCCGACCAGGCGCTGTCGAGCCTCAGCAATCTCGCCGTCGGCGTCGTCGTCGCCCGCTCCAGCACGGTCGCCGACTTCGGCGTGTACGCGCTGGCGTTCGGCGGCTACACGATCGCCCTCAACGTCTCCCGGGCCGTCTCGACCGAGCCCCTGGCGGTCCGCCACTCCGGCACCCGCACCCCGGCCTGGCAACGAGCCGTCCGAGCCAGCACCGCCACCGCCGTACTCTGTGGTCTGCTGGCGCTGCTCGTCGGCCTCGCCATCGCCGCGGTCCCAGGCGTTCCGTCGAAGGGTGTCCTGCTCGCGTTCGCCCTCACCATGCCCGGGCTGCTCCTGCAGGACGCCTGGCGCTGGGCGTTCTTCGTCGTCGGCGAAGGCCAGAAAGCCTTCGTGAACGACCTGATCTGGCTGCTCGCCATGCTCGCGATCTTCGGCGGCCTCTACCTGACCGGGACCACCTCGGCCTTCACGCTCACCTTCGGCTGGGGACTCGGCGCGGTCATCGCCGCGATTGCCGGCCGCTTCCAGGCAGGCGTCGCCCCCCGCCGCCAGCTGATCCGCGAATGGGTCCGGCGCAACTGGGACCTCAGCCCGAAGTACGTCGGGGAGATGCTGGCGGTCTCCGGCACCATCCAGGTCTACATGCTGGGCATCACCGCCGCGGCCGGCCTGGTCGCCACCGCGGGCATCCGCGGCGCGCAGGTCCTGCTCGGCCCGGTCAACGTGCTGAACCAGGGGATCCGGATGATCTCGGTCCCGGAGGCGGCGCGCGCGCTCCGGCACTCGTACCGCAGGTTGTGGCTGGTCGGCCTGGCGATCTCGTTCGGCGTCGGCGCCGGGGCGCTCGCCTGGGGTGCCGTCTTCCTGCTGCTGCCGGCCGTGGTCGGCCGGGAACTCCTCGGCCCGGGTGTCTGGAACCAGGCGCACACGGTGCTGATCCCGGTGATCCTGCTGCAGGCCCTCGGCGCCTCGAACGCCGGCGCCTTCGCGATCCTCCGCGCCCTGACCGCTGCGACCCGCGGCCTGCGCGTGCGGCTGATCTCGTCGGTGATCCTGATCGTCTGCGGCATTTCCGGTGCCTACCTGTGCGGCCCGAAGGGTGCGGCGTGGGGGCTGGCCGGTGCCTCGTTCGCCACCTTGCTGCTGTGGTGGAACGAGGCACACCGGGCCATCGCCGCCCATCGCCGGGTCAGCGCACAGTGACGGTGGCGTAGCCGCCTCGTACGTCGTGATGCCCGTCGGAGACCTCGATGCGATACGCCTGAGTGGTCCTCGTCGGCGCCGTGGTGTCGGTGAGCGTGACGTTCGGGCGGTACCAGAACGCGGAGCTGACCCGAGTGGAGGCGACAACCGTGTTCGACGTACCGCGGAGCAGACGATAGGTGAGGCGTACGTCGTCGTTGTCGAGCGAGGCCCGCACAGTGGCCCGCACCTGTCCTATCGCCGGGCGGGACAAGGTCGGGACCGCGGGCCTGAGCGGCGGGGCGTCGGGTCCGAAGTTGGTGAACCGGGTCAGACCTTGCTGCCCGGCGCCGTTGACCTCGGTGAAGTCGCCGCCCACCCACAGATCGCTCCCGCCGCTGGTCGCCACCAGGGGACCGACCAATGTCGGCGGCCCGCCGTTCGTGTTCGGGAACCACGGGCCCAGCGCACCGGTCGCCGGGTTCTGCAGCAGCAGGAAGTGCGTACCGCTGCCGTCGGCGAAGGTCCGGGGACAGCTGTGCGCGTGCGACCCCTTGAAGAGCCACCCGTCCACCACCGCCAGCGCCTCGGTCGCGCCCAGGCAATTGCTCTTCCACAGGAGTTTGCCGCTGGCAACGTCCGCGGCCCAGGTCCCGTCGAAGCAGCCGCGGCCGTCACCGGCGTCGGCGAAGAAGACCCGGCGCCCGGACGCCTGGATGTCCTTCACCCGCGACGTGCAGGTACTGGTCGGCAGCGGTACGGCGGACGCCGCGGGGAAGGGCAGAGCCGCGCCGGTGGAGGTGTCGACGCTGGCAACGGCCCAGTGACTCCTCCCGCGGAGCGTGGCGAACGTCCCGCCCAGGTAGACCCTGGAGTTGTCGTGGGCAACGTCGATCGCGTAGACGTCGTCGTCCGCGTCGGGGTTCCACGGCAGCAGAGCACCGGTGACGGTGCTGATCGCGGCCGCGCGGTTCCGGGTCACGCCGTTCACGAGCCCGAACGAGCCACCGAAGTACAGGCTGGTCCGGCCGATCGCGAGTGCCTTCACCCGGTACGACACCCGCGGCGCGATACCCGCGACGAGCCTGCCGGTCGCGGTGTCGAAGGCGGCGAGCCGATTCCGGACCAGACCGTCGACGCGGGTGAAGTCGCCACCGACATAGACCCTCGAACCGTCGGGCGACGCGACCACCGCCCAGACGAATCCGTTCAGGTCGTGGTTCATCGCGGCGTCGAGCGCACCGGTGCGCTCGTCGAACGCGGCCAGATAGGTCCGGGTCACCTCGCGTGTCCCGGGCGCCGCTCCCGGCGGGCGGACGGTGCTGAACCGGCCGCCGACGTACACCTTGCCCCTGGCAACGGCCAGGCCGAGCACGCTGGCATCGGTCTGCCAGCTGGTGGCGGCGACGGCCGTCAGCCTCGCCCCGGTGCTGTGTGCGGGCTCCGGCGGCAGCACCGCCAGGACCAGTCCACCGATGCCCAACGCAACGAAGAGTCTTGTCCCCATGATCAACACCCCCAGTCATCAAGCTACGACTGGGGGTGCCGATCGGGAAGAGGCAGTTACGGGATCTTCACCGAGGCGGAGGCGCCCTTCATGATGTTCCGGCCGTCGTGGACCTCGACGTGGTACGAGTACGTCGAGCCGCGCTTCAGGCCGCGGTCCACCACCTGGTAGGTCTTGCGCGGCTGCCAGAAGTACGTCGTGTACTTGTTCGAGCCGATGTTCAGCGACCCGCGGAACACGTTGTACGTCAGCGACAGGTTGTCCACGTCGTACGAGTCCGAGTAGCTCACGTACACGCGGCCGGCCGTCGTCGCGGTCAGCCTCGGAGCCTTCGGTACGGCGGGAGCCGCGCCGCCGGGCGCGTTCGTGAAGTGGGTGATGCCGACCTGCAGCTTGCCGTTCACGTGCAGGAAGTCGCCGCCGACCCACAGGTCGGTGTCGGTGCCGGCCATCGCCAGCGGGCCGACCTTCGTGGTGCTCTTCAGGTTCGCGTCGGTGTTCGGGAACCACGGCCCGAGGTTGCCGTTGATCGTGCTCTCGACCAGCAGGTAGTGCGTGCCGGTACCGTCCGGGAAGCCGTTCGGCGACGAGCTGCAGTTGTGCGCGTGCGACCCCTTGTACAGCCAGCTCCCGATCGCCTTGATGGCTTCGGTCGCGCCGAGGCACTTGTTCTGCCAGAGCAGTTTGCCGGTCGACACCGACGCGGCCAGTACGCCGTCGTAGCAGCCGGACCCGTCGCCCCCGTTGGACACGTACACGTTGTCACCGAGGGTGTCGATGTCCTTCACCCGGGTCGTACAGGTCGCCGTCGGCTTCGGGATCGCGGCCGCGGCGGGGAAGCTGAAGGCCGCGCCGGTGGTGTTGTTCAGCATCGCCAGCGAGTAGTGGTCCTTGCCGCCGATCGTGCTGAACGGGCCGCCCACGAAGACCCGGGTGCCGTTGTCGGACACGTCGACCGCGTACACGTCGGCGTTGGCGTTCGGGTTCCACGGCAGCAGGTCGCCCTGGATCAGCCGGACCGCGCCGAGCCGGTTGCGGACCACGCCGTCGATCTTGCCGAACGCGCCGCCGATGAACACGCTGTTGCCGTAGATCGCCAGCGCCTTCACCCGGGCCGCGACCACCGGGTCCCAGGCGGCGACCAGCTTGCCGGTGGCGACCGAGAACATCGCGATCTTGCTGCGCCGGATGCCGTTCACCATCGTGAAGTCGCCGCCGATCACCACCCACTTGCCGTCCGGGCTGGTGGCGATCGCGTACACGGGGCCGTTGAGGGTCGGCGCGAAGGCCGTCGGCGCACCGGTCTTGCGGTTGAACGCGGCGACGTACGAGCGCTTCGTCTCCGGCGCCTGACCGGAGGCCATCCCGGGCTGCCGCAGCCTGGTGAAGAGGCCGCCGGCGAACACGGTGTCCCCGGCGATCGCCAGCGCGTTCACGCTGTTGTTGGTCTGCCACGAGGTCTGCTTGATCGCCGACACCGCGGACGCGAAGCCCGGGGTCGCCGCTTGCACAGGCGGTCCTGACGGAATCAGCGCCGCGGCCAGAACGGCCGCACCGGTGACAAGGGCCAGCACTAACTTCTTCATTTGTGTCCTCACACAGGCGGGGTCCTACAGCGCGTGCCTCATCACGCACCAGCGTCGGACACTAGCGCCGCAGGAGGCCCACCGGAAGCGGGCCTCCTGCTCGCGTTATGACTTTGTGCTGGAGAAGCCTTTTCACCTGGCCAGGTAGTGGGACTGGATCTGCGCGCCCGTCAACGCGTACGGATACACCGCGGCCTCGTCGATGCCCATGCCGGTCTGCGTCGCGCCGCCGCCGGGCCACGAGTTGTTGTTGTCGTACCCGACCCGCCACCACCCGTAGTACAGCGACGCCTGCCCCACCTGGGCGCTGCCGCTCAGCACGCCGTCGACGTACAGCTTCATCGCGCCGTTGTCGTACGTCCCGACGACGTGGTGCCAGGTGCCGTCGTTCTTGCCGGACACGCTGGTCAGCGTCCGCTGGGAGCCGTCGCTCACGCCGAACACGATCGAGCCGTTGGTCCGCATGTACAGCATCCGGTCGTTGATCGCGCTGCTCTGGGTCTTCCCGTTGCCGAAGCCGAGGATCCGGCCGCCGCGGTTCAGCCCGCTCTGCTTGACCCAGGCCTCGACCGTGAACTGCTGCGGCATGCTGTACGCCTTCTCGCCGACCATCCGCCCGGTGCTGGTGCTGAGCGTCATCGCGGTGTTGCCCGCGACCGCCCCGGCGCTGCCCAGCGTGACCCCGGTGAAGGTGCCGTTGTTGCTCTGCCCGGAGGAGTCCACCGAGGTCGTCGTACCGGCCGGCTCGCCGAGCCGCCAGTACGCCTGCGGCCCGTCGGCGTTCACGATCTGGTCGTACGCCGTGGACGCGGTCGTGGCGACCGTGACCGGGTCCGAGTAGTTGCCGCGGATCGTCGTACTGCCGTCGGTGACCTCGACGCGGTAGTTGGTCGACTCACCGGGGGTCACGTCGGTGTCGGTGTAGTGCACCCACGGGCGGTCCCACGGCGTCGACTTGACCGTCCAGGTCGCGATCGTGGTGTTGCTGAAGCCGCGGAGCAGCCGGTAGGTCAGCGTGCTGTCGTCGTTGTCGACCACGGTCGGGAAGTTGATCTGCACAGCACCCGGACGGACGCTGTACGGCGTCAACTTGGCCGGCTTGGCCGGAGCCGCACCGGGAAGTGCGTTGGTGAAGTGGGTGAGGCCCTGCTGGGCGACGCCGTTCACGTGCAGGAAGTCGCCGCCGACCCACAGGTCGTCTCCACCGGTCGCGAACGCCAGCGGGCCGACGTTGGTCACGCTGTTCGGATCCGCGTCGGTGTTCGGGTACCAGGGGCCGAGGCCACCGTCGCTGAGCTTCTCGGAGAGCAGGAAGTGGTAGCCGAAGCCCTGTGGGAATCCACCGGCGCCCTGGTTGGCGCAGTCGTGTGCGTGGGAGCCCTTGTAGAGCCAGCCGTTCACGACCTTGACGGCTTCGGTCGCGCCGAGGCACTGGTTCTTCCACTTCAGCGTGTTGGTCGCGATGTCGACCGCCCAGGTGCCGTCGAAGCACCCGCCGCCGTCACCCCCGTTGCCGAAGTACACCGTGTCGCCGCTGGCGTCGATGGTCTTCACCCGGGTTGTGCAGGACCCGTTCGGCGGCGGTACGGCGGAGGCACCGGGGAACGGCAGTACGGCGCCGGTCACCGGGTCGAGGCTGGTCACCGTGTTCTGGCTGGTGCCGTTGACCGTACTGAACTGGCCGCCCGCGTACACCTTGGAAGCGTCATCGGCGGCGTCGACGGCGTACACGTCACCGTTCACGTCCGGCGCCCACGGCAACAGCGTGCCGGTGTCGGTGGTGACCGCGGCGAGCCGGTTCCGGGTCTGGCCGTTCACCAGGCCGAACGAGCCGCCGAAGTACACCGTCGTCCCGGAGACCGCGATGGTCTTCACCCGGTACGAGACCGAGGGCTTCCAGTTCGTGACCAGGGCACCGGTCGCGGTGTCGAAGGCGGCGATCCGGTTCCGGGTCTGGCCGTTGACCGTGGTGAAGTCGCCGCCGACGAAGATCCGCGACCCGTCCGCCGAGGCGGCGACCGCGTAGACCTGACCGTTCAGCACCGGGTTGAACGAGCTGACCAGGTCACCGGTGCCGGCGTCGAACGCCGCCAGGTACGCCTGGGCGACCTCGCCGGTGCCGGCCGCGGCGCCCGGCGGCCGGACGCTCGTGAACCGTCCTCCCGCGTACGCCTTGCCGCCGGTCACCGCGAGACCCTGGACGCTGGCGTTGGTCTGCCAGCTCGAGCTGTCGACCGCGGACAGCGACGCCTCCACGCTCTGCGCCGGCGGCGCGAGCAGCAGCGTGCCGGCGACGGCCAGCAAGGTCCCAGCGATGCCGAGTTGAATGCGCAGACGTGTGAACAGCCGTCGTTTCGTCATGTCCCCCCTAGGACAATTCGGCGCCGCCTCACGACGCCGTACACAAGCTTTCTCAGAAGCTCCCCCGGACAGAGAGTAGAGCACCGGAGCGAGATCGTCTGCCCTGGACGGAAGACGCTGTGGATATCCTGGGGCGCTGGCCGTGATCGACTCGAGCGAGGTACTGCATGGAACCGGGCACTGTGGTCTGGCGGGAGACCGCCCAGTCACTGCTGCGGCAGAAGTGGCTGATCATGGGCTGCGTGCTGCTCGGCCTGTTCGGCGCCTCGGTGTTCGCGCTCTCGCAGACCACCCGCTGGACCGCTTCCAGTCAGCTGGTGATCGGCCCGGCGGTGCCGCCGGCGCTGGTCGGCAAGCTGTCCACCGGCGCGGACAAGACCGGCCCGCTCGGCATGGACCTGCCGGCCGAGACGCAGGCCCGGGTGATGGCCAGCCCGACGCTGCTGAAAGCCGTGGTCAAGAGCCTCGGGATGCCGAGCGACGACAAGACCCTCCAGAACCTGGCCGCGGCGACCAAGGTCAAGGCGGTCACCGACAACGCCTACCTGATCAGCACCGACGGTCCGACCGCGCAGAAGGCGGTGGACCGGGCGAACGCGATCGCGGCGACCTATCTGACGCAGCGCAACAACGAGGCCAAGAGCCTGCTCACGAACCTGGCCGAGCAGGCGCAGGCCCGGTCGAAGACCGCGACCGCGCAGTCCCGCAGCCTGGTCAGCCAGATCAACGAGGCCGTCGGTCGTGGCGACAACCAGACCGCGGCAGCACTGCGTGACCAGCGGGTCGGCCTCGCGACCGAGGCCCGGCAGGCCGCCGACGACGCGGCCGCGATGCTGAAGGCGCTCTCGGCCGTCGGCGCCGCGAGCCAACTGGTGGCGCCGGCCACAACCGACACGGCCACCTCGTCGCCGATGGTTGCCCGCGACATCCTCGTCGGCGGCATTCTCGGCCTGGTGCTCGGCTTCGGTCTCGCTCTGCTCCGTTCGCACCTGACGCCGTACATCCTCACCCGTGACCAGGCGGCGCGGGCCGCGAGCGCCCCGGTGATGGCGGCCTCCGAGGGGCATCGCCGCCGGTTCTGGCGGCGGTCCGCCCCGGAGCTCCCGCAGTACGAGATCACCGCGCTCGGTGCCGAGGCGAGCGGTGCGCTGGCGCGCCGCGAGCTGAACCCGCGCGCGATCGCCGGCGGCAGCCCCGGCGCACTGCTGGTCGTGTCCGCGTCCCCGACGCCGAACTCCGCCGGTATCGCGCTGGCGATGGCCGAGGCGAACGCCCGCGACGGCCGCGAGACCCTGTTGGTCCTCGCCGACATCGAAGGTACGCCGGTCCTCCCGCACCTCACCGGCCACGAAGGGCTGACGGACCTGGTCAACGAGCCCGCCGCCACCCGGGCGATCCGCGCCCGCAAGCTGTTCCGGCCCGGCACCGTCGCGGACCTGTACGTGCTGCCGCCCGGCCTCAACCACGAGGAGACCGCGGAGGCGGTCGGCCCGTCGCTGGTGCCCGGCATCGTCGCGGACCTGCCGCCTGGGTACTCCGTGGTCATCCACGGCCCGGCCTCCGTCGGCCGGCACGGGATCTCGCCGCTGGCCGCCGCCGTCGACGCGTCGGTGCTGGTGGTCCAGGTCGGTCTCGACAAGGAGATGGACGTCGCCCGGCTGACCGGCGCGCTGCAGTTCGCCGGCGCCCCGGTGCTGGGCGTCGTACTGATCGGCACGGCGACGCAGGACGAGACGCTGGGCATCCCGCTGAACTACAAGCCGCTGGACTGATGCAGGCAACGCTGGCGGCTCCGGTCCCGGGCACGGTCGAGCACGAGAGCGAGCGACCGGGCTGGTTCTGGCTGCTGCTGTGGTGCCTGTTCGTCCTCGGCGTGCAGCCATGGTCGGCCCGGGTCGCGTCCCCGCAGGGTACGACGGGATCCACGAACAGCATGGCCAAGGGGCTGCTGCTCGGTGCGGTGTTCCTGGTCGCGCTGGCGGCGACGAAGCCCGGGTTCCGGACCCGGGTGAACCCGGCCAGCTGGATCTACGTGATGTACGTGCTGTTCGCCTGCGCGACGGCGTTCCTGCTGGCCGAGCCGATGGGGCCGCTGACCCGGCTGGCCCGGTTCCTGATCGGGCTGGTGTTCGTCTTCCTGCTCTGGCGGCCGCTCGTGCAGGTCCCGGAGCGCCTGGTCCGGGCGCATCTGTGGGCGCACCTGTTGCTCGCGGCGACCGTCGTACTGAGTCTGGCGTACTCGCCGTCGCAGGCCTGGCGGCCGCTGAGCTCGCTCGGCACCGGGTCGCGGCTGCAGGGTGTGATCATCCCGATGCTGCCGCCACGGGTCGGCGAGGTAGGCGCGATCCTGCTCGGGCTGGCCCTGATCGGGCTGATCTGCCGGAAGCTGGCCGTGCTGCCCGCGCTGACGCTGATCGGCCTGGGCGGCGTCCTGATCGCGGCCAGCCGGACGCGTACGTCGGCGGCGGCCGTCGCGTTCGGGCTCGTGATCGCGTTGATCGTCACCCGGAAGACGTGGCTCGGCCGGTTCGCCTGCCTCGTCGTACCAGGGCTGCTCGGGCTCGCGTTCCTCACCATCGGGTCACTGCACGACTGGCTGCTGCGCGGCCAGAGCAGCCGGCAGATCACCTCGCTGAGCGGCCGGACGACGAGCTGGCACGCGGTCGTCGACGAGAAGGTGTCGACGCAGACCATGATCATCGGCCACGGCCTCGGCAACAAACGGGTGCTGCTCACCCGAGGCGAGGGCGACGTCGACGTGATGGCGATCGACAACAGTTGGCTCGGCCTGTACTGGGAGACCGGACTGCTCGCGGTCGCGATCGTCGGGCTCGCGCTGATCGTCGCGTGGGTGTCCGTGCTGCGCGCGCCGACGCCGTACGTCAAGGCCTGCGGTGCGCTGCTGCTCGGCTACGTGACGGCCGCCTCGCTGAACGAGAGCGGCCTGTCGGACCTGTCCTCGATGACGGTGCACCTGCTGGTGGCCGCCGCGATCTGCGACGCCGACCGCCTCCGGCAGCGAAGACGCTCAGCTGCTCACTGAGTCCTTGTCGAAGCCGGACTGCTGCCACTGCGACCAGGTCAGCGACTTGCCGTGGTACGAGAACCGGTCGGCACCCTGGTAGCTGTTCCGGCGGAAGGTGATGGCGCCGGGCTGTGTCGGCGACTTCTTGTTCTCCACCACGCCGAGCGTCGACGACGGGCCGGTCATCACGATCAGGTTGCCCTCGACCAGCACGTTCCGCAGGACGTACGTGCCGCGCGGCCCGTCGCCCCGGGTCCGCGACTGGATCGACAGCGCGTTGCGGTTGTCCTTGATCAGGTTGCCGCGGACCTGTACGTCGGACGACGTGTTGACGTTGATCCCGCCGCCGTCCCAGAGCGTGCCGCCGGAGCCGCGGCCGGTGCCGAACCCGTTGTGCTCGACGACGTTCTGGTCGATCACGCCGGCGTAGCTGATCTCGTACCGGATCCCGTCCGCCGCGTTGTCGCGGATCCGATTGCCGGTGATCCGGCGGTCGTACTCCGCGATGTCGCTCCACATCCCGACGCCGCGGTTCGCGACGATGTCGTTGCCGCTGACCTCGCCGGAGGACCGGGTGGACTTGATCCCGCCGGACTCCCAGTCCGCGATCCAGAACCCGTCGGTGTTGTTCCGGGTGACGAGGTTCGCGCTGATCCGGACGTCCGCGGACCTGTACTGCCCGATGCCGAGCTGACCGTTGTCGGCGACGGTGTTCCGGGTGACCTCGGCGCGGTCGCCCTGGCTCACCATGATGCCGACGGCGTGGTTCCAGCGGACCTCGTTCGACAGCACCTTCCAGCCGGGCCCGGCCTGCAGCGCGCCGGCCTGCGGGCGGCTCGCGAAGTGCTCGATCGTCAGCCCGGTGACGGTCACGTCCTCGGCCGTGTTCGCGATCGCGGTCTGGGTGCGCGACATCTCGGTGACGTGCCCGTTCGGGTCGTCACCGACGTACAAGGTGTTGGTGCCGTAGTCCCCGTAGAACGTGCCGGGCTTCACCTGGGGAAGGCTCATCACCCGGGTGAGGTGCTTGCCGTCGACGAACACCTGCTCGCCTCGCTGGCAGGGGTTCGTCCTGTTGTCCTCGCACTGGCCTTTGAGGTTGTACGCCGGCGGCAGCACGCCTTGCACCGACCAGCTCGTGCCGGCGTGCTTCCAGCCGGTCAACCGGACAGCTCCAGTCAGTACGGCGCCGGGCTGTCCGCCGAGCGTGTCACCTGTCCGCGGCTGGATCGCCCGCGTCAGCCGGTGCACGCCCGTTGCGAAACAGAACGTCGTGTTCGCCGGTGCGGCGTCGATGATCGGCTGCGGGTCGGTGCCGACCGGGAGCGCCGTACCGCTGCAGGGCTTCGCCGTACTCGGGCCTGTCGGTCCGAGCACGGCGGCGGCCGCGGCCGGGGGAGCGGTGGGGACCGTGACGGTCACGACCGGTGTGGGCTCCGGGGCCGCTCCTTTGCTCGAGCAGCCCGACACCAACAGCACCGCGGCACCAGCAGCCGCGACGGCCCCACGCCTCATCGCAATCCCTTCGGCAAGATTGCGAGAGACTACCTGTTCGAGAGGTACGTGTCCTTCGCGAGGTCGTACGCCAGCGCCTTCGCGACCTGCAGCGCGTCGTCCTCGTCCAGCCGGTGCTGTACGACGAGGTTGGCCAGGTAGCTGGCGTCGATCCGGCGGGCCAGGTCGTGCCGCGCCGGGATCGACAGGTACGCCCGGGTGTCGTCGACGAACCCGGACATGTTGTAGAACCCGGCCGTCTCGGTCACCAGCTCACGGAACCTTCGCATGCCGTCCGGGCTGTCCAGGAACCACCACGGTGCCCCGAGCCGGAGGGCCGGGTAGACGCCGGCCAGCGGCGCGAGCTCCCGGCTGTAGACCGTCTCGTCCACGGTGAACAGCACGAGCCGGAACCCGTCCGCGTGCCCGAACCGCTCCAGCAACGGCCGCAGCGACCGGGTGAACTCGGTCGCCACCGGGATGTCGTGCCCCTGGTCCGGGCCGTACGTCGCGAAGACCGCCGGGTCGTGGTCCCGCAGCACGCCGGGGTGCAGTTGCATGACCAGCCCGTCCTCGGCCGACATCACCGCGAACTGGTACAGCATGTGCCCGGCGAACACCGCGGCGTCCTCCGGCGACGCCTCACCCTTCAACGCGGCCGCGTAGATCCGGGCGGCCTCCTTGTCGTCGAGCGGTACGGCGGCGGCGCTCAGGTGGCCGTGATCAGTCGCGCGGGCACCAGCGTCGATGAACGCCTGCCGCCGCTGCCGGAGCGCCTGCAGGAACCCGTCGTACGACGTGGTGTCGACGTCGGCCAGCTCGCCGAGCCGGGCGACCAGCTGCGGCCAGCCGTCCCGGTCGACGTGGGCGACCGCGTCCGGCCGGAAGGTCGGGACCACCCGGCCGGGCAGCTCCTTGTCCAGGCTCGCGTGCTGGGCGAGGTCGTCGGTGGCCGGGTCGGTGGTGGAGATCAGCTCGATGTTGAACCGGTCGAGCAGCGCGCGCGGGCGGAACTCGGGCTCCGCGAGCCGCGCCATGATCTGGTCGTACAGCTCGTCGGCGGTCTCCGCGGACGGGTGCACGGTCAGGCCGAGGACCTCGGCGAACTCGTGCTCCAGCCAGTACCGGCTCGGCGTACCGAGGAACAGGTGCCAGTTGGCGCAGAACTCGCGCCAGATCTCCCGCGGCTCCGCGGTCTGCTTGCCGTCCCGGCGGGGCAGGCCGAGTTTGCCGGGGGAGACGCCCTGGGAGACCAGCATCCGGGTCACGTAGTGGTCCGGGACGACGAGCAGTTCGGCCGGGTCGCCGAACGGGGCGTCGGCGGCGAACAGCCCGATGTCGACGTGGCCGTGCAGGCAGAGCAGCGGCAGGTCCTTCGTCGAGTCGTGGATCCGGCGCGCGACGTCACGCGCCGGACCGGCCGGCAGGGCGCGGTCCGGATGGGGCTGCAAAGCCTTCGGCATCTGTCCTCCGATGAGCGGGTCTGAAACAGGTACTGCAAAGGATTGCAGTCGATCCTTGTCCGCACAATACCCGGGTTCTTGACACAAACTGCAACCGATTGCAGACTCATGGCCGACTAATGAAGGAGGCGAAGGTGGCGGCGACGATCCGGGATGTGGCGCGGCTGGCCGGTGTGTCGGCGTCCACGGTGTCCCGTGCGCTCTCGCTGCCCGGGATGGTGAACGCGGCCACCCGGGCCCGCGTGGCCGCCGCCGTCGAGCAGCTCGGGTACGAGCCGAACCGGGCCGCCCGCGGCCTGATCACCGGCCGCACCGGGACCATCGGCCTGGTGGTGCCGGATCTGGCCAACCCGTTCTTCGCCAGCCTCACCAAGGGCGTCCAGGCGCGCGCCCGCCGGCACGACGTCGCCGTGTTCGTCGCCGACACCGACGAGGACCCGACCGCCGAGTCGGGCCTGGTCCGGGCGCTGTCCAAGCAGGTCGACGGCGTCGTCCTGTGCTCGCCCCGCGGCAGTGACGAGGAGCTGGCCGCGATCGCCCAGGAGACAACGGTCGTCCTGGTCAACCGTGCGGCCGCGGGCCTGCCCGGGGTCAGCTACGACAACGAGGACGGGATGCGGCAGGCCGTCGCCCATCTCGTTGCCCTCGGCCACCGCCGGATCGCCTGGGTCGGCGGCCCGGCCTCGTCCTGGTCCACCCAGCACAGAGCGGTCGGCCTCCGGAACGCGGTCGAGGCGCTGCAGGTCGAGCTGGCGCCGGTCGGCAACTTCGCGCCGACGTACGAGGGCGGGATGGCGGCCGCGGACCAGGTCGCCGCGACCGGCGCGACCGCGGTGATCGCCTACAACGACCTGGTCGCGATCGGCCTGCTCGCCCGGCTGCACAGCCGCGGCATCTCGGTGCCCGGCGACCTCAGCGTGGTCGGCGTCGACGACATCGCGATGTCCCGGATGGCCCGGCCCGCACTGACCACGGTCCGGCTGCCGAAGCAGGAGGCCGGCCGGGTCGCGGTCGAGCTCCTGCTCGCCCTCCTGGACGACCCGGACGCCGCGAGCACGACCCACGGGGACCTGCACGGGGAACTGATCGTCCGGGACTCGACCGGACCGGCACCACTGAAGTGATCACCCCGGCCGGCGTTCGCGCCGCGCCGGGCCCGCCTTTGATCAAGGAGATGTCCGATGCAACTGCAGCGGAAGTTCGTTGCCGCCGCCGGCCTGTTGGCGTTGCTGGCCGGTTGCGGCGCCCCGACCCCGAACAAGCCCGCCGCCGACAGCGGTGGCGACGTACCCGACAAGCCGTCGAAGGCGGTGAGCCTGAACATCCTCGACGTGGCCGGCAACCTGCAGCTCACGCAGGGCATGATCGACGACTTCGTCAAGCAGCACCCGGACGTGATCTCGAAGGTCACGTACTCGAAGGGGCCCGCGCCCGAGCTGGCCGGCAAGATCAAGGCCCAGCAGAACGCGAACCGGGTCGACATCGACCTCGTGCTCACCGGGACCGACGGCCTCGCCGCCGGTCACGAGCAGGGCCTGTGGGTCGACCTGCTCTCGAAGTACAAGGACCGGCTGCCCGGGATGAAGGACTACCTGCCGCCCGCGGCGAAGATGCAGGAGCTGGCCGGCAACGAGGGCGTGACGGTCACGTACTACCCGTCCGGCCCGCTGCTCGAGTACATGCCGTCCAAGGTGCCGTCGCCGCCGAAGACGGCCGACGAGTTGCTCGCCTACGCGAAGGCCAACAAGGGCAAGGTCATGTACGCCCGCCCGGCGAACTCCGGTCCCGGCCGGACGTTCCTGATGGGTCTGCCGTACATCCTCGGCGACAAGGACCCGAAGGACCCGGTGAACGGCTGGGACAAGACCTGGGCGTACCTGAAGGAGCTCAACCAGTACGTCGACTTCTACCCGTCCGGTACGGCGGACACGATGAAGGCGCTGGCCAACGGGTCCGCCAACATCATCGCCTCGACCACCGGGTGGGACATCAACCCGCGGGTGCTCGGCACGGTCCCGAAGGAGGCCGCGATCACCCCGATCCAGGGCTTCCACTGGGTCACCGACGCGCACTACGCCGTCGTACCCAAGGGTGTGTCGACCGACAAGCAGGCGGCGATCCTGCAGCTGTTGCAGTTCATGCTGACGCCGGAGCAGCAGGCGAAGGCCTACGACAAGGGCTACTTCTACCCGGGTCCGGCGATCAAGGGTGTCCAGCTGTCGCAGGCGCCGCAGGAGAGCCAGGACGCGATCAACCAGTTCGGTCGCCCGGAGTACGACAAGCTGATTGCCGACAATCCGACAGAGGTGCCGCTGGACGCGAAGGCGCTGGTGGCGGCCTTCGACAAGTGGGACCGCGAGGTCGGTGGCAGCAAGGTCAAGGGCTCGTGAGCGGGTTCGCGCAGCTCAGGCTGGACGGGGTGACGCGCCGGTTCGGGACCGCCGACGCGCTCTCCGGGCTCGACCTGACCATCGAGCGGGGCGAGTTCATCGCCCTGCTCGGGCCGTCCGGTTGCGGGAAGTCGACAGCGCTCAACTGCCTGGCCGGGCTGCTCCCGCTGACCGCGGGTTCGATCTGGCAGGACGACCGGCGGATCGACACGCTGCCGCCGGAGAAGCGCGGATTCGGCATGGTGTTCCAGAACTACGCGCTGTTCCCGCACCTGACGGTCGGGGACAACATCGCCTTCGGGCTGCGGATGCGGAACCTGCCGAAGTCCGACGTCCAGCGGCGGACCGCCGACGCGATCGAGATGGTGCAGCTCGGTGACCACGCCGGCAAGCTGCCGGGCCAGCTGTCCGGCGGTCAGCAGCAGCGCGTGGCGATCGCCCGCGCGACGGTCCTCGAGCCGTCGCTGGTGCTGATGGACGAGCCGCTGAGCAACCTCGACGCCAAGCTCCGCCTGGAGATGCGCACCGAGATCCGCCGGCTGCACCAGTCGCTCGGACTCACCACGGTGTACGTGACGCACGACCAGGAGGAGGCGCTCAGCATGGCCGACCGCCTGGTCGTCATGCGGCTCGGCAAGGTGCAGCAGATCGGTACGCCGGAGGAGGTGCACACGAAGCCGTCGACGTGGCACGTCGCGGACTTCATGGGGTACCGGAACCTGCTGCCGTTGAAGGTGTCCCAGCTGAACGGCGACCAGGTGACCGTCGACCTCGGCGGGACGCCGGTCCGCGGCGCCGCCCAGGGCCCGGTCGCGATCGGCGACGACGTGATCGCGGCGGTCCGGCCGGAGGACGTGAAGCTCGGCGACGAGGGCGTGAAGGGCCTCGTCGAGGTGGTCGAGTACCAGGGCCGGGAACGGGCCCTCGAGGTGGCGCTGGACGGCGACGTCAAGCTGCACGTGCGGACCGAGCACCGGGTCGAGCCGGGGGAGCAGGTGGCCCTGACGGTGACGCCCGGGCGGCTCCTGGTGTACCCGTCGTGAGCGCGGGCACGGCCGGCGCGAGGGCCGGCGCGACCTGGCAGCACCGGCTGGCCGAGCGAGGCGTCGACCGGCGGCTGTGGTTGTTGCTTCCGGCTACGATCTTCGTCCTGCTGCTGTTCGTCTACCCGTTCCTGTACGGCCTCAGCCTGTCGTTCCAGCCGATGAAGGGCGGCGGCGTACTGGCGAACTACAGCAAGTTCTTCGGCGACGCGTACCAGCGGGACACGATCGCGACCACGCTGAAGATCGCCCTCCCCGCGGCCCTGCTGAACGTGCTGGCGGCGGTCCCGATCGCGTTCCGGTTGCGCGGCCGGTTCCGCGGGAAGCGGCTCATGACCACGATCCTCGTCGTACCGATCACGCTCGGCACGGTGCTCACCGCGCAGGGGCTGTTGAACTACCTCGGCCCGACCGGCTGGTTCAACCGCGTGCTGCTCAGCCTGCACATTGTCGACAATCCTGTCCGGCTGACCAACAACTACTGGGGCGTGTTCTTCTCGCTGGTCATCACCGGCTTCCCGTTCGCGTTCCTGCTGGTGCTGTCGTACCTGTCCGGGATCGACCCGACCCTGGAACGGGCCGCGGCGACACTCGGCGCGTCCCGGGCGCAGCGCTTCCGCCGGATCACGCTCCCGCTACTGGCCCCCGGCCTCGCGACGACCTTCTTGCTGACCTTCGTACTGGCGTTCTCCGTGTTCCCGTCGGCGGTCCTGGTCGGCAACCCGGCCGGATCCACCCGGGTCATCTCGCTGGCCGCGTACCAGGCGGCGTACGAGCAGTACGACTACTCGTACGCGTCGGCGATCGCGATGGTGATGGGCGCCGTCGAGCTGATCGTGGTCGCGATCGTGCTGATCTGGCGGTCCCGGCTGTACACCGGATCGACGGGAGGCAAGGGATGAGCGAGAAAGTGCGTTCGGTCCGCTCCACTCCGCTCGGCTGGGTGATCTGGGCCGTCGTGGCGTTCTTCTTCGTCAACCTGGCCGGCGTCGTGCTGTCGGTCCTGGTCAGCTCGTTCGGCCAGAAGTGGTTCGACACCTGGTTCCCGAGCGGTTTCACCACCAAGTGGTACGGCGACGCGTGGCACGAGTTCACGTTGTTCCACGTCATCGTCGTCACGCTGCTCGTGTCCGCGCTGGTCGTCGTACTGTCGGTCCTCGTCGGCGCGCCCGCGGCGTACGTGCTGGCCCGGAAGAACTTTCCCGGCAAGCGGCTGGTGTACCTGACGTTCCTGCTGCCGATCCTGATGCCGCCGATCACGTACGGCATCCCGCTCGCGACCGTGCTCTACAAGTTCGGCTTCGCCGGGCATCTGTCCGGGGTGGTGCTGGCCAACCTGGTGCCGTCGGTGCCGTTCGTGATCCTCACGATGACGCCGTTCATCGAGCAGGTCGATCCGCGGATCGAGGACGCGGCCCGGATGCTCGGCGCCGGGACCCGCTCGGTGTTCCTGAAGATCCTCGCGCCGCTGCTGGTCCCGGGGCTGCTCGCGTCCGGCATCCTGGTCCTGGTCCGCACGGTCGGGATGTTCGAACTGACCTTCCTCACCGCGGGGCCGGACTCGCAGACCCTCGTGGTTGCCTTGTACTACTCGATGTCCGCCGCGGGGATCCGCGCGCAGCAGTCGGTCGACGCGATGGCCGTCATGTACACGGCGATGATGCTGGTCCTGCTGGTGGTCGCGCTGCGTTTCGTCAACCCGACCCAACTGGTGGCCCGGGTGAAGGAAGAACCCTCCGAATAGCTGTGCTTCTCGAAAGAAAGGCCGTGTCGCTTGTCCAGGCTGAGTCTCACCAACCTCCCCGTCGCCCCCGCGGTCGACCCGAACGCGTTGTCGGTCGGCATCGTGCACCTCGGGATCGGCGCGTTCCACCGCGCCCACCAGGCCGTCGTCACCGAACGCGCGGCGGTCGCGACCGGCGAGACCCGCTGGGGGATCACCGGGGTGAGCCAGCGGTCTGCCACGGTCCGCGACCAGCTCGCGCCGCAGGACGGCCTGTACTCCGTGCTCGAACGCGGCCTCGGCGATCCGTCGATCCAGGTGATCGGCAGCGTTCGCGACGTACTGACCGCGCCCGAGGACCCGGAGGCGGTGGTGGCCCGGATCGCGGACCCGGCGGTGTCGGTGGTCACGCTGACCGTGACCGAGAAGGGGTACCGGGCCGCGGGCGGCGGGCTCGACCTGGACGACCCGGAGATCCGGGCCGACCTGACCGGGCGGCCGCCGCGGACCGTGGTCGGTCAGCTGGCCGCCGCGCTCGCCCGCCGGGACGAGCCGTTGACGATCCTGTCCTGCGACAACCTGGTGGCCAACGGCCCGTTCCTGCGGAAGCTGGTGACGGACTACTTCGACGCCCTCGGCAAGGTTCCGGCGGCGTTCGAGGCGACCCGGTTCCCGGCCGGCATGGTCGACCGGATCGTCCCGGCGACCACGGACGCGGACCGCGACGAGGCGGCCCGGATGCTCGGCGTCCGCGACGAGGCCGTGGTGGTCGCGGAGCCGTTCCTGCAGTGGGTGATCGAGAACGACTTCGCCGGCCCGCGACCCGCGTGGGAACGCGGCGGCGCGGTCCTCACCGCCGACGTCGCGCCGTGGGAGCAGGCGAAGCTGCGGATGCTGAACGCGACCCACTCGATGCTCGCGTACCTCGGTGCCCTCCGGGGCTACGAGACGATCGCGGAGGCGGTCCGCGACGAGGAGCTCGGCGGCCTCGCCCGGCAGCTGATGACCGACGACGTGATCCCGACCCTGACGCCGCCGGACGGTCTCGACCTCGCGGCGTACGGCGAGACGGTCCTGGAGCGCTTCGAGAACCCGGCCCTCAAGCACCGCACCCGCCAGGTCGCGATGGACGGCTCGGTCAAGCTCCCGGTCCGGATGCTCGGCACCGTCCGCGACCGCCTCGACGCGGGCGCCGAACCGCGCACCATCTCGCTCGCGGTCGCCGCCTGGATGGTCTACGTCCTCCGCACGCCCGACCTCGACGACCCCCAGGCCGCACGCCTGCAGTCCGCCGTCGCCGGCATCACCGACCCCGCCAAACTGGTCGACGCGCTGCTCTCGGTCGACACGGTCTTCACCCCCGACCTCCGCGACTCGACCACCTTCCGCACCCTCCTCACCCACCACGTCTCCGCCCTCACCCGCTGAACCCCACCACGCCATCCGCTGGCGGGCGGCCTCAGTTGGTGGGGAGGATGGTGAGGATGCCGGTGGCGGTGAGGACTGCTTTGCCGAGGGTGAAGACGCTGGACGTGTCCTGGCCGGTGGTGCGCCACTGTTTCGCGGTGTACCACTGGCCCGTCTTCTGGAAGCGGTCCGCGGTCAGGCTGTCGAGGACGTACAGGTTGTCGTCGAGGGTGACCGCGCCGGCCGGGATCGCCGCACCGGAGTTCTGCACCATCCCGGTCGCGGTGCTGCCGCCGCGCATCGTCACCCGGTTGCCGGAGACAACGATGTCGCGGAGCAGGTTCTGGCCCCACGGACCGGAGCCGCGGGTCCGGGACTGGATCGAGATCCCGTTCACGTTGTTCGCCACGACGTTGTCGCGGACCTGGACGTTCGACGACGTGTTCACGTTGATCCCGCCGCCGTCCCACAGCGACGTACCGGAGCCGCGGCCGGTGCCGAAGCCGTTGCCGCTGACCACATTGTCCTCGATCACACCGTTGCGGCCGATCTCGTAGCGGATCCCGTCCGCCGCATTGTCGACGATCTGGTTGTTGGCGAACGTCCGGCTGTCGTCGTACGCGTCGCTCCACAGCCCGACGCCCAGATTGTCGGCAATCAGATTGCCGGCGACCGAGCCGCCGGAGGACCAGGTGGTCTTGATCCCGCCGGACTCCCAGTCGGCGATCCAGAAGCCGTCGGTGTTGTTGCCGCTCACCTCGTTCGCGGCGATCGTGCCCTTCAGCGTGCTGTACTGCCCGACGCCGAGCTGGCCGTTGTCGTGGATCCGGTTCTTCTCCAGTACGGCGCTGTCCGCGTTCACCAGCATCGCGCCGACGGCGTGGTTCCAGCGGATGTCGTTCGCGTAAACGTGCCATCCGAGCCCGAGCACCACGGCGCCGGACTGCGGGGGAGTGGCGAAGTGCTCGATCGTCAGCCCGCGGACGACCACGTTGTTCCCGCCGGGCTCGATCGCGGTCGGTGTACGCGACATCTCGATCGCGTGCCCGAACGGACTGTCGCCGAGGTAGACGGCGTTCGCCGTGTAGTCCGCGTAGAAGGTGCCGGGGGCAACCTTGTCGCGGGACGCCACCCGGGTCAGGTGCCGGCCGTCGCGGAACACCTGCTCGCGGAGGTAGCAGATGTTCGCCTTGTCGTCCTCGCACTGCCCGGTCCGCGCGTACGCCGGCGGCAGTACGCCGGTGCTCACCCAGGCGCGGCTCGATCCCGTGGCGGCGGCCCAGCGGTTGAGGCGGACCGACCCGGTCAGTACGGCGCCGTCGTCGCTGGCGAGCACCTGGCCGGCCTTCGGGTGGATCGTGTCGCGGATCCGGTGCAGGCCGGCGCTGAAGCAGAACGTCGTACCGGCGGGTGCCTTGTCGACGATCTCGGCGGCGTCGTCGGTGGTGCTGATCGGTAGGCCGTCGCACGCGGGTGCCAGCGCGGGGCCGGTGCGGAACGTCCCGTCGTTCGGCGGCGTGGCGGCAGCGTGATCGTCGCCGGTCAACAGGCCGAGAACCTGATCGCCGACGTCGGGCGGTGTGCTGTTCGCGGGTAGCGGGCCGACGGCAACCAGGCCGGTGCCGACGACAACGACTGCCAGAAATGCGGTCTTCATAGCGGAGCCTCCGGTGGCACAGGTAGCCCTGAGCGCACCCCCCATGGCGCGGCTTCGCTACGCAGGTTACCCCTACGTCACGTAGTCATGGCAATACGTAGCGCACAAATATGTTGCGAAAGGCAAGCGGTCGCCGTCAGTTGGCGAGGAAGCTCCCGACCTTGTCCAGCCCCGCCCGCCGCCACCCGGCCGCCGTCAGCTTGGTGCCGAAGCGCGCGAACCGCTGGGTCCCGAGGCTGTCCAGCACGTACTTGTTGCCGCTGAACACCACCTCGCCCGCGGGAACCTCGGCTCCGGAGTTCTGGACCATGCCGGTTGCCTGGGATCCGCCGGTCATCTCGATGGTGTTGCCGCTGACCTGGACGTCGCGGAGCAGGTACGTGCCCCACGGCCCGCTGCCGCGTGTCCGGGACTGGATCGTCACGCCGTTGACGTTGCCCGCGACCCGATTCGCCTTGATCGTCACACCGGTCGACGTGTTCACGTTGATCCCGCCGCCGTCCCACAGCGACGTACCGGAGCCGCGGCCGGTGCCGAAGCCGTTGCCGGTGACCGTGTTGCCCTCGATGGTGCCGTTCCGGCTGATCTCGTAGCGGATGCCGTCCGCCGCGTTGCCGACGATCTGATTGTCGACGATCTGCCGGCCGTCGTCGGCGACGTCGGCCCACATCCCGACGCCCTTGTTCGCCTTGATCACGTTGCCGCTCACGGTGCCGGACGAACGGGTCGACTTGATGCCGCCGGACTCCCAGTCGGCGATCCAGAAGCCGTCGGTGTTGTTCGAGCTGACCACGTTGCGGGTGACGTTCGCCGCGGCCGAGCTGTACTGCCCGAGGCCGAGCTGCCCGTTGTGGTGGATCAGGTTCTTGTCGACGATCGCCTTGTCCGCGTCCACCAGCATCACGCCGACCGCGTGGTTCCAGGAGACGTCGTTCGCCGTCACCTTCCAGCCGGGACCGGAGACCAGCGCCCCGGCCTGCGGTGCGCTGGCGAAGTGCTCGATCGTGAGCCCCCGGACCACGACGCCGCGGGCGTTCGACTCGATCGCGGTCGCGGTCTTCGACATCTCGACGTCGTGCCCGGACGGGCTGCTGCCGAGGTAGACCGCGTTGGCCGCGTAGTCGGCGTAGAACGTGCCGGCCCGGACCGCGGACACCCCGGCGACTCGCGTCAGGTGGGCGCCGTCGAGGAACAGCTGTTCCCGCAGATAACAGATGTTCGCCCTGTCGTCCTCGCACTCACCGCTCTTGCCGTACGCCGCCGGCAGCACGCCGCGGACGACCCACGCCGATCCCGAGCGGACCCAGCCGCTCAACGGAACGGACCCGGTCAGTACGGCCCGCTGCGCACTCGCGAGGACCTGGTTCGCCTTCGGCCGGATCGTGCTGCTGATCCGGTGCACTCCCGCGGCGAAGCAGAACGTCGTACCGGCGGGCTCGGAGCTCACGATCGACTGTGCGTCCTGCCCGGGCTTGATCACCACGCCGACGCACGGGCCGGCGATCGCGGGCCCGGCCTTGTCCGAGCTGACCACGGGCGGCTTCGGGACCTTGGGCTCGGCAGGCTTCGACGGCTTGCCGGTCGTCGGCGTACCGCCCGGCTTCCTGGTGTGGTGCGAGCCGGGCTTCGACGAAGGGGCGGAGGTCGGCCTGGTGGTCGGTCGAGTGGCAGTGCCGGGACGATGCGAGGGCAGAACCCGTGACGCGGCCTGCTCGGACTCCTGGAACCGCGCCGCCGTCGTCGCCTTGTGCTCGTGCGCGATCACCGGCACAGCGGCCGCGACCACGGCCACCGCCGCGGCGAGCAGGCCTGCGAACCACCACTTCCTCAATGCACTCTCCTGGGAGCGGGCGAGACCAGGCTGTAGTTACCGCGGGACTTAAGGTAGTGCCATGCGGGTCGCAATGCTGCACAACCGTTACCGGACCGGTCAACCCAGTGGTGAGAACACCGTTGTCGCTCAAACGGTTGATTCGTTGCGGAAATCCGGCCATGAGATCGACCTCTACGCCCGGGACAGCGACGACATCGCGACCATGAGCCGGAAAGATCGCGCACTGTTACCGTTTCGTTCCGTCTGGTCATTTTCGGCGGAACGCGATTTAACACAGCTATTGCAGAAGCAGCGGCCCGACGTGGTGCACGTCCACAACACGTTCCCGCTGTTCAGCCCGTCGGTACTGCGCGCGGCGTACCGGCTGGACCTGCCCGTCGTCGCGACCCTGCACAACTTCCGGCTGCTCTGCGCGAACGCGGTCCTCCAGCGGGACGGGCGGCCGTGCGAGTCCTGCATCGGCAAGCTCCCGCTCGCCGCGGTCAAGCACAGCTGCTACCGCGAGTCGCGCGTCCAGACACTCCCGCTGGCGACCGGCATCGGCGTGCACAACTCCCTGCACACCTGGCAGCGGTACGTCGACACGTTCGTGGTGCCGTCCGGGTTCGTCCGTGACCGGTACGTCGCCGCCGGGTTCGACGCGGAGCGGTTCGTGGTGAAGCCGCACGCCGTACCGCATCCCGCCGGGGTACGCACCGGAGCGGGCGACGCGGTGGTGTTCCTCGGGCGGTTGAGCGAGGACAAGGGGTTCGCGGATCTCCTGCAGGCATGGGATTCCGGGCTCGGCCGACTGGTTGTCGTGGGAGACGGTCCGCTGCGCGCAGTGGCCGACGAACGGGCCCGGACGGACCTGTCGATTCAGGTACTCGGTCAACTACCGTGGGCGGCCGGCATGGATGTGCTGCGCTCCGCGCGCGCCGCCGTCGTACCGGCCCGTTCGTATGAGACGTTCGGACTCGTGGTCGTCGAGGCTTTCGCACAAGGAGTGCCGGTGGTCGCGTCCCGGCTCGGGGCGCTGGCGGAGCTGGTCGACGACGGACGGACCGGCGCGCTGACCGAACCCGGCGATCCGGAAGCACTGCGCAAGGCGATCGGGTTGGTGGCTGATCCCGTGACTTCGATAGCCTGCGGCGAACGAGCCCGCGAGGACTACCTGAAGCGCTTCACGCCGGAGCGCGATCTGGTGGCCACGGAAAGGATCTACACCGATGCGATCGCCCGGCACACCGCCCGCGGCAGGTCGAGCACGGGACGTTGGGCCGGTCGTGCCCGCCAGGTATAAGGTCACGCCAGATGCAGGGGGCGGCATCGGGCAGGGAAGAATGCGGGATTTCGTGTTGGGGGAAGGCAGCTTGGCCACCGAGCCGCGGGTCGGATGCGTTGTGGGGGTCTTCGACCTGTTCCACGTCGGGCATGTCGACGTACTCGAGCGGGCGCGGCAGTTCTGTGACCGGCTGGTCGTCGCGGTGCTGTCGGACGACTGGGCACTCGACGCCTGGGGCGCGCGGCCGTTCGTGCCGCAGCTGGAGCGGGCGCAGATCGTCGGGCACCTGCGCTGCGTCGACGAGGTCGTTGCCGTCGACGCGGTACAGGACGACCGGCTGGCCGGTGCACTGGGGGTACAGACCGTGTTCGCCGCGAGTGCCGCGGACGGCGTGCTGGGTGTTGCGGAGCTCGCCGGGCTGCCGGCCGGGCTGATCACCGTACTGCCCGCCGGTCGGCGGTCCCGCAGCCCGATCCTGCGCGCCGCGATCGACCAGCGGCAGTCGCGCAGCTCGGTCGCATGAGGGCTGTACTGATGCCGCGACACCGGGAGGCCCCATGACCGGGTTGCGGGACACCGTCGCGCGGCTCTCCCGGGCGCAGAAGCCGTCGGCCGGTACGCCGGCGTACTCGCGGTTCGTGAACCGCCGGATCGGCCGGGTGTTCGCGGCCGCGGCGTACCTGGGAGGCCGGACGCCGAACCAGGTGAGCCTCGCGTCCGGGTTCTGCTCGCTGGTCGGGATCGTGCTGGTGGCGACCGTGCGCCCGTCGTGGTGGTCGGCCCTGCTGGTGACCGCGCTGCTCGTGCTCGGGTACGGGCTGGACTCCGCGGACGGGCAGCTGGCCCGGCTGCGCGGCGGCGGCTCGCCGCTGGGGGAGTGGCTCGACCACATGATCGACGCGGTCAAGATCGTGCTGCTGCACAGCGCCGTACTGATCTCGTTCTACCGCTTCGATGCCTTCGGCAATGACCTCGTGCTGCTGGTGCCGCTGGCCTACGTGTGCCTGTCGTCGGTGCTGTTCTTCGGCCTGATCCTGATCGACCAGCTCCGCCGCCGGCACGGCGTTGGCGCGAAACCCAACGAACGTGGCGATTCCGTGGTCAAGTCGTTGCTCATCGCACCGACCGACTACGGCGTCCTCTGCCTGGTCTTCCTCGCCTTCGGCGCACCGTCGGTGTTCGTCGTGCTGTACGGCGCGTTGCTGCTGCTGAACGCGCTTTTCCTGGCCGCCGCGATCGGCAAGTGGTATCGGGAGATGGCAGCCCTGGGGGTGTCCGCATGACGGTCGTCGGCTACGCGCCCGGCGTGTACGACATGTTCCACATCGGCCACCTGAACATCCTGCGCCGCGCCCGCGAGCACTGCGACCACCTGATCGCCGGCGTCGTCGAGGACGACGTGGTCACCCGGATCAAGGGCCGCCCACCGGTCGTCCCGCATGCCGAGCGGATGGACGTGGTCCGGGCGCTGGACCTGGTCGACCAGGTGGTCAGCGACTGGTCCAGCGACAAGTTCGAGATGTGGCAGCAGCTGCGGTACGACATCCTGTTCAAGGGGGACGACTGGAAGGGAACCGAAAAGGGGACCAGACTGGAGCGGCTGCTGGGTGAGGTCGGCGCACAGGTGCATTACTTCCCGTACACCGCCTCCACCTCGAGCACCGATCTGCGCAGGCTCCTGGAGGGGATGAGCTGATGCCTGGCCGGCCGAAGGTCTTGCTGAGCGCCTACGCGTGCCGGCCGTCGGGCGGGTCCGAGCCGGGCGCCGGATGGGCCTGGGCGAAGGCCGCGGCGCGCGACCACGACGTCTGGCTGCTGACCCGGGGCAAGTTCGTGCACGAGATCCACGAGGAGCTCGCCGCGCGGCCGGTGCCGGGGCTGACCGTCGTACCGCTGGAGATGCCCCGGTGGATTCTCCGGCTCCGGCGCCGGCCCGCGGACGTGTACTGGTACTACCCGTTGTGGCAGGGGCTGGCCCGGCGTACGGCGCGGGAGCTGCACGCGCTGCACGCGTTCGACGTGATCCACCACCTGACGTTCGCGGTGGACTGGATGGGCGCCGGGGTGGTCGAGGAGTCGTCCGCGAAGGTGATCTGGGGTCCTGTCGGCGGGTCGACGACCGCGCCGCTGTCGATGGCGCACTGGCTGGGCCCGCGGGGCGTTCTGGGGGAGCTGGTACGGCGGGCCTACACCGGCGTGCGGCGGCGTCTGACCGGTCGCCGGATGGCGCAGACCGCGGACCTGATGGTTGCCCAGAACAACGACGTCGCGGCGGCGTTCGCGCCGTACGCGCAGGAGCTCGTGGTGCAGCCGAACGTCGCGATCCGGCGGTTCACGGCGTCCGGGCCGTACGAGCCGTTCAGCCGCACCGTGAAGACCGCCTTGTTCGTGGGGCGGCTGATCCCGTGGAAGGGCGTGCTGCTGGCGATCAGCGCGCTGGCGCGTCCGGAGGCGGCGGGCTGGGAGCTGCGGATCATCGGCGACGGGCCCGACTGGGGCCGCGCCGAGAGCCTCGCCTGGCAGTTGGGCGTCCGCGACCGCGTGGAGTTCATGGGCGCGCTGCCCCGCGAGGAGGTGCTGGCCGCGATGTTCCGGGCGGACGCCTTGCTCGCACCCGCGTTCCGGGAGGCCGCCGGCTGGGCCGTCACCGAAGCCCTGGCCTCCGGATGTCCGGTGGTCTGCGTCGACCGCGGCGGCCCGGCGGTCATCGTCGGCCCCGAGGAAGGCGTCACGGTCCCGTGGCGCGGCGACGTCGTCGGCGAACTCGCCCGCGGCCTGTCCACCCTGACCGGCCGCATCACCCCGGTGGACCGCTGGGGCCCCGACCGCCTCCCGGAGCTGCTGGCGGAGTGGTACAACCCGGCGCGCGTCACCGCCGACTGACGGGTTGGGGCGGGGTACCGGCAGATCACCGACCTCGCCCAGAGAAAGGCCGCCATGTCTGCGAACCTCGCTGCCACCGTCCTCGGAACTCCGGATCCGCCCAAGCTGGCCGACTTCTACCGCGAGCTGTTGGACTGGGTCGAGGTTCGGCGCCAGCCGGACTGGGTGACCCTGCGCCACCCCGACCGCGACCGCCCGGGGCTGAGCTTCCAGCTGGAGTCCGACCACGTCCCGCCGACCTGGCCGCAGCAGGGCGACGTCCAGCAGATGCAGGCCCACCTGGACATCGAGGTGGACGACCTCGACCGCGAGGTGGAACACGCGGTGAGTCTGGGCGGCAGCGTCGAGGCCCATCAGCCGCAGCCGGACGGTGTGCGGGTCATGCGCGACCCGGACGGTCACCTGTTCTGCCTGTTCCTGCCGGGCTTCTGAGCCGCCGGGACTGGGTACCGGCCGGCCGTGTTCGAAGGATTCGTGCTGGACGACGTCGACCTCGAAGGACAGCGGATCAGGGTGCGGTACGGCGGCAGCGGACCCGCCGTCGTACTGCTGCACGGGCATCCGCGGGCCCACACCACCTGGTACGCCGTGGCACCGCGGCTGGTGGCCGCCGGGTACACCGTGGTGTGTCCGGACCTGCGCGGCTACGGGCAGTCGGGCAAGCCGGTCACGGGCGCGGAGCACACGCCGTACTCGAAACGGGAGCTGGCCGCGGACGTCGTACGGCTGATGACGTCGCTCGGGCACGAGCGGTTCGCCGTCGCCGGGCACGACCGCGGTTCGTACGTCGCCTATCGCACCGCGCTCGACCATCCGGAGCGAGTCAGCAAGCTCGTCGTGATGGACAGCGTGCCGGTCGTCGAAGCGCTGGAGCGATGTGGGGCGGAGTTCGCCGCGGCGTGGTGGCACTGGTGGTTCTTCGCGCAGCAGGAGAAGCCTGCCGAGCGGGTGATCTGCGCGGATCCCGACACCTGGTACAACGCGTGGACCACGCTCGCGCTCTGGTCGACCGACGACGACATGGAGCAGCTCTACGGAGATGTGGTCGCGGTCTGGCGGCCGTGGTGCCGCCAGGTCGAGGGGCACGGCATCAAGTCCACGCACCACATCGCCGAACGCAACCCGGAAGACCTGGTACGCAGTCTGCGGGCCTCCCTCTGATCAGTCCTTCGCGGTCTTGCCCGGGAGGGCGAGCATCTGGTCGAGGGCGACCTTGGCGTAGTGCTCGGTGTCGGCGTCGACCTTGATCGGGTTGACGACGTGGCCGGCGACCAGGTTCTCCAGGGCCCAGACGAAGTGCGGGAGGTCGATGCGGTTCATCGTCGCGCAGTAGCAGACGGTCTTGTCGAGGAACACGATGTTCTTGTCGGTGTGCTGCTTCGCGAGCCGCTGGACCAGGTTGAGCTCGGTGCCGACCGCCCACGACGTACCGGGCTCGGCCGTCTCAAGGGCCTGGATGATGTACTCCGTGGACCCGACCTGGTCGGCCTTCGTGACGACCTCGTGCCGGCACTCGGGGTGCACGATCACGTTCACGCCGGGGACCCGGGAGCGGACGTCGTCGACCGACTCGGCGGTGAACCGGCCGTGCACCGAGCAGTGCCCGCGCCACAGGATCATCTTCGCGGCGGCGAGTTGCTCCTTCGTGAGCCCGCCGTTCGGCTTGTGCGGGTCGTACACGACACAGTCGTCGAGCGACATGCCCAGTTGCAGTACGGCGGTGTTGCGGCCGAGGTGCTGGTCCGGGAGGAAGAGCACCTTCTCGCCCTGCTCGAACGCCCAGTTCAGCGCCGTCTCGGCGTTGCTCGACGTACACACGACACCGCCGTGGCGGCCGCAGAACGCCTTGATGTCGGCGCTCGAGTTCATGTACGTGACCGGCACCGTCACGTCCGCGACGCCCGCGTCGGCGAGCGCGTCCCAGGCGGCCTCGACCTGCTGGATGCGGGCCATGTCGGCCATCGAGCACCCGGCCGCCAGGTCCGGCAGGATCACGGTCTGCTGGTCGTTGGTGAGGATGTCGGCCGACTCCGCCATGAAGTGCACGCCGCAGAACACGATGTACGGCGCGTCCGGGCGGGCCGCCGCGTCCCGGGCGAGCTTGAACGAGTCACCGGTGACGTCCGCGAACTGGATCACCTCGTCGCGCTGGTAGTGGTGCCCGAGCACGAACACCTGGTCACCGAGCGCCGCCTTCGCCTTCAGCGCCCGCTCCACCAGATCCGGGTCGGACGCCGGCGGAAGCGCGCCCGGGCACTCGACGCCGCGCTCGGAGTGCGGGTCGGTGTTCTGCCCGAGGAACAGCAACGGAAGGGACCTCGAGCCGTCTGCGATCGTCGTCACGTCAGATATCGTGCCACGCCTGCCGCCCGGCATCGCGTGGCAGACGTCACTGCCCAGAGTGTGAAATCAGTACGCTGCTGAGGTGAAGAACGCCCCTGCCGTCGCAGGCCTCCTCCTCGCTGCCGGCGCCGGCCGCCGGATGGGTACTCCGAAGGCGCTGGTCCGCGACGCGTCCGGCGTACCGTGGGCCGTCCGTACGGCGAGGTTGCTGACGTGGGCGGGCTGCGCCCCGGTCGTGGTCGTCGTCGGCGCCGACGCCTTCCGAGCCCGAGCCGCTCTCGCCGCCGAACCGGTCGAGGTCGTCGAAGCAACGGACTGGTCCGAAGGCATGGGTGCCTCGCTCCGCGCCGGCCTCACGCATCTCACCAGCTCGGGTGCGGACGCGGTCGTCGTGGTGCCGGTGGATGTACCCGGGCTGACGGTCGCCGCCATCGAGAGGATCACGTCGGAGGTCGGACCGGAGGCCTTGCGGCGGGCGACGTACGACGGCGCGCCCGGGCACCCGGTGGTGATCGGGCGGGCGCACTGGGACGGGGTGATCGCGTCGGCGCGCGGGGACGAAGGGGCACGGGCCTATCTCCGCGAGCACCGGGCGGCGCAGGTGGAATGCGGTGACGTCGCGGACGGCGCCGACGTCGACACGCCCGCGGACCTGCCGCCGGGCCACCGTTGAGACGGGGGTTGGCAACACGGCCGGGTAGGTGAATGCTGAAGAAATGCGTGCCGTCGGCTCGGCGGGCGAGCTTGCCGGGTGTTTGCGGGCGACCGGGTACTTGGCCGGTGAGGGCCTTGCCACGGTCGGCTATCTCACGCTCGCACTGCACCGCCCGCTGCTGCTCGAGGGCGAGCCTGGCACCGGCAAGACCGCCCTCGCCGAGGCACTCGCCGAAGCACTCGGGATCGACCTGATCCGCCTGCAGTGCTACGAGGGCATCGACGCGTCGCAGGCGCTCTACGACTGGGACTTCCCGCGGCAGATCCTGCACCTGCGCACGGTCGAGGCGACCAGCTCCGAGGCGGCCGTCGAAGAGGTGGAGAAGAGCCTGTTCGACGAGCGCTTCCTGTTGTCCCGCCCGGTTCTGCGGGCGCTCCGGGAGAGCCCCGCCGTACTGCTGGTCGACGAGATCGATCGCGCCGACGACGAGTTCGAGGCGTTCCTGCTCGAGGTGCTGTCGACGTACGAGGTGACGATCCCCGAGCTCGGCACGATCGCCGCCGACGTACCGCCGGTCGTGGTGCTCACCTCGAACCGGACGCGGGAGGTGCACGACGCGCTGAAGCGCCGGTGCCTGTACCACTGGATCGACCACCCGGGTCTGGCCCGGGAGATCGAGATCGTCCGGACGCGACTGCCCGGCGTGTCGGCGCGGCTCGCCGAACAGGTCACGAGGTCTGTCCAGCGGATGCGCGATCTGGACCTGCTGAAGCCGCCCGGTGTCGCGGAGACCCTCGACTGGGCGCGCGCTCTGGAGGCGCTCGGCACCGACGTCCTCGACGTCGAGACCGCGGCCGCGACGCTCGGCGCCGTACTCAAGTACCGCGAGGACACGGACCGCGTCCGCGACTCCCTCGACCGCCTGCTGGCGAGCTGACTCCTATGACGCACCAGAAGCTCTCCGCGCCGGACCTGGCGCTTGCCGGGTTCGCGACCGCGCTTCGGCACGCGGGGCTGGCGGTGACAGCCGATCGGGTGCAGCTGTTCCTGCAGGCGGTGGCGGTCCTCGACGCGACGTTGACCGCCGACGTGTACTGGGCCGGTCGCGCCGCCCTCTGCAGCGGACCCGACGACACCGCCCGGTACGACGAGGTGTTCGCCGCCTGGTTCACCGGCGACCGCACCCGCGGCGTCGTCCCGAGCCGCACACCGCAGGCCTCCGTCCAAGCCGCCCTCGACGTCTCGGACGCGGGCGACGACAGCGGCGACCACAGCCTCAACGTCTCCGCCAGTACGACGGAAGTCCTCCGCCATCGCGACGTCGCCGAACTGTCGGCCGTCGACCGTGCCGAACTCGCCCGCCTGTTCGGCACGCTGCGCCCGCAGGTCCCGCTGCGCCGGGCGAACCGCCGCCGCCCCTCACACCGCGGCGAGATCGACCCGCGGCGCACGCTCCGCGCCCAGCTCCGGCAGGTCGGCGAACCGGCCCGCGTCCACTACCGGCGCCGCGGCGTCCGGCCGCGCCGCGTCGTCGTACTGATCGACGTCTCCGGCTCGATGCGCCCGTACGCCGACAGCCTGCTCCGGCTCGCGCACGCGATGGTCCAGCAGGCACCGCGGATCGTCGAGGTGTTCACCATCGGTACCCGGTTGACCCGCGTCACCCCGGCGCTCCGGCACCGCGACCCGGAGTTCGCGCTGCGCGCCGCCGGGGACGTGGTACCCGACTGGTCGGGCGGGACCCGGCTGGGCGAGGTGCTGAAGGTGTTCCTCGACCGCTGGGGGCAACGCGGTACCGCGCGGCGCGCCGTCGTGGTGGTGTGCAGCGACGGCTGGGAACGCGGCGACGCCGCCCTCCTCGGCGCCCAGCTGGAACGCCTGGCGAGCCTCGCGCACCGGGTGGTCTGGCTCAACCCGCACCGCGGCAAGCGCGGGTACGAGCCGGTGCAGGCCGGGATCGTCGCCGTCCTGCCGCACCTGGACGATCTCGTCGCCGGGCACAGCCTGGCCAGCTTCGCGGAACTACTGGAGGTGGTGGCCGATGCGTGACGTCCTCGATCGGTTGCTGACATGGTGGGAGGCCGGCGAATCCGTTGCCGTCGGCACCGTTGTCGCGACGTTCCAGTCGGCGCCCCGGCCGCCCGGTGCGGTGATGCTCGTCGGTCCCGGGCTGGAGGCGGTCGGCAGCGTGTCCGGCGGCTGCGTCGAGGGCGCGGTGTACCAGCTCGGCGAGGAGATCCTGGAGTCCGGTGAGCCGGTGCTGCAGCGGTACGGCGTCAGCGACGAGTCGGCGTTCGCGGTCGGGCTGACCTGCGGCGGGATCCTCGACGTGTTCGTCGAGAAGGTCGACCGGACGACGTTCCCGGAACTGGCGGAGGTGGCGGCGGACATCGCCGATGGCCGGCCGGTGGCGGTGGCGACCGTGGTGGCGCACCCGGACCCGGCCCGGATCGGCCGCCGGCTGATCGTCCGTCCGGACGGGCAGTCGGGGAGCACCGGCTCGGACCGTGTCGACGATGCGATTGCCGACGATGCGCGCGGCCTGCTGGCGAACGGCCGGACCGAGACGCTGGAGTACGGACCGGACGGGCAGCGGCGCGGTGAGGGGATGCGCGTCTTCGTGTCGTCGTACGCGCCGGTGCCGCGTTTGCTGGTGTTCGGCGCGATCGACTTCGCAGCTGCGGTTGCGCGACTCGGTTCGTTCCTGGGCTATCGGGTGACGGTCTGCGATGCGCGCGCGGTGTTCGCGACCGCGACCCGGTTCCCCTTCGCCGACGAGGTGATCGTCGACTGGCCGCACCGGTACCTGTCCGCGGAGGCGGCGGCCGGCCGGCTCGACGAGCGCACGGTGATCTGCGTACTGACGCACGACCCGAAGTTCGACGTACCGCTGCTGGAGGTCGCGCTGCGGTTGCCGCAGGTCGCCTACATCGGCGCGATGGGCTCTCGGCGCACCCACGACGACCGGCTGAAACGCCTGCGGGAGGCGGGTCTGAGCGAGACCGAGGTCGCCCGGCTGGCCAGCCCGATCGGCCTCGACCTCGGCGCGCGTACCCCGGAGGAGACCGCGGTCAGCATCGCGGCCGAGATCATCGCCCAACGGTGGGGTGGCGCAGGGCAACGACTTTCGGCAGCGGCAGGGCCGATCCACCACTGAACCTTGTGGTCGAGAACACAACAGGAGCAGGATCGACGGTACGGCGAGTACTGACATCTGGAGGCGGGGCGATGACCCGGATCACGGTGAAGGTCGACGGAAGCAGCTTCACGGACGAAGTGGAGCCGCGCACGCTGCTCGTGCATTATCTGCGCGAGCAACTGGGGAAGACGGGCACCGTGGTCGGTTGCGACACCAGCAACTGCGGCGCCTGCACCGTGCACCTGGACGGCCGCAGCGTGAAGTCGTGTTCGCTGCTCGCGGTCCAGGCCGACGGTCACGAGATCACCACAATCGAGGGACTCGCGACCAACGGCCAACTGCATCCGATGCAGCAGGCCTTCCACGAGAACCACGCCCTGCAGTGCGGCTACTGCACACCGGGGATGATCATGCAGTCCCTCGACCTGATTGCCGACAATCCGAATGCCGACGACGACGAGATCCGCCTCGGCCTCGAAGGCAACCTCTGCCGCTGCACCGGCTACCAGAACATCGTGAAGGCGGTCCGCGCCGCGGCCGGAGGTGCGCAATGACGGCCACCGAGGAACGCCCGGTCAAGGAGGTCGGCAACCCGCGGCGCCGCAAGGAGGACGCCCGGCTGATCACCGGCCGGACCCGCTGGACCGACAACATCGTGCTGCCCGGCATGCAGCACCTCGCGATGGTGCGCAGCCCGTTCGCCCACGCCCGGATCACCTCGGTCGACACCAGCGCCGCCAAGGAAGCGTCCGGTGTCGTCGCCGTGATCACCGGCGCCGACATCGCCGAGGAACAGGGCGCCCTGCCGAACGCGTGGGCCGTCGTCCCCGACCAGAAGGCACCGCCGCACCCGTCGATGGCGGTCGACCGGGTCGCGTTCGCCGGCGAGATCGTCGCGATGGTGATCGCCCGCACCGCCGCCGAGGCGGCCGACGCCGCCGACCTGGTGGACGTCGACTACGAGGAACTCGACCCTGCGCTCGACCTCAAGGCCGCGGCCCGCGACGAGGTGCTCGCGCATCCGGATCTCGGGACGAACGTGTCCGCGGTCTGGTCGTACGACTCGGCCGAGTCCGGCACCGGCGGCGACGTCGAGGCGGCGATCGCGGCGGCCCGGGACGGCGGCATCCTGATCGAGCAGGAGTTCCGGCAGCAGCGGCTGATCCCGGCGTTCATGGAGCCGCGGTCGATCGTCGTCGATCCGACCAGCGAACAGATGACGGTCTGGTCGTCGACCCAGGTGCCGCACTTCGTGAAGATCTTCATCGCGCTCGTGCTCGGCATCCCGGAGAGCAAGATCCGGGTGATCGCCCCGGACGTCGGCGGCGGCTTCGGCGGCAAGCTGCAGTTCACCCCGGAGGAAGTGCTCACGGTGATCGCGGCCCGCCGTACCGGAAAACCCTGCAAGTACACCGAGAGCAGGTCCGAGTCGTTGATGGCGGCCCACCACGGCCGCGACCAGTGGCAGCAGCTCACGCTCGCCGCGAACGCCGACGGTACGGTCACCGGGCTGAAGGTCGAGCTGATCGCCGACATGGGCGCGTACCTCGGCCTGGTCACGTCGGCGATCCCGCTGCTCGGCGCGTTCATGTACAACGGGATCTACAAGTTCCCCGCGTACCACCTCGGCATCACGAACGTATTCACGAACAAGACGTGGACCGACGCGTACCGCGGCGCCGGCCGCCCCGAGGCGACGTACGCGATCGAACGCCTGATGGACGAGCTCGCCGCCCGGGTCGGCGTCGACGCGCTCGAGATCCGCGAGAAGAACTGGATCAAGCACGAGGAGTTCCCGTTCTCGACGGTGTCCGGGCTGCGGTACGACTCCGGCAACTACGAGGCCGCGACCGCGAAGGCGCGCGAGCTCTTCCGGTACGACGAACTCCGCAAGGAACAGGCGCAACGCCGGGAGTCCGGCGACCCTGTGCAGCTCGGCATCGGCGTGTCGACGTTCACCGAGATGTGCGGGCTGGCGCCGTCGCGCTGGCTCGGGTCGATGGGGTACGTCGGCGGCGGCTGGGAGCACGCGTCGATCCGGATGCTGCCGACCGGCAAGGTCGAGGTGGTGACCGGGACCAGCCCGCACGGGCAGGGCCACGAGACCGCGTGGAGCCAGCTCGTCGCGGACCGGCTGGGCGTGGCGTTCGAGGATGTCGAAGTACTGCACGGCGACACCCAGGTCGCCGTCCGCGGGCTCGACACGTACGGTTCGCGGTCGCTGGCCGTCGGCGGGATGGCGGTCCTGGCCGCCGCGGACAAGGTGATCGAGAAGGCGAAGCCGATCGCGGCGCAGCTGCTGGAGGCGAACGCGGACGACCTCGAGTTCTCGGCCGGGCGGTACGGCGTCCGCGGGACGGACGCCGGGATGACGATGGCCGAGCTGGCGTTCGCGGTGTTCCAGGGGCACAAGCTGGACGGGGCCGGCGACGGGTCGCTGGACGCGGACGCGACGCTGGACCCGGAGGACTTCTCGTTCCCGCACGGCACGCATCTGTGCGCGGTCGAGGTCGACACCGAGACCGGCGCGACCAAGCTGCGCTCGTACGTGTGCGTCGACGACGTCGGCGTGGTGGTGAACCCGCTGATCGTCGAGGGGCAGGTGCACGGCGGCCTCGCGCAGGGGATCGCGCAGGCGCTCTACGAGGAAGCGGTGCACGACGAGGGCGGGACGCTGGTCACGGGGTCGTTCGACCAGTACACGGTGCCGGGGGCACCTGATCTGCCCGCGTTCGAGACCGCGCGGACCGAGACGCCGGCGACCACGAATCAGCTCGGCGTGAAGGGGGTCGGCGAGGCCGGCACGATCGCGTCCACGCCGGCTGTCGTGAACGCGGTCGTCGACGCGCTCCGGCCGCTCGGCGTCACGGACGTGCAGATGCCGTGTACGCCGTACCGCGTCTGGAAGGCGATTCAGGAAGGGGAGCGCTCATGATCCCGGCGGCGTTCGACTACTACGCGCCCACGACGGTCGACGAGGCGCTGGCGCTGCTGCGCGAGCACTCCGACGCGAAGGTGCTGGCCGGCGGGCAGAGCCTGATGCCGGCGCTCCGGCTGCGGCTCGCGGCGCCGGAGACGATTGTCGACATCGGGAAGGTCGACAATCTGCGCGGGGTCCGCGACGACGGCGACGCGCTGGTGATCGGTGCGATGACCCCGCACAGCACGGTGCAGTCCGATCCGCTGGTGCTCGAACACGCCAAGCTGATCTCGTTGGCCACGGCAACGGTCGGCGATCCGCAGATCCGGCATCGCGGGACGTTCGGCGGCTCACTGGCGCACGCGGATCCGGCGGCCGACCTGCCGGCCGTCGCGGTGGCGCTGGACGCGTCGTTCGAGATCGCCGGCCCGGACGGTCGGCGGACCGTGCCGGCGTCGGAGTTCTTCCAGGGCGTGTTCACCACGGCGCTCGCCGAGGACGAGTTGCTGCTCGAGGTGCGGGTGCCGAAGTACACGGGCTGGGGCGCGCACTACGAGAAGTTCAGCCGGGTCGCGCAGGCCTGGTCGATCGTGTCGGTCGCCGCGGCGGTCCGGCTCGACGGCGACCGGATCGCCGAGGCCCGGGTCGGGCTCGGCAACATGGGCTCGACACCGGTCCGGGCGACCGCGGTCGAGGCGGCCCTGGTCGGTCAGCCCGCGACGGCCGACGCGGTGCGGGAAGCGGCGGCGCGGGCCGCGGACGGCACGTCGCCGGTGAGCGACGGCAACGGCGACGCGGACTACCGCCGGCATCTCGCGACGGTACTCACCCGGCGCGCGGTCCTGGCAGCGGCAGGTACGGCGTGAAGCTCGAGCACAAGTTCGTCGTACCGGCGCCCGTGGACGAGACGTGGGCCGCGTTCAACGACCTCGAACGGGTGGTGCCGTGTTTCCCCGGCGCCACCCTGACGTCGTACGAAGGAGACGACTTCACCGGCGCGTGCAAGGTGAAGCTCGGGCCGGTGTCGCTGCAGTACACCGGCACCGGCACCTTCCTCGAACGCGACGAGTCCGCCCACCAGGCCGTCATCGAGGCCAAAGGCAAGGACCGCCGCGGCAACGGCACCGCGCACGCCCGGGTCACCGCCAAGCTCACCGCCTCCGGCGCGTCCACCGAGGTGACGGTCGACACCGACCTGACCATCACCGGCCGCCCCGCCCAGTTCGGCCGCGGCCTCATCCAGGACGTCTCCAACAAACTCCTCGACCAGTTCACGGCCTGTCTGCAGACCAAACTCAACGGCGCTCCTGAGGCCGAGGCTCCGTCGCCGGAGTCCGTGACCTCATCACCGACCCAGACCCCACCAGCGAGGGACACCACCCAGACCACCGGCTCCGCGGAGACAGGCGACGACGAGGTTGTCCTCGACCTCGGCCACACCGTGCTCCCGATGCTCGCCAAACGCGCGACGCCGTACCTGATCGGCGCCGCCCTGGCCCTCCTGCTCCGCCGCCTGTTCCGCCGCTGACCGACGTCATCGCTCCGGGTCGTCGAAGTACGCCGTACCAGCAAACACCGCCGCCAACACCGCCCGGTGCCCAGCGATCACGCTCAGTTCGGCGGCCTCGGCCGCGGTACACCAGCGACTCTCGCTCACCTCCGCGGACGCTCCCGCCCTACCGCCGACGGCCTCCGCGCGGAAGACCATCCCGACGATCTGCACGCGGTCGCCGTCCGGATAGACCACCACCACGTCCGGGTTCGAGTACACGCCGACGAGCCCGGTCACCCGTACCTTGAGCCCCGTCTCCTCGTACGTCTCCCGCTCAGCTGCCTCCGCCGGGCGCTCGCCCGGCTCGATCGCACCGCCCGGCATACACCACTCGCCGTTGTCCGTACGCCGGGTCAGCAGCAGCCGCTCGCCGTCCATCACCGCCGCCGCGGCCCCGATCCGCAAGCGGGCCGTCGCTCCGATCCGTTCGCCGTACTCGTGCCGCGTGTACCCCGGCACCCGAGGCGTGTCATCCACCACTGCGCAACCCCTCTCGGCACGCTCGATCCGCGAGCCGCGTCGTCTCCGGCAGCCGGTACGTCGGCGTGAGCCGCAACACCTGCGCCACCGCCGTCGCCAGCGTCACGCGGTCGACCACCTCGACCCGCCCGCGCAACTCCTCCTGCACCGCGACAGCCTCAGCCGCGCTCGTCGGCCATCCGATCACCGCCCCGTCACTGGTCCTTTCCGGTACGGCGAGGTAGTTCGCGGGCGACCTGGATGAAGGCGCGGAGCCGTGGATCCGTGCTGCGCCGGCGCCAGACCAGGGCTGTTCGTGACGGAGGCAGCCCGGTCAGCGGGACGTACACGATGCCGCGGTGCCCGAGCCGATCGGCGGCGGCCGGGACGGTCGGATGGACGATCCGCCCGCGGGCGATCAGCTCGCTCACCTGGAACGCGCTGGCGGCCTCGCGGGACAACCGCCGGATCGGACGGCCGCTCGGAGTACGGTGCGGAATCAAGGCCTCCAACGTCTCGCGGGGTTCCTCGGTCATCGGCAGCACCGCGCAGTCGGCGACGTCCTCGATCGACACCTGGTCGCGTCCGGCGAACGGATGCTCAGCACCGACGGCGAGCACCCGCGGCTGCTTCTCGAGCGTAGGCCCGACCACCAGGTCGGGCTGCTCCAACGGCAGCCGCATCGCGATGACGTCGACCTCACCACGCCGGAGCGGCTCGAGCGGAGCGGACACCGGCAGGTCGCTGGCCTGGACGTGGCAGTCGGCGTACCGCTCCTCGAACGCGGCGACGATCGCCGCCAGTCGCGCACCGCCGGCCACGAAGTAGATCCCCAGCCGCAGAACGCCGTCGAGCCGGCGGTTCGCGCCGCGGGTGTGTTCGAGTACCGCTGCCAGCTGTCCGTAGGCGGGCCGCAGTTCCGCGAGCATGCCTTGGCCGGCCGCGGTCAGCGTCACCCGGCGGCTGGTCCGGTGCACCAACTCGCAGCCGAGTTTGCGTTCCAGGGCTCGCAACGACTGACTCACGCTCGACTGCGTCAGGCCGAGCCTCGCGGCCGTCCGCCCGAAGTGGAGCTCGTCGGCCAGGACCAGGAAGATCCGCAGCTCGCGCAGTTCGATCGTCGGCTCCATCGATCGGTCATGCTACTCGCAGCGATCGGGGATCGGGCCTTGATGAGTGCGGCCGGTGCCGGGAGGCTCAGATGTCATGAGCAACGATCTCGACGGCAGGAACGCGCTGGTCATCGGTGGATCGCGGGGCATCGGCCGTGCCGTGGTGGAACAGCTCGCGACGGCCGGCGCGGCGGTCGCGTTCAGCTACGTCAGCAACAAGGACGCCGCCGCGGCGTTGGTCGACGACCTGCGGCGCGCGGGCCGGGTCGCCACCGCGTTCCAGGCGGATCTCGGCCGCGTGTCCGATGTACGGGAGCTGTTCGCGCGGGCCGGGGATGCCCTGGGACCGCTCGACATCGTGGTGGCGAATGCCGGCGTGGCGATCGTCAAGGCACTCGTGGACTGCACCGAGGAGGATTACGACGAGGTCTTCGCCGCGAACGCCAAGGGCACGTTCTTCGCCCTGCAGGAGGCTGCGCGACGGGTCCGCGACGGCGGGCGGATCGTCGCGGTCTCGACCGGCGGCACGAAGATGTGGTTCACCGGGACCTCGCTCTATCTGGGGAGCAAGGGCGCGGTCGAGCAGTTCGCCCGTGTCCTGTCACGCGAGCTCGGCCCGCGGGAGATCACGGTGAACGTCGTGTCGCCCGGCTTCACCGACACCGATCTGCTGCCCGAGCGCGATCGTCGCGTGGCGGCGTCGCTCTCGGCGTTCGGGAGGGTCGGGACCCCGGCGGAGGTCGCCCGTGTAGTCGGGTACCTCGCTTCGGACGCAGCCCGCTGGGTCACCGGGCAGAACCTCGCGGCCGGCGGGGGAGTCTTCTGACTAGTTGCCCAGGGGGATGCCACCAGGCGGCCACTCGACCAGCTCGAACCGGTAGCCGTCGGGGTCGACGAGCCAGGCGGTCTTCGGGCCGTCCGGTCCGTGCGCCACCGGCTCACCCGGAGAGAGGCCGGCTGCCGTCAAGCGGTCGACGGCAGCGCTCAGCGACTCGACCTCGATCGCGAAGTGCTCGAAACCGCGAACCTCGACCGGGCCGTCCGCGGGGCGGTGCACGAGTTCCAGCGACACCGACGTCTCGTCGGGCAGCCGTAACCAGACAAGGGTGGCGCCGTCGTCGAGCGGGATCTTGGAGAGTTCGACGTACCCGACCGTGGTGTAGAAGGTGAGTGAGCGTTCCAGGTCACTCACGCGGAGGGCGAACAGGATCGACTTCATAGCAGCGATCCAATCGTGTTCCGGTTCGGAAGGACAGGTAGTGCCTGGATGAGTACGTCCTGTTCTTGTGCACGTGGACAGGCGTCGGGGTCCTGCGCGGCGTGGGGGAGGATGTGCGCATGCGGATTCTGATTGCGCCGGACAAGTTCGCGGGAACGCTGACCGCCGTGGAGGCTGCCGCGGCGATCGAGGAGGGCTGGCGGCGGCGCGACCCCGGCGCCGAGGTGCTGGTGGCGCCGATGGCCGACGGCGGCCCCGGGTTCATCGACGTACTGTCGGCGGTCGTGGACGGGAAGCTGCTGTCCGTCACGATCCGCGGACCGCTCGGCGAGGAGACGCCGGCGACGGTGCTGCTGGCGGGGGAGACGGCGTACGTCGAGACCGCGCAGGCGTGCGGCCTGCACCTGGTGGAGCCGAAGCAGCGCCGCCCCGAGGACGCGACGACGTACGGCGTCGGGCAGCTGATCACCGCCGCGGTCGACGCCGGCGCGAAGCGGATCATCCTCGGCCTCGGCGGTTCCGGTACGAACGACGCCGGCGCCGGCCTCCTCGCCGCCCTCGGCGCCACCGCCGAGAGCGCCGAGCCGACCGCGGGTGGGGCCGGTGGGCGTGGTCGGCTGGATGGCGGTGCGGCCGGGCTTGCCGGGTTGACGGCGGTGGACCTGTCGGCGGCCCGTGCGCGGGTCGAGGGGGTCGAGTTCGTGGCAGCGAGTGATGTCGAGAACCCGATGCTCGGGCTGCGCGGCGCGACCAACGTGTTCGGCACCCAGAAGGGTCTCTCGGACGAGCGGAAGCCGGTGGTCGACGGCTGGCTGACGCACTTCGCGGAGCTGGCCGGCCGCAAGACCGCGGATCAGAAGGGCGCCGGCGCCGCCGGCGGGCTGGGGTACGCGCTGCTGCTCCTCGGCGCCGAGCGCGTCTCCGGTATCGACCTGGTCGCCGAGCTGACCGGGCTGAAGCAGAAGGCGTCCCAGGTGGACCTGGTGATCAGCGGCGAGGGCGCGTTCGACTTCCAGTCTCGCGACGGCAAGGTGATCGCCGGGGTCGCGAAGGTCGCGAACGACGCGATGCGCCCGTGCGTTGTCCTCGCCGGGAAGGTGCAGATCGGGTCCCGCGAGATGCGGTCGATGGGAGTCGAGTCGGCGTACGCGCTGGTCGACACGGTGGGTGAGGAGCAGGCCTTCGCGGACCCGCACGGCTCGCTCGCCACGGTCGCCGAACGGGTCGCCCGGACCTGGGCCCGCTGACCCTGCGTCACGGACGGCCCGCGGCGCGGGTGTTCGGCCCGTGACCGGGTTGGTTGATCCGTGAAATTCGTGTGCGACCATGGGAATGAGCGCGGGACGGCGTCTGTTGTCCTGTGTTGACAAGAGACTTCCGTGCCGACGGAGTTCGTGCGTAGGCACTTGAGTAGATGACTGGAGTCAGGGATGACTGAAGCGCAGACCGAGCAGGCCGCAGCGACGGGTGTTCTCCTCACCGACGGAGCCGCCTCGAAGGTGAAGGCGCTGCTCGACCAGGAAGGCCGCGACGACCTCGCGCTGCGGGTCGCCGTGCAGCCGGGTGGTTGCTCCGGGCTGCGGTACCAGCTGTTCTTCGACGAGCGGCAGCTCGACGGTGACGTGGTGGCCGACTTCGGCGGTGTGAGCGTCGTCACCGACCGGATGAGCGCGCCGTACCTGAAGGGTGCGACGATCGACTTCGTCGACACGATCGAGAAGCAGGGCTTCACGATCGACAACCCGAACGCGACCGGCTCCTGCGCCTGTGGCGACTCGTTCAACTGAGCTGAGCTAGGCCGAGAAAACCCCTGGTCACCTGCGCGTGACCAGGGGTTTTGTCATGCCCGGACTTCGGTAGCGACGCTGCCGATGTGTAAGCCAACGCTTATTGGGTACCGGTTGCCGTGTGTGGGACTACATAACTGAGCGTCATTCACAATTGCTCTATCAGAGCTACCAGCACCTGAGCCTGGTCATCCAGTGCGTCCTGCTGGCCACCGTGATCGCGGTCGGCCTGGCGGTCGTCGTGCACCGCAACCCGCGGGTCGCGTCGCTGGCGGGCGCGGTCAGCGCGGTCGGTCTGACCATCCCGTCGTTCGCGCTGCTCGGGCTGATGATCCCGGTGGCCGGCATCGGTACGGCGACCTCGGTGATCGCGGTCACCTTCTACGCCTGCCTGCCGATCCTGCGGAACGCCGTGGTCGGCCTGGCCGGCGTCGACTCGACGCTGATCGAGTCGGCGCGCGGGATGGGCATGGGCGCGATCCGGACCCTGCTCCGGATCGAGATCCCGCTGGCCTGGCCGGTGATCCTGGCCGGCGTCCGGGTCTCGGCCCAGATGTCGATGGGGATCGCGGCGATCGCGGCGTACGTGCTCGGGCCCGGCCTGGGCAGTTTCATCTTCACCGGTCTGACCCAGATCGGTGGCGCGAACGCTCTGAACTCCGCGCTGGTCGGCACGATCGGCGTTGTCCTGCTCGCTCTGATCCTGGACGCCTTGCTGCTGCTCGTCGGCCGCCTGACCACCTCGAGGGGTATCCGTGCCTGAAACCGAACCTGAAGTCAGCGGCGTCGACATCGAGTTGACCGATGTCGTCAAGCGGTACCCGGGCCAGAAGAAGCCCGCCGTCGAAGGGCTGTCCCTGCACATCCCGGCCGGCGAGATCGTGATGTTCGTCGGACCGTCCGGCTGCGGCAAGACCACCTCGCTGAAGATGATCAACCGGCTGATCGAGCCGACCTCCGGCAGCATCCGGATCGGCGGCGAGGACATCGGCCGGCAGGACGACGACGACCTGCGGCGCCGGATCGGGTACGTGATCCAGGGCGGCAGCCTGTTCCCACACATGACCGTCACCCAGAACATCGCGCTCGTCCCGGGCCTGCTCGGCTGGGACAAGCGCCGTACGGCCGAACGTGTCGACGAACTGCTCGAGCTCGTCGGCCTGGACCCGGACCGGTACCGGGGCCGCTACCCGCGGGAGCTGTCCGGCGGGCAGCAGCAGCGGGTCGGCGTGGCCCGCGGGCTCGCCGCCGACCCGCCGGTGATCCTGATGGACGAGCCGTTCGGCGCGGTCGACCCGATCACCCGGCAGCGGCTGCAGGACGAACTGCTCAGCATCCAGGAGGAGCTGCGCAAGACGATCGTTTGTGTCACCCACGACTTCGACGAAGCGGTGAAGCTCGGTGACCGGATCCTGATCCTCACCGAGGGCGCGCAGATCGCGCAGTACGACACCCCGGAGGCGATCCTGGCGAACCCGGCCAACCGGTTCGTCGCGGACTTCGTCGGCGCGGGCGCCGCGCTCAAGCAGCTGACCCTGAGCCGGGTCAGTGAGATCGAGCTGAACCAGCCGACGGTCGCGGAGATCGGCGACCCGGCTCCCGAGGTACTGCGGGCCGCGAAGGAGGCGGGTGACGACTCGGTCGTCGTGCTGGACCGGCGCCGGCGCCCGGTCGACTGGATGTGGACCACCGACTTGTCGGATGTCGCCAACGTGCCGGCGCCGCACGAGGACACCGACCTGGTCACGATCGACCGGCGCGCGACGCTGAACGACGCGCTCGACACGATGCTGATGTCGAGCCACGGCAGCGCGGTCGTCACCGGCCGCCGCGACGAGTACCTCGGCGTCGTCGACTTCCAGGCCGTGCTCGCCCGGATCCAGGACGGCAACGGCCAGCCGGAGGCGGAGGTCGCGCAATGACCGCTCTTGATCCTGGACCGGATCTTCAGCAGAAGGAGAATCTCGCGGACTCCAAGGCGACCGCGGCCGGGCTCGCAAGCAGCCGGGCGCGGCGCCCGTCGTGGGGCACGTTGATCGGGCAGCCGCTGTTCGTGGCGATCGTCGTCGGGGCCTGGGCGATCTGGCGTTCGCAGGCCGAGCTCGACTCGATCGAGCAACGGCAGCTGGAGTGGAAGCTCGTCGGGCAGCTGACTCTCGAACACCTGAAGCTGACCGCGGTCGCTACAGTCATCGTGCTGGTGATCGCCGTACCGCTCGGCATCATGCTGACCCGGCCGCGCTCCCGGCGGGCCGCGCCGGTCGTGGTCGCGGTGGCGAACGCCGGCCAGGCCGCTCCGGTGATCGGGCTGATCGTGCTGCTCGCGATCTGGCTCGGTTTCGGCTTCTGGACCGCGATCGTGGCGCTCTGCCTGTACGCGATCCTGCCGGTACTGCGGAACACGATCGTCGGCCTGCAAGGTGTCGACCACACGCTCGTCGAGGCCGGGCGGGGGATGGGCATGTCGACTCTCGCCGTCCTCGGCCGGATCGAGCTGCCGCTCGCCGTACCGGTGATCATGGCCGGCATCCGGACCGCGCTCGTGCTGGTCGTCGGGACCGCGACGCTCGCGACGTTCATCGACGCGGGAGGACTGGGCAGCCTGATCACCACCGGCATCCGGCTGCTGCGGTACCCGGTCCTGATCAGCGGCGCGCTGCTGGTCGGGGCGCTCGCCCTGCTGATCGACTGGGCGGGCCGCGTCCTGGAAGAAGTCACCCGACCGAGAGGGCTCGGATGAAGCGCCTGGTGGCGGCGGCGTCCGCCCTCCTCCTCGTACTGTCCGGCTGCGGCCTCGGCACCAGCGGCGGTTTCGTACCTTCCGGAACCCTGCAGGGCCAGCTGCGCTCGGTGAAGAACCTCGACGGCCTGACGATCGGGATCGGGTCGAAGAGCTTCCAGGAACAGCTGATCCTCGGCAAGATCGCGGCGATCCTGCTGGGCGCGGCCGGTGCCCACGTCAAGGATCTGACCAACATGCCCGGCAGCGACACGTCCCGCCAGGCGATGATCCAGGACCAGATCCAGATGGCCTGGGAGTACACGGGTACGGCGTGGATCTCGTACCTGGGACACGACACCGGCATCCCGGACAAGCAGAAGCAGTACGACGCGGTCGCGAAGGAGGACGCGGAGAAGTACGGGCTGATCTGGCTGAAGCCCGCGCCGATGAACAACAGCTACGGCTTCGCGATGACCCGGAAGGAGTCGGACCGGCTGCACATCACCAAGCTGTCGCAGGTCCAGTCGTTGCCGGTGAAGGACCGCACGTTCTGTGTCGAGTCCGAGTTCGCGAACCGGAACGACGGGTTCGAGCCGATGCTGAAGCACTACGGGATCCCGCTGGGCAGCGGCGTACCGCGGAACAACATCCGGACCCTGGACACCGGTGCGGTGTACGCCGCGACGAGCCACGGGGACTGCCGGTTCGGGGAGATCTTCACCACCGACGGCCGGATCAAGTCGCTCGACCTGGTCGTGCTGCAGGACGACAAGAAGTACTTCCCGGCGTACAACGTGGCGCCGGTGATCAGCAAGAAGGTGCTGGACAAGTACCCGCAGCTGCGGGACCTGTTCCAGCCGGTGTCGGACAAGCTGACCGATCCGGTGCTGATCGACCTGAACGCCCAGGTCGACGTCGAGGGGCGCGAGCCCGCCGACGTCGCCATGGACTGGCTGGTCAAGGAAGGCTTCATCAGCCGTGACTGACGGCGTTCTCCCTTGCCTGCCGGGGAAGTAGGTACGTCACCGCGAGGCTGACGACGAACAACCCGATCGCGACCAGGACCGACGTCTCGGTCGCGCCCAGGAACGCGCGGGTCGGCAACAGCTGGAAGAAGATCGTGCCGATCACGGCGACGCCGATCGCCCCGCCGTACTGCTGCATGGCGGTCAGTACGCCGGATGCCGACCCCGCGGCCTGGTCGTCGACAGACGCCAGGATGATGTCGAACAGCGGCGCGAACACCAGCCCGGCGCCGATCCCGGTGGCCAGTGTCGCCGGGACGAGGTTCCAGATCGTGGTGGCATTGCCGTACGTGTGCAGAGTGAACCAGACGCCGCCCATCGCCACCGTCATCAGCGCGACGCCGAGCTGGAGTGCCTTGCGGCCGAGCTTCGGGGCGAGCAGTGCGGCGGAGACCGGGGCGCCGATCGCGATGCCGAGCGAGAACGGCACCATCGCGAGTCCGGCCTTCAGTGGGCTGTAGTGCAGGCCGAGCTGGGTGAACAGGTTGAACACCAGCATGAAGCCGTTCATCGCGAGGAAGAACGTGGTGATCACGCCGAGGCCGGCGAGGTACCCGCGGTTGCGGAACAGCGACGGGTCGATGACCGGGTTGCCGGACCGGCGTTCGCGATAGCCGAAGAGCGCGAAGACGGCCAGCGATCCGGTCAACATCAGGATTGTCCACAATGGCCAGCCGAGTTCGCGGCCCTGGACGAGCGGATAGATCAGCATCCCGGAGGCGAGGCTGACCAGCAGTACGCCGGCCGTGTCGAGCCGGGCCGCGCCGGGAGTCCTGACCTCGGGCATGAAGCGCAGCGCGCCGACCAGGGCGGCGATGCCGATCGGGACGTTGATGAAGAAGATCGTCCGCCAGCCGGCACCGAACCAGTTCGCGTCGATCAGCAGGCCGGCGAGGATCGGACCGGCGACCGCGGACAGGCCCATCACCGGCCCGAACATCGCGAACGCCTTGCCGAGCTCGTCGGCCGGGAAGATCGACTTCAGGATCGCGAAGCCCTGCGGGATCATCACCGCACCGAGCAGCCCCTGCGCGAACCGGCTGCCGATCAGCACCTCGGGGTTGCCGGCCAGCCCGCAGACCGCGGACGCGACCGTGAATCCGAGCGCCCCGATCACGAACAGCCGCCGCCGCCCGACCAGGTCGCCGAGCCGGCCGAACGTGATCAGCCCGATCGCGAAGGCGAGCGTGTACCCGGCGAGCATCCACTGCATCGCCGACTCCGACCCGCCGAGCTCGGCGCGGATCGACGGCGCCGCGATGTTGACGATCGTCGCGTCGACGAGATCCATGATCTCCGCGATCAGGATCGTCGCCAGCACGACCCACCGCCAGCGGAAGGCCGTACCCCCGCCGGTCGTTTCTGCTGAGTCCTGAACTGTGGTGCTCATCGGAGGCCCCCTCGAAGAAGAAGTTTCGAACGCTGTTCGTTGACGAACACTGTTCTACTCGCGAACGGTGTTCGCGTCAAGTACGGTGTTCGCTACAGTGGTCCCATGACGCACTCTCCGTGGCAGCCGATCACCCCCGCGAAGCCGGCTCGCGAACGCAAGGCGCCGCTCACCCGGGACCGGATCGTCGACGCCGCGATGGAGCTGCTGCGCAAGGAGGGGTACGACGGCGTCTCGATGCGCAAGGTCGCCCAGGAACTGAAGACCGGACCGGCCTCGCTCTACGCCCACGTCGCGAACAAGCGCGAGCTCGACCAGCTCCTGGTGGAGCGGGCCACCGCCGGGATGTCCTTCGACGACCCGGTCGACCCCGCCCGCTGGCAGGAGCAGCTCAAGGACGTGATGCGCGCGATGCTCGGCGCGATGCGCGCGAACCCGGGCGTCGCCCGCGCGGCGATCGGCGCCGTACCGACGGGAGAGCGTGCCCTTCAGACCACCGAGCGAATGCTGGCGCTGCTCAAGGCCGGCAACCTCCCCGACCAGGCCGCGGCGTGGGCCGTCGACCTGATTCCCTTGTACGTAACGGCCATCGCGTTCGAGGAGACGGTGCAGAGCGCCTCCGACTGGACCGCCGAAGACGTCGAGGCCTTCGTCGCCGGCCTCCGCGCGTATCTCGCGGGACAGCCCGCCGACCGCTTCCCGCTGGTCGTGGCGCTCGCCGGACCGCTTACCTCGGGTGCCTCCGGCGACGAGCGGTTCGAGTTCGGCATCACGGTCATCACGGCGGGTCTCGCCGCCCTCGCGCAGTCCTGATCGATCCCGGGACCGGCAGCCCCGTCCACCGCCTGAGAAGGCCGGCGGACGGGGCTGTTGCAGGTGTGTCCAAGTGCTTGTGGTTCACGAATGCACATGGTTAACCTTCGGATTGTCAACAAAACTACGACTCGACTCTCGTGGGGCGTGTGGATTGCGTGTGGGGTGGGCACTCGGGTGGGGCCGTATGACGACAGGAGGAAATCGTGGACGCCGAGACCCCGCCGCCAGTGGATCCACACCAGCGGCCGCAGGACCGTCCGCCCGTGAGCACGCCCGGCAGTCCGCCGGGCGCTACGTCCAGGCCGCCGACCGAACAGGAGCAGCCCCCAGGAGTACTGAAGAAAGCGATCGCCGCCTCGGCGATCGGTAACGCCACGGAGTGGTTCGACTACGGCATCTACGCCTACGGCGTGACGTACATCTCGGCCGCGATCTTCCCCGGTGACACCCAGAGCCAGACGCTGCTGGCGCTGATGACCTTCGCCGTCTCGTTCCTGGTCCGCCCGCTCGGCGGCCTGGTCTGGGGCCCGCTCGGCGACCGGCTCGGCCGCAAGCACGTGCTGGCGATCACGATCCTGATGATGTCCGGCGCGACCCTGTTCGCCGGACTCGTCCCCTCGTTCCACACGATCGGCTACTGGGCGCCGGTGCTGCTGGTCCTGCTGCGGATGGTCCAGGGCTTCTCGACCGGTGGTGAGTACGGCGGTGCCGCGACCTTCATGGCCGAGTACGCGCCGAGCCGCAAGCGCGGGTTCCTCGGCAGCTTCCTGGAGTTCGGCACGCTGTCCGGGTTCTCGCTCGGTGCGCTGCTGATGCTGGGCTTCTCGCTGGTTCTCGGCGACGAGCAGATGCACGCCTGGGGCTGGCGGTTGCCGTTCCTGGTGGCTGCGCCGCTCGGTCTGGTCGGCGTCTACCTGCGGTCCCGGCTCGAGGACACGCCGGTCTTCCGCGAGCTCGAGGCGAAGGGCCAGAAGGAAGAGGAGACCGCGACCCAGTTCAAGGACCTGCTGTCCGGCTACTGGGCGCCGATCCTGCGCCTCGGCGGCATGGTGATCGCGCTGAACGTCGTGAACTACACGCTGCTCACCTACATGCCGACATACCTGGAGAAGCAGATCGGCCTGAGTGCGGACAAGTCGCTGATCGTGCCGATCATCGGCATGCTGGCGATGATGGTCTTCGTCCCGTTCGCCGGCCGTGCCTCCGACCGGCTCGGGCGAAAACCGTTGTGGTGGGCATCATTGGCCGGGCTGTTCGTGTTCGGCGTACCGATGTTCCTGCTGATGGGCACGAACATGGTCGGCGCGATCGTCGGTTTCGCGGTACTGGGCCTGCTGTACGTGCCGCAGCTCGCGACGATCTCGGCGACCTTCCCGGCGATGTTCCCGACCCACGTCCGGTACGCCGGTTTCGCGATCGCGTACAACGTGTCGACGTCGCTGTTCGGCGGTACGGCGCCCGCGGTCAACGACTGGCTGACCGCGAAGACCGGTGACTCGCTGGTCCCGGCGTACTACATGATGGCGGCCTGTGTGATCGGTGCGCTCGCGCTCGCGAAGGTTCCGGAGACGTCGCGGTGCCCGATCAACGGCACCGAGATCCCGGGCACCGAGGACGCCCCGCCCCCGGTGGCCCTCGAACCGGCCCACGCGAAGGCCTGACAGCAAAAGGCCCGCCTTTCCGGAAACAATTCGCCGCATAGTGCGGGTTTGTTTCCGGAAAGGCGGGCCTGCTGTCAGCCGAGGACGGCGGAGACGGCGTCCGACCAGAGGCCGGCCGCCTCGTCGACCTCGTCGGGGGAGACGACCAGCGCTGGGATGAACCGCACGACCTGACCCCAGGCGCCGCAGGTGAGCAGCAGCAGGCCGCGTCGGGCGGCCTCCTGCTGTACGGCGGTGGCGGTCGCCGCGTCGGGCTTGCCGTCCGCGTCCCGGAACTCGTTGCCGATCATCAGGCCGAGCCCGCGCACGTCGGTGATCTGCTCGTGCTTGTCCGCGACCAGTTGCAGCGCCTGCTTCAATTGCGCGCCGCGGTCGGCCGAGTTCTGTACGAGGCCTTCGTCCTGGATCACTTCGAGCGTCGCGACGGCCGCCGCGCAGGCGACCGCGTTCGCGCCGTACGTGCCGCCCTGTGAACCGGGCCAGGCCTTCTCCATCAGCGCCGACGACGCGGCGATCCCGGACAGCGGGAAGCCGGACGCCAGCCCCTTCGCGGTGACGAGGACGTCCGGGTGCGAGCCGAAGTGGTCGCCGCCCCAGAACTTCCCGGTCCGCCCGAAGCCGGTCTGTACCTCGTCCACGACGAGCAGGATGCCGTGCGCGTCGGCGCGTTCGCGGAGCCCGGCGAAGAACTCTTCGTTCGCGGGGACGTAGCCGCCTTCACCGAGTACGGGCTCGACGAAGAACGCTGCGGTGTCGGCCGGCGTGCTCAACGTCTGCAGGACGTAGTCGAGTTGCTTCAGCGCGAACTCCGTCGCCTGCTCGACCGGCCAGCCGAAGTGGCCCGGGTCCGGGAACGGTGACACGTGGACGCCGGCCATCAGCGGGCTGAACCCGGAGCGGAACTTGGTGCCGGACGTCGTCATCGACGCCGCGGCGACGGTCCGGCCGTGGAAGCCGCCGTGGAACACGATCACGTTCGGCCGGCCGGTCGCCTGCCGGGTGAGGCGGAGCGCCGCCTCGATCGCCTCGCTGCCGGAGTTCGCGAAGAACATCCGGTCGAGGTGCCGGGGGAGTACCTCGCCGAGCCGGTCGACCAGCGTCAGCAGCGGTCGGTGCATGACCGTCGTGTACTGCGCGTGGATGATCCGGCCGACCTGCTCCTGGGCGGCCGCGACCACGCGCGGATGGCAGTGCCCGGTCGACGTGACGCCGATGCCGGCGGTGAAGTCCAGGTACCGCCGGTCGTCCTCGTCGAAGAGCTGTACGCCCGAACCGCGGGCGGCGACCACGCCGGTCGCCTGTTTCAGGATCTGCGAGAGCTCGGCCACAGACTTCTCCAACCGTAGGATGGTAGATTGTTGACAATCCTACCTCAGCAGTTCGGGCCGGTGAAGGGGTGCAGATGGACGAGTCCACAGTGGTCCACGCCGTCGAGAAGCGGCTGTTCATCGACGGGAAATGGGTCGACGCCACCGGCGGCAGGACGTTCGACGTCGTCGATCCGTCCACCGGCGAGGTGCTCTGTGCGGTCGCCGACGCGTCGCCGGCCGACGGACGGGCCGCCCTCGACGCGGCGGTCGCCGCCCAGCCGGACTTCGCCCGGACGTCGCCGCGGGAACGGTCCGACCTGCTGATGACGGCGTACCGGCTGTTGATGGAGCGGGTCGACGAGCTGGCGTTGCTGATGACGCTGGAGATGGGCAAGCCGCTGGCGGAGGCGCGCGGCGAGATCGCGTACGCGGCCGAGTTCTTCCGGCACTTCTCCGGCGAGGCGCTGCGGATCGACGGCGGCTACCAGACCGCGCCGGCCGGCAACGCGCGGTTCCTGATCACCAAGCAGCCGGTCGGCCCGTGCCTGCTGATCACGCCGTGGAACTTCCCGATGGCGATGGGCACCCGCAAGCTCGGGCCGGCGATCGCGGCCGGCTGCACGAGTGTCATCAAGCCGGCACACCAGACGCCGCTGTCGATGCTTGCCCTGATGGGGATCCTGGCCGAGGCCGGCCTCCCGGCCGGTGTGGTCAACTGCGTCACCGCGATGGACGCCGGCGGCGTGATGGAGCCGCTGATCCGTTCCGGGCTGGCGCGGAAGCTGTCGTTCACCGGCTCGACCCGGGTCGGCCGGATCCTGCTCGAGCAGTGCGCGGAGAAGGTACTGCGGACCTCGCTCGAGCTCGGCGGCAACGCGCCGTTCATCGTGTTCGAGGACGCGGACCTGGACGAGGCGGTGACCGGCGCGATCGCGGCGAAGATGCGGAACATGGGCGAGGCCTGCACCGCGGCCAACCGGATCTTCGTGCACAGCTCGGTGATCGACGACTTCGGCCGCCGGCTCGCCGAGCGGATGGGCGGGCTCACCGTCGGCCGCGGTACCGAACCGGACGTGAACGTCGGCCCGCTGATCGACGAGGCCGGCCGGGACAAGGTGCGCGCGCTGGTCGCGGACGCGGTCGACCGTGGCGCGACCGTGCTCACCGGCGGAGAAGTTGCTCCGGGCAACGGGTACTTCTATCCGCCGACGGTGCTCACCGGCGTACCGCGGGAGGCGGCGATGGCGGACCAGGAGATCTTCGGACCGGTCGCGCCGCTGACCCCGTTCAGCACCGAGGACGAGGTGGTGCGGGCCGCCAACGACACGGAGTACGGGCTGGTCGCCTACGTGTTCACGAACGACCTGCGGCGGGCGCTCCGGGTGGCCGAGGCGATCGAGACCGGGATGGTCGGGCTCAACCAGGGCGTGGTGTCGAACCCCGCCGCGCCGTTCGGCGGGGTCAAGCAGTCCGGACTCGGCCGCGAGGGCGGCGCGATCGGCATCGACGAGTTCCTGGAGACCAAGTACATCGGTATCGCCGTCGACAGCTGAGCCGGCTGAACAGGCCCGCGGTCACTTGCGGGTGAGACGCTCGATCGCGTCCTCCATGTGCTCCGAGAGCAGTTCGTCGGTCCGCTCGATCTCGCAGTCCCGGATCGCCGCCGCGATCCGGCGGTGCTCCAGGTAGCGGTTGTCGTCGGCGGTGTACGTCGACTCCAGGGCGTGGATGCACATCCGGGTCTCGATGATCTGGGTCCGGTGCATCCGCGCCAGCCGCGGGCTGCCGGACGCCCGGACCAGGAACTCGTGGAACTGGATGTCGATCTCTCCGACCGCGGCCGGATCGTGCCGGACCGGCTTCATCCGCTCGGCGATCGCGTGCAGGTCCAGCCCGACCGTCTCGAAGTCACCGTCGCGGAGGATCAGCATGGCCGCAGCCCGCTCGATCGACTCGCGGGCGTAGTACATGTCACGGATCTCGGCCGGCGTCATGTCGATGACGAACAGGCCGCGGTTGCGGATCGGGACCAGCAGCCCCTCCTGGGTGAGCCGTTGCATCCCCTCGCGCAACGGCCCGCGACTGACGCCGAGCTTGCGGGCCAGGTCGGCCTCGACCAGTTGGGCGCCGGGCTTGAACTCCCCGTGGCCGATGGCCTTGCGCAGTTTGTCGGCGATGATGCTCGGCGTCGACTCCTGAGCCAGCGGCTCGATGTAACTCGTCACAGCTGAATCTCCCCTTGCGCGAACAGCGTCCCGAGACCCGGCAGCGACGGCACCGGGCCGGCGAGCTCGAGACCCTTCCAGACCGTCACCTGGTTCGCGGTCAGGACCGCGCCGCCGGTGGCGGTCTCCAACTCGTCGATGATTCCCAGCGTGTGCAGCGCGGTGTCCGGGATCAGCACCGCGTCGGCGTCCCGGTGGTTGGCCGCCTTGGCCATACTGATCACCTGCTCCGGCTCCAGCGTCCCGACCTCCGCGGCGGTGACGATCCCGCTGCTGCCCATCGACACCACCTCGATGCCGGCCCCGGCGAGGAACCGGACGAAGTGCTGGGCGACGTCCTCCGGGTACGACGCGGCGACCGCGACCCGGTGGATCGCCATCTCCTGGCAGGCCTCCACGAACGCGATCGAGGTGGACGACGCCGGTACGCCGACCGCCTGCGCGACCCCACCCGCCTGGATGTTGGCGCCCTCGCGGCCGAACACGAAACTGCCCGAGGTACAGGCCCACATCACCGAGTCCGGCCGCGACCGCTTGAGCTGCGCGGCGCCTTCGGCGAGGCGCTCCGCCCGGCCGAGGTCGAGGAGCGCGTCCACGCGATGGGCGTCCTCGCCCACCGAGGTGATCACGACCGGCAGCTTGACCTGCCCGTCCAGTCTCGCCTCGAGCATGGAATAGTCGTCCTCGGCGCTGTGCCCGGGATAGAGCAGCCCTACCGTGACCATCGGACCTCCTGGCTTGATGTGCACCGAATGGGTAGATTGTCGACAATGTTAACCCCAGAGCGTCCGGAGTCCGGGTCCGCTGCGAGGCACCCTGTGGATAACTCTGCGTACGACGTTCAGGGGCTGCTGACCACGCTCCGTGGAGAGCTCCGGGGGACCGCGGCCGACGATCGCCGGACCCGCGCGCTGTACGCGGCGGACGGCTCGAACTACCGCGCGGTCCCCGATCTCGTCGTCGTACCGGCGGACGTCGACGACCTTGCGGCGGCGGTGTCGCTGACCGCGGCGGCGGGTGCGCCGGTGGTTCTCCGGGGCGGCGGTACGTCGATGGCCGGCAACGCGATCGGCGGTGTCGTGATCGACGCCTCGCGGCAGGTCAACCGGATCCTCGACATCGACCCCGGAACCCGGACCGCCGTCGTCGAACCGGGGGTCGTACTGACCGACCTGCTCGCGGCCGCGAAGCCGCACGGGCTCGCGTTCGGCGCCGACCCGTCGTCGGCGAGCCGGGCGACGCTCGGCGGGATGATCGCCAACAACGCCTGCGGCGCGCACTCGGTCGCCTGGGGGACGACGGCCGACAATCTGCGATCGCTCGAGCTGGTCCTTGCCGACGGCACCCGGCTGACGGTCGACTCGTCGGCCGATCGAGCTGTCGCTGCCGCCCGGCCTGGACGCGAAGGCGAGCTGCACCGGGCGCTCCAGGCCTTCGCGGATCGGCACGAACTGCTGATCGGGCGGCGGTTCGGTCAGTTCACCCGGCAGATCTCCGGGTACGCGCTGCACCGGCTGCTCGGTGACTACAACGTCGCCGGGCTGCTGTCCGGGAGCGAAGGCGGTCTGGCTGCGACGCTCCGGGCGACGGTCGGGCTCGTCGAGTTGCCCAAGGCAAGGGTTCTGTGCGTGCTCGGGTTCGCCGACTCGATCAGCTCTGCGGACTGTGTCCCGGTCGTACTGCGGCATGCGCCGTTGACGATGGAGTCGATCAACAACGAGCTTGTCGACCGGTTGCCGAAGGAAGTCCGTGAGGCCGCGGTGCACGCCGGGATGCCGGACGGCAACGCGTGGCTGCTGGTCGAGGTCGGCGGACCGGACGAGGCGGCCGCTGCGGCCGCGGCCCGCGCGATGCTCGAGGAACTGCGCGACTCGGGTGCGACCGCATCGCTGGTGACCGACCGCCGGGCGCAAGCCGTGTTGTGGCGTTGCCGTACGGATGCCGCGGGTCTCGCGACCCGACGTGCGGACGGGGCGGAGGCGTGGGGCGGCTGGGAGGACGCCGCCGTACCGCCGGAGCGTCTCGGTGCGTACCTGCGCGGGCTCGACGAGTTGCTCGGGCGGCACGGACTGTCGGGGGCGTCGTACGGGCACTTCGGCGAGGGCTGCATGCACATGCGGATCGACTTCGATCTGTTGAGCCGGCGGGGGATCGCGACGTACCGGGAGTTCGTCGAGCAGGCCGCGGACCTGGTGGTCGGGCTCGGCGGGTCGGTGTCCGGCGAGCACGGCGACGGGCGGGCGCGGGGCGAGCTGCTGGCGAGGATGTACGGCGCGGACGGGGTCGCTCTGTTCGGGGAGCTGAAGCGGATCTGGGATCCGGCGGGGGTGCTGAACCCGGGAATGATCGCCGATCCGCCGCCGCTGGACGCCGCGATCCGGCACGACGGTCCGGCGAAGGATCGTCAACTGTTGACAATCTTCAGCTACCCGGAGGACGGCCACGACTTCGCGCAGGCGCAGCGGCGCTGCGTCGGGATCGGCAAGTGCCGGCAGACGACCGGCAGTGTGATGTGCCCGAGCTATCAGGTGACTCGCGAGGAGCTGCACTCGACCCGTGGGCGGGCACATCTGCTCTGGGAGATGCTGCAGGGCGACCTGATCACGGACGGCTGGCGATCCACCGAAGTACGGGACGGCCTCGACCTGTGTCTGTCGTGCAAGGGCTGTCTGTCGGACTGCCCGGTGAACGTCGACATCGCGACGTACAAGGCCGAGTTCACCCAGCATCACTACGCCCGCCGCCCGTGGGCCCGGCCGTTGTCGCACTGGTCGATGGGCTGGCTGCCGCTGTGGTCCCGGCTCGCGTCCCGGGCTCCGAAACTCGCGAACCGGTTCGCCGCGCTGCCGCTGACCAAACGGCTGGGCGGGATCGCCGCCGAGAGGGAGGTGCCCGGTTTCGCTTCGCAATCCTTCACCCGGTGGTTCGAAGGTCGTACGCCGAGGGCTGCCGGGCGGAAGGTTGTGCTCTGGCCGGACACGTTCACGAACTACCTGGCGCCGGAGATCGGGCGAGCCGCGGTCGCCGTACTGGAGGATGCCGGCTTCGAGGTGGTCCTTCCCGGCAAGCCGGTCTGTTGCGGCCTCACCTGGATCTCGACCGGGCAGCTCAGCACCGCTCGCCGCGTGCTGAACCGGTCGCTGGCCGTCCTGGCTCCGCACCTGACCGCCGGCACGCCGATCGTCGGCCTCGAACCCAGCTGTACGGCGGCCTTCCGCCATGACGCGCCCGCGCTGGTCGACAATCCGCTGGCCGGATCGGCGGCGGCGAACATCCGGACGTTGTCCGAGTTGCTCGTCGACGCCGGCTGGACGCCGCCGCAGGTCGGGGGAGAGGCCTTCGTCCAGCCGCACTGCCACCAGCACGCCGTACTGGGCTTCGACGCCGACCGCAAACTGATGGCGGCCGCAGGCATCGACACCGACCTCGCCGCGCCCGGCTGCTGTGGCCTGGCGGGCAACTTCGGGTTCGAGCGCGAGCACTACGACGTCTCCAAGGCGGTGGGCGAGCGCACGCTGCTGCCCGCCGTACGTTCGTTGCCGTCGACAACATCTGTCCTCGCCGACGGCTTCAGCTGCCGGACCCAGATCGCCCAGGGCACCCCGCGTACCGCCCGCCACCTGGCGGAGTTGCTCGCCGAAGCGCTGCCCGGCAGCGGTCGCGCCCCGGGCTAGTTCGCCGCGAGTTTGTCGACTGCCCGCCGGAGCCGGGTGACGCCTTCCTGGATGCGGTCGGGAGTCGTCGACGCGAAGCAGACCCGGAACGCGTCGGAGAAGCGCCCACTGGGAGAGAAGGCCGGACCGGGAATGAACGCCACGCCCTCCGCCAGCGCCACCTCGAACAGCTCCTGGGTGTCGACGCCGTTCTCCAGCGTCACCCAGAGGAAGAAGCCGCCCTCCGGATCCGTCCACCGCGCGATGTCACCGAAGTGCTCGGTCAGCGCGGCATGCATCGCCTCCTTGCGCAACCGGTACTCCGCGCGCTGCCGCACCAGGTGATCCTCGAGATGACCACCGCTGAGGAACCCGGCCAGCAACCGCTGTGCCGGCAGGTTCGTACACGTGTCCATCGCCTGCTTCGCGTTGATCAGCAACTGCTGCAGCTCGGGATCCGCATCGACCCACCCGACCCGCAGCCCCGGCGCGACGATCTTCGAGAACGTCCGGACCGAGAACACCAGCGGATCGCCCGCGCCCAGCTCCCGCAGCGTCTGCAACGGATCGCCGGCGAACCGGAGCAAACCGTACGGGTCGTCGTCGATCACCATCGAACCCCACGACCGCGCCAGTTCCAGCAGCTGATGCCTCCGCGCCAGTGAGAGCGTCGCGCCGGACGGGTTCTGGAACGTCGGGATCGTATAGATCGCCTTCGGCCGCCGTCCGTCCAGCAGCTTCGGTAGATCGTCGACAATCATCCCGTCGTCGTCCACCGGCACCTCGAGCAGCTCCGCGCCGTACGACAGCGCCGTCGCACTGCCGTTCGTGTACGTCGGGGACTCCACGACGACGAGGTCGCCCGGGTCGACGAAGATCTTGCAGAAGAGGTCGAGGCCCTGCATGCCGCCGGCCGTGACGGTGAGACGGTCCGCGGTCGTCTCGTCGCTGGTCCCGCGAAGCGTCTCCAGCAACGCGGCGTGCAGCGGCGGATCGCCCTCGGTGGCCGCGTAGTCGTAGGCGTCCGGGCGGGCCAGTTCGTCGGCCGCGATCGCGGACAGGATCTGCGACGGTACGGCCTCGGCGGCGGGCGAACCCATCGCGAAGCGGACGATGTCGTGGGTCTGCTTGTGCAGGAGCGACGTACTCGAGTCGATCACCGAACCCACGAGACCTGTCGCGCGGGCTGCGTACGGGAGTGCAGACAAGGGCTTACCTCCTGATCGTCAGTTCGTGGGACAGACCGGTCAGTCGTTCCACTCCGTCGGCGGTGACCACCACGGGCTCGGACAGCTCGTAACCCCAGCCCTCCATCCACATCCCGAGGATGACGTGGAACGCCATTCCCGCGGTCAGCACGGTGGTCTCCTCGGGACGCAGGCTGACGGTGCGTTCACCCCAGTCCGGCGGGTACCCGATACCGATCGAGTACCCGATCCGCGATTCCTTCACCAGGCCGTGCGCGGCGATCACTTCGTTGAAGGCGGCATGCACCGTGGCGCCGGTGACACCTGGCCGGATTGTCGACAATGCTGCACGCATACCGTCGGCAACGATCTTGGCGGTCTCGCGGAGCCGGTGCGGCGGGTCGCCGAGCATGATCGTCCGGGCGAGTGGGGCGTGGTACCGGCCGAAGACGCCGGCCAGTTCGACCGTGGTCGCCTCGCCGGTGCGGAACGGGCGATCGGTCCAGGTCAGGTGCGGCGTACCGGCCGCGTCGCCGGTCGGCAGCATCGGCACGATCGCCGGGTAGTCGCCGCCGTGCTCCGGCGTACCGGTCGCCTGCGCGGCCAGGATCTCGGCGACCAGGTCGCACTGCCGCTGCCCGGGCCGGAGCTGGTCGAGCGCGATCCGCATCGCCTGCTCGGCGATCCCGCCCGCGATCCGCAGCTGGCGCAGCTCGTGTTCCGACTTCACCAGCCGGACCCAGTTCACCAGCTCGGCCGAGTCGACCAGCCGGCGGCCGGGCAGCCCGTTGCCGAGGGCAAGGTAGCCGCGCGGCGTGAAGTAGTGCGCGTCCGCCTCGACCGCGACGTCGGCTCCGGCCGGTACGAGGTCGCGGCACACGTCCGCGATCCAGTCGTACGGGTGGACGTCCGGGCGATGCACGAGACGCTCCGGGTAGCCGTGGATCTGGTCGGACCGCAGATTGCAGGTGTACGACGCCCCGGCCGCGTCCATCGCCCGCGCGAACAGCTGGACCTCGCCGTCGGCCGGCACCAGCAGACACTGGGGCGTGTAGAACGACCACGCGTCGTACCCGGTGAGATAGAAGAGGTTCGCGGGGTCGCTCACCACCAGCGCGCCGAGGCCGCGTTCGGCCAGGACGGCACGGACCCGGGCCAGCCGGCCGGCGTACTCGTCAGACTCGACCGCCTGCTCCAGCAGGTCGGACACGGACTCACCCCTTCCCGGGTCGCTCATGCGTGGCTCGCTGCCGGTCCAGCGGCCAGCAGGTGCTGGCCCGGCCCGATCCCGGTGCGGCCGGCGAGCTCCAGGACGGCCCACATCGTCACCTGGTTCGCGGTCAGCACCGGCTTGCCGAGCGTCGCCTCCAGCCCGGCGATCACGTCGTACGTCGGCAGGTTGGTGCAGCTGATGAAAATCGCCTCGACTGTAGGATTGTCGACACTCTGCACGAGTTCGACCGTTGTCTCGTAGGGCACCGCCCAGATCTGCGCGATCAGCCCGAGCCCGGCGGTCGCGACCACCTCGATGCCGGCCTCGGCGAGGTACGCGGACAGGCCCGCGGTCAGGTCGTTGGTGTACGGCGTGACGGTCGCGATCCGGTTGATCCCGAGCCGCCTGAGCGCGAGCAGCAGGGCGCCGCTGGTGGTCACCGCGGCCGGGGCACCGGCGCCGACCATCGCGTCCACGAGCGCGAGCTCGCCGTTGAGCCCGCCGACGAAACTGCCGAACGTACAGGCGTACGCGACCGCCAGCGGGGCGACCGCGAGCACGTTGTACGTCGTCCGCGCGATCAGGGCCGGATCCGAGATGTGCACCGCCATCTCGACGGTGGCGGCCATCGGGGCGTACGGCGTCCGGGTGACGTGCAGGGTGACGTCGTCGGGGACCCAGCGCCAGAGTTCCCGGTCGAGCGCGAAGTCGTACGGCGCGACGACGCCGATGCCGGTCTGCAGCAGCGGTGGGACCGCTGCCGGCATCGGGTTGGTGAGGGGACGCGTGCTCATGCGAGTCAGTGTGCGGCCCTCGGGAGATTGTTGACAATCCTACCAGCGAGTTCCTAGCCTCGAAGCTGTGCCGGCCCCCGTGGAACGCCCAGTCGTCGCGGTGCTCTGCGAGCGGGCGACGGACCGGCCACCGGGTCTGGGCGGGCTGCCGCTCGACTTCCGGTACTGCGCCGCCGACGGGTTACGTGCCGCGGTAGAAGGTGCCCAGGCATTACTGCTCTGGGACTTCTTCTCGACTGCGGTACGCGACGTCTGGGCGGACGCCGGATCGCTGGAATGGATCCACGTCACGGCGGCCGGTGTCGACACACTGCTCTTCGACGAGTTGCGGGACTCGGCGGTCGTAGTCACCAATGCACACGGGGTGTTCGACCGCCCGATCGCCGAGTACGTGCTGGGTGCGGTCATCGCGCACGCCAAGGACAGCCGGCGCAGTTTCGACCTGCAGCGCGAGCGTCGCTGGCAGCACCGCGAGACCCGCAGTGTGCTGGGCGCGAAGGCGCTCGTCGTCGGGACCGGAGCGATCGGCCGGGCGACCGCCCGGTTGCTCAGCGTTGCCGGGCTGCAGGTGCGGGGTGCCGGCCGGGTCGCGCGTGGGGACGACCCGGACTTCGGCGAGGTCGTTGCCAGCGGCAATCTGTCCGCCGAGGTCGGGTGGGCCGATCACGTCGTACTCGCGGCGCCGTTGACCGCCGCGACCCGGGGCCTGGTCGACGCCGGCGTACTGGCCGCGATGCGGCCGGGATCGCATCTCGTCAATGTTGCCCGTGGCCCGATCGTCGACGAAGGCGCGCTGCTGGACGCCGTGGCCGACGGGCACATCGCGGCCACCCTGGACGTGTTCGACCGCGAGCCGCTGTCACCGGATCACCCGCTCTGGACGGCACCGAACGTGACGGTGACCGCGCACATGTCCGGTGACGTGATCGGCTGGCGGGACACCCTCGCGGCGCAGTTCGCGAACAACGCGCGCCGCTGGCTGGCCGGTGAGCCGCTGCTGAACATCGTCGACAAGAAGCTCGGCTACATTCCGACAGGAGATCGATGACTCAGGCAACCGAGTTGGTCGAGGGCTACCGGACCGGAGCACTGTCCCCGGTCGACGCCACGCAGGCCGCGCTGGACGCGATCGAGCGGTACGACAAGCAGGTGAACGCCTTCGTCCTGGTCGATGCCGAGGGTGCACTGGCCGCGGCCAAGGAGTCGGAGGGCCGCTGGCGGGCCGGCCGGCCGCTCGGCCCCGGCGACGGTGTGCCGACGTCGGTCAAGGACGCATTGTGGACAAAAGGATGGCCGACACTGCGCGGCAGCACGATGATCGACCCGGCCGGGCCCTGGGACGAGGACGCGCCGTCGGTCGCCCGGCTGCGCGAGACCGGCGCGGTCATCCTCGGCAAGACGACCACGCCGGAGTACTCGTGGAAGGGCGTCACCGACTCCTTCACGTACGGCGCGACCGGCAACCCGTGGGATCCGGCGAAGACCTCGGGCGGTTCGAGCGGCGGCTCCGCGACCGCGGTCGGGCTCGGGATGGGCGTGTGGTCGCTCGGCACCGACGGCGGCGGCTCGGTCCGGATCCCGGCGGCGTTCACGGGCACGGTCGCGCTGAAACCGACGTACGGACTGATCCCCTTGTTCCCGCCGAGCGCGTTCGGCACGTTGTCGCATGCGGGCCCGATGACCCGGACCGTGCGGGACGCGGCGGCGCTGCTCGACGTGGTGGCCGGGTTCGACCCGCGGGACTGGTCGGCGATGCCGACGCCGGCCCGGTCGTTCCTGGACGGCCTGGACGACGGGATCGCCGGTCTGCGGATCGGCTTCTCGGCGGATCTCGGGTTCGTCGAGAACGATCCTGAGGTCGAGGCGCTGGTGCGCTCGGCGGTCGACGTCCTCGCCGGGCTCGGCGCCGAGGTGACCGAGGTGGACCCGGGGTTCGCCGACCCGATCGACGCGTTCAACGTGCTCTGGTGGTCCGGCGCGGCCAAGGTGCTGTCCGGTTATGTCGTCGACGACCGGGTCGATCCCGGGCTGCGCCGGGTCGCCGAGCTGGGTGCGGCGTACACCGCCTCGGACTTCCTCGACGCGACCGCGGTCCGGATGGAGCTCGGCACGCTGATGGGGCGGTTCCACCAGCAGTACGACGTTCTCGTCACGCCGACGCTGCCGATCACGGCCTTCCCTGTCGGGCAGGACGTTCCGGACGGATCGACCTCGCCCGACTGGACCGACTGGACGCCGTACACGTATCCGTTCAACCTCACCCAGCAGCCCGCGCTGTCGGTGCCGTGCGGATTCACCGCGGCCGGGCTGCCTGTCGGATTGCAGATTGTCTGCCGTCGGCATGCCGACGCTCTGACGCTGCGGGTCGGCCAGGCGTACCAGGCCGCGACCGACTGGCACCGGCGTACCCCGAGCTTGGAGGCACGATGAAGCAGATCAGGGTCAGCCTGGACAAGCGCGGCGTGAGCTGCGTGGCGAAACTGCTCGACGACGTCGCGCCGCGGACGTGCGCGGCGGTGTGGGATGCGCTGCCGCTGTCGGCGCCAGTGTTCCACGGCAAGTACGCGCGGAACGAGATCTACACGTTGCTGCCCGGGTTCGCGCCTGACCCGGGGAAGGAGAACACGACGATCACGCCGATCCCCGGGGATCTGTGCTGGTTCTCGTTCGATTCCGACGATCTCGGGAATCCGGCGTACGGCTACGAGAACACGACCGGCACCGGTACGACCGGGGCGATCGTCGACCTCGCGGTGTTCTACGGGCGGAACAACCTGCTGATCAACGGTGACCAGGGGTGGGTGCCCGGGAACGTGTTCGGGGCCGTCACCGAGAATCTCGAGGAGTTCGCCGCGGCCTGCCAGGACCTGTGGATGGGCGGCGCGCGCGGGGAGACACTGTCGTTCACCCGGCTGTGAACGGTTGCTGCAGCTCGGTGACCCAGTCGTCCGGGTTCTCCGGGGTGTCGAGGTAGAGCTCGCGGGCCGGTTCGGCGGCGCGTCGGCCGTTGTCCTCGAGCCAGCGGGCGAGCGCCTGCCAGGACGGGAGTACCTGGTCGATGGGGCCGCGGTGGACGAGCGTTGCCGCTTGCATTGCCGGTAGATCGACGGCCTCGAGTCCGTTCAGGTTGCCTCCGGCATCGACCGCGGCCGGGACAGTCGCCCGTACGACGACGTCCGCCTGCTGCTCGTACAGGCAGGTGAGCCGGCCTGCTGGTCGTACGTCGGCGTGGGGGAGACGACGGCCGAGTTCCGCGCAGAGCGGGTGCAGCACGGGCGTGATGTCGTCGGGCGTGAAGCTCGCGGCCGTCGCTCTCAGGCCGACGAGGCGTACGGCAGGCAGCTCCTTGACGACGATGTCCTTGGCCGGGGCCTCTGCCTCCAGGCCGCGGAGCCGCGACTCGACCTGGGCGAGCCGCGCGTAGCTCTCGGCCAGGGTGGTCTCCAGTTGTGCACGTCGCATCGTGAGCATCGCCCGGAGCTCGGTCGGTGTCAGATTGTCGGCAATCATCTTGTCGACCTGATCGAGCGAGAAGCCGAGCTCCTTCAGTGCGACAATCCGGTTCAGATCGGCGAGCTGGGCCGCCGTGTAGCTGCGGTACCCGGTCGCGGGATCGACGTAGGCCGGCCGGAGCAGCCCGATCGCGTCGTAGTGCCGCAGCATCCGGACCGACACCCGGCCGTGCCGTGCGAACTCTCCGATCGCGAACATGTCTGACAGTCAACCAGTAGTCAGCTGACCCGCTGCAGGAGTTCCGCGAAGGTGATGGCGGTGTCGTCCTCGTGCCAGGGACCGATGACCTGCGCCGCGGTCGGCAGCCCGGTTGCCGTCCGGCCGATCGGCATACTGAGCGCGGGATGGCCGGTCAGGGCGGCGTGGGCGATCCAGAAGACCTGCGCTTCGTACGGGCGCCCGTCGATCGTGGTCGAGCCGTGCGGGAACGCGACGGTGAAGCTCGTCGGGCAGAGGAACACGTCGACGTCCTCGAAGTACTGCTGCCATGTCGCTCTGGCGGCCAGGCGGTTGCGTTCGGTGGCGAGGAGCCGGTCGACGGTCATCGCGGTCGGTTCGCCGCCGTGGAGGGCGAAAAACAGTTCCACCTGGCGGCCGAACTCCTCGGCCTGGGCGTTCGGGTCGACGCCGTACGGCCAACTGTCGACAATCTTCGCGCCGGTCGCGGCGATGCGGTCGATCGTGTCGGACAGCGCGTCGCCGACGTCACCCGTCACCGGTGCCGACGGGTGATCGGTGACCACGCCGACGCGATAGTCCTTCAGGCTCCGGTGTCTAGGAGCTGCGAGGTTGTAGGAGTACGGCGCCTCCGGACCGGCAGTTGCGCGCAAGGCGATCCGCAGGTCGGCGGCGGAGCGGGCGAGTGGTCCGATTGTTGACAATCTGGGCATTTCGCTCGGGACGTACGGCGTACCCGGCACTTGGAATCCGCGTTGTGGGACGAGCCCGTTGGTGGGCTTCAGCCCGTAGACGCCGCAGTACGCAGCCGGCAGCCGGATCGACCCGACCAGGTCGGAGCCGTACTCGAGATACGTCAGCCCCGCGGCGAGCGCCGCTGCGGCACCGCCCGACGATCCGCCCGGCGTACGGGTCAGGTCGGCTGGGTTGTTGGTCCGGCCGTACACGTCGTTCGCCGTCTGACCGAAGTCCGCGAGCATCGTGTGAACATTCGTCTTGCCGACAATCTGCGCCCCGGCACGCTCCAACCGCTGCACGATCACCGCGTCCTCGGCCGCGACGTAGTCGGCGAACGCGGGATTGCCCCACGTCGTATGCATCCCGGCAACGTCAAAACACTCCTTGACGGTCACCGGCACTCCATGCAGCGGCCCTCGCGCGCCCCGGGCCGCGTCGGCGCGGTCCGCGGCGGCCAGCGCGTGCTCGCGGCGGACCTCGACGACCGCGTTGACCTCCGTGTCAGCCGCGATCCGATCGAGCAGTTCTTCGGTCACCTCGCGTGATGTCGACTTGCCCGTACGAATGCGCTCCGCAATCTCTCCAGCTGTGAACATGCGGATTGTCTACGGTCTGACACCGTGTGAGAGTCAACGCCCGACCTCGACACCGTTTCGGAACACCCGCCGAATCCGCTCGTCTACGGCGGTGCAGTCCAGCGTCGTACCGTCCAGCACCACTAGATCGGCCCGCTTGCCCGCCGCGATCTCGCCCCGATCGTCCGCCAGCCCAAGCAACCGCGCCGCGTCGATGGTCGCGGCCCGCAACGCACCCGCGTCACCGAGACCGGCCGCGGACAGGTGGCGCAGTTCCCACAACGCCTCCGAGTACGGGCGTACCGGACTGTCCGTTCCCATCGCGATCCGCACTCCCGCGCCGATCGCCAGTCGCATCGACTCCCGATGCGCTTCGGCGGCTCCGTCCGGCGCATGCTCCGGATCGGACTGCGTCACCGACAAGGTCGGCACGTACCACGTCCCGTTCTCGGCCATCGCCTCGACGGCGGCAACATCCAGGTACGTCCCATGCTCCACACTCGCTGCGCCGGCCCGCGCCGACAGCTCCGCTGCGCGGGCACCGTGCGCGTGCACCATCACTCGCCGGCCACCACGCCGCGCCGCCTCGTCGACCACCGCCGCCAGTTCGTCGAAAGTCAGCTGCAGATCGTGTACGCCGGTCCCAAGCGCAAGCGACCCGGTCGCCGTCACCTTGATCCAGTCCGCGCCCGCTCGAACCATCCGCCGTACGGTGGCCCGTCCCGCATCCGCCCCGTCGAAGATCGGGTCCGGCAGCGACGGGTCACCGTAGAAGTCCAAGGTCCCGGTACGTGGCGCCCAGAGGTCTCCGATCGCTCCCGTCGTACCGACCTGCCGCAGGCTCAGCTGCAGATCAGGTCCGTCGATCCACCCGCTTGCGATCGCGAGCCGAACCCCCGCGTCCGCACCCCACGCGTCCCGCGCCGTCGTCACTCCGAGTCGGAGCAACGTCCGCAGCGCCGGAACCGCCGACAACACCCGAGCCGATCGCGGCACCCGCAACGCGTCCATCCCGGGCAGCCCGAAACACACATGCGTATGACAATCCACAAACCCAGGCACGACGAGCGACCCGGCGCAGTCGATCCCGTCGTCCCCGTCCAACCCAACACCGACGTCGACAATCCGATGTCCGGCAATGACCACGTCGGCGTCGCGCATCTCACCCGCCCCTACATCCAGCACCATCCCGGAATGCAGGACCAGTCGCCTCACGACGTGCAACTCCTTCGCGATCGAGCCAGGAAATCGAGCCAGGCGAACCCGTCGGCTCGGAGTATGCCGCATGCCGGCTCTTCCCGCGGGCACGCCAGTCCCGGCCGTCAGCCGGAACCCCAGCTCAGATGGTGACGAAGGACGGCGGCCCGGTGGCGGGTCGGGTCGGCGCCCGCTCGCCCCACACCGCGAAACGAGCTGCAGCAGTCAGCGTGGCTTCATCAGCCTTCCACCGACTACTCCGCGCAGCGGGCACGGCGGTATCGCCCCAGGCGTCGCCTGGCGGCTCGCTGGGCTCGGCCGGTCTGGCTCTGCTGTCGGACCGCTCACCCCAGCCAGGCACGGCCCCCGGCGGAGCAGTCCCGGCAGGCACGGCCCCCGGCGGATCGGCCCAGGCAGGCACGGCCCTCGGCGGAGCAGTCCCGGCAGGCACGGCCCCCGGCGGAGCAGCCCCGGCAGGCACGGCCCCCGGCGGATCGGCCCAGGCCGGGCGGGCCACGTGGGGTTTGCCGTTGGTGATGGTGATGGTGATGGGGCGGGGTGGGTTGTGGGTGGTCGAACTGGAGGGGCCGGGGCTATGCAGGTCGTCGGGGCGATCGGGGCACGGTGGATTTGTCGTGGGCGGGTGTTGGGTACTCGGGGCGGCGTGCCTCTGCCCCGGGGTGGGGGGGCGTGTGGCCGGTCCCGGGGTGGTTCAGAGGGTGGCGAAGGGTGGTGGGCCGGTGGATGGCTTGGTGGGCGTGCGGGTGCCCCAGACGGCGAAGCGGGCTGCGGCGGTGAGGGTTGCTTCGTCGGCCTTCCAGCGGCTGGTTTGTGGGGCGGGTGCAGGGGTGTCGTCCCAGGGGTCGGCCGGCGGTTTGCTGGGCTTGGGCGGTATGCGGGTGTTGTCCGGGTGATCGGGGCGTGTTGATGCGCCGACGGGCTGCGCAGGCGTGTGCGGTACGTCGGCAGGCGGTCGCTCGGCCCGTCTCGGCGCGGCCGGTGGCGGCTCGGTGGGTGGCGGCTCGGGGCGGGCGGGGTGCTGCGCCGGGTTTGGGCAGGGCTGTGCGCTGAAGGTGGCTGAGGAGTTGGCCGAGGTGGGGTGGGTGGTGCTTCGGGTGGGACAGGTGGTGGTTGGCGTGGCCGACGTGGGTTGGCCGGTGGTTGGGGTGGACCACGTGGGTTGGCCGGTGGTTGGGGTGGACCACGTGGGTTGGCCGGTGGTTGGGGTGGCCCACGTGGGCTGGGTGGTGGTTGGGGCGGAGTAGGTGGTGGTTGGGGTGGCCCAGGCCGGGCGGGCGACGTGGGGTTTGCCGTTGGTGATGGTGATGGTCCAGCGGTTGTTGTGGAGGTCTACGTGGTGGCGACGGCAGAGCAGCGCCAGGTTCTCTACTGAGGTGGGGCCGCCGTCGAGCCAGGAGGTGAGGTGGTGGGCGTCGCACATCACCGGGGGTGCCGCACAGACGACACAGCCGTGGTCGCGGGCGATCAGGGCGTGGCGGATATGCCGGGTGACCAGCCGTTCACGACGGCCTACGTCCAAAGGTTCGGAGTTCGACCCCAGCACTAGTGGGATCACGTTCGCGTCGCACGCCATACGACGGATGGTGCCGGCGGACAGGTCGTCGCCGTAGATGGTTTGGCCGGTCGCGTGCGCGGTCGCCGAGCGGAGGTCGTCGAGGTCGATGGTGACGGTGATGTTGGCTTTGGCGCCGTGGCCGGCGGTGTCGGTGTCCCAGGCGTTGGCGGCGACCGTGAGGGCGGTGGTGAGGGCGTCGGCCTGGCGTTTGTCGCGGGGGCGGGGATCATGCTCGCCGTCGGCGGTTTTGTGGGGGCGGGCGCCGGTGTGGACGATCGCGCGGAGGAGTTCGGCGTTCTCGTTGGCCAGGAAACCGGTGAACTTCACCCCGTTATCCGCGGTGCGCAGGGTCAGGGACTCCCGCGCGTACGCCTTCTGCTCTTCAGGTTCGGGGCCGTCGAAGTCGATCCGGTCACACAGCTGTTTGGCGGCGGTGCGGAGTTCCTTGGGACTGTGGGTGGCGGCGAGGCCGACGAGTTGGTCCTCGGTGACGTCGAGGACTTCTGTCGCGACGCGGGAGCGGACGCGTTCGAGTTCGGTGATGATCGCGGCCGCCTGCGCGGGCTGCAGCGGAAGTACCGTCCCGTCGGCCGATTCGATGCCGTGGGTGAGGGCGGTGTCGACGGCATTGTATTTGGGCAGGGCGCGGGCCAGGCGGACGTCGCGCCAGACCTCGGCGCGGTCGCGGCGGTGGCGCAGGGTGAGGAGTTCGACGGTGTCGCGGGCACCGGCCTCCTGGGCGAGGCCGTCGGCCTCGGCGCGGGCGATCAGCTGCAGGCGGATGCCTAGGAGCCGGTTGATGTCGGCGTCGACCTGGTCCAGGGCGGGCAGCACCTCGTGATTGCCGATGGCAACCACTGAGCGCCCGCCGAGAATGTCCATGACCAAACTCTAGACGGCGCCTCCGACAGTTTTCACAGCCGGGATCGCCTTGTTTTCAAGGAGATTAGTTATCCACAGATATCGGGGTGGACCTCGGCTTGCATTCCCGGTCGGCTGTGGAAATCTCACCCCGGTCCGTCCAGAAGGCCTCGACCCTGTCTCGACACCAACGCGCGGACGGGCGCTTCGCCCTCAGCTTGCGAAGAGCAAATCTCCTGCGCGGACTCGGCCACACGTCGGACACTCATACGGAGGCGCCCGGCGTCCACGGACCTGGCGGGGTGACGACAAGCCGCCCGTCGGTCTCGCTGAAGGCTGACGTCGGATCGGCGGCCCGGCGAACCCCGCCATGAGTTTGCTGTCGATGACTTGCCCTTGTTCGTCTGTCGAACACAGGGTGAGAACGACGCCGGACTCACGGCGCATGCCCAACGTGGACAGCGAAAGCGCCCGCCCTGGTGGAGATGTACAGCGTGTCCGCTAACGAGCACATCCAACCCCACGTCGTACTCGATGGTGGCGACGTAGTGGGTCACGACCGGGTGAGAAGGCGTAGGACGATGTGGGTCACGACGGGGTGAGGAGGCGTAGGGCGATCAGGGCGTAGGCACGAGCCGCGGTGACGAGTTCGGCGATGGCGACCGATTCGTCGGCGCGGTGGGCCTGGGTGGTGACCGAACCGGGGCCGAGGACGACCACTGGTACGTCGAGATCGCGGGCGATGTAGCCGCCGTCGCAGGCCGCGGTCCAGCCGGCGAGGGGCATCGGTGGACCGCCCGCGTCGAAGCGGGCGGCTTCGGTCACGCGTACCAGGTCGTGGTCCTCGGGCGTCTCGAAGGCGGGCATCTCCATCGGCATCGAGAGTTCGACGGTCAGCCCGCGGTCCTCCAGCCGGAGCGCGCCGACGCGTGCCGTCAGGTCGGCGAGTACCTCGGCGGGAGACTCGCCCGGGAGGAGCCGGCGGTCGGCGACCACCACGCACTCGGCGGGGACGATCGAGCCGCCGGTCCCGCCGTTGATCTGGCCGACGCTCCAGGTCGCCGGGCCGAGGAGTGGATGCGGGGCCCGGGCGAGTTCGGCGTGCAGGCGCTCGATCTCGGCGACCACCGCGGCCGCGCCGTAGATGGCGTTCGCGCCGCCGTCCGGGTTGCCCGCGTGGGAGGCGCGACCGTGGACCGCGACCTGCAGGTACGAGTCGCCTCGCGCCGCGATGATCGTTTGCAGATCGGTCGGCTCGGCCGTGATGCACCCGACGTAACGGTGTTCGGCCCCTGTCCTTTCTGCTTCAAGTCTATCCGCCGGCGAACTGGTCGGGCCGGAGTTATCCACAGAGGAGTGCCGGGTGGCCTCGATGAAGGCGCGGATGCCTTTGCCGGTTTCCTCTTCGTCGACGACCGCGGCGAGTTCGACCGGGCCGCTGAGGGTGGTGCCGCGGAGGGCCGCGAGGGCGGCCAGCGCCGCGGCCAGACCGCCCTTCATGTCGGAGGCGCCGCGGCCGTAGATCCGGCCGTCGCGGACGAGGCCGCCGTACGGGTCGACCGTCCAGCCGTCGCCGAGCGGTACGACGTCGGTGTGGCCGAGCAGGAGCAGCCCGGGACCGTTGCCTCCGGCAAGCGTCACCGTCACGTTCTCGCGGCTGGGCTCGACGACGGCCGCCGCCACGTCCAGGTCGAGGTCGCGTGCCGCGGCGGTGAGGACAGCCACCGTGGCGGCTTCCTCGCCGGGCGGGTTCTGGCCGGGTGCGCGGAGCAGGTCCTGGGTGATCCGGACCAGCAGCTCCTCGTCGATGCGGTCCAGCACCTTCTGTTCAGCGGGCGTCAGGCTCATGCCCACCCACCTTAGAGGGCATCGCGCGAGGTCAGAGGCCGTTGCGGAAACCTTCGCGCCACGAGGCGTAGCCGGGCTGCCAATCGAACGTCGACTTGGCGAGCACGTTCGAGGCGCCGCGGATCTCGGTGAAGGCCGCCACCCCGACGTCGCCGACGGCCAGCCGGCCGATCCAGGACGGGATGTGCCGCGGTGCCTTCGCGCCGAGGATCCTCGCGAACTCCGGCAGCCAGACGGCTGCCTGCGCCGGGTCGTCGTCGGCGATCTGGAACACGCCGGTGACGTCGCTCTCGACCGCCTTCACGGTCGCGGCCGCCGCGTCGTCGTAGTGGATGAACGACCAGACGCCGGTGCCGTCGCCGATGATCGGGAGCCGGCGCTTCTGGATCAGCTCCACCATCGAGCCGCCCTTGCCGAGGTCGGCCGTCGGGCCGTAGAAGTTCGCGTACCGGAGCGCGACGCCCTCGAGGCCGTCGGCGTTCAGGACCGCGGACTCGAGATGCTTGATGCCGGCCATCGTCTGCCGCTGCGCGGGCGCCGGGGCCGGGTCGAGCGGGTCGGCCTCGGTCTTGGTGGCGGATCCGCCGTGCTGCAGGTTCCAGCCGGCGTACGACTGGACGACGAACCGTCGTACGCCGGCAGCTTGTGCGGCGACAATCAGATTGTCGACACCCGACGTGCGGAGCTTGTTCGTCAGCGCGAAGCTGTCGTCGAAGTGCTTGAAGTCGATCCCGCCCTTGAGCGCGGTCATCTGGTGCACGACCACCTCGGGGCGGACCGACAGTACGGCGGCGCGTACGGCGTCCGCGTCGAGACCGTCGGCGAGTACGACGTCCGCACCGAACGCCCGCACGCCGGCCGCGCCGGACTCGGACCGGATCATCCCGGTCACCTCGTGCCCGGCCGCGACCAGCTGCGGTACCAGAGACCGGCCCAGTCCGCCGGTCGCTCCTGCCACCAAGACCTTCATTTCGTCCTCCGTCGTCGATGATTACAACCCGGAGGACACGGGTCGGCTCAGCTTTGTGACATCGCGTCCGAAACTGCCGTGAACTCGGTCGGCCCGAAGGACACGTTGAGCTTCCCGTCGACCGTCATCACGCCGTCCGCGACCCGGCAGGTGAGGGTCGCGACGAACGGCGTCTCGACCCAGCGGAACGTCGCGACGAACGCGTCGCCGTCGCCGAACGCGCTGGTCAGGATCCGCTCACCGGTCTCGGGGCCGGCGTCGCCGACCGTGCCCGGCGCCTGCTGCTCCTGCCACCCGCCAGCGGCGCTGACTAGTTCGTGGCTCCCGCCCTGCGCATCCTCGAAGGTGAACGTCCCGGTGCCGTCGACGTCCAGCCGGACCGCGGTGAGCCCGACCGGGTTGCGCCCGGCGAAGCGGTACATCTGCCCGTCGCCCGCCACGGGGGTGGCGCCGGTCGGTGGCGGCAGCTCGAGCTGCTCCGGGCGCGGCGTCGCCGAGACCTCCTTGCCTTCGAGCGCCGGCAGCAGGTAGTCCCAAGCCGTGTTCAGGATCGCCTGCATGTCGCTGGTCGCGCTCGTCGTGACGAGCACCGCGTCGTACTCCGGGAACACCAGAATGAACTGCCCGAACGCGCCGTCCGCGCGGTACGTGCCGTGCCGGCCGCGCCAGTACTGGAGTCCGTACCCCTGCTTCCAGTCCGGGTTCGCCTCGGCATCGTTGGGGACCTGCTTCGAGGTGGCGGCCTCGTACCATTCGGCCGGCACGAGCTGCCGGCCTTCCCATGCGCCGTGCTGCAGCATGAGCTGCCCGAAGCAGGCCAGCGACTCGGTGTTCAGGCTGAGCCCCCAGCCGCCGACGGTGATGCCCTCCTTGGACACCTGCCAGGTCGCCTCGGTGGCGCCGAGCGGTTCGAACAGCCGCGGACGCAGGTAGTCGAGCAGGTTCTCGCCGGTGAGCCGCTGGAGGATCGCCGACAGCATGTACGTCGCGCCGCTGTTGTAGACGAACACGCTGCCGGGCTCGTGCTCGACGTCGAGGCCGAGGAAGATCTTCACCATCCGGCGGTCCCGGCTGAGCGCCTCGACGGTGTCCTTGGAATGGCCGGTGGTCATGGTCAGCAGGTGCCGGACCTTCATCGCGGCCAGGTTGTCGCTGATCGTCTCCGGCAGCTCGTCCGCGGTGAAGAACGAGATGACCGGATCGTCGACTGTCAACAATCCTGCATCGACCGCGAGGCCGACCGCCGTCGACGTGAAGCTCTTCGACACCGAGAACAGCAGGTGCCGCTCATCGAGCCGGTACGGCGCCCACGCGTCCTCCAGGACCACGTGTCCGTGCCGCACCAGCATCATTGTCTGGATCTCCGGCTGCCCGGCGTCCAGCGCTCCGACGAAACTGCCGAGCGCGGCCGCGGACAGACCCTGGGCTTCTGGCGTACTCCGTGGAAGTCTGCTCACCGACAGCACGCTATCTCCCCGAACGGACAAACATCAGGTGAGTTCTGCCAGCCGAGCGGCCGTGATCGTCAACCCGGTGAAGGTCGACGGCGACGAGTTCCGCAGCACGGTCCAGAAGGCCCTCGCTGATCGCGGTTTCACCGAACCGCTCTGGCTCGAGACGACCGCGGACGACGCCGGGTCGGCGATGGCCCGCCGCGCGATCGACGACCACGTCGACCTGGTGCTGGTCGCGGGCGGCGACGGGACCGTGCGGGTGGTCTGCGCCGAGTTGGCACGCACGGCGATCCCGGTGGCCGTGCTGCCGGGCGGGACCGGGAACCTGCTGGCCCGCAATCTGGGGATCCCGCTCGAGCTCGAGGAAGCGCTGACGGTGCTGCTCGACGGCCCGGAGCGCCGGATTGACAGCGTGCGGGTCGAGGGAGACCAGTTGCCGGCCGACCGCTTCATGGTGATGGCGGGACTCGGGCTGGACGCCGCGATCATCGACGACGCACCCGACGAGCTGAAGAAGCACCTCGGCTGGGCGGCGTACGTGATCTCGACGCTGAAGAACCTGAACCATCCGTTCGTCCGGGTGCGGATCACGGTCGACGACCGGCCGCCGGTCCGCCGTCGCGCGCGCACTGTGGTGATCGGCAACGTCGGCACCCTGCAGGCGAACATCCCGCTGCTGCCGGACGCCGTACCCGACGACGGCCTGCTCGACCTGGTCGTCCTCGCGCCGCGCCGGATCAGCCACTGGCCACGCCTGGCGCTGGGGCTGGTGATCAAGTCCTGGCGCGAACGGCATCTCGAACGGTTCACGGGCCGCCGTATCGAGGTCCGGGCGGACCGGGCGGTACGCCGGCAGCTCGACGGCGACACCGTTTCCGACGGCGCCACGCTGGTCGCGGAGGTCGACCCGTCAGCTCTCGTGGTCCGGGTGCCGTGACGGTTGTACGTGGGTGAGCTTGTCCGGGTTGACGATTCCGTGGATTGTCGACACTCGACTGTCGACGATGGTGAAGGACCAGATCGCGATCGTCCGGTCGGTCCGGTCGTGGACCCGGAGCGCCGGCTGGCCGCCGACGTGCACGATCTCGACCGTCAACGTCCCGAGCCCCTTGAACCCGGGCGGCCGGCCGGCGGCCTCCGGAGCGGTGAACTTGCCGAACGAGCCGATCACCAGCCGAGCGATGTTCAGGGCGCCGTGGATCGGGCGGGGGAAGCCGCCCTTGCCGCCGCCGTCGCCGGTGAAGGTGGCGTCCGGGGTGAGCAGCGCGACCAGGCCGTCGAGGTCCCCGTCCTCGGCCGCGGCGACGAAGCGCCGGAGCAACTCGTCGCGTTCGTGCGGTGACGGGTCGAAGCGCGGTCGATTGTCGGCAATCCTACGACGGGCACGGACGGCGAGCTGGCGGCAGTTCGCGGGCGTCTTGCCCAGGATCGCGGACAGCTCGTCGTACGAGTAGCCGAACACGTCGCCGAGCAGGAACACCGCACGCTGGTCGGGGGAGAGCCGCTCCAGGAGGACGAGGAACGCCGTGGACAGCGAGTCCGAGAGGGCGGCCCGGTCCGCGAGGTCGACGTACTCGTCGACGGCCGGCTCCGGGAGCCACGGCCCGAAGTACTGCTCCCGCTGCCGCCGTGCCGACCGCAGCTGGTCGATCGCCAGCCGGGTCGTGACCGTGGTGAGGAACGACTTGGGCGAGGTCACCGCAGGCTCGCGGTGTAGCCGCAGGTACGCCTCCTGGACGACGTCCTCCGCGTCACCGAACGTTCCGAGCATCCGGTACGCGATCGACAGCAGCAGCGGTCTGAGTTCCTCCATCACATCCATCTCAGACGATCGAGTCATCCTCCCTGTGACAGTCTCCTCCACTGTCACAGACCGGATTGCCCGATCGTCTGCAATCTGCATGAACACAATCGTCTGGATCTTCACCGGCGCGCTGGGCGTGGTCTTCACGATCTCCGGCGTCCTGAAGGTCACCATGTCCCGCGATCGGCTGATCGCCACCGGTCAGACCGGGATCGCCCCGTTCCCGATGCCACTCGTCCGTCTGGTCGCCGTCTGCGAGCTGCTGGCGGTCGCCGGCCTGTTCGCGCCGTGGCTGAGCGGCACCGCCCGCGTCCTCACCCCGCTCGCTGCGGTCGGCCTGTGCGTCGTGATGGTCGGCGCCGCGACCTCCCACTCGTCACTCCGCGAGCCGCGGTCCACGGCCGCCAACACCGTCCTGCTGGCATTGGCGGCCTTCGTCGCCGCGGCGCGCTTCGCCGCGCTCTAGCGTTCTGAGTCGGAAGTTCGCCGATCTCAGGGCACTAGTGCTGGACCAGTACGGCGACAGTCCGCGGCGGCACGGTCGCCGTGCCGGTGCCGGACGACCAGGTGGTCCGCTTGACCACTTGGTCGGACCCGGAGGCTTGGACGGGGGACAGGCTCAGGTTGGCGCCGCTCAGGCCCGGGATCTGCTGGGTGACAGCGGCGTTGGTGGAGTTGAACACGACCACGACGCCCTTCAGCGCCGGGTCCAGGTCGGGGCCGACCGTGTCGTCGATCCGCATGGTGATCACCCCAGGCGTCGTACCGCTGACCGGGAAGCTCAGCTTCTGGTTGATCAGCGCCGCGGACCCCAGCCGGAACAGGGGAGTGGAGAACCGCAGCTTCAGCAGATCGTCAGCGGCCGCGGAAGCCGTCGCCACGTCGGCCGCCGTCGGCTTCAGCGCAGGGTTCGCCAGGAGCGGCTTCATGAACGGCCACTTGGCCTCGTTGTCGGCCTTCGGCGGCAGGCCGTGTCCGAACCCGTTGTCCGCGCCGGTCCAGTCCAGCGTGTTGAACCAGTCGCCGGAGTCGTACGAGTTGCGGTCCAGTGACTTGCTCCGCAGCAGGTCCGCGCCGGCGTGCCAGAACGACGGCGTCTGCGCCAGCGCGGTCGTCGCCAGCGACAACGTGTTCATCCGGATCCGGTCCGGCATCGGCAGGTCCGTGGGCAGCTTGTACGTCAGCGTGTCCCACAGGGTTTCGTTGTCGTGGGCATCGACGTACGTCACCACTTCGTCCGGCTGGTCGGCGTACCCGGCAGGCGATCCGTTGTAGTCGATCTGGTCGCCGCGGACCTCCGACCCCGACGCTACCGACTTGAAGGTGAACGACCGCAGGTTCCCGGCCAGGCCGAGCTGTACGAGGTCCGTGTCGTGCGCGAGCCGCTTGGCGCGATCGGCCGGCGTACCGTTGACGGCCGCACCGTTCGGGTCGCTCGCCTCGCCGGAACCGAAGCCCTGGATCCGCGGGTCGTCGTCGAACGGGCCGCCGCCGCGGACCGCGTCCCGCAGCCGGTCGGAGAACGTGCCGATCCCGGTGCCGCCGAGGTTGCCCTGCCGGGCCTGGACGAACAGTGCGTCGTTCGCGACCTCGCCGAAGTTCCAGCCCTCGCCGTAGAGGTAGATCGACCGGCCGTCGACGCCGTCCTTCGCGAGCGTCAACTTGTCCAGCGCGGCGCGGATCTTCAGCATGTTCGCCTTGGTGTGGTGGCCCATCAGGTCGTAGCGGAAGCCGTCCACGTGGTAGTTGCGCGCCCAGCTCACCGTGCCGTCGACCATGATCTTCTCGGCCATGGCGTGCTCGGTGGCGATGTTGCTGCAGCAGGTCGAGTTCTCGACCTTGCCGGTCGCGTCCAGCCGCTGGTAGTAGCCGGGCACGATCTGGTCGAGCACCGACGTCGGTGCTTCACCCGCGGCCGGAGTGTGGTTGTAGACCTGGTCGAGTACGACGCGGAGCCCGGACTTGTGCAACGCGCCGACCATCGTGCGGAACTCCGCTACCCGCGGCAGGCCGTCCTTCTGCGTTGCGTAGGACCCTTCCGGCGCCAGCCAGTGGTACGGGTCGTAACCCCAGTTGAAGCCGTCCTTGGCTGCCACGGCAGTCACACAGGCCTGCTGCTGGTCGGAGTCGGCCGGCATGGACTTCAGGTCGCAGGCAGGGGTCTGCTGGTTGGTCTCGGGGATCGAGGCGATGTCGAAAGTGGGCAGTAGGTGCACCGTGTTCAGCCCTGCCGCGGCCAGCGACCGCAGGTGCTTCGTACCGTTGCCGTTGTCCGCAAACGCCAGGTACGTACCGCGGTGTGCTGCGGGCACGGTGCTGTCGTTGATGGAGAAGTCCCGCACGTGCAGCTCGTAGATCGTCGAGTCGACCCCGCGGGCGAGCTTCGGCGACGGTGTGGTTGTCCAGAGCGCCGGCTTGCCCGCCACGTCGTTGAGGTCCGCCGCCACCGAGTACGTCGAGTCGGTCGTCAACGCCACCGAGTACGGGTCGGTGACAACGTTCTTCTCCACCTTTCCCGTACTGGGCGCAAAGACCGTCACCTCAAAGCGGTACGAAGCGTTCTTCCACGATCGGGGCCCTGTGACGATCCAGGAACCATCCGGGTTCCGGTGCATGGCTACAGCATCGGAGCCGACCAGTAGGCGGACGTTTTGGGCTGTGGGAGCCCAGACGGTGAAGGTGGGTTTGCCTGCTTGCCATGTGACGCCGTAGGAGCGGTTGACCGCACTGCCGTACACATCGTCGAGTACACCGGGGATCTGCACGCCAGTGGCATCCAGCAGACGGCCTGTGTCGTCGTACTGCGCCAGACCGAGCTGGCCAGTCAGGATCTTGCCGACGTCAGCGCGGTCCAGGCGCAGCGTGGTGTAGCCGGGTTTGACCTCGGTCGGGTCGTACCGCAATGCCGCCGACGAGCCGCCGATGTCGTCCGCGTCCACCTTCAGAGCACCGCTGTCCGACCAATGCAGCCGCCAGCGGTACCGCTCCGGGTGGTCACCGGCAGGTACGGCGAGTGTGTCGCGGTTGAGCCAGTACGCCTTCGCCTGGCTGAGGTCCGGCTGTGCACCGGGCTTGGACGTCGTCACCGTGAACTGGTGGGTTGCCAGCACGTACGAGAACGTGACGACGAGTCCGTCGCTCGGTACCGAGACCGGGACGTTCTGAGCCGGGTAGCTCTCGTCCCAGGACAGGTTGTGTGCGACCTTCGCCTCATAGTTGCCCGCCTTCAACTCGCTCGTGGACCAGGTGTAGGTCCCGTCGCCGTCCTCGTCGGTCAACCAGGGTCGCATGCAGGACGGGTCCCAGTCGGTCGGGCAGCCCAACGCGGTCTGGAACGAGCCAGGCGCCGTGATGATCGGGCCCTCCGCGCTGGACGTGGCGTAGTGCCGCCCGTGCTCGTAGTAGAACGTGACGGGCCCGCTAGGCGCGGTGTATGAGATGTTGGCGCCGTTTGCGACACCACCGGCACCGTAGTTCTCATCCCAGCTCTTGTTGACGGCAGCCTTGTACGCGTGCTCGCCGGCCGGAATGGTGTACGTGCCCTTCCACACGTTGTCCTTCGGGTCCAGCTTCAGCTGCGCCTGGTCGCAGTCCGGTGACCAGTCCGCCGCACAGCCCATCTCACTGTTGTGGTCACCCGGCACGGACACGTTGTTCGGCTGTACGACGGGGCCGGTAGAGCCGCCGCCACCTCCTGGCGCTGTAGCGTCGCCCACCACGCCGTACGAGTCCGAGACCGAGTAATTGCCCGAGACGTCGCGGAGAACGGCGCGGTACTCGAGGAGCGTGCCCTTGTCCAGCCCGCTGACGTCCTGGAAGACCCGGTACGGCGCGTTGTCGTCGGAGCCGAGCCGCTTCCACTGCGTTGTGCCCACGGGGCGGTAGCCGAAGGTCACGGTGGCCGGTGTGTTCTCCGGGACCGCAGCCGCGATCTCAGCACGCCCACCGACTGTCGCACCGAGTTCCGGCGAACTCATGTAGACATCAGGCGCCTTGGCGCGCGGCGGGACCTTGTTCTGCGCCTGGTACACCGTCACAGACAAGGGCGCCTGGCTGACGACAACACGGCCCTCACGGTCGGTCTTGATGGACCGGGAGCCGCCATAGACCGGCTTGAGCCACGTGTTCGGGCCGTACGTCGGTACGGTCGCGGACGCCGTTGCCTTCGAGTTGTTCGCCACCACCAAGTACTCGACGTTGTCGCTGCCCAGCCGGCTGAACGCATACAGCCCGTTGTTGTTGGACGAGTACCTGTTCACCTGACGGCCGTCCGACAACGCCGGGTACTTCGCCCGTAGCTGCGCCAGTGCGGCGATGTGCTTGTACATGGGCGTGTTGACGTCGTACCGGTCCTTGCTGCCGATCGTCGTCGTACCCGTGCCGTCAACGACCTCGTCGTCCGCATAGTCGGCGGTCTTGGTCGCAAACATGTCCTGCCGGGCGTCCTTGTCGCCGCCGGCACCGGTGAAGCCCTGTTCGTCGCCGTAGTACACCACCGGCTGCCCGCGGGTCAGGTACATCAGGGAGTGCGCCAGCTCGTCCCGGGCGAGCAGATCCTGACCCGACGCACCACCTTGCTTCAGGAACGTGCCTACACGCCCCATGTCGTGGTTGCCGAGGAACGTCGGCAGCTCGTACGCGTTCGAGTCCGTGTCGGTGTAGTAGTCGTCGTCCGCGTAGAAGTCCTGCAGCTTGGTACTCGGGTCGCCCTTCGCGTACGCCACGGCGTTCTGCTGGAACCCGAAGTCCAGGGTCGCCTGCAGGTCGCCCTTGGTCGTGTACGTCGACATGAACTGCGGGTTCGCGTCGTACACCTCGCCGAACATGAAGAAGTTCTTCGCGCCCGCACCACGCGCCGCGGCCAGGATCGCCGGCGAGAACTTCTGCCAGAACTCGATGTTGACGTGCTTCACGGTGTCGATCCGGAACCCGTCGATCCCGAACTCGGCCCAGGTCTTGTAGACGTCGATCATCCCGTCCCGGACCTTCGGCTGCTCGGTGAACAGGTCGTCCAGGCCGGAGAAGTCGCCGTACTCCGCACTCTCGCCGGCGAAGGTCGAGTCGCCGCGGTTGTGGTACAGCGTCGGGTCGTTCAGCCAGGCCGGCACCTTCACGGTCTCGTCGGCCTTGCTGTGGAAGATCGGCACGTTCGGGAACGAGGTGTTCCGGTCCAGCGCCGGGAACGTGTCGCCGGCCGCGTACTGCCTGTCGTCGAAGACGTTGCCCTGAGCATCCTTGTACGGCGTGGTGGACTTCGGGATGTACCCGTGGTTGCCGGACTGGTAGTCGATCACGTCCGCGGTGTGGTTGGTGATGATGTCGAAGAAGACCTTCATGCCCTTGCGGTGCGCGAGGTCGATCAGCCGCTTCATGTCCGCGTTCGTGCCGAGGTGCGGATCGATCCGGGTGAAGTCCGTGATCCAGTACCCGTGGTACCCGGCGCTCACATCCGCGCCCGAGCCCTGCACCGGGCGGTTCTTGAACGACGGCGTCAGCCAGATGGCCGTCGTACCCAAGGACTTGATGTAGTCGAGCTTCTGGATCACACCGGCCAGGTCGCCGCCGTGGTAGAAGCCTTTGTCGGTCGGGTCGAGCCCGGTCTGCAGGCGGTCGCCGGTGAGGCCGCCGGCGTCGTTCGACCTGTCGCCGTTCGCGAACCGGTCCGCCATCAGGAAGTAGAAGCGCTCCTTGGTGAGGCCTTGCCGCAGACTGGGCGTCGCGAGCGCCTTGTCGGCGGCCGTCACCGTAGGACCAGCCAGGTCGACCGGCTTGATCGTTACGACGTGGCTGGTGTCGTTGTAGCTGAATTGCAGCTTCGCCGGGCCTTCGATCCGGAGCGGGATGTTCTGCCCGTTCAGCACTCCGCCCGCGCCGTAGTTCTCGTCCCAGCTCTTGTTGACGGCGACCTTGAACTCGTAGGACCCCGCCGGTACGTCGAAGACCTTTGTGTACGGCGCACTGCTCCCGAGACTGGTCGCGTCGCAGCCGGGGTCCCAGTCACCCGCACAGCCCAGCTCACTCTGTAGTGACCCGGCGAGAGTGATCACCCGCTCGGCCGCCGGCGCCGGTGTCGGAGTAGCCAGTCCCAGTACTACTACCGCGGCCGCTGTGAAACCTGCCGTCCAACGCCTGAACCCGCGCATCAAGCACCCCTCCCCGCCGTCTGATGCCGGGGACGGTAGCGGGCAGGTCCTACTGTGAGGAGGCCTCGAAGGTCACGGTAAGGTCACGAGCTCCGGGAGTGTTGTCTCGATCGGCGTATGCAGCACGGTGGTCGCGTGCTCGTCGTACGGCGTCGGCTGCGCGTTCAGGATGACCAGGGGCTTGCCGGAGTTCAGTGCGAGGTCGCACAGCCCCGCGGCCGGGTAGACCTGCAGGGAGGTGCCAACCGCCAGGAAGAGGTCCGCTGCCTCGGTTGCGGCAACGGCTCGATCCAGCACGGCCCTGTCGAGCGACTGGCCGAAAGAGACCGTCGCGGACTTCAGGATGCCGCCGCACACCTCACACGCCGGATCCTCCTCCCCGGACTCGAGCCGGGGGAGTACGTCGGCCATCGGGACCCGGCGCTCGCACTGGAGGCAGTCGACGTACCAGACCGTCCCGTGGAGCTCGTGGACCAGTTCCGGTGAGGACCCCGCCTTCTGGTGCAGCCCGTCGACGTTCTGGGTGATCAGCCCGGCCAGCCGGCCCTGGCGTTCCAGCTCGACCAAGGCCACGTGGCCCGGGTTCGGCTCGACCCTCCAGGCCGGTACGGCGAGCCTGTGCTTCCAGGTCGCCACCCGCACCTCCCGGCTGGCGACGTACTCCTCGATGTCGAACATCGCCTCGGCGGCCGGGTTCTTCGTCCACACGCCCTCAGGCCCGCGGAAGTCGGGGATCCCGGAGGCTGTCGAGATCCCGGCGCCGGTCAGTACGGCGATGCGGTCGGCGTCCCTGAGAGTGTCGGTCACACCCTCGACGGTATCCACTCGGTCGCCAGGACGGACATCACGATCTCGTCGACCCACTCGCCGTCCCAGAGCAACGCCTCGCGCAGTACGCCCTCTGGCTTGAAGCCTGCCTTCTCGTAGGCGCGCTGGGCGCGCGGGTTGAACGCGAAAACGTGCAGGCTGATCCGGTGCAGCCCCAGCTCCTCGATGCCGTAGCCGACGATCAGCCGGGTCGCCTCGGTGCCAAGACCGCGGTTCTGGCCGGCAGGCCCGATCAGGATGCGGAAGCTGCAGGACTGGTTGTCCGGGTCCCACAGGTTCAGTACGGCCTCGCCGACGGCCACCCCGGACGCCTTGTCGATGATCGTGAGGTCCAGCCGGTCTGTTTGGTCCTTACGGGTCCGCATCCACTGGCGGGCCCGCTCCTCGGTGATCTCACCGTGGCTTCCGGTGAAGCGGATCACGTCCGGGTCTTCCATGGCGGCGGACAGCGCGTCGTAGTCGCCCTCGTCCATCGGTCGCAGGACCACCAGGTCGCCGGTCAGCGTCGGCTTGTACGCGAAGTCGGTCACGTCGCGCAGTGTGTCAGCTGACCCGCCGCACGACGTACTGGTTTTGGGCGGCTGACACCAGCTCCTGGGAGCGCATCCGGCACCAAGCAGGGATGTCCGTTGCCGCGGCCGGGTCGTCGGCCAAGACGGTGACGGTGTCGCCTACGGCAACGGTCGGCAATATCTTGGCCAGCCTGATCACGGGGAGTGGGCAGAGCAGGCCGGTGCAGTCCAGGTCCACGTTCACATCCCCACCTCCGCCCGAATGCGCTGCACTATGCCCGGCAGCACCGCGCAGAAGCGCAGTACGTCGTCATGCGTCGTGTCACGCGCCAGGGAGAGCCGGACGTTGCCGTGGGTCAGCACGCCCATGGCCGCGAGTACGTGCGACGGCCACAGCGTGCTCGACGTACAGGCGGAGCCACTGGAGACAGCGAAGCCTTCCGCGTCCAGGGCGGTCACCAGAGCTTCACCGTCTACGTAGAGACACGAGAACGTGAGTACGTGCGGTAACCGGTCCACCGGGTCACCTACTACCTCCACGTCCGGTACGTCGGCTGCCACGCGTTGCCGTACTTCGTCCACCCACGACCTGTGCTGCTCGTTCAGTTCCGTGACCTCGGCCAGCCTGGCTTGTAACGCTGCCGCCGCGGCCAGCGCGTTCGGTACGTTCGGAAAGCCAGGGGAGAGGCCGTCCTCCCGCTCGTCCATCGGCCACGCCGGCGCGATCCGCGTGCCCTTCCGCACCGCCAGCAGCCCGACACCGGCCGGCCCGCCCCACTTGTGCGCACTTGCCGCCAGCAGCGACCACCCGCTCGGCACGGCGTCGTGCCCGATCGAAGCGGACGCGTCAACGAACAGCGGCACGTCGCCGCACGCGTCTGCCGCGGCCTCGACGGGTTGACGTGTCCCCACCTCGTGATTCGCCGACTGCAGCGCGGCCACGGCTACACCAGGCCGCCGTACCGCCGCTGTGAATGCGTCCAGGTCGACCCGGCCCAGCCGGTCCACCCCGACCTCGACGGCGTCCGCACCGGCTGTGTGCAGTACGGCGGAGTGCTCGACGGCGCTGTGCACCACCGACGTACCTGCCCGTCGTCTGGCCGCCCGTACGGAGGCCAGCCCGTCCCGGATCGCCGCCGTACCGGAGGTGGTCAGGTAGAGCTCGTCCGGCCGGACACCGACCGCGTCCGCGAGCACCGCGCGGGCGTTGTCCAGCAGCAGTCTCGCGGTCCGGCCCTCGTGGTGCAGCCGCACCGGATCGGCCCATCCGGAATCAACTGCCGACAGCAACATCTCGCGCGCGGCGGGGTGCATCGGCTCGGCCGACGCGGCGTCCAGATACGTACGCTCGCTCACGCGGGAAACGCTAAGCCCTACCTCTCCGCAGGATCGGGGAAGGGGTCCAGTAGTGTTTGGTCGTCAGTCTCACTTGGGAAGGGAAAGGCGCCCCGTGGGTTCGAACGGCACGCCCGGAGTGGAGGAGCGACCGGCAGGTTCTGCCGGCGCCACACGTCCGGCGAAGCGACGCCTGCTGGTCGGTGCGGCAGTGGTGCTCGGCACCACGCTGCTGACCGGTTGTTCGTCGGCGACCACTGAGCAGTGGAAGCGACTCGGTCTGCCCGAGGGCGCATCGGACCGGACCGAGGCGATCCGCAGCCTCTGGATCGGTGCCTGGACCGCCGCTCTGATCGTCGGCGTGATGGTCTGGGGCCTGATCCTCTGGGTCAGCGTGCGGTACCGCAAGCGCAACGAAGACGCTCCCCGGCAGGTGCGGTACAACCTGCCGCTCGAAGTCCTGTACACCCTGGCGCCGTTCGCGATCATCGGGGTGCTCTTCTTCTACACCGTCGAGCACGGCAACACGGTGACGAGGATGGACGCCAATCCGCAGCACACCGTGAACGTGGTGGGCCAGCAGTGGCAGTGGACCTTCAACTACAAGGACACCGTCGACGGGCAGCAGGGCGTCTGGGAGACCGGCACGCTCGACAAGCCCGCGACGCTGTGGCTGCCGGTGAACGAGTCGGTCCACTTCGACCTGACCTCGGCGGACGTCATCCACTCTTTCTGGGTACCGTCGTTCTACTTCAAGCTCGACGTGATCCCGGGCCGGACCAACAAGTTCGAGCTGACCCCGACCAAGACCGGCACCTTCGCCGGTAAGTGCGCCGAGCTCTGCGGGCTCTACCACAGCCGCATGGTTTTCAGCGTCAAGGTGGTCAGCCGCGCGGAGTACGACCAGCACCTGAAGGACCTGGCCGCCAAGGGCCAGACCGGAGCAGCCACCGGTGGCGCCGACGCCACCACCATTCCCGGTTCAGGGGAGGGCGAGAAGTGACCGAGTTCGCCGAGCGCACCGGCGCCATCGGTAGCACCACCGCGCTGCCCCGGCGGCGCACCAAGGGCCAGATGCTGGTCAAGTACCTGACCACGACCGACCACAAGCTGATCGGGCACATGTACCTGGTCACGTCGTTCGCGTTCTTCCTGGTCGGCGGCGTGATGGCGCTGCTGATCCGGGCCGAGCTGGCCAAGCCCGGCCTGCAGATCGTGAACGAAGAGGTCTACAACCAGCTGTTCACGATGCACGGCACGATCATGCTGCTGCTCTTCGCGACGCCGCTGTTCGTCGGCTTCGCGAACGAGATCATGCCGCTGCAGATCGGTGCCCCGGACGTCGCGTTCCCGCGGCTGAACATGTTCAGCTACTGGCTGTTCCTGTTCGGCGGCCTGATCACGATCAGCGGCTTCTTCACCCCGGGCGGCGCGGCCGACTTCGGCTGGTTCGCCTACGCGCCGCTGTCCAACGCGGTCCGCTCGCCGGGTGTCGGCGGCGACCTGTGGATCATGGGTCTGTGGATGGCCGGTCTGGGCACGATCCTGGGTGCGGTCAACTTCATCACCACGATCATCACCATGCGGGCACCGGGTATGACGATGTTCCGGATGCCGATCTTCACCTGGAACATCCTGGTGACGTCGATCCTGGTGCTGATCGCCTTCCCGATCCTGGCGGCGGCGCTGCTGGTCCTGGAGGCGGATCGAACACTCGGGGCCCATGTCTTCGACGCGGCCAACGGCGGGCCAATACTCTGGCAACACCTGTTCTGGTTCTTCGGGCATCCCGAGGTGTATATCATCGCGCTGCCGTTCTTCGGCATCGTCACCGAGATCCTGCCGGTCTTCAGCCGCAAGCCGGTCTTCGGCTACATCGGCCTGGTCAGCGCGACGCTCGGTATCGCGGTGCTCTCGGTGGCGGTGTGGGCGCACCACATGTTCGTCACCGGCGCGGTGAACCTGCCGTTCTTCTCGTTCATGACGTTCCTGATCGCGGTCCCGACCGGGGTGAAGTTCTTCAACTGGATCGGCACGATCTGGGGCGGCTCGGTGTCGTTCGACACGCCGATGCTCTGGTCGGTCGGCTTCCTGACGACCTTCCTCTTCGGCGGTCTGACCGGTGTCATCCTGGCCTCGCCGGCGCTGGACTACCAGCTGTCCGACTCGTACTTCGTGGTCGCGCACTTCCACTACGTCGTCTTCGGCACCGTGGTGTTCGCGATGTTCGCCGGGTTCTACTACTGGTGGCCGAAGTTCACCGGCCGGATGCTCGACGAGAAGCTCGGCAAGCTGCACTTCTGGCTGCTGTTCATCGGCTTCCACACGACGTTCCTGGTGCAGCACTGGCTGGGTGTCGAGGGCATGCCGCGGCGGTACGCCGACTACAGCCCGAACGAGGGCTTCACCACGCTGAACGAGGTGTCCAGCGTCGGGGCCTTCATCCTGGGCGCGTCGATGCTGCCGTTCTTCTACAACGTCTACAAGTCGCGCAAGAAGGTGCCGGTCGGCGTCGACGACCCGTGGGGCTGGGGCCGTTCGCTCGAATGGGCGACCAGCTGCCCGCCGCCGCGGCACAACTTCACGACGCTGCCGCGGATCCGTTCGGAGTCGCCCGCGTTCGACCTGCACCACGCCGAGCTGGCCCTGGCCGACCGGCCGGTGAACCCGGCCCGGTCGGACAACCTGCTCGACGGCGATGATCAGAAGCCGATCGCGGAGGCCGGCAGGCCCGGGACCGAGGGGAAGGACGAGGCGTGAAGGTCGAAGCCTGGGTCTTCGGGATCCTGAGTGTGTTCTTGGTGATCGTCACGCCGATCTACTGGCTGATGTCGGAGGACCCCACCGGGACCACCGCGCTGGTGATGACGTTCTTCCTGTCGCTGCTGGTGGCGTTCTACCTGAGCGTGACGGCGCGCCGGATGGACGCCCGCCCGGAGGACCGCAAGGAGGCGGAGGTCGTCGACGGAGCCGGCGAGCTCGGGTTCTTCCCGCCGCACTCCTGGTGGCCGCTGTGGTGCGCGCTGACCCTGTCCGTGGTCGTGCTCGGCATCGTGTTCGGTTGGTGGCTGTTCATCGCCGGTGTCGGTATCGGCATCATCACGCTGAGCGGTTTCATCTTCGAGTACTACCGCGGGGACCACGCTCACTAGTTGAGAGTCGTACGAAAAACGCCGTCCGGGAACGAACCGGGCGGCGTCTTCGTGCGTCTTAAGAGTGTTGTTGGTACGGAGGGTTGTGGTCCGTACCGGTTCGGTGCGTGCGATGCAGGGAAATGTCGCCGCGGCAGGTTACCCTTACCGCGGTTTGACTAAACAGGGGAGAGCTGGGGAATGGTGAGCGGTTCGGTGAGGAAGCGCGGCCTTGCTGTGGCGGGAATCTGCGTCCTGCTGATGATCGGCACGGCGTGCAGCGACACGAAGGCCGACGGCAACGGCAACGGCGGGCAGTCGACGCCGAGTGCCTCCACGTCGCAGAGCAGTACGCCGGGCGCCTCGAGCACGCCCGGTGCCTCGAGCACTCCGACGGAGAGCAACGCGGCCAGTATCGCCGTCGTGCCCGCCAAGGGTGCCACCTCGGTGCAGCCGGACAAGCCGGTCACGGTCACCAGCACCGGCGGCAAGCTCACCGCCGTCACCGTCAAGGACGACGACGACAACACGATCGCCGGCAGCTTCAACGCCGACAAGACCCAGTGGACGTCGACCGACCTGCTCAAGCCGGGCACGTCGTACACCGTGAGCGGCTCGGCGGAGGGCAGCGACGGCGGCAGTGTGCCGGTCAGCTCGACGTTCAAGACGCTGAAGGCGTCCAGGAGCCTGAAGGCCTCGATCGCGCCGCTGAACACCTCCACCGTCGGCGTGGCGTACCCGGTGCAGATCTACTGGAACAACCCGGTCAAGAACCGCGCCGCGGTCGAGAAGCGGCTCTCGGTCAAGACCTCGGTCCCGGTCGACGGCAGCTGGCACTGGGTGAACAGCAAGCAGGTCAACTACCGGCCGAAGAACTACTGGCCTACCGGCACGAAGGTGACGGTGAACGTCGACACCCAGGGCGTGAACGCCGGGAACAACACCTGGGGCACGAGCAGCCGGTCGATCAAGTTCACGATCGGCAAGTCCGTGGTCAGTCACGTCGACGTGAAGAAGCACGTGATGACCGTCACGATCAACGGCAAGCTGGCTCGCACGATCCCGATCACCGCCGGCAAGGACGGGTTCACCACCCGCAGCGGCGTGAAGGTGATCATGGAGAAGTTCACGACCAAGCGGATGGACGCGGCGACCGTCGGCATCAAGCCCGGCGACCCGAACTACTACAACATCCCGGACGTGAAGTGGGCGCAGCGCGTCACCAGCTCGGGTGAGTTCATCCACGGCGCGCCGTGGTCCGTCGGCAGCCAGGGCAGTGTCAACGTCAGCCACGGCTGTGTCGGCATGAGCCTCAAGGACGCCCAGTGGTACTTCGGCCAGACCCTGATCGGCGACCCGGTGACCGTGACCGGCACCAGCCGCACCATGGAGCCCGGCAACGGCTGGACCGACTGGAACACCACCTGGGCCGCCTACAAGGCCGGCTCGGCCCTGTCCTGACCCTCTGAACTACAAGCCCCCTTCCTGCCTGCCGGCGGGAAGGGGGCTTTTCAGTTGAAGTACTTCTGCAGCTCGGGGACGACCTCGTCCGCGTGCAGTGACGGGAGCGAGTGGTGGGTCGCGGTGTCGAGCGGTACGACGATCGCGCCGGGGCTGAGCGTGGTGATGCGCTGGGTCAGCCGGGCGGCGTCCTGGCTCCTGCTACGCGTGGCGACGAACACCAGGGGAGCGACCGCACCCAGCTGGTCGTCCGTGGGGCGTTTGGTGCGGACGAACGGTGTCGACGGCTGCTCGGCGGCGAGACCGGCCAGTTCCAGGACTTGAGGATCCAGCGGGAGCCCCTGGGTCTCCCAGCGCAAGAACGCGGCGCTGCGGGCCCGTGAGGGCCGTACGAGAGCGGGTAGCGCTCGGAGGACGTACGGGATGCGCAGCCCGAGGTAGCAGTCGGTGGGGTCGAGCAGTGCGAGACGGTCGACCCGGTACGGCTGGGCGATCGCGTAGGTGAGTGCGATCCAGGAGCCGTACGAGTGCCCGCACAGCGCGGCGCGCTCGATCCCGAGTCCGTCGAGCACGTTGGTCAGCCAGCTGTGCAGGTCGTCGGGCGTGCGCGGTCTCCGGCCGGTGTTGGCGCTGCGGCCGGCGTCGACGATCAGGTCGACGGCGTACACCCGATGGTCCTTCGCGAGCTCCGGTGCGACGGTGAACCACACCGGCGAGGTCGCTCCGTGGCCCGGCAGCAGTACGACGGGCGGGCCGTCCGCGGGACCGCACGCGTTCACGTGCGTCGTACCGAACTCGTCGGTCAGCTCGATCTGCTCGACCGGGACGTTCCAGCGGGCGAGGAGTGCGTCGTACGCGGCCTGGAAGCTCATGCTGCCGAGAATAGCTCACTGAGTGAGGTAAATTGCGGGCATGCGTGAAGGAGTGATGCCGGCGGACCCCGAGCGGGCCGCTGCGCTGGAGGTGGTGCACCGCCTGCGCGAGGTCGCGCTCAAGCTGGAGCTGGCGATCGGGGAGTTCGCTCGGACGACGGGACTGCACGGGACCGACGTACGGGCGCTGGTCCGCCTCCTGGACGCCGAACGCGCCGGAGTGGACGCAACACCGGGTTGGCTCGCCCAGCAGCTGGGAATGACCTCTCAGGCGACAACCGCGGTCATCCACCGCCTGGAGGCCGCCGGCCACGTAGAACGCCTCAGAAGCCGCTCAGACGGCCGCAGCACCCACCTGCAGGTCTCCGACAGCGCCGTAGAACTCGGCTGGCACTTCTTCGGCCCCCTCCTCAACCGAATGACAGCTGAGACAGCCCAGCTGAGTCCAACTGAGCAGGAGACGCTGAAGCGCTGGCTGACCGCGATGAGCGAGGCCATCGGCTGAGCCACGCAAAAGGCCCCGGGCGAGTGCCCGGGGCCTTTTGGGTGGTGCTTCAGACGTCAGGAGTGGTCGCTGGTGACCTCGCGGTAGGTCTCCGTGTCCTCCGTCAGTTCGTGGATCTCGTCGGCGTCGTGAGCGTGCTCGTGCGCCTCCGCGATCTCCTGGGCGGTCGGCTTCTGGACCGCGTCGGCGAAGTAGAACCGGGACAGGGCGGCGCGGGCCTTGTTCAGGGCCCGGCGCGGGGCGCGAACGCCGTTGTCGTCGGTCTCGGGGCCGATCTCGTGAGGCACGAGGCGATCCCGTGCGGTGAGCGAGTAGGCCTCGTACGTCGAGATCGGCTGGTGCTTCTCGGTGTACTTGCCGTCGGCGTCGCGCATGATGACGCCGGTTTCCAGGCCGTGCAGCAGCCGTTCGTGGTCGGCGCGCTGCAGGGAGATCGCCCAGCGGCGGGCGATCCAGAAGCCCAGGATCGGGCCGAGGATCACGGCGAACCGCAGGAACCAGGTCACGCTGTTCAGCGAGATGTGGAAGTGGGTGGCGATCAGGTCGTTACCACCGCCGATCCACAGCATCGCGTAGAACGTGATGAACGCGACGCCGATACCGGTCCGGGTCGGCACGTCTCGCGGCCGGTCCAGCAGGTGGTGCTCACGCTTGTCCCCGGTAATCCAGCCTTCGATGAAGGGGTAGAGCGCGACCAGGGTGACGAAGGCTGGTGGCACGATCAGTGCGGGGATGATCAGGTTCCAGCTGAGGGTGATGCCCCAGAAGTGGGACTCGAATCCGGGGAAGATACGCACCGAGCCTTCGAGCCAGCCCATGTACCAGTCCGGCTGGGAGCCGGCGGTCACCGCGGCGGGGTCGTACGGTCCGTACAGCCAGACCGGGTTGATCTGCATCAGTGCGCCCATCAGCGCGGTGACACCGAAGACCACGAAGAAGAAGCCGCCGGCCTTGGCCGTGTACACCGGGAACAGCGGGTACCCGACCACGTTCTTCTGCGTCCGGCCGGGACCGGCGTACTGGGTGTGTTTGTGGTACACGACCAGGAACAGGTGCGCCGTGACCAGGGCGAGGATGATGCCCGGGATCAGCAGCACGTGCACGATGAAGAACCGGGAGACGAAGTCGCCGCCGGGGAACTCACCGCCGAAGATGAAGAAGTTCATGTACGTGCCGACCACCGGCGACGCCTGGATCATGCCGTTCGTGATCCGCAGACCGGTACCGGACAGCAGGTCGTCCGGGAGGCCGTAGCCGATGAAGCCCTCGATGATGCCGAGGAACAGCATCCCGAAGCCGATCAGCCAGTTCAGCTCACGCGGCTTGCGGAACGCGCCGGTGAAGAACATCCGGAGCAGGTGCACCATCATCGCGGCGATGAACAGCACGGCCGCCCAGTGGTGGATCTGCCGGATCAGCAGGCCGCCGCGGATGTCGAAGCTGAGGTTCAGCGTGGAGGCGTACGCTTCCGACATGTGCACGCCCTTGAGCAGGCTGTACGAGCCGTTGTACGTGACCTCGGCCATCGACGGCTTGAACCAGAAGGTCAGGAACGTGCCGGTCAGCAGCAGGATGATGAAGCTGTAGAGCGCGATCTCGCCCAGCATGAAGGACCAGTGGTCCGGGAAGACCTTCCGCAGGTTCTTCTTCCCGATCTTCGCGATGCCGAGGCGATCGTCGAACCATTTGACCGGTCCGGGGAACTCTGTGCTTGTTGACACTGTTGTCACCCTCGTTCGAAGAAGCTCGGGCCGACCGGCTCGGTGAAGCCGCTCTGCGCTACCAGGTAGCCCTCACTGTCCAACGCCAACGGTAGCTGAGGCAGTGGCCGGGCCGCAGGGCCGAAGACGACCTTCGCCCCGTCGGACAGGTCGAAGGTCGACTGGTGGCAGGGGCAGAGCACGTGGTGCGTGGTCTGCTCGTACAGCGAGATCGGGCAGCCGACGTGGGTGCAGATCTTCGAGTAGCAGAGGATCCCGTCGATGCCCCAGTTCTCCCGCCCCGGCCTGGTGCGGATCTCGCTGGGCTTGATCCGGACCATGATCACCGCGGCCTTCGCCCGGGCGTTCTGGTAGGCGACCGGGTCCTCCTCCTGCATCGGAGCCAGGTTGGCCGGCGCGCCGTTGACCAGCTGGCCGACGACCAGGTCGGACGGCTTGATCGGGCGGTTCGTGACGTCGTTGACGACCCGGATGCCCTTCGCCCAGATCGTGTTGTACAGCGCCCGGCCGGGCAGCGGGCCGAGGTCGCGGAGCAGCACGATGGCCGGCAGGCCGAGGACGCCGAGGGCGCCGATCAGCGAGTTCCGGATCATCTTGCGGCGGCCGAAGCCGGACTCCGCGGCGCCCTGCTTGAACGCCTCGGTGATCTCGGCGATCTGCTCCGGCGACGAGTGCGCGGCGTGCCGGTCCTCGGCGATCTCCTCGTCGACCATCAGCTTCTTGGCCCACTGGATCGCGCCCGCCCCGATCAGGAACAGCGCGAGGCCGATGCACAGGCCGATGACCATGTTGTTCGCGTTGCCGGACAGCGGGCCGAACTCGAGGATCGAGTCCCGCGGGATCGCGAAGTACGCCACGCAGGCGCCCAGCACCAGCAGCGTCGCGATGCCGAACATCGCCGACACCTGACGCTCGACGCGGTCGGCGGCCTTCGGGTCGATGTCGGTGATCCGCGGCTCGTGCGGCTCCATGCCGGGGTCCGGGATCGGCTCCGCAACCTCGAGGGCGGACCCGTGGTGCTCCTCTTCCGCCTTGACCGGAAGCTTCTTCTCGTCGCTCACTTGGCCTTCGCTCCCTTGGCCTTGACGCCCTTGGCGCCGATCCAGACCGCTACGCCGACCAGCAGGCCGATCCCGACGAACCAGCCCCACAGGCCCTCGGAGACCGGGCCGAGCCGGCCGAGGCCGAAGCCGCCCGGGTCCTTCTGGTTCTGCAGTGCCTTCAGGTAGGCGATGATGTCCTGCTTGTCCTGCGGCTGCATGACCTGGTCGGAGAAGACCGGCATCTGCTGCGGGCCGGTCAGCATGGCTTCGTAGATGTGCTTCTCACTGACGCCCATCAGCGACGGCGCGTACTTGCCGTTCGGCAGTGCGCCGCCGCGGCCGGCGAAGTTGTGGCACGCGGTGCAGTTGGTGCGGAACAGCTCGCCGCCCCGGGTCACCTGCTCGTCGGTGGCCTTGCTCACGTCGTACGAGTCCGCGGACGGCACCGCCGGGCCGGGGGCCAGCGAGGCGACGTACGCGGCCAGAGCCTCGATCTCGGCCTGCGAGTAGACCGGCGTCTTGCGCGGGATCTGCGCGCCCGGCTGCATGGCGGGCATCCGGCCGGTGCCGACCTGGAAGTCGACGGCGGCCGCGCCGACGCCGATCAGCGAGGGCGCGGTGAACTTGCCCCCACCGTTCGTACCGCCCTCGGCGTTGAGACCGTGGCAGCTGGCGCAGCCGACCGCGAAGAGCTTCTTGCCCTCCTCGATCTGCTGCGACTGGGCCGAGTTGTCCGCCTCCGCGTTGCCAGGGGCGAAGGCGGCGTACGCCGAACCCACTGCCAGGAGGCCGAACAGGAGCACGACGAGGCCGGCGGACCGGTGCCGTCGTCGCGCGGAGAGAAAGCGCGCCGGTGACAAGGGATTTCTCTTCTCACTCATTTGAGCAGGTAGATGGTCGCGAACAGGGCGATCCAGACCACGTCGACGAAGTGCCAGTAGTACGACACGACGATCGCCGAGACGGCCTGTTCGTGGGTGAACTTACGAGCCATGTACGTCCTGGCCAGGACGAACATGAAGGCGATGAGGCCGCCGGTCACGTGCAGGGCGTGGAATCCGGTCGCCAGGTAGAACACCGATCCGTACGCGTTGGACGAGATCGTCAGGCCCTCCTGCACCAGCCCGGTGTACTCCGTCACCTGACCGGCGACGAACACCGCGCCCATGAGGTAGGTGAGGATGAACCACTCACGCATGCCCCAGGTGCGGACGCTCAGCAGCGAGCCGGTGCGGCCGACCCGGCCGTGCTCGGCCGCGAAGACGCCGAACTGGCAGGTGAACGACGAGAGCACCAGGATCGTCGTGTTCACCGCGGCGAACGGGACGTCCAGGTGCTCGGTCATCAGCTTCCAGAGCGTGTCCGTTCCGGGAGCGGCGGCGGCGGTCGTCACCGACCGGATGGTGAAGTACGCCGCGAACAGGGCGGCGAAGAACATCAGTTCGCTCGAGAGCCAGACGATCGTGCCGACACTGACCATGCTGGGACGGTCGGCATGACCGTGTTCACGAGACGCTGGGAGCGCGGTTGCAGTGGCCACGCGGTCATTATGTCGGTCCTTGCGTTCAGCGCTACGACCACCCCCGTGCATGTCGCCGACAGGCTGTTCCTACTGTGGATGCGTGCTTCCCCTTCACGCCGCCCCGGGCGACCAGATCGAGCCTCTGACGGCGGTCCGGTTGCTGACGGCATGGACCTTCGAACCGGTGTTACTCGGCGTGATCGTGGTGCTCGGAGCCCTCTATCTGTACGGCGTCCACAAGCTCCGGGCACGCGGCGACAAGTGGTCCCGTGGCCGGACGTTCGCGTTCGTCGGGGTCGGTCTGGGGAGCGCCGTGATCGCCACCCAGTCCGCGCTCGGGACGTACGACACCGTGCTGATCAGCGTGCACATGGTCCAGCACATGATCCTGTCGATGCTGACGCCGCTCGCGCTGGCGCTCGGCGCCCCGGTCACGCTGGCGCTCCGGACGCTCCCGCAACAGCCGCGGAAGTGGTTGCTCTCCGTGTTGCACTCGCGGTTCGCGAAGGTGGTCTGCTTCCCGCTGATCGGGTTCACGCTGTTCGTCCTGAGCCCCTGGGCGCTGTACTTCAGCGGCTGGTACGACGCGACGCTCCGCTCGACGGTCCTGCACGACCTGCTGCACCTGCACTTCATCCTGGTCGGATCACTGTTCTTCTGGCCGCTGCTCGGGCTGGACCCGGTGCCCGGGCGGGTGATCTACCCGTTCCGGTTGCTGATGACGTTCCTCACGTTGCCGTTCCACGCGTTCCTGGGGATCACGATCATGTCGGCGGACAAGCTGATCGCCGAGGACTGGTACACCAGCTTCGAGCGATCCTGGCCGCCGTCGCCGTTGCACGACCAGTACATCGCGGGCGGGCTGTTGTGGGGCTCGGGCGACATCGTCGGCGTGGTCTTCTTCGCCGTACTTTTCGTCCAGTGGGTGCGCGATTCGCAGCGTGAGGCGCGCCGCGAGGACCGGCGTCTGGACCGCTTGGAGGAACAGGCTCGCAGGGCCGCACAGGTGCCCCGGTAGCATTCGGGTGTCCAGTCTTCGTCAGAACACAGCTTGGGATGGATCGATGAGTTCAGAGCGTCCGCTGAGGGTCCTGGTCTACAGCGACGACCGTACGACGCGGGAGTCCGTCCGGCTGGCCCTCGGCAAGCGGCCGACGGCCGATCTGCCCGAGCTCGAGTACGTCGAGTGCGCGACCGAGCCGGCCGTCATCAAGACCATGGACAAGGGCAAGATCGACCTCGCCATCCTGGACGGCGAAGCCGTTCCGGCCGGTGGCCTGGGGATCGCCCGGCAGTTGAAGGACGAGATCTTCCAGTGCCCGCCGGTGCTGGTCATCACCGGCCGCCCGCAGGACGCGTGGCTGGCGACCTGGTCGCGGGCCGAGGGCGCGGTGTCGCACCCGATCGACCCGATCAAGCTCGCCGAGGTCGTCGCGGACCTGCTCCGGCAGCGTGTGGCAGCGCTGCCCGCCATCACTTCCTGACCCGATGGGTGCCTACACCTGGTCCCAGGTCATCGGTCCGCTGCTGCGGCACGAGGACCTGGAGGCCGCCGCCACCGCGTGGGCGATGGAACAGATCCTGTCCGGGGCCGCGACGCCGGCCCAGCTCGCCGGGTTCGTGATCGCGCTGCGGTCCAAGGGCGAGACCGTGACCGAGGTCGAGGGGCTCGTGCAGACGATGCGCGAGTTCGCCACCCGGATCACCGTCCCCGGCCGGACGCTCGACGTGGTCGGGACCGGCGGTGACCAGGCCCACACCGTGAACATCAGCACGATGTCGGCGATCGTCGCCGCCGGCGCCGGTGCGAAGGTCGTGAAGCACGGCAACCGGGCGGCCTCGTCCGCGTGCGGCGCCGCCGATGTCCTCGAGGAGCTCGGAATTCCGCTCGACCTCAGCGGTCCGCAGGTGGCCGAGGTGGGGGAGCGGGCCGGGATCACGTTCTGCTTCGCGGCCGCGTTCCACCCGGCGCTGCGGAACGCCGCCGTACCGCGTCGCGAGCTCGGCGTACCGACGACGTTCAACCTGCTCGGCCCGCTGGCCAACCCGGGCGACCCGTCGGCGCAGGCCGTCGGGGTCGCCGACGGGCGGGTCGCCGGGCTGATGGCGGGGGTGCTCGCGCGCCGCGGGATCGACGCGCTCGTGTTCCACGGCGACGACGGCCTCGACGAGCTGACCACGCGGACGACGTCCCAGGTGTGGAGCGTCGGCGGTGGTGAGGTCGCCGGCCCGGTCACGCTGGATCCGCAGGAGCTCGGCATCGAGCCGGTGTCCACGGACGCGTTGAAGGGCGCGGACGCGACGTACAACGCGAAGGTCGTACGGGCGCTGGTCGAGGGCGAGCCGGGGCCGGTGCGGGACGTCGTACTGCTGAACGCCGGTGCGGCGCTGGCGGCGTACACGCCGGAGGCAGGCACCGTGACCGAGCGGATCCGGACCGGGATGGACCGGGCCGCGGAGGCGCTCGACTCCGGGGCCGCGAAGGACGTGCTGGACCGGTGGATCGCCGCTTGCGCCGAGGTTCGCTGAGCTTTCGACAGGGGCCGGCCGGGTGTCCGGCCGGCCCCTCTCGCGTTACTTGTTGATCTTGATCTGGGCGACCTTGTAGCGCCAGACGTTCTGCCACGCCGGGGTGGAGCCGGCGATGTCTGCGATCGACACGTCCGCCGTACCGTCGCCGCGGTCGACCACCGCGATCATCACGGTCGAGTAGGTCTCGGCCAGCTTCGGCACCTTCACGACCACCTTCGCGACGATCTCGTGGCCCGGGTGGCCGCTGACCGAGATCGCCTTGTGCTGGGTGCCCTTCATGATCTGCGCGTTCTTGTACAGATTGGAGATCGCGCGGGCGCCGATCTGGATCCCGGCCTCCTTCAGACCCGCCGGGGTGTTCTTGTACGGGATGTCCGGCGGGAGCTGCCCGAACGCCGTGTAGTTGCCCCAGGTGGCGCCCTTGCCGTCGTAGTTCTTGTGCACGGTCAGCCAGGTCGCGGCGCCGCCGGACAGACCGGTCGTCTCGACGTAGTTGCCCCAGGCCGAACTCATGATCGGCATCGTGTCGGTGTTCGCGGCGACGATCTCGGTGCCGATCACCTTGCCGGTCGGCGCCTCCGTCTTGGTCGGCTTGGCCGACGGTTTGACGGTCTCGAGCGGTTTGCCCGTGGACGGGATGGCGACCGGGGTGAGGGCGTCGGCCTTGTTCCAGATCCAGCCTGCGCTCAGCCCGGTGGCCGCGAGCGCGGCAACGACCAGCACGGCGGCACCGATCACTCTCGCCCGGCCGTTGCCGCCTGCCGAACCACCACTCAACCAGCCACCGCTACCTGCCGCGGACCGGCCGTCGTGGCCTCCGACTGCAACTGGCCCGCGCGCGGGGTCGGTGTGCCCACCCGCACGGTGGCTGCCGGCTGCCGGCTGCGCATATGGCCCGGCAGCTCGAGAGATAGCCTCACCCATCGCACCAGCCGGCTGACCAAACTGCCCGCCGTGCGGACCACCCTGCGGCATCGCGTGCGGGCCGGGCTGCTGCCCGCCTTGTGGGCCGGGTTGGTGCGCGCCTTGCGGGCCAGGGTGGTGCGTGCCTTGCGGGCCAGGGTGTTGCGCGCCCTGCGGGCCGGGCTGCTGCCCGCCTGGCCGGCCAGGCTGTTGCGCGCCGTGTGGACCACTGTGCTGCCCGCCGGGCTGCGGTCCCATCGGTTGCGCCTGCCAGCCGGTCGGCCGCTGCCCGGGCTGCTGGCCGAACTGCTGTGGTGCCTGCTGAGCAGCCCACGCCTGCCCGCTCTGCGGGTACCCGGGCTGGTTAGGTGGGGTCGGTTGTTGCTGTTGACCGGGGTACTGCGGTCCTGCCGGTGGAGCCGCGTGCTGAGCACGCGGCTGCTGGGCCGTTGGCTGCTGCCGCGCCGGCTGGCCGGTGGGTGGCTGGCCGCCAGAGTGCCCTGGTCGCTGTTGCTGGCTCCATGCCTGCTGGCCAGGTGCCTGTGCTCCGGCCTGCTGCCTGCCGTCCGACCACTGCGAACCACCCGCCTGCGAACCGCCCGCCTGCGAACCGCCCGCCTGCTGGCCGCCTGCCTGCGAACCGCCCGCCTGCGAACTACCCGTCTGCTGACCAGCAGAGTGATGGCCAGGCGATCCGCCTGGCTGGTGTGCGCCCGGTTGCTGGCTGCTGGGCTGCTGGTTGCCTGGAGCAGGCTGTTGCGGTCGCGGGACCTGGGTGCCCGGCTGTTGGCCGGACCACGGAGGTGGGGCCGCGTGTTGGGGGCGGGCCTGTGGTGGTGGGGGCGGCGCGGGGGCGGGGGACTGGCCGAAGAGGGCGTCCGAGGAGGGAGCTTCGCTGGGGGCCGGCTGGTTGGAGCGGGGAGCCGGAGCCGGCGGGGCTACCGGCGTACCGGCCAGGGGGTCGCCTGCCGTGGAGCGTGCCTCACTGCCCGCAGTACCGGGGTAAGGCTCGTAGCCTTCCTCGACAGGCGGGTTCTGGTCGTTGTTGTCAGCCAACTTGAATTCCCTTAAAGGCCTCGTCTGCGGCCGTTTTCAGATCCGGGCGGTTGTTCGGGATCTCGCTGATGTACGCGACCGCCGTACCGTCGCCGAGGTCGAAGACGGCCACCGTCAGCGTCAGCACACGGTCGGTCACCTTGGCGGCGGTCGTGGTCACGGTCTGCTGGACGAACCAGCCGGACTTGCCGGTCCGCTTCACGGCGCCGTTCGCGAGCGGCTTGAACGTCACCGGGATGTTGCCGTACATGCCACCGCCGTGCAGCTGCGCCGACAGCGACAGCGCGGTCGCCTTCGGGTCGCCGGTGAACCCGGACCCGGTACCGAGCCCGCCGACGAAGATGTCCGCGGACCAGTCGTCCGAGCCGACGGCGCTCTCGGTCAGCACGATGCGCTGGCCGTTCGAGTGCTGCAGTTGCTGCACCAGCCGGATCCGGTCCGACCACGGCGGCTTCCGGCGCGGGAACGAGATCGCGGTCGACGCGATCCGGTTGGCGCCTTCGTGCAGCTTCGGGTTCTTGGACTGGCCGGGCGTCGTTCCACCTGTCGGTCCGGGCGAGGCGCTCTGTGTCGGCGTACCGGTCGGCTCGGGGTTCGCCGTCTTGTCGTCGTGGTTGGTGATCAGGACGATCGCGGCGACGATCAGCATGACCAGCGCGATGCCGCCGCCGACCATCAACGGCAGCTTCCCACCGAACGGACCGCCGCCACCCGGGCTCTTGGACTTCTTGGTCTTGCCCTTGTCACGTTTGCCGACGCTGGAGCTCAGGTCGGCCTTGCCGCCCCAGGCTTCGTTCCCGTCCTCACCCCAGGCTTGCTGGGCCGTCTGCTGGGTGCCTGTGCCTTGTTGGGCGCCCCACTGCTGCTGGTTGTTGGACCAGTTGTTGTTGGGTTGCTGGACGGCGTGCTGCTGGGCTTGCTGGCCCCAGGGGCCTGATTCCTGTACGCCGTGCTGGTCGCCGACGCCCCAGCCGTTGTCGGGCGGCGCGTCCGTACCAGCTGAACCCTGCTGGGAGCCCCAGAGCTGTTGGGACTGCTGCTGCTCGCCGTTGGGCTGCTGAGCGTTCCAGCTCTGGTCCTGCTGAGGCTGCTGATTCCAGTTCTGGTTACCCGCCTGCGGATCACCCCAGCCATGGTTGCCGGCCTGCTGGTCGCCCGTGCCTTGGTTGCCGGCTTGCGGGTCACCCCAGCCATGGTCGCCGACCTGCTGGTCGTCCCAGCCCTGGTTGGCTGGTTGTTGGTGGCCTGAGCCTTGGTTGGCGGGCTGTTGGTTGGCCCAGCCTTGGTTCTGGTTCGGGGACTGCTGGTCGGTTTGGTTCTGGTTCTGGTCGCCCCAGAGTTGGATGGGATGGTCTGGGGTCGAGTCGGTCGACTCGGGAACGGTCCAGAGTGGGCCGGCCTTCTCTGGCGTCGTCAGGTCGTCCTCGTCACTGGCTTCGACACCCCACGCGGGTACGTCGCTCGTCGCGTCGTCGGACTGGTCCTCGCCGCCCGGGCTGCCCCAGTCGGGCTGGAGCGCCGTCGCCTCGGAGTCCTCAGCCGCCAACCGAGCCGCTTCCTCCTCCGCCACCTGCCCAGCAGCCTGCTCAGACCCCTGTGCTTCGGTCTGGCTGTCCGCCTGTGGTCCGGTCTGCCTAGCCGTCTGTGCAGCGGTCTGTCCAGTTGCCTGAACCGTGGACTCGCCGTCCGCGTGCACCGCGGACTGGCCGGCCGCCGGGACGTCGGCCTGCCCGGCCGCCTGCGCGTCGGGCTGCCCGGCTGCCTGCGCCGCCGTCTTGTCAGCTACAGGTGCGTCAGCCGCTGGACCGGCAGCGGCCGGGGTGCCGCTCGCACCTGCGGTCGTCGGCGGGGCAGTCGCGCTACCAATCGTTGTCGGTGTACTGGCCGCGGCGCCAGCCGCCGTCGTACCGCCCGCGGAGCCAATCGCCGTCGTACCGGCCCCGCTACCCGTCGCCGTCGTACCAGTTGCTGTCGTGCTGGCTGTGGGGGCTGTTGTCGGGGTGCCTGTTGTTGGGGCTGGTGTCGGCGGCTCTGTGGTTGTGGGCGTGTCTGCGGGGTGTGGGGCGAGTCTGAGGGTGGGGGTGGTGGGTTGTGTCGGCGCCGGCTCGTCGGTGGCGGCCAAGGCGGCCTCGGCGGCTTGGACTTCGGCGATGTCGCGTTGGGTCCAGTGTTCGGCGGGGGCGGGGGCGAGTTCGGGGGCGCCCCAGGTGGCGCGGGCGCGTTCGGCGGGGGTGGGGCCGTTGTCCGTGGGTACGGCGGGGCGCTGGGCGCCGGCGGGTTGCGCGGTCTCCTGCGGCTGGGCGTACTCGTCGGGGGACACGGCGCGCAGGCGCGGGCCGTCGTTCGTGGGGGCGGTGTTGGTGGGCTGTGGGGTCGCCCAGAGTTGTGGAGTCGCGGTCGGTTGCCACCAGCCGCCGTCGGTCGTGGCGTCCTGAGGGTTGGTTGCCTCGGAGGGGGTGATCGACCGGAGGCCGGACGTACGTGTTCCTGAGGCGTCGGCTGGTTGTCCGGCGTCTGGTGAGCCCGTGTCGTCTGTCTGCACGGCAGAAGGTTGTGCGTCGGCCGGCGGCTGGTGCTGCTGATCTGGTGCCGGCTGGTCGTAGGACGTGAACTGGTCAGCGCCCCAGGGCTGCTGGTCTGCGGACCAGGGCTGCTGGGGGGTTTGGTCGTGAACCGGGAACTGCTGGCCGGACCACGGCTGTTGCTGGGTCTGCTCGACGTCGGGTGCCGACTGGTCGCCCGACCACGGCTGGATCTGAGTCTGCTCGGCGTTGGGGTCGGGCTGTTCGTACGACGTGAATTGGTCTGCGCCCCAGGGCTGCTGGTCTGCGGACCAGGCCGGTTGGTTGGACGTGTCGGACCATTGGTCGTTGGGCGGGTGTTGCTGCTGGCCCGGCCACGGCTGGATCTGGGGCTGCTCGGTGCTCGGGTCCGGCTGGGTGAACTGGTCTGCGCCCCACGATTGTTGGTCAGCGGACCAGGCCGGCTGGTCGGGTGTGTTCGTGGGGTGCTGTTGTTCGTGGCCCGGCCACGGCTGGACCTGGGGCTGCTCGGTGCTCGGGTCCGGTTGGGTGAACTGGTTTGCGCCCCACGGCTGTTGGTCAGCGGACCAGGCTGGCTGGTCGGGTGTGTTGGTGGGGTGCTGTTGTTCGTGGCTCGACCACGGCTGGACCTGGGGCTGCTCGGTGCTCGGGTCCGGTTGGGTGAACTGGTCGGCGCCCCAGGGCTGTTGGTTCGCGGACCAGGCCGACTGGTCGGGTGTGTTCGACCACTGGTCGTTGGTGGGGTGCTGCTCCTGGGCGGATTGTTCGTACGACGTGAACTGGTCCGGCGTTGCCGTGGGCTCGGCGGCGGGTGTGGTGGAGGACTCCGCCTCGACCTCGGCGGAGAGGCGGTCGGCCTGGTCCTCGTGGTCGGTGCGGTTGGTCCACTTCTCGCCGTTCCAGAAGCGGATGGTCTTCGGTTGGCCGGTGGGGTCCGGGTACCAGCCCGCGGGTGGGTTGCTCATCCGCGTCCTCGCTGCACCGTCGGCGCGCACGCGCGGACCTGCTCGGCGAACTGACCCCAGACGTTCATGTGCTCACCGTAACTTCAGCTCGTGTCAGTCGGACCGGGACGGACCAGTCCTCAGACACCGTCCTCGCCCAGGCTGAAGGCTGCTTCCAGGTCGTGGCTGGAGTACGCGCGGAACGCGATGTGCGTCTCGGTGCTGAGCACGCCGGCGACCCGGTTCACGTGCTCGGGAATCACGGTGGCCAGGTCGTCGTGGTGCGCGACCCGGACGAGCGCGATCAGGTCGAGCCCGCCGGTCACGGAGTACACCTCGCTGACGCCGTCGATGGCGGCCACCGCCTCGGCGACCTCCGGGATCCGTGCGACGTCGGCCTTGATGAACACGATCGCGGTGACCATGCCGTCCTCTCCTCTGTGACCTCTGATACCTCTCACACCTCGACCCGCTGAAGCATAGTGCGATCGAGGCCCCGCAATGCCCGCGCCGTCGGTTCGTCCGCGGGCAGGAAGGCCTCCATCCGCAACTCCGACACGGTGACGTCGATCGCAGTGCCGAACCTGGTCAGCGTGGTGATCAACCGCAACTCCTCACTCGCTGTCCGTAGTCGCAACGGTACGGCGAACCCGAGGTGGTCCGGCCCCGGCTCCGGACGTGGCGGGAGCAGCGCGACGAGCTCCGCGATCAGCTCGTCGGCCGCCAGGTCGGGCACCAGCGCGGCTTCCCGGGTGAGCCCGTCGACGACGTGCCACGACCACTCGGCGAGGTTCACGATCCGCGGCGCCAGGCCGTCCGGGTGCAGGAACAGGCGTGGGACCGACACCGGCGCTTCCAGCAGGTACGGCGCGACGCCGGCGGTCAGCGCATCGAACGAGTGGTTCGCGAGCACCACGTCGCCGCGCCGATCCACGACGACGGCCGGGCTGGGCCGGTGCCCGTCGAGGATCCCGGTCAGCGCCGCACGGATCGCGTCCAGGCTCGGGGCGTCGTACGGCGTCTCGTCGTACGCCGGGGCGTGTCCGGCGGCCATGAGCAACTGGTTGCGCTCCCGCAACGGCACCTGCAGGGACTCGGCCAGCCGGATGACCATCTCGCGGCCGGGCACCGACCGGCCGCTCTCGATGAAGCTGACGTGCCGCTGCGTGGTGCCTGCGCGAACGGCCAGCTCCAACTGACTGACGCGTCGCCGCGTCCGCCACGCCCGCAGTCCCGCGGCCACCTCGGAAGTCATGCGCAAGTTCTAACGCACGCCACCGACAGTCCATACCGAGCAGGGAATTGTCCGTGCGCACCCGCCACCGGCAAGGTCGTGGACGTGAACAACAACTCAGCCCAAGAGCTGGCAAATCGTTATGTAGCAGTCTGGAACGAGCCCGACGCCGACGTCCGGAGGGCCTCCGTCGAGGAGCTGTGGACGGAGGACGGCGTACACCTCCTCGAACCGCCCGAGGAGGTCGTGAAGCGGGCCGCCGAGATCGGGGTCACCGCGAGTCTGGAGGCCCGGGGGCACGACGAGCTGGTCCGCCGGGTGAGCACCGCGTACGGCGAGTTCGTCGCCCCCGGGCAGTACGAGTTCGTCCCGAACGGCAAGGCCGTCGTACTGCGGGATGTGGTGAAACTGCGCTGGGCCATGGTCCCGGCCGGCGGGGGAGAGGTACTGGGTGGCGGTACTGATGTGCTGCTGCTGGCTCCGGACGGGAGGATCCGCGCGGACTACCAGTTCATCGACGGTTAACTGACCCGGGCCGGGCCCATCGGGCGCAGGTGGCGGCGGCGTTCGGTGGGGTGCTGGTGCATGTCGCTGTGGGCGTTGTCGAGGCGGGTGAGGTGCCGGCCGGCGCCGCTGACCGGGCAGGTCCAGGTGCCGTCCATCTCGACCAGCCGGACGCCGGGGAGCTCGAGCCAGCGCAGGATCAGCTCGATCTCCTCCGGTGACGCCGTCGCGACCGGGCCGATCCCGGGCAGCACGGTCTCGGCGGACGCCCGGAGCATCTCCAGGTGCCGCCGCGGATCGGTCCCGCGGGGGCTGAACCCGGCCGCCGCGAGCCGGCCGCGGCGGATCACGTGCAGCTCCCAGCCACCGTCGTCGGTACGCCGTGCCGCGCAGATCTCCGCACAGCCGGTCACCGACGCCATCCGCTGCATCCGCGCCGAGCTCCGCACGAACGCGCTCAACCGGTCCCGGTGCACGGCGGCGTCCTCGAACCGCTCGTCCGCCGACAGTACGTCGATCCGCCGGTCCAGCGCGTCGACCACCGGCGTCGGGTCCACGGTCAGCGCGGCGCGTAACCCGGTGACGAACTCGCCGTACGAATCCGCCGAGATGCGCCCGTCGCACGGTGCCACGCACCGGCCCATCTCGGCCAGCACGCACGGCGACAACGAAGGACGGCGGGACATCCGCGCGGTGCACTGGCGGATCGGGAACGCCTCGTGCAGCGCGGCCATCGCCCGCTCCGCCGTCTTCCGCGAGCTGAACGGGCCGAGGTACCCGGCGTCGTCGTCGCGGACCTGTTTGACCAGCGACAGCCGCGGAAACGGTTCGACCGTGACCTTCAGCCAGTGCTGCCGCTCGGGGAACTTCGACTTCCGGTTGTACCGCGGCTTGTGCTCCGCGATCAGCCGGAGCTCGCGGACCTCGGCCTCCAGCGGCGTGTCGCACTCGATCCCGCGGACGCCGGTGGCGATGCCGACCATCTCGCCGATCCGGTTCCGGGTCTCGGAGGCGGTGAAGTACGAGCGGACCCGGGTGCGGAGGTCCTTCGACTTGCCGACGTACAGCACCTCGCCGCGGTCGTCGGTGAACAGGTACACACCCGGGGCGTGCGGCAACGACTCGGCCAGGTGCCGCTTCTTCCGGACCGCGGGCGCGACCCGGGACGAGAACGTCTGCAGGTCCTCCAACGTTTGCACACCCAACGACCCGACCCGCTCGAACAGGCCGTGCAGCACGTCGACCGTGGCCCGGGCGTCGGACAGGGCGCGGTGGTTCGGCGTGGTCGTCGTCCGGAACAGCTTCGCCAGCGTGCCGAGCTTGCAGTTCGGCGCCTCGTCCGGGGTGATCACGCGGCGGGCCAGCAGCGCGGTGTCGACGACCGCGAAGTCGGGCCAGTCGTACCCGTGCACCTGGGTCTCGTGTTTCAGGAAGCCCATGTCGAACGGCGCGTTGTGCGCGACCATCACGCAGCCGTGGGCGAACTCGAGGAACGCCGGCAGCACCGACTCGATCCGCGGCGACGAGGCAACCATCAGGTCGGAGATGCCGGTCAGCACCGCGATGAACGGCGGGATCGGCTCGGACGGGTTGACCAGCGTCTGGAACTCGCCGAGCACCTCGCCGGCCCGCACCTTGACCGCGCCGATCTCGGTGATGCCGCCCTCGCCCGGCGGATTCCCGGTCGTCTCGAGGTCGACGATGCAGAACGTGATGTCGCGCAGCGGGGTCCCCAGGTCGTCGAAACTGTGCTGGACGCCGAGGATCGGCAACTGCGGATCCGTCGCCTGGGCACGTCCGGGGCTGGTCATGGTCACGACGCTAGGAGCCGCCACCGACAATTCCGCGGGTGACACGCCTGCGAGTCGACTAGGCTCTCTGTATGCGTACACAGGCGATCACCGTGGATCAGGGCCGCAGGGCCGTTCACTGTGGTCTGCGTCACCGGCCGTTCCCGGTCGCCGTACCAGCCGGACTGCGGACCGGTGACTGAGGCCGGCACCGCCGCGAGCTCTGCCGCCACGACTCTGCCTGAACCGGTCCGGCAACGCGTCCTGACCCTCGCCGCGCACGCCCTCGGCCAGCTCCCCGCGACCGACATCCCGGCGCCGCTGCGCCGGTTCGCCAGCTTCGCGCCGGCCAAACGCGCGAAGCTCTCGGCGTCGGTGCTCGGCCCGATCCTGGAGACCGACGACCACTTCCGGAAGCTGACCGCGTTCGAGGTACGGCGGGCGCACCCGGAGCTCGGCGACGCCGTCGCGGACGGCGTCCCGGTCCCGGCCGCGGACCCGGTGGAGGTCGCCGCACTCGCGTACCTGCTCCGTCCGGACGACTGGGAGCAGCACCTGGCAGCGGTCGCGCAGGTCCCGGTGGAGAACCCGCGCGCCGACGCCGAAGCCGTGCACCGGCTGTCCGACCAGCTCGATCAGGCCCGCACCGAGACCCGTCAGGTCCGCGAACGGCTTCGTGAACAGGTCAACGAACTCAAGACCGAGAACGTCACGCTCCGCCGCAAGCTGAACGAGGCCCGGCAGCGGATCACCGGTCTGCACACCGAGCTCGAGCAGCGCACGAAGGAGGCCGCGTCCGCCGACGAGCGGGTCGAAGCCGCACGTGCCGAGGTCGACCGCGAGCTGCGCAAGCTCCGGGCCCGCATCACCGAGCTGGAAGCGGTCGAGCACGCGGCCCGGCGTACGGCGGGACAGGAGCGTGAGCTGGCGACGACACGCACCCGACTGCTGCTGGACACGTTGCTGGAGGCAGCGAGCGGGCTGCGCCGTGAGCTGGCGCTGCCGCCCGGGGGAGAGCTCCGCCCGGCGGACACGGTGGCCGGCTCCGAGCCCGATGCGGCGCCGGTCGGACGTACGGCGCCCGAGGACGACCCGGCGTTGTTCGACGAGCTGCTGGCGCTGCCGCAGGTGCATCTGATCGTCGACGGGTACAACGTGACCAAGACGGCCTGGCCGAACTCGCCGTTGCACTCGCAGCGGCAGCGGCTGGTAACCGCGCTGGGGGCGCTGGTGGCGCAGCGTCGCGTCGAGGTCACGGTGGTGTTCGACGGCGCGGAGCTGTCCGGACCGGTGCAGCTGAACCCGCCGCGCGGCGTCCGGGTGCGGTTCAGCCCGGCCGGTGTGATCGCCGACGAGGTGATCCGGCAGCTGGTCCGCGCCGAACCCCCGGGCCGCCCGGTCGTGGTCGTGTCCACCGACCGCGAAGTTGCCGACAGCATCGTCAAACTCGGCGCCCGCGCCCTCTCCTCCGCCAGCCTGGTGGCGCGCATAGCCCGCACTTAGCGGAAAACTGTCGGTGGGGTTCTCTAGCGTCCTTCTCAGCCGGATGCAAGTCCGGGTGCTTCCCCACTTGGAGGATGTTGTGCTGATCGACTGCGACGCTTGTGTGATGAAGGGCCCGGGATGCCAGGACTGTGTCGTCACGGTCGTGCTGGGGTTGTCGGCCGAACGGTCCGGCAGCCTGCGCATCGACGACGACGAGAAGGCGGCGCTGGACGCGCTGGCCGACTCCGGCCTGGTCCCGCCGCTGCGGCTGGTGCACGCGGTGGACAGCATCGAGCCGGACGCCCGGCCCGGGGAGCAGACCGGCTGAAGCCCTGTGACGGCAGGCGAAACGGCCGTTCGGCCGGGAACTCGCTTCGTTAATTTTCGATCAAACCAGAGGGGCGAATTGCACTGGTCACGAAACGGTCACTACTGTTACCTCTCGTTGCCTCAGGGTGTCGGCCGCTCCGGCCGACCGGGCAGCGGCAAGCCGAGGGAGTGACCCGGCGGTTTCGCGGACCTGATGTCCGCGTCCGGCCTGGTCAACGGGGACGGCGCGAGCAGAGGAAGGGACCGACCGGGCTGTGTCCATCGGACGCATCAACCGCACCAAGGGAATCGCCCTCGCCGCCATCACCAGCACCGCTGTCGCTGCGGGCGTGATCCTGATCCAGGGGGCGGCGGACGCCGACCCCACGCCCACCCTGGCGGAGGCGAAGAAGCAGGTCGCCACGCTCGAGCAGCAGGCCGAGGTCTTCGGCGAGTCGGCCAACGAGCTCCGCGGCCAGATCAGCGCCGCGCAGGCCCGCGTGAACGCGTTGAAGACCGGCATCGCCAAGCAGCAGACCCAGGTGGACGCGGTGAAGCGGCAGATCGGCTCCCTGGCGGTGGCCGGCTACCAGACGTCCGGGATCTCGACGACGGCGCAGCTGCTGCTCTCGACCAACCCCGACCAGTTCCTCAGCCAGGCGTCCACCGCCCAGGCCTTCGCCGGCCAGCAGAACTCGGCGCTCCGTCGCTACCAGCTCGCGCAGGGCAAGCTCACCGACCTGCAGGCGAGCGAGCAGACCGAGCTGGCCGCGCTGCAGGCCGTGCAGGCCAAGCAGACCGGCCTCGTGAACCAGCTGAACGGGAACCTCGACAAGGCCCAGAAGGTCCTCGACAAGCTCAGCGAGGCCGACCGCAAGCGGATCGAGGAAGAAAACGCCAAGGAAGCGGAGAACGCGCGCAAGCAGCGCCCGACCCGCGACGGCAGCCGGACCGGTGAGGACATCCCGAACATCCCGGCCAGCGGCCGCGGCGCGATCGCGATCAACGCGGCGCTGTCGCAGCTCGGCGACCCGTACGTGTGGGGCGCCGACGGCCCGAACTCGTACGACTGCTCCGGTCTGACCATGTACGCCTGGGGCAAGGCCGGCGTCTCGCTGTCGCACTCCTCGAAGGCGCAGGCCGGCGAGGGCCGCCAGGTCAGCCGGTCGGAGCTGATGCCCGGTGACCTGATCTTCTACTACAGCCCGATCAGCCACGTCGCCCTGTACCTCGGCAACGGCCGGATCGTGCACGCCCCGCGGCCGGGCAAGAGCGTCGAGATCGCCCCGATGGACGAGATGCCGATCAACACCATGGTCCGCCCGGGCTGATCCGAGGCTTTTGACATATCCTGCGGCTCCGGGGATCCATGCAGCGAGGGGCCGAGGTGATCGACGAGCACGGCGATACGGTTCCGCTGCCGGTGGTCTCGTCCGGCGGTGACCCAGAGGAGCCGGATCGCCACTCCGGGCAACCGTTCGCGCCGATCCTGAAGAAGGTCGCGCTCGCCGTCGCGGTCTGCCTGGTCGCCGGGGCCGGGTACGCCGGGCTGGAGCACATCGCGAACGCACCGGCCGGGACGAACACGCGCGGATCGCACCAGCCGGTGTCGACGCCGAGCACGGACCAGGCGCAGGCCGGTGTGCAGCGGGCGGTCGCGGGCGAGGCGGTCCTGCAGAAGATGGCCGACGCGGTCACGAGCGACAACCGCAGCGAGTTCCTGAACAGCGTCGACCCGCAGGCCACCGCGTTCCAGGCGAGCGCGCGGATGATCTTCGGCAACCTGAACACGCTCCCGCTCAGCAGCTTCCAGTTGCGGTATGTGAGCGAGGACTCGAGCGGACTGACCCCGGACCGGAAGCTCGAGCTCGGCGGCGCGCAGGCGTGGCTGGCGCAGGTCGAGGTCTCCTGGCAGCTGTCCGGGTTCGATGTGACGCCGGCGCGCGAGACGCTCCCGGTGACGTTCGTGACCCGCGACGGGAAGACGTACGCCGCCTCGTTCTCGGAGCGGTTCGCGGCCGGCCAGCGGCGGCCGATCTGGGCGCTCGGCCCGCTCGAGCTGGCGAAGGGCAAGCGAAGCCTGGTGATCGGTCTGGGGTCGGAGACCGACGCGAAGAGCTATGTCTCGGTCGCCGACAAGGCGGTCGAGTCGGTGTCCAAGGTGTGGGGCAAGAAGTGGCGGCAGAAGGTGATCGTCTACCTGCCGGCCAAACAGGCGCAGATGGAGGGCATTCTCGGCGCCCAGCCGAACACGTACACCCAGATCGCCGCGGTCACGATGGCCGAGCTGGACCAGCCGGTCGCCAACGCGCCGGTGCGGATCGTGGCGAACCCGAAGCTGTTCGAGGAACTCGGCAAGCAGGGCCGCCGGATCGTCCTGACCCACGAGACCACCCACGTCGCGTCGAACGCGACCGCGTCACCGGTCCCGCTGTGGCTGGCCGAGGGATTCGCGGACTACATCGCGTTCACCGCCGTACCGGTGCAGGACGACTCGGCGGCGAAGGAACTGTTCAAGGCGGTCCGGGCGGGGAAGGTACCGACCACCCTGCCGACGCCGGAGGCGTTCGCGGCGTCGGCGGCCGACTTGCCGCAGGCGTACGAGTCGGCCTGGCTGGCATGCCGGCTGATCGCGGAGCGTGAAGGGCAGGACAAGCTGGTGGCGTTCTACCGCGCGGTGGACCGGTCGGGGACCGCGACCGGCCTGGCGGACGCGTTCAAGTCGGTGCTGGGGATGACCGAGGCCGAGTTCGTCGCTCAGTGGCAGAAGTACCTGAAGAGGCTCGCCGGTGCCTAAGCGCCCGGCCGGCGTGTGGGCCCCGCGGGTGACCGCCAGCCTGCTCGCCCTTGCGCTGGTCTTCACGATCGCCGTCACCACTCCGTGGCACCTGATCGACCTGCCCGAGCCGGACGCCGCGCTGGATTTCACCAGCGCGCAGATCGCCCGGCAGGACGCGTTCCGGCACGAGATCCTGAAGTGGTCGACGACGTCCTGGATCCTCTCGGTCGTGGTCCCGCTGGTGATCGGCTTCAGCCCGCTCGGCCGCCGGCTGTACGACGCGCTGCGCGTCCGCCCGTGGTTCCTCGCCGTACCGGTCACGGTCGCCGGGATCGCCCTGATCACGAACCTGGTCACCGTCCCCACCGACGTACTCGCGGAGCGGGTGAGCCTGAAGTACGGGCTGTCGGTGCAGAACTGGCGGTTGTGGGTCTGGGACCGCGGCGTGAACTGGCTGCTCACCTCGCTCGGCGTCGCGGTGGTGGCGGTCGTGCTGATCGCGCTGGCGAAACGCCGGCAGCGCGGCTGGTGGTTGCCGGGCGCAATCATCGCGGCGCTGCTGGTGCTCGGTGTCTCGTTCGCGTACCCGGTGCTGGTGGAGCCGCGCTTCAACCACTTCACGTCGATGCCGGCCGGCGCCCTGCGCAACGATTTCCTCAAGCTCGCGGACCAGGACGGCGTACCGGTCAAGGACGTGCTGGTCGCGGACGCCTCGAAGCGGACGACGGCCTTGAACGCCTACGTTTCGGGCTTCGGGTCGACCCGCCGGCTGGTCGTGTACGACACACTGCTGAAGGACACGCCGCCCGCGCAGATCCGGCTCGTGGTCGCGCACGAGCTCGGGCACGCCGCCGAGGACGACGTACTGCACGGCACCCTGATCGGTGTGCTCGGTACGGCGTTCGGGATCACGCTGCTCTACCTGTTGCTCGGGGCCCGGATGGCGGATCCGCGGCGGACCGGGTTGTTCGTCGCGCTGGTGGTCGTCGCCACCACGCTGGCGAGTCCGGTGCAGAACCTGGTCAGCCGGAAGATCGAGGCGCGCGCCGACTACCACTCGCTGCGGCTGACGAACGACCCGGAGGACTTCGTCGCGATGCAACGCGATCTCGCGGTCCGGAACATCTCCGGCCTGGACCCGAGCCGCTGGCGGTACTGGATTTTCGCGACGCACCCGACGCCGCCGGAGCGGATCGCGATGGGACGCGCGTGGGCCGCGCAGAACGGCTCCACGGTGCCACCACTGGCCAAACGATGACGGTCCTCGTCGTCACCAACGACTTCCCGCCGCGGCAGGGCGGGATCGAGACGTTCGTCCGCTCGTTGTGCGACGAACTCCCGGACGTCGTCGTCTACACGTCGCGCGAGCCGGGCGACACGGCGTACGACGCGCGCCTGCCGTTTCCCGTCGTCCGTGACCGGACGTCGATGTTGTTGCCGACGGCCCGGGTCACCAAGCGGGCCGTGGAGTTGATGCGGTCCTACAGCGCGGACCGGGTGCTGTTCGGGGCGGCGGCACCGCTCGGGCTGATGGGGCCTGCGTTGCGGCGGGCCGGGGCGCGGCGGATCGTCGCGATGACGCACGGGCACGAGACGTGGTGGGCCGGCGTACCCGGGGCCCGGCAGGCGCTGCGGCGGATCGGGGACGCGGCCGACACCGTCACCACGGTGTCAGGGTGGTGCGAGCAGCAGATCAGGCCGGCGCTGTCGCCGACAGCCGTGGTACGCCGGTTGACGCCGGGCGTGGACTCGGTCCGGTTCCACCCGGGCGTCGGCGGGGAGCAGATCCGTCAGAGGCTCGGGCTGACCGGCGTTCCGGTGGTGGTGTGCGTGTCGCGGCTGATCCGGCGGAAGGGGCAGGACACGTTGGTCCGGGCGTGGCCCCGGGTGCTGGCCGACGTACCGGAGGCGAAGCTGCTGCTGGTCGGCGGCGGCCCGGAGCGCGGCCGCCTGGAGGAGCTGGCCGCCCCGTTCGCGGACTCGGTGGTGTTCACCGGAGCGGTGCCGTGGCAGGACATCCCGCCGTACGTCGATGCCGGGGACGTGTTCGCGATGCCGTGCCGGACGCGGCGGTTCGGGTTGGAGCCGGAGGCGCTGGGGATCGTCACGCTGGAGGCGTCGGCCTGCGGGAAGCCTGTGGTCGTGGGGGATTCGGGCGGTACGCCGGACACGGTCCGGCACGGTACGACGGGGTACTTGGTCGACCCGTACAACCCGGCGGCCGTCGGCGTGCGGATCGCCGGACTGCTGGCGAACCCTCGGCTCTGCGCCGAGCTGGGCGCGGCCGGGCGGACGTGGGTCGAGAGCGAGTGGGGCTGGGAGCGCTCGGGAGCGGTGCTCAGGGAACTGCTGGACATCTGACGGCGGATGTCGTGTACGCTGGCCGACATGCACCGGATGTTCCGACTTGCCGCAGCCGTACGAGCTTCATGCTCTCCGGCTGCCGCTGCCTGACATCCTGAACTTCCCACCGGCGACCGGAAACGGTTCGCCGGTGTTGTTGTTTCCGTAGCCGGTGGTCTGGTTCCGGTCCTTTCTCGACAAGGACGAAAACCATGAACATCAGCAGGACTTTCATCGACTTCTTCAGCGACCACGGCCACGTTCCGACAACCGGGTCCACGCTCATCCCGCGGCTCGGCGATCCCGTGCTGTTCACGACCTCGGGCATGCATCCGCTCACGCCGTACCTGGAAGGCGAACCACATCCGCTGGGGCGCAGACTCACCGGCGTGCAGCGATGTCTGCGCACCACGGATCTCGACGAGGTCGGGGACTCCACCCACCTGACCGTGTTCGAGATGCTCGGCTCGTGGTCGCTCGGGGACTACGGCAGCAGCCAGACCCTGAGGTGGGGGTACGAGCTGCTCACGACCGGCTTCGGCCTGGATCCGAAGAACCTGTACGTGACCGTCTTCGGCGGTGACGACCAGGTGCCGCTGGACCAGGAGTCGCTGCGGACCTGGCAGGAGCTCGGGCTGCCGATCGAGCTGACCACCGACGACAACTGGTGGTCGAACGGCCCGACCGGTCCGTGCGGGCCGGACTCGGAGATCTTCGTCTGGACAGGTGAGGGCGAGCCGGAGGGTACGCCGACCACCGACGACCGCTGGGTCGAGGTGTGGAACCACGTGATGATGCGGTACCGCCGCCACGACGACAACTCACTGGAGGAGCTGAAGCAACAGAACATCGACACCGGCCTGGGACTCGAGCGGCTGACGATGCTGCTCGAGGGCAGGTCGTCGGTGTACGAGACGTCGCTGTTCGAGCCGTGGATGCGGATCATCCCGAGGCTGTGGAAGCTCGACGAACGATCTCGGCGGATCGTGATCGACCACCTGCGGTCCAGCATCGTGATCGTCGGCGACGGCGTGCACCCGTCGAACACCGGCCGCGGCTACGTGCTCCGCCGGCTGATCCGCAGGATGCTGACGATCCTCTGGCGGGACGACGAGTCGCGCTCACTGTCCGACGTTCCGGTGGAGCTGTTCGAGCACACCCTGAACCACTTCCACCAGGGCGAGACGGTGACGCTGATCCGGCGGATCCTGATCGACGAGGAGATCCGGTTCAGCAACCTGCTCGACCGGGGCCGCAAGGTGCTCAGCCACGAGCGGTTCCACAAGTCGCTCGACGACACCGACTACGAGTACCTGCACGAGACCCACGGGTTGCCGCGCGAGCTCGTGGACTCGCTCAGGTGACGGGGTCCAGGACGTCGGTGCGGGGAGGCTCGGGGATCTCCGGGGACGCGACCTTCCCGACCGACGACTGGGCCACGAACGCGCCGGCCAGCACGATCGCCCCGCCGATGATCTGGTTGGTCCGGAGCATCTCGCCGAGCAGCACCAGCGCGAAGACGCACGCCGCGACCACCTCGAGGTACGCGACCGCCCCGGCGATCGGTGCCGACAGCCGTTGTACGGCGGCCGCGCCCGCCAGGTAGGCGACGACCGTGCTCACCACGATCAGCCAGGCCGCCATCACCCACCCGGGCGCGTGCCGGTGGCCGATCGCGATCGTGTCCACGAGCACGTGCCACGGCGTACCCCAGGGTGCCGCGATCAGCGTCAGGACGACGGCTCCGACCACGCTGCCGGCCGCGGTCATCACCAGCGGATCCGCGGCGCCGGTCAGCCTGTCGATCAGGATGAAGTACGTCGCCTGGCACGCGGCCGCGCCGAGTCCGGCGAGCAGGCCGATCGCGTCGATCCGCAAACCGGACCAGATCTCCGCCACCGTGGCGAGGCCGACGACCGCGATACTCACCCCGATCGCGGCCGACCGCGGTACGGCGGCCTTCGCACCGAACTTGAGCCACAGCACCACCAGCACCGGCCCGGAGAACTCGAGCATCAGCGCCACGCCGACCGGCAGCCGGCTCGCGGCGATGAAGAACAGTGTCTGGCATCCGGCGATCCCGGTCAGGCCGTAGAGCACCAGCGCCTTCCAGGACGCCCGGGCCGCGCGCAACCCGGCGCGGCCGCGGAACACCAGCACGAGCGGCACGAGCACTGCGGCGGCGCCGAGGATCCGTAACCAGGCTGCCTGCTGCGGCGTGAAACCGGCCTCGATCAAGGCCTTGGCGAACGGTCCCGACCCGCCGAACGTGACCGCGGAGAAGACCGCGAACCCCAACCCCACCGACTTCGTGCTGTACATGCGCATAACGGTCTCACGCCCATTACAGGGCTGTCGAGTGAGATCTCAGAGCACGTTGACCGCCCGCGCCGCGACCACCGCGATGGTGAGCAGCGAGATCGCCGACTCGACGCCCATCAGCACCTTGGTGCGCGCGGTCAGCGGCATCGTGTCGGTGGGGCTGAACGCGGTCGCGTTGGTGAACGAGACGTACAGGTAGTCGGTGAACCCGGGGATCCAGGTCTTCCAGCCGTCCAGGTCGACGGTCATCTGCGGGAACAGCAGGTCGGCCCGCTCGGCCTCGCGGGCGTGCTCGGGCGCCCGCGCGAACGGTCCGCCGCGGTCGACCTCCCACAGCCAGACCGCGAACGCGACCACGTTGGTCACCCAGATCAGCAGCGCGCTCTTCACCAGCACCTTGCCCTGGTTGGGGTCGCCGTTGACCAGGATCGAGATCATCCCGGCGAGGTAGTACGCGTTCACCGCGACCAGCACAGCGACCAGAGTCACCTCGACCGGTCGCAACCACGGTTCGTCGCGGCGCAGGTGGAACGGGTTCATCCACACCAACGGCAACAGCAGCAGGCCTCCGAGCGCCGGCATCAGCCATCGCGGCAACGCGTTCACCTGCGGCGGCACCAGCAGTTGCAGGACCAGTACCGAGACCACCGCCAGCGAGGCCGGCCACCGCCTGGTGTGGCGGATGCTGGGCGCTCTGACCATTGTCGGCTTGCTCACTTCAACATTCTGACGCCGGAGGGTGCTTGTCCGACGGAGGCGTCGATCACGGCCTGTCCCACCTCGGTCCGTCGGTAGTGCACCTGATGTCCGGTCCGCCGTCGGGTCGCGAGGCCCGCGTCGGACAAGGCGGACAGGTGTTCGGCGACCGTGGCGAGGGCCAGGCCGTACTGGGTGGCGAGGGCACTCGTGGTGGCGGGCGGGTCGAGGGCGACGAGAACGGTCGCGCGCGTACGGCCGAGGAGGCGGGCCAGTGCGTCCGGGGGAGCGGGCGCGTCGGACCAGAGGCGGGCGGCGCCGCGGGCCGGGTAGACGAGGGTCGGATGGTACGCCGGGTCGACGACCATCACGAGATGCGGCCACGCGAAGACGCCGGGGACGAGCAGCAGGCCCTGCCCGGACAGGTCGCGGTCGGCGGAACGGTACCGGGAGGCGATCAGCCGGTCGTCCTCCCAGCTGAGCGTCGGGTGCAGGTCGTCGAACAGCCCGGCCAGGCCGCCGTCGGTCAACTGCCGGCCGCGGTACGCGATGTCGTCCTCGAGCACCCGGCTGATCAACGGCCAGTCCGGTCTGACCAGCACCTCCCACGCCCGCTCGATCTCGTCCGCGAGCCGTTCCCGGGTGCCGGCCGGGTCGCCGAGCATCTTGTCGATCTCGGGCGCGGCCGGGTTCCGCAACTCGTCGCGGGACTGGACGAGCTCCTCCCGCACCTTGGTCAGCGGCGTACTGCGGACGCGCGCGATCTCGGTGGCGAACCTCGCCCGGGACGCCTTCGGCGGCGGGGTCAGGAAGTCCGGGGTGAACCCGGCCCGGGGCTGTACGGCGCGCAGTCCGGGCAGGTCGAGGTGTGCGACGGCCTCCTGCTTCGTCTCCAGCCAGTCGTCGTAGAGCGATCGCCGGCGGGACTGGTGCATGACCCGGACCGCCGACATCGTCTCCCACAGCGGCGAGGCGCCGAAGCGGCAGCGGAGCGCGTCGGCCTGGGTGAAACGCAGTACCGTCATCGGACAGAACTTTCGGCCACAACCAAAACTCTACGCCCGCCGGTGCCCGGTGCCGCACCCTCGCAGCGTGAGGTCCTACCGAGCTGTACTCCGCGTCCCGGGCATGCGTGCCGTGTACGCCGCGCACACCGTCTCGATGCTCGGGACGGTCGGCGCACAGGTGGCGTTGTCGATCCTGATCTTCGAGCGCACCGGTTCGCCGCTGCTGTCGGCGCTCGTCCTGGTGTGCTCGTTCCTGCCGTACGCCGTCAGCGGGGCGCTGTTCTCGTCGATGACGGACCGTTTCCCGGCGCGGCGGGTGCTGGTGACGTGCGACGTACTCAGCGCGACCTGTGTACTCGCGATGTTGCTGCCGGGGATGCCGGTCGGGGGTCTGCTCGGGCTGCTGGTCGGGCTCGGGATGATCGCGCCGATCTTCGCCGGTGCCCGCGCGGCCAGTCTGGCGTACCTGCTGCCGCAGGACCTGTTCCCGGTGGGCAGGTCGTTGCTGCGGGCAATCGGTCAGACCGCGGTGCTGACCGGGTTCGCGCTCGGCGGGATCGCGGTCGCGGCGATCGGCGCGCGGTCGTTGCTGATCGTCGAAGTGTTGACGTTCGGATTGTCGGCAATCCTGATCGGCACCGGGACGCCGGCCACACCTGCGGGCGAGCGGAGCCGGAACGCGGTCCGCGACTCGTGGGCGGGGTTGCGGTTGGTGTTCGGGAACGTGAAGCTCCGCAACCTGATCCTGCTGACCTGGGTGGCGCCGGCGTTCTCGTCGGTGCCGGACGGCCTCGCCGTCGCGTACACCGCCCAGGTCGGCACCGTCGCCGCGGCCGCCGGTGCGTTGTTCACCGGGTACGCGGTCGGCGGTGTGCTCGGCGAGCTCGTCGTCGCGCGGTTCACCCCTTCCGTGCGGCGACGGCTCGTCGTGCCGTTCCTGCTCACCAGCCAGCTGCCGGCGGTCGCGTTCCTGACCGTGCCGCCGATCCCGGTGGCGGCGGTCCTGCTCGCGGTCTCCGGTGCCGGGTACGCGTTCAACCAGGGCGTCGACCCGCTGATCCTGAAGGCCGTCGACCCGGCGCACCGCGGTCGGCTGTTCACCATCCAGACGAGCGGACTGATGGCGATCCAGGGCGTCAGCATCGCGCTCGGCGGCGTGGTCGGCACGTTCCTCGCCCCGAACCTGACGATCGCGCTGGCCGGCGTCCTCGGTACGACGACCACGCTGCTGGTCGCCCGTCAGGCACTCACCACGGCGCCACGTCGTCCAGCGACCCAGGTCCTCTGAAGACGCCGGTCGGGCCGTCCGCCGGGAGCGTCGCCAGCGCGACCGGCACGGCGGCGCCGTCCGCGACCGTCCGGGTGCCGCGCGGTACGGCGGCCTGCGTGTTCAGGTCCGTGGGGACGAGGCCTGGCGTCGCGGCGTTCACCTTGATGCCGTCGGCGCGGAGCGCGCTCGCGTAGACCAGGGTCAGCGCGTTGAGCGCGGCCTTCGAGGAGCTGTACGCGAGCAGACCCTGCGTCGCCAGGTGCCCGTCGAGCTCGGACAGCAGGTTCACCGAGCCGAGACCGCTGGACATGTTGACGATCCGCGCGTTCGGCGAACGGCGGAGCAGCGGGACGAACGCGTTGATCGCGGACACCACGCCGAACACGTTCACGTCGTACGCCGTCCGTACCTGCTCGGCGGTGATGTCCGCGACCGCCGTGCCCCATTCGGCGACGATGCCGGCGTTGTTCACCAGCACGTCGAGCCGGCCGGAGTCCGCCTCGACCTGCTTCGCGGCGGCGGCGACCGAGTCCACATCGGTCACGTCGAGCTGGACGAACCGTACGTCGCCGTCCAGCTCGGCCGCGGCCGCCGTACCGCGCGAGGTGTCCCGCGCGCCCAGGTAGACCGTGAACCCGCGGCTCGCCAGTTGCCGGACGATCTCGTGGCCGATTCCCTTGTTCCCGCCCGTGACCAGGGCGACTTCGTTCTGATTCATGACCCCAGTCCAGCCCGCCGGGCTGCCGGACACCAACACCGATCGGGTGGTCCGCCATACCCTGGAGGTATGCCGGAACCCGAGATCCGCGAACTCCGCTATTTCCGAGCCGTCGCCGAGGAGCTGAACATCACCCGGGCCGCCGAGCGGCTGGGGATCGCGCAGCCGCCGTTGTCGCGGGCGATGCGGCAGCTCGAGCATCGCGTCGGGGTCGACCTGTTCGACCGGTCGGGGAGCAGGCTCGCGCTGACGACAGCGGGGGAGACGCTGTTCAAGGAGTCCGGGCCGGTGCTGGACGCGCTGGATTCGGCGGTACGGCGGACGCAGCGGGCGGGGCGCACCGTCCGCGGGCTGGTGGTCACCGCGAAACCGGGGGTCGCGACCGAACTGCTGCATGTGCTGGTAGAGCGGCTGAGCGATGAGCTGCCGGGGCTGCAGGTGGTGGTGAGCGGGTTCGGCGAGCAGGCGGACATGCTGCGGGACGGGCGGGCGGACGTCGCGCTGGTCAGCAGGCCGTTCGACGACGCCGGGCTGGAGACCGAGATGTTGTACGCGGAGCCGCGGGTGGCTGCGCTTCCGGCAGGGCACGAGCTGGCCGGGCGGGACGTGTTGCTGGCCGACGACCTGGCCGGGATCCCGGCGCCGCGGTGGAACCGGGCGAACGTTGCCGAGCGCAACTACTGGTCGGCGCGCCCGGACGATCCGGTGGACGGGCCGGTGGTGCAGGACTCCTCGCAGCTGCTCGAGGTGGTCGCGTTCGGTCAGGCGGTCGCGCTGGTGCCGCGCTCGATGGCGGAGCGGAACGTCCGGCCGGACGTCGTGTACCGGCCGGTGGCCGACGTCGAGCCGTACCGGATGCTGGTGGTCTGGCCCGCCGGCAGCCGCTCGGCGGACCTGGCCAGGTTCGTCGAGGCCGCTGTCCGGTACTCGAGTGGACCGCCGGCCCACGACCGGTCAGGCGCTTGAGCGGACCACCAGCGGCGCCGTGACCAGGCGGCCCGGTTCGTCGGGTTCCCCCGCGATCTCGTGCAGCGCGCGGTCGAACAGATGGCGGGCGATGTCCTGCAGCGGTATCCGGGCCGTGGTCAACGGCGTGTCCAGCATGCTTGCGAACGGGAAGTCGTTGAACCCGGTCACCGCGACGTCCTCGCCGACCGTGATCCCGCGCCGCTGCAGCGTCCGCATCGCCACCACCGCGAACGCGTCGTTGTCGGCCACGAACGCGTCCGGCACGTCCGCCTGGGCGACGTACCCGGCCACGGCCTCCAGCGACCCGAACGACCGCATCTCGGTCGCCGGGAACCGGTCCGCGAACCCGTCCCTCCGCTGCTGCACCCACGGCAGTGGGCTGTCGGTCGCCAGGTAGACGGCCCGCCGGCGGCCTGTCGTCCGCAGATGGTCGGCGATCCCCGCCATCGACGTCGCGTTGTCCACGTCGACCCAGCACTGCCGCTGGCCGGGCGCCGTCTGCCCGAACGCGACGAACGGGAACCGCCGCCGACTGAGGAACTCGAGCCGCGGATCGTTCGGCATCGTCTCGAGTACGACGATCGCGTCCACCTGCCGCGCCGCGATCAGCTTCTCGTACAACGCGATCTCGGTGGCGCCCTCGGTCGGCGTCGTCACATGGACGCCGTACCCGGACGCGGCGGCCGCCTTCACCAGGCCGCCGAGCAGCCCGTGCAGGAACCCGCCGAGCCCGGTGTCCTCGGCACCCTCAGTGTCGTCAGCGTCGTCCGTGTCGTCTTCGTCGTCGAAGTACAGCGGCAGGCCGATCACCTGGCTGCGGCCGGAGGACAGCGCGCGGGCCGCGTGGTTCGGGATGTACCCGAGCTCCTCGATCGCCCGGCGTACCGTCTGGACCGTCGGCGGGGCGACGCGGTGCGGTGCGTTCAGCACGTTCGACACCGTCATCGCCGACACCCCGGCCAGCCGCGCCACGTCCGCGACCGTCGTCCGCCGCGGCTTCTGTGCCACCACCGTCGATTTCCCCCTAGCTTCGTAAAATCCTGGCCACCCCGCCGACCGGTACGTCGAGCGCCCACACCTCGGCCGGTGTCGTGGTCGCGCGATGCACCTCGCGGCCGGAACAGTCCGACACCACGAGTTCCACCTGGCCGCCGGCCGCACCTTCGACGTACAGCCGTCGCTCGGCGCCACCGTTGACCACCATTGTGTAGGCATCCTCTACCCGCACAACCTGGTCGGTGAACACGGCGACGACTGTTTCGCCGGCTCCGACCGCACGGACCTGTGTGTAGCGCGCGTCCGGCCGCGACGGCAGCAGTACGCCGTGCAGCAGGGCGTCGGCATGGTCGCGCATGAACCCGAGCCAGTACCGGACGACCTGCTGGTGTTCCGCGGACAGCTCGTCGAGCTCCATCGACACCTGCGCCGTACTGAACAGCGCGCCGATGAACTGCTGCGCGACATTCTCCGCCGACGCGGACGGGTGCCACATCAGCATGTCCGAGTGCACCGCGCGGTCACCTGCCAACAGTCGACAATCTACCGTCCGCGCACGGTTCTCGACCGGGTCGAGCGCACAGTCGCCGGCCCGCAGGAACGTGCCGAACTGCCACAGCCGCGGATGCACGTAGTCCTGCCGGAACTCGATCAACACGTCCGGGCGGAGTGCGCGCAGCTCGTCGGTGATCGCTTGCAGCAGCCGCTCGACACCCTCGTCCACCGAGTCGCAGTCGGTGCCCGGCCCGGCCGGCGGGGACGGCCGCGCCCACGAGTCGATGAAGTCGATCTTCAGACCGTCGACACCCCAGTCCCGCACCGGCCGGAGGCACGACTCCAGCAGGTGCTCGCGGACTTCCGGGTACCTCGGGTCGAGGACCGCCGTGACGTCGGCGTCGGCGAACCCCAGGATGCGGTCCCGCAGGTCCGGCCAGGCCTTCGAGTGCACACCGATCAGCGGCGGCGCGAGCCACAGCACGTACCGCTGCCCGAGCTCGTGCACCCGCCGTACGTGCTCCACCATGTCCGGGAAGGCCTCGCCGGTCGGCTCCCAGTCGCCGCAGTACGCGTACCCGCGCCGCGTGTCGGCGGTCTGCCAACCGTCGTCGACGATCACCGCCTTGGTCCCGTACGCCGTGCCCGCGCGCGCGTGCCGCTCCACCGACGCGGCCGAGACGTGCTGATGGTCGCTGTACCAGGTCGAGTACATCGCCTCCCGGGCCACCGCCGGCACCGGCGCGATCCGGTCACCCAGCTCGGCGGCCCACTCGGCAGTGACCGCACGTAGGGCGTCGGCGAAGTGCTGGTCGCGAAGGTCGATCCGCAGGGTGAAACCTTCGCCCTCGACATCCGTGACGGTCAGCTCGACCAACTGCTCGGCCGTCTCCTCGTTCACCCCGACCGCGAAGTCACAGACCCGCACGCTGGTCGACAAGGAGATTGTCGACAAACTACGGCTCCGCGCATCGACGAGCGACGCCACCGGAGCCGAGCGGACGGAGCGGATCTCGCGATGCGATCCCCAGTCGGTAGGGAGCTGCCGATGTGAGTCCTGGGCCGCCCGCCAGAGGGTCACCGCATCCTCGGCCGGCCAGGTCCAGCGCAGCGTCACCGGGCCGTCGGCGACCACGTCGTAGCGCAGCACACCGGTCTCGCCACCCGGTCGCACGGTCAGTGCGCCGGCCCCGCTCAAGCTCCCCGTCCGAACGGTGCGACCGTCGGGAGAGCGGATCTCGAATGTCGTCACGCACAGGACTATAGCGGTAAAACTCAGCCCGCTGAAGGTATTGACGGAAGGAGATCCGATCTCTAGTTTTACCGCTAATATCAGATTTTGCGCGTTTGCGTGACACCGTTTGCGAGGAGTGCGAGTGCTGGCCGTCAGCTCCGATCTGGCGTATGTCGAGGACGCCTTCCGATGGGCCCGGGACCGGGCTCTCGCCTGGGTGCGGACAGGTGACGGGAACCTGCCGTCCTACTGGGCCGGCTACCCGTCGCGGCCGATGTTCTACTCCCGGGACGTCTGCCACCAGGCAGCCGGGGCGCACCTTCTGGGCCTGGACGCGGAGAACTTCGCGATGTTCCGGCACTTCGCCCGATCGGCGACCCCGGCGCGGAAGTGGTTCCCGCTCTGGGCGTTCCACTTCGACGGCCGGATTGCCGACCTCGACTACCACCACGACGAGCACTTCGTCCGGGAGATCCCCGCGGTGTTCGACCTGACCTACCGGGCGCTGGAGCAGTACGACTGGACCGGCGACCGGCGCTGGATCGACGACCCCGACCTGGCGGCGTACTACCGGCACAGCACCGACGAGTTCGTCACCGCCCACGACGCGGACGGCGACGGCATTCCCGAAGCCGCCGGCACCGCGGACATCTTCCTCGGCACGGCGACGTACAACGAACGTGAGGCCCCGCTGCTGCGTGCGGGCGACGGCCTCGCCGCGCAGTACGGCGCGCTCCGCAAGCTCGGCCGGCACGCGGAGGCCGACAAGCTCCAGGCCGTCTACAAGGAGTGGTGGAACGGCGACCACTTCGCTCGCGGCGTCACCAGGGACGGGCTCGACTTCAGTTGGGGACTGGAATCGCACACGCTCGTCCCGGTGTTCGGGCTGAGTGGCACGGGGGAGCGCGCCGAGCGTTTCCTCGACTACCTCGAGCGGCAGATGGAGTCCGAGCCGCCGCAGAACATCGAATCGTTCAGCTACTGGCCGGAGTTCCTCTTCGACCACGGCCGTGACGAGTCGGCGTGGCGCTGGACGAAGCACCTGATCGACAGCCGCGACGACTACCCGGAGATCTCGTTCACGGTGGTCGAGCACCTGGTCGCGGGCCTGCTCGGGCTCCGGCCCGACGCACCGAACGCCGCCCTGACCGTCACGTCCCACCTGCCCGCCGAGGTCGGCAATCTGACTGTCGACAATCTGCCGATCGGCGCCTGGACCCTCCGGATCCGGCAAGAGGGCAAGCACAGCACCGAAGTCACCGTGCACAGCGGACCGGGTCCGCTCACCGTGACCGTCGGCACCCAGACCCATTCCGTCGCACCCGGCAGTACCGCCCGGGTCGTCCACCCCGAGGACCGTTCATGAAGAAACTGCTCCCCGCCGCGTTCGCCGTCCTGCTGGCGGCCGGCTGCGCCACCGGCAACGCCCCGGCGTCCAACACCGCGAACGACAGCGCCGAGATCACCTTCTCCTTCTGGGGCACCAACTCCGAGGCCGCCTCACTGAAGGCGATCGCGGCCGCGTTCGAGCACGCCAACCCCGGCACCAAGGTGACCACAAACTGGATCCAGTCCGACTACGAGCAGAAGCTCCAGACGTCGATCGCGGCCGGCACCCAGTCGACGGTGATGGAGATCAGCAACACCAGCCTGGCCGGCTTCGCGCCGAGCTTCGCCGAACAGTCCGTCGATCCCGGCAAGTACGTGCAGCCGAACATCTCGTCGGCGATGCAGTACCAGGGCAAGTACTACGCGATGCCATTTGCCGCCAAGCCGAAGGTGATGGCGATCAACACCGACGCGTTCGAGGCCGCCGGCGTGCCGTTGCCGAGCGCAACGACGCCACTGGCACTGGACGAGTTCAAGGCCATCGCGGCCAAGCTCTCGCACGGAGAGGGCAAGACCCGCGTGTACGGCTCCAGCAACCTCTGGTACCGCGGCTGGCTGACCGCGGCCGGCGGCGGCTACTACAACGCGGACGCGACCGCATGCACCTTCGGCGACGAGACCGGCGTGAAGACCGCGCAGTACGTGGTCGACATGCAGAAGAACCGGTACGCGCCGACGTCCACCGACATCCAGGGGCAGGACCAGGCGCAGTGGTTCGCGGCCGGCCGGCTCGCCACGTTCAGCGACTTCGGGCCGTGGACGGTGGCGGACTTCGCGAAGATCAGCAAGCCGGACTGGACGCTGGTCCCGGTCCCGGGCAAGGGGTTCCCGATGGAGGTGGACGGGCTCGGCATCGCGAAGAACGCGACCGGAAAGCAGCTCGAGACCGCGAAGAAGTTCGTCGAGTTCGCGAGTACGCAGCAGGTCGCACAGGACCAGCTGATCCAGGGCAGCACGGCGCTCGGCGTACCGATCATCGAGGCGTCCTCGCCGACCCTGGAGAAGGTGCTGCCCGCCACCCGGAACCTGGCCGCGTTCACGACCGCGCTCAAGTCCGGGGTGGTGGACGTGTCGGTGCCGAAGGAGGCACAGATCTCCGGTGACGCCGAGAAGGGGATGACCAGCTACACCGCGCTCGGCACCGGCAAGGACGACGTCGCAAAGGTTCTGCCGCAGCTCGCCGCCAAGTGCACCGAGGCACTGAAGAAGTGAATCCGACCGTCGGCTGGATCCGGAACCTGGCGTCGTCCTGGGGCGTCCCGAGCGCGCTGGTCCCGCTGGTCCCGTTCCTGCTGCTGCTGATCGTCCTGTACGCCGTCATCGGACTGGCGGCGTACGGGGCGCGGCGGAAGTGGCCGCGCGCGGACCGGACGATCGCGTTCTGGCTGTTCGTGTCGCCGTGGCTGATCGGGTTCTGCCTGTTCACGCTCGGCCCGATGGCGTCGTCGGTGTACGTCAGCCTGACCGCGTGGGACCTCATCACCCCGCCGAAGTTCGTTGGCCTGGCCAACTACACGGAGGCGTTCCAGGACCCGAAGGTCGCGCAGGCGCTCAAGGTGACCCTGCTGTACGCCGTGATCAGCGTGCCGCTGCAGACCGCACTGGCGTTCCTGGTCGCGATGCTGCTGAACACCGATCTTCCGGGAATGCGACTCTTCCGGACGATCTGGTACCTGCCGTCGCTGGTGTCCGGGGTCGCGCAGATGGTGCTGTTCCTGTGGGTGTTCAACCCGCGGTACGGCCTGATGAACGACGTCCTCGGACGCTTCGGGATCGACGGTCCGGGCTGGTTCGACGATGCGGCGTGGGCGCTGCCGACGGTGATCCTGATGAGCCTGTGGACGGTCGGTGGCGCGATGGTGATCTACCTGGCCGGGCTGAAGGACGTGCCGCCGAATCTCTACGAGGCGGCCGCGCTGGACGGTGCCGGACCGATCAAGCAGTTCTGGCACGTGACGCTGCCGCAGATGTCGCCGATCATCCTGTTCAACGCGCTGACCGGGATCATCGGCTCGCTGCAGATCTTCACCCAGGGCTTCATCGCGAACGGCGGCCCGAAGGACTCGCTGCTGTTCTTCGTCTACTACCTGTACGACAACGCGTTCCAGAACTTCCGGATGGGCTACGCGTCCGCGCTGGCCTGGATCCTGTTCGCGGTGATCCTGGCGCTCACCGCGGTGACCCTGCGCGGCAGCGCGTTCGCGGTGTACTACGAGACCGAGTTCCGGAGCAGGAAGAGGAGCAGGACGAAGAGATGACGCGCACCAGCCTCCAGAAGTCCGTTCTGCTGTACGTCGTCCTGGTCCTCGGCTCCGTGGTCTTCGTGTACCCGTTCCTGTGGATGATCGCCACCTCGCTGCGGTCGCTCGCGGGCGTCGGCAGTGCGGGCGCGAGCGTCGTACCGCACGAGTTCCGCTGGGACAACTACGTGCGCGCGGTGACGTCGTTCCCGTTCTGGCGGTACGCGCTGAACTCGGTGCTGACCACGCTGATCCCGATCGCCGGGACGGTGTTCTCGTGCTCGCTGGCCGGGTTCGCGTTCGCGCGGCTGCGGGTCCGGTTCTCCGGCGTGCTGTTCGCCGTCGTCCTGGCGACGATGCTGCTGCCGGGGGAGGTGACGATGGTGCCGCAGTTCATGCTGTTCAACAACCTCGGCATGGTCGACACGCTCTACCCGCTGATCCTGCCGGCGTTCTTCGGGTCGCCGTTCTACATCTTCCTGTTCCGGCAGTTCTTCGCGCGGATGCCGGAGGAGCTGGCCGATGCCGCGGTGGTCGACGGGTGCGGCTGGTTCAAGACGTTCCTGCTGGTGTACCTGCCGCTGGCGCGCCCGGCCGTGGTCGCCGTGTCGATCCTGCTCTTCATGGGCTACTGGAACAACTTCCTCGGCCCGGCGATCTACATCAACTCCGACCGGTGGAAGACCCTTCCGCTGGCCCTCGCCGGCTTCCAGTCCGTCAACGGCACCGACACACCGTTGTTGATGGCGACGTCCGTGCTGATCACGATCCCGTGTCTGCTGATCTTCTTCGCCGCCCAGAAGCAGATCACCAACGGCATCACCTTCACCGGCGGCAAGTAGTCAGCGACGCCGGTACGCCGGGAGCGCGTCCGCGAGGTTCGGGTAGTGGGCGACCGGCCGGGTATGGCGCATCAGCTCGGGCAGCCATTGGCCGGCGCCGGAGGTTCGCAGCCAGCCGCCGTTCTCGACGGCCAGGTCGTGGGCGTCGGCGAGTACGTCGAGCGCGGCGGCCTCCATCCGGGTGACCCGGCGGAGGTCGACGACGAGGCGAGGGAGCTTGGTGGTGATCACATGCTTCAGCTCGTCGGCGAGTGAGGTCAGCGTGCCGATGTCGATCGCGCCGGCGACCCGGACGACGGCGCAGTCACCGACCGCGCTCCAGCTGCAGACGAAGGGCCCGCTGGCGTCCGTCGGCGGACGGACGGAACGGGCCACCTGTGGTTTTGGGGTTGCCTTCATGCCGAACCGGTACCCCGGTCCAACCTTGTGCGGTCAGTCGCGCCCGAGGATGCCCTGGTCGTACCCCTTGGCGACGGCCGCGGCCCGGTCGGTGACGCCGAGTTTGGTGAAGACGTGGCTGAGGTGGGTCTTCACGGTGGCCTCGCTGATGAACAGTTCGCGGGCGATGTCGCGGTTCGAGGTACCCTTCGCGACCAGCTCGAGGACCTGGCGTTCGCGGGCGGCGAGTGGGGCCGGGGCGGGAGAGCGGACCGCGGAGACGAGCCGGGACGCGACGGCGGGGGACAGGACGGTACGGCCGGCGGCGGCCTGGCGGACCGCGTTGAACAGCTCGTCCTGCGGGGCGTCCTTCAGCAGGTATCCGGTGGCGCCGGCCTCGATCGCGGGCAGCGTGTCGGTGTCGGTGTCCCAGGTGGTGAGGACCAGCACCTTCGAGCGGATGCCGCGGCGGGTCAGCTCGGTGATCGCGTCCAGCCCGCCGCCGCCCGGCATCCGCAGGTCCATCAGGATCACGTCGGGCTCGAGCTCGGCGGCGAGTTCGACCGCGCGGACGCCGTCGGGTGCCTCGGCGAGCACGGTGAAACCGTCGGCGGCCTCGAACATTCCGCGCAGGCCGTTGCGCACGACCGGGTGGTCGTCGACCAGGAGCAGGGTGATGTCAGGCATTGAGCACCAACGGTACGTGAGCCGAGATCGCCGTACCGAAACCCGGTTCGGCCTCGACGGTGAGCGAGCCGGCGATCCGTTCGGCGCGGGCGCGCATGCCGTCCAGCCCGAACCCGCCGGTACCGGACCGGGCCGGCAGTGCCAGCGGGTCGAAGCCCTTGCCGTCGTCGCGGATGTCCACCGTCACCTCGTCGTCCATGAAACTGAGCGTCACGCCGACGCGGGTCGCGGCGGCGTGCTTCGAGACGTTCGCGAGCGCCTCCTGCGTGATCCGCAGCAGGGTCGCGGAGAACTCGCCGTGCAGGTGCTGCGCCGTCCCGGTCAGCGTGAACTCGGCAGGTACGCCGGTCCGCTCCGACCACTGGTCGACGGTCTTGCGCATCGCCTCGGGCAGACCGTCGTACGAGAGGCCGGCCGGTGCGAGGTTCTGCACCGAGCGGCGGGCCTCACCGAGGCTGTGCCGGGCCAGCTCACTCGCCCGGCCCACGCGGTCCTGGACCACGTCCGGGTCGGAGGTGTTCGTGGCCGCCTGCAGTTGGGCGATGATGCCGGTCAGGCCCTGAGCGATCGTGTCGTGGATCTCCGCGGCCAGTCGGCGGCGCTCGTCCGCGATCCCCGCCTCGCGTGCCTGGACGAGGAGCTGGGCCTGCAGCGCGGCGTTCTCCTCGTGGGCCTGCTCGAGCTCGGCGATGGTGTCGGCCCGCGCCTGCGACCGGGCCTCCTGCTGTTCGGCGAAGTGCTTCACGACGGTCAGCAGTACGTTGTTCGCGACCACGAGCCCGGCGAACGCCAGCCACATCGAGCCGTGCGGCGGCCATTTGCCGGTCTGGGCGCCGGCGATCGGGATCGTGCAGGCGAAGAGCGCGAGGCGTTGCCGCTTCCGGCCGGGGATCATCTCGTCGGCGTCGTAGTACCCCGCCACGACGTAGAACGCGAAGAACCCGTTCAGCGCCGTGAGCGTGCAGGCGATCACCCAGCGGATCACGTAGAAGGTCACCGAGACCGCGTTCGGCCCGCGGTGGCCGCGGCCGCTCCACGTCCACCACACCTGCAGGACCAGCGCGACCCCGACCATCGCGAGCCCGAACTCCCGCTCGCGGGTGACCGGCGTCAGGCTTCCCGACGTCGCGAGCGCCAGGAGGGTGCCGAGGCCGAGCAGGAAGTACGGCGCCCAGCGCTGGAACGCCGCCTGGCGCCGGTCGAGCTCGCTGTCGGCCGTCGTCACCAGCCCAGTTTGCACGAACCTACTCCCAGCGGAACCATCGCGCCGCCGTCATCGACACCACGACCGTCCAGCCGGCCAGCACACCGAGGTGCGACCACGCCGGCCACTGCCCGGCCGCGGCCTGGTCGAGCGCCCGCGACGCGGCACCGAACGGCAGCAGGACGACGATCTGCCGCAACGTGTGCGGCATCGACTGGACCGGGAGCCACAGTCCGGCCGAGAACAGGCTCGGGAAGAACACCGCCATACCGAACGCAGTCGCGAGCCGTGCGGTCTTGGCCCGGGCCGACACGAGAGCGCCGAGTGCCAGCGCGGCGGCCGCCGTGAGCAGCAGGGCCAGCAGGTAGCCGGCGAGCTGGCGCGGTAGCTGGACGTGGAACGCGAGCCGACCGATCGTGAGGCAGATCAGCGCCGACAGCAGCCCGGTCGCGCCGTGCAGGCCCATCTGCGCGGACAGCAGCGCGGACGGGCGGACCGGGGTCACGGACATCCGGCGCAGGATCCCTCGCTCGCGGTAGCCGGTGATGATCGGCGGCATCGCCTGCAGGCCGACGACGATCTGCCCGACCATCACCAGCACCGGTACGTAGAGGTCGATCAGCCGGACGCCGAGCCCGTCGTCGACCCGCCGGAAGCTCGGGATCGACCCGAGGATCACCAGCAGCAACGGCGGGAACCCGAGCACCCAGAACAACGTGCCGAACTCGCGGAGGTACAGCCGCGCCTCGGCTCGCAGTACGGCGATCCGCGGCGAGGGACGCCGTACGGCGGAGGTGGTCGCGACGGTGGTCATCGGGCGGCTCCTGTCAGGTCGAGGAAGGCGTCGTCGAGGGTGGCGTCGGTGACGCGCAACTGGTGGGCGGTGATCCGCTTGCGGGCGAGCAGCGACAGCAGCGCGGTCACGGTCTCGTCGGATCCGCCGAGTGTGAGGCGACCGTCCTTGTCCTCGACCGACGCGAGCGCCGGCAGTGCGGCCAGCTCCTCGTCGTCGAGCGGACCGGACGGCGTGAACGAGATGACCGTGGCGCCGGCGGTCCGGCTGATCAGGCCCTGCGGGGTGTCGAGCGCGGTGATCCGGCCCTTGTCGATCAGCGCGATCCGGTCGCAGAGCCGCTGCGCCTCCTCCATGAAATGCGTGACCAGCAGCACCGTGACCCCGCGGGCGCGGATGTCCTCGACGACCTCCCAGGTGTCGCGCCGGGCGCGCGGGTCGAGGCCGGTGGTCAACTCGTCGAGTACGACGACCCGCGGGTTGCCGATCAGCGCGAGCGCGATGAACAGCCGCTGCTTCTGGCCTCCGCTGAGCACACCGAACCGCGAGTTCAACTGCGCGGTCAGCCCGAGCCGCTCCGCCAACGGCCGCCAGTCGGCCGGCTTCGGATACAGGGCGCCGTACAGCTCGAGGGCCTCGCGGACGGTGAGCTTCGCCTGCAGTTCGCTCTCCTGCAGCTGCGCCCCCAGCACCTGCGTGACGGCCGCATGATCCGCCACCGGATCGAGCCCGGCGATCCGGACCTGCCCGGCGTCCGGGATTCGCAGCCCCTCGACACACTCGACGGTGGTCGTCTTCCCGGCCCCGTTCGGCCCGAGAATCCCGAAGATCTCGCCTTCCTCGACACTGAACGAGACATCGTCGACCACCGTCCGCCCGCCGTACCCCTTCCGCAGGCCGGCCACCTCAACAATCGTCATACCCCGAGCCTCGCGGACGACGTACCGCACCCACATCGCCCAACAAGCTCGACCGGCAATCAACCGATCGGCTGACCCCGGGAGTACGACCTACGGCACAGGACGAGTAGTTGGAAAGAAGAGTAAAGAGGCTCTTCGCAGTTGAGGGTGTGCGACGGAAGGGCCCGGTCGGTGCCCAGGTGGCCACGTACTGGATTGTGGCTGGTTTCTGGCGCACTTTCTCACGACTCGGCGCAGGGGGTGTGAGCCGTTCGCCACGACTCGACGGCGGGGACAGTTGGGTGCCCTCGGGTGAGGGGTTGGGGCGGATGGCGGATTGCTTGTCCGCTGGCGCTCTGTAGTGGGCCGGCGATGACATAACCCGCCAGCGGGCGAACGCAGCGCCCCTGAAGGCTCAGACCCGTCTACACCCGCGATTGCGAACAGCCAGGATTTGGAGTGGTGGCTCGAACTGTTCAAGTTCGTCGGCCTGGAGTTTGATCAGGCAGACCTCCGGCTGAACGCCAAGGCCGGCCACCAGGTTAAAGTATGTTTTCTTTCCTTGTTCTTTTAGCTATTTCATTCCTGATAACCTTCTTTTCCCTCCTTCCGGTTTCTCCTCTTCTTCACTTCGCGTAGAGGGCCTCGACGTCGGCGGTGTGGTTCTTCATGACGATGTGGCGGCGGAGGGAGAGTTTGAGGGAGAGTTCGCCGGACTCCTGGGTCCAGTCGATCGGGAGGATGGAGAACTTCTTGATCGCCTCGGCGTGCGAGACGGAGGCGTTCGCGTCGTCGATCGCCTTCTGGACCTCGGCGATCAGGTCCGGGTCCGTGGTCAGCGACGCGACGTCGGTGGGCTTCCCGCGCTCGGTGGCCCACGGGACGATGGTCTCCGGGTCGATCGTGATCAGCGCCGCGATGAACGGCTTACCGTCGCCGACCACCATGCACTGGCTGACCAGCGGGTGCAGCCGGATCTGGTCCTCGAGCAGCGTCGGCGCGACGTTCTTGCCGCCGGCCGTCACCAGGATCTCCTTCTTCCGGCCGGTGATCCGGATGAACCCGTCGACGTCGAACTCGCCGAGGTCCCCGGTGTGGAACCAGCCGTCCTCGTCGATCGCGGCCGCGGTCGCGTCGTCGTTCTTCCAGTACCCCTGCATCACCTGGCCGCCCTTGAACAGCAGTTCGCCGTCGTCCGCGACCCCGACCGTGACACCCGGCAGCGGCCGGCCGACGGTCCCGATCCGGATGTCGTCCGGCAGGTTCACCGACACCGCGGCAGTGGTCTCGGTCAGCCCGTACCCCTCCAGCACCGGTACGCCGATGCCGCGGAAGAAGTGCCCGAGCCGGTCGCCGAGCGGGGCGCCGCCGGACACGGCGTACTGCACCTGGCCGCCGAGCACCGCGCGGAGCTTGCTGTAGACGAGCTTGTCGAACAGCACGTGCTTGGCCTTCAGCCCGAAGCCTGCGCCGCCCTTGTCCTGCGCCTGCGAGTACGCGATCGCGGTCTCGGCGGCGGCGTCGAAGATCTTGCCCTTGCCGTCCGCGTGCGCCTTCTGCGCGGCCGAGTTGAAGACCTTCTCGAACACCCGCGGCACGCTCAGGATGAACGTCGGCTTGAACGCGCCGAGGTCCTCCACGAGGTTCTTCACGTCGGCGCTGTGCCCGACCTTGACCCGCTTCATCACGCAGCCGACCTGGATGATCCGGGCGAACACGTGCGCCAGCGGCAGGAACAGCAGCGTGCTGGCCCCGGTGGTGTCGAAGAGGCCGTCGAGGATCTTCACCGCCGGGCCGAGCTCGTCGAGGAAGTTCGCGTGGCTGATCTTGCAGCCCTTCGGGCGTCCCGTCGTACCGGAGGTGTAGATCAGCGTGGCGAGGTCGGACGGTGTGACGGCGGTACGGCGCTTGTCGAACTCGGCGTCGGTGACGTCCTGGCCGAGCGCGGTCAGCTGGTCGACGGCACCGGCCTCGATCTGCCAGACCTCCTGCAACGCCGGCGCCTCGGCCCGCGCGGAGTCCACGACCGCACCGTGGGCCGCGTTCTCGACGATCGCGACGACCGCCTCCGAGTCGGTCAGGATCCACTGGATCTGCGAGGGGGAGGAGGTCTCGTAGATCGGCACCGTGACCGCGCCGATGCTCCAGATCGCGTAGTCGACCAGCGTCCACTCGTACCGCGTCGGGCTGAGCAGCGCGACCCGCTCGCCGGGCTTCACCCCGGCCGCGATCAGGCCCTTCGCCACACCGGTGACCTGCTGCGCGAACTCCGCGGCGGTGACGTCGGTCCAGGTCGCCCCGGTCCGCCGGCTGAACACGGCGGTGTCAGGATGAGAGGACGCGTTCGCCCACACGGGGTCGCTCAGGCTCCCGGTGGGCGGTTCTGTCACAGCAGGAACGGTGTACTCACGCATCCGCGTCTCCTCAGTCGGTCACGAATTGTCGACTTCCGGCGCACGCTACAGTCACCTACCCACTAGTAGCCACCTTTATGTGACCCACGGAACTAGGTTTCAGCCATGCCACAGCTCGACATCAGTTGCGACGACCTGGTCGTTGCTGATCCAGCCTACGTCGCCGAGCGGCTCGGTTCGGACACCCTCTGGCGCGAGTGGTGGCCAGACCTCACGATGACCCCGTCCGAACGCCGCGGCCCGGAGGGCGTGCGCTGGTCCGTCACGGGTGCCCTGACCGGTACGGCGGAGTGGTGGCTCGAGCCGGTCCGGGACGGCGTGGTCGTGCACTGGTACCTGCGGGTCGACCCGGCGAAACCGGTCCGCGGGCGGGCGGCCGAGCGGCTCAAGGAGCGGTACGTCGCGGCGTACCGGGAGCGGCTGTGGCGGTTCAAGGACGAGATCGAGGAGGGCCGCGCGGCGGGCGAACGCCGTACCGGATCCGATCCCGCGATAGTCTCCGGGGAGGACACGGATCCATCGGGGGGTCCGGCAGCCGTTCGCAGCATCCGTCCCAGCAAAGGTAAGAGGTGAATCGATGGCGGAACAGACCACCTCGACCATCCAGGTGAACGCGACCCCCAAGGAAATCATGGCGGTGATCGCGGACTTCGCGGCCTATCCGGAGTGGGCCGACTCGATGCGGGAGACCGAGGTGCTGTCCACCGACGAGGCGGGCCGGCCGAACAAGGTGCGGTTCAAGGTCGACGCGGGGGCGATCTCCGACGAGTACACGCTGGCCTACGTCTGGTCCCGCAACGAGGTGACCTGGACGCTGGTCGAGGCGAAGATGGTCAAGGGGATGGACGGTGCCTATGTCCTCAAGGATCTGGGCGCGGAGGGGACCGAGGTGACGTACCGGCTTGCTGTGGACGTGGCGATCCCGATGATCGGGATGCTCAAGCGCAAGGCCGAGAAGGTCATCATCGACACGGCTCTCAAGGGCCTGAAGAAGCGCGTCGAGTCGTAATCCAGTGACCCGGGTTCTGCTTTACACAGGTAAGGGCGGCGTAGGCAAGACGACCTCCGCGGCCGGTACGGCGACGCTCGCCGCGCTCCGCGGACTGCGCACGCTGGTGCTGTCCACGGACGCCGCGCACTCGCTGTCGGACGCGTTCGACTCCGAGGTCGGCCAGGAGCCGACCGAGATCGACGACCTGCTGTTCGTCCAGCAGATCGACGCGCAGCGCAAGTTCGAGCGGTCCTGGGGCGAGATCCAGAGCTACCTGCGGTCGGTGCTGCACATGGTCGGCGTCGACCCGATCGAGGCGGAGGAGCTGACCGTGCTGCCCGGCGCCGCGGAGGTGCTCGCGCTGCTCGAGGTGCGCGACCACGTCCGGTCCGGCCGCTGGGACGTGATCGTCGTCGACTGCGCGCCGACCGCGGAGACGCTGCGGCTGCTGGGGTTGCCCGAGGCACTCAACTGGTACCTGGACCGCATCTTCAACGCCGAGCGCAAGATGATGCGCACGTTCCGGCCCTTCATCAACCGTGGGACCAGTCTGAGCCGCGGGTCCAGCCTGCCGGTGCCGGACGACAACGTGTTCGACGCGTTGCGCAAGCTGCAGGGCGACCTGGCCGACATCCGCACGCTGCTGGCCGGCCCTGACGCGTCGGTGCGGCTGGTGCTGACGCCGGAGGCGGTCGTGGTCGCGGAGGCGCGCCGGTCGCTGACCAGGCTGTCGCTGTACGGGTACCGCGTGGACGGCGTGGTCGCGAACCGGGTGTTCCCGGCCGCCGGCGCGGACACCTGGCGCCGGCAGTGGGTCGCCGCCCAGCGGGGCATCCTCGAGGAGGTCGCGGACTCGTTCCGGCCGCTGCCGATCTGGGAGTCGCCGTACCGCGTCTGCGAACCGGTCGGCGTCGAGGAACTGGCGGCGTTCGCGGTCGAGATGTACGGCGGGGACGACCCGTTCTCGCGGGCCACCGACGACACGTCGTTGTGGGTGGACCGGCACATCGACACCGACGGGCGGACGTACACACTGACGATGCCGTTGCCGCTGGCATCCGCCGACGAGCTGGAGCTGGCGCGGCACGGGGACGAGCTGATCATCACCGTCGGGTCGTACCGTCGGGTCCTGCCGCTGCCGGCCGCGCTGGCCCGGGGCGTGGTCGCGGGTGCGCGGCTGGACGAGGGACGCCTTCAGGTGCGGTTCGCACCGAAGGAGTCCGCGCGGCCTGCCGTCCCCGAGGTCCCGAGCGGGACCGGGCCGTTGGAGTCCGCGCAGGAGCTCGCACAGGGGCTGGCGGCGGAGTACCACGAGCAGCTCGCGCGACGGGAAGCGGCGATCGGGGAGGGCCGGTGAAGGAGCCGGTCGGCTCGGTCGCGGAAGAAGCCGCGAAACTGTTCGCCGTACTGCAGAACGCCGCCGCGCAGACCCCCGCCGCAGAGACACCGGCCGCGGAGACCCCGGCCGCGGAGACACCCGCCGCGGAGCCGGACGCCGACGAGCGGGCGGAGCAGCACGAGCAGGACCACGAGCACAAGCTCGGCCCGGACTGTGTCTGGTGCCCGGTGTGTCAGCTGATCCATCGGGTGCGGAACACCAGCCCCGAGACGATCGAGCAGCTGTCCACCGCGGCCGCGCACGTCCTGGGCTCGCTGAGGTCGCTGCTGGAGGCCGCCGCGGACGCGGCCCGGCAGGCGCGGGAGGACGCAGCGTCGCGGACCGCGCAGCAGGAGGAGCCGGCCCAGGATCAAGAATCGGCCCGGTCCCGGGTGGACCGGATCGACGTGAGTGAGGACCCCGAACCATGGGACTGACGATCGGCATCGACATCGGCGGTACGAAGATCGCGGCCGGCGTGGTGGACGAGCAGGGCGCGATCATCGCCCGCACGCACCGCGACACCCCGGCCGACGACACCGACGCGATCGCGGCGGTGATCTGCGACGCGGCCGCCGAACTGATCGCCGCACACGACGTCGAGGCGGTCGGGATCGGCGCCGCCGGGTTCGTGTCGTCGGACCGTTCGACCGTGCTGTTCGCGCCGAACCTGGCCTGGCGGGACGAGCCGCTCGGTGCCCGGGTCGCCAAGGAGCTGAAGGTCCCGGTCGTGGTCGAGAACGACGCGAACGCGGCGGCCTGGGGCGAGTTCGCGTTCGGCGCCGCGAAGGACGCCGAGCACATGATCTGCATCACGGTCGGTACCGGGATCGGCGGCGGCGTGGTGATCGACGGCCAGCTGCTGCGCGGCGCCCACGGGGTCGCGGCCGAGCTCGGCCACATGCGCGTCGTACCCGGCGGGCACCGGTGCGGTTGCGGCGCCCGTGGCTGCCTGGAGCAGTACGCGTCCGGTACGGCGCTGGTCCGCGAGGGCCGGGCCCGCGCGGAGTCGGGCTCGCTCGCGGCGGCGCAGATGCTGAGCGTGTGCGGCATCACCGACCCGGCGAAGCTGACCGGGCCGATGATCACCGAGGCCGCGATGGCGGGCGACCCGTGCGCGGTCGAGCTGCTCGAGGACCTCGGCCGCTGGCTCGGCGAGGGACTGGCCAGTCTGGCGACGATGTTCGACCCGAGCCAGATCGTGATCGGCGGCGGCGTCAGCGCGGCGAAGGAGCTGCTGATGAAGTCCGCGCAGCAGGCGTTCGAGAAGAACCTGCCGGCCAGGTCGAACCGGCCGCACGCGGCCTTCGGGCTCGCCGAACTGGGCAACGACGCCGGTCTGATCGGCGCCGCCGACCTGGCTCGGCAACCCGTTCCCACCCTATGACGGATACTGGAGACAGTCCGGCGGGGGTCGCGAGGAAGGTCGAACCTTGGCTCTGACACAAGCTCTGACGATCGGCATCGACATCGGCGGCACCAAGGTCGCGGCCGGAGTGGTCGACCCGGAGGGCAACATCCTCGCCCGGTTGCGCCGGGACACGCCGACCACGGATCCGAAGGAGACCGAGGACGCGATCGCGGACATCGTCCACGACCTGGAGTCCCGGCACGACGTGATCGCCGTCGGCATCGGCGCCGCCGGGTTCGTCGACGGCACCCGGTCGTCGGTGCTGTTCGCGCCGCACCTGGCCTGGCGGCACGAGCCGCTGCAGGACGCGGTCGAGCGCCGGCTCGGGTTGCCGGTCGTGGTCGAGAACGACGCGAACGCGGCCGCCTGGTCCGAATGGCGGTTCGGCGGCGGGCAGGGCGAGAGCCACCTGGTCTGCGTCACGCTCGGCACCGGGATCGGCGGGGCGATCCTGAACGACGGCGCCCTGCAGCGTGGGAAGTTCGGCATCGCGGGCGAGTTCGGGCACATGCAGGTGGTGCCCGGCGGTCACCGCTGCGAGTGCGGGAACCGCGGCTGCTGGGAGCAGTACGCCTCCGGCAACGCGCTCACCCGGGAGGCGCGGGAGCTGGCGCTGTCCGGTTCGCCGGTCGCACACAACCTGCTCCGGGCGGCCGGCGGCGACCCGCGGAAGATCAACGGCCCGATGGTCACCGAGCTGGCCAAGGACGGCGACCCGGTCGCGGTCGAGCTGCTCGAGGACGTCGGCCGCTGGCTCGGCATCGGCCTCGCGAACCTCGCCGCCGCGCTGGACCCCGGGACGTTCGTGATCGGCGGCGGCGTGTCCGATGCGGGCGAGTTGCTGCTGGCGCCGGCCAGGGAGGCGTTCAAGCGGACGCTGACCGGCCGCGGGTTCCGGCCCGAGGCGCGGATCGTGCGCGCGGTGCTCGGCCCGGAGGCCGGCATGGTCGGCGCGGCCGACCTGGCCCGCGAGGAGGCGACCTGGCTGCGGCGGGTCCGGGTGAAGACCACGGCCGTGACGGCCAAGACGGCCGCGGCGCGTTCGACCCGCTTGGAGCGGGCCGCCCGGAAGTCCGCGGCCCGGCGTACCGGAATGCGCACCGACGCCGACCTGCACCACGCCGATCTCAAGGCCGACGTGAACGGCGACCCTGACGCGTGACCCTGCGGGTGCTGTCGTACAACGTGCACCGGTGGGGCGACGACCGTACGGCGCTCGCGCGGGTGGTGCGTGCGTGCGCACCGGACGTGATGCTGGTCCAGGAGGCGCCGACCTGGTTCGGCACCCGTCGTAAACGCCGGGCGATGGCCGCCACCTTCGGCCTGCGGTACGTCGCGGCGTCCGCCCGGAACGCGATCCTGGTTGCCGACGGCATCCACCTCGGCGGGATCCGCGGCCGCCGGATCTGGCGCCCGTTCGTCCGCCGCCGGCTGAACTTCGTCGCCACCCAGCTCCCCGGCGGCGCGGTCGGCGGCGTACTGCAGGCCGGCCCCACACGCCTCGCGGTGGTCGTCTGCCACCTCGGCCTGCACCCCCGCGGCCGCCAACACGAACTGGCTCAGGTCCTGCGGCTGTGCCGTTCCTTCGGCACGCCGTACCTGCTGGCCGGCGACCTGAACGAAGAACCCGACGGCCCGATCTGGAACCGCCTCACGGCCGAAGGCCTCACCGACCTCGGCGACGCCTTCACCTTCAGCTCCAGCAACCCCCACAAACGCATCGACACCGCCCAGCTCGAACCTCCGCTGACCGGTCACCTCCTCCCCGTCCCCGCCACCCACGAGGACCTAGCCGCCGCCTCCGACCACCTCCCACTCCTGATCCAGGTCACCGGCTGACTCGCGCGGTTCCGGCAAGCTGTCGCCGGCCGCGATCACGCTGGTGGCGAGCGGAGTTCGTTGGTACAGCACACGCCGGCCGGCCCGCCAGGAAGTGACGAGGCCCGAGCGGCGCAGGACCGCGAGATGGGCGCTGACGGCCGGCATGCTCTGCTGGAGATCGGCCGCCAGGTCCGACGTCGAGCGGGGCAGCCCGAGGCTGAGCAGGATCGCCGCCCGGCTCCGGCCGAGCAGCGCGCCGAGGGATTCGGCACCCGTGCGCGACACCTCGGCGGCCGGCCACAGGTTGCCGATCCCTCGCGGGCCGAAGGTGATGCTCGGGGTGTTGGTGCTGCCGAGGTCTGCCATCACGTGCGGCCAGGCGAAGACGCACGGGACCAGCAACAGCCCGGCGCCCCGGAGCTGATGGTCGGGGCCTTCGGGCTGGGTGCTGCGAACGTGGATCGCGTGCTCGGCCAGTTCGAGCTCGGGATGCAGGTCGGCCAGCAGCGCCTCGATACCACCCCGGGCCAGCCGCGAGGCGCGGTAGGCGACGTCGGCGTCGAGCACGGCCCGGATCTGCGGCCAGTACGGGCGAACGGCGACCTGCCAGTACTGGTCGAGTACTTCCGCGATCCGCCGGGCGCCGCCATGCTGCAGAACCCGCTCCGTGGCAGCCGGCAGTTCGCCGCGCCAGACGACCTCGAGATCTTCGCGCAGCCGGTCGGCGGGACAGGCCGCCACCATCGCGAGCTGCTCGTCGATCGACGTCGACGGCTCCCGCGCCCCGGCGAGCAGGAAGCTGGCGACGTGCGGCCTCGGCGCGGGCACGATCGCCCGGAGTACGTCGAAGTCGACCCGGTGCAAGTCCTCGCGGATCCGTTCGTACCACGCCCGGTGCAGGCGGGGGATCCGGCCCGAATGCAGCACGTACAGGCTTTCCGCGACCTCGGCGAGTGGTGAGTACGCGAACCGCAGCCGCTCCAGGTCGCCTGGGCTCAGGCGCAGCCGGATCACGGCGCCACCTCGTCGACGTACCGCGACTGCGCCCGGCCCTCTCCCGTCCGCGCGTCGTTCACAGCATCACAGTGCCGAACGGCGGCCGGGCCGGCAACGATTCGGCTCTGCTCGAATCGTCGCGGTCAGCGCGGACCGACCGGTTCGGCGGCGTACGCGACGGTTGACGCGCCGTGCCGCGCGGTCCCGGCGATGGTGCCCTGATCGTTGATGTCGTCGGCGTCGAGCAATGTGAGCGGCGTGCCGGCCTGTGGCCTGAGGGCGGTCATGTGGCCGTCCTCGATCAGCACCGCGCGGCAGTTCGCGAGATGCGCCTGGCACGATTCGCCGACGATCTGCCCGTGGTCGTTGAGCCCGAGGCCCTCGCTGAGTACGTCGCCCGGCAGCGTCCCGAGAGTGCGGATCCCGCTCCGCGGCGACCAGGCAAAGGCGTTCGGGTAGAAGCTGGCCGGTGTCGCGCCGCCCGGCACGTTGGCGAATCCCGTGATCAGGCCACGCTCGTTGATCGCGACCGGGGTGTTCCACTGCACACCGCCGATCCGTCCCAGGTCGTGCGGCGTACCGTCCGCGTCCCACCGGACCGCGTGCGCCGCGCTCACCCCGCCGACGGCGAACCCGCAGGCACCGGAGATCCCGACCGCGTCCCCACGGTCGTTGATCGCGGTGGCCGCACTGGTCGAGTCGCCGGGCAGCGGTGGGAGCTCGTGAGCCCGATGTGTCCGTGCGTCCCAGCGGACGGCGCGGAACTGCCGGATCTGCGTGCCGCTGCAGGTCGGATCGAGCCGGCCGTTCTCGGCCCAGCCGACGATGTCGCCGCGCCGGTTCGAGCCGGCCGCGAACCCGTTGTGCCCGCCGAGCGTCGGCAGCGGCCGCATCCGGCCGTCCTGCCACACGAACCCGACGCAGTCATGGTGCGATGCGGCAGCGGCGAAGAACACACTGCAGCTCCAGTCCTCGCCGTCCGGGTTGACCGCCGCCGTCTCGGCGACGCCCACCACGAACCGGTTGCTGTGGCTCGAGAACACGGCCGCGCTGTTGTCCCCGCCGAGGGTTCCGAGATCAGTCACGCGGCCGGACCGCCAGAGCGCCGCGTGCGTGATCCGGTCACCGGCCAGAGTGGACGAACCCGTGATCCAGCCGCGGTCGTTGACTCCGGTCGCGGTGCTGATCGAGCCGCCGAGCGACGGAAGCTCGGTGATCCGGTACGCCGGGGCGCCGGTGCCGTCCGCGACCGCGGGACCGGACCAGGCGCTCAGCAGCACGACGGGAAGTGCCACGGCCGCGAGAACGGCTGGTACGGATCGATGGGTCATGAGTCCTCCTGAAGGCCGAAGCTGACGGCTCGACCTTCGGTCCGCTCTGATCCACCCGCAACGATTAAACCCAGCGCGAATCCTCGGCGCGGAACTAGCTCTTGCGGCGGTTGAGGAAGGCGAGCATGGCTTCTTGGGCGGCGGGGGAGGCGAAGAGGGAGGCGGAGAGCTCGGCGAGGTCCTTGCCGCGGGCGTCGATGTCGGCCAGGAGGGTGCGGTTGAGGAGCTTCTTGGTCTCGCGGAGTCCTTGCGGGGCCCCCTTGAGGAGGGACGTCAGGACCGTGGTGAGCGCGTCGTCCAGGTCGGCGTCGGGCACGGTGAGGGTGAGGAGCCCGAGGCGGGCGGCTTCCAGGGCGTCGAAGCCGTTGCCGGTGAGGAAGGTGTAGGCCGCGGCCCGGTCGGTGAGGCGGGGGAGGACCGTGAGCGAGATCGTCGCCGCCGCCAGCCCCAGCCGTACTTCGGTCAGCGCGAACGTCGCGCTCTCCCCGGCGACGCTGAGGTCGGCCGCCGCCACGATGCCGATGCCGCCCGCGCGCACCGGCCCGGCGACCCGCGCCACCACCGGCTTCGGGTTCGCGACGATCGCGCGCTGGACGTCGACCATCCGCTGCGCGCCGACGCCCATCCCGACCGTCGTCGCCTCGGACAGGTCGGCCCCGGAGCAGAACACGTCCAGCGCCGACCGGATCACGATCACCCGTACGGCGTCGTCCGCGCCCGCCGTCTCCAGGTGCGCGAGCAGCTCACCGGTCAACTGCTGCGACAACGCGTTCTTGTTGTGCGGCGAGTTCAACGTGATCGTCGCCACCCCGTCGGACACCGCCAGCTGCACGAGTTCGGTCATGAGCCCATCCAACACCGTCCCGTGCCCTAGCCCCTTGCGCCACTACGCTCGGCCGGTGATCGATATCGACCTCAGGAATTCGCCGGCGATTCACACGGTGACTTTCGACCAGGCTGCCAGCGGCCAGCAGGTGATCGCCGCGGTGCGGACCGTGACCGAACGTGGCGGCGATCAGTTTTTCGAGAACGAGGTGTACCGGGACGGCTGGCGCCACGTCGTCGGGCGTGCCTCCGAGGACCCGGAGCGCTCGCTGGTCGTCGCCGCTCACGAGAACACGCCGTACCTCGACCCGCACATGCGGTACTCGCGGGTGAAGCTCGCCTATCAGCCACTCCCGACAGCGGCTCCCGGAAACGAGCACTCCGCCCCGGACCCGAACACCCCCGACGTCCGCGACATCGTCGCCTCGATGCAGCAGTTCGGCGACGAGTTGCGGCAGCAGGTCGCCGACCTGGACCCCATGGAGGAGATGCGGAGCCGCGACGGATCGGTACACCAGATACCGAGGCAGGTCCCTGACTTTGCGGTGCAGGAGATGGTCGAGTTCGCCGGGCCGATCACCGGCCAGGACCTGATCTCGGCGGTGGAGATGTCGTGCGGCAAGGACACCGGCACGGGGTACTTCGAGTCAGCGCCGGACAGCAACGCGCGAAGGGTCGTCGGGCAGACCTCCATCTACACCGCCAAGATGGTCGGCGTCGCTCCGGGAAGCACCATGGAGGACTCGGGGCCCAGCCCGGACGGCTTGTGGATCGATCCGAAGAAGACTTACCTGTCGGCGACCGTCGCCAGGGTCGCACTGCCGACGACTGCGCTGGTGCGCGACCCGGACTTCAACGATCACGAGATGAGGGTGCAGACGGTCAAGAACTTCGCCGAGGCTCTGCGCCAGAACGTACGGCAGTTGCGAGCCGCCAACGTTGCAGGCTTGAACAGAGGCCAGGGGACACGCGGTGTGACCGCTCCGGTGGCCACCACCGGAGAGGCCGGCCGCAGATCAGGCCTGTCCACAACGCGGCCGGACCGCGGACTGCCCCGCGGCTGAGTCAGGGACCCGCCGGGCCGGCCTTGGGGTTCAGCGGGTCGGCGTGCCGGTGCGTGATCTTCCACTCGTCGCCTTCGGTCCGGAAGATCATCGTCGCCCGCAGGACGTGCGGGACCGGCCCGGGCTGGGTGACGTGGTGGACAGTGCAGCGCTCGATCGCGACCGTGTACGCCGTGTCCGCGCCCACGTGCAGGTCCAGGTACTCGAACTCGACCGGGTTCCCGGTGTCGTGGAACTGCGACGCCGCCCACTCGTAGCGTGGCCCGATCTCGGACCAGCCGACCTCGTGCCCGCCGAACCCGCCGAAGATCGAGGTGTGCTCGCTGCGCGACACCAACGGCAACCACAGCGACGGGTCGCCGTTCACGAACGCGGTGTTCGCCTCCTCGAAGCGGCGCAGGAACGTTGCGAAGTCCTCTGTCATCCTCCCAGCCATGCCACCAGCCTGTACGCCGCCGGGGTCACTTCCCGTCGGCGTAGCTGGGAGACAGCTCACGTGCCAGGTGCTCGATGAACAGCCCGACGTCGGTGACGATCCCGCGGGCCTGCGACGAGCCGCGGTCGGCGAGCTTCGTCACGGTCGCCGGGTTGATGTCCACACAGGTCAGCGGGATCGACGCCGGAAGAATGTTGCCGGTAGCAACCGAGTGCAGCATGGTCGCGGCCATCAGGCAGTACCCGACGCCGTCCAGTTCGGCCCGCATCGCCCGCTGGCCCTCGAGGACGTCGGTGTACACGTCCGGCAGCGGACCGTCGTCGCGCACCGACCCGACCAGCACGAACGACTTGCCCTGCCGCACCAGCGCGTGCATCACGCCCGACGTCAGCACGCCCTGCTCGACGGCCGCCGCGATCGACCCGGCCTTGCGGATCGTGTTGATCGCGCGGATGTGGTGCTCGTGCCCGTGCTCGACGCCGCGCCCGCGGGCCAGGTCGACGCCCAGCGACGTCCCGTACAGCGACGACTCGATGTCGTGCGTCGCGAGTGCGTTGCCGGCGAACAGTACGTCGACGTACCCGGCCTCGACGATCGCGACCATCGCCGGGGCCGCGCCGGTGTGCACGATGCCGGGACCGCCGACCCACAGCACCTTCTGGCCGTTCGCCTTCGCCTCGCGCATACCGTCCGCGACCTGCTTGACCAGCACCCGCTGCGGCTTCTCCGAGGACACGTCGGACTCCATGAACCCGAAGCCCTCGTCGGTGTTCACGACGATCGGGGGCGTGACCCGGACGCCCTGCGCGCTGGTGATGATCTTCATCCCGGCGCGCACGTCCGACATCGGGATGGTCCGCACGGTGTCGCCGTCGACGAGCAGTCCGCAGTCCATCTCCGGGTTCAGGACGTCGACCCAGCGACCGCCGAGCCGGACCCGGGTCGGCAGGTTCGTGGTCGAGTAGAAGCCGTCCGGGAAGACACCGTCCTGGGTCACCTCGGTGATCTCCGGCGTCCCGGGGTCGACCAGGTTCGCGCCCTTGGTCTGGATCCGCATCAGCAGCCGCTGCAGCGACTCCTCGTCCTCCGCGCCGACGGTCATCCGGACCGTCGACGGGTCGTCCTTGTCGTACCCGAGGTCGAACTTGTCCAGCGTGTACTCGCCGCCGTACCCGCGGATGTCGTCGAGGACGCGCGACAGCAACCCGGAGTCCATCAGGTGGCCGGTGATCTCGACGGTCTCGGTGACCTGTGGCACGGCACGCCTCCCAAAGCATTCTCGTCAGATTGTCCGACGATCTGCATGCTAGCTCAGACGACCGCCCCGTCGTCGCCGCCGTCGCCGGGGGGCAGCCGGTCCTTCATCCGGAGCACCAGCGTGAGGAAGCCGCCGATGAACCCGGCGACCGCGAGCGTGGTGAGCCGGCCGGTGCCGAAGTCGAAGACCGCGGCCGCGATCAGCAGCAACGGGCCGCCGAGCAGGCCGAGCCAGGCGAGCCGGCTGACCCAGTCCAGCCGCGGGCCGCGCGGCGGCTCCGGCGGCACGAAGTGGTCGTGGACGTCGTCCGCGCGCTTCGCCGGCTTCGCTTCCTCCTCCGGCGCCTCCTCCTGGATGGTGAGGCCGGTCGGTACGTCGATCAGCGGCTCGTACTTCTCCTCGACGTCCTCGCTGACCGGCCACCGCGGCACCGGGTCCTCGCCGCCGTCGTGCCCGGGCGCGGACGGCTTGTTGAACTGCTCGACGAGCGACCTCCACTCGGCGTCCTCGGTACTGCGGTCGATCACCGGCCGGGCCCGGTCCACCGCCGCGGCGTCGACGAAGATCTCGTCGTTCCCGGCCTCGCTCCGGGTCTCGCAGTACGCCGCGATCCCGGCCGCCCGGAGCGCGTCCAGGACCGGCTCGGCGACCAGCGGGTCGATGCCGCCGAGTGACGTGTACGACGTCGCGGTCAGGCCGTTGTCACGCATCGTGCCGGCCGCTCAAGCGGCTGATGAAGGCCGCCGAGTCCGCGAAGATCCGCGGTGCGTCATTGTCCAGTGTTGCCACGTGATAGCTGTCCTCGAGCAGGGTCTCGGTCACGTCGCGGGACGAGATCGAGGACAGGATCGTCCGCCCCGAGCTCGGTTCCACCACATGATCGACAGTACTGCGGAACAACAGCACCGGCTGCGTGATCTTCGCCAGATCCGCGCGGGTGACCTTCCACAGCTGCGACAGCGAGAGCAGCGCGCGCAGCGGCATCCGGTCGTACGCGCCCTCGTCGACGCCGGACATCTTGATGTCGTTCGAGATGCCGGGGAACGACGGCAGTACCCGAGCCAGCACCGGGAGCAGCGCCAGCCGCTTGTCGTCGGTCTGCACCGAGGGGTTGACCAGGACCACGCCGGAAATGTCCGTACCGTGTTCCTCGGCCAGCCGCAGAGTGAGACAGCCGCCCATCGACAGGCCGATCACGAACACCTGGTCGTGCTCCTTGCGGAGCCGCTCCAGCTCGTTGTCCAGAACGGCGTACCACTCCTGCCAGGTGGTCCGGTTCATCTCCTGCCAGCTGGTCCCGTGACCGGGCAGCCGCGGCACCGCCACGCCGTACCCGGCGGCGGCCAGGTGCTCGCCGAACGGGCGCATCGAGCGCGGCGAGCCGGTGAACCCGTGACTCAGCAGCACGCCGACGGCGGCGTTCTCCCCGGTCCCGGCACTGCGAAACTCCTCCGCGTGGGCTTGCACTGGCACGCTCGACTCCTCGCCGCTCACGTCCTCACCGTCGCGCCGTCCGGGCGCGTGACAATCGTCGCATTAAGTTCCTCGTCGAGACACGTCTGGCACCACTGGCGGCGCCCCAGACGCCCGCTGGCGGCGTTGTCGTCGGTCGACAGGACTCCGTCCTGCCTCCCTCCTCCGCCTTGCCAGCGAACGACTGGACCACCGCCAGTGGCACCAACGTGCCTCGACGAGGAACAGGCTGCGATCAGTCTGCATCCAGTCTGCATCCAGGTGACAACACGGTGAGCAACACCCGCATTCCTGGCGGTGACATTGCCTGAGGGGGAAGCTGGAACGTAGTGTCCGCACCGGAACGGTTGACGCGCCGCGGTTGTCGTGTCTGGGTAGATGTGTGTCGGGCGAGTTGACGGAGGTCGAGGCGGATGCTGTATCTGTTCCTGAGACGGTTCTTTGTCGCGCCACTGGTGAAACTGCTCTTCCGGCCGAAGGTCACCGGGCTGGAGCACGTACCGGCCGACGGCCCCGCGCTGCTGGTCAGTAACCACCTCGCGTTCTGCGACTCGATCTTCCTGCCGGTCTCGGTGCCGCGGCAGATCGTGTTCCCGGCCAAGTCGGAGTACTTCACCGCCCCCGGCCTGAAGGGCAAGCTGGTCGCGACGTTCTTCCGCTCGGTCGGCCAGATCCCGATCGACCGCTCCGGCGGCCGCGCCTCGTTGGCGGCGCTGAACACCGGCCTGGAGATCCTCGAGAAGGGCGGCCTGTTCGGCATCTACCCGGAGGGCACCCGCTCGCCCGACGGCCGGCTGTACAAGGGCAAGACCGGCGTCGCCCGGATGGCGATCGTGGCCGGCGTACCGGTGATCCCGGTCGCGATGATCGACACCCACAAGCTGCAGCCCGCGGGCCGGATGAAGCCGACCCTGTTCTACCGCGAGAAGGGCCGGCTGCTGCCGCGCCTGGTCCGCCCGGGCGTCGCGTTCGGCGCGCCGATGGACTTCTCCCGCTACGAGGGCATGGAGCGCGACCGCTTCGTGCTCCGCTCGGTCACCGACGAGATCATGTACGCGCTGATGGGCCTGTCCGGCCAGGAGTACGTCGACATGTACGCCGACAAGGCCAAGGAACTGATCAAGGCCGGCGAGTCCGTCGACGAACACGTCCGTCTCGGCGACACGAAGGCCAGCTGATCCGTTTCCGCCCGGCTTCCGGCGAGGATGGCCGTCATGGACAGCGACCTGAACGTGCTCGGTGAGCCGCTGGAGGAGTGCGGGACCGACCCGGTCACCGGCTTCTACCGCGACGGCTGCTGCACGAGCGGCCCGGAGGACCTCGGCAGCCACACCGTCTGCGCGGTGATGACAGCGGAGTTCCTGACGCATCAGGTCTCCGTCGGGAACGACCTGGTCACACCACGCCCGGAGTACAGCTTCACGGGCCTCCAGCCGGGCGACCGCTGGTGCGTGGTCGCGGCCCGCTGGCTGCAGGCGTACCACGACGGCGCGGCGGCTCCCGTCGTACTGGCGTCGACACATGCGCGGGCGCTGGAGACGATTCCGCTGGCCGTATTGCGGGCGCACGCGGTCGACGTACCGGCGGATCCGGGGTCGTTGACCTGAGACGGTCACCCTCCGTTCGACCGGTTCGCCTAGAGTTGGGCGCATGCAATTCGCGACGTTGACGACGGGGCAGGTGCCGGGGGTTCCGACGCTGGACGAGCTGCGGGCCCTGAAGCCGCTGCAGCAGCCGGAATGGCCGGACTCCTCGGCCCTCGAGCAGGTGATCGCGGAGCTCCGGACGCTGCCTCCGCTGGTGTTCGCCGGTGAGTGCGACGACCTGACCACGAAGATCGGCGCGGTCGCCCGCGGCGAGGCGTTCATCCTGCAGGGCGGCGACTGCGCCGAGACGTTCGCGGGCGTGACCGCGGAGAACATCCGGGCCAAGCTCCGGGTGCTGCTGCAGATGTCGGTCGTGCTCCAGTACGCCGCCAGCGTGCCGGTGGTGAAGATCGGCCGGATCGCGGGGCAGTACGCCAAGCCGCGCTCGTCCGGCGAGGAGACCCGGGACGGCGTGACGCTGCCGTCGTACCGCGGTGACGCCGTGAACGGCTTCGACTTCACCCCTGAGTCACGCATTCCGGACCCGCGGCGTTTGCGCGGCGTGTACAACGCGGCCGCCGCCACGCTGAACCTGACGCGCGCGTTCACCACCGGTGGGTACGCCGACCTGCACCAGGTGCACGCCTGGAACACCGACTTCGTGAAGTCGTCGCCGGTCGGCCGGCGCTACGAGCAGCTGGCGTCCGAGATCGAGCGGGCGCTGGCGTTCATGCGGGCCTGCGGCGCGACGTCCGACGAGTTCAGGACCGTCGACTTCTACGCGTCCCACGAGGCGCTGATCCTCGAGTACGAACACGCCCTGACCCGGATCGACTCGCGCACCGAGCAGCCGTACGACGTGTCCGGCCACCTGCTCTGGGTGGGCGAGCGGACCCGGCAGCTGGACGGCGCGCACGTCGAGTTCCTGGCCTCGCTGTCGAACCCGCTCGGCGTCAAGATCGGCCCGACCACGACCCCGGAGTACATCCGGGAGCTGATCGACAAGCTGAACCCGAAGGGCATCGAGGGCCGGCTGACCTTCATCACCCGGATGGGCGCCGGCAAGATCCGGCAGGCGCTGCCGCCGCTGCTGGAGGCGGTCCGCGACCACGGCTCGCCGATCGCGTGGGTGTGCGACCCGATGCACGGCAACACGTTCGAGACGCCGAACGGGTACAAGACCCGCAACTTCGACGACGTGATGGACGAGGTGCAGGGCTTCTTCGACGCGCACGAGCAGGTCGGGACCTGGCCGGGCGGCGTCCACATGGAGCTCACCGGCGACGACGTCACCGAGTGCCTGGGCGGCGGCGAGGCGCTGGTCGCGGAGGATCTGGCGAACCGGTACGAGACGGCGTGCGACCCGCGGCTGAACCGGCACCAGTCGCTGGAGCTCGCGTTCCTGGTCGCGGAGCGGCTGCGGGGAGCGCGGGCGTGATCGACCTGCGGTCGGACACCGTCACGCGTCCGTCGGCGGAGATGCTGGCGGCCATGACGTCCGCGCCGGTCGGCGACGACGTCTACGGCGAGGACCCGACGATCAACCGCCTCGAGGAGACGGTCGCCGGGCTGCTCGGGCACGAAGCCGGGCTGTTCACCGTCACCGGCTCGCTCGCGAACATGCTCGGCGTCCGGGCACTGGTGCCACCCGGCGGCGAGGTGCTGTGCGAGGCGAGCGCGCACATCGTCCGCGCGGAGCTCGGCTCGCACGCAGCGGTCAGCGGCGTCACCACGCGGACCTGGAGCGCCCCGGCCGGGCAGATCGACCTCGACCAGATCCGCGCCCTGATCGCGCCCGACCTCGGTCCGTACTTCGTGGTCACGTCGGCCGTCTCGGTCGAGAACACGCACAACTTCGGCGGCGGGTCCATCCAGCACGCGTACGACGAACTCGCGGACGAGCTGGACGCCCGCGGGCTGCCGCTGCACCTGGACGGCGCCCGGCTCTGGAACGCCGCCGTCGCCACCGGTCGTACCGTCGAGTCGTTCGCCCGGCGGGCCGCCGCCGCGAGCGTCTGCCTCTCGAAAGGCCTCGGCGCCCCGGTCGGCTCGGTGCTCGTCGGGTCGGCGGACCTGATCCGCGAGGCGCGGGTCTGGCGGAAGCGCCTCGGCGCCGGGTGGCGGCAGGCCGGCGTACTGGCCGCTGCCGGTCTGTACGCCGTGGAGCACAACGTCGAGCGGCTGGCCGAGGACCACGCGAACGCGCAGATGATCGCGTCCGTGCTGGCGGACGCCGCGCCGGGATCGGTGAAGCCCGACCAGGTGGACACGAACATCGTCGTCGTCGACCTCGCCGGTACCGGCCACACGGTGCCTTCGATCGTCGCCGGTGCCCGCGACGCCGGCGTACTCGTCGGGGGTGTCGGGGCGACGCAGCTGCGGATCGTCACGCACCTCGACGCGTCGGCGGACGACTGCCGGACGGCCGCGGAAAAGCTGGCGCGACTCATCGGTTAGGGTTCAGCTGTTCGGGTCGCAGCGTTCGGGGAGAGCCGTGCGAGAGATCGTCGTGTTCAGCGGAAGTGCCCACACCGAGTTGGCGGAGCAGATCTGTCGTGATCTCGGCGTCCCGCTGTCTCCGGTCGAGATCCATCGTTTCAGCAACGACTGCCTGCAGGTGCAACTGCAGACGAACTGCCGGCAACGAGACGTGTACATCGTGCAACCGCTGGTCCCGCCGACGCAGGAGCACCTGATGGAGCTGCTGCTGATGATCGACGCCGCCCGTGGCGCGTCGGCGGCACAGATCACGGCCGTCATCCCGCACTACGCGTACGCACGGTCCGACAAGAAGGACGCCTCCCGGATCTCGATCGGCGGCCGGCTGGTCGCCGACATGCTGACCACGGCGGGCGCCAACCGCGTGCTGACGATGGCGCTGCACGCACCGCAGGTGCACGGGTTCTTCTCGGTCCCGGTCGACCACCTGACCGCCATCGGCGTGCTCGCCGACCACTTCCGCGGCCGCGACCTGTCCGACACGGTCGTGGTCAGCCCCGACCTCGGCAACGCCAAGACCGCGACGCAGTTCGCCCGCCTGCTCGGCGTACCCGTGGCCGCCGGCAGCAAGCAGCGCCTGGCCGACGACCGCGTGGTCATCGACGCCATCGTCGGCGAGGTCGCCGGCAAACGCGCCATCGTCCTCGACGACGAGATCGCCACTGGCGGCTCCATCATCGAACTCCTCGACCGCCTCAAGGACCACGGCTGTACGTCGGCCGCCGTCGCCTGCACCCACGGCCTGTTCGCCGGCCCCGCCGTCGAACGCCTCCGGTCGCACCCCTCCATCACCGAGGTCATCAGCACCGACACCGTCCCCCGCCCCGACGGCTTCCCCGAGCTCGAAACCACCTCGGTCTCCGGCCTCTTCGCCGAAGCCATCAAACGGATCCACGACGGCGAATCGGTCAGCAGCCTCTTCGACGGCGTAGACCCGACCCACGGCCCGCCCCAACCCAAACTCCCGTTCTAAGCCGCACCGATCGCCAGGTCCAACCGGCCCGGTTCGCCGGACGGCAGTCGCTTGTCGCGGTACGTCGCCACGAGGGCGCCGGCCAGCTCCGTGCAGCGGCCGACCACGTCCGCGGACACGTTGGCCAGCACAACGCCCGAGCCGGTTCCGGCACTTGTCGCACTGCCGAGATCGCCGTCGTCGCGGGTCGCGCCGTCGGTGGTCGCGAGGAAATCTCCCCACCACACCGGCGCCGTCGTCCCCGCCCGGATCTTCTCGACGGCCCAAGCACGCTCGGCCGGAACGCTGTAGCCGTACCAGTAGACGAGGACGTGTCCGGCCTCGGCGACCTCGGCCGCCAACCCGACAGCGGACGGCGCGCCGTTCGCGCGGGCGAACGGGTCGAACGGGTCGATGTGCACGACGGTGGACGTCGTTCCAGTCATCCATTCCCGCACCGCCGCCATGCCGTCGCGCTCGGCGACCTCGCAGTTCCCGAGGCCTAGGCGTGCCGCCCACGTGCGCAGGTCCGACGCACTGGCCGGATCGAGGTCGCACAACAGGTAGGCCGCATCGTCGCCGAGCATGCGCATCGCTTGCAGCGCCGAGCCCGGGTACTCCGGCGGCTGCTTGCTCGCGAACTCCGACACGACATGGGTGTACGGCGCCGACGCCAACGGTTGCGATCCGGACCACTCCAGGAAGCCGAGCACGCCGTACCGCCGTTCGGCGTCGTCCACGATCGGGTAGGCCGCCGAGCCCGCGTGCGTCTCGGCGTACCGCTTCGGCTTCGCAGCGGCGAGCACCTCGTTCAGGACCAGGTGCTTCCAGATGTCCGCGAACTTGCCGAAGTGGTGGTTGGCCATGGTCCGGACACTATGTGCGGCGAGTCCCGAGCGGGTGTTCGGGGTGCCGGCCGAGCGCCGCCGAGGTGGCTGCTGCCTAGGATGGCGCGGTGGAGTTTGTGATGGTGCCGGGTGGTTGGCAGGGCGGGTGGGTTTTCGACTCGGTGGCGGGGGAGTTGCGGCGGCGGGGGCATCGGGTTGAGGCGGTGACGCTGGCGGGGCTGGAGTTGGAGGGTCCGGCGGACGTGGAGCGGCCGGCGAATCTCGAGGCGCATGTCGACCAGGTGGCTGCGGTCGTCGAAGGGCTCGACGGTACGACGGTCGCGTTGTGCGGGCACAGCTACGCCGGCCTCGTGATCGCGGGGGTTGCGGACCGGCTGGGGGATCGGCTCGATCACCTGGTCTTCATCGACGCGTACGTACCGGAGGACGGCGACTCCTGCTGGTCGCTGACCACTGACATGTTCCGGGAGATGTTCGTCGCGGGGGCGAGGGCTGACGGCAGGTGGGTCGGCGTACCCGAGGGCATGGATCCGCGGGCACGGGCACATCCGCTGGCCAGCTTCGTCCAAGGCGTCACGCTGCACGGCAACGCGTGGCCCGCGCTCCGCCGTACGTATATCAGCGGTGGTGACTGGACGGGCAGCCCGTTCTTGGAGCTGACGGAACGGCTGCGCAAGGACCCGGCCTGGGAGGTGCTCGAGATCCCGGTAGGCCACAACATCGCCCGCCGCGACCCGCAGGGCCTCGCCACGATCCTCGACGCCTTGCCATCGACCGGTGGAACAGCTGCCGGGTAGGAGCAGGGGCCGTATCGTCGGCTTCATGGCTGGGTGGGAGGGGCTGCGGGAAGAGTTGCGGCGGCTGCTGGTGGAGGCGCCGGAGGCGTTGCGGGCGCTTCCTGATCCGGACAGTGTGCCTGCGCGGACGCCGGTTCGGATCATGTTGGCGGCTTGGGCTACGGAGATCGCGGCCGGGTTGCAGGCGACGTACCCGGAGCTTGTCGAGTTGGAGGTCGGGGCGATGCGCTATCCGGCGGGCGAGTTGATCAGGTATGTGCGGGTGCCGGAGCTGCGCGGGCGGCCGGCGGCGGACATCGGGATCGACGTGGAAGCCCTTGCTCCGTTGACGGTTCGGTCGGGGTGGGATCTGTGGCAGGACGTGCTGGTGAGGAATCGGGGCGACCGTGAACAGGTGCTGATCACCATGGGCGAGTTGTCGTCGGTGGTGGCCGACGGTTCGGGGCGCGTGGTCGGGCGGTTCGCCGGGCCGCATGCGTTGCCGCGGGTCGGGTTCGCCGTCGGGGCCGGGGAGGAGCGGCCGGTGCCTGTTCTGATCGGTACGGCGTCGCTCGTTCCCGAACTCGGGTACGCCGTACCGCCCGGCCAGTGGCGGCTCGTGATCGGCGTACGGACGGAGACGGGTGCGGAAGGGGAGGCGTCCTTGGAGCTCACCGTCACCGCCTAAATCAGTTGCTGTGCCGGGGGTGCTCGCACAGACTGCGGGCGCATGGATGACGACGAGCTCGAGAAGCTGCTGAGGAACGAACGGTATCCGCGGACCGCGAAGTACCCGGCCCGGTGGATGGTCGACGCGTCGATGGGGCCGAACCCGGTGTGGCAGGCCGAGGCGTTGGTTGGGTTGATGCCGCTGGAGCCGGGGATGCGGGTGCTCGATCTGGGGTGTGGGAACGCCTGTAGTTCGGTGTTCCTGGCCAAAGAGTTCGGGGTCGAGGTGTGGGCCACCGAGCTGTGGGTGAAGCCTGAGGAGGTTCTGCGACGGGTCGTCGAGGCCGGAGTGGAGGACCGAGTTCATCCGGTCCACGCGGAGGCCCGGTCGTTGCCGTACGCCGAGGGGTTCTTCGACGCGGCCGTCAGCCTCGGGGCGTACCACTACTTCGGGACGGACGACCTCTATCTGGGGTACTTCTCGCGGTTCGTGAAGCCCGGTGGGCGGATCGGGATCGTGCAGCCGGGGCTGGTGGAGGAGTACGAGACGCTGCCGCCTGCGCATCTGGCGGAGTACTGGAAGTGGGACTTCTGCGCGTGGCACAGCGCGGCGTGGTGGCGACGCCACTGGGAGAAGACCGGGCTGGTCACGGTCGAGGTCGCCGATCAGTTGCCGTACGGGTGGCAGGACTGGCTGCAGTGGAACGAGGCGTGCGACCTGGACGGCGGCCGCCCGGGACGCGAAGAGGCCCGCATGCTGCACGCCGACGGCGGCCGGACGCTAGGCCTCACCCGGCTCATCGCCCACCGCAACGGTTAGGGCACGACACCGACGAAGGTCAGCCGATCTGCTCGGCCAGCGCGAGGATGATGCCGGCCGGTCCGCGGAGGTAGCAGAGCCGGAAGCCGCCGTCGAACTCTCCGACCCCGTCGAGGAGCTCGGCGCCGTGCCGCCGCAGCCGGTCGAGCGTGTCGTCGAGGTCGTCGACGGCGAACATGACCCGGTGCATGCCGAGGGTGTTGTGCGGAGGGTTCGGCGGCACCGAGTCGACCGCGGCCGGCGAGTGGTACTGCGCCAGCTCCAGCCGCCCGCGTCCGTCCGGCATGCGCAGCATCGCGAAGGCGCAGCGGACATCGGTCAGCCCGACGGTCCGGTCCACCCAGTCGCCCTCGACCTCGCCGCGGCCGTCCAGTTCGAGACCGAGCTCTTCGAAGAACGCGATCGCGGCGTCGAGGTCGTCGACGACGATGCCGACGTTGTCCATCCGAAGAAGTGTCATGCGGGTTCCCTCCGACGTGGTCTGTGCGGCCGCCGTACGGCCGGACGTCTATTGTCTGCGGCATGCAATCTCTGTCTCCGCGGGTACGGGCGTTGGGCGCCGCCGGGGTTTGCCTGCTGATCGCGGTGGCTGCCGGGCTGGCGGTGGACAGCCGGCTGGATCGGCACTGGGTGCTGCGCGGGGTGACGGCGTTCCTGGCGATCTGTTGCACCACTTTGCTGCTCACGGACCAGACCCGGCGGCTCCGGCAGATCATCACCGCGGTCGGGCTGGCGATGTTCGGAGTGGTGATCCCGGTGACGCAGACGACGTGGTCGAAGCCGCCGGAGATCAAGTTCGCGCTGCAGGTCGCGACCGACGCGAAGGCCGCGGCGGAGAAGGCGTCCAGGAGCAGCGTAAGCGTCGCCGACGTGAAGGCGGCGGCCGAGGCGCGCGGGGGAGAGATCGGGTCGCCGGCGACCGAGAAGAGCCCGCAGGTGCGCGGTGCGGACGCCTACCCGCTCATCGTCCGCGCCAAGCGCGACCAGGGCCGCCCGTGGGCCTGCCTGTCCTTCGCAGGGCTCGACGCGAAGGTCCGCCCCTGCTGACGTCCACTTCATGGGCAATCGATTTCTCGACGAACCCGGTGCAGCCTAAGGTCGCGGTATGACACTTGGGAACCTCACCGGCATCAGCGCGCTCGCCGACGTCGAGACGCGCTCCATCAGTGCGGAGAACCCGACCGGCGAGCCCGGTCAGGGCGGGCGGCGGACCGAGGGGACCGGAGCGCACGCGGCCCGGGATCTCGGCCAGGGCTGGAAGGTCTCGCCGTCGATCGAGATCGGGCCGGGGGAGACTGCGACACTCGCGGACATCGCCGGGTCGGGGTGCATCACGCACATCTGGCTGACCACGCACGTCGACCACTGGCGCCGGCTGGTCCTGCGGGCGTTCTGGGACGGCGACGACGCGCCCGCGGTCGAGACTCCGGTCGGCGACTTCTTCTGCTCGGGCTGGGGCAAGTTCGCCCAGGTCAACTCGCTGCCCGTCGCGGTGAACCCGAACGGCGGGTTCAACTGCTACTGGGAGATGCCGTTCAACCAGCAGGCCAAGCTGACCATCGAGAACACCCACGACGAGCCTGTCGTCGTGTACTTCCAGGTGGACTACTGGCTGGGCGCCGTACCGGACAAGGCCGCGTACCTGCACGCCCAATGGCGGCGGAGCAACCCGCTGCAGGCCAAGACCGTCCACACGCTGCTGGACGGCGTGGAAGGCCCAGGCCATTACGTCGGGACGTACGTCGCGTGGGGCGTCAACAGCACCGGCTGGTGGGGCGAGGGCGAGGTGAAGTTCTACGTGGACGGCGACGACGAGTTCCCGACCATCTGCGGCACGGGGACCGAGGACTACTTCGGCGGCGCGTGGAACTTCGACGTACCCCACCTGGGCGGCTACACCGAGTTCAGTACGCCGTACCTCGGCATGCCGCAGGTGATCCGCCCGGACGGGCAGTACCAGAGCCAGCAGCGGTTCGGCATGTACCGGTTCCACCTGCCGGACCCGGTCCGGTTCAAGGAGCGGCTGCGCGTCGACGTACAGGCGCTCGGCTGGCGCTCCGGTGGGCGGTACCTCCCGCTGCAGGACGACATCGCCTCGACCGCGTTCTTCTACTCCGCCAAGACCAGCACCAACCGCCCAGCCACCCCGAGCCACGACGACATGGAGATCTGCTGAGGGCCATATACTCCCGGGGATGCGTCGCATACTGTTCGTCGTCGGCTGGGCGGTCGTGGGTGCAGCCGTCTGGGCGATCATCCTCGGCACCGCATTGTTGTTCGGATCGGACGAGCCCGCCGACTTCTTCGAGCAGGCCACCTTCCGGACCGAGAAGGTGGGGGCCGTCGCCGGAAGCGCCGTTGCCGACGGCCCGTGTGGCGAGAGCAAGGACGGTAGAGGGCTGACCCACACCCACGGAACGTCGTATGAGGTCGACCTGACCTGGGTCGGCGCGGACGGGGAACAGCATCACGGCGTGATGAGTACCTGCGACCGGCCGGAAGTCGGCGAGCAGGTGACAGTGTGGGTCAGCTCGCGGGACCAGGTGTTCAACAGGTCACCGTTCTCGCAGTACGTGTCGATCCCGATCGCCGCGGTGGTGTTCGGGCTCGGTGCGCTCGGCTGGGCCTGGCTCAGCAGGAACGATCGCCGGCCCCGCCTGCCGTTCGGGTCGAGGAGCACAAGCAAGCGCCTCCGTGAGGTCAGACGCCGGCGGTCGGAGCGGCTCGAGCGAGAGAAGAAGCTAGGAGGGGATCGGTAGGTCGCCGTGGAGTGCGGCGACCGTCAGGACGACCAGGGCCGCGGTCCAGGCGAGGGGGGCCTCGCCGGCGGGGTGCAGGTCGCGGTTGACCTTCTCGGGGAGGGCCCCGGTCCTGGTGCGGTGGTGGTCGAGCCAGGTGAGCAAGGCGTTCGCGGTGTCCTGGTCGCCGCGGGCGGCCGCACTCAGCGCGAACAGCGCGGTCTGGGGTGTCCACGACACTCCGTCCGCCCGCCAGTCCTCTCCCGGTGTCACACCGCCGTTCGGTTGCGTCAGTACGCCGTACGTCGTGTCGATCGCCGTACTGACCACCGGACGGGCCGGCGCGAACGGCGGGCCGAGGACCGTCACGATCGCGTCCCGGCCGCCCTGCAACGACACCGGCGCGAGGCCGGGTTCGACGAAGCTGGTGGCCTGCGCCGGGGTCCGCGGATAGTCCGGGCCGAACACCCGGTCGGTTGCCGCGGACAACTTCTCCGCGGCGGTCCACCAGCGCGCGGCCTCCGGCGAATGGTGCAGTGAGGTGGCGATCCCGGCCGCGGCGCGGAGGCCGGTCAGCAGCGGGGCGACGGTGCCGAGCGTGAGTTCGCGCTCGGGCCGCTCCCAGTAGTCCGGTGAAGGACTCGGCAGGCCGTCCGGGCCGAGCTCGGCGACGATCTCGTCGGCCGACTGCCGGACCATGTCCCAGTACTTGTCGCCCGCGCGGCAGAACCACGTCGCCCACAGCACCCATCCGGACCCGTCGAGCTGCGGCGTACGGCCGTCGCCGACCCGCGCGCCGGTCTCCGTATACCGCGCCTCCCACCGTCCCTTGGCGGGACGCACGCGATTCAGGAAGGCCAGTTCGGCGAGAGCTTTGTCGTACTCGCCGATCGCGCACCGGGCAACGGCGACGAACGACGCGTCCCGCGGCCAGACGTACCGCCACGGGCCGTTCTCGCCGGCCAGGGTCGCGCCGTTCGGGAGCGTGAGCGCGTCGAGGTCGGAGAGCGCATGCCGGATCATGTCGTCGTACGGATCGTTCCCGAGAGCCGAGCGGACCGACGCGTGCGGGATGCCTTCGGAGACGAGCTGCGGCTGCGGGAACCGGACCAGGTTGCTGATCGTGCCGCCCGCGAGCACCGCCAGCAGCAGCGCGATCACGGCGTACGGGAACCACCGGTCGCGTGGCCGGTTCTCCCGCATCGCACCTCCTATTGCGCCAAGTGCTGTACTTCCGCCTCGAACTTACGTCGCGGTGCCAGCTCGACCAGATACATCGCCGACACCACGAGTGCGCCGCCGACCAGCATCCGCCACGTGAGGCTGTCCGAACCGAACAACACCGCGAAGGCCGACGCGAACACCGGCTCCATTGTCATCGCAATGGCCGCGCGGGTCGGAGTCAGGTGGGCCTGTGCCCAGGTCTGGACGATCAACGCGAGCGCGCCGGCGATCAGCGCCATGTACACGACGCTGATCCAGTCGCGGCCGGTCGACGGCGCCGAGAAGCCGCCGGGGATGGCCCCGATCGCACAGACCGCTGTGATCACCACCGTCTGCAACGACGACAGGCCGAAGGCGTTCCTGGAGGTGGACCACGCTCCGAGGCCGATGATGTGCAGCGCGTACAGACCGGCGGACGCGAGCGTGAGCAGCTCGCCGGTGCCGAGGCTGAACCCACGCAGTGACAGGACGCCGAGCCCGACCGTGGCGAGGATCACGGCGACCCACGCCCAGCGCCCGATCCGGTGCCGCAGGATCACCGCGCCGAGCAACGGCGTGAACACGACGTACATCCCGGTGACGAAGCCGGACACGCTCGCCGAGGTGTGCCGCAGGCCCTCGGTCTGGACCAGCTGCGCGATGCCGTACGTGATGCCGAGGGCAACGGCCCGGCCGCGGTCCAGCCGGCTGAGCCGGGCGATCGCGGGCGGGTGGACCAGGATCAGCGCGACCGAGGCGATCAGGAACCGCAACGCCAGGTAGTCGGCGACGTCCATCCTGGTGAGCAGGTCCTTGGTCAGGAAGAACGTCGACCCCCACGCGGCTGCGACAGCCAGGAGCGCCAGTACAGCAACACGAGGGTGATTCACGCCGGACATCAGATCAGAGCGCTGACTCGGAAGGCAAAATCAGAGCACGGTGATCACGATCGTGGTGCCCGGTTTCACCTTCTGCCCGGCGCCGGGGCTCTGCGCGGCGACGATGTTCAGACCCAGGTTGAACGGCGCCTTCTGCACGGTCACCTTGAAGCCGGCGCCGGTGAGGATCTGCTGCGCGTCGCCGGTGGTCTTCTTCTTCACGTTCGGCACCTCGACCAGCGGCGGTCCGAGCGAGACCACCAGCGCGACCTTGTCCTTGGCGAACAGGGTGCCGCTGTTCGGGCTCTGGCTGATCACGTCGCCCTCGGGGACCTTGTCGTCGTACTTCGTGGTGCGCGTGACCACGAAGCCGAGCTTCTTCAGCGCCTTGTTCGCGTCGCGGTACGACTTCCCGGTGAGATCCGGTACGCCGATCGGCCGCTTGCCCTTGCTGACCGCGAAGTTCACGGCGGTCCCGGGCTTCACGACCGTGTTGAACTTCGGGCTGATCGCGATCACCCGCCCCTGCGGGACGGTCTCGTCGTACTGCTCGGTGATCTGTCCGGTGATCAGCTTGATCGGCGACAGCGCCTGCTGCGCGGCGTCCAGCGGCAGGCCGACGAGCTGCGGCACCCGGTACCGCTCGGGTCCCTTCGAGACCGTGAGGCCGATGTCGCCGTTCTTCCGGATCCGGTCGCCCGGCCCCGGGTCGGTGCGGATCACCAGGCCCTTGCGGACGTCCTCGGAGAAGTCCTGGTTGTCCACGCTGGTCTTCAGGCCGGACTTCTCGGCCTCGGTCGCGGCCGCCGCGGGCGCCATCCCGACGAGCGACGGCGTGGTGGTGTAGCGATGGATGCCGTAGTACCAGGCGGCGGTCCCGATGCCGATCGCCAGCGCCAGGATCACGATCAACGCGATCGGCCCGCGCGACCTGCGCTGTGCCGGCGCCGGCGACGGTGTCGGTGGCGTCTTCGCCGGAGCGCCGGTGGGCCGCCCGTGGTCCACCGGTACGACGATCGTGTCGTGCCGGATCGGCCGGCTGCCGGGGACGGGCTCGCCACGGGTGTACCCGTCGTCGTACCCGCTGTCCTGCCGGATCTGCTGGATCGGCACGGTCAGGTCGCCGGTCAGCTCCGGGTCGTCCGGCAGCCCCTCGTCGAGCGCGCTGCGGACCCGGAGCACCTGACGGCTGAACACCCGCGCGTCGGTCGGCCGGAGGTCCCGGTCCCGTGCCGTGGCCCGCTGCACGAGGGCATCGACGTACGGCGGGATCGCGGGCTGCTCGAGCGACGGCGGCGGTACGTCGTTGTGGACGTGCGCGTAGGCGACCTGGATGGGGGTGTCGCCGGAGTGCGGCTTGTTGCCGGTGAGCAGCTCGTACAGCAGGATGCCGGCCGAGTACACGTCCGACCGGGCGTCCGCGCTGCCGTCCGTGACCAGCTCGGGCGCGAGGTACGACACCGTGCCCATCAGCAGGCCCTGGGTGGCGGTGTTGCCGCTGGCACTCACCGCGCGGGCCAGACCGAAGTCGGCGACCTTCACGGCGCCCTTGTCGGAGATCAGCACGTTCTCGGGCTTGATGTCGCGGTGCACGATGCCCGCGTCGTGGGCGGCCGAGAGCGCGGACAGGATCGGGGCCAGCAGATCCAGAGCGCGGGCGGGGGAGAGCGGTGCCTCCTCGCGGATGACGTCGCGCAGCGTGCGGCCGGGGACGTACTCCATCGCCAGGAACAGCGTGCCGTTGTCGTCGCCCTGGTCGAAGACGGCCACCACGTTCGGGTTGGACAGCCGGGCGGCGGCCCGGGCCTCGGCCACGAACCGCCGGGTGAACTGGGCATCGTCGCCGAGCCCGTCGTGCATCACCTTGAGCGCGACGGTCCGGTCCAGCCGCATGTCGAGCGCCTGGTAGACGGTCGCCATCCCGCCCTTCGCGACGCGCGCGCCCACGCGGTACCGACCGTCGAGCACGCGCCCGACGAGGCGGTCGCTGACCTGCGTGTCCACGTCGTCCGTCACTTGCGGTGAGCCGCCTCTCCCCAAACCGTTCTGCAGAGAGTGTAGATAACACCGCAGCGTTACTGAGCCAGGCTCACCGCAGGGGGTTCCAGCCGCGGTCCAGCTGGGCCTTGATCCGGAGGACGTTCGTCACGTACGCCTTCGTGTCGGCGTACATGCCGTTCTTCTTCACCCCGCCGAGGCCCTGGTAGTACCCGGCCACCGCGATGTCCAGCCGGGCCGCCCCGGTCAGGCGGCTGAGCAGTACGACGCCGGCGGTGACGTTGTCGCGCGCGTTCAGCAGGTCGAGCTCGCGGCCGACGATCCGGGACGCGAACCGCCCGGTGGACGGGATCACCTGCATGGCGCCGATCGCGTTCGCGGGGGAGACCACCCGCTGCTTCCAGCCGGACTCCTGCCAGGCGACGGCGAGCGCGAGCTGGGGATCGACACCGTACCGCTTCGACGCACTCACGATCAGTGAGCGCACCTGCGACCGGGTCGGTTGCTTGCGCTTCTTGAGGATCGCCCGGTTGCGGTTCGCCTGGGCGACGATGTGGTCGGCGTACGTGCGGCCGGCGAACGTGTTGTCTGTCCGCGCCTTGGGCCGGATCTTCACCGGGACCTGGAGCGGCTTGCCGGCGTAGATCGGGTCGCCGGCCTTCAGTTTGTTGGCCGCCAGCAGATTCGCCCGCGAGCAGTGGTAGCGCTTCGCGATCCCGGAGATCGTGTCGCCGGATTTGACGATATACGTGACTCTTCCGAGCTGGGAACGCCTGGCCGGGGTGCTCGTCGCCGGCATCGGCACTTTCAGCACCTCGCCGGCGTAGATCGCGTTGCCGTTGCCCGGGAGCTTGTTCAGCGCGACCAGGTTGCTGACCGTGGTGCCGTAGCGGCCGGCGATGTGACTGAGGGTGTCACCCTGCTTGACCTTGTAGGCGCCGAGCCCGGGCGAGCCCGCGGTGATCACTGCCGCGGTCAGCACCGGTACCGCGAGCCCGGTCAGAATCCGAACAACGTTGCGCATCGCAACCAACTCCCCGTTGTGTACGTCACCTGACCCTAAGTGCTGAGGCTGATGTGACAACAGGTACTGATGGGGTCGGTGTGACGCCTGTAACGTAAAGGTTACAATTCAACGCTGAACTACATCGTTGTGGTTCACAATCATTCCGGTTGCTGTCGGCAACCGTGGGTCAGCGCGAGAACCTGCTGACCAGGAAGGGCTTCGCGACGTCGGGGAGCGCCCCGGTGCGAACGGTGTCGGCCAGCACCTGCGCCGTGACCGGCGTCAGCAGGACGCCGTTCCGGTAGTGGCCGGTTGCCCAGAGCAACCGATCCAGTCCGGACGGGCCGAGCACCGGGGCGTTGTCCGGCGTCGCGGGACGCAGCCCGGCGATCGTCTCGACCAGCTCGAGCTCGTCGGTGATCGGCAGCACCGTCCGCGCGTCGCGGAGCAGGTTGAACACGCCGCCGGCCAGCACCCTGGTGTCATAGCCGAGTTCGGTGCTCGTGGCACCGACCACCAGCTCGCCGCCGGGTCGTGGGACGAGGTACACCGAGAAGCCGCGGGCGGTCGCGCGCACGGTGTGCTGCAGCGCCGGGCGGTACGCCTCGGGAACCCGCAGGCGCAGTACCTCGCCCTTCACCGGACGGACCGGTGGCCGCAGCTCTTCCGGTACGCCGTCCAGCTGCGACGACCACGGCCCCGCTGCCACCACGATCTGCTCCGCGTCCACCGTGTCGCCGTTGTCGAGCTGTACGCCGGTTGCCGTCGTACCGGAGGTGATCACGCGAGTCACGCGCTGCCGGACGAGGTGGACGCCGGACAGCTCGAGTGCCTTCAAGAGCGTTGCGAGGGCCTGCCTGTTGTCGACGGAGTGGTCGCCCGGGACCCAGACGCCGCCGGAGACGCCGGTGGCGAGCAAGGGCTCGCGGCGGCGGGCGTCCCGGCCGGACAGGTCCTCCACCTCCAGGCCGAGCCGGCGCTGGTAGTCCGCGACCCGGCGGAGTACTGCCATGTCGTCGGCGTCGTACGCCACCGACAGCGTGCCCGTCTGGTGCAGCCCGGCCGGCTGCCCGGTCAGCTCCTCCAGCTCGGCGGCGAACGCGGGCCAGGCGTTGACCGACGCCAGGTTGAGCGCGAGCAACTCGTCCTCGCCGAACTCGACCTCGGTGACCGGAGCCAGCATCCCGGCGGCCACGTTCGACGTCTGCCCACCGGGCGTCGGATCGCACACGGTCACCTGAAGACCGTCCACAGCCAGCCGCCACGCCGTAGCCAACCCGATCAGACCCCCGCCTACAACCACCACATCTGGCATGCCGTAAACCCTACGTCTGGGCGGTCATGGCAGGCTTTGCGTGTGACTGACCACACCGACCGTCTCGCGGATGCCCGGCTGTATCTGTGCACGGACGCACGGGAGAAGCAGGGCGATCTCGCTCAGTTCCTGGACGCCGCGCTGGCCGGTGGCGTGGACATCGTGCAGCTCCGGCAGAAGGAGATGGAGGCCGCGGACGAGCTGGCCGCGCTGGAGGTGTTCGCGGACGCCTGCAAGCGGCACGGCAAGCTGCTGGCGGTGAACGACCGCGCGGACATCGCGTTCGCGGCGGGTGCCGACGTACTGCACCTCGGACAGCGGGACCTCCCGGTGCACGCGGCCCGGGCGATCACCGGGCCGGGGCCGATCATCGGGCGTTCGACGCACTCGTTCAGCCAGGTGAACGCCGCGGTCGACGAGGTCGGTTCGGACTACTTCTGCGTCGGGCCGACCTGGGCGACACCGACCAAGCCGGGCCGCCAGGCGGCCGGTCTCGAGCTCGTGTCGTACGCCGCGGGCCGCCGGCAGTCGAAGCCGTGGTTCGCGATCGGCGGGATCGACCTGGAGCGGCTGGACGAGGTGATCGAGGCCGGCGCGACCCGGGTGGTCGTCGTCCGGGCGATCACCGAGGCAGACGACCCGGGTGCGGCGGCGGCCGAGTTCACCCGGAGGCTGCGCGGGTGATCGGCAACCAGAAGACCGCACGGGTCGTCGCGGTCGTGGTGATCGCGATGCTGGTGCTCACCTTGGCAGCCTCGCTGTTCGGGTGTTCCGCGAAGACTTCGACGGGCAAGGCGGGCGGGACGGACCCGACCAGCGGCCTGAAGTACGTCGCCGTCGCGGACCTGCCGAAGGAGGCGCAGGACACGCTGAAGCTGATCGACCAGGGCGGCCCGTTCCCGTACAGCCGTGACGGCGTCGTGTTCGGCAACCTGGAGAAGATCCTGCCCAAGCACGACCGCGGCTACTACCACGAGTACACGGTGAAAACGCCGGGGGAGAAGGACCGCGGCGCCCGCCGGATCGTGGCCGGGAACGCCGGCGAGCGCTACTACACCGATGACCATTACAAGTCGTTCCGCCGGATCGCGGAGGACGGGGGAACGTCATGACCGAGCGAAGCGAGGTCATCATCAAGCACTGCCGACTCCGTGCCTCATCGGCGCCCGGAGCGAAGCGAGGACGTCGATGAGCAAGCTGAGCGCGCTGCGGCCGGGGGTGTACCGCTGGCCGGACGCTCCGGGGGCCGACGAGGTACGGCGGAAGGCCGCCGCCGCCGGGCTGGGGTTCGTGCTGCTGGACACCGGGGAGATCCACGACAAGGCCGGGTTCCTGGACCTGTGCGCGACCGCGTTCGACCTGCCGCGCTGGTTCGGCCGGAACTGGGACGCGCTCGCCGACTCACTGAGCGACCGCTCGACCGGCGCCCCCGAGGTGGTGCTGTGGACCGGCGTCCGGAACCTGCTCGAGCACGACCACGACACGGTCGACGTCGCGCTGCAGATCTTCGCCGAGGACACCACGAACTCCGGCCAGCTCCGGGTCCTGATCGCCGAGGCGAGTGCACCGGACCTGCTGAGCGCATTGCCGCAAATTACCCTATGAGCCCAGAATCGGCCATGTATAGGGAATTCTAAGGAAAGTGTCTTAGGCTGAAAGCATGGCCCAGGAGCTGTACTCGGTGGAGCAGGTGGCGAACCGTCTGGGCCTGCACGTCCGTACGATCCGCAACTACGTCCGCGACGGCCGCCTGAAGGCCGTGCGGATCGGGAAGCAGTACCGGATCACCCGCGAGGACCTCGAGGCGTTCACCGGTACGCCGACCGCGGTCGCCGAGGTGGACAGCTCCGCCCGGCACGTCGAAGCGTCGAGCATCGTGCACATCGACGCGGTCGACCGTGCCACCGCCGACCGGATCGGCACCCACATCGACGGCGCGCTGAACCAGCCGGAGGCGGACGGCCTGAAGGCCGAGACGATCTACGACGAGGAACGCGCCGTGCTCAAGGTGATCGTGCTCGGCAACCTGCCGGCCACCGCGGACCTGCTCCGGCTGATCAACCTGCTCGCGGAGCGCTAGGGCATGTCCTAGCCGCTACAGGTTCCGCGCGGTGGCGGCGATCGCCAGGTCGGTGAGCGCCTTGCGGGCGGTGTCGTCGGCCAGCGGCGCGCGGTCGAGGGCGTCCAGCGCGTCCTCGGTGCGATCGGTGATGAGCTCCTCGCAGGCCTGGACCGCGCGCGAGTCCTGGAGGATTTCGCGGAGCAACTGGATCTCGTCGTCGTCCAGGTCCGGCCGCCCGAACAGCCGGTTGAACTCGGTCAGCTGGATCTCCGACGCGTGGTCGACGGCGTACGCGATCAGCACGGTCCGCTTGCCCTCACGGAGGTCGTCGCCGGCCGGCTTCCCGGTGAGCGCCGGGTCGCCGAACACGCCGAGCAGGTCGTCGCGCAACTGGAACGCCTCGCCGAGCGGCAGCCCGTACCCGGACAGTGCCGCGATCAGCCGCTCGTCGCCGCCGGCCAGCGCGGCGCCGATGTGCAGCGGCCGCTCGATCGTGTACGTCGCCGACTTGTACCGCAGCACCCGCAACGCCAGGTCCATGTCGGACCGGCCGCTCGCCTGCGCGACCAGGTCGAGGTACTGCCCGGCGGTCACCTCGACGCGGACGGCGTCGAAGTACTGCTCGGCCCGGGCCAGTGCCGCGGCGTCGAAGCCCGAGGTGTGCAGCAGTTCGTCGGCCCAGATCAGGCACAGGTCGCCGAGCAGGATCGCGGCGCCGATGCCGAAGCCGGCCGGGTCGGCGCCGCTGCCGGTCTTCTCGGCGCGCTCGCGCTGCAGCGCCTCGAAACGGCGGTGCGCGGCCGGGGCGCCCCGGCGTACGTCGGAGGAATCCATCACGTCGTCGTGCACCAGGGCGCTGACGTGCAGCATCTCCAGGCTCGCCGCCGCGGGCAGGATCGGCCCGGTCAGCTCACCGGCGGGATCGCCGCCCGCGGCCCGGTAGCCCCAGTAGCAGAACGACGGCCGGAGCCGCTTGCCGCCACTGGTCGCGTCGCGCGCCGCCTGTACCTGCTCGGTGAGCTCGGGGCCGATCGCCGCCAGCCGCTCCTCCTGCCGGTCCAGGAACTCGCTCAGCGCCCGCTGGATCCCGGCCGGGATGTCCACATCGTCCACGTCTCGGAGCGTAGTCGGTGGGCGGACGGCGGGGTTCACCGCGGGTAACCTGAGGCGCATGGCGAACGGACTTCCCTCGACGCTTCCCGGCGGTGCGCCGACCATCCGTGAGCTGCTCGCGTCCGGACAGCGGTCCTTCTCGTTCGAGTTCTTCCCGCCGAAGACGCCGGAGGCCGAGGAGGTGCTGTGGCGCTCGATCCGCGAGATCGAGCAGCTCCGGCCGACGTTCGTCTCGATCACGTACGGCGCCGGCGGCAGCACCCGGGACGGGACCATCCGCGTCACCGAGCGGGTCGCGCAGGACACCTCGCTGACCCCGCTCGGGCACCTGACCTGCGTCGCGCACTCCCGGGACGAGCTGCGGTCGGTGATCGGCGCGTACGCCGGATCCGGTGTCCGGAACATGCTGGCGCTCCGCGGTGACCCGCCCGGCGGGCCGAACCAGCCGTGGGTCGCGCACCCCGACGGGCTGAACCACGCGATCGAGCTGGTCGAGCTGATCCGTTCGCTCGGCGACTTCTGTGTCGGCGTCGCCGCGTTCCCGGACAAGCACCCGGAGGCGGTCTCGCTGGAGGCGGACGCGCGGGTGCTGGCTGCGAAGGCGCGGGCCGGTGCGGACTACGCGATCACCCAGATGTTCTTCGGCGCCGACGACTACTTCCGGCTGGTCGACCGGGCGGCCGCGCTCGGCTGCGACATCCCGGTGCTGCCGGGCATCATGCCGGTGACGAACATCAAGCAGATCCAGCGGATGGCGGAGCTCACCGGGATGGCGTTGCCGGCGTCCGTCACCGACCGGTTGCACGCGGTCGAGGACGATCCGGCCGGGGTCCGCGAGACCGGTATCGAGATCGCCACCGAGCTGTCCGAACGCCTGCTCGCCGGCGGCGCGCCCGGCATCCATTTCATTACCCTGAACAGATCCACCGCAACACGACAGGTCTTCCGCAACCTCCGGCCCGCCGTCGTATCCTGACGCAATGGCTGACCCGTCGGACCTGTTGATCGACCGAACTCTCGTCCTGCTCCGGCACGCGAAGGCGGTGCCGCCGGAGACCAGGCCGGATCTGCCGGATCTCGAACGTCCGCTCGCCGACCGCGGCCGCGCGGACGCGAGTGCGGCCGGCCGGCATCTCGTTGCCCAGGGCATCGAGCCGGACCTGGTGCTGTGCTCGCCCTCGAAGCGCACCCGGGAGACGTGGAAGCTCGTCGCCGAGGCCGGCGTCACCGCCAAGGACGTCTGGTACGACAAGCGTGTGTACAACGCGGACATCGAGGCACTGCTGGACGTCGTCCACGAAGTACCCGCCGAGGCCCGCACGGTGGTCGTGGTCGGGCACGCGCCCGGCATCCCGTGGCTGGCCGACGAGCTCGCGCTGGACGGCACCAGCCCGGAGCGGATCGAGCTCACCCAGAAGTTCCCGACCACCGGTCTCGCGATCCTGCATCTCACCACCCGCTGGGCCGACCTCGCCGCGAACGAGGCCGACCTGGTGGAGTACGTCGTACCCCGCGCCTAGCTCGGAGCCGGGCAGTTGCCGTCGACCGGCAGCTGCCCGGTCAGCAGGTACTTCTCCGCCTTGCTGTCGACGCAGGGATTGTTCGAGAACAGGTACGACGCGTGGTTGCCGCCGTTGTCGGTGATCAGCTTCGAGCCCGTGAGCACGGCGTGCATCCGGCGCGCGCCGAGCAGCGGTGTCGCCGGGTCGTCGCGGCTCTGCAGCAGCAGGACCGGAACGGCGGACCTGATCGGCGCCGGCCGCGCCGGAGCGACCGGCCAGAACGCACATGGCGCGCTGTACCAGGTGTTCATCCAAGCGAACTGCGGTGCGCGCCGATCGGCGATCGCCGTGTCCCAGTGCCAGGTGTGCCAGTTCCGCGGCCAGCCGGGGTCCGTGCAGTTGTACGCGAGCAGCCCCGGATCCACCGACTGCAACGCGAACTGATCCGTGATCGACAGCAACCCGGACGGGTCGCCGTGCCGGTACTGAACCAGCGCATCGGCCAGCGATGACCAGAGGTCGTCCGTGTACAGCGCCGACGCGAGCATGTCGTCCAGTTCGGCCACACCGGCCCGTCCGCCGGCGGGTTTCTTCGCCAGATCGCCACGCGCCTTCTGCCACACCGCCGCGACAGCTTTCGCGGTCGTCCCCAGGTGGTACGTCTTGTCCTGTAACGCGATCCACCCGAACAGCTGACCGGCCCGCGCCTGGAAGGCCGGGTCCTGCTCGTACGTCGTTCTGTACGTCGACACGAGTGGGTCGACCACGCTGTTCAGGATCATCCGCCCGGTGTGCTGCGGGAACAGCGTCGCGTACGTCGCCCCGAGCTTGGTGCCGTACGAGTAGCCCAGGTAGTCGAGCTTGTCGCGGCCGAGCGCGATCCGGATCCGGTCCATGTCCCGCGCCGCGTTCTCGGTGGTGACGTAAGGCAGCAGGTCTTTGGCGTATCGGCCGCACTGCAACGCGATCTGCCGCGCCTGCTGCACGCGTAACTGTTCCTGGTGGGCGTTCGCGGGCTTGTAGGGGAGTGCCGGATGCTTGACCAGTTTGCTGGTGTCCCCACAGCTCACCGGCGTACTGTCCCCGACACCGCGCGGGTCGAAGCTGAACACGGCGTACTGCTCGGCGACCTTCTCCGGCAGCGCCGCGCTCACCATCTGCTCCAGGCCGATCCCCGGAGCACCGGGGCCGCCCGGGTTGACCAGCAGGGCGTGTGGTGCGGACAGACTGCCGACCCCGGAGATGGTCAGCGTGATCTGCTTCCCGTTCGGCTTCGCGTAGTCCAGTGGGACCTTGATCGTCGCGCACGACACCTGCCGGAAGGCGCCGGAGTCGGGCGGGCACTCACCCCACGTCAGCTTCGGCGCGGCGACAGCGGGCACAGTGAGCTGCGTGGCCATTGCTACGACAGCAACGGCCACGCCGAGAACCTTGGTCAAGGCGCCACTTCCTGGTGCGTCAGGAGTCGCGGGCGGGCAACCAATGGGTAGTGCTGTTGATGGTAATCAAACGTTGGGTCGCCCGGGTCAGAACGACGTACAGCGCGCGGACGCCGCCCAACGTGTCGCTGACGATCCGGTCCGGCTCGACCACCACGACACCGTCGTACTCGAGGCCCTTCGAGTCCAAGGGGCTGACGGCAACGACCCGCGGGTCGCCGAGCTCGGCCAGCACCGGGTCCACCGCCGGACGCAGCGCCGGCGGCACGATCACGCCGACCGTGCCCTCGACCAGCTGCAGCAGCTCCGCGGCCGCGTCACCGGCCGCCTCGGCGACCTTGCCCGCGTCGAAGATCCGGTGCTCCGGCTCCACGCCCGTACTGCGGACCGCGTTCGGCAGGTCGGCGTCCGGGATCGACTGCCGGATCACCTCGCCGGCGAACGCGTAGATCTCGGCCGAGTTCCGGTAGTTGGTGGACAGCCGGAACGAGTGCCGCTGCAGGTGCGACAGCATCGAGTCCATCGCGGCCTGTGCCTCGGCAGGATCCCGCCAGGAGCTCTGCGCCAGGTCGCCGACGATCGTCCAGCTGGCCTGCGGGCCGCGCCGGGTGACCATCCGCCACTGCATCGGGGAGAGGTCCTGCGCCTCGTCCACGAGAACGTGGGCGTACTCCTCCGGCTCTTCCGCCTCGCGCGCGGCCGCGGCGCGGGCGCGACGCTCGGAGCTCGTCAGTACTTCGTTGACGCCGTCGGTCAGCCCTTCCAGCCAGTCGAACTCCTCGTCGGTGTTCTCCACGATCGGCGGGCGGCCCAGGAGCGTACTGAGCTCGTCCAGCAGAGCCACGTCCGCGACGGTGAACTCCGCCGTCGTCCGGACCGCCGTGGCGAGCGCGTCGACCTCCCTCGGCGTCAGGTCGTTACGGGCCCAGCGCTGCAGGCGGCGCGGGTCGCCGAGCCAGCGCAGTACCGACTCGGCGGTCAGCACCGGCCACCACTGACCGAAGAACGTGCGGAACGCCGGCGTGTCGGTGACGCGGTCACCGAACGCCTCGCGGTCGCCCAGCGGCCCGTTCCGCAGATCCTCCGGGAACCGCTGCCACAACGCGGCGACCAGACCCTTGCGGGCTTCGGCGGCCGCGCGGTTCCGGACGGTACGCCGGAGCGCGTTGCGGCGGACGTTGTCGAGCTGGTTGGCGTCCAGCTCGACGGTCGCACCGCCCAGGAACACCCGCAGTGTCGTCGGCGCGTTCGGCACCCGGTCGCGGGCGGCGCGGGACAGCACACCGCGCATCCGCAGCGAGCCCTTCACCGCGGCCACCTCGGCGCTGTCGACGGCCGTCGCCTTCACACCGTCGACCAGCTCGCCGACGGCGCGCAGCGAGACCGTGTTCTCGCCGAGGCTCGGCAGGACCCGCTCGATGTACGCCATGAAGGCCGCCGACGGACCGACCACCAGTACGCCGCCGCGCTCGAAGCGCCGGCGGTCGCTGTAGAGCAGGTACGCCGCGCGGTGCAGCGCGACCACGGTCTTGCCGGTACCGGGGCCGCCGCCGATCAGCGTGACGCCGCGCGCCGGTGCCCGGATCGCCTCGTCCTGCTCGGCCTGGATGGTGGCGACGATGTCGCGCATGGTGTGCCCGCGGGCCCGGGACAGCGACGCCATCAGCGCGCCCTCACCCATCACCGGCAGGTCCGCCGGCGCCCGTTCCGGCGCCAGCAGATCGTCCTCGAGGCCGGCGATCTTCGCGCCCTTGTTCCGCAGCACGCGCCGCCGGACGACTTTCTGCCGGTCGGTCGGCGTGGCCCGGTAGAACGGCTCGGCGGCGGGCGCACGCCAGTCGATCACCAGCGGCTCGTACTCCGCGTCGCGGACGCCGATCCGCCCGACGTACAGCTTCTCGAGGTCGGCCGCGGTCGAGGCCGGCGGCTGGTCGTCACCGCGGTCGGAGTCGAGCCGGCCGAACACCAGGCCCTCGTGCTCCGCGTCCAGCTCGGCGATCCGGCGGGCAGCGGCGAACACCAGCACGTCCCGCTCGTACAGACCGGTCTGCTCCTCGTCGCGGACACGGCCGACGTTCTGCGCCTGGCCGCGCTGGTGACCTTCGACCGCGATCCGGGACGCGGACCGGGCGGCTTCCTCGACCCGGCCGTACACCCGGTCGACGTGTTGTTGCTCAGCCACCAGCTCAGCCCGCTCGACAGTCTCGTGATCGGCCGATGTGGGGGTTTGATCCACCGAGGTCCTCTCCCGCCGGGAACTCAGAACACAGGAACAACCAATCTTAGTTGGCCCTTCTGTCCAACCCGACAGCGGTCTCAGGCCTTCCCGACGGCGTCCGCGACAATCGCCGCCCCCAGTGTGGTGGCGGGCACACCGGAGCCCGGATGGGCGCCCGCGCCGACGCAGTACAGGCCCTTCACCGGCGACACGTTGGAGGCGCGGCGGCGGGCGGTTCGGTAGCCCTCCCAGGCCACGCCGGCCCACCACGACGGCGACGTCTGCCGCGAGACCACCTGCTCCCGGACAGGCAGCCCACGGGCGACCAACAGGTCCAGTATGTCGTCGGTCGGATACCCGTGGACCAGCACGGACCACGCTCGGTGACCGGCCGGTGCCGTACCACCTGTCCGTACGACGACGGTCGGCGTCCCGTGCAGCACCGTCTCGAACGGCAGCTCCGGCACCGGGTCCTTCAACCCCAGGTGTACGACGTACGCCGCCTGCGCCTGGTGTGTCGAGAGGATCCGCTTACGCACCTTCTTGGCGGCCGGGTCGTCGACCATGGATTCGTAGAGGACGCGCGGGTCGATGTCGCTCACGACGATCTCCGCGGGGATCGCCTCACCGTCCGACAGCCGTACGCCGGAGACAGCCCCGTTGGTCGTGGTCACGCCGACCACCTCGGCACTCGTGCGGACGGTGATCTTCCGCTCGCTCGCTCGCTGCACCAGCGCGTCTGCCAGTGCACCGAAACCCCCGTCGATCGTCCAGCGGCCGAACGTGCGCTCCAGGTACGACCACACGCCGACGTACCCGGGTGTCAGGCTCGCGTCTGAACCGCCCTGGGCTGCGAAGTGTCGCAGGACCGCACGGGCGCGGTCGTCGGTCAGCTCGCGCTGGGCGACCTTCTCCAACGACTGCCACGGCTTGAGCGCGCGGATGGTCTTGATCGGCAGCTTGTGCTCGAGTGGCGGCTCCAGCGAGGTCTTGCGCAGCAGCTGCCACGTGTCGCCGTACGCGTCGACCAGCTTCGTCCACTGCGCGGCGACGGGCGCACCTGCCAGGTCTGTCCACGCCTCCTCCTGCGCACCGCGGTCGCTGACCGGCAGGTCGAGGACCGAGCCGTCGGCGAACATGTGGCGGCGCGGCTCGGTCACCGGTTCCAGTTGGACCAGGCTCTCGATCGGACGGCCGCTCTTGCGGAACAGGTCGCGCAGGGCGGCCGGGAGCGTCGTACTGGCGGCTCCTGCGTCCCAGGTGAAGCCGTCGGCCTCCACGCGGCCCAGCACGCCGCCCAGGTGCTCGTCGCGTTCGCAGACAGTCACCTGGTGGCCGAGCTTCGCCAGCCGCACCGCACTCGCGAGACCGGCCAGACCGGCCCCGACCACAATCACTTCAGCCACTGTTCCCACGTTTCTCTCGCCACGCCTTGAACCTGAGATACCCCCGCCGGATCAGCCTGAACGCGAAGTACACCGCGATCAGCCCGAGGACCAGCAGCACGCCGGCGACGATCAGCGCCGCGACGGGATGGAAGACGGCCAGCGAGACCACACCGGCGACCGCGACATCCTCTCCTGAGGATGCGGCGATGTTGGTGACCGGCTCGGGGGACGTGTTGATCGCGAGTCGCAGGCTCGACTTCACCGTGTGCGAGAGCAGCGCTACCAGACCGCCCGTGGTGGCGATCACGGCCTGGTGCAGCGTGCTCGCCTGACCCGATAGCAACGCGGCCAGGATCGCGCCGACGGTGGGCCGGATCACCGTCGAGATCGCGTCCCAGGCGGAGTCGACGTAGGGGATCTTGTCGGCCACGAACTCGAACGCGAACAGCACGCCCGCCGCGATCAGCACCGGCGTCGTGGTGAGCGCGTGCGGGACTTCGTCGGCGCCGGCGAACCGGCCGAGCAGCCCGAGGATCAGTACGCAGACATAGGCGTTCACACCACTGGCCCAGCCTGTCGTCACCGCCAGCGGCAGCGCTTCCATCCAGGTACTCCGTAACCCGAGGTGGCCGTCAGGTTTTCGTCAGTATCGAACCCGGCGACGTGAGTTTTCGTTAACCGTTGACATCCGCGTCGTCCCGACCCACAGTGACTAGGCTGCCGGTCTGTGTGACCGGCACCCCGCCCACGGGTTCAGGAGATCATCATGCTGCGTCGTCCGAAGATTCTTGCCGCACTCGCTGCGGTAGCTGTGCCGACCGCGCTGGTCGGCGTGTCGTTGGGAAGTCCACCGGCCGAGGCGTCCCAGCCCGGCACCCCGGGTGTCAGCGGTCAGTCCGCGTACGGCGCGGCGGCCGCGAAGTACGGCGTACCGGAGTCGGTCCTGCTGGCCGTCTCGTACGCCGAGTCGCGCTGGGACGACCATGCCGGCGCGCCGAGCACCACCGGCGGGTACGGCCCGATGCACCTCACCGGTCTCGGCGCCTCCGAGGTCGCCGACCTGTCCGGTAAGCAGAAGGTGGCCACGGCCGAGTCCCTGCAGACGCTGAAGAAGGCGTCCGAGCTGACCGGCCTCGACCAGTCCACGCTGCGCACCGACACGACCGCCAACATCGACGGCGGCGCCGCGGTGCTCGCGTCGTACCAGAAGTCGCTCGGCCTGCCGACCGGCGCGAACACGTCAGCCGCCGACTGGTACGGCGCGGTGGCGTCGTACGCCGAGGCGGGGGACAAGGTCGGCGCGGGCGGTTTCGCCGACGACGTCTACTCGATCCTGGCGAAGGGTGCCGCCCGGACCACGAACACCGGCCAGGAGATCGTGATGCCGGCGCTCGCCGTGAAGCCGGACAAGTCCCAGCTGGGCAAGCTTTCGCTGCCGGCCGGCGTCCAGCCGTCCACGTCGAACGTGGAGTGCCCGGCATCGCTCGGGTGCGAGTGGCTGCCGGCGCCGTACCAGGAGTTCGGCACGGCCGGCGACTACGGCAACCACGACCTTGCCGACCGGCCCAAGACCGGCAAGATCGACTACATCGTCATCCACGACACCGAGGGCACCTGGCAGGGCGTGCTGAACCTGGTGCAGGACCCGACGTACGTGAGCTGGAACTACACCATGCGCTCGTCCGACGGTCACGTCTGGCAGCACGTGAAGGCCAAGGACGTCGCCTGGCACGCCGGCAACTGGTACGTGAACATGCACAGCATCGGCATCGAGCACGAGGGCTTCGCGCCGCAGGGTGCGACCTGGTTCACGGAGTCGCTGTACCGCAACTCGGCCAAGCTGGTGCGCTACCTGGCCATGAAGAACAACATCCCGCTCGACCGGGCACACATCATCGGCCACGACCAGGTGCCGGGCACGGTTCCGTCCACGGTCCGCGGCATGCACTGGGACCCGGGACCGTACTGGGACTGGGAGCACTACTTCGACCTGCTCGGCGCGCCGATCTGGGGCAAGTCCGTGCTGCCGGTCAAGGCCGGGTCGATCGTCACGATCAAGCCTGGGTTCCAGGGCAACGTCCAGGTCGTCTCCAACTGCGACGCGCCGAACACGACCTGCGCGCCGCAGGCCACGAACTTCGTGTACCTCCGCCAGGCGCCGGACGACAACGCTCCGCTGGTCAAGGACCTCGGTCTGCACCCGGACGGATCCGCCGGCACCACTGACGTGTCCGACATGGGCTCGCGGGCCGCAGCGGGCTCGCGGTACGTCGTTGCGCAGCGCCAGGGTGACTGGGTGGCCGTCTGGTACCTGGGTGCGCTCGGCTGGTTCAAGAGCCCGGCGTCCGCACCGGATGCGTTCGCCAAGCCCGGTCTGGTCGTGAAGCCGAAGGCAGGTCTCGCGTCTGTGCCGGTGTACGGACGGGCCTACCCGGAGAAGTCGGCGTACCCGGCGGGGATCCCGTACCAGACGGTGACTCCGCTGCAGTACACGATCGGCGCGGGCCAGGCTTACCCGGTCGCGGACCTGAGCATCGAGACCGACTACTACCGGGCCGTGACGTTCGACGGGCAGCCGCCGGCCGACCACGTTCAGGTGCTCGGCAACGACAAGTACTACGAGATCTGGTTCGGTCACCGGATGGCGTACGTGCGGGCTGCCGACGTGGACGTCCGCCCGGCCGTCTAGTCTGTCGCTCGTGATCGACGAAGCCGTTCAGCCATTGCTGGACGGCTTCGTCACGTCCGTACGCGAGGTCGCGAAGGTACGGGCGGTCTGGCTGCACGGGTCGCTGGCGCTGGGGGACTACCAGCTGGGTCGCAGCGACCTGGACGTGATCGTCGTGGTGTCCGAGCCTCCGCCGCCCTCCGTCGCCGAAATGCATCGCCAGCTGATTCGGTCGTACCCGCTGGCCGACAAGCTGCACTGCTCGTACATGACGGACCTCGCGGACCTGTCCGTGCGGCACCCGACGTTCGCACACCAGCGGTACTTCGACCGGCCGGTCACGCCGGTGACCCGCCGGGAGCTTGCCATCGGCAACCGAACGCTCTTCGGGCAGGCGCCCGCCGAGCTGCTGCCACCGGTGTCCGACGAGGAGCTGTTCGAGTTCGTCCGCCGGGACCTGCGCGAGTTCTGGCTGCCGGCGACCCGGAAGCGCGGGAACTGGTACGCCGACATCTGGGTCGACCTGAGCCTGCTCACGATCGCCCGGGCGCACGTCACGCTGGCGACCGGCGACCTGATCACGAAACGCGCCGCCTTCGACGTCCTGCCCCGGCTCGGGGCTCCGGCAGACGTCGTCGAGGACATCAGGCGCCGCCGCTACGGATCGGACGTCCGCACCGGGCCGTGGTGGCGGCACACGCGCGCGGGGCTGGCCCGGCGGTTCGTCAGGACCGCGATTCCCGCGATCCTGAAGCAACCCGTCAGTTGACGGTGATCTCGGTGCCGTCGGTGAGCTTCAGCAGCTCGTCGTACGTCGTCGGGAACACCGAGTGCGGGATGCCGGCCGCGGCCCAGATCACGTCGTACTGCGCCAGCGCGGTGTCCACGTACGTCGGGACCCGGCCCGGGTGCCCGACCGGGGCGACGCCGCCGATCGACTGGCCGGTGTGCTCCTTGACGAACTCCGGGGTGGCCCGCTTCAGCTTCCCGATCCCGAGCCCGGCGGCCACCTTCGCGGTGTCCACCCGGTGCGCGCCCGAGGTCAGGATCAGCACCGGGGTGCCGTCGCCGTCGAAGATCAGGCTGTTCGCGATCGCGCCGACCTCGCAGCCGAGCTCCGCCGCCGCGGCCGCCGCGGTCGGCACCGCCTCGTCCAGGATCACGATCTCTCCGGTGGCGCCGGCCGCCCGCAGCGCGTCGGCCACCTTCTGCACATTGGGATGACTGCTCACCCTGCGAGCTTAGGTGTCCTGTCACCCCGTTTTCGCGCACCGTCCGAAAACTGTCGGTGGCCTCCGGCACGATCAAGACATGGAGACCGGAACCCTGCCCAGCAGCGCCGCCGCCGCGGTCGCGGCTGCCCGTGGCCCGGTCCCCGGCGCGCCGGCACCGGCTCCCGTTGACGACTGTCGGCAGACGACGATACGCTTCCAGTGTTCGAACAGATGTTCGATTGCCTCGGACCCGGCTTCGTCGGGAGGCCGGACCGGGGTGGACCGGGCAGCTGGACGACTCCGGTGCGGAGTTGCGGCCGCATCGGAATCCGGTGGCCCCGGCGGGCCGGGCACCGGGGTGGTCCTCGACCCCCACCCCGGGCTCACCCGCCGGGCCGCCGGCCCCGGACCGGCCGTTCAGCAGGACGCGGAACACAGGAGGCGATGGAGCATGTGGGAGTTCGACGACGCCGTCGAGGTGCACTCGGTGCCGGTGGACGGCGTGCAGATCCCCGACCAGTTCCTGTGGCGCGGCCGGCTCTGGCGGGTCCGCGCCGTCCGCTCGCAGTGGACCGAGACCGCCGCCTGGTGGGAGCGCGGCGTGATCGGCACCGGCCGGACCTACGACCCGCTGGCCCGCACCGACACCCTCGCGCGGATCGACGCGGCCACGGTCGCGGAGGTCTGCTCGGCGGCCGTCGGCGTGCTGGACGCGGAATGGGGACCGGAGCGCACGGTGTTCCGGGTGGAAGCCGGCAGCGGCCGGCTCGGACGGCAGGAGATGTTCGATCTCGCCCACGACCCGCATTCGGGCCGTTGGCAACTGGAGAGGGTGACCGACCGATGACCGTTTCACCGGTGTCGCCGGCCGCGGCCGGCGCGGCCAGCCGTGAGCTGTCCCGTGCCCGGGCCGCGCTGGCCGAGGCGACCGAGACCACCGACCACCTGATCCGCTACTCCAGCGCGCACGTCGCGGCGCTCCGGGTCGCGGCCGCGGTCCTCGCCGTCCGCGCCCGCCCGGTCCGCTCGGGCAGCCGCCGCCGGGTGCAGCGCAACGCCTGGGTGCTGCTCGCCGAGGTCGCGCCGGAGTTCGGCGAGTGGGCCACGTTCTTCGCCGCCGGCGCGGCCCAGCGTGCGGCCGCCGAGGCCGGGCTGGAGCGCGCCGTCAGCACCCGCGAGGCCGACGACCTGGTCCGCGCGGTCGACCTGTTCTACACCCAGGTGGAGGCGAGCCTGCGGCTCTCCACCAGCCCGGTGCTCACCGCGACCACCGATCCGCAGTCCGTCCTCACCCAGTCCTGGATGCAGGCGAGCTGACCCACCCCGTAGTTGAGGAGATCCCGACCGTGAGCGAAACCACGAGAGGCCTGGGCAAGGACCTGTGCGCTCGCGTCCATGCCGTCACCGGCGCCGAGTGCTACCTGCCGGACACCCACTACCCGCGACCGCACCAGTCCCTGGCCGGCGACTCCTGGCACGACGGCCTCTGCACCCGGTGCGCGGGCTCCGGGCTGTACGCCGACGCCCTCTGCCCGGCCTGCAACGGCACGGCGTTCGAGCCGCTGACGCTTCCTGAGACCTACCAACCCGGCTGACCGTCGTCGCGCCTTGGGTAGGGTCGGCGCTGTGAGCGGACTTCCCGTGTTGGACGTCGACGAGCAGCGGGTTCTCGGGAGCTTGCTGGAGAAGCAGTTGACCGTGCCGGCGTCGTACCCGTTGACGGCGAACGCGTTGCGGACGGCCTGTAACCAGACCAGCAATCGCGATCCGGTCGTGGACTACGACCAAGGCACCGTCGAGCGGGTCGCCCGCGGGCTGCGGGATCGCGAGCTGCTGCGGATCGTCTGGGTCGACACCGGCCGCCGGACGCTGAAGTACCACCAGATCCTCGACGAGAAGCTCGGCCTCGAGGACGACGAGCGCGCGCTGATCACGGTGCTGCTGCTCCGCGGGGCGCAGGCGCCGGGGGAGTTGCGGACCCGGACCGAGCGGCTGCACCGGTTCGAGGACCGCGCCGACGTCGAGGCCTGTCTGCAACGGATGGCCGCGCGTCCCGAGCCGCTCGTCCGCGAGCTCGAACGCCGCGCCGGTCAGCACGACCGCCGCTGGATCCACCTGCTGGGCCCGGTGTCCGAGGCCGAGGCGGCCGCCGCGGTGGAGTCCGTCGACCGCGACGCGGTGATCGCCGACGGCGGTGCCGCCCGTGACGAGCGGGTGCGGTCGGCGTACGACGCGGTGGCTACGGCGTACGCGGACGAACTGCTCGACGAGCTGGACGGGCTGCCGTTCGAGCGCTGGCTGCTGGACCGGGTGATTGCCGACGCCGACGGCCGACCGATCGTCGAGGTCGGCGCGGGTCCCGGGCACGTGACGGCGTACCTCGCCGATCGGGACGCGGACGCGACCGGTCTCGACCTGTCGCCGGAGATGGTGGCCGAGGCACGCCGGCGGTTCCCGCGGCTCAGCTTCGAGGTCGGCGACCTGCGGCGGCTCGGTCGCCCACCGGCCAGTTCCGGCTGGGCGGCCGTGCTCGCCTGGTACTCGCTGATCCACCTCGCGGTGTCGGAGCTGCCGGAGACGATCGCCGCGCTGACCCGGCCGCTGGATCCCGGCGGGCTGCTGGTGATCGCGCTGCACGCCGGTGACGAGGTCCTCCACGTCGGCGAGTTCTTCGGCCACGAGGTCAGCCTGGACTACGTCCTGCACAACCCCGCCCAGCTCGTGCAGCTGCTCGAAGCCGCCGGCCTGACCGACATCGAGTGGTACCTCCGCGGCCCGCTCGCGAGTCACGCCGAGACCACCAACCGCCTGTACCTCGTGGCCCGTACTCCGGCCTGATCGGCGCGTGCCAGTAGGGTGTGGCGCGGCGGTGTGGACTCGGCTGGAGGGGTAGATGGTGGAGCGGCGGCGACGCGGCGTACGGACGGCGTTGGTCGGCGAGGCGCTGCGCGTTGCGTTGGCGGCGCGGGAGCGGACCGATCCGGGCGCCGGCCTGGACATCGTCGACCTGGGCGGCGGGACCGGTGGATTCGCGGTGCCGCTGGCGGTCGAGGGGCACCGGGTGACGGTCGTCGACCCGAGCCCGGACGCGCTCGCCTCACTCGAACGCCGGGCCCGCGACGAAGGCGTCAGCGAACTGGTCCGCGGCGTCCAGGGTGACGCGGCGGAGCTGCTGGGACTGACCGGGGAGTCGACCGCGGACGCGGTCCTGTGTCACGGCGTGCTCGAGGTCGTCGACGACCCGGTGCAGGCGCTGCAGGCGATGGCGTCGGTGCTGCGGGAAGGCGGCGTACTGAGCCTGCTCGTTGCCCAGCGCAACGCGGTGGTGCTGGCCCGGGCACTGGCCGGGCACCTGGCCGAGGCGCGGATCGCGCTGCAGGACCCGGACGGGCGCTGGGGCGCCACCGATCCGATGCCGCGCCGGTTCGACGAGGCGGTGATCACGGCGCAGCTGGCCGACGCCGGGTTCATGGTGCACACGGTGCACGGGGTCCGGACGTTCGCCGACCTGGTGCCGTCCGCGTTCGTCGACTCCGAGCCGGGCGCGGCCGATTCGCTGGCCGAGCTCGAGCGGGCGGCGAGCCAGCACCCGGCGTTCCGCGCGCTGGCGACGCAGTTGCACATCCTCGCCACCCGCTGATCGGCACCCGCAACAGAGGGTGACATCGGCAGGCAGTTGCGCGACCGTGACGCGCTGGACAGGCGGTCAGGGTTTCGTGTGACGCGGGCGCGGCCTAGACTGGAGGCGGCCTATCGAGATCGCGCTCATCATGGAGGGATCGACGGTGCCCCTCTCGGAAGAAGAGCAGCGCCAGTTCGAGCAGCTCGAACGTGCCCTTGCTGCGGAAGACCCGAAGTTCGTTTCCGCCATGCGTGGGACAAATGTGCGCTTGTACTACCGGCGCCGGGCAGTTCTTGCCGGCGTCGGATTCGTGCTGGGCATCGCGGTGCTGATGACCGGTGCGATCCTGCCCAACACCATCATCGGAGTCATCGGCTTCGTGATGATGGTCGCCTGCCTGTACGTCGCGGCGCTGAGTATGAAGCGGATCAGCAACGCGGGAGAGTCCGACGACATCCCGCCGCCTCCGCCGGCCAAGCGCCACCGGACCAGGCACGACTCGTCGGGCAGCTTCATGGAGCGCATGGAGGACCGCTGGCGCCGCCGCCGCGAGGAAGACCTCTGACAGCCTGACATCCCGGCCACACCCGCGCCCCCGAGGCCGGGTGTGGCCGTTTCTGCACGGTCATGGCAACGTTCGGCCATGCTCACCATCGGACGCCTGACCGCAGCTGACCGCGCCGCCTGGCAGACCCTGTTCGCCGGCTATAACGAGTTCTACGGCCGGACGATGCCGGACGACTTCTTCGACCAGGCGTGGGTCAGGTTCCAGCGCGACGAGGAGATCCATGCCCTCGGCGCCTACGTCGACGGCCGGCTGGTCGGCATCGCGCACTTCCTCACCCACGCCAGTACGACGGCACCGGACGCCTGCTACCTGCAGGACCTGTTCACCGCTCCGGAAGCGCGCGGGCAGGGCGTGGCGCGGGCGCTGATCGGCGCGGTCACCGAGTGGGCCCGGGAGCGGGAGTGCGGTCGCGTGTACTGGTCCACGCACGAGTCGAACGCGACCGCACGCCGGCTCTACGACCAGGTAGCCGAGAACCGGGGGTTCATCCTCTATGTGATCCCGCTGTAGAGCGCTTCGGGAGCAGCACCGAGCGGAGCCGGGCCAGCAGCAGGTCGAACTCGTCCAGCAGGTCCGACGCCTCGGTCGTGCCGCGGCTCAGGTACCACCGCCAGGACGGCGGCAGCAGCCGCGCCCGCCACCGGCGCCGCGCCGGCGCCTGCGCCCACAGGGCCTGCCGTACAGCGGCCGCGTCGTCGCGCAGGTCCAGCTCGAGGTTCGAGTCGCCGGCGTACCGGAGCGCCTCGATGCCTCGGGCCAGCCGGCGCGCGGCCGGATGGGTCTCCGCGGGCAGCTGCGACACCAGCCACTGACCGGACTGGCGCGGCGTCGAGATCTCCGACCAGTCGAGGTCCAGGTCCCGCGCGGTGTCCCGGATCTCGGCCCACAGCCCTTCGGCCCCGGCCCGTCCCGGCGGGCGCAGGTACCGCCGCCGGCGGGTGAGGGTCCGGACCAGCCACGGGATGCAGATCAGCAGGAGCACGCCGAGCCCACCGGCGATCGCCTGCCCGCCGCCGTTGCTGAACCAGTTGCCGGTGCCGGTCGCTGTACCGCCGCTCTGGTCCGACAGGTTCGGGTCGTGCCGCGGCTTGTCGATCGGCGCGGTCTGCTTCGCACCCGGCGTGGTCGGCTCGGTGGTCGTCGTCGGAGTGGTCGGGGTGGTGGTCTCGTCGGCGGGGACCGTCCAGCCGGGCGTGGTCGACACGCGAGCGGACGGGGTCGGCTCGAACCGGACCCAGCCGGTGCCCTGGAAGTACAGCTCCGGCCAGGCGTGCATGTCGTGCATCCGCACCGTGTAGACGCCGTCCTTGCCGGCTGTCCCGGGCAGGAACCCGATGCCGACCCGGGCCGGGATGCCGAGGATCCGGGCCATCAGCGCCATCCCGGTCGCGAACTGCTCGCAGTACCCGGACTTGCTGGTCAGCAGGAAGTCTTCGAGCGCTGCCATCCCGCTGCCCTTGACGTTCTGCGTGCTGTAGGTGAACCCGCCGCCGGTGCGGAACCAGTCCTGCAGCAGCACAGCCGCCTCGAACTTGTTGTCCTTGGCGTCCGCGGTCACCCGGTAGGCCAGCTGCTTGATGCTCTCCGGCGTCCGCTCCGGGACGACCATCGTGTACTTGTCCGGGGCGGCGGTGGTGATCGAGTCGTGCAGCTGGTCCGGCGTCGGCTCGATGTCGTACGCCGTGAGCTTGTACTTCTTGCCCGCGACGATGCCGCCGTTGCCGGACATCACGTCCAGCGCGTTGGCGTCGTAGTTCCAGTCCTTCTTCAGCGAGATCGAGTGCAGCGGGTAGGGGACCGGGACGAGCTGCGAGCGGAGGTCGCGGGTGACGTTGATGTCCATCGTGGTCAGCGGGACCTTGGAGAGGTCGCCGTTGAAGCCGGGCGGGGGAGTCAGGTCGCCGGTCACCCGGTTCTCCTGGCCGCGCGGCGCGATCTGCCAGGTGTTGCCGTCGAACAGGTCGAGCGCGGTCAGCCGCAGGTAACTGCCGCCGGATGGGCCGCCCTTGTACGTCAGCGCGACCACGTTCTCGCCGCGCTTGAGGTTGCGGCCCATGTCCAGCATCGGGTTGGTCGACGAGATCGACGCACCGATCCCGGTGCCGGAACTGCCCCCGGCCAGACCGTTGCCGATCACGCCTTCGGGCAGCGACGGCAACAACGCGGGCAGCAGGGCGGCGATCGCGACCACGGTCAGCCCGATCCGGCGGCCGGCCTGACCGAGCGCCGACGCCTCCACGGGCTCGGCCGCGTCCAGGTGCGAGACGCCCGAGATCCGGCGGCCCCAGCGGCTCAGCCGGCTGCGGCCCTCGGCGGACAGCAGCACGATGTAGCCGATCGCCGGCGGGATGAACAGCAGCCACGGCAGCCCGCCGTGCACGGTCGCCGCCGGCACCGTGTACATGATCAGCAGCAACAGCCCGGACCACGCCGCCTGCCGGAGCTGGACCGCGATCACGTGGATCAGGAACCCGGTCACCGCGATCACGGTCACCGCGAACAACGTCAGATGCGGGTCCTGCGGCAGCGGCGCGCTGAACCGGTTGATCGAGTCCATCGCGTCGGCCATCTGCGCGTTGAACTCGAGCGCGGTGGCCTTCCACGGGAACAGCCCGAACTTCATCGTGCTGTGCAGGAAGAACAGCGAGAGCAGCTCGACCAGCACCAGCAGCTGGACGATCGGTACGACGATCCGGGGGATGCGCAGGTTCTGCAGCAGGACACCGACGCCGGTGATCAGCGCACAGAGGAACACGCTGACGAAGAGGAACGGCCCGGAGAACACCGGCGTCAGCACCAACGACCCGAGCGCGGTCGCACCCCAAGCAGCTATCGAAATCCTCGCGTGACCGGTCATCGGGCCTCCGGGCCTGGACTGAGGAGCGAAGCGACGAGGGAAGGCCGGGAGCAAAAGCCCGATGACCCGCCGCGACGGAGTCGTGGCTTGTGTGCTGTCATGCGATCCGTCCACTTCTGAGTCCGAGGCCGGACCACACGGTGGGGAGGTGGTCGCCGCGGCGGACCCTGGCTACTCGCCAGCCGTTGCGGCGGAGTTCGTTCTCGGTGGCGTCCGTGGCCGCGGTCAGGCGGGCGGCCTTCTCGGTCGCCTCGGCGCCGACCGCCCAGCTGGCCGCGTCCAGCACCAGCGCGACGCCGGTCGCCTGGCTGGTCCGCCAGCGGTTCAGCGCGATGACGTCGTCGGTGCTGCAGGCGCCCAGGACGGCGATCACCAGGCTCGGCTCCTGCGCGTGCCGGTCGACGGTCAGCAGCGGGCCGAGTTCGGCGTACTTGTGCTCCTCGACGGTCGCGCACTCGGTCAGCAGCTGCTGCTGGCTGAGCGGCTGGTGGACCGCGGCGGACGTCCGGTGCGTGATCGCGGACAGTGTGGTCGGCCCGCCGAGCATCGTCGTGACGTACCCGCGGCGCAACCGGTCGATGCCGATCGACGCGACCGCGCTGACCGCCCACTCCAGACTCGACGACGGCCCGTGCCCGTGGTGCGAGATCACCCGCGCGTCCAGGAACAGCGCACACCGGCTCTGCCACGGCTGCTCCTCGCGGCGGACCATCAGCTCGCCGCGGCGCGCCGTCGACCGCCAGTGCACCCGCCGCAGGTCGTCGCCGTCGCGGTACTCGCGGACCGTCGCGTCCTCCTCGCCCGCGGCCGCGATCGCCCGCGGCCGGTTCTCACCGGATCCGGCCCGGTCGGCCCCGAGTCGTACTTCGGGAAGCTTGTGGACCCGCGGCGTGACCAGCAGGTGCTGGCTGCGCGTGAACGTCCGGCTCGTCTCCACCAGCCCGAACGGGTCCGCGACCGTCAGCATCAACGGCCCGACCTGGAACAGCCCGCGGACATCGGACTTGACCGGGTACGTGACCGTACGGCGCCAGTTCGGGCTGACCCGGTCGACGACGAACCGCGGCCGGTGGCCCAGTACGTAAGGAATCCGGTCCTCGAGCAGCAGCAGCCCCGCGGGCATCCGCCCCTGGTTGCTCAGCGTCAGCTCGACGGTGGCCTGCGTTCCGACCGGGACCTGGTCCGGCGCGAGGCTCCGGCGTACCTGCAGGCGCAGCCGCGTCCGGCCGACGACCAGGGCCGCCACCACCGGCAGCGCGGCCAGCAGGATGCCGACGCGCAGCAGGTCCTTCTGGCCGAGCAGCAGCGCGCAGAGCGACGCGGTGATCCCGGCGGCGACGAACGCCCGCCCTCGGGTGGTCAGTCCGCGCAGTGCCTGCCGCATGCCTCAGTCCCGACGGGTACGGGGGAGCGGCACGCTGGCCACCAGCCCGGAGATGATGTCGGCCGCACCGCGCCCACCGAGATGCGCCTCGGCCGCCGGCAGCACGCGGTGCGCGAGCACCGGAACCGCCAGTTCCTGGATGTCGTCCGGCAGCACGAACTCACGGGAGTCGAGCGCCGCCGCCGCACGCGCCGCCCGGACCAGGTGCAGCGTCGAGCGCGGGCTGGCGCCCAGCCGGAGCTCCTGGGAGCGCCGGGTCGCACCGACCAGTGCGACGGCGTACTCCTTCACCGACTCCGACACGTGCACCGACTGCACGGTCTTGACCAGCCGGAGGATCTGCTGGCCGTCCGTGACCGGCTGCAGGTTCGCCAGCGGGTCGTCGGCCGCGTGCCCGTCCAGCATCCGCAGCTCGGCGGCCGGCTCCGGGTAACCCATCGACACCCGCGCCATGAACCGGTCGCGCTGTGCTTCCGGCAGCGGGTAGGTGCCTTCCATCTCGATCGGGTTCTGCGTCGCGATCACCATGAACGGCGCTTCCAGGCTGTACGTCGTGGTGTCGACGGTGACCTGGCGCTCCTCCATCGACTCGAGCAGCGCGGCCTGGGTCTTCGGCGAGGCCCGGTTGATCTCGTCGCCGACCACGATGTTCGCGAACACCGCGCCGGGCTTGAACTCGAAGTCGCGGATCTCCTGGTTGAAGACCGAGACACCGGTGATGTCGGACGGCAGCAGGTCCGGTGTGAACTGGATCCGCCGCACGCTGCAGTCGATCGACTTGGCCAGCGCCTTGGCCAGCATCGTCTTGCCGACGCCCGGCACATCCTCGATCAGCAGGTGGCCCTCGGCGAGCAGGACCGTGACGGCGACCTCGACGACGTCGGGCTTGCCCTCGATCACCTGTTCCATGGCCCGGCGGACGCGCGCCGCCACCTCGGACAGCTCGTCGAAATCCCCGGCTCCTGCCAGCGGCGAGCTGGTGGCGGTGGTGCTCACTCTGAGTCCTCCCCATTCGTTGACTGCCGACACATTCTCACCCTCTGTAGGGGTCGGGCCAAGAGTTTCGTCACTTGGCTGATCGATCGTCATCGGCGCACGCCCCAAGGGTCGGTAGTCGTCCCTCCAAGCGTACGGGCGGCACCAGCGGTGTGTGGGGCGTACGACGCTGCGAATCGGTACCTGGTTCACGAGCCGGCCAAGCAAATGGTTCATGGCTGTCCGGCGCACCTTCCTCCACTTTCCTCCACCGGCTCCTCCACTTCGCTCCACGACGGCCCTCCAGCACGCTCCACACGCCGGTCCGCGAGGGCAGTTGAGGCGGCAGCGACACGCGGGCCCCGAGCACGAATCAGGCCCGAATCAGGCGGGGATCCGGGCGGCACGGGGGCGTAATGGGGCGGAAGTTGGTTGACGGTGGTGGAAAGTGGAGTAAGGTGGAGCGCAGTGGAACTGAAGTGGTGGAAGCACTCGCCTGAGTCGGAGAGTCCGCAACGGGGAGGTGGAGCGTGTTCCTCGGAACTCACTTCCCCAAGCTCGACGACAAGGGGCGGCTGTTCCTGCCGGCGAAGTTCCGCGACGAGCTGGCCGACGGTCTGGTGATCACGCGAGGGCAGGAGCGATCGCTGTCCGTGTGGCCGGAGCGTGAGTTCGTCCAGCTGACCGAGCAGTTGAAGCAGGCTCCGATCACCAACAAGGGTGCCCGGGACTACCTACGGATGTTGTTCGCCGGCGCCTCCAACGAGATGCCGGACAAGCAGGGCCGGGTCACCATCCCACCGATGCTGCGTGACTATTCAGCACTTGATCGCGACTGCGTCGTCATCGGGGCGATGAACCGGGTGGAGATCTGGAACACGGAGAACTGGAACCGGTACTCCGCGGAGCAGGAGCAGGCGTTCGCCGACCTGTCCGAGGAAGTACTGCCAGGCATCTTCTAAAGCTCAACAGTGTGGGACCGAGACACATCGACCGTCCGGTGAGATCACGGGTCCGACTTCCGACCTGGAGTGTTGGCGTCACTTCCCCGGCGCCAAGACCGAACAGGTACTTCCCCGGAAGGCGTACCCGCGATCTGACCGGACGGTGTTGTCTACCCACGCTCACATGACCTGCGGGGGCAGGGTCGCTCCCACAGTGGCGGGAAGTGACGGGAAGGGTCGAGATGGACGCTGCGGAGCGGCATGTGCCGGTGATGCTGGAGCGCGTGGTCGCGCTGCTGGCACCGGCGCTCGCGCGTCCCGGCGCGGTCTTCGTCGACGCGACCCTCGGTCTCGGCGGGCATTCCGAGGCGTTCCTGCGGCAGTTCCCCGAGGTCCGGCTGATCGGCTTCGACCGGGACCCGGACGCGCTCCGGCTCGCCGGTGAGCGCTTGGCGCCGTACCGGGAACGCATCACTCTCGTGCACGCGGTGTACGACGAGTTGCCGCGGGCACTCGCGGATCTCGGCGTACCGGCGATCGACGGCATCCTGTTCGACCTGGGCGTCTCGTCGATGCAGCTGGACGAGGCCGGCCGCGGGTTCGCGTACGCGCAGGACGCGCCGCTGGACATGCGGATGGACCCGACCCGCGGGACCACCGCGGCCGAGATCGTGAACACGTACAGCGCGGCCGACCTGGCCCGGATCCTGTTCCAGTACGGCGAGGAGAAGTTCGCCCGCCGGATCGCGGACCGGATCGTCCGGGAGCGGGCGGTCGAGCCGTTCACGAACACCGCGCGGCTGTCCGAGCTGGTCCGGGACGCGATCCCGCAGGCCGGAAAGCGGACCGGGGGACACCCGGCGAAGCGCACGTTCCAGGCGCTGCGGATCGAGGTGAACGGCGAGCTCGACGTACTGCGTCGCGCGCTGCCGGCCGCCCTCGACGCGCTGGCGCTGCACGGCCGGATCGTCGTGATGAGTTACCACTCGCTCGAGGACCGGATCACCAAGCAGGCGTTCGCGCCGGGCACGAAGGCCGACGTACCGGACGACCTGCCAGTGATCCCGGCCGGGCACGAACCGTATCTGAAGCTACTGACCCGGGGTGCCGAACGGCCGACCGAGCAGGAGGTCGCGGTGAACCCGCGGGCCGCCTCCGCCCGGGTGCGGGCCGCCGAGCGGATCCGGGAGAAGGGACTGGTGGCCTGATGAGTACCGTCTTCAGCCCGCAGAAGGCGCGGGTGACACCGGCCCCTGGCAGCACAGGCGCGAAGAAGGAGCAGCCGCGGCTCCGGGTCGTGTACGGCGCGCCGTTCCGGCCGCCGCGGATGCCGTTCGTGATCTTCGTGGTGTCGTTGCTGGCCGCCGGGCTGGTCGGCCTGCTGCTGCTGAACACGCAGCTGCAGAGCGGGACGTTCGACATCACCAAGCTGAACAGCCAGGCGAACGACCTGCGCGATCAGCAGCAGCAGCTGGAGAAGCAGGTCCGGGCGCTGGAGTCGCCGCAGAACCTGTCCGACCGGGCGCTGAAGATGGGCATGGTGCCGAACCCGAACCCCGTGTTCCTGCGGCTGTCCGACGGGCGCGTCCTCGGCGTACCGGCGGAGGGCAAGGCAGGCGCCGGTACGGCGATGTTCGGCCAGCAGAAGCCGGTCGCGAAGACGACCACCAAGCCGGTCACGCCGGTCAAACCGGTGAAGCCGGTGACACCGGTCAAACCGGTGACCCCGGTCAAGCCGACGACCGGGACCGCGAACACGCACACGACCACCACCAAGCCGCCGGCCGGCACCAAGCCGCCGGCCACGACGAAGCCCGCCACGACCACACGGGGATGATCGGATGACGGACCGACGGGGAAACGAGCCGCCACGCAAGCGTGGCACCGAACCAGGGCGGGGCAATCCACCCCGTAAGGCTCAACCCCGTCGGCCATCCGCTACAGACAGTGCCCGCTCCGCGTCCCAGGGCCCCCAACGCCCCGAATCCACCCGCGACCGCCTCCTCCGCAAAGCGCGCGAGGAGCAGGAGCGCGCGAACGGGACCGCGTCGCCGCGCCCGGTGAAGCGTCCGGTGAAGAAGGCCGCTGCCAAGCGACCGTCGAGCAGTACGCCGACCGCTCGCAAGCAGGCGCCGGCCAAGAAGACCGCAGCCAAGCGGCCGGTGAAGAAGACGGCCGGGAAGAAGCGGCCGCCGCAGAATCGGCCTCAGCCTCGGCCCAAGAAGCGGAAGGTGCGGAAGACGCCGCGGATGTTGCGGCTGGGACGTCCCGCGCTGCGGCTCCGGCTGACCTTCGGGGTGATGGCGTTCGTGCTGTCGTTGTTCGCCGGCCGGCTCGTGCTGCTGCAGGGGGTCGACCCGGACAGCTACGCGGCGGCGGCGACCAAGGAGAACGCGCGGGCGTACATCCTGCACGCCGACCGCGGCACCATCGAGGACCGGAACGGCGTCGAGCTCGCGGTCACCGAGGACGCGGTCGCGATCACCGCCGACCCGCAGCAGACCAAGCCGGTCGCGCAGCAGCTGGCCGCGATCCTGGCGCCGAAGCTGCCCGGTACGACGACCGCCAAGCTGATCGCGGCGATGTCCGGCCCGGGCCGGTTCGCGTACCTCGCGCACCAGGTGAGCCCGACGACGTGGAGCGCGATCCAGGCCGAGATCAAGGCCGCGAACGTGCCGATCACCAAGCAGAACAAGGGCAAGCCGGTGGAGCAGCAGGCCAAGCTGCTGGGCGGTCTGTACACCGAGGAAGAGCCGATCCGCAGCCACCCGAACGGCACCATCGCCGCCAGCCTGGTCGGCGTCACCGGTGGCGACGGCAAGGGCCTGTCCGGGCTGGAGTACGGCCTGAACGACAAGCTCTCCGGTGTCGACGGCAAGGCCGTCTACGAGGTGGATGCCCGCGGCAACCAGATCCCGAACGCGAACCACACCGTCCAGGAGCCGAAGCCGGGCGTCGGTGTCCAGCTGACCCTGGACACCGACCTGCAGTTCTTCGCCGAGAAGCGGATCCAGCAGGCCGTCCAGCAGTACAAGGCGAGCGCCGGCACGGTCGTGGTGATGGACGTCAAGACCGGCGAGCTGCTCGCGCTGGCGAACTACCCGTCGTTCGACCCGAACAACAAGAAGACCTGGACCAACCTGGGCAACACCGCGCTCGACCGCAGCTTCGAACCGGGCAGCGTGCAGAAGGTGGTCACGATGGCCGCGCTCGCCGACGCCGGCCTGATCAACCTGGACACCAAGATCCCGGTGCCCGGCACGATCGAGGTCCAGCGCCGGATCATCAAGGACCACTGGGCGCACGACACGATGAACCTGACCGTCTCCGGGATCATCGCCAAGTCGTCGAACGTCGGCACGATCATGCTCTCGCACCGGATGCCGATCCCGCAGTTCGTGAAGTACCTGCACGACTTCGGCTTCGGCGAGCCGACCGGGCTGAACTTCCCCGGTGAGACCAACGGCCGGCTGGCCCCGGGCGACGAGTGGCCGGAGATCACCCGGTCGAACGTCGCCTTCGGCCAGGGCCTGTCGGTGAACGCCGTCCAGGAGGCCGCCGCGGTGAACGCGGTCGCGAACGGCGGCGTGTACGAGCCGCCGAAGCTGATCCGGAACTTCGTCCAGGCCGACGGCACGCTGACCCCGAACCAGACCGCGCCGTCGCGCCGGGTGGTGAGCGAGAAGGCCGCCAAGGAGGTCACGACCATGATGGAGTCGGTGACCGCGAAGAAGGGCACCGCGCCGCAGGCCGCGATCGACGGGTACCTGGTGGCCGGCAAGACCGGTACGGCGCAGCAGGTCGTCCCCGGCACCGCGAAGTACGGCGCCTGGGCGACTTCTTTCGCCGGATTTGCTCCCGCCGACAACCCACGGTTCGTGACGTACGTCGTACTGCACGATCCCCAGGGTGCCCGGGGTGGTGGTCTCCAAGGAGGACCGGTGTTCCGAGACGTGATGAGCTACGCGCTGCAGAAGTACGTCGTTCCGCCGACCGGGGCGGCGCAGCCGAGCATCCCGCTCACCTGGTGATGAACCGGCTGGTCGTGACGCAGGGTCAGGTAGGAGTCACAGGGTCCGTGGCGGTAGCCTCAGGGCCCGTGTCCACCCCTACCGCCGCAGGCGGCGCGGTCGCAGCGATCAGGCCCCGGCACGTCGTGCCGGTGAGCCTCGCCGACCTCGCGAACGTCGCCCACACTCAGCTCCCGGCAACGCCGCCGGTGAGCGTGACCGGCGTATCCCTCGACTCGCGTTCCATCCTTCCCGGCGACCTGTACGCCGCGCTGCCCGGTGCGGTCACGCACGGTGCGGAGTTCGTCGCGAGAGCCCAGCAGGCGGGCGCCGTCGCCGTACTGACCGACCCGTCCGGCGCCGAGCGCGCCGCGGCCACCGGGCTTCCGGTGCTGGTCGCCGACCGCCCGCGCAGTGTGCTCGGTGCGGTCGCCTCCCGCATCTACGGTGAGCCGACGAGCGAGCTCCGGCTGATCGGGGTGACCGGCACCAACGGCAAGACCACCACGAGCTTCCTGCTCGATTCGGTACTGCGGCAGCTCGGCCCGACAGCGCTGATCGGGACGATCCAGACGCGGATCGGCGACGAGGTCGTGAAGAGCGTCCGGACCACTCCGGAGGCGACCGACCTGCAGGCGCTGTTCGCGGTGATGCGCGAGCGGGCCGTCGAGTGGTGCGCGATGGAGGTGTCCAGCCACGCGCTGGCGCTGGGCCGGGTGGACGGCGCCCGGTTCGCGGTCGCGGGGTTCCTGAACCTGACGCAGGACCACCTGGACTTCCACAAGACGTTCGAGGACTACTTCCAGGCGAAGGCCTCGTTGTTCACCCCGGAGCGCTGTGATGTCGCGGTGGTGACGATCGACGACGAGTACGGGCGCCGACTGGCCGCGCAGACCGTCGTACCGCTGGTCACCGTGTCGGTGAACGGCGACGCGGACTGGACCGTCACGCACCGGCACCGCTCGGAGCACGGGACCACCGTGCTCGACATCCAGGGGCCGGGGGAGACGCTGACGGTCGAGATCGGGCTGCCGGGCGACTTCAACGTGGCGAACGCGCTGCTCGCGACCGCGATGCTGCGGCAGCTCGACGTTCCCGCCGAGGCGATCGCGGCCGGGCTGCGGACCGCGACCGTGCCGGGCCGGATGGAGACGTTCACCCGTGAGGACGGGCTGTCGGTGATCGTGGACTACGCGCACACGCCGGACGCGGTCGCGCTGGCGCTGAGAGCTGCTCGTGGCGCGACCAAGGGCCGGCTGTTCGCGGTGGTCGGCTGCGGCGGCGACCGGGACCCGTGGAAGCGGCCCGCGATGGGCGCCGAGGCGGCGAAAGCGGCGGACGTGGTGATCGTCACCGACGACAACCCGCGCAGCGAGGACCCGGCCGCGATCCGGGCCGCCGCGATCGCGGGCGCCCGCGACGCCGTACCGGACGTGGACCTGCACGAGATCGGTGACCGCCGGCAGGCGATCGCGTCCGCGATCCGGCTGGCCGGCCCGGGTGACACCGTGATCGTTCTCGGGAAGGGCCATGAGACAGGCCAGGACGTCGGCGGCGTGATCCACCCGTTCGACGACCGCGAAACCGTGCGTGAGCTGTTGGAGGCAGATCGGTGATCCCTGTCAGTTGCGGCGAGATCGCCGACGTCGTCCGCGGTGAGCTGCTGGGGGCCGACCCGGCAGCCGTCGTCGACGGTGCGGTAGTCATCGACTCGCGGGAGGCCGGTCCGGGCGGGCTTTTCGTCGCGTTGCCCGGCGAACGCGTCGACGGTCACGACTTCGTCGGTACGGCGACAGCGGCCGGCGTCACGGCGTCCCTCACCACCCGGCCGGTGGAGAGCAGCCCGTGCATCGTCGTCGACGACGCGGAGCGCGCGCTCGGCGACCTGGCCCGGCTGGTGATCGGCCGGCTGCCGGACCTGACCGTGATCGGGCTGACCGGGTCGACCGGCAAGACCAGCACCAAGGACCTGATCGGCCAGCTGATCCGGCCGTACGGCGAGACGGTGTGCCCGGAGGGCTCCTTCAACAACGAGCTCGGCCACCCGTTGACCGCGCTGCAGGCGACGCCGGCCACGAAGTACCTGGTCGCGGAGATGGGTGCCCGGCACACCGGCGACATCACCTATCTGTCCGGCATCACGCCGCCGGCGGTCGGCCTGGTGCTGAACGTCGGTACGTCGCACATCGGCGAGTTCGGGTCCCAGGACAACATCGCGATCGCCAAGGGCGAGCTGATCGAGGCGGTGAAGCCGGGCGGCACGGCAGTCCTGAACGCCGACGACCACCGGGTGGCCGCGATGCGGAGCCGGACGCAGCAGAAGGTGCTGACCTTCGGCGAGGCGCCCGAGGCGGACGTCCGCGCCACCGACGTGAAGGTCGACGGCGAGGGCCGCCCGGCGTTCACGCTGCACATCGGTGACTTCGCCGGTGTCGTGCAGCTGCAGCTGATCGGCGAGCACAACGTCTCGAACGCGCTCGCCGCGGCCGGGGTCGCGCTGGCGGTCGGGCTGACCCCGGAGCAGATCGCCGACGGGCTGGGATCCGCGCAGCGGGTGTCCGCCGCGCGGATGGAGCTGACCGAGCGGGCCGACGGCGTGACGATCATCAACGACGCGTTCAACGCGAACCCGGACTCGACCCGCGCCGCGCTCAAGTCGCTGGTCGCGATCGGCCGGTCCCGGGGCGCGCGGACCTGGGCGGTGCTCGGCGAGATGCTCGAGCTCGGGGACACCTCGGGCGCCGAGCACGACGCGATCGGCCGGCTGGCCGTCCGGCTGGACGTGAACCGGCTGGTCGTGGTCGGCGCGGGCGCGAAACCGATGCACCTCGGTGCCTCGCTGGAAGGCTCGTGGGGCAACGAGTCCGTGTTCGTCGAGACCATTCCGGAGGCACTGGAGTTGTTGCGCGAAGAGCTGCGCGCGGGTGACGTCGTACTGGTGAAGTCCTCGAAGGCGGCCAAACTCCGCAGCCTCGCGGACGCCCTGGTGGAGGCACAGCAGTGATCTCGATCCTGTTCGGCGGCGCCGTCTCGATGGTGCTGACCCTGGTCGGTACCCGCTGGGCGATCAAGTGGCTGGCCAAGCGCGGCTACGGCCAGGAGATCCGCGACGACGGCCTGAAGTCGCACATGATCAAACGCGGTACGCCGACCATGGGCGGCACGGTGTTCATCGCGGCCACCATCGTCGGGTACTTCAGCGCGAAGCTGTTCGTGATGCTCACCACCGGCGCCGGCAGCGGGCCGACCGCCTCCGCGTTGCTGGTGCTGTTCCTGTTCGCGGGCATGGGCGCGGTCGGCTTCCTGGACGACTTCATCAAGATCTTCCGGCAGCGCAGCCTCGGCCTGCGCAGCAAGGCGAAACTGGCCGGACAGACCCTGGTCGCGGTGATCTTCGCGGTGCTCGCGCTGCAGTTCCCCGATGACCGCGGGCAGCGGCCGGCGTCGCCGTTCATCTCGTTCATCCGGGACATCGGCTGGCTGGAGTTGCCGGCCATCCTGGTGATCATCTGGATCCTGCTGCTGATCGCGGGTATGTCCAACGGCGTGAACCTGGCTGACGGCCTGGACGGTCTGGCGACCGGGGCGTCGATGATGGTGTTCGGTGCCTACACGCTGATCTGCATCTGGCAGTTCAACCAGAGCTGCGCGACCGAGCGCGGCGTCGGCGCCAAGTGTTACGAGGTCCGGGATCCACGGGACCTCGCGGTCGTGGCGGCCTGTCTCACCGGGGCACTGTTCGGCTTCTTGTGGTGGAACGCGTCGCCGGCGAAGATCTTCATGGGCGACACCGGTTCGTTGTCGCTGGGCGGCGCGCTCGCGGGCATGGCCGTGATGACCCGCACCGAGCTGCTGGTGCTGGTGCTCGGCGGCCTGTTCGTCGTCATCACCGCGTCGGTGATCCTGCAGGTCGGCTACTTCAAGATCACCAAACAGGCGACCGGTGTCGGCAAACGGCTGTTCCTGATCGCACCACTGCATCACCACTTCGAGATGCTCGGCTGGGAACAGGTCAACGTGGTGATCCGCTTCTGGATCATCCAGGGCCTGTGCGTGGTGATCGGCCTGGGGATCTTCTACGCGGAGTGGGTGACCGGATGAAGACGCGTACTGACGAAGGCTGGGCGACGACGCGGTTCGTCGTGCTCGGCTTCGGTACCGCGGGCTACGCCTGCGCGGACTCGCTGCTGCAGGCCGGCGCGGAGCACCTCGTCGTACTGGACGACCGGGACACCGAGGCGCTGCGCGAGAAGGCGCAGATCCTGGAGACGCTCGGCGCCACGATCACGCTCGGCCCGGGCAGTACGCAGGAGTTGCCGAAGGACGTCGACGTCGTCGTCACGTCTCCCGGCGTACCGCCGCACGCCCCGCTGCTCGCGCAAGCGGCCGAGCGCGACGTACCGATCTGGAGCGAGATCGAGCTCGCCTGGCGGCTCCGGGACCCGGCGAACGCCGCGCCCTGGCTGTGCATCACCGGGACCAACGGCAAGACCACGACCGTGCAGATGCTGACCGCGATGCTGCAGGCGGCCGGCCACCGGGCAGTTGCCGCGGGCAACGTCGGCCTGCCGCTGCTGGAAGCCGTCATGGACCCCGAGCCGTACGACGTGATCGCGGTCGAGCTGTCGTCGTACCAGCTGCACTTCACGCACTCGATGTCGGCGCACTCGGCCGCCGTGCTGAACATCGCCCCGGACCACGTGGACTGGCACGGCTCGCTCGAGGCGTACGCCGCGGACAAGGGCCGGATCTTCGAGAACTGCCAGGTCGCGTGCGTGTACAACGTCGCGGACCCGGCCACCGAGCACCTCGTCGAAGAGGCCGACGTGATCGAGGGCTGCCGCGCGATCGGCTTCACCCTCGGTACGCCGGGACTGTCGATGCTCGGGATCGTCGACGACCTGCTCGTCGACCGGGCGTTCATCGAGCAGCGGTCGACGTCCGCGCTCGAGCTGGCCACGATCAACGACGTGAACCCGCCGGCGCCGCACAACGTCGCGAACGCGCTGGCCGCGGCCGCACTCGCCCGTTCCTTCGGTGTACCGGCGACCGCGGTGCGCGACGCGCTGCGCGGGTTCCACCCGGACAAGCACCGGATCGCGCACGTCGCGGACGTTGCCGGAGTCAACTATGTCGACGACTCGAAGGCGACCAACCCGCATGCCGCGCAGGCGTCGCTGCTCGCGTACGAGCATGTCGTCTGGATCGCCGGCGGCCAGGCCAAGGGCGCCACGTTCGACGACCTGGTGATCGCCGCACGCGAACGTTTGCGTGCTGTCGTCCTGCTGGGCCAGGACAAGGCCGTGATCGCCGAAGCTCTCGAGCGACACGCACCGGATGTCCCGAGGATCGTCGTCGAGTCAACGGACACTGGAGCCATGGAGATCGTGGTGGGGGAGGCGGCGAAGCTCGCACAGGTGGGTGACACCGTGCTGCTCGCCCCCGGCTGCGCTTCGTGGGACATGTTCGCCAACTACGGAGCCCGCGGCGACGCCTTCGCCGAAGCCGTACGCCGACTGGGGTGATCGTGTGACGTCGGTCGCGGATCAGCCGGATCAGAAGAAGCAGGACGGCACCGAACGGCCGTGGCTCGCCGCGATCCGGGACGTGCTGGACCGGCCGCTGACGTCGTACCACATCGTGCTCGGGGCGACCGGGTTGCTGCTGGTGCTCGGGCTGATGATGGTGCTGTCGGCGTCCAGCGTGCTGTCGTTCCGTGCGTACGGGAGCAGCTACACGATCTTCGTCCGGCAGCTGATCTGGGTCGTCGTCGGCCTCCCGATGGCGTACGTCGCCTCCCGGATGACGCCGCGGCACTTCCGGATGCTCGCGTACGTCGCGCTGCTCGGCTCGACGTTCCTGCTGGTGCTGACGTTCATCCCGGGCCTCGGCGTCGGCGTGAACGGCAACACGAACTGGCTGCGCCTCGGCGGGCCGCTGCAGATCCAGCCGAGCGAGTTCGCGAAGCTCGCGATGGTGATGTGGTGTGCGGACCTGTACGCCCGCAAGGAGAAGCTGCTCACCCAGTGGAAGCACCTGCTGGTCCCGATGGTCCCGGTCTGCGGCCTGGTGATCGCACTGGTGGTCGGCCAGCACGACCTCGGTACGGCGCTGGTCCTGATGGCCGTGATGATCGGCATGATCTGGGTGGTCGGCGCACCCACCCGGCTGTTCGTCGCGACGATCGGCGTGGTCGGGCTGGTGGCGACGTACTTCGTCAACGCGGAGAAGTACCGGATGCAGCGCGTGACGTCGTTCCTGGACCCGTTCGGCGACCCGTCCGGCGTCGGCTGGCAGGCGTACCACTCGTTCTACGCGCTCTCGACCGGCGGCTGGTGGGGCGTCGGGATCGGCAACAGCCGGCAGAAGTGGGGCAACCTGCCCGAGGCGCACACCGACTTCATCTTCTCGGTGATCGGTGAGGAGCTCGGCCTGGTCGGTTCGCTGACCGTGCTCGCGCTGTTCCTGCTGCTGGCCTACGCCGGCGTCCGGATCGCGACCCGGAACACCCAGCCGTTCGTCCGTTACGCGGCCGCCGGGATCACGGTCTGGATCATGGCGCAGACCGTGGTCAACCTCGGCGCGGTGATCGGGCTGCTACCCATCGTGGGTATCCCGCTCCCGCTTTTGTCGTACGGTGGTTCCGCACTGCTGCCGACGCTGATCGCGATCGGCATGCTGCTGTCCTTCGCGAAGGCCGAGCCCGGCGCGCAGGCCGCCCTGAAAGAGACCCGGCGTCCTCGTTTCGGCTGGTTGCCTTCGCGGCGAACGTACAAATGAAACCGCGGGAGCGTTGAAAGCTGTGCCCAGCATCGTTCTGGCCGGCGGCGGTAGCGCCGGCCACACCTCACCCCTGATCGCCACGGCGGACGCTCTGCGCCGGATCGACCCGACCATCGAGATCCTGGCCCTCGGAACCGAGCGCGGCCTGGAGACCCGGGTGGTGCCCGAGGCCGGGTACCGGCTGGAGCTGATCCCGCCGGTGCCGCTGCCCCGGAAACCCACGCCCGCGCTGTTCGCCGTACCGGGCAAGATGCTCGCCTCGGTGAGCGCCGCCCGGAAGGCGCTCGACGAGGCCAAGGCGGACGTCCTGGTCGGCTTCGGCGGCTACGTGTCCACACCGGCGTACGTCGCCGCCTGGCGGCGGAAGACCCCGATCGTCGTGCACGAGGGCAACGCGGTGCCGGGCATCGCGAACAAGTTCGCCGCCAAGTACTGCACCGAGAACGTGAAGACCTCGTTCCCGGGCACCGAGCTGCCGCACGCGGAGTACGTCGGGCTGCCGATCCGGCGGGCGATCTCGACCCTGGACCGGGCCGCCCTGCGCGCCGAGGCCCGGCAGTTCTTCGGGCTGCACCCGGACGCGCCGACGCTGTTCGTGACCGGCGGCTCGCAGGGTGCGCAGCGGATCAACGAGTCGGTCTCGGGTGCCGCCGCCGATCTGGCCGCGGCCGGTATCCAGGTGCTGCACGCCATCGGCCCGAAGAACACCCTCGAGGTGCCGCAGACCGGTGGGTACCCGTATGTCGTGCTGAACTACGTCGACCGGATGGACCTGGCGTACGCCGCCGCCGACCTGGTGGTCTGCCGTTCCGGCGCGAACACGGTGACCGAGGTGTCCGGCGTCGGCCTGCCGGCGATCTACGTCCCGCTGCCGATCGGTAACGGTGAGCAGCGGCTGAACGCGAAGCCGGTCGTCGACGTCGGGGGCGGCGTACTGATCGACAACGCCGACCTGACCGTCGACTGGGTGCGCGCGAACGTGCCGCAACTTCTGCTCGACCGCGAGCGTCTGACAGCCATGTCCACAGCTGCGACCGGTGTCATCCGGACCGACGCCGACGACCGATTGGCGCGGATCATCCTCGATGTGGTGAGGTCTGCGTCGTGATCGTCACCGCTCCTGACACGCTGTTACCGGCCGAGAAGCTGGGCAGGGTGCACTTCGTAGGCATCGGCGGCGCCGGCATGTCCGGGATCGCCCGGATCATGGCGTCCCGCGGGATCGAGGTGTCCGGCTCGGACGCCAAGGACGGCAAGGTGCTGGCCGCGCTCCGGGCACTCGGCGCGACCTGCTGGGTCGGGCACGAGGCCGGGCACGTGGCCGCGGTGGACACCGTGGTGGTCTCCACCGCGATCCGCGAGACCAACCCCGAGGTGGTCGCCGCCCGCGCGGCCGGGATCCCGATCCTGCCGCGGGCCGCCGCACTGGCCTCGGTGATGGTCGGCCGCCGGACGATCGCGGTCGCCGGCACGCACGGCAAGACCACCACCACGTCGATGATCACGGTCGCGCTGCAGCACTGCGGCGCCGACCCGTCGTACGCGATCGGCGGGAACCTGAACGAGTCCGGGTCGAACGCCCACGACGGCAACGGCGACCTGTTCGTCGCCGAGGCCGACGAGTCGGACAAGTCGTTCCTGACGTACTCGCCCGAGGTGTCGATCGTCACGTCGGTGGAGCCCGACCACCTGGACAACTACGGCGACGAGGCCAGCTATCGCAAGGCGTTCGAGGAGTTCTGCGCCCGGGTGCTGCCCGGCGGGTTCATGGTGATCTGCCAGGACGACGCCGGCGCCCGGCAGTTGGCGGCGTACGCGCGGGACCTGGGGATCGACGTCCGGACGTACGGCGAGTCCGAGGACGCGGACCTGCGGGTGACCGAGCTCACGGCGACCGGGGCGACGCAGTCGTTCGTGCCGGTGTACCACGGGCGGAAGCTGCCGGTGGTGAACCTGCAGCAGGCAGGCAGGCACAACGCGCTGAACGCGTCCGCCGCGCTCAGCGCGGGTCTCGGGCTCGGGTTCTCCGCGGCCGACCTCGCGGAAGGGTTGGCCGCCTTCACCGGGACCGGACGACGGTTCGAGTTCAAGGGGCTCGAGGACGGCGTCCGGGTGTTCGACTCGTACGCGCACCACCCGACCGAGCTGACCGCCGACCTGACCGCGGCCCGCCAGGTGGCGGGGCAGGGGCGCGTGATCGCGTGCTTCCAGCCGCACCTGTTCAGCCGGACGCGGATCTTCGCGACCGAGTTCTCCGAGGCGCTGGCGCTGGCCGACGAGGTCGTGGTGATGGACGTCTTCGCGGCCCGCGAGGACCCCGAGCCCGGCGTCACCGGGGCCCTGATCGCGAACCACGTGCCGCTGAAGCCGGACCAGGTCCGGTTCGAGCCGTCCTGGTCCGCCGTGCCGCAGCTGGTCGCGGACCTCGCCGAGCCGGGCGACCTGGTGGTCACGCTCGGGGCCGGCGACGTGACGCTGATCGGCCCGGAAGTCGTTGGTCTGCTGGCCGAACGCGCCGCCACCCGCGAGCCTGCGCCGGAGGCCGTCGCGCCTGTGGTGAAGTAAAAGCGTGAGGTACGTCGGATGAGCCAGAGCGTCGATCTGGCTCGGGCACAGCAGCGGTTCGCGCGCCGGCAACGGCTCGTGCGGTGGCGCAGCTGGTTGCCCTGGGCCATCGGCGGCGGGCTGGTCGCGCTGGCCGGCCTGATCGTCTGGCTGTTCTACTTCTCCTCCGCGTTCGCGGTCTCCGGGGTCCGGATCAGCGGTGCCGACACGGTGCCGGTGGCAACGATCGAGCAGACCGCGGCGGCCCCGATCGGTACCCCGCTGGCGAAGGTGGACCTGCGGGCGATCGCGGACCGGGTGCGGACCATCCCGGCGGTCGCGGACGCCCAGGTGACCCGGGCGTGGCCGCGGAAGATCGTGATCGTGGTCACCGAACGGGTCCCGGTCGTGGTGGTCACCGACGGTTCGCGGTACGAACTGGTGGACGCCACGGGGACGTCGTACCGGACGGTGCCGGACCGGCCGGCCGGTCTGCCGGAGGCGAAGGTCACCGGTGTCCGGCGGGACGTCACCGTGCACTCGGTGGTGACGGTCTCGGCGGCCCTCCCGGAATCGCTGCGGACACAGGTGGGATCGATCACGGCGACGTCGCCGGACTCGATCACGCTGAACCTCGGCTCCGGGGTCAAGGTCGTTTGGGGTAGTTCCGATGACAGTGCGCGCAAGGCCGAGGTACTCAGCGTACTGATGAAGCGGGACGCGAAGGTGTACGACGTCTCGGCGCCCGATCTCCCTGTCACCAAAGGGGAAAAACGGTGACGGGCATCTCGCGGCGAGGCGCGTGGACTTTGGCGGGAAGCGTCCCGTAGCGTTCCGCGTAATCTAAAGTTGACATAAGTCTAAGCATCCACTTGAGGTTCAGTCTTTTCGCTGGACAACGGGAAACGAACGAGGCGAGAGGCGCGGACGTGGCGGCACCGCAGAACTACCTGGCACTCATCAAGGTCGTCGGCATCGGCGGAGGCGGCGTGAACGCCGTCAACCGGATGATCGAGCACGGTCTGAAGGGCGTTGAGTTCATCGCCATCAACACCGACGCCCAGGCGTTGCTGATGAGCGACGCGGACGTCAAGCTCGACATCGGCCGGGAGGAGACCCGCGGCCTCGGCGCCGGGGCGAACCCGGCGATCGGGCAGAAGGCCGCGGAGGACCACGCCGAGGAGATCGAGGAGGCGCTCAAGGGCGCCGACATGGTCTTCGTCACCGCCGGTGAGGGCGGCGGCACCGGCACCGGCGGCGCGCCCGTGGTGGCGCGGATCGCCCGGTCGCTGGGCGCGCTGACCATCGGTGTGGTGACCCGGCCGTTCTCGTTCGAGGGCAAGCGCCGCGCCACCCAGGCCGAGGACGGCATCGCCACCCTCCGCGAGGAGGTGGACACGCTGATCGTCATCCCGAACGACCGGCTGCTGACCATCTCGGACCGCGCGGTGTCCGTGCTGGACGCGTTCAAGCAGGCCGACCAGGTGCTGCTGCAGGGTGTTTCCGGCATCACCGACCTGATCACCACCCCGGGTCTGATCAACGTGGACTTCGCGGACGTCAAGGCGGTCATGTCGAACGCCGGCTCCGCGCTGATGGGCATCGGCTCGTCCCGCGGCGAGGACCGCGCGGTCGCGGCCGCCGAGGCAGCCATCTCGTCTCCGTTGCTGGAGGCAAGCATCGAGGGTGCGCACGGTGTGCTGCTGTCGATCGCGGGCGGCTCCGACCTGGGCCTGTTCGAGATCAACGAGGCCGCGCAACTGGTGTCGGAGTCCGCGCACTCGGACGCGAACATCATCTTCGGCGCGGTGATCGACGACGCGCTCGGCGACGAGGTGCGGGTCACCGTGATCGCGGCCGGCTTCGACGGCGGGATGCCGAAGCGCCGCGAACAGGCCATGAACCAGGCCCGGCCGCAGTCCTCCCGCCCGGCGAACCAGAACTACTCCCAGCCGATGACGGTCTCCAACCCCACCCAGACCCCACCCCCGCCCGCCAACCCGCAGGGCGGCTTCGGCCAGCCGGGTGGGGGACAGCAGGGCGGGGGACAGGCGGGTCAGGGCGGCTTCGGCCAGGCAGGTGCCGGTCAGGCAGGCGGCCAGCCGGCCGCAGGCCAGCCCGGCGCGGGTCAGCCTGGCGTGGGTCAGGGCGGTGCTGGTCAGGCCGGCCAGCCGGCCAACCAGGCTCAAGGCACCCAGGCGCACCCGGGTTCAGCTGCTCCTCAAGGAGTCCCGGGTCAGCAGTCCGGCCAGCCTCAGGCGGCGCCGTCGTCCACCCCGCAGGCCGACGACACCGTCCCGGTCCCGGCCCCGACGGAGCCCCGCACCGGCACCACGAACTCCGCCCGCCCGCAAGCAGGCGACGGAGTACGCACGGTCCAGTCCGGGAACTCCCCGCACACGCCCGCTTCGCCGTCGACCCAGCACTCCTGGCCCACCAACGGCCCGAGCAGCGCGACCGGCGGTTCCACCTCCCAGGCCCCGAAGCCGAAGAAGCAGGAGCCCGAGGAAGACCTCGACATCCCCGACTTCCTCAAGTAACGCGGTTCACCCACCAGGCCGGCGCGGGCGGTACACCGAAACCACGACGCCGTACCGCGCCTCGTCCGGGCCGGCGTCGACCAACCCGTCGACCAGGTCGCTCAGTGTCGCGGCCAGTTCGTCGGCCTGAGCCGCTGTCAGCCGCAGGTTCCGCACCGTGAACAGCGGGTCGTCGTCAGCCGTCTCCAGCTCGGCAGCGACCGCCTGGAGTGCGACGGTGTTGTTCGCCCGTGCGCCTTCACCGGTGAAGCCGAACCGCCGGACGGAGCGCCGGTAGTACTGCTCGGTCCCGCCGCGCACCTGCCGGGTCTCCGCCACGTGCACCATCCCGGCGTCGCGCAGCACGCCCAGATGATGGGCCACGTTGCCTTTCGCCGTGCCGAGTGCGGCCGCCAGCTGGCTGATCGTCGCCGCCTCCTGCCCGAGCGCGAACAGCAACCGATGCCGCAACGGGTGCCCGAGCGCCTTGAACTGCGCGGCACTCGACACCTCCAGGTGATCGACGATCTCAGCCATGAATCAAGCGTCGAGAATTCTTGACGCTTTGTCAACGCGGATGCTCTACTCCTGCCATGGAAACCGAAGAGATCAGGTCCGTCCTCGGCCGGCTGGGGGCGTTGGTCGGCGAGCACTACGTCTTCCCGGAGGTCGGCACCGAGGTCGCGGACCGGCTGGCCGCCGCGGTCGCCGACGGTGCGTACGACGACGTCCGGACCCCCGAGGCGCTGGCCGAGCAGGTCACGGCCGACCTCCAGCAGGGCAACCGCGACAAGCATCTACGGCTCGTGTTCCGGCGGGACGGACTGCCGGACGAGGCCGACCCGGTGGCCGAGGAGGCGCACTGGCGGCGCCGGGCCGCGCTCGACGCCGGCGGGATGGCCCGCGTCGAACGGCTCGACGGCAACATCGGTCTGCTCGAGATCCGGCCGTTGCTGTATCCGCCTGAGCACGCCGCCGCGATGGTCACGGCCGCGCTCTCGCTGCTGGCGTCGACCGACGCGCTGATCCTCGACCTGCGCCGTTGTGTCGGCGGATCACCTGACCAGGTCGCGCTCGTGTGCGGGTTCCTGTTCGACTCCGACGAGCCGGTCCATCTGCAGGACCTGGTCACCCCGGCGGACGGGACGACGCGGCAGTTCTGGACGCCGGCGTACGTGCCGGGTCCGCGGTACGACCGCGCCAAGCCGATCTGGGTGCTGACCAGTTCGGCGACGTTCTCGGGTGGCGAGGAGCTGGCCTACAACCTGCAGCAGTTCGAGCGCGGGGTCGTCGTGGGCGAGCGGACGGCCGGAGGTGCGCATCCGCGTCGCGGCTTCAAGCTGCACGAACAGCTCGAGGCGTCGGTGCCGGTGGCGCGGTCCGTCAACCAGGTCTCCGGGACGAACTGGGAAGGCACCGGGGTCGCTCCCGATCTCGCGGTCCCGGCGGAGCAGGCGTTCGACGAGGCGTACCGCCGGGCGGCCGAGCACGTGCTCGGGATGCCGGCGGACCCGGAGCGGAACGGTGTGACGGACGAGGCACGGACGGTGCTGGGCGCCGAGGTGGGTGCGGGGGTCGCTGCTGGGTAATCTTCAGGCGTGTTCGGCTATGACGAGACGGTTTCCGGCGCCCGGGTTGCGTTCACCGATCGGTACGGAGGTGCCAGCGAACCGCCGTACGGCGAGCTGAATCTCGGTACTGCGGCGGGCCCGGACGTCGACGGTGTCCGGACGAACTTCCGGCTGGTCGCCGCCGAGTTCGGCGTACCCGCCGAGCAGGTGGTCGTCCTCCACCAGGTGCACGGCCGCGACGTCCACGTCGTCCGTCCGGGCGACGAACTGCCGGTGACGCCCGCACCGAAGGCCGACGGTCTGGTCACCACCCGGTCCGACGTCGTACTCGCGGTCCGCGCCGCCGACTGTCTTCCGGTGCTGCTGTCCGCCGACGGCGTGATCGGCGCCGCACACTCCGGCCGCAAGGGCATGTACGCCGGCATCGTCCCGGCGACCGTCGACGCGATGCGTGCGCTCGGGGCGGGGCGGATCACCGCGGTCCTCGGTCCGTACGCGTGCGGCAAGTGCTACGAAGTACCCGACGAGATGCGCGCCGAGGTCGTCGAGCAGGTGCCGGCGTCGTACTCCGAGACGAGCTGGGGGACGCCCGCGCTGGACGTGGCCGCCGGCGTCCGCGCCCAGCTGGCCGACCTCGACGTCGAGGTGATCGACGCCACGGCCTGCACGATCGAGTCGGAGAACCTGTACTCGTACCGTCGCGAAGGTCCGGAGAGCGGGCGGATGGCGGGCCTCGTCAAGCTGGCTTCGGCATGACCCGCGCGGACGAGCTGCGGGCCAACCTCGAGCAGGTGCGGGAGCGGATCGAGAAGGCCTGTCAGGCGGCCGGGAGGGCGCGGGACGAGGTCACCCTCGTGGCGATCACCAAAACCTTCCCAGTCAGCGACGTACGGGCGCTGGCGGATCTCGGGGTCACCGACGTCGGGGAGAACCGCGAGCAGGAGCTGAAAGAGAAGGCGCCGGACTGCCCGGACCTCAACTGGCACTTCGTCGGGCAGCTGCAGTCGAAGAAGTCCCGCTCGGTGGTCCGGTACGCGTCGGTCGTGCACTCGGTCGACCGCTTGTCACTGGTCGGCGCGCTGTCGAAGGCCGCGAGCGCCGAGCAGAAGTCGGTGCGATGCCTGATCCAGGTGAGCCTCGCGGCCTTCGGGTCCGCGGACGCCGCGACCGGTGCGAGCCGCGGTGGGGTAGCGCCCGCCGACGTACCGGAACTGGCCGCGGCGATCGCGGCGGCCGACGGGCTCGAGCTCGGCGGTGTGATGGCGGTCGCGCCACTCGGTGCCGAACCGGAGAAAGCCTTCGCGGGACTGCACGACGTAGCGTCCCGGCTACGGTCCGAACATCCCGGTGCGGACTGGATCTCGGCCGGGATGACCGGCGATCTGGAGGCTGCGATCAAGCACGGTGCGACACACGTTCGGCTCGGGCGCGCATTACTCGGTACGCGGTCTCCACTGGGTTAGTGTCGACATCGAGCGGATTTCGCTTCCGACTCACTGTTGTCGTCGAACCGGATCGAGGTGCTGAGGGGCCATGAGCGGCGCGCTGCGCAAGATGGGTGTGTACCTCGGCTTGGTCGAGGACGGGGAGCGCTACAACGCCCGTTATGACGACACGTACGACGAGTACGACGACGACGAGTTCGACGAGGCAGTCGACGGGGACTCCCAGGAAACCGTGCCGGTGGCTGCCGGCCGGGAGAGCCGCGAGACCCGGGAGCACCGCGAGGAGCGTCCGGAGCCGAGCGGTGCCACGGTCAGCAAGTTCCCAGACCGGCGCGGGGTCGCGCCGTCCCCGGAGGTTACCGAGTTGGCCCGCATCACCACCGTGCACCCGCGCAGCTACAACGAAGCGCGCGTCATCGGTGAGCACTTCCGTGACGGCACGCCCGTCATCATGAACCTGACCGAGATGGATCACTCCGACGCGAAGCGGCTCGTGGACTTCGCGGCCGGGCTGATCTTCTGCTGCCGGGGCTCGATCGAGCGGATCACCACCAAGGTGTTCCTGGTCTGCCCGCCGAACGTCACGGTGGCCGCCGAGGAGAAGGAGAAGATCGCCGCGGACGGGTTCTACAACCAGAGCTGAGGCTCTGGTTCGCGATCCTGCTTTCGGCGTCTTCTACACTCGTTGTCGACATGAATGCTCTAGCGCTCGTCCTCATCGTTCTGTACTGGGTGCTGCTCGCCTTCTTCCTGGTGCTGGTGGCGCGGTTCGTACTCGGCCTGATCGTGATGTTCGCGCCGCAGTGGCACCCGAAGGGGCCGCTGCTGCTGCTGTTCGAGCTGATCTACTCGATCACCGACCCGTTCCTGAAGCCGTTGCGGCGGATCCTGCCGCCGATCGGGGCCGGTGGTGTGCGGATCGATCTGTCCACGTTGATGCTGTTCGTGATCGTCTCGGTGGCGATGGCCATCAACTCGACGGCCCTTCGATCGTTGTAAGGGTGAGGACCACGAGGAGTGGGTAGATAGAGCCCGGATTCCGTTCTAAGACAACGAAGCGATAACGTGATCTACTGAGTCGCCAAGGCGAGACCACGGGGACTCCGCCAAGACACAGACAAACGAGGTGAAAGATGCCGCTGACGCCGGATGACGTCCGCTCGAAGCAGTTCACGCCCGTCCGACTACGGGAGGGCTACGACGTCACAGAGGTCGACTCCTTCCTCGACGAGGTGGAAGCCGAGCTCGAGCGACTTCTCGCCGAGAACGAGGAGCTGCGGGCCAAGCTCGCGGCGGCCCAGCGCGCCGGCGCGGACCAGCAGCGGCCGGTCGACCAGACCGCCGCGCTGCCGCCCGTCGTGCAGCAGCCGAAGCCCCCGGTCGTGGTCGAGAAGCCCGAGGAGAAGCCGCCGGTGGTGGCACCTGCTCCCGGGGCGGCCGCGGCGGCCGGCACGGTCGGTGACGCGTCCAGCTCCGCCGTGCGGCTGCTGGAGATGGCCACCAAGCACTCCGACGACCTGGTCCAGGAGGCGAAGGACACCGCCGACAAGATCATCGGCGAGGCCCGCGCCAAGGCGGAGCGGCTGGAGAACGAGGCCCGCGGCAAGGCCGACCGGATGACCGGTGAGGCCCGCGCCCGCGCCGAGAAGCTCGACGGCGAGATCGCCGAGCGGCGCGCGCAGATGCTCGGCACCCTGGAGAAGCAGAAGGGTCAGCTCGAGCGCACCATCGACGACCTGCACGCGTACGAGCGGGAGTACCGCAGCCGCCTGAAGACGTACTTCACCGAGCAGCTCAAGGCGCTCGGCAACGGCGACGACACGCTCAGCCCGCGGAACGGTTTCCGTCCCGAGGCCCGCGCCCAGGCGCACGGCGGCCACGGCGTCTGAGTAACTCTCTGAGAAGAGGCGGTGCTTTCCGGCGGCACCGCCTCTTCTGCATGTCCGGACCCTTCTGACACAGGGTCCACCGGCGGTGACTCCAGGTCAGCGTCGCGCCGGACCGGCCTCCACCGGCAGTTGGCTGGTGGAGCCCAGCCGACTGCCGGTGGACGACCGTCAGGCCTTGGTCAGCCAGTAGCTGAGTTGCAGGTCCTCTTCGGTGCCGGCGGCAACGTCCGGCTCGGACGGGGCCGACTGGTTCAGCTCGACGGCGAGCACCTCGCGGGCGATCTCGTCCGCGTGCTTGCCGAGGGCATCGGAGAGTTCGGCGTCGGTCGAGGTGAGCCAGACCTTGATCCGGTCCGACACCTCGAGCCCGGCGCTCTTCCGGGCCTCCTGCAGCGTGCGGACCACCTCGCGGGCCAGTCCGGCCTGCTTCAGCTCCGGTGTCACCTCGAGGTCGAGGGCAACGGTCTCGCCCTGTTCGTTGACCACCGACCAGCCTTCCTTCGGCCGCTCGGAGACCAGCACCTCGGCCGCTCCGACCTGGACGTCCTCGCCGTCGACCACCACGGTCGCCGTGCCGGACTCCTTCAGCGCGGCCGCCAGCGCACCGGCGTCCGCCGCCGCGATCGCCGCCGCGACCACCGGGGTCTGCTTGGCGAACCGCTTGCCGAGCTCGCGGAAGTTGCCCTTGGCAGCGAACTCGACCAGGTCCGCGCCGGCCGACGACAGCGGCGCGACGGTGCCGACGTTCAGCTCGTCGGCGATCTCCTGGAGCAGTTCGGGGGACAGGTCCGCGATCGCGGCGGATCCGACCAGCGCCCGGGCCAGCGGCTGCCGGGTCTTCACCTTCGCCTCGGCCCGGGCCGACCGGCCGAGCTCGACGACCCGGCGGGCCATCGACACGTGCTGCGCCAGTACATCGTCGATCAGCGTCTCGTCGTACGTCGGGAAGCTCGTCAGGTGCACGGACTCCGGCAGGCCGGGGGTGACCGGGCGGAACACGTCCTGCCAGACCCGCTCGGTGACGAACGGCATCAGCGGCGCCATCACCCGGGTCAGCACCTCGAGCGTCTCGTGCAGCGTCGCCAGCGCGCCGGTGTCGCCGGACCAGAACCGGCGGCGGGAACGGCGGACGTACCAGTTCGAGAGCACGTCGACGAACGAGTTGACCAGGCTTCCCAGCCGCTGCGTGTCGAAGTCCGCGTACGCCGCGTCCGTGTCGCGGACCAGCCGGTGCGTCTCACTGACCAGCCACCGGTCCAGCACCGAACGCTCCTCGACTGCTGGTGCGTCCGTCGGCGACCAGTCGGCGAGCCGGGCGTACAACGCGTGGAACGCGACCGTGTTCCAGTAGGTGATCAGCACCTTCCGGGTGATCTCGTTCAGCACGTTCGGCCCGATGCCGCGCGCCTTCCACGGCGACCCGGAGGCGGCCATGAACCAGCGCACCGCGTCCGCGCTGTGGTCGTCCATCAGCGGGATCGGCTCCAGGATGTTGCCGAGGTGCTTGGACATCTTCCGGCCGTCCTCGGCCAGGATGTGCCCGAGGCAGACCACGTTCCGGTACGACGACTCGTCGAACACCAGCGTGCCGATCGCCATCAGCGTGTAGAACCAGCCGCGGGTCTGGTCGATCGCCTCGGAGATGAAGTCGGCCGGGTAGGTCTGCGCGAACTTCTCCTCGGAGCCCTCGACCCACGGGTAGCCCCACTGCGCGAACGGCATCGAGCCCGAGTCGTACCAGGCGTCGATCACCTCGGGCACCCGGTGCGCCTCGGCACCGCAGGTCGGGCAGTCGAACGTGATGTCGTCGACGTACGGCCGGTGCGGGTCGCTGCCGCTCAGGTCGCGGCCGGCCAGCTCGCCGAGCTCGGCCAGCGAGCCCACGCACACCTGGTGGTCCTCGGCGCAGCGCCAGATCGGCAGCGGCGTACCCCAGTAGCGGGAGCGCGAGACGGCCCAGTCGATGTTGTTCCGCAGCCAGTCGCCGTACCGGCCCCACTTCACCGACTCCGGGTACCAGTTGGTCTTCTCGTTCTCGCGGAGCAGCGCGTCCTTCACCTGGGTGGTCCGGATGTACCAGGACGGCAGCGCGTAGTACATCACCGGGGTGTGGCAGCGCCAGCAGTGCGGGTACGGGTGCTCGTACGGGACGTGCTTGAACAGCAGCCCGCGCGCCTTGAGGTCCGCGACCAGATCCTCGTCCGCCTTCTTGAAGAACTGCCCGCCGACCAGCGGTACGTCGGCGTTGAAGTGGCCGGTCGTGTCCACCGGGTTCACCACCGGCAGGTTGTACGCGCGGCCCACCGCGAGGTCGTCCGCACCGAACGCGGGGGACTGGTGCACCAGACCGGTACCGTCCTCGGTGGTCACGTACTCGGCCAGTACGACGAAGTGCGCGGGCTCGTCGAACGGCACCAGCTCGAACGGCCGCTGGTAGGTCCACCGCTCCATGTCGCGGCCGCCGTACTCGCCGGTGACCGTCCAGCCCTCGCCGAGCCGGTCCAGCAGCGGCTTGGCCACCACGAGCGACTCGTTGCCGTCGGTGGCGACGACGTACTCGACGTCAGGGTGTACGGCGACAGCCGTGTTCGACACCAGGGTCCACGGGGTCGTCGTCCAGACCAGCAGCGAGGCCTTGCCGGCCAGCGGGCCGGAGGTGAGCGGGAAGCGGACGTAGACCGACGGGTCGACGACCGTCTCGTAGCCCTGGGCGAGCTCGTGGTCCGACAGGCCGGTGCCGCAGCGCGGGCAGTACGGCGTGATCCGGTAGTCCTCGACCAGCAGGCCCTTCTCGTGGATCTGCTTCAGCGACCACCAGACCGACTGGACGTACTCCGGGTCCATCGTCTTGTACGGGTGCTCGAGGTCGACCCAGTAGCCCATCCGGACCGTCAGCTCGTTGAACGCGTCCACATGCCGGAGCACCGACTCGCGGCACTTCGCGTTGAACTCGGCGATCCCGTACGCCTCGATGTCCGGCTTGCCGTTGAAGCCGAGCTCCTTCTCCACCGCGACCTCGACCGGGAGGCCGTGGCAGTCCCAGCCGGCCTTGCGCTCGACCCAGAAACCCTTCATGGTCCGGTAGCGCGGGAACACGTCCTTGAAGACGCGGGCCTCGATGTGGTGGGTGCCGGGCATGCCGTTCGCGGTCGGCGGGCCTTCGTAGAACGTCCACGGCGTACCGCCGGCGGACTGTTCGAGGCTCTTGGCGAAGGTGTCGTGCTCGTCCCAGAGGGTGAGCACCTCCCGCTCGAGCGCCGGGAAGTCGACCTGGGCGGGGACCTGCCGCCAGGGGGTGTTTGCCGCCATGTTGTGTCCTTCGTCGCGTCCTGCCTGCTGACGAGGGACGAAGTACCCGGTCTTGTGCCGGCTACCGCGCGGTACCACCCTCCTTGGTGACCCTGAGTGCGGTCACCCACTTCCTTTACGACACGCTGCCGGTTCTAATAGGTCCCTACGGACTGTTCTTCCGGCGGCTCCGGGGTGATGGCCCCATCACTGCCTTGCGGTTCGCGGTTATGAGTGTACGGCTTCGTACGAGGTGACTACGAATCGTTAAAGCGACCGGGGCGGTGGGGCGGGCAGGAGAAATACAGTGGTGCAGTAAGAATTCGGCTATGAGAATTCTGCTGCGGGTCAGGCCGGGGGCCTCCAGGACAGCGGTCGGCGGCCGGTACGACGGGCCGTCCGGACCGGCGCTGGTGGTTGCGGTGGCGGCCCGTGCAGTGGAGGGACAGGCGACGAAGGCTGTCCTGGCGGCGGTCGCGGCCGAGTTCGGTGTGCGGCGGTCGGCGGTGCGTCTGGTGCGTGGTGCGACCAGCAGGGACAAGCTGGTCGAGGTGGAGGGGGAGGAGAAGGACATCCAGGAACGGCTCGAGCGACTGCTGGCCTGACCTGGGAAGTGTTACGGACAGTGATGTCTGCAACACGCTTGTGATGTGCGGAACATCGAGCGGACTTGAAGAACGGACTACCTTATGTCCACGGTCTGCGAGTCAGGCTGGCACGTGCTGGGCACGTGTCCTACTGTCTTGCGACCAGTCCGCTCCAGTCTCCGACGAAGGCAGGGGGTAGCTCACCATGGCTACATCGGCACGGAAGAAGTCCGCCCCCCAACGCACAGCCGCGGCCAAGAAGAGCGCCGCGAAGAAGCCCGAGCCGACCCAGAAGACAGCGGCCCGGAAAAGCCCGGCGAAGACCTCGCCGGCCAAGAAGACCACCGCGGTGAAGAAGTCGGCAGCGACCACCGCGGCGAAAAGCGCGGCGGCGAAGACCCCTGCCAAGAAAGCTCAGACGAAGAGGGTGGCCATGAAGACCAACGAGAACAGGACCCCGGCGACGGCGCCGGCGAAGTCCGCAGCACATACGGCCGAGAGTTTCAAGGTGAAGCCGGGCGAGGATCCGTGGACCGCGGCCGAGCTCGCCGAGCTGCGCTCGGAGCTGGAGGGTGAGGTCGAACACCTCAAGGAGGAGATCCACGAGGCCGAGCAGGAGATCGTGGGTCTGTTCCGGGACGGCAGCGACGGCGCCGGCAACGACCAGGCGGACGTCGGCTCCACCACCCTCGAGCGGTACCACGAGCTGACGCTGGCGAACAACGCCCGCGACATGCTCAACCAGATCGAGTTCGCGCTGAACCGGATCGACGACGGCACGTACGGCGTCTGTGAGAACTGCGGCAACGCGATCGGCAAGGGTCGGTTGCAGGCGTTCCCGCGTGCGACACTGTGTATCTCATGCAAAGAACGCCAGGAACGCCGCTGAACGACCCCACCTCGTCCCCTCAGGTGGAGGACGCAGCCACCCCCGAACCGGCCGACTCCCCGTCGGCCGGTTCTCCGTCGTCCACCCCGGTAGAACCCGCCGAACCAACCTCTCCTGAGGCCGATGTCGCCGCCAACGGCGGCGAGGCCGGGAATCGGTCGTGGAAGTGGACTGTGATGTTCGGTGGTGTGGGGTTGGTGGTGCTGTTCCTGGACCAGCTCACGAAGGCTCTGGCGCTGGCGCATCTGACGCCGGGGGAGCCGGTGAACGTGATCGGCAGCCTGCTGAAGTTCAACCTGATCCGTAACTCCGGCGCCGCGTTCAGCCTCGGCGCGGGCTACACGCCGTACATCAGCGCCGTGCAGATCGTCGTCGCGGTCGGCGTGATCTATCTGTCCCGCAAACTCGGGTCGGCCGGCTGGTCGGTCGCGTTCGGGCTGCTGTTCGGCGGCGCGGTCGGGAACATCCTGGACCGGATCTTCCGCGAGCCGTCCCCGTTCCACGGCCATGTGGTCGACTTCCTGCAGACCCCGCACTGGGCGATCTTCAACGTCGCGGACATGGCCGTCACGTCGGCCGCCGTACTGCTGGTGATCCAGACCCTGCGCGGCGTCAAGCTCGACGGCACCCGGGAGCACCGCAAGTGACAGCTCGGACCGTGATTGTGCCGGACGGTCTGGCGGGGGAGCGATTGGACGCGGCCCTGTCGCGGCTGTTCGGCGTCTCCCGCACCAAGGCCGCCGAGCTGATCGAGTCCGGCCTGGTCCAGGTCGACGGCTCCCCGGCGCCGAAGTCCTCCCGGGTCGCGGCCGGCGTACTGCTCGACGTCGAGCTCCCGCCCCCGCCGTCCGAGGTCACCGTCGTACCGGAGACCGTCGACAACCTGCGGATCGTGTACGACGACGACGAGATCGTGGTGGTGGACAAACCCGTCGGCGTCGCCGCCCACCCGTCGCCCGGCTGGACCGGGCCGACCGTGATCGGCCATCTCGCCGGCGCGGGTTTCAGCATCTCCACCAGCGGCGCCGCCGAGCGCAAGGGCATCGTGCACCGCCTCGACGTGGGGACGTCGGGACTGATGGTGGTCGCGAAGACGGAGTACGCGTACACCGCGCTGAAGCGTGCCTTCAAGGAGCGCACGGTCAAGAAGATCTATCACGCCCTCGTCCAGGGGCATCCCGACCCGTTCACCGGTACGGTCGACGCCCCGATCGACCGGCATCCGCACCACGACTACAAGTTCGGCGTAGTGGCCGGCGGGAAGCCGAGCGTCACGCACTACGAGACCCTGGAGGCGTTCCGCTACGCGACCCTCCTGGAGATCACGCTGGAGACCGGCCGCACCCACCAGATCCGCGTGCACATGTCCGCGATCGGCCACCCGTGCTGCGGTGACCTCACGTACGGCGCCGACCCGGTCCTCGCCGACCGCCTGAGCCTGGCCCGCCAATGGCTGCACGCCATGCGCCTCGGCTTCACCCACCCCGGCACCGGCGAGTACGTCGAGTTCACCTCGCAGTACCCGGACGACCTCGACCACGCCCTGGACCTACTCGACACCCAGTGAAGCTGTACCTCTCCTCGTTCCGCCTGGGCGACCACCCGGAACACCTCGTCGCCCTGCTGCCACCGGCGGCACGGGTCGCGGTGATCTGCAACGCGATCGACACCGAGGCTCCGGCGGTACGGCGGGAGAAGGTCGCGGACGAACTCGCCTGGCTGACCGCTCTCGGCCTCCGCCCCGAAGAGCTCGACCTCCGCACCACCGCCGACTTCTCGGGGTACGACGGCCTGTGGGTCCGCGGCGGCAACGTCTTCGTACTCCGCGCCGCGTTGGCCCGTTCCGGAGCGGACGAGGTGTTGCCGGTCCTGATCCGCTCCGGACAGCTCGTGTACGCCGGCTACAGCGCCGGACCGTGCGTGCTGGCGCCGAGCCTCCGCGGCCTCGAACTGTGCGACGACACGAGCGCCGTCGGCGGTGACCCGATCTGGGACGGTCTCGGCGTCCTCGACCACGCGATCGTCCCGCATCTGGACTCACCCGGTCACCCCGAGACAGGCCTGCTCGCGGCGGTCGCCGAGACGTACCGGCGGACCGGCGTACCGTACCTCGGGATGCGCGACGGGCAGGCGCTGGTGGTCGCCGGCGAGCGGCGCGAACTGGTGTGAACCTGGTTCGGTCCACGCCCGGATAGCGGGCGGTGTCGGGGTCCTCGGTGAGCCGATTCAGAACTGTCCGAAGGCCCGCATAGGCTGTACCGGTCCACCTGAATCGCGCCCTGGGAGGTCTGCGTCGATATGGCGTCCAGCGACAGTTTCGTGCATCTCCACGTGCACACCGAGTACTCGATGCTGGACGGCGCGGCGCGGATCGACGAGTTGTTCAAGACTGCCCAGGAGATGGGCCAGCCGGCGATCGCGACCACCGACCACGGGTTCGTGTTCGGCGCCTACGAGTTCTGGAAGACCGCGAAGAAGTACGACGTCAAGCCGATCATCGGCGTCGAGGCGTACCTGACGCCGCACACCCACCGGACCGAGCGCAAGCGGGTCAAGTGGGGCGACGCGAACTCGGGCCGCGACGACGTCTCCGGCTCCGGCGCGTACACGCATATGACGCTGCTCGCGAAGAACACCTCCGGCATGCACAACCTGTTCAAGATGAGCTCGCTGGCCAGCCTCGAGGGGTACTACTTCAAGCCCCGGATGGACCGCGAGCTGCTGAACACCTACGGCCAGGGCCTGATCGCCACCACCGGCTGCCCGTCCGGCGAGGTGCAGACCCGGCTCCGCCTCGGGCAGTACAAGGAAGCCGTCGAGGCCGCCGCGGAGTTCCGCGACATCTTCGGCAAGGAGAACTTCTACTGCGAGCTGATGGACCACGGCCTCGGTATCGAGCGGGACATCCAGAAGGACCTGCTCAAGCTGGCCAAGGAGCTCGGCCTGCCGCTGGTCGCGACCAACGACCTGCACTACACCAAGCCCGAGGACGCGACCGCGCACGCGGCGCTGCTGTGCGTGCAGTCCGGCTCGACGCTGTCCGACCCCAACCGGTTCAAGTTCGACGCGAACGAGTTCTACGTGAAGACCGCGGCCGAGATGCGGGAGGTCTGGAAGGAGTTCCCGGAGGCGTGTGACAACACGCTGCTGATCGCCGAGCAGTGCGACGTCGGCTTCACCGAGGGCGAGGGCCGGTTCATGCCGCGCTTCCCCTGCCCGGAGGGCCACAACGAGGAGTCGTGGTTCGTCTCCGAGGTCGAGACCGGCCTGCTCAAGCGGTATCCGGGCGGCGTACCGGACGACGTCCGCAAGCGCACCGACTACGAGATCGAGATCATCGTCTCGAAGGGGTACGCCGGCTACTTCCTGGTGGTCGCGGACTTCATCAACTGGGCCAAGGCGAACGGTATCCGGGTCGGCCCGGGCCGTGGTTCCGGTGCGGGCTCGATGTGCGCGTACGCGATGAAGATCACCGACCTCGACCCGCTGCTGCACGGTCTGTTCTTCGAGCGCTTCCTGAATCCGGAGCGGATGTCGATGCCCGACTTCGACATCGACTTCGACGACCGCCGCCGCCCCGAGGTGATCCGGTACGTCACCGAGAAGTACGGCGACGACCGGGTCGCGATGATCGTCACGTACGGCACGATCAAGGCGAAGCAGGCGATCAAGGACGCCGGCCGGGTGCTGGACTACCCGTTCGCGATGGGCGACCGGATCACCAAGGCGATGCCGCCCGCGGTGATGGGTAAGGACGTCCCGCTGTCCGGGATCTTCGACCCGCAGCACAAGCGCTACTCCGAGGCCGGCGAGTTCCGCCAGCTGTACGAGGCCGACCAGGACGTCCGCAAGATCGTCGACACCGCCCGCGGCCTGGAGAACCTGAAGCGCCAGTGGGGTGTGCACGCGGCCGGCGTGATCATGTCCAGCGAGCCGCTGATCGACCTGATCCCGATCATGCGCCGCGACCAGGACGGCCAGGTCATCACCCAGTTCGACTACCCGAGCTGCGAGACGCTCGGCCTGGTCAAGATGGACTTCCTGGGCCTGCGGAACCTGACGATCATGGACGACGCGGTCAAGAACATCGAGGCCGCGCACGGGATCCAGATCGACCTGGACAAGCTCAGCAAGGACCTCGACGACAAGCCGACGTACGACCTGCTCGCCCGCGGCGACACGCTCGGCGTCTTCCAGTTCGACGGCGGCCCGATGCGGGCGCTGCTGCGGCTCATGAAGCCGGACAACTTCGAGGACATCTCCGCGAGTACGGCGCTCTACCGGCCGGGCCCGATGGGCGCGAACAGCCACACCAACTACGCGCTCCGGAAGAACGGCCAGCAGGAGATCAGCTACCCGCACCCGGAGCTGGCCGAGGCGCTCGAGCCGGTCCTCGGTATCACCTACGGCCTGATCGTGTACCAGGAGCAGGTGATGGAGATCGCCCAGCGCCTGGCCGGCTACTCGCTCGGCAAGGCGGACCTGCTCCGTCGCGCGATGGGCAAGAAGAAGCGCGAGGTCCTGGACGCCGAGTACGTCGGCTTCTCCGAGGGCATGAAAGCGAACGGGTACTCCGAGGAGTCGATCAAGGCCCTCTGGGACATCCTGCTGCCGTTCTCCGACTACGCGTTCAACAAGGCGCACTCCGCGGCGTACGGGCTGGTCTCGTACTGGACCGCGTACATGAAGGCGAACTACCCGGCGGAGTACATGGCCGCCGTCCTGACGTCCGTGAAGGACGACAAGGACAAGATGGCCATCTACCTGAACGAGTGCCGCCGGATGGGTATCAAGGTGCTGCCCCCGGACGTCAACGAGTCCGACTCGAACTTCACCCCGGTCGGTACCGACATCCGCTTCGGGCTGTCCGCGATCCGCAACGTCGGCGTGAACGTGGTCGCCGAGATCGTCGCGGCCCGCGAGGAGAAGGGCCGGTTCACCGACTTCGTCGACTTCATCGACAAGGTCTCGCTGCCGGTCTGCAACAAGCGCGTGATCGAGTCACTGGCCAAGGCCGGCTCGTTCGACTCGATGAACCACGCCCGGCGCGCGATCGTCGCCGTCCACGAGCAGGCCGTCGACGAGGCCATCGACCTGAAGCGGAACGAGGCGCACGGCCAGTTCGACCTGTTCTCGATGGGCGACGACGCCGACGAGGGCGAGGGCAACAGCCGGCTCACCGTGACCGTCCCGGAGATCGAGGAGTGGGACAAGGCCACCAAGCTGGCGCACGAGCGCGACATGCTGGGGCTGTACGTGTCCGACCACCCGCTGTTCGGCGTCGAGCACGTGCTCACCAACGGGTCGGACTGCACGATCGGTCAGCTGCTCGCCGACGAGGACCGCCCGGACGGCAGCCGGGTGACGATCGGCGGCCTGGTCACCGCGGTCCAGCGGAAGGTGAACAAGCGCGGCGACATCTACGCGATCGTCACCATCGAGGACCTCGAAGGTTCGATCGAGGTGATGATGTTCTCCTCGGCGTACCAGTTGCACGCGCACCTGCTCAGCAACGACGCGATCATCCTGATGAAGGGCCGGATCCGGCGCCGCGAGGACCGGGTCGAGCTGAGCGGCGACGAGGTCGTCGTACCGGACCTGACCGAAGGCCCGAGCGGCCCGGTCGTCCTCACCATGCCGGTGAACCGCTGCACCCCGCCGGTCGTCGACTCGCTCCGCGACATCCTGCAGTCCCACCCCGGCATGACCGAGGTCCACCTCCGCCTCCAGGCCCGTCAGAAGACCACGGTGATGCGCATCGGCGACCGCTTCCGCGTGACCCCGACCTCGTCCCTGATGGCCGACCTGAAGGCCCTGCTGGGCCCCTCCTGCCTGGCCAGCTGACGGCGATGCGTCACACTGGCGTCGTGAGTCAACCGGAGTCGTCTCAGTCTGCGCCGTACGGGGCGCCGTCGTCGGGCAATCCTTTGGGAGGGGCGCCGGCGGAGGAGTCGCGGATGCCCTGGGCCAAGGCTGTGGTGGTGACGGTCGTGGTGTTCCTGGTTGCCGGGGTGGTTGCCGGGTGGGCCTGGCAGCAGTTCTCGCCGCTGGCGCAGTACACGGTGGACGAGCGCGGCGGGGAGCTCGGCGAGGAGCAGATGACGCGGATCTTCGGGCCGGACGGGACGTTCACCGCGATCGGGTTCGTGGCCGCGGTGGTGCTCGGCGGGGCGTTGTTCTGGTGGTTGCGTAACCACGGCCCGTGGTCGGTGGCGATCGTTGCGCTCGGCGCCTGTCTGGGCTCGGGTGTGTCGTGGGGTGTCGGCATGCTGCTCGGGCACGACCCGCTCGACCCGCGGTTGCGGGCGGCGCACGTCGGTGACCTGGTGAATGCGCCGCTGGAGCTGCACACCTGGACCCCGTTGGTGTCCTGGCTCGTCGGCGCGGCGTTGGCGTGTGCGGTGATCGCGGCCGCGTCCTGGCGGGCGGAGCCTGTTGCAACCACTTCGCAACCTGCTGCGTCAGAACCTGCACCGCCGGTCCACTAACCTTTGCAGGTCCGGCGGTGAGGCCACCGGAGCCAGCGAGGGAGCATATGTCCGACCAGAACCAGCCACCGAACCACTCAGGTGCCGGCGGCCAGCAGCCGCAGTACGGTCCGCCCCAGGGCCAGAACTTCCAGCCGCAGCAGGGCCGTCCAGGCCCGCAGCAGCCGGGCCCACAGGGTTACCCGCAGCAGGGCCAGCCGTACGGCGGCCCGCAGCAGGGCGGTCCGCAACAGCGTCCGCAGTACGGCGCTCCTCAGCAGCCCGGCCCGCAGTACGGCGGCCCCCCGCAGCCCGGCCCTCAGCAGTACGGCGGTCCGCAGTACGGGCAGTCGGCGCAGGGGTCGTACGAGCAGATGCACATCGGCGGTCAGCCGCCGCAGGGACCTGGGTACGGCGGTCCGCAGCAGTGGCAGCCGGAGCCGAAGAAGAAGCGCGGCAAGCTGATCCCGATCATCGCGGCGGTCGCGATGGTGCTGGTGGTCGCCGGCGGCGGCGTCTTCGCGTACGGCAAGCTCGGCGGCGGCGGTAAGCAGCCCGCCGACGTACTGCCGGGCACCGCGGTCGGGTACGCCCGCATCGACCTGAACCCGTCGGCCGGCCAGAAGGTCAACGCGATCCGGTTCATGATGAAGTTCCCGTCGGTGAAGGACAACCTCGGCCTTACCGGTGAGCAGGACGACCTGCGGCAGAAGCTGTTCGAGCAGATCAAGAAGTCGGCCGGCGACGACCTCGCGGACGTCGACTACGACAAGGACGTCAAGCCGTGGCTGGGCGACCGCGCCGGGTTCGCCGCCCTGCCGCCGGCTGAGGGCAAGAGCTCTCCGATCCCGGTGGTCGCCGTCCAGGTGAAGGACCAGGACGCCGCGAACAAGGGTATGGACAAGCTGCTCGCCCACGAGGACCAGAAGCCGGGCCGGGCGTTCGCCGACGGCTACATGATCCTCGGCGAGGACCAGGCGACCGTCGACTCGGCCGTCGCCGCCGCGAAGGACAACCCGCTGAGCAAGAACGCCAAGTACAAGGCGGACATGGACAAGCTCGGCGAGCAGGGCTTCGTGTCCGGCTGGGCGGACCTGAAGGCGATCGCGTCGATGAGCGGCAAGGTCGAGTCCAACCAGCTGGCCGGTCTCGGTGACGCGACCGCGGCGGTGGCGCTGCGGTTCGACCCGTCGTACGTCGAGCTGAAGGCCATCGGGCACGGCGACAAGAGCGTCAAGGTCGGGTCGGCCGACGCCGGCGACCTGATCAGCAAGCTGCCGAACAGCACCGCGGGTGCGATCGCGGTCTCCGGTGGCGAGTCGCTGATCGACACCGCCTGGCAGCAGATCCAGAAGTCCGGCGGCGAAAACCTGCAGCCGATGATCGACCGGATCACCGAGGAGACCGGCCTGAAGCTGCCGGACGACCTGAAGACGCTGGCCGGCAAAAACCTCGCGGTGGCGATGGACAAGGACACCGCGAACGGCCCGAAGGTCGCGCTCCGGATGGAGACCGACCCGTCGAAGGCCGAGCCGGTGGTGCAGAAGCTGACCACGCTGCTCCGGGAGCGGTCGTCGGAGAACATCCCGATCGAGACCGCGAAGAACGACAAGACGCTCGTGGTGTCGACCAGCAAGGAGTACGCCGACGAGGTGCTGAAGGGCGGTGACCTCGGCTCGACCGATGGCTTCAAGCAGGCGCTGCCGGACACCAAGAACGCGGTGATGATCGGGTACGTCGACTTCGCCGCTGTCGGGTCGCTGAGCCCGCGGGTCTCGGACAACAAGGACCTGGCCGCGCTGAAGTCGGCGGGGATCGTGTCCCGCTCCACCGGTGACGGCGAGGCGGAGTTCACGATGCGGGTGGTCGCCAAGTAGTCAGCAGTTCTCGAAGAAGCCCCGGACCGCCTGCGCGTAGGCGTCCGGGGCTTCTCTGTGGATCCAGTGTCCGGTGCCGTCGAACGTGACGAGCTCGGTGCCGGGGCGGTGGCGGACCATCTCGTCCGCGTGGGCGGCGCCGAGCAGGAAACTGTCGGTGGCTCGCAGCAACAAGGTCGGCCGGGTGACGGCCAGCCAGTCGTCCCACCAGTCGCCGACGTTGCCGCGCTGGACGGCCATCAGGTCGTCGGGGTCGAAGAGCAGTTCGCCGCCGTCGCCGACGCTCTCCAGGAAGTAGCCCGGCGCCGGCGTCCTCGCGAAGAACCGTTCCGCCGCCGCCCGGTCGGTAAACCGTCGCGGCCAGCGCGTCACGTCCAGCACGGCGTCGCCGGGCACCGCGCCGACGTCCTCGACCACCAACGCCCGCACCAGCTCCGGCCGCCGAGCCGCCAGCTGGTACGCCGTCACCCCACCCAGCGAATGCCCGATCACCAACGCCGGCGCCAACCCCAACTTCTCGATGAACTCAGCGACATCACCGATGAACGCCTCCCGACCGAAGTCGCCATCCGCCGGCCGGGATGAGCGGCCGTGGCCGCGGAGGTCTGGGGCGATCAGGCGATAGTCCGGGGCAAGTGCCTGGGCGAGGCGGGCGAAGGTGCGGCCACGGCCGAAGGCGCCGTGCAGGGCGACGACCGGAGTGCCGGGCCCGCCGGCATTTTCGTACCTCATGCGACCAATGCTCGCGGACGGGCCGCGAGCGGGAGGGCGATGACGGCCAGCGCGATCAGGATGCTGATCCGGTAGCCGGCGAGGAAATGTGCGCCACCGAGGAGAGCGCCGAAGACTGCCGGGGCGGCGCCGCTGCCGAGTTGGCGGGCCGCGTTGAGCAGACCGGAGGCGAGACCGCCGCGTTCGGCCGGTACGCCGCCGAGCATCAGCGTGGTCGCACTCGGAGCGACCAACCCGGCGCCGACCCCGATCGGCAACAACCACCCGACCAGCTCCCACACCTCCGTACCACCGAAGCACAGCCCGAGCAGCCCGACAGCCATCAGCACCTGCCCGCCCCGCAGCGCCCCGACCAGACCGATGCGCCCCGCGACGAGATTCGCCGGGACGATCAGCAACGTCATCGGCACGAACACCAGCCCTGTCTCCCACGCCGACCGACCGAGCTCCTGCTGCAACAGCAGCGTGACGACGAAGATCGCGCCGTACGACGCGAAGTTCAACGCGAACCCGGTCACCGAGCTGATCAGCACCGGCCCGGACCGGACCAGCGTCGCAACCCCCGCCAGCGACGCCGGCGTCGGCGTGGAGGAGATCCGGCGACCGACGGCGACGACGAGCAGGCTCACCGGCAGGTTGAGCCAGAAGGTCGTGCGCCACCCGAGACCGGAGGTGATCGCGCCGCCCAGCGGCGAGCCGACCACCAACGCGACCGCTCCCGCCGCGGCCCAGCGTCCGACGGCCGCCGCTCGCGCGGCCGGATCAGTCGCGGCGCTGTTGACCATCGCGAGGCCGGCAGGCAGGACCACCGCGGCGGCGGCGCCTTGGAACGCCCGGGCGACCAGAAGGACGTCGAGACTCCGCGCGACGGCGCACACGACCGACGTCAGTGCGAACGCGCCGACACCGGCGACGAACGCACGCGTCGCGCCGACCCGATCGGCCCACGCCCCGGCCGGGAGCAGACAGAGCGCGAACACCAACGAGTAGCCGGTCAGCACCCACGCCGGGCCACTGCCCGGAAGGTCCCGGCCGATCGACGGGAGGGCGGCGGTGGTCATCGAGGCGTTCAGCGTGACCAGAAAGAACGAGAGCGCCGCCGAAAGCAGCGCGGAAGGACGTACGGACATGCGACTACCGTGGTCGCCGGCGGACTCGGTCGGGTACACCTGTCAGGTGCAGTCAGGAAGGAACTCATGAAGCGCCAGCACGAGCTCGGGGCGTTCCTGCGCGAGCGACGCGCCCGCCTGACCCCGGCAGCCGCCGGCCTGATCGAGGGTCCGCCGCGCCGTACGCCGGGACTCCGCCGCGAGGAGATCGCCGAGTTGGCCGGGCTGAGCGTCGGGTACTACGCGCGCCTCGAGCAGGGCCACGCCGCGCACCCGTCGGAGAGCGTCCTCGCCGCGCTGATCCGAATCCTCCAGCTCACGCCCGACGAGGCCCGCCACCTGCGGGCGCTCGCCGGTGAGTCCGCGCCGCTCCCGGCCGAACAGGTGTCCCGGTCGGCGCTGCGGATGATGGATCTGCTCAAGCCGCCGACCGCCGCGCTCGTCCTCGGCCGGATCGGCGACGTCCTGGCCTGGAACGAGGAAGCGGCGATGCTCTTCCCCGGACGCCTGGACGGGCCGCGACCGAACAACGCGCGCTACGTGTTCTGCAATCCGCAGGCCCGTGAGATCTTCCCGAACTGGCCGGAGGTCGCCGACGACACCGTCGCGCATCTGCGCGCGGCCGCGGGCCATCTCGTCGACGATCCGTGCTTCCGGTCGCTGGTCGACAATCTGCTCGTCGACAGTCCGGAGTTCGCGGCCCGCTGGTCCCGGCGGGAGGTACGGCGGCATGTCACCGGCGTCAAGTACCTCGATCACCCGGCGCTCGGGCGGTTGACCGTGGACTACGAGGTGGTCGCCGTGCTCGACGAGCCGGATCAATTTCTCGTCGTCTACGGTCGCGATGTCGAAAAACCCGGGACGGCTTCTACCTCCGGGTGAAAGCACCTCTTCACCCGACTTGGAGAACCACCATGAACCACATCACCGAGATCCGGACCGTCGGCGTACCCGTGCGCGACCAGGACCGTGCGTTGGAGTTCTACACCGAGACGCTCGGCTTCGAGGTCCAGCTCGACGTACCGCTGCCGCAGTTCGGCGGCCGCTGGCTCGTCGTCGCACCCGCCGGATCGGCCGCGAGCATCGCCCTGATCCCGGAGAGCGACGGCAACCCGGCCGGTGTCGACACCGGCATCCGGATGGCCAGCCCGGACGCGAAGGCGGCTCATCAGCACTTCCTGGACGCCGGCGTGGACACCGACGAACTGCTCGAGTGGCCGGGCGTCCCGCCGATGTTCAGCCTCCGCGACCCCGACGGCAACCGCCTCTACATCTCGCAGGTCTAGACCAGGACGTGCCCGCCGTCGACGCTGACGATCGAGCCGGTCGCGTACGGCTGGTTCATCAGGTACACGTAGGCGGCGGCGATGTCCTCGGGTTCGCCGACCCGCCGGACCGGGAGGCGGTCGGCGGTCTCGCCGTAGTCGAGGGCGTCCTGCCACAACGGCGTCCGGACGACGCCGGGCTTGACCGCGTTGACGCGCAGCGGCGCGAGTTCGACGGCGAGGGCTCGCACGAGCGAGTCCATCGCACCGCAGATGCTGGCGGCGACCGACCAGCCCGGCCCGGGCCGGTCGCCGGCGGCGCCGGTGGTCAGTACGACGGATCCGCCTGGCCGCAGTCGCGGTACGGCGGCACTCACCGCGCCGAGCGCCCCGAAGTACCGCAGTTCGAACGCCTGTCGCGCCCGGGCGAGATCCATCGCACCGACGTCCAGCAGGGTGAGTGCCTCGCCGGCCGTGAAGACCAGATGGTCGAACGGCTCGAGGCTCGCGAAGAAGGCGGTGACGGCACGGGAGTCGGTGAGATCGACGACCTGACCGGTCGCCGGCCGGGGAAGACTCGCCAGGGCCCGGCGCACCGACGAGGAGTTGCTCGAGGCAACGACCACGCTCGCGCCCTGGCCGGCGGCGAGTTGGGCGGTGGCCAGACCGATGCCCGACGTACCGCCGAGGACGACAACGCGTTGGTCCTGCAGAGTCACGGAACTGCCTTTCGTGGTGGGGATTCCGGCTTCCACGATGCCGCCGCGCAGCTGCCGTCGTCCAAGACCTGTTCCGCTCGCTGTAATACCCTGAAGGTATTATGGATCTTGATCTCCGCAAGGTCAGGTACTTCGTCGCAGTCGCCGATGAGCTGCACTTCGGGCGGGCGGCGGAGCGGCTGCACATCGCGCAGCCGGTGCTGTCCCGGCAGATCAGGGCGCTCGAGGACGAGCTGGGCGTGCAGTTGTTCGTCCGTACCAAACGCGCGACCGAGTTGACCTCCGCCGGCCGGCAGTTGCTCGACGACGCCCGATCGCTGCTGGCCTCCGCGGATGCCACCCGGCGCCGGGTCGCGCAGGCGGCGCGGGGGCCGAAGACGTTCACGATCGGATTCATGCCGGGGCTGACCGTGACCGCGGCCGTCCGGGCGTTCGGCGCGGTGCACCCCGACGTCGGGATCGAGCTGATCCGCACCACCTGGGACGACCAGGTCGACGTACTGCACGACGGCCGGGTGGACGTCAGCGTCGTGCGGCTGCCGATCGACCAGTCCGGCCTGACCGTCCGGCCGCTGTTCGACGAGCCCCGGGTCGCGATGCTTCCCGTCGGTCACCGGCTGGCCGGCAAACCGGTCGTCGACATCACCGACCTCGCCGGCGAACACCTGCTCCAGGACCCGGACGCCGTGCCGGAGTGGCGTGACATCGCCGTCGAGCTCCGCACCCGGACGGCGCAGCCGGTGCCCGCGATGCGCAGCGTCGAGGAGAAACTCGAACACGTCGCCGCCGGGCGCGGCGTATCGATCGTCCCGTTGTCCGTGGCCACCTTCTACCAGCGCTCCGACGTCGCCATGGTCCGCGTCGAGAGTCTCGCCCCGAACACGGTCTGCCTGGCCTGGATCGCGGCCCGCCGATCCCGGCTGTTGCCCGAGTTCGCGGATCTGGCCCAGCAGGTGCCGTGGACGCCGTAGCGGGTGCGATCATCGAAGGATGAGGTGGAGCGCAACCGCCCTCCTGGTGATTGCGTTGGTGGGGTGCTCTGGTGGGGGAGAAGTGCCGGTACCCGCGCCGGAGACGCCTGCCGCCTTCCCGGCACCGGGGACCCAGGTCCTCGCGCCGGGCAAGGCGAAGGCGCTTCAGCACGTGCTGGAGCAGATCGTCGAGTTCCCGGACAGCCCCTCCGGTTCGCGCGGTGCGACGGCCGCGGTCGTCACCGATCAGTGGACCTGGTCGGGCGCTGTCGGAACAGACAGCCGTGGTACGCCGTTGAGCGCCGACACGAGCATGGCCGTCTCCAGCATCACGAAGACGTTCATCGCAGCCGAGGTGCTGCTGCTCGCGAGCAAGGGCAGCCCCAACCTGGAGCTGCCGCTCTCGCGCTACGTCCCGCACCGATTGACCGCGAACTTCGCGACCGTACGGCAGTACCTGGCGATGACGGCCGCCGTACCGGACTATCAGCCCGACGCCTTCGCCCGACTCGACCGGGCTGCCGCCGCGGCGCCGGAGAAGCATTGGACGCTCGCGCAGTCGCTTGCTTTCGCCGAAGGGCCGCTCGGCGTACCCGGGCAGGCGTACATCTACAGCAACCCCGGCTACGTCCTGCTCGGCATGCTGATCGAGAAACTCACCGGGCTGCCGCTCGCGGCGGCACTGCGCCGCGACCTGGCCGATCCGGCCGGACTGCGGCATGCCGCCTTCCAGGACGGGGAGAAGCCCCAGCCGCCCGCGGCGGTCGACGACGACCCGGCGTGCGGTGCGCCGGACGGATACCTGCCCTGCCGTGCTGTGGCCAGCCTCGCCGCGGCCCCCGGCGGGCTGGCAGCCGACGCGCCGACCGTCGCTCGTTGGGGCTACCAACTGTACGGCGGCCGGGTGGTCCCGGCCGACCTGGTCAGCCAGATGACCGACGGGGACGGCGAGTACGGCCTCGGGACGATGCTGTTCACGCGGCAGTTCGGCCTCGGCGAAGCGTACGGGCACCGTGGTGACATGCCGGACCACACCAGCCTGCTGGTCGTCGTCCCCGCGAAGCACGTCTCGATCGCCCTGATCCTCGCCGACGGCGGACGGAGTATCGACCGGCGGATGGCCGACCTGACCACCGCACTCGAACCCCTGCTCGGCTGATCAGCGCTTGACCCGGTAACGGATGTGGGTCGCCTGCGGGGTGTCGATCACACGGGCGATCTCCAGCTCGATGCGGCGCGGCAGCACGTCGAACAGTCGCAGTCCGCTGCCGAACAACACCGGCACCTGGCTGAGCTGCAGCTCGTCGAGCACCCCGGCCTCCAACGCGGTGCGAGCCGTGATCGCACCGTGCACGAGCACGTCCTTGTCCCCGGCGGCTTCCTTCGCCTGTGCGATCGCGGTCTCGACGTCGCGGGCGAAGTGCACCTGCTCGTACGGCACCGCCGGCGGCTCGTGGCTCACCACGAACAGCGGTACGCCGTGGTGCTCGCCGCCGTAGTAGTCGACCTGTTCCGCCGTTCGGCGGCCGGCGACCACCGCCCCGGTGGCGTGCATCTCGTCCCAGATCGACCCGGGCTCACCGGCGGGACGGCCGACCGAGCCGTCGGGCTGCAGGTACCACTCGTGCAGCCGCATGAAGTCGTCACCGCCGGGGTTGTCCGGCCGGTCGTTCGGTCCGGCGACGTACCCGTCGACGGACATCGACATCAACAGCACCGATGCGGACATGAGATCCTCCAGACCGGGTGCGGTCCGTCCGCACCCTCTGGCTACGCGTCGAACACCCGGCGCCGGTTTCGACATCACTCCGCGGCGAGTGCCTCCAGGACGCCGTCGCCGTACTTGGCGAGCTTGTTCTCGCCGACGCCGCTGATCGTGCCGAGCTCCGCCAGCGAGGACGGCAGTTCGGTGGCGATCTGCCGCAGCGTCGCGTCGTGGAAGATGACGTACGCCGGGACGCCCTGCTCCTTGGCGACCGCGCCGCGCCAGGCGCGCAACCGCTCGAACACCGGCGCGGACTCCGGCGGCAGGTCCACGGCCGCCTTCTTCGAGCCGGACGACCGCGACTTCGACCTGATCCGCTCGGGCTCGCGGCGCATCATCACCTCGCGCCGCCGGCCGAGCACCTCGCCGCTGTCCTCGGTCAGCACGAGCGTGCCGTAGTCGCCCTCGACCGCGAGCAGCCGCGACGCGAGCAACTGCCGGATCACGCCCCGCCACTCGGTGTCCTTCAGCTCGGTGCCGATCCCGAACACGGTGAGCTGGTCGTGCCGGAACTGCTTGACCTTGTCGGTCTCCTTGCCGAGCAGGATGTCGATCAGCTGCCCGGCGCCGAACTTCTGCCCGCGCTCGTGCTGCAGCCGGTACACCGTCGACAGCAGCTTCTGCGCCGCGATCGTGCCGTCCCAGGACTCGGGCGGAGTCAGGCAGGTGTCGCAGTTCCCGCACGCGTCGCCCTGCTGGCCGAAGTACGCCAGGAGTTGCGAACGGCGGCACTCGACCGTCTCGCACAACGCGAGCATCGCGTCCAGATGCGCACCCAGCCGGCGCCGGTGCGCGAGGTCGCCCTCGGAGGTGTCGATCATCTTCCGCTGCTGCACGACGTCCTGCAGCCCGTACGCCAGCCAGGCCGTCGACGGCTGCCCGTCACGGCCCGCGCGCCCGGTCTCCTGGTAGTAGCCCTCGACCGACTTCGGCAGGTCGAGATGCGCGACGAACCGGACGTCCGGCTTGTCGATGCCCATCCCGAACGCGATCGTCGCGACCACGACGAGCCCGTCCTCGCGGAGGAAGCGGGCCTGGTTCTGCGCGCGGGTCCGGCTGTCCAGGCCGGCGTGGTACGGCACCGCCTCGATCCCGTTCTGGGTGAGGAAGGCGGCGGTCTTCTCGACACTGTTGCGGGACAGGCAGTACACGATCCCGGCGTCGCCGGCGTGCTCGGTGTGGAGCAGATCGAGCAGCTGCCGCTGCGGGTTGTCCTTCGGGACGATCCGGTACTGGATGTTCGGCCGGTCGAAGCTCGCGACGAAGTGCTTGGCCTGGTCCAGCTTCAACCGGGTCGCGATCTCCCGATGGGTCGCCTCGGTCGCCGTCGCGGTCAGCGCGATCCGCGGTACGTCGGGCCAGCGCTCGTGCAGCTCGGACAGCATCAGGTAGTCGGGCCGGAAGTCGTGTCCCCACTGCGACACACAGTGCGCCTCGTCGATCGCGAACAGGGCGATCTTGCCCTGGTCGAGCAGCCGCACGGTGCCCTCGACCCGCAGCCGCTCGGGCGCCAGGTACAACAGGTCGAGCTCGCCGGCCAGGAACGCCTGCTCGACCTCGCGGCGCTGCTCGAAGTCCTGCGTGGAGTTCAGGAATCCCGCGCGGACGCCGAGGGCGGTCAACGCGTCGACCTGGTCCTGCATCAGCGCGATCAGCGGCGAGATCACCACACCCACCCCGGACCGCACCAGCGACGGGATCTGGTAGCACAGCGACTTGCCGCCGCCGGTCGGCATCAGCACCAGCGCGTCGCCGCCGGCCACCACGGTGTCGATGATGTCGGCCTGCTCGCCCCGGAAGGCGTCGTACCCGAACACCCGCCGGAGGACCTGAAGGGCTTCGGAATCGGGAAGTTCGGTCGTCTCACTCACCCCGGCGAGTTTAGTGAGATCCGGCCGGCGATGCTGGCGCGATCGCCGCAGCCTGTGGATTACTCGGCAGGTTGGGCAGTTCTTCGGCCATCCACCGGCGCGGCGAGCAGCCGGCGATCGCCTGGAACTCGCGGGTCAGGTGTGACTGGTCGGCGAACCCGGCGGCGGCCGCGACGTCGACGAGCCGCGGGCGCGGCTGCCGCCGCAGGTGTGCGGTGACACGTTCGAACCGCAGCACCCGGGACGCGACCTTCGGCGCCAGGCCGAACTCGGCGGTGAAGCGGTCGGTGAGATGGCGACGGCTCCAGCCGACCTCCGACGCGAGCTGCTGTACGCCGATCGCACCGTTGGACTCGCACAACCGGCGCCAGGCCCACCCGAGTTCGGGCCGGACCGCAGCTTGCCCGCGCTCGCCGAGCCGCCGCAGCAGCATCCGCTCGAGCAGCTCGAAACGCTCCGTCCATGCCGAAGCCTCGCGGAGTCGCCCGGTCAGCTCACGAGCTCGACGGCCGAGCAGCTCGTCGAGGCTCACGACCACAGAGCCGAGTTCGCCGGGTGGCACCCCGAAGAGCGTTCGTGCGGCCGCCGGGGTGAGTGACAGCTGTACGCCCGCGCGGCTGGCCGTAGCGGCGATCACCACGGCGGTGGAGTGCAGCCCGCCGATCAACGCGTCGTGCTTCTCAACCGGCCCTCCTGGCCATCGGACGCCCAGCGGTTCGTCGAGCGTGACGACGATGGTGAGATGACGCGAGGGCAGACCGCGGTGGATCTCCGGGGGAGGGGCGTCGAACGAGTACCCGATGACGCCGCCGACGTACGGCCGCAGCGCCGGGTGCACTGCGCGGGTCGCGTATCCCATACGAGCAGGCTAGAGCGGGCCTCCGACAGTTACGGTCAGTCCGGACGTCGCACGATCACGATCCGTCCGAAATCGGTCTGCGCCACTCGCACCGGCTCGAACCCGGCAGCCCCGGTCTCGTCCGTCAGCTCCTCGGCGGTCCGGCCGAACGGGATCCCCTGTGCCTGGGCGACCAGCCGTCGCACGGTGTACGCGGGCCGAGCAGCCTCGTCCGGCACCGGCTCCATCTCCTGCAGGAACAGCAGACCTCCGGGGCGCAGCGCTCGCAGGATCGTCGCGAGCGCCGCGGCGCGGGTCGCCTCGGGGAAGAACGGCTGTGCCCAGAAAGCCCCGCCGAACGCGTCCTGCTCGTCGAAGTCGCGTACGTCCGTCGTCCGGATGTCCACCCGGTCGGCCACTCCCTGAGCCTCGGCGCGTCGCCGCGTCTCGGCGGCCACCGTGGGAACGAGTTCGAGCGCGACCGCCTTGAGCTCGGGGAACAGGCCGGCCAACGTCAACGTCGATCCGGCGACACCACACCCCACGTCGAGCCACCGTTCGGTGCGGACGACCTCGACCAGTTCGGGGAGCTTGGGCAGGAACAGCCGGTCGAACAAGGCCCGGGTGATGTGGGTCGAGTTGCCGCCGGACGAGCGGGCGACGACCAGCGCATCGGCTTCGGTCAGTGGCAGGGGTCCGGCCTCGGCGGTGGCCGCAACCAGCCGCGTCGTCAGGCCGATCCGGTCGAGCAACTCGTCGAGGCCGACCCATGCGTCGTCGGCGGCCAGCGCCGTGAACTCCGCTGTGAACCGAACCGTCTCGTCGTTCCGGTCGACCACGCCGTACGCCTCGAGCCCGTCGACGATGTCCGCGACGCGTTCCGGCGCGAGGCCGGAGTACGTCGCCAGGTCGCCGACGGAGCGCGGTTCGGTCAGGTACGCCGTCCAGCCCTTGTCGCGTACGGCGGTCAGCAGGCGCACGACGTACGCGCCGTCCGCCCACGCTTGGAGAGTGCTCCGGGCGGCGGCGGCCGACGCGAAGCGGACGAGCGGATCAGTGTCCCCAGAGGTGCTCACGGGCTCAAAATACGGCGCTGGGGTGGCACCGGAGGATCCGTCATCCGGGACCGGCGTACCGACATCCGGACGAGCGTGGCAGTATCGGGAGGTACGTACACGTAAGGAGAGATCGTCGTGCCTGCTCTGAGGTCCCGTACTGTCACCCACGGCCGCAACATGGCGGGCGCCCGCGCGCTCATGCAGGCCTCGGGGGTAGCCCGGGAGGACTTCGGGAAGCCGATCATCGCGGTGGCGAACAGTTTCACCGAGTTCGTCCCCGGCCACACGCACCTGGCCCCGGTCGGCCGGATCGTGTCCGAGGCCATCCACGCGGCCGGCGGGATCGCCCGTGAGTTCAACACGATCGCCGTCGACGACGGGATCGCGATGGGCCACGGCGGCATGCTCTACAGCCTGCCGTCCCGGGACCTGATCGCGGACTCGGTCGAGTACATGGTCGAGGCGCACTGCGCGGACGCGCTGGTCTGCATCTCGAACTGCGACAAGATCACGCCCGGCATGCTGAACGCCGCGCTCCGGCTGAACATCCCGACCGTGTTCGTCTCCGGCGGCCCGATGGAGGCCGGCCGTGCGACGCTCGTCGACGGCACGGTCCGCAAGCTCGACCTGATCGACGCGATGTCCGAGGCCGTGAACGAGAACGTGTCGGACGCCGACATCCTGCGGATCGAGGAGAACGCCTGCCCGACCTGCGGCTCCTGCTCCGGCATGTTCACCGCGAACTCGATGAACTGCCTGACCGAGGCGATCGGCCTCTCGCTGCCCGGCAACGGCTCGGTGCTGGCCACCCACACCGCCCGCAAGGCGCTGTACGAGAAGGCCGGCGAGACCGTCGTCCGGATCACCAAGCGGTACTACGACAACGACGACGCCACCGTGCTGCCGCGGAACATCGCGACCAAGGAGGCGTTCGGGAACGCGATGGCGCTGGACATCGCGATGGGCGGCTCGACGAACACGATCCTGCACCTGCTGGCCGCCGCGCAGGAGGCCGAGGTCGACTTCGACCTGGACGACATCAACGCGGTGTCCCGCCGGGTTCCGTGCCTGTCCAAGGTCGCGCCGAACGTTGCCCCGCAGGGCACGTACTACATGGAGGACGTGCACCGCGCCGGCGGCATCCCCGCGATCCTCGGCGAGCTGTACCGGGCCGGCCTGCTGAACCAGAACGTCCACACCGTGCACAGCGACTCGATCGACGAGTGGCTGAAGACGTGGGACCTGCGCGGCGGTTCGCCGTCGCCGGAGGCCGTCGAGCTCTGGCACGCGGCGCCGGGCTGCAAGCGGTCCGCGACCGCGTTCTCGCAGTCGGAGCGCTGGGAGACGCTGGACACCGACGCGGCGAACGGGTGCATCCGCGACCGCGAGCACGCGTACTCCAAGGACGGCGGTCTCGCCGTGCTCAAGGGCAACCTGGCCGTCGACGGCTGTGTCGTGAAGACGGCCGGTGTGGACGAGTCGATCTGGACGTTCGAGGGTCCCGCGGTGGTCTGCGAGTCGCAGGAGCAGGCCGTCGAGAAGATCCTCACCAAGGAGATCCAGCCGGGCGACGTCGTCGTGATCCGGTACGAGGGCCCGAAGGGCGGCCCGGGCATGCAGGAGATGCTGTACCCGACCTCGTACCTGAAGGGCCGCGGTCTCGGCAAGGTCTGCGCGCTGATCACCGACGGCCGCTTCTCCGGCGGTACGTCGGGACTCTCGATCGGGCACGCCTCGCCCGAGGCGGCCTCCGGCGGGACGATCGCCCTGGTCCAGGACGGCGACCGGATCCGGATCGACATCCCGAACCGCTCGATCGAGCTGCTGGTCTCCGACGAGGAGCTGGCGACCCGGGAGGCCGCCCTCGGCGGGGTGTACGCGCCGAAGAACCGCGACCGCAAGGTGTCCAGCGCGCTGAAGACCTACGCCGCGATGGCCACCAGCGCCGACAAGGGCGCCGTACGGGACCTGTCCAAGCTCGGCTAGAACTCGAGGTCGAACGCGATGTTGATCGCCTCGGCCAGGGCAGGTTCCTGGTCGGGGTGCAGGTAGCCGATCAGCCGGCCGAGCTGCGACTTCGGGATGGTCTGGATGTTGTCGCAGGAGATCGCACTGGCGTGATCCAGGCCGTTGTCCGGGCCGACCAGCACCTCGGTGGACAGGCCGCGGATCGTGCTGGTGATCGGCGCGACCGTGACGTTGGTCAGCCGCGGGCGGATGAGTTCGCGGGTCAGCACCACGACCGGCCGGGGTTTGTCGAGCCGGGCGATGTGCAGCGGACGCATCAGTCGATGTCGAGTACTGTGCCGGCGGCCGCGGGGGCGAGGCCTTCGAGGTCGGGGTAGCCGCCGTGCTCGCTCAGCACGGCCAGGTCGCGGGCCGCGAGCTCGCGGCGGCGTTCACGTTCCATCGCCCGGGCGACCACGGACGCCCGGCTGGTCGCCTTGTCGGTGGCGACCAGTTCGTCCATGAAGTCGACCAGGTCATCCGGCAACCGGACGGTGATCTGCTTGCTCATACCACGACCATACCGGCGTGGGATTCATTTTGGTAGCGTCTGCTCGACAAGAGTCGACCAGAGCCGGTCGGCCGCCGCCCGGTCCTGCGCCGCGGGCGAGGGATCGGTACGGCGTTCCCGGGAGTAGTACAGGCCCGTGTCGTCCGCGACGTCCGGCGACGTGGCCAGCCAGACGAGCGTGGCCGCCCCCTGCTCCGGCGTCCGGGCGAACGGTTTGGTCATCGCCATCATCAGCTTCATCAGCCGGCCGTTGTTGGTGTTGAATCCGGTCGCGACCAGCCCCGGCTCGAACGTGTACGTGTGGATCGTCGGCATCCGCCGGGCCAGCTCGCCGCTCAGCAGGATCAGCGCGAGCTTGGTCTCGCCGTACCGCCGTAGCGGACCGCCCGCCAGCCGGGCCGAGCCGGTGAAGAACCGCTCACCGTCGAGGTCTTCGAAGTCGATCCGCTTCGCCTTCTCGTGCTCGTCCGACGCCGTCCCGATCACCCGCGCACCCGGCGCGAGGTGGGTGGCGAACTGGGTGGTGATCAGGTACGGCGCGACCACGTTCAGCGCCCAGGTCAGTTCGATCCCGTCCGCCGACACCTGGTGCGTCCCGAACATCGCGCCCGCGTTGTTGACCAGTACGTCGATGGCCGGCGCCCGCCCCGTCACGTCGCCGACCATCTTCCGGATCGACGCCTGCGAGGTCAGGTCCGCCTCGTACACATCCGCCTCGCCGAGCTCGGCGGCGACCCGCTCGGCCTTGTCCCGGTCCCGCGCCACGAGGCCGATCCGGGCCCCGCGCGCGGCGAGTTCCCGCGCTGCCGCCAGCCCGATCCCGTTGGTCCCGCCGGTGATCAGCACATACATCGCCCCGACTCCTCCCCGGATCACCCCAGCCTAAGCACCGGAGCGTCCGTCCCGCCTCACTTGGACGGTTGTCGAAACGGGACCCGCGGTCAGTTGGGGGAGAGGGCCGACCAGGCGATCAGGTCGGTGGCGGGCAGCGACGGGAGCGCGGTGATGGCGGCGAGCTCGCTGTCCAGGAGACCGACCAGCTGGGCCAGCCGGGTGGTGGCGTCGGTGGCCTCGAGGAGCTTCTGCCGGTCGGGGGTCATCAGCTTCATCGCGGCCGACATCAGGTACGACAGTGTGCTCGGGTTGTCGGGCAGCTCACCGAGGTGCAGGCCGGGGCGGCTGATCTCGCTGACCGCGTCGGCGTACTTGCGGAACCGCTCCAGCGCGATCGTTGCCGTGCCCAACGGGTCGTCGCCGAGCTCGTCGTCCAGCCACTCGACGTCCGCGACCAGGTAGTCGCCGCTGCCGTCCAGCTCGGACACCTTGAACCGCCGGTTGCCGGTCAGCGTGACCTCGATCGGTCCCTCGTCGTCGGCGTCCACCGCGACCTCGGAGATGGTCGCCGCGCAGCCGGTCCCGTACAGCGACCGGAACACCCGCTCGCCGAGCTCGTACCCGTCCCGGACCGCGAGCGCGCCGCAGACCAGCTCACCGCCGTTCTCGACCAGGTCGCGGACCACCGCGCGGCCCTGCACGTCGGTCACCGGAATCGCGACCACCAGCCCGGGGAAGATCACCGTGTCGACAGTGAGCAGCGGCAGGCGGGAGTCCATGCCGACGAGCCTAGTGGACGAATGCCGTGCTCACGTCCGGTGACCGGCCCGGCCTGTGGATAGCCGGTCAGCGGCGGGTGCGGCGACCACTAGACTGGCGGCATGATTCGCCGCGTCGACCTGCGGGGCCGAGTGGCGGCCGGAGAGGTGCTGAACCTCCCCGCCGATGTGAATGCCCTGGTCCCCCGAGCCGTGTTCGACGTCGAGGCTGCCCTCGACGTCGTCCGACCGATCTGCCTGGACGTCCGCCATCGCGGGCTCGCGGCGATCAGGGACTACGGCGAGAAGTTCGACCATGTGCGCGTCGAGGACGTCCGGGTCCCGGCCGCGGCGCTGAAGACCGCGCTCGAGGAGCTCGACCCGGAGGTGCGTAGCGCCTTCGAGGAGTCGATCCGCCGGGTCCGGGAGGTCAGCCAGGACGAGCTCACCGCGGACGTCGCGTCCGAGCCCGCCCCGGGCGGCCGGGTGACGCAACGGTTTGTCCCGGTGCAGCGCGTCGGGCTGTACGTGCCGGGCGGCCGTGCGCCCCTGGCGTCGAGCGTCGTGATGAACGTCGTACCGGCGCAGGTGGCCGGCGTGCCGTCGCTGGCTGTTGCTTCCCCGCCACAGAAGGAGTTCGGTGGGTTGCCGCACCCGACGGTGCTGGCGGTGTGTGCCCTGCTCGGGATCGAGGAGGTGTACGCGATGGGCGGCGCGCAGGCGATCGCCGGGTTCGCGTACGGCTTCGAGGGCTGCCCGAAGGTCAACCTGATCACCGGTCCCGGCAACATCTACGTGGTCGCCGCCAAGCGCGCGCTGCTCGGCGAGGTCGGCATCGACTCCGAGGCCGGGCCCACCGAGATCGCGATCCTCGCCGACGACACCGCGGACCCGGCGCACGTGGTCGCCGACCTGATCAGCCAGGCCGAGCACGACCCGATGGCCGCCAGTGTGCTGGTGACACCGTCGGAGGCACTGGCCGCGGCAGTCGAGGCCGAGCTGCCGAACCAGGTCGCCCGGACCAAGCACGCCGACCGCGTCACCGAAGCACTGCAAGGGCAGCAGTCGGCGATCGTCCTGGTCGACGACCTGGACCAGGGCACGGCCGTCGTGGACGCGTACGCCGCCGAGCACCTGGAGATCCAGACGGCCGACGCCGAGCAGCGCGCCGGCCTGATCTCCAACGCGGGCGCGATCTTCGTCGGTGCCTGGTCGCCGGTCTCGCTCGGTGACTACTGCGCGGGTTCGAACCACGTGCTCCCGACGGCCGGCTGCGCCTGCCACTCGTCCGGTCTGTCCGTGCGCAGCTTCCTGAAGGCCGTGCACGTCGTCAACTACTCGCGCGACGCGCTGCACGAGGTCGCCGGCCACGTGCTCGCGCTCGCGCACGCCGAGGACCTGCCGGCCCACGGCGCCGCGGTGTCGGCGCGGTTCCCGGGGGAGCGGTGATGGGCCGCTTCCACGGGCTGCCGATCCGCGACGAGCTGAAGAGCTTCGAGCCGTACGGCGCACCGCAGCTCGACGTCCCGGTCCTGCTGAACGTCAACGAGAACCCGTACCCTCCGAGCGAGGACACCGTCCAGGACGTCGCCGCCGCGGTGGCGGAGGCGGCCCGCGGCATGAACCGCTACCCGGACCGCGAGTTCCTCGGCCTCCGCGCGGACCTCGCGGCGTACCTGGCCCGCGAGTCGGGTGCGCACCTGGAGCCCGAGCAGCTGTGGGCGGCGAACGGGTCCAACGAGGTGATGCTGCACATCCTGCAGGCCTTCGGCGGCCCCGGCCGTACGGCGCTGTCGTTCGCGCCGACGTACTCGATGTATCCGGAGTACGCCCGGGACACGAACACCGCCTGGGTCACCGGCCGTCGCGCCGAGGACTTCACGCTGGACCGGAGCAAGGCGATCGCCGCGATCTCCCGGCACCGCCCGTCGGTCGTGCTGCTCGCCTCGCCGAACAACCCGACCGGTACGGCGCTGCCGATCGACGTGACCGAGGCGATCGTCGCGCAGGCCGCGGCGCTCGGAGCCGTCGTGGTGGTCGACGAGGCGTACGCCGAGTTCCGCCGGGCCGGGACACCGAGCGCCACGTCGTTGTTGCCGACGTACCCGAACCTGGCCGTCTCGCGGACGATGTCGAAGGCGTTCGCGATGGCCGGCGGGCGGGTCGGATACCTTGCCGCGAGCAAGCAGTTCGTGGACGCGCTGCGGATCGTCCGGCTGCCGTACCACCTGTCGGCGGTCACCCAGGCGGTCGCCCGCGCGGCGCTGCGGCACTCCGACGAGCTGCTCGGCCGGGTCGAGCAGCTCCGGGTCGAGCGTGACGAGACCGTCGACTGGCTGCGGTCACTCGGCCTGCGCGCGGTCGACTCGGACGCGAACTTCGTGCTGTTCGGGACGTTCGCCGACCGGCACGCGGTCTGGCAGGCGTTGCTCGACGACGGCGTACTGATCCGCGAGACCGGCCCCGACGGCTGGCTCCGGGTCTCGATCGGCACCGGCGAGGAGATGGCGGCGTTCCGCGCCTCGCTGGAGCGCATCCTCAAGACCGACACGGGAAGGCACTCATGACGCGCACGGCGCGGATCGACCGCGAGACCAGCGAGTCCAAGGTTCTGGTCGAGCTGAACCTGGACGGCGAGGGCCGGGCCGACATCTCCACCGGTGTGGGCTTCTACGACCACATGCTCAACGCGCTGGCCAAGCACGCGCTGCTCGACCTGCACGTGAACACGGTCGGCGATCTGGAGATCGACGCCCACCACACCGTCGAGGACACCGCGATCGGCATCGGCCAGGCGCTGCGCGAGGCGTTGGGCGACAAGCGCGGCATCCGCCGGTTCGGCGACGCGACCGTCCCGCTGGACGAGGCGCTCGTGCACTGCACGGTCGACCTGTCCGGCCGGCCGTACTGCGTGCACACCGGCGAGCCGGACGGCCAGGTGTACGCGATCATCGGCGGGGACTACGCGGGATCGCTGACCCAGCACGTGTTCGAGACGCTCGCGTTCAACGCGGCGATCTGCGTGCACATCCGGGTGCTGTCGGGCCGCGACCCGCACCACATCGTCGAGGCCCAGTTCAAGGCGTTCGCCCGGGCGCTCCGGGCCGCTGCCGAGCTGGACCCGCGGCAGCCCGGCATTCCTTCCACCAAGGGCGCTCTGTGAGCAAGAAGGTCGTCCTGCTCGACTACGGCTCGGGAAACATCCGGTCGGGGGAGCGTGCTCTGCAACGCGTCGGTGCCGACGTCACGGTGACCGCGGACTTCGACGAGGCCGGTAACGCCGACGGACTGCTGGTGCCGGGCGTCGGAGCGTTCGAGGCCTGCATGACCGGGCTGAAGGCGGTCCGCGGCGATGTCGTGGTCGATCGCCGGCTGACCGGCGGCCGTCCGGTGCTCGGGATCTGTGTCGGGATGCAGATCCTGTTCGCCCGCGGCATCGAGCACGGTGTCGAGACCGACGGCTGCGAGCAGTGGCCCGGCACTGTCGAGCGCCTGCGGCCCGACGACGCCCAGCCGGTTCCGCACATGGGCTGGAACACGGTCGACGTACCTTCCGGCAGCACGCTGTTCGAGGGCGTCGAGAAGGAGCGCTTCTACTTCGTGCACTCGTACGGCGTCCGCACCTGGGAGCTCGACGACGCCCGCGCCTCGGTGGCCCCGCTGGTCACGTGGACGACGTACGGCGGGGACAAGTTCGTCGCCGCGGTCGAGAACGGGCCGCTGACCGCGACGCAGTTCCATCCGGAGAAGTCCGGCGACGCCGGCGCCGCCCTGCTGGAGAACTGGGTTCGCTCCTTGTGAATCGGTAACACGCCTCCTGTTGCTGTTGGGTTGTTGTTTACCGTACGTTCATGGGCCACTACTGCTTGTCCTGAAGCCAGGAGGCTGCCCATGTCCAACCCCCTGTCCAGACGTCAGTTCGTAGGTCGCGCCGCCGCGGCCGGGGTCGCGGTCAGCGTCGCCGGATCCGTCGACGCGCTGTACACCGCACAGCCCGCGCTCGGTACGTCCGGCCCGAAGATCGGCTACGGCCCGTTGATCGAGGACCCCGACGGCATGCTGGACCTGCCGCAGGGGTTCAGCTACAAGATCCTGTCCCGTGAGGGCGGCGTCCGGCCGGACGGGCTGAAGATCCCGAGCCGGTTCGACGGGATGGGCGTGTTCCCGGACCGCGACGGCGGCTCGCGGCTGGTCCGCAACCACGAGTGCAGCCCGACGTCCAAGATCAAGGTCGTCGCCCCCGCCGGACGGACCTACGACCCGGCCGCCGCCGGCGGTACCAGCACGCTCGTCGTGGACCGGCACAACGCGACCACGAAGGAGTTCGTCAGCCTCGGCGGTACGGCGATCAACTGCTCCGGCGGGCACACCCCGTGGCGCACCTGGCTGACCTGTGAGGAGACCGAGCTCAAGGCGGGCGACAGCGGGTACACCAAGGACCACGGGTTCATCTTCGAGGTGGACCCGTACGACGACCGCCGCAACGCCGATCCTGAACCGCTGACCGCGATGGGCCGCTTCCAGCACGAGGCGGTCGCGATCGACCCGCGAACCGGCATCGTCTACGAGACCGAGGACGCGTTCGTGGCGCCGCTCGGCGGCTTCTACCGGTTCCTGCCCAACCGGCCGCGCGGTGGCTGGGGCGCGCTGCGTGCGGGCGGCGAGCTGCAGGCGATGCACATTCCGGGGTTGCCGGACCTGTCGGTGGTGCAGGAGGCCGGCACCGAGTTCCACGACGTCCAGTGGGTGAAGGTGCCGGACCCGCTCGCGACGTCCGAGTCGGTGCGGGCGCAGGACTACGCGAAGCCGATCACCGGCGGCTACAAGCTCGAGGGCTGCTGGTGGGGCGACCTGGACCGGTGCGTGTACTTCGTCTCGTCGTTCGCGCGGACCGAGCTCGGGCCGAAGGTCGACCACGACGGCCAGGTGTGGCGGCTCGACCCGCGGCAGCGGACGCTGCGCCTGGAGGTGATCTTCACCCGGCCGAAGCCCGGCTCCGACGACCCCGAGTTCGATGCCCCGGACAACATCACGATGTCGCCGTACGGCGGGCTGATGATGTGCGAGGACGGCCTCGGCGAGCAGCACATCCTCGGCACCACCGAGGACGGCGAGGTGTTCAAGTTCGCCCGCAACCGGGTCAACCTCGGGACGCCCGAGGAGCCGTCGTACGGCGAGCTGTCCGGCGTCGGCTTCGCCGCCGACGGCCGGACGATGTTCTTCAACGTCTACAACCCGGGGATCACCTACGCGATCACCGGTCCCTGGCGGCGCCGGCGCTAGGAGACTGCGCCGGGGAGTGCCGCCGGGGCGCCGCCCCAGCCGAGTTGGTCGGTGGCGGCGGTCACGAGCGCGTCGATCGCGAACGTGCGGACCGCCGGTTGTTCGGCGGCCTCGACGAGGTCGCCGTACACGGCGGCGATCCGGCGCTCGATCAGCAGCACCAGAGCGGTCGCCGTCGCGGCGTTCGTGACCGCCTGCGGGAGTTGGTACGTCGGCTGGGCCGCGACCGGGGTCTGGCCGGCGGCGACGATCAGCGCGCTCAGGTGGTCGCGGTTGTCGCGGTGCGCCCCGAACAGGTCGGTCGCCGCGCGGAACCGGGCGCCGTTCAGCTTTCCGCCGGCCACGCCGATGCCGTACATCGCGGCATGCTCCCCGGCGAGCGCGGCCTGCAGAGCGTCCAACTGGTTCATCAGGCCGCACCCTTCTTCTTGGCAGGGGCGAGGGTCGAGCTCAGCTGGGACTCGGAGGCGGCGATCTCGGCGAGCAACCGGGCCGGGGCACCGGACAGCTTGGCGGCGGCCGTCACGTGCGCGGTGGCCGCGGCCTTCTCCTGCTTGGCGATCGTGGCCAGCGCGGCAGCCTGTGAACCCGGCGGCGCCGCGGCCTTGGCCGGCCGAGCGGTCACGCCCGCGGTCTCCTTCAGCTTCGCCAGGTGGCTGACGTGGTACTTCGCGCCCGCCGCCAGTTGCGCCCGCAGCGCGGGGAACTTCCGCGCCGCGGTTGCGTAGAGCTGGGACAATTGAGTCACCTGGGTCGCCGCGGCGCTGAGGGCGGCGACGACAGCCGGGTCGGCCGTCGGCGTCTCCGCGGTCGGGCCGGGTGACGTCGTACCGTTCACGGCGCCCTTGGTGCCCTGCGTGCCGGACCCGGCCGGGTCGTCCTTGCAGCCGGTCAGTGCGGCCGCGCCGGGGACCAGGGCAGCGGTCACCACGACCGTACGTCGACTCAGTACTGAATGTATTTGGTGGCGTTCAGGCACGCCGGAACGATAGACGATACCTGGTGACACGCCCGCGACCCGGCCGGGGGACGGCCCGATGAGCGGGATCCGGGCCTCGGGCGGATAGGGTGGGCTACTGCTCTCGGCCGGACCGCCGGGAGCACAACGGGTGCACACAACTGGAGAGAGGCAGGTCAACCTGTGAGCCGAAAGCCGGACCGCAAGGGTCACACGGACACCACGAGCCTCGAGAACTTCCTGCGGCCGATCGTCGAGCAGTTCGGCTGCGACCTGGAGGCCGCGGACATCGCGCCGGCCGGCCGCCGCCGGCTGCTGCGCGTGCTGGTCGACCGGGACGGCGGCATCAGCCTGGACGACGTCGCCGACGTCACCCGGGCGATCTCCAAGGCGCTCGACGCCGACGACATCATGGGCGAGGGCGCCTACACGCTGGAGGTCTCCAGCCCCGGCGTCGACCGGCCGCTCACCCTGCCCCGGCACTGGCGGCGCAACCGCGACCGCCTGGTGAAGGTCACGCTGACGGACGGCGGAACACTCACCGGCCGGATCAAGTCCGTCTCCGACGAGGCGGCCGAGCTGGACGTCGACGGCACGCGGCAGAGCGTCGCGTACGCCGACATCGCAAAAGCGAAGGTCCAGATCGAGTTCAACCGGGCTGCCGGCAACGACACTGAGACATTTGACGGCGTAGAAACACCTGCCGACGGCACGGTGGAGGAGAACTGACATGGACATCGACATGGCCGTGCTGCGGTCGCTGGAGCGGGAGAAGGACATCTCGCTGGACGTGGTCGTCGAGGCGATCGAGCAGGCGCTGCTGGTCGCGTACCACCGCACCGAGGGCGCGCAGCAGCACGCCCGCGCCGAGCTCGACCGGCGCACCGGGCACGTGACCGTGTACGCGCGGGAACTCGCCGAGGACGGCACTGTGGCCCGCGAGTACGACGACACCCCGCACGACTTCGGCCGGATCGCGGCCACCACCGCCAAGCAGATCATCCTGCAGCGGCTCCGCGACGCCGAGGACGAGGTCCGGTACGGCGAGTTCTCCGGCAAGGAGGGCGACATCGTCTCCGGCGTCGTCCAGCAGGGCCGCGACCCGCGGTCGGTGATGGTCGACCTCGGCAAGATCGAGGCCGTGCTGCCGGCGCCCGAGCAGGTCCCGGGGGAGCAGTACGAGCACGGCTCCCGGCTGCGGGTGTACGTCGTCGGCGTCCGGAAGGGCTTCAAGGGCCCGCAGATCACGGTCAGCCGCACCCACCCGAACCTGGTGAAGAAGCTGTTCGCGCTGGAGGTCCCGGAGATCGCCGACGGCACGGTCGAGATCACCGCGATCGCGCGCGAGGCCGGGCACCGCACGAAGATCGCCGTCCGGACCCTCAACCCGTCGGTGAACGGCAAGGGCGCCTGCATCGGGCCGATGGGGCAGCGGGTGCGGAACATCATGCACGAGCTGCACGGCGAGAAGATCGACATCATCGACCACAGCGACGATCCGGCGACGTTCGTCGGGAATGCGCTGTCGCCGGCGCAGGTTACATCTGTCGAGGTGGTGGACGCCGCGGCCCGTGCGGCGCGCGTCGTCGTCCCCGACTACCAGCTCTCGCTCGCGATCGGCAAGGAAGGGCAGAACGCCCGCCTCGCGGCCCGGCTCACCGGCTGGCGGATCGACATCCGGCCGGATACCGATGTGACTCGGGAAGGCGAGAAGGTAGACTAGTTTCTCGGTCGGTCGACTGAGTCGCAACCACACCCTGAGGATCACGTGACAGTGACGGCAGCCGCGCGCCCAGGCAAGCCTGCGGAGCGTACCTGCATCGGGTGCCGGAAGCGGTGCAGTCCGGCTGACCTGCTGCGGATGACGGCTTCCGGAGGCCAGGTGCTTCCGGATCCCGATCACCGGGCACCCGGCCGTGGGGCGCACCTGCACCCGGCGATCGAGTGCTTCGACCTCGCTGTCCGGCGCAAGGCGTTCCCACGGGCCTTCAAGGTCCAGGGACCGCTCGACGTGACCGGGCTGCGGGAGTACGTCGCGCAGCGTGATAAGTAAGAAGCAACACAAATGGCAGCCCGCAAAGCTGCCCACGACGGCTCAGACCGTGCCGTCGTGACGACTTGAAGGCGGGTCATCGACTCATGACCACTCGATGAGTGTCTACCGATGAGTGCAAAGCGATGAGCACGTACGTCAACTAACGGTCCGCGCCCCAGGCTCGGACCAGAGGGAGAGTAGTGGCAAAGGTCCGGGTCTACGAGCTCGCGAAGGAGCTCGGAGTTACCAGCAAGGTCGTTCTGACCAGACTGAACGACATGGGCGAGTTCGTCCGGTCGGCATCCTCGACGATCGAGGCACCTGTCGTCCGGCGGTTGGCGGAGGAGTTCGAGAAGAACCCGCCGAAGAAGCGCACGGCCAAGAAGGCCGCTGCGAGCACGTCTGCCGCGCCCCAGGCGACCGCGCCGGTCGCCCCCGCGGCTCCGAAGCCGGCCCAGCCGGCCACCCCGAAGGCCCCGGCCGAGCGCCCCGCGCCGGCCGACCGTCCGGCGGCCGCCGAGCCGCCCGCGCCGGCTGAGGCACGCACCGAGGCTCCGGCCGGGTCCGCGCCGGCCGCCGAGGCGCCGGTGAAGTCCGCTCCGGCTCCGGGCGCCCGCCCGGGACCGCGTCCGGGCCCGAAGCCGGGTCCGCGGCAGGAGAGCGGTCCGGCCGAGTCCGCTCCGGCGGCTCAGGCAGAGGCCCCGGCTCCGGCGGAGACGCCGGCCGCTCCGGCGACCCCTGCCTTCGAGGCGCCTGCCGCGAAGGCGGCCGACGCCCCGGCGGCACGCCGTACCGACGGCTCCTCGGCATCGCGTCCGGGTGCTCCTCGTCCGGGTGGTCAGGGCCCGCGTCCGGCCGTGCCGGGTGCGACCCCGCGTCCGGGTGGCCAGGGCTCCGGCCCACGTCCGGGTGGTCCGGGTGCCGGTCCGCGTCCGGGTGCGCCCCGTCCGGGTGCCCCGCGTCCCGGTGCGCCCCGTCCGGGTGGCAGCCAGGGTGGCGGCGGCCCGCGTCCGGGTGCACCGCGTCCGGGCAACAACCCGTTCAGCTCCACCCAGGGCATGCAGCGCGGCGGTCCGCGCCCCGGCCCGGGTGGCGGCGGCAACGACCGGCAGGGCGGCGCTCCGAGCCCGGCCGGCATGGCTCCGCGCCCGCCGCAGGGTCGCGGCGGCGGCAACGAGCGCGGCGGTAGCGACCGTCCGCGTCCGTCCGGCGGCGTTCCGGGCGCCCCGCGCCCGAACCCGGCGATGATGCCGAAGTCCTCGGCCGGTACCTTCACCGGTCGCCCCGGCGGCGGCTCCGGCGGCCCGGGTGGCGGCCGTGGTGGCGGCGGTGGTGGCCGTCCGGGCGGCGGTCCGGGTGCCGGTCCGCGCGGTGGTGGCGGTGGCGGCGGCTTCCGTCCCGGTGGCGGCGGCCCGAGCGGCCCGCCCGGTGGCGGCGGTGGCCGTCCGGGTCCGGGCAACCGGGGCCGTGGCGGGACGCAGGGTGCCTTCGGGCGTCCGGGCGGTCCGGCGCGCCGTGGCCGCAAGTCGAAGCGGGCCAAGCGCCAGGAATTCGACAACATGCAGGCCCCGGCGGTCGGCGGCGTCCGCGTCAAGCACGGCGACGGCGAGGTTGTGAAGCTGCCTCGTGGTGCCTCGCTGACGGACTTCGCCGAGAAGGTCGGAGTCGACCCGGCGTCGCTGGTCCAGGTGCTGTTCCACCTCGGTGAGATGGTCACCGCGACCCAGTCGGTGAACGAGGAGACGCTCGAGCTGCTCGGTACCGAGCTGAACTACGACGTCCAGATCGTCTCGCCGGAGGACGAGGACCGCGAGCTGCTGCAGTCGTTCGACATCGACTTCGGCAACGACGAGGGCGACGAGAGCGACCTGGCTCCGCGGCCGCCGGTGGTGACCGTCATGGGTCACGTCGACCACGGTAAGACGAAGCTGCTGGACGCGATCCGGATGGCGAACGTCCAGGCCAAGGAAGCCGGCGGTATCACCCAGCACATCGGTGCGTACCAGGTGACCACCGAGGTGGACGGCCAGGAGCGGGCGATCACCTTCGTCGACACCCCGGGTCACGAGGCGTTCACCGCCATGCGTGCCCGTGGTGCGCAGGCCACCGACATCGTCATCCTGGTGGTCGCGGCCGACGACGGCGTGATGCCGCAGACGATCGAGGCACTGAACCACGCCCGAGCGGCGGGTGTCCCGATCGTGGTCGCGGTGAACAAGATCGACGTCCCGGCGGCGGACCCGACCAAGGTGCGCGGTCAGCTGACCGAGTACGGCCTGGTGCCCGAGGAGTACGGCGGCGACACGATGTTCGTCGACGTCTCCGCGAAGTCCCGGATCAACATCGACGGCCTGCTCGAGGGCGTCGTACTGACCGCGGACGCGGCGCTGGATCTGCGGGCGAACCCGAAGATGCACGCCGAGGGCATCGCGATCGAGGCGAACCTCGACAAGGGCCGTGGTCCGGTGGCGACCGTGCTGGTGCAGCGCGGAACGCTCCGGGTCGGCGACTCGATGGTGGTCGGTCCGGCGTACGGCCGGGTCCGGGCCATGCTCGACGAGCACGGCGACCCGGTCGAGGAGGCGACCCCGTCGCGTCCGGTCCTGGTGCTCGGTCTGACCGCCGTGCCAGGTGCGGGTGACAAGTTCCTGGTCGTCGAGGACGACCGCCGCGCCCGGCAGATCGCCGAGAAGCGGGAGGCCCGCGCTCGTGCGGCGGCCAACGCGAAGCGTCGCGCCCGCCGTACCCTCGAGGACTTCATGGCCTCGATGGAGAAGGGCGAGAGCCAGGAGCTGCTGCTGATCCTCAAGGGCGACGTGTCCGGTTCGGTCGAGGCGCTGGAAGACGCCCTGGTCCGGATCGAGGTCGGCGACGAGGTCAACCTGCGGATCATCGACCGTGGTGTCGGTGCGATCAACGAGAACGACGTCAACCTGGCCATCGCGTCGAACGCCGTCATCATCGGCTTCAACGTGCGGCCGGCGGGCAAGGCCGGTGACCTGGCCGAGCGCGAGGGCGTGGATGTCCGGTACTACTCGGTCATCTACTCGGCGATCGACGACATCGAGGCGGCCCTGAAGGGCATGCTGAAGCCGATCTACGAGGAGGTCACCCTCGGCCAGGCCGAGATCCGGGAGATCTTCCGTTCCTCGAAGGTGGGCAACATCGCCGGTTGCTGGGTGACCAGCGGCCTGATCAAGCGGAACGCAAAGGTCCGGCTGATCCGGGACGGCGCCGTGGTCGTCGACAACACCGAGCTGTCGTCGCTGAAGAGGTTCAAGGACGACGCGTCCGAGGTCCGCGAGGGCTTCGAGTGCGGTCTGACCATCAACAACTTCAACGACATCAAGATCGGCGACGTCGTCGAGGCGTTCGAGCTCCGCGAGAAGCCGCGCAGCTGATTGATCGATGACGGCCCGGGCCAGCGGGTTCGGGCCGTCGGAGTAACGTCCGGGGAGACGGAGTTCTCCCCGGACGTTGTTCATGAATGAGGGAGTGAGCCCTGATGGGTGAAGCAAGGGCGAAGCAGCTGGCCGACCGGATCCAGGTGCTCGTCGCGGAGCTGCTGGAGCGCCGGGTGAAGGACCCGCGGCTCGGGTTCGTGACGGTCACCGACGCTCGGCTGACCGGTGACCTGCGTGAGGCCAGCGTGTTCTACACGGTGTACGGCGACGAGCAGGCGCGGGCGAACACGGCCGCCGCGCTGGAGTCGGCGAAGGGCCTGATCCGCAGCGAGGTCGGCAAGGCACTGGGCCTGCGGCACACGCCGAGCGTGGCGTTCTTCCTGGACGCCGTACCCGAGAATGCCGGGCAGATCGAGGAGCTGCTGGAGAAGGCGCGGATGGCCGACGCCGAGGTGGCCAAGGCCGCCGCGGGCGCGAAGCCGGCCGGCGACGCCGACCCGTACAAGCGGCCGCACGACGACGAGTCCGACGAGGACGAGGACTGAGTACTGCGTTGGCCCTCGACTTCACGGCCACCTCCGACGGGATCGTGGTCGTCGACAAGCCGGGTGGGATGACGTCGCACACGGTCGTCGCCCGGATCCGCAAGCTGGCCGGCACCCGCAAGGTCGGGCACGCCGGCACGCTGGACCCGATGGCGACCGGCGTGCTGATCGTCGGGATCAACCGCGCGACCCGGCTGCTCGGCCACCTGCAACTGGCGGACAAGTCGTACGACGCGACGATCCGGCTCGGTGCGACCACGACCACGGACGACGCCGAGGGCGAGGTGCTGGCGACCGCGCCGGTCGACGGGGTGACCGCGGAGGCGATCACCGCGGCCGTCGAAGGATTCCGCGGGGAGATCTCGCAGGTCCCGTCGAAGGTGTCCGCGATCAAGGTCGACGGCCGCCGGGCGTACGACCGGGTGCGGGCCGGCGAGGAGGTCGAGCTCAAGGCCCGCGCGGTCACCGTCTCGCGGTACGACGTGCTCGACGTCCGGCGGGACGCGGACGGGATCTCCGTCGACGTCTCGGTGGACTGCTCCAGCGGCACCTACATCCGGGCGCTGGCCCGCGACCTGGGCGCCGGACTCGGCGTCGGCGGCCACCTGACCGCGCTCCGGCGTACCCGCGTCGGCTCGTTCGACCTCTCGGTGGCGCACTCGCTGGAGGCGCTGGCGGAGTCGTTCGACTGGCTGCCGATCGCGGACGTTGCCGCGGGCACCTTCCCGCGGTACGACGCGGACGACGCACAGGCGGCGGCGATCCGCACCGGGCGCCCGCTGCCGGGGCTGGACCTGGCGGCGGCCGGGCAGACCGCGATGTTCGCGCCGGACGGCACGTTCCTGGCGCTGTACGAGCTGCACGGACCGGTCGCGAAACCCACCGCGGTGTTCGTCGGCTGAAAACTGTCGGTGCCGCCGGATAGCGTGCGGTGGCATGAAATACGGGTTCGTGATGGCGTACGGCGATGCGCGCGACGCGGCCGAGCTGGCCGTGATCGCGGAGGAGCACGGCTGGGACGGGTTCTTCGTCTGGGAGTCGATCTGGGGGATCGACGCCTGGGTGATGCTCGGCGCGGCCGCGATGACGACGGGGCGGATCCGGCTGGGCACCATGCTCACGCCGCTGCCGCGGCGAAAACCCTGGGACGTCGCCGGGCAGGTCTCGACCGTCGACAACCTCAGCAACGGGCGGGTGATCCTGTCGGTCGGTCTCGGGGTGACGGGGGAGGACCGGTTCTGGCTGTTCGAGGAGGACCCGGGGCGGAAGGTGCGCGCGGAGCTGATGGACGAGTCGCTCGCGATGCTGCCGTATCTGTGGCGCGACGAGCCGTTCGACTTCTCCGGGAAGCACTACAGCGCCCGGAAGGTCGTCGAGCTGACCCCGCCGGCGCCGCCGCCACCGGTGCAGCAGCCGCGGGTGCCGACCTGGGTCGTCGGCGGCTGGCCGCGGCCGAAGTCCATGCGTCGGGCGGCCCTGCAGGACGGCTGGCTGCCGGCGTTCGTCGGTGACGGCGAGGTGACGCCGGAGGTCGTCGCCCAGGGGATCGAGTGGATCCGCAAGGAGCGCGCGGCGCACGGCCTGACGATGGACGGGTACGACGTTCCCGCCGAAGGTTCGACCCGGGCCGACGACCCGAAGGCCGCGGACGTCGTCCGCCCGTGGGCCGAGGCGGGTGCCACCTGGTGGATCGACGCCGACTGGTCCTCTCTCGACCAGGCAGTCGTCCGCGAGAACGCCGAGCGACGGTTGCGCGCCGGCCCGCCCCGCGTCGACTGACCGGGGCACGCGGTCCGTCCGCCGCCGGGAACTGCTGAGATCTTGCCGTCCGCGGTCCTCGGCTCTACCTTGTCATGTACGAGATAACGATTTTATCTTCGATATCTCGAAAGGTGGAGCTGATGACCGTAACAGGTACCGATGCCGAGCTGGCACGGCTTGTCGCCGGGCTGGGGCTGACCGGCGACGCACTCGCGCACCTCCGCGTGCTCGCGGAGCTCGGCCCGCCGCCCACACCGGTCGACCTGACCGGATGGACGTCGGGTGCCGACCCGGACGGAGTGCTCACCCGGCTCGGGCTGAGCGACGACGACCGCCGGGACACGCTCGCGAACCGTCCCGACCCGGTCCGCGAGCCGGACCTGTGGTGGCTGCTCGAGCGTTGCCACCACCAGCTCGTCCAGCACCTGGGGACTACCGGCCCGCTGCCGCCCTGGCCGGACCTCCCGCCCGCGACCGGTGCAGTCGGGCGTTTCCTCTACGTCTGGGCGTTCCTTGCCACGCTCCCCGTCGTACGCCGCTACCACGCGGCCCGCGGCATCTCCGACGCCGACTCGTGGCCGATCCTCGCGGTCCTCGGTGCCCAGATGGCGAACCGCCGGGAGCTGTACGGCGAAGGCGGGCTGCACACCCAGAACTGGGTGACCCACCACTTCCGCGGCGCCATCTACGCCCTCGACCGCCTGCACTTCGAGCGCCAGCGCTCCTGGTTCGACGCGCGGACCCACGGCGGCCCCGCGCCGGGCGAACCCGTCCTCGGGCTGCACATCCCGGAAGGACGCCTCACCCCGGAATCGGTCGACGCCGCCCTCGACCGCGCCCGCTCCTTCTTCCGCACGCACTACCCGGACGAGCAGTACCGCTTCGCCACCTGCGTCTCCTGGGTCCTCGACCCGCAACTGACGCAGTACCTGCCCGCCGACAGCAACATCATCCGCTTCCAGCAACGCTTCACGCTGCTGCCCGGGACGGACAAGGACGACAGCGCGACCGTCGTCGAGTTCCTCTTCAAGCGCCCGCTGACGGAACTCGACCTGTTGCCACGCGCAACGACGCTGCAACGTGCCGTCGTCGACCACATCCACGCCGGCCGGTCCTGGAAGTTCCGCACCGGCTGGTTCCCGCTCTGACCCGCCCGGCCGGGGCGGCGCACAAGGGGGTACGACATGAGCAGTACCAGCGAACTCGACCGCCGCAGGTTCCTCCAGGCACTCGGCGCGGCCGGCGCCGGCCTCGCCCTGGGCGGCTGCAGCAGCGGCTCGAAATCGGCCGGCGGTACGGCCACCTACTGGGTCCAGCCGAACGCCTCGCAGCAGCAGATGCAGGCCTTCCTGAAGGATCTGGCGGCCGGATTCCAGGCGGCGAACAAGCAGTACACCGCGAAGACGCTGATCGTCCCGTGGGAGGACTCGCAGACGAAACTGACCGCCGCGTTCAGCAGCGGCAACCCGCCGGACGTCACGTACCAGATCGCGCCGTGGATGAACATCTGGCGGGAGACCGGGGTACTGGCCGACTTCCACAAGATCGCGCCGAAGGAGGACGTCGACAAGTTCCTCGACGGGGTGAACAGCAGCCTGCTCGACGCCGCCAAGGGACCGAAGGGTGAGCTGCTGGCGATCCCGTACGTGACCGGTGGCTCGCATCAGCTGACCGTGAACCTGAACATCTGGGAGCAGGCGGGCAAACCGCCGCTGCCGACCACGTACGACGAGATGATCCCGTTCGCCAAGGCGATGACCATCGACACGGCGGGCCGCAAACTCGGGACGCCGGGGTTCGACGCCAAGCACGTCGCGTCGTACGGGATGAACTGGCCGCCGGTGCCCTCCATCGAGGACAACTACCTGTGGCACTACTTCTGGTCGTTCGGCAGTGACTACGTCTCCGCCGACGGCAAGGACATCGGGTTCGACAACGACAACGGCCGGGCGGCGTTGCGGAACATGAAGGCGATGGTCGACTCCGGTGCCGCGACCCCGCCCGGGCTGTACACCGACGAGAGCAAGTGGGGCAACGCGATCTTCGCCGGCAAGGCAGGGATGCAATGGGTCGGTGGCTTCACCGCCGATCAGGCGAAGGCATTCCCGAAGGCACGGGTCCGGGTCCTCGAACCGCCCAAGGGTCCGGGCGGCGAGCAGTTGATCGTCGGCGCGTGCGGGTACATCGCGGTCGCTGCCAAGAGCAAGCATCCGGAGGCCGCGTACGCACTGGCGAAATACATCCTGTCACCGGAGCCGCAGGAGAAGTACACCCGCCTGATCCTCGCGCTGCCGGTGCACCCGGTGAACGGCGACTTCTACACCGACCTGCCGGACCCGCGGATGAACGAGTTCCAGAACGCGGTGGAAAAGCTCGGCAAGTACACCCGGATCACCCGGGTCCTCAAGTACCAGCCGCAGGAGTACCTGATGGGCAAGATCAACGACTACCTGGCCGGCAAGCAGGACCTGGACGCGATGATCAGGGACGCCTCGAAGCAGGTCAGGCAAATGGCAGCGGCAGCGAACTGATGGCTGTCCGGCGGCTGGCCCGCGATTCCCGGGACCTGCTTACGGCAGGCCCGTTCCTGGCTTTGAAGGCGGCGGTCTTCGGCCTGTTCGTCGCCGTACCGTTCGTGTACACGTTCGTACTGACGTTTCAGCGTGGCAGCTTGCTGAGCGGCCTGCGCTGGAACGGCCTCGGCAACTACCGCACGGTGCTGACCGACACGTTGTTCCGCGACTCGCTGCTCAACACGCTGGTCTTCATGGCGATCACGATTCCGGTCACCGTGCTGGTGTCGATGGCGGTCGGCCTGCTGCTCGCGTCCGGCCTGCCCGGGATCCGGGTGCACCGGGCACTGATCTACCTGCCGTCGCTGCTGTCGGTAGTGGCGACCGGCTTGATCTGGAAGGTGATGATCGACCCCGAGCAGGGCCCGCTGGATCTGCTGCTCGACAAGCTGTTCGGGCTTCGGGTGCCGTGGCTGACCGACGGCGGGGTGGCGATCGTCTTCCTGTCGCTGATCACGGTCTGGTGCTCGTGCGGGTTCTACTCGCTGATCTTCATGGCCGGCTTCAACAACATCCCGCAGGACCTGCTCGAAGCCGGCCGGATCGACGGCGCGTCGACGTGGCAGCTGCTGGTCCACATCCGGATCCCGCTCGTGCGCTCGGTGGCGCAGGTGGTGCTCGTGCTGGTGACGATCAGCGCGGTGCAGGTCTTCGACCTGGTGTTCGTGATGACCCACGGCGGTCCGGGAACGGAGACCTACACCGCGATGTGGTACGTGTACCAGAACGCCTTCAACGGCGGCTCGGTCGCCTATGCCGCAACCATGAGCATCGTGCTGCTGCTCGTCACGATGATCATCGCGGCCGTCTTCCTGGCCCGTACCGAGTCGGGAGGCGAGGCCGGTGACTAGGCCGAGGCCGGTGGCCCAGGTCGCGATGCATCTTGCCGCCACGCTGGCGAGTGTGGTTTTCGCCGGCCCGATCCTGATCGTGGTCGTGGTGTCGCTGACCTCCACGACGGTCCTGGATCTGTCGCTGTCGCCCAGCCACTGGACCTTCCTGAACTACCGGCAGGTCCTCGGGGATCCGTTGGTACCGCGCTACATCCTGAACAGCGTCGTCGTGGGGCTCGCGGTCACCGCACTGACCGTGGTCATCGATCTGCTGGCGGCGTTCGCCTACGCCAAGCTGCGGTTCCCCGGCCGGGACCTGTCGTTCGGGCTCCTGCTGGCGACCATGATGCTGCCGTTCTCCGCGACGCTGGTGCCGGTGTACCTGATCGCCTCGAAGCTCGGGATGGTCGACAGCTACACCGGCCTGATCGTGCCCGCCCTGGCCGGCCCGTTCGGGGTGTTCATGCTGCGGCAGTTCATTCGCGGCATCCCGGACACCCTGCTGGACGCGGCCCGGATCGACGGGGCGTCGTACCTGCGGATCTTCGCGAACATCATCGTGCCGCTGTGCTACCAGCCGATGGCGGTGCTGGCGATCTTCACCTTCGTCGGCAGCTGGAACTCGTTCCTCTGGCCGTTGCTGATCGCGCAGTCCGAGGAGATGCGGACGCTGACCGTCGGCATCGCCACCACCAACACCCAGTTCACCCAGAACATCGGCGGGATCACGGCGGTCGCGGTGCTGAGCCTTCTGCCGATGGCTTTGCTGTTCGTCGTGTTCCAGCGCTACTTCATCCGGGGCGTGCTCGCCGGGGCCGTGAAGGCGTAGAACGCGCCGGTACCCTGGAGCGGTGCGTTCTCGTCCGACCTTGGAGTGGGCCCCGGGCCCTGATGTGCTGGCGTTGCAGCCGGGGGCGACGGATGTCGGGGCGGTTGCCGAGGTGGTCGCGGCCGGGGGAGTCGTCGTACTGAGCGGTGCGGGGTTGTCGACGGAGTCCGGGATTCCTGACTATCGCGGTGAGACCGGGAGCCTGCGGACGCACACGCCGATGACGTTCGGCGACTTCACCGGCAGCGAGGCGGCGCGGCAGCGGTACTGGGCGCGCAGTCACCTCGGCTGGCGGACGATCGCGCGGGCCCACCCGAACGCCGGCCACCGGGCCGTCGCCGCGCTCCAGGCCCACGGCAGGCTGAGCGGGATCATCACCCAGAACGTCGACGGCCTGCACCAGGCGGCCGGTGCTCGCGACGTGATCGAGCTGCACGGCAACCTCGACCGGATCATCTGCCTCGACTGCGGTACGACGTCACCTCGCGTGGTCCTGGACCGCCGGCTGCGGGCCGCGAACCAGGCGTTCACGGCCGAGGCGACCCGGATCAACCCGGACGGCGACGTCGAGCTGCCGGACGAGGTCGTGCGGACGTTCGCCGTCGTACCGTGCACGGTCTGCGGCGGTGTGCTCAAACCCGACGTGGTGTTCTTCGGCGAGAACGTCCCGCGCGGCCGTGTGCAGCGCTGCTACGACCTGATCGACGACGCGAACGCCGTCCTGGTGCTCGGCTCGTCGTTGACCGTGATGTCCGGCTTCCGTTTCGTCCGGCACGCCGCCAAGGCCGGTACGCCGGTGCTGATCATCAACCAGGGCCTGACCCGCGGCGACCCGTACGCGACGTACCGGGTCAACCTGCCGCTCGGGCAGGCCCTGACCGAACTGCTGACAGAAACCACCGGGCCGGGCCACGCGTGAGGTGGCCCGGCCCGGAGTCCGCGGTACGGATTGGAAAGGGTCAGCGTTGCGCGCTGGTCCGTACGCGGTTCTTGGAGGCCGCGAGGGCCTGAGGTGACGCTGCCGCCTGCTTGGCCAGTGCACGCGCCTTGGTGGCCCAGGCGGCCTGCTCGGCAGCGGTGACGACCGGCTGCTGACCGGTCAGCGTCTTGTAGGTGAGGGCGGCCATCCCGGCCTCGCCCTCGAACCGCGGGTGGTAGTTCAGCGCCCGCAGCAGGTTGATGTCCTTGCCCTGGATCCACGCCTGCCCGTCCGGCGCGCAGGCGTCGTGACCGGTGGAGGGGTCGAAAGTGTCGACGTACGTCGCCCCGCCGGCCGCGGCGGCGCCCGAGACGGCGGCGTTCAGCGCCTGCTCGATCGAGTACAGGTAGCCGTAGTCGCCGTCCGCGAACGGCAGGATCGACGGGCAGGTGCCGTGCTCCGGTGCGATCTTCGGGTACCCCACCAGCACGATCGTGGCCTTCGGCGATCGCGCCCGGATGCCCTGGACGACGGTCGCGATCCGGGTCTGGGTCTGCTGGATCTTCGCCAGCAGCGTGTCCACGCCGCCGACCGTGAAATGCGCCTTGCAGGGCGCGCCCGTCGGGTCGGAGGCCCGCAGCCCGGGGCAGGTGCCGATGATGTCGCCGAAGACGCCGAAGTCGTTGCCGCCGATTCCGAGCGTGACCAGGTCCGTGTCCGGCGTCAGTGCGTCGAACTGCGGTGCGGCGGTGCCGAGGATCGTGCTCTGCGGCTGCGTCATGTTCGTGGTGTCGGCGCCGCCGCAGCTCACGTCGGTGAACCGGTACACGCCCAGCGCCGCGGCGAGCTGCTTCGGGTAGTTGCTGTAGGAGCGCGCGCAGCCCAGTGACAACAGGTCGGCGAGCGGGACGAACGGCGCCGACGTGTACGAGTCGCCGAGCGCGACGTACCGCTCGAAGCGCGGCGTGGACGAGGTTGCGGCTGCCGCGTTGGCAGCAGGCAGACCTGCCACCAGCGTCACTGCCGCGCAGACGGCAATCAGACGGCGTAGCTTCACGAGACCTCCCCAGGCTCAGCAGTGCCACAGCGGGCGCGGCCCACCATAAGTTGAGTCACTGCCCGATTACAAGGGGTGATCGGAGACCTGATTGAAGCAATCACCTCCGGGCATGGAATCCTGCTGCCATGCGTGTCTGGCACGGATTGGACCAGGTGAGCCCGGAGCTCGGGCCGACGGTGGTCACCATCGGCAACTTCGACGGCGTGCACCGCGGTCACCAGGAGGTGCTCGCGCACGCCCGCGCGCGGGCGGCCGAGCTGGGCGGACTGCCGGTGGTCGCGATGACCTTCGACCCGCACCCGATGCGGGTGCTCCGGCCGGACCGCGCGCCGCTGATGCTCAGCGACCCGGAGCAGCGCGCCGAGCTGCTCGGCGCCGCGGGTGCGGACGCGGTGCTGATCCTCCCGTTCACCAAGGACGTGTCGAACTGGTCGCCGGAGGAGTTCATCGAGCGCACGCTGGTGAACATCCTGCACGCGAAGGCGATCGTCGTCGGTGAGAACTTCCGCTTCGGGCACAAGGCCGCCGGCCACCTCGACACCCTCGTGCAGGCGGGAACGCAGTACGGCTTCCAGGTCGAGGGGCTGGGCCTGGCGGGGGACCGGCAGCCCTGGTCGTCGACGTACGTCCGGCAGCAGCTCGCCGACGGTGACGTCGAGGCGGCCGCGGCGGCGCTCGGCCGGCCGCTGCGGGTGACCGGCGTGGTGATCGAGGGCGACAAGCGCGGCCGCGAGCTCGGGTACCCGACCGCGAACATCCCGGCGGACCCGGGCGCCGCGGTTCCGCAGGACGGCGTGTACGCCGGGTGGCTCACCGTGCTCACGCCCGCGCCCGGCGCCCCGGCGTACCCGGATCCGCTGCCGGCCGCGATCAGCGTCGGCACGAACCCGACGTTCGACGGCCTGGACCGGCGGGTGGAGTCGTACGTGCTGGACCGCGACGACCTCGAGCTGTACGGCGCCAAGGTCGCGATCGACTTCGTGGCCCGGCTGCGCGGCACCCAGATCCGGTTCGGCAGCATCGACGAGCTGCTCGTCCAGATGAAGGCCGACGTCGACGGCGCACGCCGCCTCCTGCAGGCTGATTAGGGCGCCCCGTCCACGGACTGATACGCTGGCTGCTGCCGTCTGAACGGCCGCGGATCGAGAGTGCTCGGGTGGAGAATGCCCCGGTGCGCCGCGCAACGGAAATCGAGAGGATGCCTGTGTCAGCTGTTGACGCTGCTACGAAGAAGAAGATCATGGGTGAGTACGCCCTGACCGAGGGTGACACCGGTTCCCCCGAGGTCCAGGTCGCGCTGCTGACCCACCGGATCAGCCACCTGACCGAGCACCTCAAGGAGCACAAGCACGACCACCACAGCCGTCGTGGTCTGCTGCTGCTCGTCGGTCAGCGCCGCCGGCTGCTGAACTACCTGGCGAAGAAGGACATCAACCGCTACCGGTCCCTGATCGAGCGGCTCGGCCTCCGCCGATGACGTCGCGAGGAGCGGCCTCCCGTTTCCGGGTGGCCGCTCTTGGCGTATCCGCGCCCAGGTGGCGCGGAGCAAACTGAATACTGAAAGACGAACGAGGCGACGCGAAGCGCGTGGCGGGAGGACGACCGGTCCTCGGTAGTGGCCTTCGGATGCAGGTCATCCGCGGGCCTCGATCGAAGACCGGCACCCCGGAAGCTCGCGCCTCGCAGTCGTCACACTGTGAGAGAGGGGTATCCCGTGTCGGGATCCACAAGTGCGCCGATGGACGGCGCCGAATTCGCTGAGGCCGTCATCGACAACGGCAGCTTCGGCACCCGCACCATTCGCTTCGAGACGGGCCGTCTGGCCCAGCAGGCCGCCGGCTCCGCCGCCGCCTACCTCGACGGCGACACGATGGTGCTCTCGGCCACCACGGCCAGCAAGAAGCCCAAGGACCAGTTCGACTTCTTCCCGCTGACGGTCGACGTCGAGGAGCGGATGTACGCCGCGGGCCGGATCCCCGGCTCGTTCTTCCGCCGCGAGGGCCGGCCCTCGGAAGAGGCCATCCTGACCTGCCGGCTGATCGACCGCCCGCTGCGGCCGTCGTTCGTCTCCGGCCTGCGGAACGAGATCCAGGTCGTCATCACGGTCCTGGCGCTGAACCCGGACAAGCTGTACGACGTGCTCGCGATCAACGCCGCGTCGATGTCGACGCAGCTCGCCGGCCTGCCGTTCTCCGGCCCGATCGGCGGCGTCCGCGTCGCGCTGATCAAGGGCCAGTGGGTGGCGTTCCCGACCCACACCGAGCTCGAGGACGCGGTCTTCGACATGGTGGTCGCGGGCCGGGTCACCGAGACCGGTGACGTCGCGATCATGATGGTCGAGGCGGAGTCCACCCCGGGCACCTTCGAGGCCGTCGCCTCCGGCACCCAGGCGCCGACCGAGGAGATCGTCGCCGAGGGCCTCGAGGCCTCCAAGGCGTTCATCAAGACCCTGGTCGAGGCGCAGGCCGACCTGGCCGCGCGGGCCGCGAAGCCGACCGGCGAGTTCCCGGTCTTCCCGGACTACGCCGACGACGCGTTCGCCGCGGTCGAGGCCGCCGCGTCCGAGGAGCTGGCGCAGGCGCTGACGATCGCCGGCAAGCACGAGCGTGACGACGCCACCGACGCGGTCAAGGCCGCCACCGTGGACAAGCTGGCCGCCGACTTCGAGGGCCGTGAGAAGGAGCTGTCCGCAGCCTTCCGCTCGCTGACCAAGAAGCTGGTCCGGCAGCGCGTGCTCAAGGACAAGGTCCGGATCGACGGCCGCGGGCTGACCGACATCCGGCCGCTGAAGGCGCAGATCGGCGTGCTCCCGCGGGTGCACGGCTCGGCGCTGTTCGAGCGCGGCGAGACCCAGATCCTGGGTGTCACCACGCTGAACATGCTCCGGATGGAGCAGCAGCTGGACACGCTGTCGCCGGAGACCCGCAAGCGGTACATGCACAACTACAACTTCCCGCCGTACTCGACCGGTGAGACCGGCCGGGTGGGTTCGCCGAAGCGCCGCGAGATCGGTCACGGCGCGCTGGCCGAGCGGGCGCTGGTGCCGGTGCTGCCGAGCCGCGAGGAGTTCCCGTACGCGATCCGCCAGGTCTCCGAGGCGATCGGCTCGAACGGCTCCACCTCGATGGGTTCGGTCTGCGCCTCGACGCTCGCGCTGCTGAACGCCGGGTGCCCGCTGAAGGCCCCGGTCGCCGGTATCGCGATGGGCCTGATCTCGGGCGAGGTCGACGGCGAGACGCAGTACGTCGCGCTGACCGACATCCTGGGCGCGGAGGACGCGTTCGGCGACATGGACTTCAAGGTCGCCGGTACGAAGGACTTCGTCACCGCCCTGCAGCTGGACACCAAGCTGGACGGCATCCCGGCCAGCGTGCTGGCCGGCGCGCTGACCCAGGCCAAGGACGCCCGCCTGACGATCCTGGACGTGATGGCCAAGGCCATCGACGCGCCGGGGGAGATGAGCGAGTTCGCGCCGCGGGTCATCTCGGTGAAGGTCCCGGTCGACAAGATCGGCGAGGTCATCGGCCCGAAGGGCAAGATGATCAACCAGATCACCGAGGACACCGGCGCCGACATCTCGATCGAGGACGACGGCACGGTGTACATCGGCGCCACCGACGGTCCGTCGGCGGAGGCCGCCCGGGCCGCGATCAACGCGATCGCGAACCCGACCATGCCGGAGAAGGGCGAGCGCTACCTGGGCACGGTCGTGAAGACGACCAACTTCGGTGCGTTCATCAGCCTGCTGCCGGGCAAGGACGGCCTGCTGCACATCTCGAAGCTGCGTCCGCTGGCCGGTGGCAAGCGCGTCGAGGCCGTCGAGGACGTGCTGTCGGTCGGCCAGAAGCTGCAGGTCGAGATCGCCGAGATCGACGACCGCGGCAAGCTCTCGCTGATCCCGGTGATCGAGGGCGAAGAGAAGAAGGCCGAGGCCGAAGCGGCGGAGTGACTCGCGCGATCACGAGTACCCTGCTGAGCCCGGAGGCGGGCGGTCCGGTGAAACGGACCGTCCTGCCCTCCGGGCTCCGGGTTCTCTCCCAGTCGGTACCGGGCTTCCGCTCGGTCACATTCGGCCTCTGGGTCGGCGTCGGCTCCCGCGACGAGCCCGCCCAGCTGGCAGGTGCGACGCACTTCCTCGAACACCTGCTGTTCAAGGGCACCGAGCGTCGCGACGCGCTGGAGATCTCCGCCGCGATCGACGCGGTCGGCGGCGAGATGAACGCGTTCACCGGCAAGGAGTACACCTGCTACTACGCGCGGGTGCTGGACACCGACCTGCCGCTCGCGGTCGACGTCATCTGCGACATGATCACCTCCGCGACGCTCACCGAGACGGACGTGGAGAGTGAGCGCGACGTCATCGACGAAGAGATCGCGATGCACGCCGACGAGACGTCGGACCACATCCACGACCTGTTCGCCGAGCAGCTCTGGGGCAGCTCCCCGCTCGGCCGGTCGATCACCGGTACGCCGGAATCGGTCGCCGGGCTGACCCGTCGGCAGGTGATGGGCTGGTACCGCCGCCGCTACAAGCCGTCGGACATCGTCGTCTCGGTGGCCGGCAACGTCGACCACGCGGACGTGGTCCGGCTGGTCCGCAAGGCGTTCGAGCGGCACTGGGTGACCGCGGAGGCCGAGCCGATCCCGGTGCGGCGCGGCGCGGCCCGGCGGGTTCCGACGTACGGCGGGGTGCGGGTGCACCACCGGGACGTCGAGCAGGCCCACCTGGTGCTCGGGATGCCGGGGCTGGTCCGCAGCGACGAGCGGCGGTACATCGCCGGTGTGCTGCACGGGATCGTCGGCGGCGGGATGTCCTCACGGTTGTTCCAGGAGGTCCGGGAGAAGCGCGGCCTGGCGTACTCGGTGTTCACGTTCGGGTCGGCCTACGCGGACTCCGGCATGGTCGGCGTGTACGCGGGCTGCCTGCCGAAGAAGGCCCCCGAGGTGCTGGACGTGATCCGCGGCGAGCTCGAGGCGATTGCCCGGGGCAACATCACGCCCGACGAGCTGCTCCGCGGCAAGGGCCAGATGCGCGGCTCGGTGGTGATGGGCCTGGAGGACACCGGCGCCAAGATGACCCGGATCGCGAAGGCCGAGCTCGTGTACGGCGAACTCCCCACGGTCGACGAGATCCTGCACCGCATCGACGAGGTCACCCTCGACGATGTCACGAACCTGGCCGCCGAGCTGTATGCCGGCACGCCGGCCCTGACCGTCATGGGCCCCTTCGACGAGAACACCACCGCCTTCACGGTGTGATGGGCCGTCAGGTCCGTAGCAGCACCGGGAGCGTGCGGTAGCCGCGCAGGACGAGGCGGTCCCGGCGGGTCGGTGTCCCGGCGGGTGCGATCGTCGGGTAGCGGTCGAGCAGGCGGGGGAGGGCGACAGCTGCCTCGAGGCGGGCGAGGGTGTTGCCGAGGCAGATGTGCGCCCCGGCCCCGAAGCTCAGCGGCTTGTTGCCGGGGCGTTGCGGATCGAACCGGTCGGGTTCCGGGAAGCGTTCGGGATCCCGGTTGGCCGCGCCGAGCAGCAGGACGAGGTTGCTGCCGGCGGGGACCGGCGTACCCGCGACATCGGCATCGGTCCGCGCGACGCGGGTGGTGACCTGCACGGGGGAGTCGTAGCGCAGGACCTCCTCGACGAACGCCGCATCCAGCGGCACCTCCGGGTGCCGGAAGTGGAGCGCGAGGCCGTTGCCGAGCAGATCGGTCGTGGTCTCGAACCCGGCCACCAGCAGCAGGATCAGGTTGGCGAGCAGTTCCTCGTCCGACAGCCGTTCACGGGCCGCGACGAGCGCGGCCAGCAGGCCGTCGGAGGGCGGGTCCTGGATCAGGTGGGCGAAGTACCCGCCGAGCTCGGCGGCCGCCGCATCGGCCGCGTCGTCCGCCGTATCGGTGAGTTCGAGCGCCGCAGTGAGGTCCGACGCGAGCGGGCGGAAGCGATACCGGTCGCCGCGCGGCACGCCGAGCAGTTCGCAGATCACCGACACCGGCAGCTGGAACGCGAACCTGTCCATGAAGTCGACCTCGTCCGGGAGTCCGTCCAGCAGGTCGTCGACCGCGGTCTCGATCGCTGGCCGGAGTTCCGCGACCCGGCGGGGTGTGAAGACCTGCGAGATCAGCGACCGCATCCGCCCGTGGTCCGGCGGGTTGGCGCGCAGGATCGAGCGCTGCATCAGGTCCAGCGACGGTCGGCTCGACGGCTCGGCCGGGATCTCGAACACAGGTTTGCGCAGTACTTCGTTGACCGCGGCGTACCCGACCACGAGGAAGATGTCGTCGGTCACCGGCAGCACTGCGCCGAGGCGATGCGCGGCGGCGTACAGCGGGAACGGGTCGGTCCGGCCCGCGGGGGACAGCAGGTCCTGGAGAATCTCGGCCGCATTCATGCGCGCCTCCCCAGCATCACGTAGCCGACCGCGTACAGCGTCGCGCCGGCGACCTCGAACAGCTGGATCAGCCCGAACCGCGGCCCGGACGTGAAGATGAACAGGCCGCCCAGGGTGTAGGCGATCGCGCCGACGCCGAGTAGTGAACCGGCCAATCGCAGCCCGTGCCGGCCCAGCGTCCGGCCCAGCCACACGTAGCCGAGCGGGAAGATCAGCAGCGCCGGGAACACGATCAGTGCGGCCGGTGTGTTCAGGTCGGCGGGCTCGTGCACCATGCTGGGCGCGTACTCGGCGCGCACCGGGTTGTGTGATCCGTCGAAGACGATCAGTGCGAACCAGAACAGGGTCCCCGCCAACGCGGCGTACCAGGACCGGAGGTCACGCCGCTGGTTGCTCAGAGCAATCATGCTGGCGAGGCTGACGACCTGCAGACCGAGACCGAGCGCCTGGAGGTCGTGGGTGAGGCCGTAGCGCTCGCCGACCGCCGCGATGCTCCAGCCGTCCCGGGCTGGGTGCAGCAGGGTGCCGAGCCAGAACAGCGGCCCGCCGGCGAACGCGGTCAGCCGGGCGGTACTGCGCAACTGCCGGTGCAGGTCGTTCGGTGCGGGAAGGGTGTCGGTCATGGGTCGACCTACTTTCACTAGAGTGTCCCTCTAGCGAATCACTAGAGTCTCGCTCTAGTCAACTGGTATGCTCGCGGCCATGGCGCGACGTGCGGACAAGACCCAGGCCAACCGGCAGCGGATGCGGGAGGCCGCGCAGAGGTTGTTCGTTGCCCGTGGGTACTCGGCGACCTCGATGCAGGCGATCGCCGACGAGGCGGGGATGGCCGTGCAGACGCTGTACTTCACGTTCAAGACCAAGCGCGCGCTGCTGGGCGAACTTCTCGACGTCGCGGTCGCCGGCGACGACGAGCCGGTGCCGAGCCTGGAGCGGCCGCAGGTCCGCGCCGCCCTGGACAACCCCGATCCGGTCGCGCAGCTGCACGAACAGGCCCGGCTCGCCCGCGAGGTCTACGAGCGCGTCGCGCCGGTGCTCCAGGTGATCGCGCATGCCGCGACCGCCGATCCGGAGATCCACGAGCTGTGGGTGGCCAACAACGCCCAGCGTGCGGTCGTGATGGAGCGGATGGCGGCCGCTCTCGCCGCCAAGACCTCGCTCCGCGACGGCCTCGACACGACGATGGCCACCGACATCACGCTCGCCTTGCTGAGCCCCGAGCTGTACCACCTGCTGACCGCCCGCCGCGGCTGGAGCGCCGATCGCTGGGAGCGATGGACCGCGGACGCACTGGTGACGCAGCTGCTCCCGCCACGGTAGGTTGGATCCAACACACGTCATCGTGATCTGCCACTGGATCCCTGGACGCACGGGCAGGGCCCGCTTGCTGGGATGACACGCAATTTGCGGCCGACGTGAGCCGCCCGGGTTCCCGGGTCGGCTCCGGCCTGCGTGCAAGGGATCCTCATCGTGCTCGACGCGTTTCGTGCTGTCCGTGACTCATTGGTCGACGCCGTCCGCATCACCCCGGGGCGGTTCGCGACGTACTCCGCGCTCCAACTACTGCTCGCGCTCCTGCCCGGCGCGCAGGTGGTGCTGATCCGCGCGCTGGTCGAGGGCGGTGATCGCTGGGGTCCGCTGCTCGGGCTGACCGTGGTGGTCGGGGCGATGTATCCGCTGACCCAGGTCGCGAACGCCGTCGGCCAGCGGATGATGCTCCGCCTTCGGCTCGCGCTCCGGGTCGAGCTTGCCGAGGTTGCTGCCCGGCTGAGTCCCAGCCGGCTGGCGGCGCCGGAGGTGGTGCGGGACCTGGAGGCGAGTCAGGCGGCGACGCATCCGATGAGCGATGTGGCCGGGAAGCCGGTGCAGGTGCTCAGTGCGGCCGCGACCGCGGTCGTGCTGTGCGTGGCGATCGCGTCGATCAACCTGTTGTCGGGTCTGTTGGTCCTCGCCGCGCTGGTGCCGACGGTGCTCGCGTTCACGTTGATCTCGCGGATGGAGGCCACGGGCTGGCCGCGGGTCGCGGAGCACGAGCGGAAGGCGGCGTACGCGACCGAGCAGTTGATCCAGCAGCGGCCGGGGACCGAGCTCGCGGTGCTCGGATCGGGGTGGAAGGTGGCGGGCCTGGTCGCGGACAGCCGGGCCGCTGCGACCGGGGTGCTCGACCGGATGGTGCGTACGGCGATGTGGTACGAGCTCGGCGCCGCGTTCGTGACCGTTGTCCTGTTCGGCGGGGCCCTGATGGCGCTGCTGGCACTCGGCGGATCGAGCGCGGGCGCGGTGGCGGCGGTCGCGGGGACGATCTCCGGGCTGAACGCGATCCGGCAGTGCGGGTACGCGTTCGGCAGCATCGTGACGGCGGCTCCGCAGGCGGCGATCTACCGGCGGTTCGTGCGCAGCATGCCGGCGGCGGGACGGCGTACGGTGGTGCGGCGGGTGGACTCGGTTGCCTTGGACAACGTTACGTACCGCTATCCGGGTGCCGTGCAGCCGACGTTGCGCGGGATGTGTGTCGAGGCGCGGCGCGGCGAAATGGTGGCGCTGGTCGGCGTCAACGGGGCAGGCAAGTCGACCGCGATCAACCTGCTGGTCGGGAGTCTGCGGCCGGACGACGGGCGGGTGCTGATCGACGGCGTGGACGCGGCGGCGATGGTCGAGGAGGAGCGGCTCGCGCATTTCGGGCTGCTGGTGCAGGAGTTCGGGCGCTTCGAGTTCACACTGCGGGACGCGGTCGCGCTCGGTGCGCCCGAGGAGGTTGTGGACGGGGAGGTGCGTGCGGCGCTGGGCGGGACGTTCGCCGCGGAGTTGCCGCTGGACACGCAGCTGGGGCAGCAGTGGGGTGGTACCGGGATCTCCGGCGGGCAGTGGCAGCGGCTGGCGCTCGCGCGGATCCGGCTGCGCGACGCCGGCATCTGGATCCTCGACGAGCCGACGTCCGCGATCGACGCGGAGGCGGAGCAGGAGATCTTCGACGAGCTCCGTCGTACCAGCGCCGCCCGGATCACGATCGTCGTGTCGCATCGGGCGTGGACGCTGCGCGCGATGGACCGGATCTACGTCGTCGACGACGGCCACGTGGTCCAGCAAGGCACCTACCAGCAGCTGATGACCCAATCCGAGGGCCGATTCGCACGACTCTTCGCCGCTCAGAACCAGTAATTCGTTGGTAGGTTGGCCAGTCTGTGCGGAAGGGTGGGGAAGATGCCGTCCGACTCTGGGATCCTGCGGTTTGCCGGGGTTGCCTGGCGGGCCGGGCGTGGGCTGTTCGTGGTGAGCGCTACGACGATCGTGCTGTCCGCCGCCGCGCCGGTCGGAGCGGTCGTGGGGATCGGGCAGGTTGTCGCGGGGGTTGTGCGCGGTGAGTCGGCGCGGGCCGTGGTGTGGGCGGTGGTCGCGGCTGGGTGTTTGTTGGTGCAGTGGCTGGCGGCGGCTTTGCAGCGGGCGGCAGCTACGGCGTTGGGGGAGCGGGTCGACGCGGTTCTGCAGCATGACCTGATGCGCGCGGTGTCGGCGCCGAGCGGGGTGCGGCATCTCGAGGATCCGGCGACGGCGCAACTGGTGGAGGTCGGACGGGACACGTTGCGCGCGGACTGGGCGCGGCCGGGGCGGTTGGCGAGCACCATCGGCGGGCTGGCGACCGGGCGGGTGGTGCTGGTTGCGTCCGGCATCATTCTCGGCGGCTTCCGCTGGTGGCTCGGCGCGGGCCTGCTGGTTGCCGGCGTGTGGGCGGCGTACGAGGACAAGGTCGCGTCCCGTACCGAGGCCGGCCACCACTACGGCGCCACGGAATCCGCCCGCCGCATGCGGTACTTCAACGACCTCGGCACCACCCCGCCGGCCGCGAAGGAGATCCGCCTGTTCGGTCTCCCGGAGTACGTCGCCGCCCGGCACGGCGAGACCTGGACGCAGACGATGGAACGCGTCCTGAGCCGCCCGGGCCGCCGTCCGCTGGTGGCCACCGCTGCGCTCGGCGTCGTCGTCCTGGCCGGCATCGTGCTCGTGGTCCGCGAGGCCTCCGCCGGACGGCTGTCCGCCGGCGCGACCGCGACGTACGTGCAGACCTTCCTGATCGCGCTCGCCGGCATCCAGCAGTCGTCCTGGACCGGCCTCCAGACCGAGCTCGCCCTCGCCACCCTCCGCCGGTACGACGAAGCCCTCAAGGCGGTCGCCACCGCCCCGGCCGGCCGGGGGACCGGCCCGGCGACCGCTCTGCCGGCCCGCGCGATCGCCTTCCACAACGTGTCTTTCGCCTACCCCGCGAGCGATCACGAGGTACTGCGCAACCTCGATCTCGTGATCCCCGCCGGGGAGTCGCTCGCGATCGTCGGAGCGAACGGCGCCGGCAAGACCAGCCTGGTGAAGCTCGTCTGCGGCCTGTACGAACCGACCCGCGGCACGATCACGGTCGACGACGCCGACCTCGCCGACCTGGACCTCGAGGATTGGCGGCGCCGGCTCGCCGTCGTCTTCCAGCAGCCACTCCGGCTCCCGATGTCGGCGTACGACAACGTCCGCTTCGGCCGCGCGGACGGCGTACCGGACGCCGCCGTCGAGCGGGCCGGCGCGACGGATGTGATCGACGCCCTGCCGAACGGCTGGGACACGATCCTCTCCACCGAGTTCGACGGCGGCGTCGAACTCTCCGGCGGCGAGTGGCAGCGGCTGGGCCTCGCCCGAGCGCTGTACGCCGTGCAGCAAGGCGCGTCCGTACTGATCCTGGACGAACCCGCCGCGCACCTCGACGCCCGCTCGGAAGCCGAGCTGTACCGGCGGTTCCTCGAGTTGACATCAGGATTGTCGACAATCCTCATCTCACATCGGTTCTCGACGGTGCGGCAGGCCTCGTCGATCGTGGTCCTCGACGAGGGACGGGTGATCGAGCAGGGCTCGCACGAGGAACTGCTGGAACTCGACGGCAGCTATGCCCGGATGTTCCGCCTGCAGGCCGCACGTTTCGGGGAGCCGGCATGAAGTCCTGGATCAACACCGCCCGGCTGCTGATCGGGCTCGGCTGGGAGATCGGCCCGGGCCTGTTCCTGCTCTACACCGTCGTCACGATGTCGAGCTTCGTCAGCCCCCTGCTGTTCGCCCTCGCGGTCCGGCCGCTGGTCGACGGCGTGGTCTCCGGCGAGCACCGGGAGATCGTTGCCGGCGGCATCGGAGTCGCGATCGCGCTGACCCTGGTCCTGGTCGCTCCGATCGGGTACCGGTGGGCGACGATCCGGATGCGCGAGCGGGCCGGCTTCGTCTCCGAGCGGCGGGTCCTGCGCCTGGCCGCGGGCGCGCCCCGGATCGAGCACTTCGAACGGCCCGACTTCCTCGACCGCCTGCAGTCGCTACGCCGCGAGGCGCCCGAACTGGGCGACAGCGTGACCCTGCCGTTCATCGCCCCGCTGGTCGTCGCGCAACTGGTGATCAGCACGGTCCTGCTCGCGAACCTCGAACCCGTGCTCGCGCTGCTCCCGGTCGTCGGGCTCCCGGCGCTCTGGCTGAGCCGCCGCGCCGAGCAACTCCGCCGCCGGTCCGAGCTGGACGCCGCCCCGCGCCGTCGCCTCGCCCAGCAACTCTTCATGGTCTCGGTCGCCCCGTCGTCGGCGCAGGAGATCCATGTCGCGTCGCTCGGCGACGAACTGCTCCGCGAACACCGCCGCGCGACCGACGACGCGAACCGGATCGCCCACGCCGCCCTCTTCCGGTCGGTGCTGATCGGGGCTGCCGGCTGGGCGCTGTTCCCGATCGCGTACGTCGGCGCGCTGCTGGTCGTCCTCCGCGAGGCCGCGGCCGGACGGGTGACCGCCGGTGACGTGGCACTGGCGATCGCGCTCGCCGGTGCCGTGGTGAGCGCCGCGAACCGGATCCTCGACCTGGCCGGATCCGTACTGCGCATCCGGACCGCCGCCGAGCACTACTTCTGGCTCGCGGACCAAGCGCAGTACCGGCCGGGCCGGACGCCGATGCCGGACCGGCTGACGCACGGCATCGAGCTGAGGGACGTGACCTTCGGCTACGGTCGCGACGACCGGCTCGCGCTGCCGGGGACGGACCTGTTCCTGCCGGCCGGGCAGACGATCGCGATCGTCGGCGAGAACGGCGCGGGCAAGTCGACCCTGGTCAAGATCCTCACCGGGATGTACCGCCCGCGCTCCGGCGCGGTCCTCGTCGACGGCGTCGACCTCGGCGCGCTGGACCTCACGCAGTACCGGCAGAAGGTCAGCGCCGGCTTCCAGGACTTCGTCAGGTACCAGCTGACGGTGGGTGAGGCCGTCGGCGTCGGCGGCCTGGAGGAGCCGCCGGACCGCGTCCCGGTCGCGCTCGGCAAGGCCGGCGCGGACTTCGTCGACGAGCTGCCGCGCGGCGCCGGAACCCAGCTGGGTACGTCGTGGGCGGACGGCGTCGAGCTCTCCGGCGGGCAGTGGCAGAAGCTCGCGATCGCCCGGGCGCTGGTCCGGCCCGCGCCGCTGCTGATGATCCTCGACGAGCCGAGCGCGTCGCTGGACCCGCAGACCGAGGCCGCGCTGTTCGACCGGCTGGCCGCGGAGGCCCGGGCCGGCCGCGCCGACGGCCGGATCACGCTGCTGATCTCGCACCGGTTCTCGACCGTCCGGTCCGCGGACCTCATCGTCGTGCTCGAGAACGGCCGGGTGACCGAACGCGGCACGCATGCCGAGCTGATGGCGGCCGGTGCGACGTACGCCGAGCTCTACAGTCTGCAAGCGGCCGGTTACCGCTGATAATGCGCAGCTGTGCGCAAAGGCGAGGTTTGCCACAAACTGGGCTGTCATCTGATGACTCAGGCGCACTGATCTGATTAAGTGAGGGTTTGCTTCGCAACCAAGGGCTGGTCATCTGAGGTCTTGGCAAAGTAACGCTCACGTTACGCGCCGCCGCTTTGTGCCTGACAACGTTGACATGCGCAGTTTCGACCAGCCACCATGACGCTTGTTCCGCCCGCCTAGCGGCCCTCCCGCCGAGGAAGTTGGTTTGACCGTGCGACGTCTGACTGGGGTTGTGGGGGTGGCACTCGGCCTTGCGCTGGTGCTCGCCTCCTGTGGAGACGGCAAGAGCAGCAGTGGAGGCGGCTCCGGCGCCAAGAGCGAGACCATCGCGATGGTCGCCGACCCGCTGGAGTACATCAACCCGCTGAACGACAACGGCAGCCCGGGGATCGGGATCGCGATGGCGATCTTCGCCCCGCTGGTGCAGACCGATCCGGAGACGGGCAAGCTGCAGAACGTGATGGCCGATTCGGTCACGCCGGACAAGACCAGCCAGACCTGGACGATCAAGCTGAAGGCCGGCAACACCTTCCAGAACGGCCAGCCGCTGACCGCGAAGGACTACGTGGACAGCTGGAACATGGCCGCCGAGGGCTCGAACGGCTGGAAGAACAACGGATTCTTCTCCAAGGTCGAGGGGTACGATGCGCTGAACCCGCCGACGCCGGACGGTGCCACCCCGAAGCCGACCGCGGTGAAGACGCTGAGCGGCCTGAAGCAGATCGACGACCTGACCTTCTCGGTCAAGCTCAAGGTCCCGTTCTCGCAGTTCGGCCTGACGCTGCAGTACCTCGGCATCGCGCCGCTGCCCGAGGAGGTCCGGAAGAACCCGGACGCCTACAAGCGCAAGCCGATCGGCAACGGCCCGTACAAGATGGCGGGCGCCTGGAACGCCGGCGACGACATCAAGCTCACCAAGTGGGACGGCTACAAGGGTCCGCAGATCCCGCAGGCGGACAACATCACCTACAAGTTCATCCCGAACGGCGACACCGCGTACAACGAGTTCCTGGCCGGCAACCTGGACTTCGTCGACGTACCGCCGACCAAGGTGAAGAGCTTCAAGACCGACGCCCCGGACCAGTGGGTGACCAGCATCCCGTCGGGCGCGAACTACCTGGTGATCCCGGCGTGGGACGCCCGGTTCAAGAACCCGAAGCTGCGGCACGCGTTCTCGGAGGCGATCGACCGGAAGGCGTTCGCGGACCTGGTCGGGCTGTCCGAGCCGGCCAAGGGCCTGGTCGCGCCGGACATGGCCGGCTACCGCGACAACGCCTGCAAGTACTGCGACTTCGACCCCGCGAAGGCGAAGGCGGACCTGGCCGCGGCCGGCGGCTTCTCCGGGGTGCTGAACATCAACTACAACACCTCGTCGGCGACCGGCCAGATCTTCGCCGAGGCGATCGGCAACATGCTCCGGCAGAACCTCGGCCTGCAGGTGAAGTACACCGGCAAGCAGAGTTCGGAGATCGGCGAACTGGCCGACTCGCGCAAGCTGGACGGTCTGCGGTTCAGCGGCTGGGGCCACGACTACCCGTCGATCGAGGACTACCTGACGCCGATGTTCAAGTCCAACGGTGACGCGAACTTCGCCGGTTATTCGAACCCGGCGCTGGACGCGGTACTGGCCAAGGGCGACGCCCAGCCGGACCCGGAGAAGGCCATCAAGCTCTACCAGCAGGCCGAGGACATCGCGCTCGAGGACATGCCGCTGATCCCGCTGTACACCAAGTCGAACGCGTACCTGCACTCGGCCAAGATCCAGCCGCGGGTCTCGAAGTACACCGGCGTCTCGGCGATCTGGTCGACGTTCAAGTGATCCGTTTCGTCCTCCGCCGCGTCCTCGCGGCGATCCCGATCGGCCTGATCGTCACGCTGGGGGTCTACGCGCTCGTGTTCGCGATGCCCGGAGACCCCCTGCGGGAGCTGGCCGGTGACAAGCCGATCCCGGCGGCGGTGCTGGCCGCCAAGCGGGCCCAGTTCCACCTGGACGATCCGTTCATCGTGCAGTACCTGCTGAGCATGAAGGACATCCTCACCGGCCACTTCGGGAGCACGTTCGCGGGCGCCGACATCGCCGACCAGTTGCGGCTGCGGATCCCGGTGACCCTGAAGCTGGCCACGCTGAGCCTGGCGTTCCAGTGGGTCCTCGGGCTGTTCTTCGGGATCTACGCGGGCTTCAAGCGGAACGGCTGGGTGGACCGGTCGTTGCTGCTGGCAACACTCGTGCTGCTCGCGATCCCGGGCCTGGTGGCGTACTTCGCCGCCCAGTACCTGTTCGCCGTGGAGCTGAAGTGGTTCCCGGTGTCCGGCGTACTGGAAGGCTATCCGCGGTCGTACCTGCTGCCCGCGCTGGTGATCGGCGTGCTCGGCTTCGCCGGGCTCGGCCGGTTGATGCGGACCTCGATCGTGGAGACCGTGAACGCGGACTTCGTGAAGACGGCCCGGGCCAAGGGCCTCGGTGAGCAGCGGGTGCTCTGGCGGCACATCCTGCCGAACGCGCTGCTTCCCGTGGTGACGTTCATCGGTCTCGACCTGGCCGGGCTGTTCGGCGGCGCGATCATCACCGAGAGCATCTTCAACCTGCCCGGGCTCGGCCAGTTCATGTTCCAGGCGATCAAGCTGAAGGAGGGCGGAGTCGTGGTGCTGCTGTCGACGCTGGCCTTCATCTCGTTCATCCTGATCAACCTGCTGGTCGACGTCCTGTACGGCGTCCTGGACCCGAGGGTGCGCAATGTCTGAACAGCTCTCCGCCGCGGTCGGTGCCGAGGCACAGGAAATCGGCGACGGCCGCACACTGTCCAACCGCGAACTGCTGCGGGCGCTGCTGCGCAAGCCGCAGTTCGTGCTGTGCAGCCTGCTGCTGCTGGCGTTCTTCACGGCGGCGGCCGTGCCGAAGCTCTTCACCTCCACCGACCCGCGGTTCTGCGACCTCGCCAAGAGCCGGATGGGCCGGAGCCCCGGGCACCCGTTCGGCTTCGACATCCAGGGCTGCGACTACTTCGCCAACGTGGTCTACGGTGCCCGCCCGTCGGTCCTGGTGAGCATCTGCGCCAGCTTCGGTGTGTTCGTCCTGGCCGGTTCTCTCGGGCTGCTGGCCGGGTACTTCCCGGGCTTCGTCGACGCCCTGATCTCGCGGACGGCCGACGTACTGTTCTCGATCCCCGGCATCGTGGTGCTGATCGTGGTCCTGAACTCGGTCCAGGACCGGAGCATCTGGATCATCGTCGGCGTCATCTTCCTGATCGGCTGGCCTGGCGGGATGCGGTTGATGCGGGCCACGGTGTTCTCGGTTCGGAACCGGGAGTACGTGCTGGCGGCCCGGTCGATCGGGGTGCCGCCGCTGCGGATCCTGCGCAAGCACGTGTTCCCGAACTCGATGGCCCCGCTGCTGGCGATGACCACGCTCGGCATCGGCGGCATGGTCGGGCTGGAGGCGGCGCTCACCTTCCTCGGCGTCGGCCTGCAACCGCCGTCGATCTCGTGGGGCTCGCAGTTCGGCGTCGCGGCGTCGTACCGGGACACCCCGCACCTGTTCATCTGGCCGGCGATCTTCATCTCGACGATGACGATCTCGTTCATGATCATCGGCGACTCGATCCGGGACGCCCTCGACCCGAAACTTCTACGATGACTGCTACCGGTGAAGTACTGCTGAAGGTCGACAACCTGTCGGTCGAGTTCGAGACGCCGCGGGGGCCGGTTCGGGCCGTCGACGGGGTGTCCTGGCAGGTGCGGGCCGGGGAGACGCTGGCGATCCTGGGGGAGTCGGGATCGGGTAAGAGCGTCTCGACCCAGGCGCTGACCGGGATCCTCGAGATGCCGCCGGGCCGGATCGTCTCCGGGACCGCGGAGTACCGCGGCGAGGACCTGATCGCGATGAGCGTGAAGGAACGCCGCAAGATCGTCGGGAACCGGATCACGATGGTGTTCCAGGACTCGCTGTCCGCGCTGAACCCGGTTCAGTCGGTCGGCACCCAGATCGCCGAGTGCTACCGCGTGCACCGCGGGATGTCGAAGCGCGACGCGATGACGAAGGCCGCCGAGATGCTCGACCAGGTCCGGATCCCGGCCGCGTCGAAACGGGTCCGGGACTACCCGCACGAGTTCTCCGGCGGGATGCGGCAGCGCGTGATGCTGGCGATGGCGCTCGCCCTCGACCCCGACGTACTGATCGCCGACGAGCCGACCACCGCGCTCGACGTCACCGTGCAGGCGCAGATCCTGGAGCTGATCGCGGAGCTGCAGGCCGAGCGGGACATGGGCGTGGTGCTGATCACCCACGACCTCGGCGTGGTCTCGGACGTCGCCGACAACGTCGTGGTGATGTACGCCGGGCACGTGGTCGAGCGGGCCGCGACCTCGGCCGCGCTGGACAATCCCGTGCACCCGTACACCGAGGGCCTGCTCGGGTCGATGCCGTCGGCCGACCTGAAGGGCCGCGAGCTACCGACCATTCCCGGTACGCCGCCGTCGCTGCGGGCGATCCCGTCCGGCTGTGCGTTCCGGACCCGGTGCCCGATCGCGATCGACGACTGCGCCCTCGACGTACCGCCGCTGCTCACCGTGGCGCCGGGGCGGGACGCGGCCTGCATCCGGCGTACCACGCTCGCCGAGAAGGAGGCGGTCTGATGCCAGAAGAGTTGCTGAAGGCAACTGGTGTCGTGAAGCACTACGACATCAGCCCGGCGCTGAGCTTCGGGACCAAGACCGTCGTGCGGGCCGTGGACGGCGTCGACCTGACGCTGCGCAAGGGCGAGTCGCTCGGCATCGTCGGTGAGTCCGGCTGCGGCAAGTCGACGCTGGTCCGGCTGCTCGCGGCGCTGGAGAAGCCGACCGAGGGCCGGATCGAGTACGGCGGAGTCGACGTCAGCAAGCTCCGCGGCCGCGAACTGCGCCGGTGGCGGCGGAACGTCCAGGTCGTGTTCCAGGACCCGTACTCCAGCCTGAACCCGCGGATGCGGGTCGGCGAGATCGTCGCCGAGCCGCTGCAGGTGCACCCGGACGTCTCGAAGGGTGTCGATGTCCGGGCCAGGGTCCGGGAGCTGCTCGAGCTGGTCGGGCTGCGGCCCGAGGACGAGACGAAGTTCCCGCACCAGTTCTCCGGCGGTCAGCGGCAGCGGATCGGGATCGCCCGGGCGATCGCGCTCAATCCCGACGTACTGCTGTGCGACGAGCCGGTGTCGGCGCTCGACCTGTCGGTGCAGGCACAGGTGGTGAACCTGTTGATGCGGCTGCAGCGCGAGCTCGGCCTGAGCATCATCTTCGTCGCCCATGACCTGTCGGTCGTCCGGCATGTCTCGGACCGGGTCGCGGTGATGTACCTCGGCAAGGTCGCCGAGCTGGGACAGCACCAGCAGGTGTACGACGCTCCCGCGCACCCGTACACGCAGGCGCTGCTGTCCGCCGAGCCCGGCCTCGCCCGGCAGGGCCGGCAACGGATCGTCCTGGCCGGTGACCCGCCGTCACCGGTGTCCCCGCCGTCCGGCTGCCGCTTCCACACCCGCTGCCTGCGGGCCGCGGACAAGTGCAGCACCGACATCCCGGAGCTTCGCGAGCTCGGCTCCGGCCAAACGGTCTCCTGCCACTTCGCCGAGGAGGCCCAGGCGGAGTACTCCGCGGGCGTCGCCGCGGGATAGCTCCGGGATAGCTCAGGAGTGATGGCCTAGGGTTGCGGCCGTGAAGATGGTTTCCCCGGCAGGCAGACGGTTCGTGCTGCTCGCCGGGGTGACCGCGGTCGCCGCCGGGCTCGCGCTCTGGTGGATCGTGGCCGCGGCCGTGGCCGCCGGCAAGGGTTTCGACATCACCGACGAGGGCTACTACCTGCTCTCGTACCGGTGGTGGCACAACAACACGCTGGCGCTGACCGGTGTGCAGTACCTGTACGGCCCGGTCTTCCAGCTGTTCGGGTACAGCATCCCCGGGCTCCGGGTGTTCCGGCTGTGCACGGTGGTCGTCGTCCACCTCCTGTTCGGCTACAGCTTCATGCGCTGGCTCCGCGGCCGGCGTCCGGCGATCCCCCCGACCCGGTGGTTCGAGGCAGCCGGTACGGCGGTGATCCTCGCAGCGGGCGGGATGTGTTATGCCTGGCTGCCGTTGTCGCCCGGGTACAACGATGTCGTCCTGCTCGGCGCGCTGCTGCTGATCGCCTGCGTGCTGTGGATGGCGACGGCGGTCGACCGCGGTACGCCGGTGCCGTTCTGGATCCCGGTCGTGGCCGGTCTGGTGATCGGCGCGATGGCGCTGGCCAAGTGGACCTCGGTCGCGCTGGTCGGGCTGATCGTGCTCGCCGCGATCGTCGTACTTGCCGGCCAGGGGTGGCGGGCCGTTGCCCGGAGCACCCTTTTCGCGTTCGCCGGCCTGGCTGTCGCCGGGTTGTTCGTGCAGCTGTTCGTGATCCCGCTGAACGACGCGGTGCCGGGGATCCTGACCGTCAACCGGTTCATCGCGGGTACGTCGTACTCGCCGGTCGAGCTCCTGCACCACTACTGGACGACCGGCCTGACGCTCCTCGGGCGCACACTCTGGTATCACGGCCTGCTACTGGTAGCCACCGCCGTCGCGGTCGTCGCCCGGCCGCGCGCCGTCTGCCTGGTCGCCGCCGTTCTCGCCGTACTCGGGCTCGCCGTCTCGGCCTGGCGTGTCATCGGGTACGGCGGCGCGGTCGGCGGCACCATCCACGTAGGGACGTACCCGTCGACGCTGCTCGCCGCGGTCCTGGTCACCGTGGTGGCAGCGGCCGGCGCGGTGATCGGGTGGCGGACCGGCGTGACCGAGTGCTCCAGGCTGTGCCGGGAGAACGCCAGGACGTGGACGATTCTCGCCCTTCTCCTGCTGCTTCCGCTTGTACAGGCCTTCGGCACGAACACCCCGCTCTACGTGATCGGCTTCAACGCGTTCGCCGCCTGGGCCGCGCTGATGATCGCCGTACTCACGGGGATCTGGGCCACCCCGGTCACGGCCCGGGCGATCGTCGGCGTCGTCCTCGCGGGCTCACTCGTCGCGACCACGACCATCGCGTTCAGCGGGTTGACGAGGTATCCGTACCGCTCGCCGCCGATGTCGGAGCTGACCGCGCCCGCGACCCAGCCGGCGCTGAAGGGCCTGCGCCTCACGCCCGAGAACGAGCATGCGTACAGCAGGCTCACCGAGGACCTTCGCCCGTACCTGAAGACCGGCCGCCCGATGCTCGCGTTCGACAAGATGGCCGGGCTGGTCCTGATGCTCGGCGGCCGCCCGCTCGGTGAGGCCTGGATCGCACCGGCCGAACGCGCGCGGACCGTGGCCGGCATCGAGGAGGCCTGCCGGAAGAAGCGCCCGGCCCAGGCGCCGCTGATCCTGCTGAACCGCGCGATCAGCGATCAGGACATCGCCGCGCTGCGGTCCTGCGGCCTGGACTTCCGCGCCGACTACCGGCAGCTGGCGCCGCCGTGGCAGACGATGGACCTGCAGGTCTGGGTGCCGAAGGCCGGATGAGATCCTGTAGCCCTCGACAGGACTGGAGGACTGGTGCGGATGATCAAGGTCGGTGTGCTGGGGGCCAAGGGCAGGATGGGCGCTCAGACGTGCCTCGCGGTGGAGGAGGCGGCCGACTGCGAGCTGGTCGCGCAGCTCGACCAGGGTGACTCACTCGACGGGCTGACCGCGGCGGGCGCCGAGGTCGTGGTCGACTTCACCCGTCCCGAGGTCGTGATGGACAACCTGGCCTGGTGCATCGAGCACGGCATCCACGCGGTCGTCGGCACCACCGGCTTCGACGACACCCGGCTCGCGACGCTGCGCGACCAGTTGGCGAAGTCGCCGGCCACCGGCGTGCTGATCGCGCCGAACTTCTCGATCGGCGCGGTGCTGATGATGCGGTTCGCCGCCCAGGCCGCGCGGTACTACGAGTCCGTCGAGATCATCGAGCTGCACCACCCGGACAAGGTCGACGCCCCGTCCGGTACGGCGCGGCGGACCGCGGAGCTGATCGCGGACGCGCGCCGGGAGGCCGGCTCCGGGCCGATCCCGGACGCGACCACGACGGCGCTGGACGGTGCCCGCGGCGCGGACGTGGAGGGGATCCGGGTGCACGGCGTCCGGCTGCGCGGCCTGATCGCGCACCAGGAGGTGCTGTTCGGCGACGAGGGCGAGACGCTGACCATCCGGCACGACTCGATGGCGCGGGTGTCGTTCATGGCCGGCGTACTGCTCGGCGTCCGGCGGATCGGCGACGCACCGGGTCTCACCGTCGGCCTCGAGCACTTCATGGACCTCTCCTGAAATGAGAGCCAAGCAGACCGCGTTCCTGCTGGCGGCCGTGTTCGTGGTGTACGCCGCGCTGATCGGCTGGCGGGGCGTTCTGCTGATCCGGACCGGCGAGCCGGTCGCGGTGGTGCTCGGGATCGCGGTGCTGGTGATCCCGTTGCTCGGCGCGTACCTGGTGTGGCGGGAGATCCAGTTCGGGCGGCGTACCGAAGTACTGGCGCGCGAACTGGAGGCGGCCGGCGGGCTGCCGGTGGACGACCTGCCGCGGCGGCCGTCCGGGCGGATCGACCGGGCCGCCGCGGATGCGGCGTTCGGGCACTACAGGGCGGCGGCAGAAGCGACGCCGGAGGACTGGCGGGTGTGGTTCCGGTTGTCCACGGCGTACGACGCGGCCGGTGACCGGCGGCGGGCGCGCGAAGCGATGCGGAAGGCGATCGGGCAGTACGACACGGACAAGCTCACCGGGAGCTGAGCCGAGTGCCTGACAACTCGGTGTTGTTCGGGCTATTTTCAGGAGGGTACGTGGCAGCCGCCACGTAAGGGTCGGAGACTGGGTGGGGCCGTCCTGTGCCGTCAGAAGGGTCTCGCCGCGGCACGGACGACGTGCAGGGGGCTGGGTTCGGTGGCCTGCTGCGCCGGCACCGGCGGGAGGCCGGGCTGTCGCAGGAGGGGCTGGCGGAGCTTGCCGGTCTGAGCGTCGACGCGATCGCGGCACTGGAGCGAGGACGCCGCCGTGCGCCGCGGGCGCAGACGCTGCGGCTGCTCGTCGACGCCTTGCGGCTGGGGGACCAGGACAGGTTGCTGTTCGCCGCGGCTGCCCACCAGGACGCGGACACGGCCCGGATGCCGCTGCGCCCGCCGCCGGTGCCGACCAGCGAGCTGATCGGCCGCAACACCGAGCTGACCGCGACGACCCGCCTGCTGACCAAGCGCATCAGCCGCCTGGTGACGCTGACCGGACCCGGTGGGGTCGGCAAGAGCAGGCTCATGCTGGCGGTCACAGGCGAGGTGGGGGACGCCTTCCAGGACGGCGTCTGCTGGGTCCAACTCGCACCGCTCACCGATCCCGAGGCCGTCGTACCGGCGGTTGCCGAGGCGATCGGTCTGCAGAGCCGGCTCGCCGACGACGTGGCGGACCAGATCGGCCGCAGCGCGATGCTCCTGGCCCTCGACAACTGTTCGCACATGCTCGCGCCGGTCGAGCGCCTGTGCGTCATGCTGCTCGAGCGCTGCCCCCATCTGTCGATCCTCGTCTCGAGCCGTGAGCTGCTCCGGCTGACCGGCGAGAGCGTGTACGTCGTACCGTCGCTCGGACTGCCGTACGACGAGGACCACCTGGAGTCGTCCGAGGCGGTCCGGCTGTTCGTCGATCGCGCGACCGCCCGCGGGTACGACCCGACCGGGCAGCTCGACCAGGTGGCGCGCGTCGTCCGCCGCCTGGAAGGCATGCCGCTCGCGATCGAGCTGGCGGCGGCCCGGACGTCCGTGATGACGATCGAGGAGCTGGCGACCGAGCTGGAGACGTCGTTCGGCATCTTGGCCGGCGGGTCGCGGACGCTGTCGCCCCGGCAGCAGTCGATGTACGGCGCGATCGAATGGAGCTACGCGCTGCTCGACCCGGCCGAGCGGGAGATGTTCGCGCAGCTGTCGGTGTTCAAGGGCGGCTGGACGCTCGGTGCGGCCGCCGCTGTGCTGTCCGGGGTGCGGACGCGGGTCGAAGCGCTCGACCTGATCGGCCGGCTGGCGGACAAGTCGCTGATCAAGGTGACCCGGCGCGGCGGCGTCGCGCGGTACTACATGCTGATGGTGATCCGCGAGTTCGCGGCCGATCGACTGCAGGCGGCGGGCGGTGCGGAGGCGGCGGCCGAGCGGCACGCGCGGCACTACCTGAGCCTGGTCGAAGAGGCCGAGGGACAGCTGCGCGGGCCGGAGCAGGGGGAGTGGCTGGATCGGCTGGAGGCCGAGCTGTCGAACCTGCGGGCCGCGATGGCCTGGTCGATGCGGACCCTGTCCGTCGCCGAGGCGTTGCGGCTGGCCGGTGGGCTGTGGCTGTTCTGCTGCCTCCGCGGGCACTACGCGGAGGGGAGCCAGTGGCTGGAGCGGGCGTTGGATCTCGGCGACGCACCGGGGCTCGAGGCCGAGCGGGCGAAGGCGAACCTCGGCGCGGGGACGCTGGCGTTCCTGCAGTGCGAGTACGACGCGGCGACGGAGCGGCTGCAGACGGCGCTGACGCAGTACAAGGAGCTCGGCGACAAGGCCGGTACGGCGATGGTGCTGCAGCGGCTTGGGGGAGTGGCGCGTGAGCGCGCGGACTACGAGGCGGCGGAGGACCTGTACTGCGAGAGCTACGACCTGTACGAGAGCCTGGGCGATCGGGCCGGGATGGCGTGGGCGCACAACCACCTCGGGTTCGTGGCGTGGTTGCGCGGCGATCTCGAGATCGGGGCCCGGCGGTGCCGGCGGGCCCGGGACAGCTTCCGGGTCGTCGGGGACGGCGAGGGGCTGGCCTGGTCGTTGATCAGCCTCGGCACGATCGCGCAGTACGGCGGGGAGCTCGTCGAGGCGGAGGAACTGCTGCAGGAGAGCCTGGCGTTGTCGCAGCGGCTCGGGTATCGCGAAGGCGTGGCGTGGTCGCTGAACCAGCTCGGGATCGTGGAGCGGCGGCGCGGACTGACCGAGCGGGCCGTGCATCTGCTCGACGAAAGCCTCGCCGAGCATCGGGATCTGGGCGATCGGTGGCGGTCGGCCAGTGTGCTGGAGGAACTGGCCGCGGTCGCCCAGCATCGCGGGCGGAGCGAGTACGCCGCGTTCCTGCTCGGGGCCGCGGCCGAGGTCAGGGAGGTGATCCGGGCGCCCGTGCCACGGATCGAGCAGGCCGACTACGAGGCCACCCGCTCAGCGGTGGAATCGTCCCTGGACCGCCGAACCCTCCGGCTGGCCTGGTCGGCCGGCCGAGCCGCTCCGCTGGCCGCCGTCGCCGACGGCTACCCGCCGGGTGCGGCCGGCCGCGACCGAACCCGCGACCCGCTCTGATCGGCGCGCAGCGTCGGCTACCTGCCGCGCAGGCTCGCGCGAACCGCCCGCCTCGAGCGGGCGTGGTGGAGCCTCGCGAGGCACCACGACCTGGGGGATCGACGGTGCCCCGCGAGGGATCTGGAGATGCGTGACCCGGCCGGCTGTGTTCTGTCCGGGCCCTTCCGGGTCCTCGGCAGTCCCCCCACCCGCACAGCCGGCCGAAGCCACGTCCGGCGTAGGCCGTCGTCGAGCCCTCCCAGTCGACGCCCGATCCTCCGCGCTGACTCCAGGTTGCCGCGATCACGCTCCGTCGCACAGGGACGGAACCCTGACATCACCCTGACAACTATGTCCTGACAACGAAATCAGTCCGCGGAATTCGCCGACCGTGATCGACCGGTCGCGCATTCCGCAGAATGTCGAACGCGCGCTACCGAAGATATCCGGAAACGGCTTTCGTGAATCCGGCGATCTTTTGTAAAGGAGCACCGTCGGCGGCATCCGCACCGGGTACCTCGGGTCCGGGCGCCGGGATCCCCTCGCCCCGGCAGTTGACGTCTGAGGAGGGCGCGACGCCGGTGGTGAGGAACGTGTCGACGATCCGGTCCGCGCACCTGTTCACGCCGCCGTACACGCCGTGGTCGCCCTCGCCGGTGACGGTCAGCAGACGCGATCCGGCGTACCGCTCGTGCGCCGCGACGGCGAGCCCGTAGTTCGTCGCCGGGTCGTGTGTCGACTGCACCATCAGCGTTGTGGGCAAGCCTTTGCCGGTCGGTGTCGGCATCGTCAGGTGCGGGCGCTTCCAGTAGAAGCACGGGTTCTCGGTCATCGTCCAGCCGACCAGCGGGTAGTGCGGGCCGAGGCGGGCGGCCAGCTGTTCGCCGTACTCCGGCCCTTGCGGCCAGGGCGTGTCGTTGCAGGTGATCGCGGCGAAGGTGGCGTCCTCGGAATCGACCTCGCCGAGCATCCGGAGGCCGATCGGTTCTCGGTGCGCGCGCTGCACGAGTTGCTGCTGACGGGCCGCCGGAAGCGCGTCGACCTGCCGTTGCGCGGCCCGCGGACCGCCTTTTGCCTGGGCCCCGGAAAGGTCGGTCAGAAAACGCAGATCGGTGGCCAGGGAATGGAAGTCCAGCTTCGAGTACAAATCCCCGGTGACCAGCTGGTCGAGGGTGTTCTCGTCGTACGTGATCTTGACCGCGCCGTCCAGGAACTCCTCGGTCGCGGGCGCCGCCTTCAGCGCGCGTCGTAACCGTTCGTACAACCGGATCACCGCTCCGGGTGACGAGCCGAGGTGCAGGTCGGCGTCGTACTTCGCCGCCCAGGGCGCGAAGTCCTCGCGGAACCGGCGCTCGAACGCCTGCGGCTGCCCGCTGAACGTGTCCAGCCAGGTCCCGGTGAAGTCGGTGTTCGAGTCGAGGACGAAGCGGCCGACGTGCTGGGGGAAGTACGTCTGGTAGTACGCACCGAGCCAGGTGCCGCCGGAGTACCCGACGTAGTCCATCGTGTCGAAGCCGAGCAGTTGCCGGATCAGGTCCATGTCCTGCACGGTCTGCGCGGTGGTGATGTAGGGCATCAGGCCCCGGGACTGGCTGTCGCAGTACGGCTGCGCGAGTTCGGACGCCTCGGTGATCAGCCTGCGGGTCCCGGGATCGCGGTCCCGCGCGTCCATCGTGTAGTCGGGAGCGCCCTCGCAGCTGACGTTCGAACTGCCGCCGGTGCCGCGCGGGTCGAACCCGACCGCGAGGTGGTCCTTGGCAAGCGCCGGCCGGCTCGCGAGGTACGGCGCCATGCCGAGCCCGGCACCGCCCGGCCCGCCCGGGTTGCCGAACACCACGCGGCTCGGCCGGCCCTTGGCCGGGGCGACCTTGCTGACGGCGATCTGCAGGTCGCTACCGGCGTACTGGTTGGCCCAGTCGCGCGGGACCGTGATCTTCGCGCAGTACGTCCGGAACTCCTCGTCACCGCATCTCGTCCACGCGGGTCTCTGCTTCAGGTACTTCGACGCCACCGGATGCGGCCGGTCGACGACGGTTGCCGCTTGCATCGACGCCGTCGCCCCCGATCCCGGGACGACGAGAACGGCAACAGCGGACAGAACAACAGTGGAGAGGCCCAGGCCGACGGCCAGGGTGAGGTGCTTCATGCAGACTCCAACAGATGGCCACGCGTAATCGGTCCGTGACAATCTGTCATGCCTGCCGGGGCTACTCCGTGCCGGGGTCGGTGTGCAGCCGGATCTGCTTGATCCGCACGGACTCGTCGCCGTACAGGTCGAGCTCGCGGTGCGCCCCGTCCGGTGCCCAGCCGGCCTCGGTGTAGAAGGCGCGGAGCACGTCGTCGGTCGAGTTCACCCAGGCGGTCACCCGGCTGAAGCCGTCGGCGCGGGCGGTGTCGACGACCGCGTTCAGCAGCCGGGACCCGTGGCCGGCGCGGGTCGCCTCCGGGCTGACCGCCAGTTCGGCGACCAGGGCGTCGCGCTGCTGGTCGGCGTCCGGGTCGTCGGACGGGGTGACGGCCGCGAAGCCGACCAGGGTCCGGTCGGCCAGCGCGACCAGGACCCGGTTCCGCGCCTCGCCCGGGGCGAGCAGCGCGGCTCGCCACTGGGCCGCGAACTGCGCGGGGTTGAGATCGGCGAGGACGTCGGCCGGCAGGAGCCCGGCGTACGACGCTCGCCAGGCCGCCACCTGGATCTCGCCGATCTCTCCTGCCTCCGCGGGCAGCGCGAGCCGGACACTGGTCTCGGCGATCGGCGTAGCCCCGGACAGGTCCGAGAGGTTGGCGGGTTCCGGAACGCCGAAGTCACTCATGACCGCAATCCTCGCAAGTCAGTACACGAGCCGGCGCAGCAGGGTCTCGGCCGGGCCGCGGTACGACCGGCGGCTCATCGCGTACGCCCCGATGACCGAGCCGAGCCAGACGCCGATCGCGACCAGCGCCGCGGTGTACGCCGTACTCCCGAACCGCAGGTCCAGCGTGAACGGGGCCAGCAGGATCATCCACGACACCGACTGGAACAGGTAGCCCGACAGCGACCGCTGACCGAGCGCGGAGATCGCCCGTACCGGCAGCGACTGCTTGCGGATCCGCGCGACGATCAGACCGAACAGGGCGACGTACCCCGGCCCGCCGAACATGCCGGACACGTGCGACAGCAGGCTTGCCGAGTCCACCGCGGCCTGGTCGACGTGCATCCAGCCGGCCCCGATCAGCGCGAGCGGCAGACCGCCGACGAACGTGATGCCGAGACAGACGGCGGCCACGCGGGTCAGCAGGGTCTTGTGGGCGCCGGGGTTCTCCAGGAGCTGCTTGCGGGCGGCCCAGATGCCGAGCCAGACGATGATGATGAAGGGGAGCACGCTGGCCATGTGCAACGGGTACTCGTGCAGGCGGTCGACCAGGCTGCCGAAGTACGACGTGGCCGCCAGTGACGGGTTGGGGGAGTTGGTCAGCGAGTGGGCGGGCCCGGAGCTGCTGACGATCGACGCGACGGCCTTGGCGGCGATGAACAGGGTCTCGAGGGCCATGAAGGCCCAGAGGGCGAGGACGATCCGGTGGAACTTGTCGCCGCGGTTGAGCAGGACCAGTGCGCAGACGATCCCGACGACGCCGTACGCGCCGAGGAAGTCGCCGAAATACAGCAAAGTCGCGTGCGCGACGCCGAAGGCGATCAGCCAGGCGTTCCGCTTGACCAGGATCCGCCGTACGGCGGACGGGGTGGCGCCGGACGTCTGCTGCCGGCGGGCCAGCTGGACCAGGCCGTAGCCGAACATCACCGCGAACACCGGGTACGCCCGGGCGTCGACGAAGGTCAGCTTGAGGAAGTTCAGGATGCGTTCGAAGCCGTGCGGCGTGCTCTCCACGCCGGGCTGGCCGGCGAACGCGAAGTTCGCGCTGTTCGCGAGGCCGATCAGCAGCAGCATCGCGCCGCGGATCAGGTCCGGCGCGAGCGCCCGCTCGCGGCCGGTGACCGGGCCTCTGTGGTCGGTCGACGGATGGTCGACGGGGGTGCTGAGTGTGGTGGTCACGGGGGTCCTCCGGGAAACTGTGAAGCCCTTGAACGGATACCTCCATCCTGGGTCCGGGCGACCGGGCTCCCCAGTGCGGAAAGCCCACTCTCCGCGGTGGGTTCAGCACCACCTTTGTGACACTTGTTGTTGATTCTGGGAAAAAGTGTCACATATGCTGGGGGTATGGACAGCTTCCAGGCGACGATCGACGCCGACGGCCGGATCGAGCCGCGGGACGCGATGCCCGACGGGTACCGCAAGACCCTGGTCCGGCAGATCGCGCAGCACGCGCACTCCGAGATCATCGGCATGCAGCCGGAGGGCAACTGGATCAGCCGCGCGCCGTCGCTGCGCCGCAAGGCGATCCTGATGGCCAAGGTGCAGGACGAGGCCGGCCACGGGCTCTACCTGTACGCCGCGGCGGAAACGCTCGGCGTGGACCGCGCGGACCTCCTCGACCTGCTGCACAGCGGGAAGCAGAAGTACTCCAGCATCTTCAACTACCCGACGCTGACCTGGGCCGACATCGGCGCGATCGGCTGGCTGGTGGACGGCGCCGCGATCGTCAACCAGGTGCCGCTCTGCCGCTGCTCGTACGGGCCGTACGCGCGGGCGATGGTGCGGGTCTGCAAGGAGGAGTCGTTCCACCAGCGGCAGGGGTTCGAGATCCTGCACACGCTGTGCAACGGGACGCCCGGGCAGAAGGCGATGGCGCAGGACGCGCTGGACCGCTGGTGGTGGCCGTCACTGATGATGTTCGGTCCGCCGGACTCGGCGTCCACGCACTCGGAGCAGTCGATGGCGTGGGGGATCAAGCGGCACAGCAACGACGAGCTGCGGCAGCGGTTCGTGGACATGACCGTGCCGCAGGCCGACGTCCTCGGTCTCCGCGTCCCTGACGACGGGCTGGTGTTCGAGGACGGGCACTACCGGTTCACCGAGCCCGACTACGCGGAGCTGTACGAAGTTGTCAAGGGCAACGGTCCGTGCAACCAGCAGCGGCTGGCGAAGCGGGTCAAGGCGCACGAGGACGGTGCCTGGGTGCGTGAGGCGGCTGCTGCCTATGCAGCCAAGCGGGCTGCTCGTGAGGAGGCAGTGGCATGAGCGTCGAGCCGTTGTGGGAGGTGTTCGTGCGCTCGCGGCGCGGGCTGTCGCACACGCATGTCGGCAGCCTGCACGCGGCCGACGCGACGATGGCGCTGCGGAACGCGCGGGACGTGTACACCCGGCGCCAGGAAGGCGTGTCGATCTGGGTCGTCCGCGCGTCCGACATCACCGCGTCCAGCCCCGACGAGAAGGACGAGTTCTTCGACCCGGCCGCCGACAAGGTGTACCGGCACCCGACGTTCTACCAGGTCCCGGAAGGTGTCGAGCACCTGTGAACGACCTGTACGAGTACGCCCTCCGGCTCGGCGACGACGCGCTGATCGCGGCGCAGCGCACCGGCGAGTGGATCGCGTCCGCGCCGCAGCTCGAGGAGGACGTTGCCCTCGGCAATATCGGGCTGGACCAGCTGGGGCAGGCCCGCTCGCTGCTGCAGTACGCCGGGTCGCTGGCCGGCCGGACCGAGGACGAGTTGGCGTACTTCCGGGACGAGCGCGAGTTCCGGAACCTGCTGCTGTGCGAGCTGCCGAACGGGGACTTCGCGTTCGCGATGGCACGGTTGCTGTACTTCGCGTCGTACCAGCAGTTGCTGTACGACGAACTGCGCACGTGCGCCGACGAGACGCTGGCGGGTGTGGCCGGGAAGGCAGTGAAGGAGGTCGCGTACCACGTGGACCACGCGACCCAGTGGGTGCTCCGCCTGGGCGACGGCACTCCCGAGAGCCACCGCCGGATGCAGGCTGCCCTGGATACGCTCTGGCCGTACACCGGTGAACTGTTCGAGTCGGATCCACTCGTCCGACGGCTTCCGGTCGCGGTGGACCCGGCCGGCTTGCGGGATTCCTGGACCGATCGGGTGCTCGGGATCATCGACGAGTCCACCTGTGAGCGGCCTTCGTCGACGTACCAGCACACCGGCGGCCGCGACGGGCGCCATACCGAACACATGGGCTACCTGCTGGCGGAGATGCAGCACATCGCCCGATCCCATCCGGGTGCGACATGGTGACCGACGCCGCGATCCTGGAGGCAGTCGGCGAGGTCACCGACCCCGAGATCCCGGTCCTCACGATCGCCGACCTCGGCGTCCTTCGCGGCGTACGCCACGACGGCGACGAGGTCGTGGTGACCATCACCCCCACCTACTCAGGCTGCCCCGCCATGGACCTGATCCGCCACGAGGTAGAACTGACCCTTCAGTCCCTGAACGTCCCCGGCCGAGTAGAAACCGTCCTCTCGCCCGCCTGGACAACGGACTGGATGACGGACACAGGCAAAGCCAAACTCACCAGCTACGGCATCGCCCCACCCCCAACCTCCCACCAGTCCCGGGCCAACACCCCCATCCTCCTGCAGCTGACCATTCGCTGCCCGCTCTGCGGTTCCCCGAACACGACAGAGCTGAGCCGCTTCGGCTCCACCTCCTGCAAGAGCTTGTGGCGCTGTAACGACTGCAAAGAACCCTTCGATCACTTCAAATCCCTTTGAACAACAAACACAGCAAGGCGATCTGACATGACGACCATCGCCCCGAGGCGCCGCGCCACCTTCCACAGCCTGAAGGTCGCCGCGATCGACCCGATCACCGACGACGCGGTCGCGATCACCTTCGCCGTACCACCGGACCTGGCCGACGAGTACGACTTCACCGCCGGCCAGCACCTCACGATCCGCCGTACCGGCGAAGAGGTCCGTCGCAGCTACTCGATCTGCTCGCCCGCCGGTTCGGGCGTGCTGAAGATCGGCGTCAAACGGATCCCCGGCGGCGAGTTCTCGGCGTACGCCGCTCGCGACCTGAAGGTCGGCGACGAGCTCGAGGTGATGACGCCGCTCGGCCGGTTCGGCACGGAGCTGGGCGCCGCCAACGCCAAGCACTATGCCTTCGTGGCGGCCGGCAGCGGCATCACGCCCGTACTCTCGCTCGTCGCGACGATCCTCGCGGTCGAACCGTCCAGTCGAGTCACCCTGCTGTACGGCAACCGCACGGCCGGCTCGGTGATGTTCGCCGACGAACTGGCCGACCTGAAGGACCGGTACGCCGAGCGTTTCCACCTCGTGCACGTGCTGTCCCGCGAGACGACCGAGGTGGAGCTGTTCAGCGGACGGATCGACACCGACCGGCTGCAGCGGATGTTTGCGACGATCCTTCCGCTGGACTCGGTCGACGAGTGGTTCCTGTGCGGGCCGTACGCGATGGTGGTCGGCGCGCAGGAACTGTTGCTGTCCGAGGGCGTCGCCCGCGAACACGTCCACGCCGAACTCTTCCACGTCGGCGACGAAGCGCCCCAGGCGCCCGTCGAAGAGACGGTCACCGACGAGGACGCGGCCCAGGTCACCGTCATCCTCGACGGCCGCCGCTCGACCTTCCCACTCGGACAACATTCCAAGGCAGTCCTCGACGCAACCCTCGCCGTCCGCTCCGACGCCCCCTTCGCCTGCAAGGGCGGCGTCTGCGGCACCTGCCGAGCCAAGGTCCTGGAGGGCGAAGTCCGCATGGACACCAACTGGGCCCTCGAACCCGACGAAATCCGCGCAGGCTACGTCCTGACCTGCCAATCCCACCCCACAACCCCCGCCGTCACCCTCGACTACGACGCCTGACCGCCGAGTCGTGGAATGCGTTCGCAAAACGCGACCACGTCCCACGACTCGACGAAGGGGGCCCGAGCCGAACGCCACGACTCGGCGGCGAGGTCAGTCGGTGCCGGACTCCATCGCGGCGCGGTCGAGGAGTTCGTCCTCCTCGGTGGCCTCGCCGCGGGAGGCGATGGCCTCGGCGCCGCCCTTCGGGAGCTCGCCGATCAGGTCGGTGGACGACGCGAGCGCCGCGTTGGACGAGCCGAACATGCCGAGACCGGCGTACTGCTCGAGCTTCGAGCGGGAGTCCGCGATGTCCAGGTTCCGCATCGTCAGCTGGCCGATCCGGTCGACCGGGCCGAACGCCGAGTCCTCGATCCGCTCCATCGACAGCTTGTCCGGGTGGTAGCTGAGCGCCGGACCCGTCGTGTCGAGGATCGAGTAGTCCTCACCGCGCCGCAGCCGGAGCGTGACGGTGCCGGTGACCGCCGTACCGACCCACCGCTGCAGCGACTCCCGGAGCATCAGCGACTGTGGGTCGAGCCAACGACCTTCGTACATCAGCCGGCCGAGCTTGCGGCCCTCGGTGTGGTAGCTCGCGAGCGTGTCCTCGTTGTGGATCGCGTTCACCAGCCGCTCGTACGCGGCGTGCAGCAGCGCCATGCCCGGCGCCTCGTAGATACCCCGCGACTTCGCCTCGATGACCCGGTTCTCGATCTGGTCGGACATGCCGAGCCCGTGCCGGCCGCCGATCGCGTTGGCCTCCAGGACGAGGTCGACCGCGGTACCGAACTCCTTGCCGTTGATCGTCACCGGCCGGCCCTGCTCGAAGCCGATCGTGACGTCCTCGGTGTCGATCACCACCGAGGGATCCCAGTGCGCCACGCCCATGATCGGGTCGACGGTCTCCACCCCGGTGTCGAGGTGCTCGAGGGTCTTCGCCTCGTGGGTGGCGCCCCAGATGTTCGCGTCGGTGGAGTACGCCTTCTCGGTGGAGTCCCGGTACGGCAGGCCGTGCGCGACCAGCCACTCGGACATCTCCTTCCGGCCGCCGAGCTCGTGCACGAACTGCGCGTCCAGCCACGGCTTGTAGATCCGCAGTTGCGGGTTCGCGAGCAGGCCGTAGCGGTAGAACCGCTCGATGTCGTTGCCCTTGAACGTCGACCCGTCGCCCCAGATCTGTACGTCGTCGCCGAGCATCGCCTTGACCAGCAGGGTGCCGGTCACCGCCCGGCCGATCGGGGTGGTGTTGAAGTACGTCCGGCCGCCGGAGCGGATGTGGAACGCGCCGCACGCGAGCGCCGCGAGCCCTTCCTCGACGAGCGCCGCGCGGCAGTCCACCAGCCGGGTGATCTCCGCGCCGTACGCCGTCGCTCGCTCGGGCACCGAGGCGATGTCGGGCTCGTCGTACTGCCCGATATCCGCCGTGTACGTGCACGGGACGGCTCCCTTGTCCCGCATCCACGCAACCGCAACCGAGGTGTCGAGACCACCCGAGAAGGCAATCCCGACCCGCTCACCGACCGGCAAAGAAGTAAGTACCTTGGACACAGGAAGAGTATGCATCACCCTGAATGATTATGCAAAGAGCTGATGTGTTGAGGGGTGCGGCGGCCGGGTGGTGAGGGGAGGTGCGCAGGTGGGTTGGGGCGAGGGAGAGAGGGGGTTGGTCGGGTGGGGTGTGCTCTCCCTCACCCCCGCCGAGCGGAGCGAGGCGGGGTATGTCCGCGTGGCTGGTGGGGATGGTGGGGCTGGTGGGGGAGGATGGGTGGGACTGTGAGGGGAGTGAGGCGCGGGATGATGGGGCGGTCGCATGCCTTGTCGGGGTGGTGTGCCGGGTTGGCGGTAGCGCCACTGGTCGGGCTGACCTCGGTGGCGGAGGTCGTGCCGTTCGCGGCGGCCACGGCTGGCTATGCGTTGCTGCCCGACCTGGATCACCCGGGCGCGAGTGCGTCCCGGCTTCTGGGGCCTGTCACGCGGCTGGTGTCCGGCGCCGTACGAGCGTTCTCGGGCGTTCTGTACAACCTCACCAAGGGCCCGCGTGACGAGGAGAGCACCGGGAAGCACCGGCACGCCACGCACACGTTGGTCGCCGCCGTACTGCTCGGCTTCCTCGCCGCGAGCCTCGGCGACCGGGGCAAGTGGGCTGTACTGGCGGTGGCGGTCACCGGACTGGTGCTCGCGGCCGACGCGCTGGGCGACTGGATCGTCCTCGCTGTGCTGGGCGCCGCCGGCTGGTCGGTCGTCAGCACGACCGGTCCCGGCACGGCACTACCAGGCACCGCTGCAGCGGAGGCGCTCCAAGCGGGTCTGACCCAGATCGGCGGCTGGATCGGCGCCGCGGTGGCGATCGGCATGTTCGTGCACTGCCTCGGCGACAGCCTGACCCGCTCCGGCTGCCCGTGGCTGTGGCCGCTCCCGATCCGCGGCGAGACCTGGTACGAGATCCGCCTGCCGAAGCCGCTCCGCTTCAGTACCGGCCACTGGTTCGAGCATGCCGTGATCGTCCCGGCCCTCACCGTCGGCGGCGTACTGCTTCTCCCCGGCGGCATCCAGGTCGTGCAGCACCTCTTCGACGCGACGTCGGTCTGGATCGCCGGTCAGTCCTGAAGCCGGCTACCGACCAGGTACGACGGGATACCCCGCGACTCCAGCGCCGTCGCGAACCGGCGCTGGTTCCGCTCGCCGGGCCACGCCTCCAGGAAGAACAGTGGCAGCGCGACCACCGCGCCGATCAGCACCACCCAGAAGCTCTGGACGACGAACGCCAGCGCGACCGCCACCAGGAACGCCGCCTCGCACAGCGCGAACCGGGTGAACGTCGAGGCCGTGAAGCGCCCCCACGACTCGCGCGCGACGTCGGCCGCGGAGCGGTCGGAGTACTCCAGCGGCGGCGTCCGGAACCCCACGAGCTCGCAGAGCGCGTACGACGCGCCCGCGACGGCGAGTACGGCGATCGGCGCCCAGGTGGCGGGGAAGTCGCCGATCCCGTCCGTGGCGAGGACGAACCAGAGGACGATCGTGATCAGCGGGATGGCGGCGGCCATCGTGGCGCAGACCATCGTGAGGCTCTGCCGGGCGGCAGGAGCGGCAGCAGGTGTCGACACGCCGAAGAGCGTAGCGGTCCGGAATGCCACCAGAATATCGACGCAATGCGTTCGGTTGCTCACATAGAGTATTTGCAGAAGTTTTTCCGGACTTTTTCACCAGAAGCTGTAACGCCTACCGGGGTGGCCCCGATAGGACGAGTGAGCCTGGTGGCTGCCCGGACCCCCGAGCGGACAGCCACCAGGCCTACCCATTTCTTCAGGGGTCGGGAGCGGTAATCTGAGGCTCATGTCCTCGCCAGTAACCACGCCCTCGCAGGCGCTGCCGTTCGGCCGCCTGACGACCGCGATGATCACCCCGTTCCGGCCCGACGGCTCCCTCGACCTGGCCGCCGCCCAGAAGGTCGCGACGTACCTCGTCGACGGTGGCAACGACGCCCTGGTGCTGAATGGGACCACCGGCGAGGCGCCGACCACCTCGGACCAGGAGAAGGTCCAGATCATCCGCGCGGTCCGCGAGGCCGTGGGGGACCGGGCGAAGATCGTCGCAGGCGTCGGCACCAACGACACCGCCCACACCGTCGAGTGCGCCAAGCAGGCCGAAGCCGCGGGCGCCGACGGTCTGCTGGTGGTCACGCCGTACTACAACAAGCCTCCGCAGGCCGGGCTGCACGCGCACTTCACCGCGGTCGCCGACGCCACCGGCCTGCCGAACATGCTGTACGACATCCCGGCCCGCTCCGGGGTGGAGATCAAGACCGAGACGCTGATCGAGCTCGCCGCGCACCCGCGGATCGTCGCGGTGAAGGACGCCAAGGGCGACCTGGCCGGGACCACCAAGGTGCTGGCGAACACCGATCTGTTCTACTACTGCGGTGCCGACGAGCTGAATCTCGCCTCGCTGGCGATCGGCGCGGTCGGGATCGCGAGCGTGGTAGCCCATGTCGCGAGCCGGGAGTACCGGCAGTTGATCGACGCCGTGGTGGCCGGCGACCTCGCCACTGCACAACGGATCGACCGACGGCTGGTGCCCGCCGTCGAGGCGATCATGACCAGAACCCAGGGCGCCATCATGGTGAAGGCCGCGCTCCGGCTGGCCGGTGTCATCGAGCACGCGACGCTGCGCGCGCCGCTGGTCGAGGCGACGGCCGAGCAGACGGACGGGCTCACCACTGACCTCAAGACGGCAGGACTGATTGCATGAGCCATCCCCATCCAGATCTCGACGCGCCCGGACCTCTCGCTCCGGGCGCTTTGCGGGTCACCCCGCTCGGCGGCCTCGGCGAGGTCGGCCGGAATATGACCGTGTTCGAGTACGACGGCAAGCTCCTGATCGTGGACTGCGGCGTACTGTTCCCGGACGAGAACCAGCCCGGCGTGGACCTGATCCTGCCGGACTTCGAGCCGATCCGGGACCGGCTCGACGACGTGGTCGCGGTGATCCTCACCCACGGCCACGAGGACCACATCGGCGGGTTGCCCTACCTGCTGCGTGAGCGGGGCGACATCCCGGTCGTCGGGTCGCAGCTCACGCTCGCGCTGCTCGAGGGCAAGCTGAAGGAGCACCGGCACCGCAACGTGCCGCAGCAGACCGTGGTCGAGGGCGAGAAGCTCCAGATCGGGCCGTTCGTCTGCGAGTTCGTCGCGGTGAACCACTCGATCCCGGACGCGCTCGCGGTCGCGATCAAGACCCCGGCCGGCGTCGTGCTGCACACCGGCGACTTCAAGATGGACCAGTTGCCGCTGGACAACCGGATCACCGACCTGCGCGCGTTCGCGCGGCTCGGCGAGGAGGGCGTCGACCTGTTCATGGTCGACTCCACGAACTCCGAGGTGCCCGGCTTCACCACCCACGAGCGCGACATCGCGCCGGTGCTGGACCGGGTCTTCACCAAGGCGAAGAACCAGCGCATCATCGTCGCCTGCTTCGCCTCGCATGTGCACCGCGTGCAGCAGGTGATGGACGCCGCGGTGAAGCACAAGCGCAAGGTCGCGTACGTCGGCCGCTCGATGGTCCGGAACATGGGCGTCGCCCGCGACCTCGGCTTCCTGAACGTGCCCGGCGACACACTGATCGACATGCGCGAGCTGGACGACTACCCGCCGGAGCAGGTGGTGCTGGTCTCGACCGGTTCGCAGGGCGAGCCGATGTCGGCGCTGTCCCGGATCGCCGCGAACGACCACAACGTCGTCCACCTGCAGCCGGGCGACACCGTCGTACTGGCGTCCTCGCTGATCCCCGGCAACGAGAACTCGGTGTACCGGGTGATCAACGGGCTGATCCGGCACGGAGCGAACGTGATCCACAAGGGCAACGCGCTGGTGCACGTGTCCGGGCACGCGAGCGCGGGCGAGTTGCTGTACTGCTACAACATCGTCAAGCCGCGCAACGTGATGCCGGTGCACGGCGAGGTCCGGCACCTGCACGCGAACGCGGACCTCGCGATCCAGACCGGCGTACCGCGGGAGAACGTGGTCGTGGTCGAGGACGGCGTGGTGGTGGACCTGGTCGACAAGAAGGCCGTGGTGGCCGGCAAGGTCGAGTGCGGGTACGTGTTCGTGGACGGCTCGACCGTCGGCGACATCACCGAGACCTCGCTGAAGGACCGCCGGATCCTCGGTGACGAGGGCTTCATCTCGGTGATCGCGGTGATGGACTCGGTGACCGGCAAGCTGACCGCCGGGCCGGAGATCCAGGCCCGCGGGTTCGCCGAGGACGACACCGTGTTCGACGACCTGAAGCCGCGGATCGAGGCCGAGATCGAGAAGGCCATCGGCAGCGGCCTCGACGACATGTACCAGCTGCAGCAGGTGATCCGCCGGGTGGTCGGCAAGTGGGTCAGCGACACCCACCGCCGCCGCCCGATGATCATTCCGGTCGTGGTCGAAAGCTAGAGCATGTCTCCCGATCCCACGCCTACTGCGCGGCACTCGGCGGGCACCTCGCCGAGCGGGAGCGAAGGGAACGATGAAACCACATCGACCCCTCCGCTCCCGCTCGGCGAGGCACTCCGCCGAGCACCTGCTCGCGACGGCGTGGCATCGGGCGACACGCTCTAGTACCCTCGGCGCGACGAGACGAAGGGTGGGCCGGCGATGAGTGGCAACGGGGTGAACGGGACGGGCCAGCGCCGGCCCACGATGAAGGAGGTCGCCGCCCGGGCCGGGGTCGCGTTGAAGACCGTGTCCCGGGTGGTGAACGAGGAGCCCAACGTCAGCCCGGAGCTGACCGCCAAGGTCCAGGCCGCGATCAAGGAGCTCAACTACACCCCGAACGAGTCGGCCCGGATGCTGCGCCGCGGCAAGACCGGCACGATCGCGGTGGTGATCCGGGACATCGGCGACCCGTTCTTCGCCTCGCTCGGCCGCGCGGTCGAGCTGTGGGCGCGCACGTCCGGCTCGGTGGTGATGATCGGGCTGACCGACGAGGACCCGGAGCGCGAGCGGGACGTCTGCCTGGAGTTCGTTGCCCGCCGCCCCGACGCGCTGATCATGGCGCCGATCGGCGAGACCCAGGAGTACCTGGCCCCGCACGTGGACGCCGGGATGGCGGTCGTCACGATCGACCGTCCCGCGCACGGGATCGAGGCGGACGCCGTACTCGCCGACAACGCGGGCGGGATCGATCAGGCGATCGACCACCTGGTCCGCCAGGGGCACCGGCGGATCGCGTACCTCGGCGACGACGAGCGGATCTTCACCGCCCGCGAGCGGGTGGTCGCGTACCGGGCGGCGATGGCCCGGCACCGGATCGACGTCGACGAGGACCTGGTGCACCTGTCCGAGCCGACCACCGAGGGTATCGGCATCACGCTGTCCGCGGTCCTGGACCGGGCCGACCCCGCGACGGCGTTGCTGTCGGCGAACAACATGACGACCACCGAGGTACTGCGGAGTCTCGCGGGCCGGCGGGACCGGGTCGCGCTGGTGTCGTTCGACGACCTGCAGCTCGGCGACCTGCTCAGCCCCGGGCTGACCGCGGTCGCGCAGTCGGCTGATGTGATGGCCCGGACCGCGATCCAGCTGATGACCGAGCGGCTGCCCGAGCCGCACCGCCCCGGGCGGACGGTCCGGGTGCCGGTCAAGCTGACGATTCGCGGCTCCGGGGAGATCCCGCCGGCGCGCTGACCGCGTGTCCGGGCTCACCGAACCGGGCCAGCATCAGCGCCGCGGCGACGGCGAGAACGAACCCGCAAGCGGCCACGACGGCGTAACCGTGGCGGGCGCGATCGCCCAGCAGCAGGAGCCCGACGAGGGCAGGAAAGACGGTCTCGCCGACGACCAGCATCGCGGTCGCCGTCGTGACGCCGCCGCGCTGCAACGCCGACGCGTAGCAGAGCATCGCGAGTGCACCGCCTGCGACCGCCGTGTAAGCGGCAGGCTCGGTGATCAGGTGTGCCGGCGCCAGGCTGGGGATGATCCGGGCCGAGATTGCGACGACGCCGAAGCCAAGACCGGCGACCAGACCGAGAGCGGGACCGTGCAGCCGGCGGGGCGCCAACCGGATCAGCACCCAGGCCAGCGCGAGCACTACGACGGCGATGCCCAGGGCGATCCGGAAGCCGGGCCCGACGTCCGGCGTACCCTCGCTGCCGGCCGACACACCCAGCAGCGCGAGTCCGGCGCAGACGCCGCCGACCGCGAGCCACTCACGCCGGCCGAGCCGTACGCCGAGGACTCGTGCCGCCACGGCGGTGACCGCCAGGCTGGCGGCCAGCGCCGACTGAACGACGAACAGCGGCAGCACCTGCAGCGCCGCGACCTGTACGCCGAAGCCGACGGCGTCGAGGCTCATCCCGAGGACGAACCGCGGCTTGGCGACCACGTTGGCCGCGCTGGCGTCTCGCGAACTGCCGGCGGCCGAGGCCTGCAGGATCGACGCCAGACCGTACGCAACCGCCGCCGCCAACGCACCCGCCAGACCCCACCACATGACGGTTAGCGTAGATCAGCGCGGTTCAGGCGAGATTCGGCCCACGGGCCGATCGCAGCTCGGCCGCCAGCGGGCAGTCGAACGGGTCGCGGGCGTGCAGGCCGACGTCGTTCAGGTAGCTGACGACGATCCCGTACGACGTGAACAGGCCGACCTCGGTGTACGCGATGCCGTGCAGCTCGCAGTACTCCCGGACGATCGGCTGGACGTGCCGCAGCGACGGCCGCGGCATGCTCGGGAACAGGTGGTGCTCGATCTGGTAGTTGAGGCCGCCCATCGCGAGGTCGGTGAAGATGCCGCCGCGGATGTTGCGTGACATCAGCACCTGGCGGCGGAGGAAGTCCAGCTTGGTTCCGGCCGGGACGATCGGCATGCCTTTGTGGTTCGGGGCGAACGCGGCCCCGAGGCACACGCCGAAGACCGCCAGTTGCAGGCCGAGGAACGCGCTCGCCTTCCCGATCGGGAGCAGCAGGTAGAGCGCGACGACGTACGTCGTGATCCTGGCCAGGACGATCGCGGCGTCGACGCGGTCGGTGCGGGACGCGTCCCGGCGGAGCAGATGCCGCAGGCTGGACGCGTGCAGGCCGACGCCCTCGAGCGTGAGGAGCGGGAAGAACAGCCAGCCCTGCCGGGCGGCGAACCAGCGGCCGATCGGGCCGCGGTCGACCACGGCCTGCGGCGTGAACGCGACCGCCTTGAGCTGGACGTCGGGATCGCGGTCGGCCTGGTTGGGTGCGGCGTGATGCTTGTTGTGCTTGGTGCGCCACCAGCTGACGCTCATGCCGAGGACACCGCCGGCCAGGATCCGCGCCGCCCAGTCGTTCCAGGCGTTGGAGTGGAAGATCTGCCGGTGGGCGCTGTCGTGGCTGAGGAACGCGACCTGCACCAGCACGAGTGCGAGCGCGCCGGCGAGCCAGAGCTGATGCCAGGAGTTCCCGAGCAGCACCATGCCCGCGACGATGACGAGCAACGTGCCGAGCACAATGCTCAGCTTGGTGACGTAGTAGCCCTGCCGCCGCCGCAGCAGACCGAGGTCGCGAACGGTCTGGAGGAGGTCGGTGTAGAGGCTGACGTACTGCTGAGCAGGCACGCGCTCATCATGGCATCGTGCTCCAAGCGGGACCGTCCTCCTGGGCGATTTGCCGTCGAGTTAGCCAGGCTGTCACCTGGCGGTCACTCCTGAAGCGCACCTTCGGGTCATGAAACTGAGCCGCCGCCAACTCCTCGCCGCCACCACCGCCGCCGGTGCGTCCCTCGCCGTCCCGGGGGTGGCGTCTGCCGCCCCCAATGTTGTCCGCCGTGACCGCGCTGCGCTGCCCTCCGGGATCGCGAGCGCCGACGTCACGCCGAACTCGGCGGTCGTCTGGTCGCGGACCGACCGTCCCGGCCGGCTCGTCGTCCAGCTGACCAGCCACGGCCGCTTCGACCGGGCGATCAGCCTGCGCGGGCCGAAGACCGACGCCAACGACGACTTCACGGCACGGCTGCCGTTGCGCGGCCTGCGGCCGGGGCAGCGTTACGACTACCGGATCGGGTTCGAGGACGCGTACGGCCGGATCGGCGAGACGCTCGACGGCTCGTTCCACACTCCGGGCCGCAACCGTGAGGTGTCGTTCGTGTTCACCGGCGACACCGCGGGTCAGGGCTACGGCATCAACCCCGAGCTCGGCGGGATGGCGGCGTACAAGGCGATGCACGACACCCGGCCGGACTTCTTCCTGCATTCCGGCGACAACATCTACGCGGACGGCCCGATCCAGGCCGAGCTGAAGGTTGCCGACGGCACCGTGTGGAAGAACGTGGTGACCGAGGAGGTCTCGAAGGTCGCCGAGACGCTGGCCGAATACCGCGGCCGGTACAAGTACAACCTGCTCGACGGCAACGTGCGCGACTTGTACGCCGACGTACCGCTGGTCGCGCAGTGGGACGACCACGAGACGCTGAACAACTGGTACCCCGATGAGATCCTCGACGACGCGCGGTACGTCGAACGGCGCGTCGACGTCCTGGCGGCGCGCGCGAAGAAGGCGTTCCTGGAATACCTGCCGATGGAACACGTCGCGGGCCGGGACCGGATCTACCGGAAGGTGAGCTACGGCCCGCTGCTCGACGTGTTCTGCCTGGACATGCGCACCTACCGGGGCGCGAACCCGGTGCCGTCGACGGCCGGGCCGGTGGCGATGCTCGGCGCCGAGCAGGCTGCCTGGCTGGTCCGCGAGGTGGCGGCGTCGCGGGCGACCTGGAAGGTGATCGCCAGCGACATGCCGCTCGGACTGCTGGTGCCGGACGGCGACCTGATCGAGGCGGTCGCGAACGGTCTGCCGGGTGCGCCGGGCGGCCGCGAGCACGAGATCGCGTGGGTGCTCAGCCAGTTCAAGAAGCGCAAGGTGCGGAACGCGATCTGGCTGACCGTGGACGTGCACTACGCGGCCGCGCACCACTACGACCCGGCGCGGGCGGCGTTCACCGACTTCGACCCGTTCTGGGAGATCGTGGCCGGTCCGATCAACGCGGGCGCGTTCGGTCCCAACCAGCTGGACCCGACGTTCGGCCCGGAGGCGGTCTTCGTCAAGGCGGCCGACTTCCCGGGCCAGTCGCCGGCCAGCGGGAACCAGTTCTTCGGACACACCCGGATCGACCCGCGCACCGGCGTCTTCTCGGTGTCGCTGCGGAACCTGTTCGGCAAGGTGCTCTGGAGCAAGGACATCACTCCGGCCTGACGTAGGTTGTGAGGATGAGCTACCCGGAGAGCCGCCGCGACGACGTGGTCGAAGCGTTGCACGGGCACGAGATCGCCGACCCTTACCGTTGGCTGGAAGACCCCGACGCACCTGAGACCCAGGACTGGGTCACCCGGCAGAACGAGTACACGCAGGCCGAGCTGTCGAGCTATCCCGAGCGGGCGTGGTTCCAACGCACGATGGCCGCGATCCTCGCCCGCCCGCGGGCCGGCGTACCGGCGAAGAAGTCCGGCTGGTACTTCGTGGGCCGCAACGACGGCACGCAGGCCCAAGACGTGATCTACGTGGCCGAGTCGCTCGACGAGCTGCTGTCCGGCGGACGCGTGCTCATCGACCCGAACACGTTGTCCGCGGACGGCACAGACTCGCTCGGGACGTTCACCGTCAGCCCTGACGGCAAGTACTTCGCCTACGGCATCAACGAGAGCGGCAGCGACTGGACGACGTTCCGGCTGCTCGACATCGCCACCGGCGCGCAGGTGGACGACCTGGTCTCGGAGGCCAAGTTCAGCGAGGCCACCTGGCTCCCGGACAGTTCGGCGTACCTGTACCTGCACTACCCGACCAGTGGGCGGAGCGAGGGTACGGAGACCACCTCGTTGTCCGGTGGGCGGCTGATGCTGCACCGTGTCGGTACGGCGCAGTCGGACGACGAGCTGGTGCTGAGCTTCCCGGGCAACGACCGGTACTTCCTGATGCCCGAGGTGTCCGACGACGACCGGTACCTCGTCGTCCACATCACCGAGGGTACGGACCCCAGCACGCGGCTGTGGGTGTACCCGATCACCGGCGACGGGCTGGGCGAGCCGGTGAAGGTCGTGGACGAGTTCGCCGACGAGATCGCCTTCGTGCGGATGTCGGGCGACCAGCTGGTGCTGCGGACCGACCGTGACGCGCCCCGCGGTCGCGTGGTGCTGTCCGACCTGGCCGGCACGTTCACCGACCTCATCCCGGAGAGCGACTCCACGCTGCAGGCAGTGCGCGCCACCGCGGACGGCCTCGCCACGTTGACGCTGGTCGACGCCCAGTCGGTGCTGACGCTCTACGCGGTGGACGGCTCCGGCGCGCGCGTCGTCGACGTACCTGGTGGGGGAGTGGTCGGCTTCAACGCCGGACCGAAGTACGACGAGCTCTTCATCGGCCTGTCCACGACGACCGACCCGACGTTGTCGTACGTCGTGTCCACCGGTTCAGGCGACGTACGCGCGCTGCCTGAGCTGGTGCGTGGGACTGACGGCTTCACGCCTCCTCAGGTCACCGTGACCCGTCGCAACGGGCCCGTGCCGTACTTCTTGATCACCCGCTCCGACCTGGGGTTCGAGAAGCCGCGCCCGACCCTCATGTGGGGGTACGGCGGGTTCCGCATCCCGATCCAGGCCGACTACCGCCCGGGCTGGCCGGCGTGGCTGGCTGCCGGCGGAGTGCTGGTCATCGCGAACCTGCGCGGTGGCGGCGAGTACGGGAGCGAGTGGCACGACGCCGGACGGCTCAAGAACAAGCAGAACGTCTTCGACGACTTCATCGCGGTCGCAGAGGACCTGCGGGACACCGGTGTGACCACACCAGCGCAGTTGGCGATACACGGTCGCAGCAACGGCGGTCTGCTGGTCGGAGCGGTCATGACCCAGCGGCCGGACCTGTTCGCGGTCGCACTGCCCGGTGTGGGCGTGCTGGACATGCTGCGGTTCCACCTGTTCACCGTGGGAGCCGCGTGGGCTTCCGACTACGGTCTGCCGAGTGACCCGGAGCAGTTCGAGGACCTGCTGGCCTACTCGCCGTTGCATCGAGTCAGCGACGGAACGGCGTACCCGGCGACCCTTGTGGTGACGGGCGATCACGACGACCGTGTGGTGCCGCTGCACAGTCACAAGTTCATCGCTGCGCTGCAGCATGCCCAGTCCGGTCCGCAGCCGGTCTTGACCCGGGTGGAGGTCAACACCGGCCATGGCTTCGGTAAACCTGCCGCGATGGTCGCGTCGGAGTGGGCGGACCTACTGGCGTTCGCTGCTCACCATGTAGGTCTCGTACCTCCTGAGCAGTAGGAGGAATGCCTCACCAGATCCGCGGTGCGTGGAGGTCGCGGGGATCGTCGGCCGGCTGACAGCCGTGCGCGCTCTCCGTGTACTCCGTGCGTGGACCGGTGGTGGCCAGCGTGCGTACGGCGTCGACGAGCCGGTCCACGTGCTCGCGGGTGGTCCCGAGGCCGAGGCTGGCGCGGACCGCCGTACCGTGCTCGGGGGAGTTCGCGAGCAGGTGACCGACCAGCGGGTGGGCGCAGAACTTCCCGTCCCGGACGCCGATGCCGTACTCCGCACTCAACGCCGCGGACACCAGCGTCGAGGTCAGGCTGTCGATCGTGAAGCACACGGTGCCGACCCGGTCCGCGTCCTCGCCGAAGATCGAGTATGTCGTGACGCCCTCGAGCTGGGCGAGCCCGGTGCGCAGCCGGGCCAGCAGGCTGCGTTCGTGCTGCTCGATCGCGTCGCGGTGCTTGGTGATCGCGGCGCAGGCGCTGGCCAGCGCGATGGCGCCGATGACGTTCGGGGAGCCGCCCTCGTGCCGCGCGGGGCCGGTCGACCAGACGACGGTGTCGCCGGTGACGGCGTGGGTCGCGCCGCCGCCGTACAGGTACGGGTCCGCGGCGTCGAGCCAGTCGGAGCGGCCGATCAGTGCGCCGGCGCCGTACGGGGCGTAGAGCTTGTGGCCGGACACAGCGACCCAGTCGACGTCCAGGGTGGCGATGTCGACCGGACGGTGCGGGGCGAGCTGCGCGGCGTCCAGGCAGACCCGGGCGCCGTGGGCCTTCGCCACCTTCGCGATCTCGGCGATCGGGAAGATCTCACCGGTCACGTTGGAGGCGCCGGTGATCACGACCAGCCGCGGGCCCTCGGGGGCCTCACGGAGCGCGTCGGCGACGTTCGTCACGGCCTCGGTCCGGCTGGCGGGCGCCTTGAGCCGGACGGTCCGCTCGGCCGGCCAGGGCAGCAGCGCGGCGTGGTGCTCGGACTCGAACACGATCACGGTCGCGTCCTGCGGTACGGCGTTCGCGAGCAGATTGAGCGCGTCCGTGGTCTGCCGGGTGAAGATCACCTGGTCCGTGGGGCGTGCGCCGACGAAGGCGTGCACCTCCGCGCGGGCCCGCTCGTACCACTGCGTCGTGATCCGGGAGGCGTACCCGTTGCCGCGATGCACCGACGCGTACGACGGCAGCGCCGCCTCGACGCTGGCCCGTACCGACTCCAGGCACGGTGCGCTCGCGCCGTGGTCGAAGTTCGCGTAGTCGGTGACCCGGCCGTCGGCCAGTGGGACCAGCAGGTCCGAGCCGACGGTCGCGGGGATGTTGCCGGCGGCGAGCTGGCGCCGGCCGGCCGGCCGCGGGGCGGTGCTGCTGGCCGGCTCGAGAATGGACAGGATCGACATGGATCTGCTCCCAGGAAGTCCGCGCTTGCCGAACGGGGTATCCGCACGGCCTGGTCTTCACCCGGGGCACCCCACCGCGGAGGAGGGTTGCCGGCCAGCGAGCCGGGGCTTGTCGCTGGCACTCATGACCTGCCGAGAACGGTAACGAACGGGATACGGGCACCGCCAGTGCGTATCTCATGTGATGAGATGGCCGAACGCATCGTGGGACGACGTGAGGATGACGATGACCTGGACTGCCCCTGCGGTCGAGCGGCCGGACGGCTCGCTGACGGCACCGGAACGCGAACTGCTGCGAGGCTATCTGGATTTCTACCGCAGCACGCTGCTGCTCAAGTGCGCCGGGCTGACCGCGGAGCAGCTGGCCGAGCGGCCGTCGCCGCCGTCGAACCTCTCGCTGCTCGGCCTGATCCGGCACCTGACCAAGGTCGAGCGGATCTGGTTCCGGATCCACTTCGCCGACGAGCCGGCCGAGCCGCTGTTCGCGCCCGAGCTCGGCAAGGACGCGGACTTCGAGCGGATCGACCCGGCCGAGGCGCAGGCGGCGTACGACGGGCTGATCGCGGAGTGGAAGCTGTCCGACGAGGCCGCTGCCGGGCGTTCGCTCGACGACCGGTTCACCTTCGGTGGGACCGAGTCGACGCTGCGGATGATCTACATCCACCTGATCGGCGAGTATGCGCGGCACTGCGGGCACGCCGACCTCGTGCGGGAGCAACTGGACGGCACGACCGGCGCCTGAAGTGGTCCACTCCGGCTGGAAACCGATTACCACGAACTCTTCCGACCTCGGACCTGCTGTGATCGACTCATCACATGAAGCGACCAGCCGCCCTCGTTGCACTTCTGACCGCGATGTTCGCCGCCGTCCTGGTGACACCTGCCGGCGCGGCTTCCGACGTACGGATCGAGGTCTTGTCCACGCCGCGCGCCGACATGGTGAGCGACGGCAACGTGCTGCTCGGGATCACCGGGCAGCACCTGGACGACCTGAAGATCCGGCTGAACGGGCAGGACGTCAGTAGCGCGTTCACCCGTCAGCAGGACCGCCTGATCGGCGTCGTCCAAGGCCTCACCGACGGATCCAACACGGTCACCGCCGCCTCGTCGCGGCTCGTGATCACCAACCATCCGCGCAGCGGACCGCTGCTGGCCGGCCCCCACGAGACGCCGTACGTCTGCGGTACGGCGGACTTCGTCACGCTCGCCAAGGTCAAGCTCGGCCCGCCCTCCGACGCGAACTGCACGGTGCCGACCCGCGTCGACTACCTGTACCGCTCCACGGTCGACCGCTCGCTCAAGGTACTGCCGGCTTCCACTCCGGCCGACCTGGCGACCACCACCACGTCTGACGGTCGCACGGTGCCGTACATCGTCCGGGTCGAGACCGGCGTCATCAACCGGTCGATCTACGAGTACGCCGTACTCAACGATCCCGCCGGCGGTGAGCCGAGCGTCGTGAAGCCGCCGAGCGGGTGGAACGGCCGGCTGGTCTACACGTTCGGCGGCGGCTGCCCCGGCGGGTGGTACCAGCAAGGGAGCGGGACCGGCGGTGTCAACGACGACGTACTGCTCGGGCAGGGGTACGCCGTGGCGTCGTCGAGCCTGAACGTCTTCGGTATCAACTGCAACGGCGTGCTCGCCGCCGAGACCATGTCGATGACGCGGGAACACATCCTGGAGACCATCGGCGTTCCGCGTCAGACCATCGGCTGGGGCTGCTCCGGCGGTTCGTACCAGGTCTTCCAGATCGCCGACGACTACCCGGGGCTGCTGGACGGGATCGTCGCGTCCTGCGTGTTCCCGGAGGTCGGGTTCGCGACGTTGCACACGATCACCGACGCCTTGCTGCTCGACCACTACTTCAAGTCCGCGACCGGCTGGACCGACGAGCAGAAACGGGCTGCCGCGGGCTTCGGCAAGGTCGGCACGATCGCCAACCTCGCCGGTGCCGGCCGCCGGATCGACCCGCGGGTCTATTGCCCCGCGCAACTACCTGTCGAGGACCGCTACGACCCGGTGACGAATCCGGACGGCGCGCGCTGTGACGTCTACGACCACCAGGTCAACATCTGGGGCAAGGACCCGCGCACCGGCGCTGCCCGGCGGCCGCTGGACAACGTCGGGATCCAGTACGGCCTGGACGCCCTGAACGCGGGCAAGATCTCGGTCGCGCAGTTCCTCGACCTGAACAAGACGGTCGGCGGCTTCGACACCGACGCCAACTTCGTCCCGGCCCGGACCGTCGCGGACCCGCAGGCGATCAGTACGGCGTACCGGACCGGGCAGCTGATCAACGGCGGCGGGGGACTGGCCGGTACGCCGATCATCGACTACCGGCAGTACTGGGACGAGCAGCCGAACGGCGACATCCACCTGATCTTCCACTCGTTCTCGCTCCGCGAACGGTTGCGCAAGGCGAACGGTGACGCCGGCAACCAGATCATGCTGGTCCAGGCGGGCGACGCGCCGGGCGGCTTCAGCACGAAGAACCCGGTGCTGACCGACGCGCTCGCCTCCCTCGACCGGTGGATGGATGCGGTGGACGCGGACCACGGCCCGGGTTCCCCGCACGCAAAACTGATGCGCAACAAGCCCGGCGCGCTGACCGACGCGTGCTGGAGTCCGACGAACGAGAAGATCGTCGAGACGCAGGTCGACGGCATCGGCACGACACGGTGCAACACCTTCTATCCGGTATGGCCGGCGCCGCGACAGGTGGCCGGTGCGTCCGTTGCCAACGACATCATCAAGTGCCGTCTGCAACCGCTGAACAAGGCCGACTACAAGGTCAAGCTGACGTCCGTGCAGTGGAAGGCGTTGCGGCAGACGTTCCCGAACGGTGTCTGCGACTGGTCGGCACCTGGGGTCGGGCAGCAGCCTCTGGCGGGCAGTTGGCCGACGTTCTGACCCAATAGGCTGCGGGGTGTGCCCTTCACCCTGGCCCACCCCGCAGCTGTCCTCCCGCTGGTCCGGCGGCCGTTCGTGGCGTCGGCGCTGGTGGCCGGTGCGGTGGCACCCGACCTGCTGTACGTCGGCGCGGTCTACCGGATCGCCACGCAGTACATCAACGGGAACTTCACGCTGACGCTCACGCACAAGTTCACCTCGGCGTTCTGGCTGGACCCGCTGCTGGCGTTGCTGCTGCTTCTGGTGTTCAACCTGGTCGTGAAGCGCCCGCTGATCGCTCTGGCGCCACCTGCCTTGGCTGCACGGCTGCCTGCTGGTCGACTCCATGTCCCCGGCGTCAAGGTCCTGCTGTGGACCGTGGTGTCTGCTGTCGTCGGCGCGTTGACCCACGTCGTGTGGGACTCGTTCACGCACGGCGACGGGTACTTCGTCCGCCGGTTCCCGGACTCCGTCGGTGACGTCAACCGGATCCTCCAGTACGTCAGCACAGTCGGCGGCTGCCTGATCCTGGCGATCTGGCTGTACCGGTGGTACCGGCGTACACCTGCAACGGTCACCGTGGGTGACAAGCTGCCCGCGTGGATCCGGTACGGCGTACTGGGCGCTCTCCTGGTGTTCGCAGCAGTCGGTGCGATCGTCGAGCTCAACCGGGTGGAGGGCGACCTGGCGGGGGAGACCGCCGTACGGGTGATCCTCTCCGGCCCGGTGTCCGGCGGGCTGGCCGCGCTCGGGTGGTACCTGATTGTGTGGCACCTGGCGCGACTACGCCGTGTAGTGCGCCGTGATGCTACGGATGGGACCGTGTGATCGGCGTGTGACACGTGGGACTCGTGGGGTGGTCGGGGTAGCCTGATCAGTATGGCGACCCGCACGTCTTCCCCGGCGCGGGCGCAGAAGTCAGCAGCCAAGCGGCCGAGTACGGCCCGTTCGGCGGCTGGTGGACGCCCCCGTCCGTCAGGCGCCCAGAAGCGTGGGCAGAGCTCGAAACGTGGTGGATCATCCGCCGCGCGGACCAGCACGCCCAAGAACAGCGGACCGGGGCCCTTCGCGGCCGCCATGCTCGCTCTCGGTCGTGGAGTGATCAAGGTCTGGATCGGCATCGCGCACCTGCTCGGCAGCATGGTGAGGGGGATCGGTCACAGCGCCCGCGACCTCGAGCCGGAGCACCGCCGTGACGGTGCCGGCCTGTTCCTGATCGGCCTCGCGATGGTCGTCGCCGCGGCGATCTGGTGGGACCTGCCCGGATCCGTCGGCAACGCCGTCCGGACGGTCGTCGGCGGCAGCATCGGCATGCTCGGCTGGGCCCTGCCGCTGATGCTGGTGGTGATCGCGGTCCGCACCCTGCGGCACCCGGACCGCAACGGCCCGGCCGGCCGCCAGGTGATCGGCTGGACGGCGATCTGCCTCGGCGTCCTCGGCCTGGTCCACATCGCCAACGGCCTGCCCCGGCCGAACAACCCGGCCGACGGCCCGCTGCGCGACGCCGGCGGCGCGATCGGCTACTTCATCTCGTCGTTCCTGTCCGACCTGCTCACGCAGTACGTCGCCGCGCCGCTGCTGGTGCTGCTGTCGATCTTCGGCGCGCTGGTCGTCACCGGTACGCCGGTGTACGCGATCCCGCTGCGGTTCCGCGCGGCGTTCGACGTACTGATGGGCCGGACCGAGCTGCCCGCGGACGCGCCGTCCGTGCAGGGCGCGCCGACCGACGACACCGTCCGGCTGACCCGCAAGCAGCGCCGCGCGAAGGCCGAACTCGAGGACGACAGCGACCCGACGGTCAAGCCGTACGACTCGCCGGTGCTGAAGGACGAGCCGAAGCGCGGCCGCAAGACGAAGGCCAAGGCGCCGGAGGACGAGGAAGAGGCGTACGACGTCGACGAGGCGGCCTCCGGTGCCGTTGAGCCCGCGTTCGAGCCGGCCGCGGTGAGCAAGCAGCCCGCGCCGCCGCCCGAGCCGCCGCCGCACACCCCGCTGCCGCAGCGCGTCGAGCAGCTCAGCCTGTCCGGCGACATCACGTACACGCTTCCGGACGGGCAGATGCTCAAGCCCGGCTCGGTGCACAAGGCCCGCACCAAGGCGTCCGACCAGGTCGTCGACCGGCTCACCGAGGTGTTCGAGCAGTTCGGCATCGACGCCCAGGTCACCGGCTACACCCGCGGCCCGACGGTGACCCGGTACGAGGTCGAGCTCGGCTCCGCGGTCAAGGTCGAGAAGGTCACCGCGCTGTCGAAGAACATCGCCTACGCGGTGGCCTCGGCCGACGTCCGGATCCTGTCCCCGATCCCGGGCAAGTCCGCGATCGGCATCGAGATCCCGAACACCGACAAGGAGACCGTCAGCCTCGGCGACGTGATCCGCTCGGCGACCGCCCGCAACGACCACCACCCGATGGTGGCCGGCCTGGGCAAGGACGTCGAGGGCGGCTTCGTGGTCGCGAACATGGCGAAGATGCCGCACCTGCTGGTGGCCGGCGCGACCGGCTCGGGTAAGTCGTCGTTCGTCAACTCGCTGATCACCTCGGTCCTGATGCGCGCCACGCCCGACGAGGTGCGGATGATCCTGGTCGATCCGAAGCGGGTCGAGCTGAACAACTACGAGGGCATCCCGCACCTGATCACGCCGATCATCACCAACGCCAAGAAGGCCGCCGAGGCGCTGCAGTGGGTCGTCCGCGAGATGGACATGCGGTACGACGACCTCGCCGCGTTCGGGTTCCGGCACGTCGACGACTTCAACAAGGCGGTCCGCGGCGGCAAGGTGAAGCCCCCGCCCGGATCCGAGCGCGTCCTCACGCCGTACCCGTACCTGCTGGTGATCGTCGACGAGCTGGCCGACCTGATGATGGTGGCGCCGCGCGACGTCGAGGACTCGATCGTCCGGATCACCCAGCTGGCCCGGGCCGCCGGCATCCACCTGGTGCTCGCCACCCAGCGGCCGTCGGTGGACGTCGTCACCGGTCTGATCAAGGCGAACGTGCCGTCCCGGCTGGCGTTCGCGACCTCGTCGCTGGCCGACAGCCGGGTCATCCTGGACCAGCCCGGCGCCGAGAAGCTGGTCGGTCAGGGTGACGGGCTGTTCCTGCCGATGGGCGCGAGCAAGCCGATGCGTATCCAGGGCGCCTGGGTCACCGAGAGCGAGATCCACGGCGTCGTCGAGCACTGCAAGGAACAGCTGCAGCCGACGTACCGCGAGGACGTCACCGCGGCACCGGGCCCGAGCAAGGACCTGGACGACGAGATCGGCGACGACCTCGACCTGGTCGTGCAGGCGGCGGAGCTGATCGTTTCCACCCAGTTCGGCTCCACGTCGATGCTGCAGCGTAAGCTCCGCGTCGGTTTCGCCAAGGCCGGCCGGCTGATGGACATCCTGGAGAGCCGCGGCGTCGTCGGTCCCAGCGAAGGTTCGAAGGCCAGGGACGTCCTGGTCAAACCCGACGATCTAGAGGACTTCATCAGCACCCTCCGAGGAGAGTGAGACCGTGACCGCCGCGAGCGCACTGCCCAGGCAGCAACGATTCGACGGGGAACCCGGACCGACGCCGTTCACCGTGCGCGCCTCCCAGAAGGTGCACGGCGGTCTCGCCGTCGGCGCCGCACTGGTGGCGCTGGGCTTCGCGGCGTCCGGTTCGACCAGCCCGACCGGCATCCTGCGCTGGATCGTGGCGGCCGCGTTCGCCGTCCTCGCCGTGGTCTGCGCCCGGGCGCTCACGGTCGGGGACATGCTGGTCGCCGACCACGTCGGCATCCGGCTGCGCATCGGGAGCGAGTGGGTGGGTACCCGGTGGGAGGACATCGAAGAGGTGACGGTGCTGCAGCGCCGGCATCCGCTCGATGACGGGCGGATCGCCGTCCATCTGCAGGATCCCGGGCCGATCCTCGGTGCACTGCCGAGTTCGACCCGCAAGACAACCGATGCGAACCGCCGGCTGACCGGGTCGTCACTCGCGATACCGTTCGGGTTGACGGCTCGTCCGTCGAACGGGGAAGTGGTGCAGGCGCTGCACATGCTGGCCGATGCCAGGTGTCCGGTGAGGGAACAACTCTGACTCGTCCGTGACCCCGTCGTACCAAGGCCGTTGACATGTTGTTCACAGGGGTGCCGGCGGTCCGTTTGCCGATGACCTGAAGCGCGGACGAAGGAGAGGACGGTGGGGACGTGAGCATCGGCAGCGAGCTCACGGCGGCCCGCGAACGGGCCGACATGACGATCGAGCAGCTGAGCGCCGCGACCCGGATCAGAACCGGGTTGCTGATCGCCATGGAGGCCGACGACTTCTCCCGGTGCGGCGGGAACTTCTACGCCCGCGGGCACATCCGGGCGATCGCCCGCGTGGTGAAGGCCGACCCTGCTCCGCTGCTCGCCACCTTCGACGCCGAACACGCGGCGGAGGACGAGAAGTCGCGCCGCGAGGAGCGGGCCGTGGTGAAGAGCCCGACGCTGCGCCCCGCGCGACCGCGCTGGGCCCTCGTGGTCGGCGCGATCCTGGTGATCCTGATGGGCTGGGGGATGGTGCGGCTGTTCACGCTGCCCAGCGACATCGAGGCGAACGCCTCCAAGACCGCGACCACCTCCGCGACCGTCACCACGCCGACCCCGAAGCCGACCCCCCAGCCGACCGTCCGGCCGACGAAGAAGCCGCACACCCCGAAACCGCCCGTACTGAAGACCGAGCTGACCATGACGGCGAAGGGCGACGGCACCTACCTGACGGTCCGCGACCGGACCGATCGCAAGATCTTCCAGGGCAAACTCAGCCCCGGCATCGCCCAGTCCGTCACCAGCGCCGGCGACATCCGCGTCCAGGTCGGCAACCCGAACAACCTGATCGTCGTACTCAACGGCAAACGCGTCCCGACCAAGCTCACCAAGTTCACCGCCCACCCCAACGGCACCCTCACCAAAACCAGCTGACCCACGGGGGCGAGGTAGCTGCCGGGTTAGGTGCGGACGGACACGGCGCGTCATACTCGTGGGGATGACTACGCCACCCACCACCGTCGCCCTGGTCACGCTGGGCTGTGCCCGCAACGATGTCGACTCCGAGGAACTGGCCGGCCGGCTCGAAGCCGGCGGTTTCCGCCTCGTCGACGACGCCGCCGAGGCGGACACGGTGGTGGTGAACACCTGCGGCTTCGTCGAGGCCGCGAAGAAGGACTCCGTCGACACGCTGCTGGCCGCCGCCGACTACAAGGAGTCCGGCCGCACCCAGGCAGTGGTCGCGGTCGGTTGCCTCGCCGAGCGGTACGGCGAACAACTCGCCGAAGCCCTCCCCGAAACCGACGCGGTCCTCAGCTTCGACGACTACACGGACATCTCGGCCCGGCTCCGCTCCATCCTCGCCGGCACCAAACACCAGGCCCACGTCCCCCACGACCGCCGCAAACTCCTCCCCCTGGCCCCCGCCGACCGCCACTCCGCCCCCACCATCTCCCTCCCCGGCCACGGCGACCCAACGACCGCCCCCACCGGCTCTGCGACCGGCTCCGCGACCGGCTCCGCCGCCGCGAACGCCGCCGGTCCTACCGCCGGCGCCGGCATCACGGGTTCGCCCGGTACCGCCGGGCTGGGGGACCACATCCCCGACGCTCTCCGCCCCGCCGGCTCGCCCGCGCCTTCCGAGCTCAAGGGACGCTTCGTCACCGGTGCCCCCGAAGACCTGAAGATCGACGCCCCCGACCTCGCCACCGCGCCCGCCAGCGGTCCGCGCGTCATGCGCCGCCGTCTCGACGGCGGACCGATGGCGCCGCTGAAGCTCGCCTCCGGCTGCGACCGCCGCTGCGCGTTCTGCGCCATCCCGATGTTCCGCGGCGCCTTCATGTCCCGCCGCCCCGCCGAAGTACTGCGCGAAGCCGAGTGGCTGGCCGACAACGGCGTCCGCGAACTCTTCCTCGTCTCCGAGAACTCGACCTCCTACGGCAAGGACCTCGGCGACCTCCGCCTCCTCGAAACCCTGGTCGCCGAGATCGCGAACGTCCCCGGCATCACCCGCGTCCGCGTCTCGTATCTCCAGCCCGCCGAGATGCGCCCCACCCTGATCAGCGCGATGACCGCCACCCCCGGCGTCGTCCCGTACTTCGACCTGTCGTTCCAGCACGCCTCCGGCCCGCTCCTGCGCCGGATGCGCCGCTTCGGCGACTCCGAGCGCTTCCTCGAGCTGATCGCCCAGGTCCGCGCCGCCGCCCCGACCGCCGGTATCCGCAGCAACGTCATCGTCGGCTTCCCCGGCGAGACCGAGGAAGACGTGGACATCCTCTGCGACTTCCTCTCCCGCGCCGGCCTGGACGCGATCGGCGTCTTCGGGTACTCCGACGAGGACGGCACCGAGGCCGAGACGTACGACGGCAAACTCGACGAGGACACCATCGCCGCCCGCCTGGACCGCGTCACCCGCCTCGCCGAAGACCTCACCTCGGCCCGCGCCGAATCCCGCATCGGCGAACTCCTCGAAGTAATCGTCGAATCCCTCGACCCCACACCCCCCACCGCCGAAACCTCAGCGGAACCCCTCCCGCCAGCCCCGGCGACCGCCGAGGGGCGGGCCGCGCATCAGGGACCTGAGGTGGACGGGGTGACCACGGTGACGGGCCTCCCGGAGGGGATTCGGGTGGGAGATCTGGTGTCCGCGAAGGTGGTAGCGAGCGACGGCGTCGACCTGATCGCCGAGTTCGCGGCACTCGTGAGCACCCCAGACGCCCGCCCGGCAGTTAACCTGACCGCGTGACCAACCCGCCACCGAACTCGGCGCCGCGCGCAGCCGGCGGACCACTCCACGCGCCCAGCGCCTGGAACCTGCCGAACGCGCTGACCGTTCTGCGGCTGGTCCTGGTACCGCTCTTCGTCTGGCTCCTGCTCCGCGACGGCGGCCACGCGACCGGCGACCGGCTGCTCGCCACGGCGGCGTTCGTGGTCGCGATCGTCACCGACCGCTTCGACGGTGACATCGCCCGCCGCTGGAACCTGGTCACGAACTTCGGCAAGATCGCCGATCCGATCGCCGACAAGGCCCTCACCGGCGCAGCCTTCCTCGGCCTCTCGTACCTGGGCGAACTCCCGTGGTGGGTGACCATCCTGGTCATGGTCCGCGAATGGGGCGTCACCGCGCTCCGCTTCTGGGTCATCCGGCACGGCGTCATGCCGGCCAGCCGCGGCGGCAAGCTCAAAACCGTCCTCCAGGCGATCGCCCTCGGCCTCTACCTCCTCCCATGGCAACACCTCGCGATCCTCCACTGGCCGGCCGTCGCCATCATGGCCGCCGCCGTCCTGGTCACAGTCGCCACCGGCATCGACTACCTCTCCCGAGCCCTCCACCTCCGCGCCGCAGCCAAACGCCCCCTCCCATAACCCACCCACCCCAGGGCCCAGGAGGTCCAGCGGTCAGCGGAGACCCATCAGCGAGGCACCAGACAGCAGCGAGCCGCACGAGTCCAGCGGGTCCCAGTCAGCAGGGCACTAGGTAGTGGCGGGTCGTGCGGGTCCAGCGGGGCCCGATCAGCGGGGGACTAGATAGCGCCGAGCCATGCGAGTCCGGCGGGTCCCAGCCAGCAGGGCACTGGGTAGTGGCGGGTCGTGCGGGTCCAGCGGGGCCCGATCAGCGGGGGACTAGACAGTGGCGAGCCGTGCGAGTCCAGCGGGTGCCGGTCAACGGGGGACTGGGTAGTGGCGGGTTGTGCGGGTCCAGCGGGGCCTGGTCAGCGGGGGGACTAGACAGTGGCGAGCCGTGCGAGTCCAGCGGGTGCCGGTCAGCGGGGGACTAGGCGAGCCATGCGAGCATCTCGCCCCGTAGCCAGCACCGCCCGACCCCGCTCGCGTGGAGCGACGAATGCTCGAACACGCTCACCCCGAGGATGCTGTGCCCCGAAGCCCGTCGATCGCCGTACGTCGGCACCCCGGGCGCCACCCCGACCCCCTCGACCGACACCCACGCCACCGGCCGTCGGGTCGCCGCCTCGTCAAGCCGCTGCAGGAACCGCAGCCGCTCCTCAAGCCCGAAGCCTGACAACACCCAAGTCGTCATCACCACCGGCAGTACGCCGTCCGGTACCCGCGCGATCGCCTCCGGCAGCACGTGGAGAACCGCACCCGGCACCTGCTCCGGCGGATCCGCCGCCGCCAACGCCAACTCCGCCTCGAGCCGCGCCAACCGCTCTACCTGGTTCGGCGGCACACACGCCCGCAACCACCCCGTCTCATCCGCGCCGGTCACGTCCACGAGTTCATCACCGACCGCAACCCGAGCCACGACCTCCGGCATGACCGTCGACGGGAGCAGTCCGTCCCCAACCACCGAAGCCAAAACCTGCACCGCAGACTCCGCAGGCCCCAGGAACTGTCCGTTGCCGTACGAAATCCCGACCCGATCCACCGTCAGGTTCAGCGCTGCGGCCCGCCCAACATCAATCAACCCGATCGCATCCGCGCCAACCCGCCGCGCAACCTCAGTAACCGCCGGATACAACACCGCATGCCGCCCACCCTCATCCCCCCGAACCTTCCGCCCTGCAATCCGCCCCAGAACCAGCTCCCCCATCCCGACCATCACCTCAACCGCCACAACACCAGCCGACCTCACACGAACACCACTCGCCGCACCGCGCAGGGGAGCGTCGGCGACGGCCTCGGCCGAGTGCTCAGACGTGGGCTCAGACGTGGGCTTGGACGAGGGCTTGGACGAGGGATCGGTGGGAGTGGCGGGTGCCGTGGACGCGTTCGCGGCGGCGAGCGCGGCGGCAAGTGCTGGGGCCTGCCCCGCGAGCGCAAGGTCGTGCAGCGCCGCAAGAACCAGCGATGGGTGGCGTCGACGTGGTGGAGCGGCCTCGATCACGCGCAGAGCTTCGGCGGATTCGCTCAGTGCGATTGCGACCTGACCGGACAGCGGCGAGCCCTTCGCCTCCTCGGTCTCGCCGAAGCGTCTGTACACCTCAGCGAGCGTCCGCCCACGAGACCGTGCGTTCCCACCACTCGACCCCGGCATTTCAACGAGTCTAGTCACGCCGGACCACCCGGACGCCGGGATTGATACGGCGACGACGCCGGTGATGCATGGTGGTCAGCTCCTGGTGTTGAGTACGAGTACAGGTTGCGACGTGGAGGTGGCGAGTGGTGGAGGACGGGGTCGGAGCGGCGGTCGGCCGGTTGGTGGAGCTGTTGCTCGAGCGTCGCGTGACGCTGGCCACGGCTGAATCGTTGACCGGTGGGATGGTCGGTGCGGTTCTGACGGATGTGCCGGGGGTGTCGGCCGTGTATCGGGGTGGTGTGGTGGTTTACGCGACCGATCTCAAGGCCAAGCTTGCTGGTGTGCCGGACGAGCTGCTGGCCGCTGTGGGGCCGGTCCACCCGGATACGGCCGCCGCATTGGCCAGCGGTGTGCGAGAGCGTCTGGAGGCGGACTACGGCCTCGCCACGACGGGTGTGGCCGGACCGGACCCGCAGGCGGGTATCGAGGCGGGGACGGTGTACGTCGCGGCGGCCGGCCCGCACTCCGTGCAGGTGCGGAAGCTCCAGTTGTCCGGGGACCGGGCGGCTGTCCGGCGGGGGAGCGTCCAGGCCGTCCTGGAACTGGGAGCGACAGTTGTGGCGGAAGAACTCGACTGAACAGGGTGTTAGGACCAGCATGGTGACAGGTAAGGCAGACTTGCGCGGCGCACCGAAGGTGGACATTGCGAGGGGTAGTGACCCAGCAACAGGTACCGTTGGTTCCTACGGCCGCGCTACCGTGCGAGTAGATGCGGCCGGACAGGCGGAAGGGAGAAACCTCATGGTGCTGGTTCGTGGCCTGCTGGGCGACGTGCTGCGGCGTAAGCGGCTGCGCCAGGGGCGCACTCTGCGCGAGGTCTCCGCCGACGCCCGCGTGAGTCTCGGCTACCTGTCGGAGGTCGAGCGCGGTCAGAAGGAGGCCTCCAGCGAACTGCTGGCGGCGATCTGCACGGCGCTCGACGTGCCGTTGTCGATGGTCTTCGCCGAGGTGAGCGAGGACCTGGCCCGCGAAGAGGCGCTGGTGCTGGCGCACCCGGCGATCGAGCCGGAGGTCGTGGCCTCGGCCGCCTGACCGGCGGCTCATCGGACACCCCGGTCGGTGGCCTGCCCGTCGCCGACCGGCTGGATGAGTGTGACGCGGCTCGGCCAGACGAGCTGGAGTGCGGGTAGCGGCGGCTGCCCGGGCCGGCGGTACATGGCGTTGGCCAGGCGCAAATGCAGTTCGGAGTCGGGGAACCGCAGCAGCTCGGCGGTGTGCGGCGGCGGAAAGAAGGCCGCCAGGTCGTCGCCCTCGTCGAACTCGGCACCTTCCAGTACCGCCCAGGCCAGTGGCTTGAGGCTGAGGTACGCGTAGCAGGGCTCGCTCTCGAAGACGATGATCTCGGGGTGCTGGTACTGGCTGAGCCCCACTGTGTACCCGAATCCCGGGTTCCGGCCGCCGTCGCCTGGGATGTAGTTCATCGTCCAGCCGTACGTCTGGATGTTCTCCTCGATCCACCGCGAGTAGCCCTCGTCGGTCAGGTCACCGCACTCGTTGCACATCGCCTTCTCCTCTCGATCGAACGTCTGTTCGATGCGCCAGAGAAGGTATCGGTGTTCTGCCACGGCGGGAGAGTTGTCCACAGGGCAGTTCCGGAGTGACGGCGGATCAGCTCTCGGGTTGGCAGGCCGGGCACCAATACGTGACGCGTTCGCGGGTCGGCTCGCCCAGAGTCCCGCTGCGAATCGTCGTACCGCACCGACGGCAGGCCTTACCGGTGCGTTCGAACACCCAGGTGCGTTGACCAGGGCGGTCCACCCCGGTGCTCACCTGGACGCCGTTCCGGACGTTGGCCTTCAGCAGTTTCCGGCTGAGGTCGACCGCGGCCGGTACGTCGACGTCCGAGACAGGGCGCCACGGGTTCAGACCGAGCAGGAAACAGACCTCGGTCCGGTAGAAGTTGCCGATGCCGGCGAGGTTGCGCTGGTCGAGCAGCGCCTCGCTGATCGTCCGGTCAGGGTCGGACTCGACGTTGGCGATCGCCGCGGCCCGGTCGAACGACGGAGACAGCAGATCAGGGCCGAGGTGTCCGACGATGCTGTCCTCGTCGTCGGTCGCGACGAGGTCGAGTACGGGCAACCGGTAACCGACGGCAGTCCACTTCGCTGTCTCCAGTACGGCCCGGATCTCGTGGGCCGGCCCGCCGCGCCAGCGTTCACCGGGGCGGTACAGATGCCAGCTGCCGTCCATCCGGAAATGGCTGTGCAGCGTCAGCCCGCCGGACAGCCGCATCAGAATGTGCTTGCCACGCGCAACGACCTCCAGCACCGTCCGCCCGGTCAGATCGGTTGTCGCCAAGGACGGCACCCGGAAATCGGTACGGACGAGCTCCTGCCCGGAGAGGGACTGGTTCAGCCGATTGCAGGCTCTCCAGACGGTGTCTCCTTCGGGCATCTCTTCACGCCCGGAGCCGCAGGCCGCGCGGGGTCGCGTGGAATCCGGCCTTGGCCAGCGCGTCCCCGAACGCCGTGTGCCGGACCTGTTCGCCGTCGGCGGTCTCAACGCTCAGCTTGCCGAGCTGCCCGTCCCGGATCGCCAACGCCAGCGCGTCGACGGCAGGCTGCAGCAGATCAGCGTCCTCGGTGAAACTCAGGACGGTCCGCCCGCCACGTTCGACGTACACGATCAGCTGGCCGTCGACCATCACGACCAGCGCGCCGGCCTTCCGGCCTGGACGATGCCCACCGGCATTCTCCCGCTCCGGCCACGGCAGTGCGGCGCCGTACGGGTTGGCGGGATCAGACGCAGCCAGCACGACGGCGCGTACGGTCGGCCCGTCGTCCTCGCGCCTTCGACCTGCCCCGCGTGGGCCCGGCGGGCCGAGCGTCCGTTCGGGTTCTGCGGCAGGAAGCTCGGCGAGCGCTCGCAGCCGATCGACCGCGCCGGGCAGTGCGAACTGCGCCGCCCCCAACCCCGCCACGAAGTACCCGCGCCGGCACCGCCCGGACTCTTCGAACGCGCTCAACACCTTGTACACCGCAGCGAACCCGCCAGGCGTCCGCTCGGTGATGACCGATCCGCGCGTCACGATGCCGTACCGGTCGAGCAACGTCTCGGCCGCGGCGTGCGCCCGCCGGGTCGTGTCCGAACTACGGGCCGGAAGCAACGACCACCGGCCACCCGCGGTCGGCGGTCCGCCGCGTGAAGGCATCGACGGCCGTCCGGGCCGAATCGGACGACCCGGCCGGGCGCGGGGCGTCGTACGGCGGGCTCGATGACTGCCGCGGCCACCGCTGACGAGTGAACGCACCGACGTCAGCGTGTCGTTCGTGAGATGACCGGCCCAGACGAGATCCCACAGCACGCTGACCAGCGTCTCGTCGTCGACCACGCCCGAGCTCGACCCGATCACGTCGCTCAGCTGGCGGAAGAAGAACGCGCCGCCACCGGACAACGTGTCCAGCACCGCCTGGTGCGTGTCGCCCAACTCGAAGGCGGGATCCGGATCCGGCAACGTCAGATCGCAGTTGTCCGCCAGATGCAGCGACACCCACCCGTCAGTGCCAGGCAACGAACCCGAGCCGGCCCACACCACCTCGCCGGTCGCGGTGAGCTCGTCGAGCATCGACGGTTGATACCCCGGCACCCGCGAAGGCAGCACGATCGACTCCAGCGCCGAGGCCGGCACGGCGCAGCCCGCGAGCTGCTCGATCGCGCCCAGGAGTACGTCGTACCCGCGACCGCGACTGCTCGTGATCCCTTGCCATGCAGGGAGGAACCGTGCCAGCGCGGACGGATCGACCGGCTCGACCTCCTTCCGCAGCGCGGCGAGCGAGCGCCGCCGCAGGAGCCGAAGCACCTCGCTGTCACACCATTCGAGAGCGATCCCGCCCGGCAGGAACTCGCCCTCGACGACGCGCCCGGCCGCGCCCAGACGACGCAGCGCCTCGCTCACGACCGCGACACCGATCCCGAGATGTGTCGCGAGATCGATCGCCCGGAACGGCCCGTGCGTCCGCGCGTACCGCGACACCAGATCGCCCAGCGGATCCGCGACCGGCTCGGCATGCGCCTCGGCAACCCCCGGCGGCAGCGGTACACCGAGAGCATCACGCAGTCGCGCGACATCTTCGACGACTGCCCAGCGATGCTCGCCCGCGATCCGCACCCGTACGACGCGGCGTGCCGCCGCGAGCGACGTCAGCCAGGTCTCGGTGTCCGAACCGTCGACGCAGCGCTGGGTCGCCTCCGACAAGGACAGCGGCCCGACGATCCGCAGCACGTCGAACAGACCCTCGGCGTCCCGCGCCCGGCGATCCTCGGCCAGCCGTTGGAGCTCGGCCTCGGTGCGGAGCACCACTTCGGCGTCGAGCAGTTCGCGAAGCTCGGTGCGTCCGAGCAGCTCGGCCAGCAGGCTCTGGTCCAGCGCGAGCGCGGCCGCGCGCTTCTCGGCGAGTGGGCTGTCGCCCTCGTACATGAACGCGCCCACATAGCCGAACAGCAAGGACTTCGCGAACGGTGAGGCCTCGGGCGTCTCGACCTCGACGACCGAGATCCGCCGCTCGCTGATCCCGGTCAGCAGGTCCTTCAACGCGGGCAGGTCGTACACGTCCTGCAAGACCTCGCGCAGCGTCTCCAGCACGATCGGGAACGACCCGAACTTACTTGCCACACTCAACAGTTGCGAGGCACGTTGCCGTTGCTGCCACAACGGTGACCGCCGTCCCGGATTGCGCCGCGGCAGCAGCAGAGCCCGCGCCGCGCACTCCCGGAACCGGGCCGCGAACAACGCCGACCCGCCGACCTCGGTAGTCACCAGGTCCTCGATGTCCGCAGGATCGAACAGCACGAGCTCCGCACCCGGTGGCGCCTCGTCCGTCTCCGGCAGCCGCAGCACGACCCCGTCGTCGCCCGAAACCGACTGCGCGTCCATCCCGTACCGGTCGCGGAGCCGCGCCGCGATTGCCAGCGCCCACGGGCCGTGCACCTGACCGCCGTACGGCGAATGCACGCAGACCCGCCAGTCACCGAGCTCGTCGCGGAACCGCTCCACCACGATCGTCACGTCGTCCGGCACCCGCCCAGTCGCGTCGCGCTGCTCTGCCAGGTACGAGACGAGGTTGTTGGCGGCGTACTCGTCGAGTCCCGCGGTGCGCGCCCGCTCGACCGCCTTCCCGCCCGGCAGCGACGCCATCTTGCGGACGAACGCGCCGGTCGCCGCACCCAGCTCGGCCGGACGCCCGACCGCGTCGCCTTTCCAGAACGGCAGCCTGCCGGGCTGACCTGGCGCGGGGGAGACCAGCACCCGGTCGTGGGTGATGTCCTCGATCCGCCAGCTCGACGCACCGAGCGTGAACACGTCGCCGACCCGCGACTCGTAGACCATCTCCTCGTCCAGCTCGCCCACTCGGTGATTGGTCGACTCGCCGACCAGGAACACCCCGAACAGGCCGCGGTCGGGAATCGTCCCGCCGCTCGTCACCGCGAGCCGCTGGGCACCAGGTCGGCCCGAGATCTCGCCGCTCACCCGGTCGAAGACGATCCGCGGCCGCAGCTCCGCGAACTCGTCCGACGGATAACGGCCGGAGAGCATGTCGAGGACCCCGTCGTACGCCGACCTCGGCAGCGTGGCGAACGGGGCGCAGCGACGCACCAAGGCGAAGAGCTCGTCCACGTCGACGGCGTCGAGGGACACGATCGACACGATCTGCTGGGCGAGCACGTCCAGTGGATTCGCCGGGATGTGCAGGCTCTCGATCAGCCCCTCGCGCATCCGCTGCACGACGACCGCTGTGTCGATCAGATCGCCGCGGAACTTCGGGAACAGCACGCCCCGGGACACTGCGCCGACCTGGTGACCCGCACGCCCCACACGCTGCAGACCGCTCGCGACGGACGGCGGCGCCTCGACCTGGATCACCAGATCTACAGCGCCCATGTCGATGCCGAGCTCGAGGCTGCTGGTGGCGACCACGCAGGGCAGCCGGCCAGACTTCAGGTCTGCCTCGATCAGCGCACGTTGCTCCTTGCTGACCGAACCATGATGGGCGCGGGCGATCAGCGGAGGCGCCGCGAGCGATCCGCCGGACTGTGCCATCAGCTGAGCCGGCGAGCCCAGCTCCGGCAGCTCCAGCTCCGCGCGCTCGGCAGCGATCTCGTTCAGCCTCGCGGTCAGGCGCTCGGCCAGGCGGCGCGAGTTCGCAAAGACGATCGTCGAGCTGTGCTGACTGATCAGGTCGAAGACCTGCTCCTCCACATGTGGCCAGATCGAGGCGTGCTGCTGCGGTCCGGCCGCCGAACCGGACGTCTCCACCTCGGTCGCGGCCAGCTCGGCCATGTCCTCGACCGGAACGACGACGCTCAGCTCCCACTGCTTCGTGAACTTCGGCTGCACGACCGTGACCGCTCGCTCGCCACCCAGGAACCGCGCGACCTCCTCGACCGGACGCACGGTCGCGGACAGTCCGATCCGCTGCGCCGGCTTCGGCAACAGCTCGTCGAGGCGCTCGAGTGTCAGCGCCAGGTGCGCACCGCGTTTCGTCCCGGCGACCGCGTGCACCTCGTCGACGATGACGGTCTCCACGCCACGCAACGACTCGCGACCTTGCGAGGTCAGCAAGAGGAACAAGGACTCGGGAGTGGTGATCAGTACGTCGGAAGGCCGCGTCGCGAAGCGGCGCCGCTCGGCCGCCGGCGTATCGCCGGACCGCACGGCGACCTCGACCTCGACCGGCGCCTCGCCCAGCCGGCGAGCTGTCTCACGGATGCCGATCAGCGGTGCGCGCAGGTTGCGCTCGACGTCGACGGCGAGCGCCTTCAGCGGCGACACGTAGAGCACCCGGCAGCGCAACTTCGGATCGTCCGGCGGGGGAGTCGTGGCCAGTCGGTCCAACGCCCACAGGAACGCGGCCAGCGTCTTGCCTGACCCGGTCGGGGCGACCACCAGCGCGTCCCGGCCCGCCGTGATCGCGTCCCACGCCTCGAGCTGGGCCGGGGTGGCCGCCTCGAAGACGTCGCCGAACCACGCCCGGGTCGCGGGCGAGAACCGGCTCAACGCGCTGGTCTTCTTCACGCCGACCATCTTGCCGGGTGCCACCGACAGTTTTCACCCGATGGCCCGATCGGGCCCCCGGTTGCCGTCCGTGAGCACCTGCTGTCCGTCCGGTGCGCAGATTGTCCCCGTCGTCTGGAATGATCGGCGACATGATGAACCGCGTACGCGCAGCCCTCGTCGTCGTGGCCTGCCTGGTCGGGTTGACCGGGTGCGTCAAGATCGACGGCGACCTGAAGGTCGGGTCGAACGAGACGGTGTCGGGCTCGATGAAGATCGGCGTGGACAAGCAGCTGCTGCAGTCCAGTGGCCAGTCCCTGGACAAGATCCGCCAGGAGATCGAGAGCAGCATCAAGTCGTCCGCGACCGAGGGCGTCAGTTGCAAGTCGTACGAGGACAGCAAGTATGTCGGCTCGGACTGCAACTTCTCGAACGTGCCCTTCGACAAGATGGGCGGCGCGAGCCAGGACGGCATCGGCTTCCGCAAGGACGGCGACAAGGTCAAGGTCTCCGTGAACGCCGGCTCGATCGGCAACAACCTGCCGGCGGGCAGCGGCCAGCCGGAGGTCAACGTCAAGATCACTATGCCGGGCAAGATCCTCGAGCACGACGACGGTGCGAAGGTCAGCGGCCGGACGGCGACGTACGACAGTCTCGAGAAGCTGGGGAAGATCTCGCTGACCTCCGAGGCCGGCGGCGGGTTCCCCGGCTGGGCGCTGATCCTGATCATCGTGGTCGTGCTGCTGGCGATCCTGGCGGCAGTGTTCTTCGTCCTGCGTAGCCGGAAGAACAAGGGGCAGCAGGGCTACGGCCAGCCGTTCCCGGGGCAATATCCGGGGCAGTACGGCGGTCCGGGGCAGTACCAGGGGCAGCAGCAGTACGGACAGCCCGGTGCCGGGCAGTACCCGGGGCAGCCGGGGCAGTACGGCGGTCAGCAGGGGCAGCCTGGTCAGTACGGTGGCCAGCAGTACCCGGGTCAGCCGCAGCAGGGCCAGCCCGGGCAGGCGCCGTACGGCGGTCAGCCGGGTCAGCAGCCGCAGTACCCTGGTCAGCCGCAGCAGGGGCAGGGACAGTGGGGCCCGCCGCAGCAGGGCCAGCAACCTGGGCAGCGGCCTCCGCAGCAGGGTCCTGGTGGCTGGGGCCAGCAGCCCGGGCAGCAGCCTGGGCAGCCGCCGCAAGGTCCGCAGCAGGGGCAGTACAGTCAGCAGCCGCCGCAGCAGCAGCAGGGTGGGTGGGGCCAGCAGCAGGGTGGTCCTTCGGGCCCTCAGCAGGGGCAGCAGGGCGGTTGGGGACCACCGAAGGACGATGACGGGCAGGCATGAGACTGACTGAGTTCTGGGCCCGGATGGATCACCATCTCGGTCCCGCGTACGCACGGACCTGGGCGGAGACTCAGGTGGTCCAGGAACTAGGCGGCCGTACGGTCGTCGAGGCACTGGACGACGGTGAGACCGCCAAGGTCGTCTGGCGCGCCGTGTGGGCGCACCTCAACCTTCCGCCCAGCGAGCGCTGACCCCGCCCGCTAGACAGACCATCCGGTGCGAGCTGCCCAATCCTCGGCCGGCAGGTAGACGAGATCGCAGACGGGGTCCTTGAGATCGCTGTAGTCGCCGATCTCCAACCGGAGCCCCGCGGCCTGCTGCTTGAACGTGCCGTACGCCCGCGCCGTCTCCGGATGCGCCCGCAGATAGTCGCGGAACAGGAGTGCGTAGCGTTGGTTGGCGCGCCCCGCTACGCGGATGTGCAGGTTGACCCGGCGCCGGTACATCGGTTCGACCAGCATGCGTTTCACCCACTGGGCCTCGTCCGTGGGCAGGCCTGGCACCGGGTGGTCGCGCCGCGGCGGGCGAAGCTCCCAGTCCGCGGCGACCATCCGCTCGGTCGCGTCGTCCAGCTCTGACTCGTCGGCGACCGTGGCCTGGATGTCGAGGATGTCCTTGGCGGGCAGGCCTGGCACCGAGGTGGACCCGATGTGGTCGATCCGCTGCGCCAGCTCGCCGAGCACACCGCCGATCACGTAGGCGGTCTTCTGGTACTGCGCCGGCCAGGTCTCGTCCGGCCTCACGATGACGATCCCAGTCATGTGGAGATCATCTCAGTACGGCGATGTCCCGCCCAGCGATCAGAGCGGTTTGACCCGGAAGGTGCTGTTGGTGAGCAGATCGCCCGCCTCGTACGCCGCTTTCCGGATGCCCTTGCGCTCGTCGAAGAACCCGCCGACGACACCGACACCCGGGAGCTTGCCGACGAACCTGGCGCCGAGGCTGCCGCGCGGCCGCTGCTCGAACACCTCACTGAGCCCGCCGAACAGCTTGCTGAGCCGCCAGACCAGCCGGACGCCCTTGCGCAGACCCATGTCGGTCGAGACCTCATCGAGTCCGAGCTGCTCGGCGACGTCGTCGCCCGCGACCGCCGGGTCGTCGTACTTGAGTACCTCGTCCGGCGTGGTCGGGCGGTCGGTCAGCACCCGGATGATGACCGACGTACGGTCGGCGTGCGCCTCGACGCCGTACTCACGGCAGACCGCGCCGATCACCATCGCCTGTACGGCCGCGCCGAGGGTGTCCTTCATCGGCAGCCGGTCCGCCGCCGCGCCGCTGAGCCGGGGGAGGCCGGCGACGACCGCGGCGAATCCGCCGAGACGCTCGACCCACCAGTCGCAGCGCTTGGCGAGCGGGAGGGTCGGCCACTCCTCGTGTCCCGGCACCTTCATCTGGAGGAGCCGGTCGATCGCGAGGATCAGGCCCTTCTCGGCGAGGTTCGGCTTCTCCTGCTCCGAGTACTCCGTCAGGTAGCTGCGGATGCCGAACGGGTCCTGGGTACGGAGTGCGTCGAGGACGTGGTCGATCCCGAGCTCGACCCGGCTGATCGCCAGGACGACCGCGGAATCGGGGACGTCGGGCCGGTCTGTCACGCCCGCAAGAGTAGAGATCCGGTGGGTCAGCACGGCTGCTGGGTCAGCCTTCGGCGTGTCAGTTGTGATTCGAACACGTGTTCGGGATACTTTGGTCCCCGGAAGGTGCTGAGGCGGCCGAGTTTGTCCACAGATTCGAAGTGGCGACGAAAACTGTCCGAGGCAACGAATACCTTCTCTGGCGACAGCGAAAGTTCCTTCGGGCGGCCGGCCGGCAGCCCTGGATTATCAGATGGGTCAGGTGGCAGTCACATGGCGAGTGCAGCGAGCGCGACGAGTGCGGAGCGCGCGGCGGCCGATCGCGAGAAGGCGCTGGCGACCGCGCTGACGCAGATCGAGCGGCAGTGTGGCAAGGGTGCGGTCATGCGCCTCGGCGAGCAGGGCAAGGCGCCGATCGAGATCATTCCGACCGGTTCGATCGCGCTCGACATCGCGCTCGGGATCGGCGGCCTTCCGCGTGGCCGGGTCGTTGAGATCTACGGCCCGGAATCCTCCGGTAAGACGACGGTCGCCCTGCACGCGGTCGCGAACGCCCAGCGGGCAGGCGGTATCGCCGCCTTCATCGACGCCGAGCACGCTCTCGACCCGGAGTACGCGCGGAAGCTCGGTGTCGACACCGATGCCCTGCTGGTCTCGCAGCCGGACTCCGGTGAGCAGGCCCTGGAGATCGCCGACATGCTGGTCCGCTCCGGCGCGATCGACATCGTCGTGATCGACTCGGTGGCCGCGCTGGTGCCGCGCGCCGAGATCGAGGGCGAGATGGGCGACAGCCACGTCGGTCTGCAGGCGCGACTGATGAGCCAGGCGCTGCGGAAGATGACCGGCGCGGTCAACGGCACCGGGACGACGGCAATCTTCATCAACCAGCTGCGCGAGAAGATCGGCGTCATGTTCGGCTCGCCGGAGACCACGACCGGTGGTCGCGCGCTGAAGTTCTACGCGTCGGTGCGACTGGACGTGCGCCGGATCGAGTCGCTCAAGGACGGCACCGACGTGGTCGGTAACCGGACCCGCGTCAAGGTCGTGAAGAACAAGGTGGCCCCGCCGTTCAAGCAGGCCGAGTTCGACATCATCTACGGCCAGGGCATCAGCCGCGAGGGCAGCCTGCTCGACCTCGGCGTGGAGCAGGGCTTCGTCCGCAAGGCCGGTGCCTGGTTCACGTACGAGAGCGACCAGCTCGGTCAGGGCCGGGAGAACGCGCGGAACTTCCTGCGCGACAACCCCGACCTGGCAAACGAGCTGGAGAAGAAGATCAAGGAGAAGATGGGCATCGGTCCGACCCTGGACCAGCCGGCCGACGAGGCCGCGGCCGAGGTCGATGTCGACTTCTGATCGACCCTCCGCGGGCGGCAGCGTCCCTCGGCAGCCCACAGCTGCCGAGGACGCCGCCCCCGCAGCACTGTCCCTGCCCCACGACGAACGGCTGGCCCTGGCCCGCAAACTCCTGGCCGAAGGCGCGTCCGGAGCCGCGACATCCTCTGCGGGCGAGCCCGCCGAGACCTCGTCGTACCGTCACACGACGTCCAGCCGGGTGGCTGAGCAACGCAGTACGACGCAACCGGACAGCGGCCCAGCCGAAGCATCTGCGCGCCCGGAGCGAGTTGCTCGCTCACGCGGCCGTAGTCGTGTGGACGGGGGCCGGGCGGACTCGGACGAGTTCCAGGAAGACAGCGAGTGGAGTACGACGCGTCGACGGCCGGGCTCCATCCGCCGGACCATCGGAACGGTGGACCCGTGGGACGAGCCCTCGACCGACGATGCTGCTCCCGCCCAGGCTGCTCGTAAGCGGCGTCGGCGGGAGGAACCGCCTCAGTCGACCGCCGAGACGCTCCGCGACGATTCACAGGACACCCGGTCGGCGAGCCGTAGCACGCGGCCTCCGGCCTCGAAGGTGCTCAACCCGTGGGGCGACGACGAGCAAGTAGCCCAAACCTTCAAAGCCCAGGCCGCGAGCCGCCTGGCCGAAGCCCGCGCATTCGCCGCCGACGAACCTTTCACGCCGACAAGCGACGCCTCCTCCCTGCCTACTGGCGGCGAACCCTTCTCGCCTACTGGCGGCGAACCCTCCTTACCCACCGGCGGCGAACCGTTCTCGCCTGCCGGCGGTGCATCCTTGTCGCCCACCGACGACGAGCTCTCCTCGCACGCCGACCACGGTCTCGACAGCACACATCGTGGCATCCGTTCCCTTGACCCCAAGCCGGCGCCTGAGCTGGAGACCGCAGCTGAGCCTGCCCCTCCGTTCGATCCGTGGGCGGACCCGGACGAATCTGCGGAGATGCCCGAGCCATCGGCTGACGGCGCCGCCGCCTTGCGCGACCCGCTGCAGGACCGCGGGGCGCGGAAGGCCTCGGCGCAGTCTGAGTCGGCGACTGATCCGTGGGGGGATCCGAGTGATGAGGTCGGCGCGGGCGAGAGTCCGACCATCTCCGGCCGGAAGGTGCGCCGCACCCCTGCGAAGACATCCTCGACGTCGGGCGGAGCCGCCCAGGGTGGCCGCGACGAGAACTCGAGTAGTCCTGAGACAGCCGCGCGCCGGATACCTGTTGACCAGAGCACCCCACCCCGCGACCGTGCTTCGTCGGCTTCGTCGGCTTCGTCGGCTTCGTCGGCTTCGTCGGCTTCGTCGGCTTCGTCGGCTTCGTCGGGGAGTGGGTCAGGGGGTCGGCGGCGGCGGACGAGTGGTGGGGGGTTTGGGCGGTCGCGGAGGCGGCGGGCGGAGGCTGAGCCGGGGCCGGCGGATCCGGGGATGGATCAGGATGCCGACCCGTACTCGGTGGCCCGGACGATCTTGCTGGACAAGCTGACGGGGCAGCCGCGAACGCGGGCCGAGTTGGCGGATGTGCTGGCGGATCGGGAGATTCCGGACGAGGTGGCCGACGAGGTACTGGATCGGTTCACCGATGTCGGGTTGATCGACGACGCGGCGTTCGCGAACGCGTGGGTGGAGTCGCGGCATCGTGGGCGCGGGTTGGGGAAACGTGCGCTGGCGCAAGAGCTACGGCGGCGTGGCGTGGACGATCAGTTGGCGCGGGATGCCCTCGAGGAGCTTGATCCCGAGCAGGAAGAGCAGACGGCGCGGGAGCTGGTTCGGCGGAAGCTGCGGTCGATGCGTTCGCTCGAGCGCCAGGTGGCGATGCGGCGTTTGCTCGGGATGCTCGCGCGCAAGGGGTATCCGGGCGGCTTGGCGATGAGCATCGTGAAGCAGGAACTCGACGCGAGTCACGAGGAGTTCCCGCTGCTGGATTCCTCCGGCCTGGAAGCCGAGTAGCTCGGCGCAGCCGACGAGGCCGGCCGGTTGATGGCGCGTCCTGCCCGGTATGGCGGGAGCATTAGCTGTCGCCGTGGTTGGGATGCGACGGCCTGCGAGACATCGTGGTGGTGGTTTCGCCTACGGGTACAAGGTTCGCTTGAGGGGTGTCTGTCGGGGGTGGGCGGGCTCGGGTGCCTGCCGGACGGAGGCTGTGATGGGTGGTCGATACCGCGATGGGCTTGTTGTGCGGGATGGGGGAGCTGCGGATCGGGGGGCGATCCGGCGCCTGTTGGGAGAGTTGCATGGTGCGGGCGCTGACGAGTTGACGTTGCCGCTCGTGCGGCAGGCGGCGCGGACGTTTGTGGCTGTCGACGGTGACGAGGTGGCCGGGGTGGTGGTCGGAACGTTTGTGGATTATGGGCGCGAGCCGTACGGGACCATCGAGGAACTGGTTGTTGCGCCGGGACGGCGTGGGACCGGTGTCGGGACTGCGCTGCTGGACGAGTGTCGGGGCTGGCTGGCGGGAGCTGGGGCCGAGGTGGTGTTTGTTTCGGCGGTGGGGGACGAGGCCGCGGAGTTCTATGTGCGCGCGGGATTTGCGCGGTGTGTTGGGCCTTGGTTGTGGGGCCGGGCGGCGGTGGGGCGAGGGTAGCTTGGACGGATGGTCGGACTTGGGGATGTGGAGCGGGTGGTTGCGGGGTTGCCGGAAACCGTTGAGGTCGAACGGCATGGGACGCAGACGTGGAAGGTCGGGGGGAAGGCGTATGCGTGGGTTCGGCCGTTCAGTAAGGCGGATTTGAAGCGGTTCGGGGACGAGACGCCGCCGGAGGGGCCGATTTTGGCGTTGACGGTTGAGGACCTGGCGGAGAAGGAAGCTGTGCTCGCGGCGCGGGCGGGGGACGGGTTCTTCACGATTCCGCATTTCGATGGGTATGCGGCGGTGCTGGTTCAGCTCAACAAGGTGTCGGAGCGGGTGCTGGAGGAGGCATTGCTCGACGCCTGGTTGGTCCATGCGCCGGCGGACGTCGCGAAGGCCCGCCTCGGGCGGAGCTAGCTACTCGAGTCGGCGCTGCGGGCAGTCGAATACGTCGGTGAGCTCAGGTACGTGACGCGAACGATGCCGCTGTGCGTACGGCGTGGGTCGGGCGCGCGGTGCAATCCATCGGAGCGGGAGAGAGCCCGGCAGCCCGTGGGCGCGCGGGCGGCCGGGTAAGCCAAGGCCGGGTGAGGCGAGCGGATCGCTGCGGGGACCGGAGCATGCTGGGGCGGGCCGAGGGGTGGGGCATGCCGGGATGGTTGGTAGAGCCGAGGGCGGTGTGTGAGTGGTGTGCTGCGGTGCGAGTGGATCGCTGCGGGGACCGGAGCATGCTGGGGCGGCTGAGGGGATGGGCTATGCCGGGCGGTGGGTAGAGCCGAGGGCGGTGTGTGAGTGGTGTGCTGCGGTGCGAGTGGATCGCTGCGGGGACCGGAGCATGCTGGGGCGGCTGAGGGGTGGGGCATGCCGGGCGGTGGGTAGAGCCGAGGGCGGTGTGTGAGTGGTGTGCTGCGGTGCGAGTGGATCGCTGCGGGGACCGGAGCATGCTGGGGCGGGCCGAGGGGTGGGGCATGCCGGGCGGTGGGTAGAGCCGAGGGCGGTGTGTGAGTGGTGTGCGGCAGCGCGAGTGGATCGCTGCGGTGACCGGAGCGCGCTGGGCAGGACCGAGGGATGGGCTGCGTGAAGCGCGGAGCCCCGGTGGCAAGGGGCGTCAGGCGGGCTGTGTGGCGGCTCGCGTGGGCGGGTGTGGTCGTGTGGGCTGGGCGGGGATGGTCGTGTGGGGCCGGGGGCGGGCAGACGGTGTGAGTGTGGACTGTGCGTCGGATGGTGGTGTGGGGCGGGGAGCGGGCGGGCTGTGTGGCGGCTCGCGGTCGGCTGGCTCGCGGTGGGCGGGTGTGGGCTGGGCGGCGGATGGTCGTGTGGGACAGGGGCGGGCGGTCGGTGTGAGTGTGGGCTGGGGGCGGCGGGGCGTGTGGGCGGCGGACGGGGGGACGGGGGACTGGGGTGGGCACGGGGGAGCTGCGCGGGGGTGGATGGGGTTTGGGTGCGGGGAAATGTGTGGTTGGTGGGGGGTGGGTTACGGAGGGTTATGGGGTTGGGGGAGTGGGGTGCGGCGAGGGGCGTTGACGGGTGGGGCGTGACGGTGTGTTATCCGAAGTAGGGCCGGTATTTGGGCTGGTCCGTAGGCTGGGATTTTCCGTCGATCCGCCCCAGACACCGCGGAGGGTGCAATGAACGATTTCCAGGAACAGGCGAAGAACTGGCTCCGGAATGTCGTCAAGCAGAACCCGGACAAGATCAAGGCCGGAGTCGAGAAGGCAGGCGACCTGATCGACAAGCAGACCGGCGGGAAATACGCGGAAAAGGTCGACGCGGTCCAGCAGAAGGTCGGCACTTTCGTGGACAAGCAGACCGACGAAGCGGGCTCTCAGCCGTCACCTGATGCGACCACGAGTTCGCAGGAAGGTGCCGCACAGCCGGAGGCTGGTTCCTCCGCCACGCCTGGGCCCTCCGCCACGCCTGGGCCCTCCACCACGTCTGGGTCCTCCAGCACGTCCAGCGAGGCAGCGGACGCGTCGTCGACGGGTGGCGGCGCCGATACATCTGCCTCCCGGCCGAACGCTTAGTCCCTGGAGATCGTGTGCCGGCTCGCCAGAGCTGCCCAGTGGTGAGCGAGCCGGCCGCTCCTGATCGCGACCTCCCGGGTCTATGAACGGAGAGGTGTCAAGGAGGCGCGCCGAGATCCGTCGCACTCTGTGAGCAACTGACTCTAAACTGTCACCCGGACGGGGAGGTGGCATGGGGAGGAAGCGGCGGCGCGGGCGACGCTCTGGCGAGTTCAGGTCGTGGGGACTCCTGCTGTCCGCACTCGCCGTGCTTTCCGGGCTCGTGCGTCAGTGGACGACTTGTGCCGTCTGGATCGGGATCCTTGTCGTCTACTTCGGCGCGCTCAGGCTGACGCGATGTCGCGTCGAGACGACGAAGCATCTTCCGTGCCGGTGGCTTGTCCGGGGAACGATCGGTACCTGCAAATATCACGTCGGGTACAAGCGGGGCCTGCCACGTTTGGTGCGGGGAAGTGGATTCACCGGTCTACCGACGTTCATGTGGCCTCGGGATCACTTCGACGGTGCTGTGAGCGCCCGGGCCGAGCCGCAGCCCGGTTCGGGGCGGGCTGTGACGGTGAAGGCCGGGCGTCCCGGGTATGAGCGGCTGACGGTGGCGTTGACGGTGGGTGGGTTCGTCGTGGCGGTGGTGGGAGTGGTTCGGGACTTTGTTGCCGGGTGATGGTGGCGAGCAGACCATGGTGCGGTGTGGTCCGGTGGGAGATCCGAGGGGTGAGGGGTGAGTGTCCGTCTTGACCGGGTGGTAGGGCGCGCTTAGCCTCGGCATCAGGAAGGGATGAATCCACCGGGTTCGGTGGCGGACATGAGACGGTGGGCCGGTGACACGGCCGGCCGGACGAGAACGCAATCACGCTCGACGGAGCTGAAGGAAGGGTGACGGTGCCGAAGAGCGCCGTCCGATAGGCAGTACTGCTCGTGACGCCCGACCGGGCCGGCGAGCGGAGTTCCCGGCACGGTGCGGGTGTCCAGGACGAGTCGGCGGACGGGGGTCCGCGGACCGTGCGTACCCGCAGCCGATCCGAGCCACCGGCGCTGATCGGCGCCGACACCGGCCGGTTCGCCGTACCCGCGATGCCGCCGTACCTCCGGATTCCCTTCGACCGATGGCCACAGTCCCGTGCCGGGACTCGACGGAGAGGGGAGACGCCGATGACCGCCATGTCTGTTGGCCTGACCCTGATCGGACTGCTGATCGCCGGACTGCTGGCCTGGATCGGCCTCACCCTCTCCCGCCGGAAGGCCGTCGACACCGCGACCGCCCACCACGAGGTCGAGGTCGCGGCCGAGCAGGTCCGCCGGCAGGCCGAGGAGGACGCCGCCGTACTGCGGTCCCGCGCCGAGGTCGCGGAACGTCGCGCCGAGGAGGTCCGGCGTACGGCGGAGGATCGGGCGTCGGAGGTACGGCGGGACGCGGAGCAGCGGGCGTCCGAGGTACGGCGGGAGGCCGAGGCGGAGGCGCAGTCGATCCGGGACGACCTGCGCGAGCAGCGTCTGGAGATGGAGCGCCGCGACCACCGGCTGACCGAACGCGAGGAGCGGCTCGACGAACAGCACCGCGCGATCGAGGAACGGCAGGCCGAGCTGACCGCGCAACTCGCCGAGCTGGCGCGGCGCAGCCAGGAGATCAAGGACCTCGAGGACGAGCGCCGGCGGATCCTCGAAGGGGTCGCGAACCTGACCGCCGAGCAGGCGAAGGCCGAGTTGGTCGCGGCGATCGAGGACGAGGCGAAGCGGCACGCGCACGCGACCGTCCGCGAGATCGAGCGGCAGGCGCTGGACGAGGGCGAGACGAAGGCGCGCAAGATCATCACCGGGGCGGTGCAGCGGCTCGCGTCGGAGCAGACGAGTGAGTCCGTGGTGTCGGTCGTGCACCTGCCGAGCGACGACATGAAGGGCCGGATCATCGGCCGCGAGGGCCGCAACATCCGGTCGTTCGAGCAGACGACCGGCGTGAACCTGATCATCGACGACACCCCCGAAGCGGTGCTGCTGTCGTGCTTCGACCCGGTACGGCGGGAGACCGCGCGGCTGACGCTGGACTCGCTGGTGCTCGACGGCCGGATCCACCCGAGCCGGATCGAGGAGATCTACGAGCGCAGCAAGGGCGAGGTCGCCGAGCTGTGCGAGCGGGCCGCCGAGGACGCGATGGCCGAGGTCGGCATCACCGACCTGCACCCGGAGCTGGTGCGCACGATGGGCCTGCTGCGGTACCGGACGTCGTACGGGCAGAACGTCCTCAAGCACCTGATCGAGTCGGCGCACATCGCCGGGATGATGGCGGCCGAGCTCGGGCTGGATCCGAAGCTGTGCAAGCGTGGGGCGTTCCTGCACGACATCGGGAAGGCGCTCACGCACGAGTCCGAGGGCAGCCATGCGATCGTCGGCGCGGAGCTGGCGAAGAAGTACGGCGAGAACGACGACGTCGTGCACTGCATCGAGGCGCACCACAACGAGGTCGAGGTACGGACCGTCGAGGCGGTGCTGACGCAGGCGGCCGACGCGGTCAGCGGTGGCCGCCCCGGGGCGCGGCGCGAGTCGCTGGAGGCGTACGTGCAGCGGCTCGAACGGCTGGAGGAGATCGCGATGCACCACGACGGTGTCGAGAAGGTGTTCGCGATGCAGGCAGGCCGGGAGATCCGGGTGATGGTGCTGCCGGACGCCGTCGACGACATCGCGGCGCAGGTGATGGCGCGCGACATCGCCAAGCAGGTCGAGGAGGAGCTGACCTACCCCGGTCAGATCCGGGTCACCGTGGTTCGCGAGTCGCGGGCGACCGAGGTAGCGAAGTAACCGGCGAGCAGCGGCGCCGAGTGAGTTATCTCCTCGAGCGTTTCTGAACCACGCGGTGCTGCTGCGGCGTGACGTCGATCGGCTCGTCGGCGATGCGTTCCTGGGGCGGCGTGGTCCGGTACTGCCGCTCCACCTCGGGCTCGATGACGTTCTCCTCCGTGCGCCGCCGCTGGTTCGCCAGACGGTAGGAGAGCCAGATCCCGGCGACGCCGCCGAGCATCATGATGATGCCGAGGGCCGTCAGGTTCACGGCGCTGAGCCGGTCACGAACGGCGAAGGCGAGGATGGCGCCCACCACGACGAGGGTGATTCCGGGGCCGATCCGCATACTGCTCCTTCCTGGGTCACTGACTGTTCAGTTCCCGTGCCCAGGAAGGCCGCCGGGCAATCGTCAGCGGAACGCCGACTCGCCGGTCAGGGCCTGACCGATGACGAGTTGGTGGACCTCGGACGTGCCCTCGTAGGTGAGCACCGACTCGAGGTTGTTGGCGTGCCGCATGATCGGGTACTCGCCGCTGATCCCGTTCGCGGCCAGGATCGTCCGGCATTCGCGGGCGATCGCGATCGCCTCGCGGACGTTGTTCAGCTTGCCGACCGACACCTGCTCCGGGCGCAGCGTGCCCTTCTCCTTCAGACGGCCGAGGTGGACGGCGAGCAGGACGCCCTTGTTGAGTTCGACGGCCATGTCGGCGAGCTTCGCCTGGGTCAGCTGGTACGCCGTGAGCGGCTTGTCGAACACGATCCGCTCGCCGGCGTACGCGACCGCCGTCTCCAGGCAGTCCCGGGCCGCGCCCATCGCGCCGAAGATGATGCCGAACCGGGCCTCGTTCAGGCAGCCGAGCGGACCGGACAGACCACGCGTCCCGGGCAACATCGCGGACTCCGGGAGACGTACGTCGTCGAGCACGAGCTCGGAGGTGACGGAGGCGCGCAGCGACATCTTCTGCTTGATCTCGGGCGCGGAGAAGCCGGGCGTCGAGGTCGGTACGACGAAGCCGCGGACGCCGTCGTCGGTCCGCGCCCAGACCACCGCGACGTCGGCGACGGAACCGTTGGTGATCCACATCTTCGACCCGTTCAGGATCCAGTCGCCGCCGTCACGGCGGGCGTTGGTGCGCATGCCGGCCGGGTTGGAGCCGAAGTCGGGTTCGGTCAGGCCGAAGCAGCCGATCGCCTCGCCGGCGGACATCTTGGGGAGCCACTCGTTCTTCTGGTCGTCGCTGCCGTACTTCCAGATCGCGTACATCGCGAGCGAGCCCTGCACGGAGACGAGCGAGCGCATGCCGGAGTCGGCGGCCTCGATCTCCAGGCAGGCGAGCCCGTACGCCACCGGGCCGAGCCCCGCGCACCCGTAACCGGTCAGGTGCATCCCCAGAAAGCCGAGCGCTCCCAGCTCTTTCGCGAGTTCCCGCGCCGGAATCGACGCCGTCTCGAACCACTCCGGCAACGAAGGCCGCAACCGCTCGTCCGCGAACCGCCGCGCCGCCGCCCGCACGTCGAGCTCTTCCGACGTCAGCAACGAGTCGACATCCACCAGATCCAGAGAAGCACCCATGTGCTCACGCTAGCTGGTGGAAGCGGTGACGCGGTGGTGTGGAAGGCCACACGCCTACTTCAGGATCAGCGTCCCGTCGAAGGCGTCCAGATCGGCGAGCGTCTCCTGGTACACCGGTCGAAGCGCGGGCAGCTCGTCGCGTGCGAAGAACCGGGCGTCGCGCGTCTCGTCGGTCTCGGAGAGCAGCGAGCCGCTCCAACGATCCACCCGGAACACCACCGCGAACATCTGGTGCTCACCGCCGTACGCGTTGGTGAACCAGTACTGCGGGCCTGTGTACATGGCGATCGGAGTCGCCGCCTCGACGACCAGGCCGGTCTCCTCGCGCACCTCGCGGACAAGTGCGTCCCAGATCGACTCGCCGAGCTCGAGTCCGCCGGCCGGCATCACCCAGGTGTCGTCGTCGGAGCGGCGGACGAGGAGCACTGCGCCCGTGTCGTCGAGGATCACGGCGCGCGGGCCGGGGGTGATGAGGCGCTGGTTGCCGACGTGCCGGCGGAGGGTTCCGGCGTACGACTGCTCGTAGCTCATTTGCGGTACCAGGGCCACCACCAGTGGCGTTTGCGGGCGTGGCGGACCACGACGCTGGCGTGGTGGGCTTTGCCGGTGACGTGGAGGCGGACGCCGCCGGGGCGGGGGGCTACGGCGCGGTTCTTGGCGCTGCTGTGGTTGGCCTCTACCTGGTCGATGTCGACGCTCCAGCCCTCGGGGATGACCATCACCACGGAGCTGTGGATGGCCTGGGCGTCGACGTGGATGTCGGACCAGTGGACGACGGCGTCGGTGAAGTCGAGCTTGACCGACGAGTGCTCCGCGATCGCGGTCAGGCGCTCGGGGACGATCCACGCGCCTTCGCGCTTCTGGGCGCTGTGGCGGGCCCGGAGCGTCAGTTCCTGGGCGCTCCCGTGAGCGACCGGGACCAGGTCGGCGGTCGCGTTGCGGAGTTCCAGCTGGGTCTTGGCCGAGTAGATCTGGGTCAGCCGCTCGTCGAGCTCCTGGAAGTCCAGCCGCCCGTCGGTGTGCGCTTCCTGGACCACGGCGGCGGCACGCTCACGGTCGTTGTCGGATGCCCGGTGACCGGGTGGCGGCTGCTCCAGACTCATGCACCCAAAGGTAGCGCCGGATCAGCCGACGAGAGACAGGAATCGACCCACCACGGTCGACCACGTCTTGTCGAGTTCCGTGGCGTACCGTTCCGCGTCGGCCACCACCGCGCCCGGGTCGAATCCCAGTGCACGCAGCCGGTCCGGGTTCCACCGCCGTACCCGTGTAGCCGTGACCTCCGGATGGAACTGCACACCCCAGCTCTGGCCGATCCGCAGCATCTGGTTCGGGCAGCGCTCGCTGGACATCAGCAGCACTGCTTCCTCCGGCAGCCGCGTGATCTGGTCCTGGTGACTTTCCACGGCCCACACAGACGATGGCAGCCCAGCCAGCAGTACGTCGTCCGCGGCGGCCGGGAGCACCGTCAGCGACGTGACGCCCTTCTCCGGCAGCCCGTACTTCCCGCGAACCTCTCCGCCGAACTCATGCGCGAGCATCTGCCCACCCAGGCAGATACCGAGCACCGGCACCCGGCCGTGCGTGTCACGCAGCAACGCACGTTCGGCCGGCAGCCAGGGCGACCGCTCGTCCTCGTCCGGCAGCATCCCGCCTCCGAGCAGCACCAGCGCCGCATGTCCGTCGATGTTCGCGGGTACTGGCTCGCCGTCCCACGCCCGGACGACGACCGGGGTGATCCCGCGGGCGTCCATCCAGTCGAGCAGTAGCCCGGGTCCACTTTCAGCGTCGTTCTCGATGATCAGCACGGTCGTCACCCGGGCAACGGTACGGCGGTACCCGCTGACACGCAGACACCGGCGTACCGGAGTCGCTGTTCCTGGATACTGATGCACTGGGGGTGCCGATGGAGCCAGTCAGTGGATTCGTGCGCGCCGTTGTCGGAGACGTTGCCTTCGTCTTCGGCAAGGGCATGGTGAGCGCGTACCTGCTCGCCCGCCGCAACGGGTGGTCCCGCCCGCAGTTGGACGTCCTGGTGCGCTCCCACGGCCAGTACGTGCCGCTGTCCGTCCCGACCGGCACCGTGCCGGTGATCGGCCGGCTGGTCGGGCTGGACGAGATCCGCCCGGCGCCGATGATCACCGTCGAGTTCACCCCGGGGGACACCGGTGCCGAAGCACACCTGACGGCCAACAACCCGGTGCTCATCACGATCACCGATGTCAGCCACCGCGAGTACGACGCAGTAATACTGACCACGTCGCTCGGTGCAGCGGCGTACGCACAACTGCCGCCGGGGTATTACCACGTGTCCGCTGTGGTCGTCGACGAGTACGGCGACCTCTTGCAGGGGTACGGCGCTCAGCACAACCTGCACGTGGACAAGGGGGACGACGTGATCGTCTCGCTGTCTGTCCGGACCGCCGGCGTCGCGGAGATCGCGGCGGCGCTGGAGACCGGCCAGCAGCCCGCCCTGGTCACCCAGACCGGTGACGTCGTACCGCTGCTGGACCTGGCCCGTATCGGCCGCGCACCCGACTGCGACCTCATCCTGGACAGGCAGGAGATCAGCAGGCACCACGCGGAGCTGCTGCGCATCGACGCGACCGGTTACGAGCTACGGGACCTCGGGTCGACCAACGGCACCCAGGTGAACGGCGTACCGATCCAGACCGCAATGGTGGGACACGGCGACGAGATCCGGCTCGGGGGCCTCCCGTTCCGCCTGCTGGTGTCCTGACCTGGAACAATGGCGCTGTGAACCCGCGCAGCGTCGTCATCCTCGGCTCGACCGGCTCGATCGGTACCACGGCGCTCGAGCTGATCGGACGCAACCGGGACCGCTTCCACGTGCTCGCGCTGTCCGCCGGCGGGGACAACGTCGGGTTGCTGGCGGAGCAGGCACTGGACTTCGGCGTCGAGGTCGTTGCGGTGGCGAAGGCCACGGTCGCGCAGGACCTGCAGTTGGCGTTCTACGCGGAGGCGCAGCGCAAGGGGTACGCGCAGGGCGAGTTCCGGATCCCGAAGATCCTGACCGGGCCGGACGCGTCGAGCGAGCTTGCGGCGATGCCGTGTGACGTAGTACTCAACGGCATCAACGGCTCGGTCGGTCTGCACGCGACGCTGGCGGCGCTGGACGCGGGGAACACGCTCGCGCTCGCCAACAAGGAGTCGCTGGTGATTGGCGGCCCGATCGTCACCCGGCGCGCCAAGCCCGGTCAGATCGTCGCGGTGGACTCCGAGCACAGCGCGATCGCGCAGTGCCTGCGCGGCGGTTCGCCGGACGAGGTCCGCAAGTTGCTGCTGACCGCGAGCGGCGGGCCGTTCCTCGGCAAGCCGCGCAGCGAGCTGGCGAACGTCACGGTCGAGCAGGCCCTCGAGCACCCGAACTTCGCGATGGGCCCGGTCGTCACGATCAACTCGGCGACGCTGGTCAACAAGGGCCTGGAGCTGATCGAGGCGCACCTGCTGTTCGGCATCCCGATGGCCCGGATCGACGTGGTCGTCCACCGGCAGCAGGCGATCCACTCGATGGTCGAGTTCACCGACGGCGCCACCATCGCCCAGGTCGGGATCCCGACCATGACGGTGCCGATCGCGCTCGCGCTCGGCTGGCCCGACCGGATACCGGACGCGACCCGGCCGTGGAGCTTCGCCGAGGCGAGCACCTGGACGTTCCAGCCGGTCGACGACGCGGAGTTCCCGTCGGTCGGGCTGGCCCGTGAGGCGGGTACCCGGGGCGGCACCGCGCCGGCCGTGTTCAACGCCGCCAACGAGGTCTGCGTGCAGGCGTTCCGGGACGGCCGGCTGCCGTTCACCGGGATCGTCGACACGGTGGCCCGGGTGGTGACCGATCACGACGTACCCTCGTATGAGGAACTGTCCGTCGACGACGTGCTGGCGGCGGACGCGTGGGCCCGAACGCGGGCTCGTGAGATCACCGGAGTACAGGAGACCCACCAGGCATGAGCGTGCTTCTCACCATCCTCGGCATCGTGGTGTTCGTGCTCGGGGTGCTGATCTCCGTGGCGCTGCACGAGCTCGGCCACATGCTCCCGGCGAAGGCGTTCGGGATGAAGGTCACGCAGTTCTTCGCCGGGTTCGGGCGCACCCTCTGGTCGGTGCGGCGCGGCGAGACGGAGTACGGCATCAAGGCGATCCCGGCCGGCGGCTTCGTCCGGATCATCGGCATGATGCCGCCCGCGAAGGGCCAGGACCCGAGCAAGGTCCGCAAGGCCAACACCGGCGCCATCCAGTCGATGGTGGAGAACGCGCGTACGGCGGAGTACGAGACGATCGCGCCCGAGGACAACGGCCGGCTCTTCTACCAGAAGGTGTGGTGGAAGAAGCTGATCGTGATGGCGTCCGGGCCGCTGGTCAACGTCCTGATCGCGGCGGTGCTGTTCACCGGTCTCTACACGCTGTACGGCGACCGGGTGCCGCAGACGACGATCTCGACCGTGACCGACTGCGTGATCCCGGCCAAGCAGGCCACGCCGGACCGGAAGTGCCAGGACGGCGACAAGGAGTCGCCGGCCAAGCAGGCTGGGTTCCAGGTCGGCGACAAGATCCTGTCCTTCAACGGCACCCAGATCACCAGCTGGGACCAGCTCACCCCGCTGATCCGGGCGAACACCGACAAGGCCGCCACGATCGTTGTCGAGCGCAACGGTCAGCAGCTCACCCTGAAGACCAGCACGATCGTCAACCAGGTGCTGGACTCGCCGGGGTCGGACAAGTACGTGTCGGTCGGGTTCCTCGGGGTCTCGCCGGTGAACAAGCTCGAGCGGCAGAGCGTCGGTTACGCGCTGGACAAGATGGGCACGTACACGGTCAGCACCGTGCAGGCCCTCGGCCGGTTCCCGGAGAAGCTGGTCGGCGTCGCGAAGTCGATCGTCGGTGGCAAGCGCGACCAGGACAGCCCGATGAGCGTCGTCGGTGCGAGCCGGGTCGCGGGCGAGATCGCGGCCAGTGACCTCGGCGTCGGCGACAAGGCCGCCACGCTGGTCCTGCTGCTCGCCTCGCTGAACCTGTTCCTTGCCCTGTTCAACTTCATCCCGCTGCTGCCGCTCGACGGCGGGCACATGGTCGGCGCGATCTGGGAAGGCATCCGGCGCGGCCTGGCCAAGCTGTTCGGCCGGCCGGACCCCGGGTACGTCGACGTCGCCAAGCTGCTGCCGATCGCGTACGTCGCCGCGAGCGTGATCGTGGTGATGGGCGTGTTGCTCGTCATCGCCGACATCGTCAACCCCATCAAGCTGTTCAACGGATAAAGGACACATGAGCATCAACCTGGGCATGCCCGCGCTGCCTCCGCCGACCCTCGCCCCACGCCGCAAGACCCGTCAGATCAAGGTCGGCAGCGTGCTGGTCGGCGGGGACGCGCCGGTGTCGGTGCAGTCGATGACCACCACCCCGACGAACGACGTCAACAAGACGCTGCAGCAGATCGCCGAGCTGACCGCGGCCGGCTGCGACATCGTCCGGGTCGCCTGCCCGCGGCAGGAGGACGCCGACGCGCTGCCGGAGATCGCGCGGCACTCGCAGATCCCGGTGATCGCCGACATCCACTTCCAGCCGTCGTACGTGTTCGCGGCCATCGAGGCCGGGTGCGCTGCCGTCCGGGTGAACCCGGGGAACATCCGCAAGTTCGACGACCAGGTCAAGGAGATCGCCCAGGCGGCGAAGGACCACGGTACGTCGCTGCGGATCGGGGTGAACGCCGGATCGCTGGACAAGCGGCTGCTGGAGAAGTACGGGAAGGCGACGCCGGAGGCGCTGGTCGAGTCCGCCGTCTGGGAGGCGTCGCTGTTCGAGGAGCACGACTTCCACGACTTCAAGATCTCGGTCAAGCACAACGACCCGGTCGTGATGGTGCAGGCGTACGAGATGCTCGCCGAGCGCGGCGACTGGCCGCTGCACCTCGGGGTCACCGAGGCCGGGCCGGCGTTCCAGGGCACGATCAAGTCGTCGGTCGCGTTCGGGGCGCTGCTGTCCCGCGGTATCGGCGACACGATCCGGGTGTCGCTGTCCGCACCGCCGGTCGAGGAGGTCAAGGTCGGCCTGCAGATCCTGCAGTCGCTGAACCTGCGGGAGCGCAAGCTCGAGATCGTCTCCTGCCCGTCCTGCGGTCGTGCCCAGGTGGACGTGTACACGCTCGCCGAGCAGGTGACCGCCGGCCTGGAGGGCATGGAGGTTCCGCTCCGCGTCGCGGTCATGGGCTGCGTCGTGAACGGCCCCGGCGAGGCCCGCGAGGCCGACCTCGGCGTCGCCTCCGGCAACGGCAAGGGCCAGATCTTCGTCAAGGGCGAGGTCATCAAGACCGTGCCCGAGTCCGCCATCGTCGAGACGCTGATCGAAGAGGCGATGCGTATCGCCGAGCAGATGGAGGCCACCGGCGAAGCCGGCGAACCCACCGTCAGCGTCGGATGACGCAGTACCTGGTGGTCAGTGCGATTGCCGGTGAGGCTCGGTATGTGCCGGACGGGGTTCCGGTGGTGGTCACCGGGGTTGGGAAGACTGCGGCGGCGGTTGCTGTGAGTCGGGCGTTGGCGGAGCGGGACACCACGGATCTGGTGGTTCTGAACGTCGGGACCACCGGGGCGTTGCGTGATGGGTTGTCGGGGTTGTTCCTGCCGAGCAAGGTGATCAACCACGACGTGAACGCGGACGCCGTACGCGCGATCGGCCTCGACCCGCAGGACGAGCTTCCGATCGAAGGTGGCGACGGCACGGTCCTCGCTTCGGGGGACGTGTTCGTGGCCGATCCTGTCGTACGGGCGCGGTTGGCGGAGCGGGCGCAGTTGGTGGACATGGAGGCGTACGGCGTGGTCTACGCGTGCCGCGCGTACGGCGTACCGGTCCGCGTCGTGAAGCATGTCTCCGACTCCGCCGACGAGGCCGCCCTCGACTGGCCGGCGCTCGTCGACGCCAGCGCCAAGGTGCTGGGGGAGTGGGTCAGCGAGAACGTCCGCTGAGCCACTCCAGCACCGCGATCTCGCGCACCAACCACCGCATGACCCCAATCCCACCCGCCAGCACCCGCCGGTTGGCGGCTAGCGCGTCGGCGACCGTGACCCAGACCGGCGTGAGTTCGAGGTCGGCCTCGTAGGCCTCCAGATCCTGCGGCCGACCGGGCTCGCCGCCGGAGCAGGTGAGGTAGTGCGACGTCATCGCGAAGACGTCGTAGTCCGTGTCGCGCGCGGGGAGCTCCTCGCGGGTGGTCGCGAGCTCGGGGCCGACCAGGATGCCGTCGTACCCGCACTCCTCCTGGAACTCGCGGCGGAGCGCCTGCTCGAAGGTCTCGCCGGGCTCGACGCCGCCGCCCGGGAACTTGTAGTCGCCGTGGCGGGAGGCGAGCAGCAGGAGCTCGTCGCCCCGGCGCAGGACGCCGCGGACGGCGGTGCGTTCGATCGTCCGGCCGGCGGGGAGGTTCGGTGCGCGGAAGGTCGCGAGTTGCATCGGACTATGCTGGCTTGACCTTGACCCTGGGGGCAAGGTTTAGCGTGGGGTGAAGGAGGCGGGATGCGGATCAGCGATCTGGCGGCCGAGGCCGGGGTGACGGTCAAGGCGGTGCGGTACTACGAGTCGCAAGGGCTGCTCAAGCCGCGCCGGGAGGCCAACGGGTACCGGTTGTACGACGCGGACGACGTGGTCGTGGTGCGTGAGGTGAAGGCATTGCTGAGCCTCGGGTTGACCGCCGAGCAGACGTATCCGTTCATCGAGTGCCTGCGGGCCGGCAATGCGCGCGCGGACGTCTGCCCGGCGTCGCTGACGGCGTACCGGACCCGGATTGCAGAGGTGGACCGGCGGATCGCCGAGCTCACCGATTTGCGGGAGCGGCTGACCGATCTCCTGTCCGATGCCGAGAGTTGGAGAAAGAAACTATGAGCAAGCTACGCAGTGTTGACCAGAAGACGTTCCGGGACGAGGTACTGCGGGCCGACAAGCCTGTGCTGGTGGACTTCTGGGCGCAGTGGTGCCCGCCGTGCCACCAGATCGCGCCGGTGCTCGCACAGATCGCCGACGAGCGCGCGGACAAGCTGACCGTGGTGAAGCTCAACTCCGACGAGAACCCGCAGATCGCCGCGAACTACCGGGTGATGGCGCTGCCCACGCTCGCCCTCTTCCACCGTGGCGAGCTGATCTGGTCCGTCGTCGGCGCCCGCCCGAAGCACAAGCTCCTCAAGGAACTCGACGACGCGCTACTGACCGCCGTCTAACGCCGTCTGCTGGTGAAAGGCGACCAGCCACTCACCGGAGGCCTTCGTCCAGACGGTGCTCGCGTACGACGGCACCTGCAGCTCGTTGCCGTCGACAAGTACCGTGACGGCGACGTGGTACGTGACGATCGCCGTGTGCTCGTCCACCACGATCACGCGCTCGTCGGTGCGCTCCGTCTTCAGGTACGGGTTGTGGTTGGCGGTGATCCCCGGCACCGCGGTGGCCTTGTCGATCACCCCGAACCGACTGACCGCGATCGCGTCGTCCCGCAAGTACCGCTGGTAGAACGCACCGTCCCCCTCGCGGTTCGCTTTCCACAACAACTCCTCGAGCCCCGAGAGCTCCTCGTTCGTAGACATACGTCAACTCTCGCGGAGCACTAGGACACCCGTGGACCTAGTTGAACTTGTAGATCTCCACCAGCACGCCGTGCGGTCCCGCGACGTACGCGGAGGTCGTGCCCCAGTCGGTCTCCAGTGGTTCGAGGGCGATCTTCCCGCCCCTCTCGCGGATCGCCTCGATGTCGGCGCCGACGTCGTCGCTGCTGAACTGCAGGAGCGTGCCGCCCAGTGGGCTGACGTCCACCATCGCCCCGGTGTGCAGTGCGATCGTCATTGCGCCCGCCTTCACCTCGGCGTACCCCTCGCCGGCGTCGCCGGAGACCTCCAGCCCGAGGACGCCGGAGAAGAAGTCGGCGAGGGCCTGGTTCTGCTCGCGGGTCTCGGTCACGAGGCCGAGGTGGTCGAAACGGATCGTCATGGCGCCGGCTCCTTCGTTGACGGGTAGCTGTCTAGGATGCTAGCAATATAGCCATGGTGGACGATGCGGGCAAGAAGGTGCAGTTCAACGTGTACCTGCCGCCGGGGCTGGTGCGGCGGGTGAAGCACAAGGCGATCGACGACGGGGCGAGTCTGTCGGCGCTGGTCGAGCAGGCGTTGGCGGAGTATCTCGACAACCATGGGGAGGCCAGGGGATGAGTGGCGTGGTGATCAGGCCGTTGCGGTTCACGGACGACGTGGACGCGATGCGGAGGTTCCTGGAAGGGCTCGGACTGCGTTCGCGGATCGAGTCCGAACGCGGTGGCTGGGTGGACATGCTGGCGGGGCGCGGCATGGTCGCGCTGCACGACGCGGCATCGAGTTCCACCGGCGGGCAGGCTGGGCAGACGTCCCTGTCGTTCGAGGCGGAGAAGATCGACGAACTGGTCGAGCGGCTCGAGCACGCCGGGTTCGGTGATGCGACGGTGTTCGACGAGGCGTACGGGCGGGTGCTGTCGGTCACCGGCCCGGACGGCGTGGTGATCTGGGTCGACGAGCGCGCCGAGGACATGTACGGCTACAAGGTGCACGACGCGGATCCTGACGAGCGCGTGGAGGTCACGCCGTACCTGAGTGGAGCCGACGAGCCCGCCTGGCGCAGGTTCCTGAGCGCGATCGGCGTGGACGAGACGGTCCGGTTCGGCCCGGGCGCCGAGTTCGCCGTACGGCTCGACCTGTCCACGACCGAGGACGACCTGCAGAACCGCGTGCAGGGCACCCGCACCGAGCACGGTCTGGAGCTCACCGACCCTGACGGTCAGCTGATCGTGGTGCACGGATGATTCGCAGAGCCGAGCTCGGTGACGTCGATGCGGTCCGGGCGATCGGCCTGCAGACCTGGCCGGTCGCGTACGCCGGCCTCGTTCCCGACGAGTTCATCACCGACGGACTCGCGCAGTGGTGGTCCCGCGAGGCCGTCGAGCGCGGCATCAGGAACGGCGTCACGCTGGTCGCCGCGGACGGCGACGACCTGGTCGGCATGACGGGCCTTGGCCGGCAGGACGACTTCTGGGTGATGTGGAAGCTGTACGTCGTGCCCGGGCACCAGGGCAAGGGGATCGGCAAGGCGCTCCTCGACGCGGCGGTCGCCGCTCTCCCGGACGGTACGCCGGAACTCCTGCTCGACGTCCTGGTGACGAACGAGAAGGCGATCGGCTTCTACCGCTCGCAGGGGTTCGGCGAGCCGCGCCGGGTGCCGGACCGTGACCTCGGCGAGGACCTGATGTGGATGAGTCTTGACCTCCACCGCACCTGAGGTTGCAGGATGCCCCTCATGACGACGACGGGGGCGCCCCAGCGGCTGCGCGACGATCCGGACTTCCGGCGGTACTGGCTGGCGCGGGCGCTCTCGGTCACCGGGTCGATGGTGACGGCGATCGCCCTGCCGGTGCTGGTCTACCGGCTCAGCGGCTCGACCGTGCTGACCGCGGTGGTGAGCGCGCTCGAGTCGGCCCCGTACCTGCTGGCCGGCCTGTTCGCCGGCGCGCTCGCGGACCGCTGGAACCGGCGGCGCGTGATGGTGACGGCGGACTCTGTGAACGCCGTACTCGTCGGATCGGTCCCGGTCGCGCATCTGCTCGGCGTACTGACCGTCGTCCAGGTGCTGGTGGTCGCGTTCACCGTGCAGGCCGTCTACACGTTCTTCGACGGCGCGAACTTCGGCGCCTTGCCGGTGCTCGTCGGCCGGGCGCGGGTCGCGCAGGCGAACTCGGCGGTCTGGACGGCGTCCAGCCTGATCGAGCTGTTCGTCCCGCCGCTCACCGGTCTGCTGCTCGCGGTCCTCGACCCGGCCAGCCTGCTGACCCTGGACGCGATCAGCTTCGCGGCGTCCGCGTTCGCCGTCCGCGGGATCGTCCGCGCGATGTCCGAGCCGCGGGACGGGCGCCCGCCGCTGCGCCCGCGGGTGGTGCTGGACGACATCCGCGAGGGGCTGCGGTACCTGATCCGGCATGCCGGCGTCCGGACGATGACGATCGTCGGCAGCATCCAGTCGTTCGCGGGCGGCGGCTTCATGGCGCTGATCGTGGTGTGGTGCGACCGCGTTCTGCACATCGGTACGTCGGGACTCCGGTTCGGGCTGGTCTGGGGCGTCTGGGGGATCGGCGGGCTGATCGCCGCGCTGAGTCTTCCGCGCCTGCTCAAGCGGATGTCGCCCGCGGCGATCACGCTCTACGCACTGCCCGGCTCGGCGCTCCTCGGCGTACTCGCGCCGCTGTCGCCGCACTGGGTCGTGGCCGCGCTGGCCCTGCTGGTGTGGGGTTCGGCGTACGTGCTCGTGATCGTGAACGCGGTCTCGTACCGGCAGCAGGTGACCCCGGAGAACCTGCTCGGCCGGGTCAACACGGCCGGCCGTATGTTGTCCTGGGGCGTCGGCTGGACGCTCGGATCGGTCCTCGGCGGCCTGCTCGGCAACGCGTTCGGTCCGCGGACCGGGATGGTGCTGATGGGCCTGTTCGGGTGCGTCGGAGTGGTCGTCGCCTGGACGTCGCCGCTGCGCCGGATCGCGGCCGGCCACGCGACGGAGGTGGCCTGACCCGGCCCCGTTGCATACGAACCCGCTGATCATCCGCTAGGTTCTGCGCGTGGGCGTACGGGTTCTCGGTCCTCGCGACCTCGCGGCGGCGCGCGCGGTCATCGCCCGCGATCCGGTGGTGAACGTGTTCGTGGACAGCCTCGTGCAGGCGTCCGGACTCGATCCGCGGCGCGGTGCCGAGGTGTGGGGGTACGTCGAGAAGGGCGCCCTCGAGGCGCTCTGTCACGCCGGCGGGAACATGGTCCCGGTCGGCGCGGACGACGCCGCGTTGCGGGCGTTCGCGGCGTACGCGCTGCGCCGCGGGCGGAACTGCTTCCAGATCCTCGGCCCGGCCCGCGCGGTCGACCAGCTCTGGACGATCCTGGAGCCGCACTGGGGTCCGGCCCGCGAGGTGCGCGACGACCAGCCGTTCATGGTGATCGACGGGCCGCCGGCGATCGCGCCGGATCCGCTGGTCCGCGCGGTGGAGCCGGTCGAGCTCCCGATCCTGTACCCCGCGTGTGTGGCGATGTACACCGAGGAGGTCGGCGTACCGCCGCAGACCGGGCCGGACGGGACGTTCTACCGCTCCCGGGTCGCGGAGCTGATCCGCGCCGGGCGGGCGTTCGCGCGGATCGAGGACGGGCGGGTGGTGTTCAAGGCGGAGGTCGGCTCGGTCGGCACCGGGGTCTGCCAGATCCAGGGCGTCTGGGTCGATCCGGAGTACCGCGGCCGCGGGCTCGCCGCGCCCGGGATGGCGGCCGTGGTGGAGCTGGCCCGGCAGATCGCGCCGGTCGTGACGCTCTATGTGAACGCCTTCAACCTCCCGGCCCGGGCGGCGTACGAACGCGTCGGCTTCCGCACGATCGAAACCTTCGCCACGATCCTGTTCTGAACAGGCCTGTGGATATCGTGGTGGGAGCACTGCCCGGGGACGGATATTCTCTGTGACGTCCCGTACTCGACTTCTGCACGCTTGGAGACTCCCGTGATTTTGCGTATGTCGTCGTTGTTCCTCCGCACCCTTCGCGAGGACCCGGCGGACGCGGAGGTCCCGAGCCACAAGCTGCTCGTCCGCGCCGGCTACATCCGCCGCACGGCGCCCGGCATCTACACCTGGCTGCCGCTCGGCCTGCGGGTGCTGCGGAACGTCGAGCGCATCGTCCGCGAGGAGATGGACGCGATCGGCGCGCAGGAGCTGGTGTTCCCGGCGCTGCTGCCCCGCGAGCCCTACGAGGCGACCGGCCGCTGGACGGAGTACGGGCCGAACCTGTTCCGCCTGAAGGACCGCAAGGGCGCGGACATGCTGCTCGGCCCGACGCACGAAGAGATGTTCACGCTGGTCGTGAAGGACCTGTACTCGTCGTACAAGGACCTGCCGCTGTCGATCTACCAGATCCAGAACAAGTACCGCGACGAGGCGCGGCCGCGGGCCGGCGTGCTCCGCGGGCGCGAGTTCGTGATGAAGGACTCGTACTCGTTCGACATCGACGACGACGGGCTCGCCGCGTCGTACGAGCTGCACCGCAAGGCGTACATCAGGATCTTCGACCGGCTCGGGTTCGACTACGTGATCGTGCAGGCGATGTCCGGCGCGATGGGCGGGTCCCGGTCCGAGGAGTTCCTGGCGATCGCGGAGAACGGTGAGGACACGTTCGTGCGCTCGCCGGGCGGGTACGCCGCGAACGTCGAGGCCGTGGTGGTGCCGCAGTCGGCGCCGGTCGACGCGTCCGCCGTACCGGCCGCCGAGGTCGTCGACACGCCGGACACGCCCACCATCGACACGCTGGTGGACGCGCTGAACGCGAAGCACCCCCGCACCGACGGCCGCGAATGGACCGCCGCGGACACGCTGAAGAACGTGCTCGTGATGCTGCTCAACCCCGACGGCACCCGCGAGCCGCTGGCGATCGGCGTGCCCGGGGACCGCGCGATCGACGAGAAGCGGCTCGGCGCGCAGGTGGAGCCGGCCGAGGTGGTGGCGTTCGAGGAGGCGGACTTCGAGAAGTACCCGTCGCTGGCGAAGGGCTACATCGGCCCCGGTGTGCTCGGCGCCGACAACACCTCGGGCATCCGGTACCTGCTGGACCCGAGGGTCGGCGAGGGCACCGCGTGGGTGACCGGGGCGGACAAGTCCGGCTTCCACGTGATCAACCTGGTGCACGGCCGGGACTTCACCGCGGACGGCACGATCCAGGCCGCCGAGGTTCGCGACGGCGACCAGGCGCCCGACGGTTCGGGTCCGCTGGAGACCGCGCGCGGGATCGAGATGGGGCACATCTTCCAGCTCGGCCGGAAGTACGCCGACGCGCTCGACCTGAAGGTCCTCGACCAGAACGGCAAGCTCGTCACGGTGACCATGGGCTCGTACGGCGTCGGCGTGACCCGCGCCGTGGCCGCGGTCGCCGAGGGGAACCACGACGAGCTCGGTCTGGTCTGGCCGCGCGAGCTGGCCCCCGCCGACGTCCACCTGGTTGCCACCGGCAAGGACAAGGACGTCTTCGACAAGGCGGCCGAGCTCGCCGCCGAGCTGGAGTCCCGCGGCCTGACCGTGCTGTACGACGACCGCGAGAAGGTCTCCCCGGGCGTCAAGTTCAAGGACGCCGAGCTGCTCGGCATCCCGACCATCGCCGTCGTCGGCAAGGGCCTCGCCGACGGGACGATCGAGGTCAAGGACCGCCGCTCCGGCGACCGCACCGACGTCCCGGTCGCGGACGTCGTCGACCACCTGGTCACCGCGGTCCGCAGCTGACCCTGGCACCACCCCGGCCCCGCTCCTCCGTCGAGGAGCGGGGCCGTTCCACATTTCTTCGCCGGAGCATGTCGAGAGACGGCGGCCGGCTTCGATCCCGGGATGTGGCGCCTGAGGGGCGCCCGGGATCGAAGGAGTGTGTGATGACGGAATCGGTGGCGGCCGCGCGGACGATCGACGGACTGCGCGGCGACGTACTGGGGGAGGTGCTCGTCGACGGCGACGCGGGGTACGCGGACGCCGGGCGGGTGATCATGAACGCGGGGCGGCCGCGGGTGGTGGTGCGGTGTGCGGGGGCGGCGGACGTGGTCGCGGCGCTGCGGTACGCCGAGAGCCAGGACCTGCCGGTGGCGGTGCGCAGCGGCGGTCACCACGCGGCCGGGATCGGGACGAACGACGGCGGCGTGGTGATCGACGTACGCCCGATGGACGAGGTTCGGGTGCTCCAGGACGACGTCGTACGCGTCGGCACCGGCGCCACCTGGGGGCAGGTCGCGGCACGGCTCGGGAAGCTCGGGCTGGCGATCTCGTCGGGAGACACCGCGAGTGTCGGCGTCGGCGGGCTGATGGCGGGCGGCGGCATCGGGTGGATGGTGCGCAAGCACGGGCTGGCGATCGACAACGTGGTCGCGGCCGAAGTGGTGACCGCCGACGGCGTGGTGCGCCGGGTCGACGCCGCCACCGAGCCGGAGCTGTTCTGGGGCCTCCGCGGCGCCGCGGGCGGCCTCGGCGTGGTCACGTCGTACGACATCGCCGCCGTACGGCAGCCGACCGTGCACTTCGGCACCTTGCTGTACCCGTGGACCCAGGCGGAGCAGGTGCTCAACGGCTGGGCCGAGTACGCCGCCGACGCGCCCGAGGACCTCACGTCGAGCCTGCAGTTGGCGCCGACGATGATGGCGGACCGCCAGGTCCCGGTCGCGATCCAGGTGTGTACGACAGCCGAAGGTGCCCTCGAGCCGTTGCGTCACCTCGGCTCGCTGATCACCGAGAAGGTCGCCGAGGTCCCGTACCCCGAGGTGTTCGTCGAGATGGCGATGCCGCCCGAGTGGCGCCCGCGGATCCGCAACGGCCTTTACAACACCTGGTCGAGCGACATGGCGCGGAAGCTGCTCGAAGCCCGCCCCCGGATCCCCGGGCTCGCGTTCGAGATCCGTGCGCTCGGCGGCGCGTACGGCGCGATGCCCGCGGACGGCACCGCGTTCGCGCACCGGGATGCCCGGTTCATGGTCAACTCGGTGCTGCTCGGATCACCCGAGCAGCAGGGCGCGCAGCAGCCGAAGGACTTCGACGCGCTCTGGCGGTCGCTCAAGCCGGACGGCGCGTACCTGAACTTCCTGTCCGACCCGACCGAGGCCGACCTGGACGCCTGCTTCCCGGAGCAGCACCGTAAGCGGCTGGCCGCGCTCAAGCAGTCCGTCGACCCTGGCCACGTCTTCCGCAGCCAGTTGACCGTCCCACCGCGCCCGGAGTGGACCGGTGGCCGCCGTCACTTGATGAGGTGGGCGATGCGTTCGCGCAGGTAGTTCTGTTCGGCCGCGTTCCGGGTGCGTTCCAGCGCCGCGAGGTAGTTGGCGCGCGCCCGGTCCGGCCGTCCCGCGAGTTCGTGGAGGTGCGCGAGGACCGACAGCCGGCGGTGGTGGTCGCCGAGGTGCCGGTCGTCGGCCAGCCCTTCGACGATCGCGATCCCGGCGTCCGGTCCCTCGGTCATCGCGACCGCGACCGCGGCGCCGAGCGTCACCATCGGGCTCGGGTCGACGCGTTCGAGGAGCCGGTACAGGCCGGCGATCTGGATCCAGTCGGTGGTCTCGACCGAGTCGGCCTCGCTGTGGACGGCGGCGATCGCGGCCTCCAGCTGGTAGGGCCCGACGGCGCCGGCCCGGAGCGCGTCCTCGACCAGGCGGGTGCCTTCGGCGATCTCGTCGGCGTACCAGCGGGAGCGGTCCTGCCGGTCGGCCGGGATCAGGCTGCCGCCCGGACCGGTCCGGGCGTCGCGGCGGGCATGGGTGAGGATCATCAACGCGAGCAGCCCGGTGACCTCACCGGATCCGCCGGCGGACCGGTGCAGGAGGCGGGTGATCCGGAGCGCCTCGTCCGCGAGATCCACGCGCTGCAACGACGCACCCGCGCTGGCGGTGTGACCTTCGTTGAAGATCAGGTAGAGCACTTGGAGCACGGCGCGGAGCCGTACGTCGTACTCCTCGGGTGTCGGCAACTCGAACCGCGCGCCGGCGATCTGCCGCTTGGCCCGGCTGATCCGCTGCGCCACGGTCGTCTCGCTGACCAGCAACGCCGCCGCGACCTCCGCGGTCGTGAGGCCGCCGACCGAGCGCAGCGTGAGCGCGATCTGCGAGGCGGGAGTCAGCGCCGGATGGCAGCAGAGCACCAGCAACCGGACGGTGTCGTCGGTGTCCTCGCGGTAGTCCTCCGGAGCGGGATCCGCCGCGCGCAGGAAGTCGTTCAGCTCGCGCTGTCGCCGGGCGTTGTCCCGCCGCCAGCCGTCCATCATCCGCCGGGTCGCGACACTGATCAGCCACCCGGTCGGCTGCTCCGGTACGCCGTTCTGCCGCCACCGCACGAACGCCTCCAGCAGCGCCTCCTGGACGGCGTCCTCGCACTGGTCGAACGCGTCGTACCGCCGGACCAGCGCGGCCAGCGCCCGGGGCGCGGCGGCCCGGATCGCGGCCTCGACCTCGCTCATCGGACGGTCACGACTCGTTGAGCTCCGCGAGGAAGTCGTCCTGGTCGAGCCGGATCTCCCGGAACTCGACGCGCCGGAACTGCGCGAGCGGGATCTGCGCCGCGATCTCCAGTGCCCGCTCCCGCGAGGCGCAGTTCAGCACCATCGCCCCGGCGAGGTACTCCTTGGTCTCCAGCAGCGGCCGGTCCGAGATGACCGGCGTACCGGCGACGAGTTGGACGTCCTCCGTCGACCGGCCCGGCTCGTCGAGCGCGAGGACGGACACCAGCTCGCCCGACTCCATCAGGGTGCGGGCCAACTCGGCGACGTGGTCGCGGCCGCCGGACAGCTCCACCAGCTGCTGCTCGGTGTAACCCTCGAGCGCCTCGGCGTTGTTGTGGATCAGCAGTAGGAACTTCACCCGGCCATTCTCCCGGATCGGGTGTCATACCTCTCATCGAGCGGTGTAAAGGTTGAGCGGTACTACGCCCTTACCGGATCATGGTCGCCTGTGCCCGATGTTTCGTTGCTGACGTTGCTGTTCCTGGTGATCGCGGCCTTCGCGGCGGGGTGGATCGACGCGGTGGTGGGCGGCGGCGGTCTGCTGCAGCTGCCGGTGATGCTGCTGGGTCTGCCGAACGCGTCGCCCGCGCAGATCCTGTCCACCAACAAGATCTCGTCGCTGTGCGGTACGACGACCAGTGCGGTCACGTTCGGTGTCAAGGTGCGCCCGGATCGTAGAACCGTGCTGCCGTTGGCGATTCCGGCCGGTCTCGGCGCAGCTGCCGGTGCGCTGGTCGCCACGAAGATCCCGATGTCCTGGTTCAAGCCGATCGTGCTCGTCCTGCTCGTCGCGGTCGCGATCTACACCGCGATGAAGCCGTCGCTCGGTGCCCGGACCGCGTTGCGCTTCGACGGCCGCGACCACTACCTGGCCGCGGCCGGGGTCGGCGTACTGATCGGCTTCTACGACGGGGCGGTCGGGCCGGGCACCGGTTCGTTCCTGATCTTCGCGCTGGTCGGCCTGCTCGGGTATAACTTCCTGCAGGCCAGCGCGAAGGCGAAGATCGCCAACGTGGCCACGAACCTGGGCGCGATCCTGGTCTTCGCTCTGCACGGCGCACCGCTCTGGGGACTGGGCCTGATCATGGGTGCGGCCAACATGCTCGGCGGCCTCCTCGGCGCCCGGACCGCGGTCGCCCGCGGCAGCCGGTTCGTCCGGGTGATCTTCCTGGTGGTGGTCTCCGCGCTGATCCTGCGCCTCGCCTACGACGTGTTCTTCGGCTGACACAGGGCGGTAGGTTGACCTGCATGGTCGACTACGACGGTCGGATGAGCAGCGTCTACGTGGCGGGCCGGCGGATCTCGCCGGCCGAAGTGGCGCGGTGGACGGCGGGGTTCGCGGCGTACGCGCCGGAACGGCGGCCGCTGGACGTGCTGGATCTCGGCAGCGGTACGGGACGCTTCACGCCGGGGCTGGCGGCGGAGTTCGGCGGGCGGGTGTACGGCGTGGAGCCCGCGGACCGGATGCGGGAGGCCGCGGCGCCGGCGCCCGGGGTGAGCTACCTGAAGGGCAGCGCCGAGGACATTCCGTTGCCTGAGGCATCGGTCGACGTGGTGCTGATGTTCCTCACCTTCCACCACTGGACGGATCCGCTGCAAGGGCTGCGGGAGGTGTGCCGGGTGTTGCGGCCCGGGGGAGTGGCGTTGTTGCGGACGCAGTTCTCCGACCTGATGCCGGACCTGTTCTGGTACCGGTACTTCCCGTCGGCGCAGGAGGTCGACGCGGCGATGTACTGCTCGGTGGACGAGGCGAGGGCGCTGGCCGTCGAGGCGGGGCTGCTGCCGGACGCGCACGTCGTACGGATCACCGGCGAGGACCCGCGGACGGTGCGGGCGACGTACGAACGGTTGAGCCTGCGGGCGTTGTCCACGTTCGAGCATCTGCCGGAGGCGGAGATGGAGGCCGGGTTCGCGCGGTTCGCGGCGGACGTCGAGCAGGACCCGGACCGGGTGCTGCCGGTGCACGACGCGACGATGCTGGTGCTCAGGCGTCCCAGCTGACCTTCAGCGCGGACGGTTTGCGGAAGACGAGGCCGTGCGGCGGCGGCGAGTCCGGTGCGAGGAGGAGGCCCGGAAACCGGAGGACGGCTTCGAGGGCGGTGAGCGTCTCCAGCCGGGTCAGGTGCATGCCGAGGCAGATGTGCGGACCGCTGGCGAAGGCCAGATGCCGGCGGGCGTTGGTACGCCGTACATCGAAGGCGTCGGGGTCCTCGAACACCTCCGGGTCCCGCCCGGCGCCCGCCAGCGAGACGGTCACCATGTCGCCGCGGCGGATCTGGTGGCCGGCGACCTCGACGTCGCGGGTTGCATAGCGGTCGACGACTGCCGCGGCCGGTTCGAGTCGGAGGGATTCCTCGACGGCGTTGGCGAGAAGTGCCGGGTCGGCCAGCACCAACTCGAGTTGGGAAGGGTTGGTGAGCAGATGCCAGAGGGCGTTGGTGATCATCCCCTCGGTGGTCTCGATCCCGCCGAACATCAGCACTGCGGCGTTCGCCACCACCTCGTCCACGCCGAGCCCCTCGTGTGCCGCGGCCGCCAGCAACGAGTCCTGCCCGTCGATGCCCGAGGCAACGTGCTTGTGCAACTCGGCGAACGCCGCACTACCGGCCTCGGTCACGGGCCGCCCCGCCGACACCCCCGACACGGACTCGGAGATCGCCGAGTACCAGCCCAGAACCGTCGGAGCCGAGGCCGGTGGGATGCCCAACGAGTAGGCGACCACGGCGACGGACAACGGGCCCGCCAGGCCGGTCCGCAGATCGGCCGGTGAGCTCACGGCGGACATCAGCTCGGCCACCGTCCGCCGGACCGGCTCGGTGAAGCGGCGGCGGGTCTCGGCGAGGCCGAACGGCGACTCGAAGGGGTCGCGGTGCGCCTTGTGCGGGTCGCCGTCGAGCGACAGCATCGACGGGCCGACCACCTGCGCGGTGGAGAACCGTGGATCGTCGACCGTGAAGGTCTCCGGGTCGCGAAGGACCTGGACAGCCAGGGCGCGGCCGGTGACCACCCAGGAGTTCAGCGCCTCGATCCAGCCGACCGGCCGGACAGCGGCGAGGGTGGGATGAGGGTCGCGTTCGAGCTGCTCCAGGGTGACCACCCGGCCAAGCCTAGGCGTAATACCATTGACGCCACTGGTATTGCTGAGACAGATCGATTTCAAACGACTCAGGAGGGCTCCGGGTTACGGATCTCTCAGCAAAGCCCTCTAGGGTGTGGGCCATGTCTGAGCATTTGGTGCTGCTGCCTGCCGTCGACGTGGCGGACGGGCAGGCGGTTCGGCTGGTGCAGGGCGAGGCCGGCAGCGAGACGTCGTACGGCGATCCGCTGGCGGCGGCGACGGCCTGGCAGGAGGCGGGGGCGGAGTGGATCCACCTCGTCGACCTGGACGCGGCGTTCGGCCGGGGCTCCAACCGTGAGCTGCTCGCCGAGGTGACCGGCAAGCTCGACGTACAGGTCGAGCTGTCCGGCGGCATCCGCGACGACGACTCCCTGGAAGCTGCACTGGCCACCGGTGCCCGCCGGGTAAACATCGGTACGGCGGCGCTCGAGGACCCGGAGTGGTGCGACCGGATCATCCAGCAGTACGGCGACCGGGTCGCGATCGGCCTGGACGTCCGCGGCCGGACGCTGGCCGCCCGCGGCTGGACCAAGGAAGGCGGCGACCTGTACGAGGTTCTCGCCCGGCTGGAGGCGGCCGGCTGCGAGCGGTACGTCGTCACCGACGTCACCAAGGACGGCATGCTCCAGGGCCCGAACCTGGACCTGTACCGGGACCTGTGCGCCCGCACCGACAAGCCGATCGTCGCGTCCGGCGGCGTGTCCAGCCTGGACGACCTGCGGGCACTGAGCACGCTGGTCGCCGACGGCGTCGAGGGCGTCATCGTCGGCAAGGCGCTGTACGCCGGCGCGTTCACCCTGACCGAGGCACTCGAGCTCACGCGTGGAGGCGACAAGTGAGTCTGGCCGACAAGCTCAAGGACAAGAAGGTCCTTGTCACCGGCGTCACCGGCTTCGTCGGTGAGGCGCTGCTGCACCGGATCATCGGTGAGCTGCCCGGCACCACCGTGGCCGCGATCATCCGGCCGAAGGGCTCGCTGACCGGCGCGGACCGGATGGCGCAACTGCTCCGCAAGGACATCTTCAAGCCGTTCTACGGCGAGGGCACGGAGTACGCCGACGCCGAAGCGCTGTCGGCGGCCCGGATCCACGTCATCGACGGCGACCTGTCCGACGTACCGGAGCTGCCCAAGGATCTCGACATCGTCGTGCACTGCGCCGGCGACGTGAGCTTCGACCCGCCGATCCACGAGGCCTTCACGACCAACGTGCTCGGTACCAAGAGCCTGCTCGAGCGGATCGTCGAGACGGGCCGCCCGGTGCACTACGTGCACATCTCCACCGCGTACACCGCGGGCCGCCGGCGCGGCGCGATCCCGGAGGCCCCGGTCGAGCACCTGGTCGACTGGCGCACCGAGGCCGAGGCCGGGATGGCGATGAAGGCCCGGATCGAGGAGCAGTCCCGGTCCGCGCCGATGCTGGCGAAGTTCCGCAAGGAGTCCGAGAAGCTGCACCGCCGTGCCGGCCACCTGACCGCCGCGGCCGACACCGAGCGGCGCCGGATCGAGTGGGTCGCGAAGCGGCTCGTCGAGACCGGCACCGAGCGCGCCCGCAGCCTCGGCTGGACCGACTGCTACACGTTCACCAAGGCGCTCGGCGAGCGGGTGGTGGAGGAGTTCTCCGGCACGCTGCCGACCTCGATCGTCCGGCCGGCCATCATCGAGTCCGCGGTGCAGAGCCCGCATCCGGGCTGGATCGAGGGCTTCAAGATGGCCGAGCCGCTGATCCTCGCGTACGGCCGCGGCGAGCTGCCGGAGTTCCCGGCGTCGCCGGACTCGGTGATCGAGATCATCCCGGTCGACCACGTGGTCGGCGCGATCTGCGCGGTGATGGCGACCGAGCCAGAGCTGAGCAAGCCGGAGTACTACCACATCGGCTCCGGCGCCCGGAACCCGCTGACCTTCGAGCAGCTGTACGCCGGCGTCCGCGCGTACTTCTCCAAGCACCCGTTCGACCTCGGCGAGCGCGGCGCGGTCCGGCTGCCGGTGTGGAAGTTCCCCGGCGGCGACTCGGTCGAGACGATGCTCCGGTACGGCGAGCGCGCGCACAAGATCGCCGACGCCGTGATCACCCGGGTCCCGCGCGGCGAGCGGACCCGCAAGTACGCCCGCGAGCTCGACGTACAGAAGCGCCGGCTGGACTTCCTGCGCCGCTACATGGACCTGTACTCCGAGTACGCGCAGGCCGAGCTGCAGTTCATCGACGACAACGTGCTCGCCCTGCACAACGGGCTCGAAGGCGACGACAAGGAGAAGTTCGCCTGCGACACCTCGGTCGTCGACTGGCAGTACTACCTGCAGGAGCTGCACTGCCCGAGCGTCACCGAGTCGATGCGCCGCCTCGACGTCGTCCGGAAGAAGCGGAACAAGGCGCTCGCCGAGTCGGCCGGGGTACTGAAGAAGGTCGAAGCCTCCACGTCGGACACGGCGAAGGTGATCGCGGCGTTCGACATGGACGGCACGCTGCTGTCCTCGAACGTGATCGAGACCTACCTGTGGATGCGGCTGCCCGAGCTCGACGGCCCGCAGCGCGCCGGCGAGATCGGCGCGATGCTCCGCAAGCTGCCGAAGCTGATCGCCGCCGAACGCGAGGACCGCGGCACGTTCCTCCGCACCATCTACCGCCGGTACGCCGGTGCCGATCTCGAGGAACTGAACCAGATCGTCGACGAGATCCTCGCCGAGCACGTGCTCGAACGGCTGAGCGGTGCTGCCGTACGGCGGATCCGTGAGCACCGCGCCGCCGGGCACAAGACGATCCTGATCACCGGCGCCGTCCGGCCGCTGACCCGCCCGCTCGAGCCGCTGTTCGACGAGATCGTCGCGGCCGAGCTGGCCGTCGACGACCGTGGCCGTTGCACCGGCTTCCTGTCGGGGCCGCCGCTGGTCGGCGAGTCCCGGGCCGCGTGGATCAAGCACCACGCGCGGCAGACCGGGATCGACCTGTCCAAGTCCTTCGCCTACGCCGACAGCCACTCGGACCTGCCGATGCTGTCGACGGTCGGCAACCCGGTCGCGGTCTCGCCGGACGTGTCGCTGTTCCGGGCCGCCCGGGCCGCGCGCTGGCAGATCGTCGACTGGAAGACCCCGTCCACCTCGTCCCGTCTGGAGCTCCCAGGGGTGCAGCGTTCTGGAGGTTCGGCTCGATGATGCTCGCACTCGAGATGTACCGGTCGCCGGCCAAGTTCCTGGCGGCCAAGGCGGTCGGCGGCCGGATCCCCGGCATCCTGACCGGCCCGGCCGCTCCGCTGCGCCTGGTCACGATCAACGAGCCGAAGGCCGAACGGGCCGGCTGGGCGCGGATCCGCCCGATCCTGTCCGGCATCTGCGGCTCGGACCTCGGCATGGTGACCGGTTCGACCAAGCTGTACTTCTCTGCTGTCGTGTCGATGCCGTTCGTGCCGGGTCACGAGATCGTCGGCGAACTGCTCGACGACTGCGAGGACCTGCCGAAGGGCACGCGGGTCGTGATGGACTCCGTGCTGACCTGCGCGGCACGCGGCGTCGAGCCCTGCGAGAACTGCGTGTCCGGGAACACCAACCGGTGCGACCGGATCACGGTCGGCCACGTGGCGCCGGGCCTGCAGACCGGCTTCTGCCAGGACACGGGCGGCGGCTGGGGCAATCTCCTCGTCGCCCACCGCAGCCAGCTGTACGCCGTACCGGACGGGATGTCCGACGAGCGCGCCGTACTCGTCGAGCCGCTGGCCGGTGCGGTGCACGCCGCGCTGCGGGCCAACGTGCAGCCCGGGCAGTCCGTACTCGTCAGCGGTGCCGGCGCCGTCGGTCTGTTCGCGACGCTGGCGCTGCGCGAGCTGACCCAGGCCGGCCGGATCACGGTCGTCGCCAAGCACCCCAAGCAGCGTGAACTGGCGCGTGCCTTCGGGGCCAGCGACGTCGTCGCGCCCGACGAGGTGTTCCGCGGCGTCCGCCGGTCGACCGGCGCGTTCCGGCTGAAGCCCGAGTTCGGCGCATCCGAGTTCCTGCTCGGCGGCGTCGACGTCGCCGTCGACGCGGTCGGCAGCAAGGACTCGATCGACACCGTACTGCGGGTCACCAAGGCCGGCGGGCGCGTCGTACTGTCCGGGATGCCGGCCACCGGCGCCGATCTGTCGCCGGTCTGGTTCCGCGAACTCGAGGTGACCGGCACGTACGCCTCCGCGCGGGAGGAGCCGAACGGCCGCCCGGCGTTCGAGACCGCACTGGAACTCGCCGGCCGCGCCCCGCTGGACGGGATCGTCGGCGCCCGCTATCCGCTGTACCGCTGGCGCGAGGCTCTTGACCACGCGCATTCGGCCGGCCGCCTCGGCACGGTCAAGGTTGCTTTCGATGTGAGGGCCTCATGAGGGCCGTGACACTGCAGTACGTACGACGAGAGAGGTTCTGACATGTCTCGGCCAGGTTTCGTGCTTGAGGTGGACGACCGGACGCCGCCGCTGCTCGTGCACAACGGTGAGGGCTTCCTGCTGGAGCGATTCCCGCAGGGCACCCGGGTGGTGTACCCGCCGGAGGCGCTGCCGCCGGTCCGGGATGTCGACGAGGCGATCCAGAACGCGCTGCTGCACCCGATCGAGTCGGAGCCGCTGCCGGAGCTGCTACGCGCCGGGATGCGGCTGACGATCGCGTTCGACGACATCTCGATCCCACTGCCGCCGATGAAGAAGCCGGACATCCGGCAGCGCATCATCGAGGCGGTGCTGGAGCTCGCCGCGCAGGCCGGCGTCGACGACGTCGAGCTGATCTCGGCGAACGCGCTGCACCGCCGGCTCACCCCGAACGAGCTGCGCGACATCGTCGGCGAGCGGGTGTTCCGGTCGTTCTACCCCGACGGCAAGCTCTACAACTTCGACGCCGAGGACGCCGCGAACCTGACCCACCTCGGTCAGACCCGGCACGGCGAGGACGTCGAGATCTCCAAGCGGGCGGCCGAGTCCGACCTGCTGGTCTACGTGAACGTGAACCTGGTCGCGATGGACGGCGGGCACAAGTCCACGTCGATCGGGCTGGCGTCGTACAAGTCGCTGAAGCACCACCACAACAGCCACACGATGATCCACTCGCGGTCGTTCATGGACCACAAGGCGTCCAAGATGCACCACTCCGCCTGGCGGATGGGCGAGGTGCTGACCCAGCACGTCAAGGTCTTCCAGATCGAGACCACGCTGAACAACGACATCTTCGGCGGGCCGCTGGAGTTCCTGCAGAAGCGCGAGTGGGAGTGGTCGATCAAGGACCAGGGCTCCTACCTGGCCGCCAAGCGCGGTCTCGACGTCGCCCCGACCCGGATCCGGCGGAAGATCTTCCAGGACGTCCGGTCCAACTACGGTCTGACCGGGGTCACCGCCGGCAAGATCGAGCCTGTGCACGAGAAGACCATCGAAGCCGTGCACCGCCAGCACAAGGTCGAGGTCCAGGGCCAGGCCGACGTCGCGATCATGGGCGTCCCGTTCATCGGGCCGTACAACGTGAACTCGGTGATGAACCCGATTCTCGCCGCCTGCATGGGGCTCGGCTACTACTTCAACTCGTACCTGGGCCAGCCGATCGTCCGCAAGGACGGCGCGGTGATCCTGTACCACCCGGTGGACTACGAGTTCAGCCAGCTGCACCACCCGTCGTACGTCGACTTCTTCGAGGAAGTGCTTGCCGAGAGCACCGACCCGGCGACGATCGAGGCGAAGTTCGAGAAGCAGTACGCCGAGGACCCGTGGTACATCCACCTGTACCGGACGTCGAACGCGTACCACGGCGTACACCCGTTCTACATGTGGTACTGGATCTCGCACGCGCTGGACCACTGCGGCGACATCGTCTGGGTCGGCGCGAACCGCAAGACCGTCGAGCGGATGGGCTTCCGGTCCGCGTCGACGCTGTCCGACGCGCTCGAGATGGTCAGCCACTCGGTCGGCCGGTCGCCGTCGATCACGTACCTGCACAACCCGCCGCACCTGCTCGCGGACGTGCGCTGATGGGTGCCGGTCTGGTGAAGTTCGGCCGCGACACCGCGCGCGACGTCCGGCAGGTCGCGCGCGGATGGCGCTGGGGCCGGCGGCCGCAGGTCCCGCGGTCCGCCGAGCCGTACGTGATCCCGAAGGAGACCACGGTCTTCCCGACCAAGTGGGCCCGGACGCCGGCCGCCATCGCGGTCCGCGACCTGATCCAGAAGGGCCCGCTCAACGCGGTGTTGAACTTCGAGGTCAGCCCGCAGGTCAGCGGCCTCGACTCGCTGCTCAAGCTCGACGGGCCCGCGATCATCGTCGCGAACCACTCGTCGCACCTCGACACCCCGTTGCTGCTGCTGTCGCTGCCCGACGCGATGCGTCGCCGTACCGCGTTCGCGGCCGCGGCGGACTACTTCTTCGACACGTGGTGGCGGGCTGCCGGGTCGGCGATCGTGTTCAACACGTTCCCAATCGAACGGCGCGGCGGGAAGATGAGCGCCACGCCCGGCGACCTGCTCGCCGACGGCTGGAACGTCGTCGTGTTCCCCGAAGGCACCCGCTCGCCCGACGGATGGGTGCAGCGGTTCCGGATGGGTGCGGCGTACCTGGCCGTCGAACACGACGTACCGATCATCCCCGTCGGCATCAAGGGCTCCTTCGCCGCCATGCCCCGCGGCCGCGGCTGGCCCGTCCCCGGCCGCCCCGCCGTCCACGTCCGGTACGGCGACCCGCTGCGGCCGGCTGCCGGCGAAAGCGCCCGCGACTTCGCCCCCCGGATCGCTGCCGCCGTCTCGGCCCTCCTCGACGAGGAGTCCACCACCTGGTACGAGTCCCGCCGCCGCGCGGCCATCGGCGCCTCCCCGGCCCAAACCGGCCCCGACGCCGCCCGCTGGCGCCGCGTCTGGGAGTCCACCCGCCCCATGAAGTCCACCGACAACCGCCGCCGCGCCTGGAAGTAACCCCGGCACACACTTGGCGTCCCCCACCCACCCTCAAGTGTGGTGTGGTGTGGTGTGGTGTGGGGGTTGCCGCCGGGGCGTGGGGTGGTGTCCCGCCGACCCGCCCTTGAGGTGGTGGGGCGCGGATGGGTTCGCGGTTGGTGGAGGTGCTGGCCCGCCCACCCGCCCTTGAGGTGGTGGGATGCGGGGGTGGTAGCCGGGTGTGGAGGTTGGTGTCCCGCCCGCCCACCCTTGAAGACTGCGGGGACCGCCGGGACCACCCGGACCGCGGGGACCTGGACCGCTGGGACCACCCGGACCACTGGACCACCCGGACCACTGGGACCACCCGGACCACTGGGACCACCCGACCGTCGGGACCACCCGACCGTCGGGACCCCCGGACCGCCGGGACCACCGGGCCGCCCGGACTGCGGGGACCACCGGACCACCGGGGACCGCCGGGACCGCCCGGACCATGGGGCCGCCCGGACCGCCCGGACCGCCGGGACCGCGGGGACCACCGGGGACCGCCCGGACTGCCGGGACCACCGGACCGCCGGGACCGCAGGGACCGCGGGACCGCGGGACCGCCGGACCACCGGACCGCCGGGACCGCCGGGGACCGCCGGGGACCGCCGGGGACCGCCGGACCACCGGGGACCACCCGGGCCCCAGGGACCGCCGGGACCGGGTAACCGCGGGTTGGTTGCTGGGCGTTTGGTCGGGGCTGAGCGCGCGTGTCGGGGGCTGACGACAAGCTATTGCCTGTCGCCTGACCCCACAGCCTGTTGACGGCCCCGCCGACATGCGGCTACCAGGCGCATAACCCCCTCAATAGTTACCGTTGCCCGCGTGGACGAACGGCGGCCTCGGCGCATGTCGCGGCTGGTGCGCTACGGAACCGCCGCCGGACTGATCCTCACGGTCGCGGTCACAGTTGCGTTCCTGGTCAGCGCAGGCACACGATCGCACCTCACCACCGTCGCCCTCGTCGTGACCTCTGTCGGCCTCGTGGCGATCTCGCTCCTGATCGGCAACATGGGATGGCACCCGCGCATCAACGGCCCGTACCTCGACGTCGCCACCCTGATCGGCCGCCAGTCGGTCGACCTGACCCGCCTCACCGCCACCCGCTGGGAACGCAGCCGAGGCGGCGCACTCTGGATCCGCCTGCACGACGACATCACTGATGTGTCGATCCAGATCCCTGTGCCGCACCACGTCCGCCCGGCACTGACCCAGGCGCTCCGTGATGCCATCATCCGCGGCGTCCAGGTCCCACAACGGATCACCAACCTCTTCAACCTCCCGCCGGTACCAGGCGCCCCACGCAACAGTGGCAGCAACCCCGCCGTACTCGCGGGCATCCTCGTCGGTGTGCTGTTCCTCGGTGTGGTCTTCGGGCTGATCCTCTCGCTCTGAACGCTACGCTTGGCCGCGTGAGTCTTGCCGTACGAGTGATTCCCTGTCTGGACGTCGACGCCGGCCGTGTGGTCAAGGGCGTCAACTTCGCCGATCTGCGGGACGCGGGCGACCCGGTCGAGATGGCTCAGGTGTACGACGCCGAGGGCGCCGACGAGCTCACCTTCCTCGACATCACCGCGTCCTCCGGCGCGCGGGAGACGACGTACGACGTGGTCGGGCGGACGGCCGAGCAGGTGTTCATCCCGCTGACCGTCGGCGGCGGGGTCCGGGAGGCGGCGGACGTGGACCGGCTGCTCCGGGCGGGCGCCGACAAGGTCGGGATCAACACCGGCGCGATCGCGCGGCCGGAGGTGATCCGCGAGATCGCGCACCGGTTCGGCAACCAGGTGCTCGTGCTGTCGCTGGACGTACGGCGGTCCGCCGAGCAGCCGAGCGGGTTCGAGGTGACGACCCACGGCGGGCGGCGGTCCGCGGGGCTGGACGCGATCGAGTGGGCGCGGCGCGGGTGCGAGCTGGGGGCGGGGGAGATCCTGCTGAACTCGATGGACGCCGACGGCACGAAGCAGGGCTTCGACCTGGAGCTGATCAAGGCGGTCCGCGCGGTGGTCGACGTACCGCTGATCGCCAGCGGGGGAGCGGGGGCGCCGGAGCACTTCCCGCCGGCGGTGCAGGCCGGTGCGGACGCGGTCCTCGCGGCCAGTGTGTTCCACTTCGGTGACTTCCGGATCGCGGACGTGAAGCGGGCGCTCCGGGACGCCGGGATCGTGGTGCGGTGAACACCAAGGTGGAGCACTCCGAGGAACTGGTCGCGGCGATCGAGCTGGAGCTGTCCGCGCTGTTCCGCCGGTCCCGGTCCGCGTCGCTGCGGCTCGCCCGCCGGGTGCACCCGGACATGGACGCGGCCGGCTACGCGCTGATCTCGCAGATCGAGCTCGGCGCGGGTACGGGCCCGAGTGCGGGCGTGAGGGCGTCGGACGTGGCGCATGTCCTCGGCCTCGACAAGTCCACGGTCAGCCGCGGCATCACCCAGCTGGAGAACCTGGGCCTGATCGAACGCGTCGGCGACCCCGACGACGGCCGCGCCCGCCTGCTCCGGCTGACCACGTCCGGCGCCGAGCGCTACGAGGCGATGCGGACCCAGCGGCAAACCGAGTTCCGCGCCATCCTCGACCGCTGGAACCCGGCCGATCTGGCCGACCTCGGCCGCCTGCTCGCCCGCCTCAACACCGACCTCGGCTGAGGCACTCTCACAGGTAGTAACCACTTATCCACACCCTGCGCATATGGTTGTGGAAACCAACTATCCGTGTATATAGTTGGGTTATGCAACTAGCTCAGCAACCCCTCGTCCCCGGGGTAGAGCGGGATGCGGCGGCTCAGGAGCTGCTCGAGGGGGTCAGTTCCCTGATCAGGGCCGTGCGCTGTATCGAGCACCGGCACCTCACCGGCGGCGACGGCGGACTGCGCCGGTCGGACGCGAGCGTGCTGAAGGTGCTGATGAAGGACGGTGAGCAGCGCGGCGGCGAGATCGCCGGCAAGCTCGGCGTCGACGCGTCGGTGGTGAGCCGGCAGTTGACCGCGCTGGAGGCCGACGGACTGGTGAGCCGTCGGCCGGATCCGGCCGACGCCCGGGTCGGACTGGTCAGCCTCTCGGCCGAGGGCAAGGCCCGGCTGGAGGCCATGTACTCCGCCTACACCCGGCAACTGAGAACCGCGTTGGCAGACCTCGACGACGACGCGATGACGGCGGCCGCCGCAACGATGCAGCGGGTCGCGGTCGCGATCACCGAGGCCAACAAACTCGTGAGGCAAAGCCCCAAGACTGGAGAGTAATGACTGTCACCGAGACCCGGCAGCAGACGCTCGCTGCGCCGGAACTCACCCACAAGGAGATCCTCGAGATCCTGATCGGCCTGCTCGCCGCGCTGTTCACGGCGATGCTGAGCTCGACGATCGTCAGCAATGCCCTGCCGACGATCATCGCCGACCTCGAGGGCACCCAGACGCAGTACACGTGGGTCCTCACCGCGAGCCTGCTGGCCACCACGGTGTCCACGCCGATCTGGGGCAAGCTCTCCGACCTGGTGAGCAAGAAGTTGCTGGTCCAGCTGGCGATCTCGGTCTTCGTGATCGGGTCCGCGCTGGCCGGCCTGTCCCACAACGTGCCGTTCCTGATCGGTGCCCGGGTCCTCCAGGGTCTCGCGATGGGCGGTCTGATGGCGCTCGCCCAGGCCATCATCGGTGCCGCGATCCCACCCCGGTCGCGGGGCCGGTACTCCGGCTACATGGGCGCCGTGATGGCGGTCGCGACCGTCAGCGGCCCGCTCATCGGCGGCGTCATCGTCGACACCTCGTGGCTCGGCTGGCGCTGGTGCTTCTACGTCTGCGTCCCGCTCGCCGTCGTCAGCCTGGTGATCCTGCAGAAGTACCTGCACCTCCCGCTGCTCAAGCGCAAGGTCCAGATCGACTACCTCGGAGCGGTCCTGATCAGCATCGCGGCCAGCCTGCCGCTGCTGTGGGTCACCTTCGCCGGTACGAAGTTCGCGTGGATGTCCTGGCAGTCCGCCCTGTTCGTCGGTGGCACGCTGCTCGTCGGCTTCCTCGCCGTACTCGTCGAGAACCGGGTCGCCGAGCCGCTCGTCCCGCTGAAGGTCGTCCGGGAGCGCACCACCGCGCTGGCGATCGTGGCCAGCCTGTCGGTCGGTGTCGCGATGTTCGGCAGCGCGCTGTTCCTCGGGCAGTACTTCCAGATCGCCCGCGGGTACAGCCCGACCGAGGCCGGCCTGCTGACCATCCCGATGATGCTCGGCTCGTTCATCGGCTCGGCCGGATCGGGTCAGCTGATCACCCGCTACGGCAAGTGGAAGCGGTACCTGGTCTCCGGCGGCGTCCTGCTGCTCGCCGGCCTGCTGATCCTCGGCACGATCGACCACAGCACGCCCTACTGGTACGTCGGACTCGGCATGCTGGCGATGGGCCTCGGCATGGGTATGACGATGCAGAACCTGGTGCTCGCCGTCCAGAACACCGTCGACGTCACCCAGATCGGCGCCTCGTCCGCGACGGTCGCGTTCTTCCGCAGCCTGGGTGGTGCGGTCGGCGTGTCCGCGCTCGGCGCGGTGCTCGCCGCCCGGGTCAAGGACCTGATCGTGGCCGGCGTGCTCGCCGGTCCGAACGGCGCCGAAGCCGCGCGCAAACTCCAGGAGGGCGGCTCCGGCAGCACGAGCCTGCTGGACGTGAAGAACCTCCCGCCGCAGCTGGCCGCGCTGGTCCGGCACGCGTACGGCGACGCCACCGGACGGATCTTCCTGATCGCCGCCGCCTGCGCGGTGGTCAGCCTGATCGCGGTGATCTTCATCAAGGAGGTCCCGCTCCGCAAGACCGTCAACAAGGTCGAGGTCGTCGAGGAACTGGTCGAGGACTAGTCAGGCGGCTCCAGGCCCGTCAGCTCGCGAGTGCGGATGATGGGTGAGCCGATCAGCCACACGACGGACAACAGGCCGCCGGCGGCGGAGACGAGGAGGGTTTCGCGGACACCGATCCAGGTGCCGAGGAACCCTCCGACGACCGCGCCGAGCGGCCTGATGCCGTAGTTGATGCTGCTGAACGCCCCCGCCACCCGGCTGCGCATGTTGTCGTGGCAGACGGCGGCCTGCAAGGCGTTCAGTGGTATGTCGAAGCACATTACCGCGAACGCCCCGACGAACTCGGCCGCCGCCAGCGCGACCGCCTTCACCCACAGCGGACCGTTCGCCAGCGCGGCGATCGCGATCGAGGTCGGGAACACGACGGCGCCGAACGCGATCACCGGCCCGGCGCCGAACCGGCGGCTGAGCGGGGAGGCGCTGACCGCGCCGAGCAGTCCGCCCGACGCGCCGATGCCGAACGCCAGACCGATGACCCCGGCCGACAGCCCGAGGATGCGGCTCGCGAACAGCACGAGCAGCGCCGTACTCATCAGGTTGAAGAAGTTCACCGTGGTCGCACAGCCCAGGCTGCGGCTGATGTACGGATGCTTCAGCACGTACCGCATCCCGGCCGCCGCCCGGCGCAGGATCGGCTCGCCGGACTCCTCCGCCGGGCCCGGATCGATCTTCAGCCGGCTGAGCTGCACCGCCGAGAACACGAACGTGAACGCGTCGACGAGGATCGCGAGCGGCGCGGTCAGCCACTGCACCAGCAGACCGGCGACGGCCGGCCCGCCCATGAACGAGATCGACCGCGTCGCCGACAGCTTGCTGTTCGCCTCCAGGAACTGCTCGCGATCCACCAGCCGGACGAAGAACGAGGCGTTCGCCGTGTTGAACACGACATGCGCCGTACCGGCGAGGACCGCGATCGCGTACAAGTGGCCGAGGGCAAGGAAACCGGACCAGTAGGCGACCGGCAGCGTGAGCAGGAGCACCGTCCGGGTGAGGTCGGCGGCGATCATCAGCGGGCGCTTGTCGCGGCGGTGGTCGACCCAGGTGCCGATGAACAACGACGCGAGGTTCGGCAGCCAGACCGCCGCGGTCAGGAAACCGACCTGGCTGGGGGAGGCGTCCAGCATCGTGACCGCGATCAGTGGCAGCGCCAGCTCGGTGATCCGGTCGCCGAACTCGGAGACGCCCTGCGCGGACCAGAATCTGCGGAACCGGGCGTCCCGCCAGAGGCTCGTGGCGGCGAGCGTGCTCATCAGGAGCCCGTTGCTTCGGGCAAGGAGATCCGCAGGTGCCGGACCGGCCGCGCGTCCTGCGGTACGTCGCCGGCGTCGCGGCGCTGGACGTACGGCGCCAGCAGCTGCTCGATCGCGGACTCGATCGCGTCCGCCTCGTCCGGGGTGATCACCAGCAAGGTGTTCGCCGATCCGGCCCGCCTGCTCCACTCGGGGTCCAGGTTCGGCTCGGTGTCGGACAGCCAGGTCTGCGCCGCCTCCAGAGCCTGGTTCATGATCTCGGTCCGGAGCAGCCGGCCGGCCTCGACGCCCTCCGGAGTGTCCGGCATCTCGTAGCGGAAGCCGCCCGCGACCGCGTACCACCAGCGTTGCCGCTTGTCGGAGCCGCTCGGCGGCGGACCGTCGTTGACCAGCCCGAACCCGGCCAGGTGCCGCAGGTGCCAGCTGGTGACCGACGGCGAGGCGCCGACATGCTCGGACAGCTGGGTGGCGGTCGCGGGACCGTGCCGTTGCAGGTAGCTGAGCGCGGCGAGCCGGACCGGATGCGCGAGCGCGCGCATCGCCTGCGGGTCGGTGATCTCGAAATCGCCGTACGGATTCCTGAGAGACATGTTTCGAGAGTAATCTCTCAGATCTCCCGGAGGCAATCCTCAAGCGGTGCGGGTCCAGATGTCGCTGATCAGGTCCGGGCGCATGCCGACGCCGGTGTAGAGGGCGACCGCGGGAGTCGGGTTGTTGGTGTCGACGTGCAGGATCGTGCCGGAGCGGCCGGCCGCCGAATCGACGGCGAAGGCGTTGCGCAGCAGGTACTTGGCCAGCCCGCGCCCGCGGGCGGACGACACGACGGCGAGGCGTCCGACGTACCCGCAGTTGTCCGTGCTGACGAAGTTGTCGTTGCACTCGGTCATCGCGACCGCCTGCCCGGCCTGCTCCAGGATCGTCACCTGCGACCAGTCGAACGTCGACCGGCTCTCCCGCGACGCCACCCACGCGTCGAACGGCCGCGGCAGCGTCCCGGGCTGGTCGGCGAACGCCTCCATCAGTACGGCGTGTGCCGCCCGCCGGCTCGCCTCGTCCGGAGCACCTCGCCGTACGACGATCCCGTCCGGCACCACGGGCTCCGCCACCGGCCCGTCGAAGCTGATCCGCATCCGGTGCACCGACGTACCGATCGAGTACCCGCGAGCGGCAAGCACGGTCGGCAACAACTCGTCCTGCCGAATCGCCCCTACCCGAAGCGCGGCCGCTCGACCGCCCGCCGCGACCGCACGGCCTTCCGCCTGTTCGAGCAGCCAGTCGAGGACGGCCGGTTCGGTGCCGAGGATGTCGACGGTGACGTGACTCCCGCCCGTGATCGGCACGGCTGTGGCCGACCCCGCGAAGCCGTTCGGGCCGAACACCATCCACCCGTCGGTGGCGGGGTTCGTCCCGGGGTCGCGCAGGTAGTTCGCGACGTCCTCGGGACTGTGCTTCGCGAATCCGAGCAACGCGGACGTGTAGGCGGCCGACCGCTCGGCGACCACCGATGCGTCCTGCAGCCGCATCGGCCGCCAGGTGTAGCCGCTCGGCAGGCTCATACCGCGACCTCGAGTCGCCAGACCTCCATCACCAGCACGGCCCGCATCCCGACGGACAGATACACGCCGAGCGCGGGCGTCGGGTTGTTCGTGTCGACGTGCAGGATCGTCCCGGACCGCCCGTTCGCCGCGTCGATCGCGAACTGGTCCCGGAGCAGGAACTTCGCGAGCCCCTTCCCGCGTGCCTTCTCCAGGACGGCGAGCCGCCCGACGTACCCGCAGTTCTCGTCCTCGACGAACTGGTCGTTCGCGGACAGCATCGCCACCGCTTCGCCGTCCACCTCCAGCACCGTCTGCTGCGACCAGTCGAACGCCGAGTGGACCTCCTGCGCCGCCCGCCATTCCTCGAACGACCGCGGCGTGAACCCGAACTGCCCGTCGAACGCCGCGTTCAGTACGCCGTGTGCCGCCCGCTGACCCGCCTCGTCGGGCGTGCCGCGCCGCACCACAACCCCAGCCGGAACCTCCGGCCGGGGAACCGCCCCGGTGTGGTCGATCCGCATCCGGTGAAAGACGGTTCCGACCTGGTAGCCATAACCCTTCAACCGGTCGCGCCGGGCGGCGTCAGCCTGATAGGCCACGGTGTCCAGCTGCACCGACGAATGCCCGTGCGCGCGCCCGAACTCCCGCGTGCGCTCCTCGACCCGGTCGAGCAACCACCGCTCGAGCTCAAGGTCCGCGGCAACCACGTCCTGGTCGAGTTGCCGCCGATCGCCCTTCCCGAAGACCCAGCCGAACCCGGCCAACCGGTCACCTTCGAACACCAGCCACGCATCACGCGAGGCGTCGAAGGCCGGCTCGTTCAGCGCGTCCTGCACATCGTCGAGCGTCCAGTCGGCCGAACCGATCACCGAGATGTTGTAGGCGCCGGCCAGGTCCAGGATCGCCTGGGCGTCCTCGAACGCCGGCGGACGCACGGAGTATTTGTCAGGCAGTACGGCGGTCATTCACGCATGGTGGTGGATGGCCGCCGTACCTGTCGAACGGATTAGCAGGCCTTGTCCCACTCCGACTCACACGCCGGCGAAGCAGCCTTGAACGGCGCAACCAAAGCGGCAGGCGGCGCCTGGTCGGACCACGACGCGAGCGTGACGCCGACCGCGTCCTCGATCGAGCGCGGGCTGACCAGATAGTTGTTGCTGATCATCGAGAACACCAGCTTCCGGCCGTCCTTGTTCGTGACGTACCCGGACAGCGCGGTGACCCCGGTGAGCGAGCCGGTCTTGCCGTGCAGGTTGTTGGCGGCCGGCGTGTTCTGCATCCGGCTGCGCAGCGTGCCGCCGACGAACCGGTCCGGGTTGCCCGCGATCGGCAGTGCGTCGTACCACTGCTTCCACCACGACTCCTTCTGCGCACCGATCAGGACGTCGGTGATCGAGTCGGCGGTGACGTTGACCTTGCGGGACAGGCCCGAGCCGTCGGAGAGCCGGATCCGGCTGGTGTCGACGCCGAGCGTCTTGGCGTACTTCGTCACCACGTCGAGCCCGGCCGGCCAGCTGCCGTCGGCCTCCGCGACGGCGCCCATCGTCTTCACCAGCGTCTCGGCGTGCATGTTGTTGGAGAGCTTGAGGAACGGCGTCATCAGCTCGCCGACCGTCATCGACTCGTCCCGGGCGAGCCGTCCGGCACCGGCCGGGGTCGCCGCGTTCTTGATCGCCCCGCTGACCGTGATGCCCTGCGCGGCGAGCGCCCGCCGGAACACGTCGGCGGCGTACAGCTCGGGCTCCCAGACGGTCACCCAGTCCTGCTCGACCGCGGACCCGAGCGGCATCGACCCGGTGATCCGGACGACGTTCGTGCCGTGGTCGCGGTCGACGCTGATCGTGTTCGCGGAGCCGGCCGCGCCGGTGGTGGCCGTGTTGACCAGCTTGAGTACGCCGTTCGCGGGCACCAGGTCGAGCTTCACCGGAGCGCCCGCGGCCGCACCCGGACGGGTTTCGACGATCGCCGTACCGGAGTCGTAGTCGGTGTTCGGCGCCAGCGTCAGTGCGGAGATCTGGGCGTTGTAGTAGTACGGCTCGTCGTCCCAGGCCCAGCTGTCGCCGAGCCGGACGTGGTCGAAGTACGTGTCGTCCGCGACCAGATCGCCGAAGACGTGCCGGACACCGGCCGCCTTGAGCTGTTTCGCGAGGCCGGCGTAGTCCGACTCGAGCGCGGTCGGGTCGCCGTACCCCTTGAGGTAGAGGTTGCCGAGCAACTGTCCACCGCGGACGGGTGCGGTGGCGAGGACGTCGGTGTGGAAGCGGTACGACGGGCCGAGCGTGTGCATCGCGGCCGTCGAGGTGAACAGCTTGGTGTTCGACGCGGGCAGCAGCCGCTCGGCGCCGTCCTTGTCGTACAGCGTCTCGCCGGTGGTCGCGTCGCGGACCACGAGCGCGACCTGCGAGCCGTCGTACCGGCTGTCGTTCAGCAGGCTGTCCAGGCGTTGCTGCAGCGGTGTTGCTTGTACGGCGGCCGGCGTCGCCGCGGACTGCCCGACGAAGCCGCCGGCGACGGCTGCGATCGCCGCTACCGCGGCCACCGCCCCGCGTGCCGACACTCTCGGTAAAAGACTCACGAGACACTCCCTTGATCCAGGCGGAAATCAACTAGCGGGAGTCTCCACCCCGGAATCTCCGGGGTCCACCCCTAACTTCCCTTTCTTTCCTTCCTTCATTCCCTGGTGTGTTTCAGGTGAATCGATGTAAAAGTGGAGTCGCAGGTATCCGCCCCACCTGAGGAGTCACCCATGCGACGACTTCTGGCGGCCTTGGTGGCCGCCCTGAGCTTGACCACGTTCCTGTCCGTTCCGGCACATGCCGCCGCCGGGGCCGTGTTCCCGAGCGACATCATCGGCGAGAACTTCCCCGACCCGGACGTCTTCCAGCAGAACGGCACCTGGTACGCGTACGCGACCAACGGCAGCCACGGCACGGTCCCCGTCGCCACCGCGCCGAGCGCGAACGGCCCGTGGACGATCCGCGGCGACGCCATGCCCGGCGGGCCGTCGAGCGCCTGGGCCCAGCCGGGCCGCACCTGGGCGCCGGACGTCTACCCGAACCCGGACGGCACCTACACCCTCACCTACACCGCCTGGCACAAGGCGTCCGGCCGGCAGTGCATCGGCGTCGCCACCGCGACCAGCCCACTCGGCCCGTTCCAGCCCGTGGGTACGGCGCCGCTGATCTGCCCGCTCGACATCGGCGGCGCGATCGACCCGAACACGTTCGTCGCCAACGACGGCACCCGGTACCTGGTCTGGAAGAACGACGGCAACGCGGTCAGTAAGCCGTCGACGCTCTGGCTCACCAAGACCGCGAACAACGGCCAGACGCTGGCGAGCGGCAACACCGCGATGCTGACGTCGAGCGGCATCATCGAGGCGCCCGACCTGGTCCAGCGCGGGTCGCAGTACGTGCTCTACTTCTCCGGCGGCGGGTACAGCGACTGCAACTACCTCACGTCGTACGCGACCTCGAAGAGCCTCGGCGGCCCGTGGACCACGGCGTACCGGCCGTTGATGACGACCGCGACGTTCGACAGCCACGTGTGCGGGCCGGGCGGCGCGGACTTCGTCGGCGACAAGGTGTTCCTGCACGGCTGGGTGAACGGCGACCGGCACCTGTACGTCGCGGACGTCGGGTACGCGAACGACTACCCGGTGGTCCGCGGCAGCCGGGTCCGGTACGAAGCTGAGCGCGGGACGCTCAACCACTGCTCGGTTCGCGACAACGCGGCCGGCGCCTCGGACGGCAAGGTGGTCGCGTACATCGACTACGCGGACTCGTGGGTGGAGAACACGGTGTTCGCGCCGGTGGCCGGCAGTTACACGCTGCACGTCGGGTACGCCAACGGTTCGGCGTCCACCGCCAGTCACGGTCTCGTTGTCAATGGCAACAACGTGGGCTCGGTCAGTTACCCGGTCACGGGGTGGGACAACTGGCACGAGAGCGCCGTCCCGGTGACGCTGAACGCCGGCTGGAACACGATCCGGCTGACCAAGGGCACCCTCTACACGGAGGTCGACTACCTCGAGGTGCAGTAAAAGCGTCCGCACGACCCCGTAGTCTCGTACAGGACAGTGTGCATTTCTTGGGCACTACGGGGAAGCAGGCGATGGCAAAACCACCAGAACAGGTCTCCCGCAGACGACGTCCGGTATGGCTGGATCTCCGCCGTACCGGACGTGGCCTGGGAGCCATGCTGTACGGCGGGCTCGCGTCGCTGATCACGCTGACCCTGACGTTCTGGCTGCTCCCGCAGATCAGCAGCGACGGCCGGCTGCCGGTCCTCCGGCTGATCGTGCTGCTGGCGGTGTTCTCGGTGCTGATGCGCTGGATCCTCGCCGGGGTCGCGGTCCTGATCGGCTCGATCGGCGTCCTCGTCGGCGGACTGCTGTCGCAGTTCGCGGTGGTGTACCTCGGGATCACCGTCGACCCCGGCGTGGACCTGCACGGCGGGGTCGAGGCGCCGGTGCTGGTGTCGATCGTGATGTCGTCGATCAGCGCCTTCGTCGGCTGGGTCGCGTACGCGGGCAGTGACGACGCGTACGTCGCCGAGGTGATGCGGGTCGTGCACCGCCGGGCCCGGCGGATCCAGCCCGCGTCGAAGACCGGGATGCTGATCGTCCAGATCGACGGCCTGTCGGCGCCGCTGCTGAACTGGATGGTGCTGGCGGGCAACCTGCCGAACCTCGGCGGCTGGATCCGGGACGGCAACCACTCGCTGCAGACCTGGCACACCGGCGTCCCGGCGACCACGCCCGCGAGCCAGGCGGGCATCCTGCACGGCGGCTCGACGCACATCCCGGCGTTCCGGTGGTACGAGAAGGAGACCGGCCGGGTGATGGTCACCAACCGGGCCCGGGACGCGGCGGAGATCGAGAAGCGGATGTCGACCGGGCGCGGGCTGCTCGCGGACGGCGGCGTCAGCATCAGCAACAACTGGTCCGGCGACGCCGAGAGGTGCGAGCTGGTCTTCAGCCGGGCCGCCCTGCCGACCAGCCGCAGCCGGGGCTACATCCGGTTCTTCTCCAGCCCGCAGGGTGCCGCGCGCGGCCTGATCCTGTGCGTGGCGGAGGTGATCAAGGAGCTGCACCAAGCCCGCCGGCAGCGCGTCCGGCACCTGGTCCCGCGGGTGAAGCGCGGCGGCGGGTACATCTTCCTGCGCGCGATCACCAACGTTCTGCTTCGCGACCTGAACGTCTCGCTGATCACCGACGAGCTGGTCAAGGGCACGCCGGTGATCTACTGCGACTTCGTCGACTACGACGAGGTCGCGCACCACGCCGGCCCGACCCGCGCCGAGTCGCTGCAGACCCTGGAGGGCCTGGACCGGGTGCTCGGTGCACTGCGCCGGATCATCGACATCCTGCCGCACTCGTACGAGATCGTCGTCCTGTCCGACCACGGCCAGAGCCAGGGGTCGACGTTCCTGCAGCGGTACGGGCGGACCCTCGCCGAGGTGGTCGACGACCTGGTCGACACCACCAAGGAGCCGGTGCAGGCGGTCGGCCGCTCGGAGGGCTGGGGCCAGGTGAACGCGTTCCTCACCGAGCTCACGATGGGCCGCAGCGTCGCCGGATCGGTGACCCGGAAGGCGCTGCACGTGAAGACCGGCGAGGTCGAGCTCGGCCCGAAGGACTGCGAGCCGCAGATCGCGGCCGACGAGCAGATGGTCGTCACCGCGTCCGGCAACCTCGCGCTGATCTACCTCGCGACCACCCCCGGCCGGGTGCCGCTGGAGGAGATCGAGCTGCTGCACCCGAAGCTGATCCCGGGCCTCGCGACCCATCCCGGCATCGGGTTCGTGGTCGTCGACTCGCTCGCCGAGGGCCCGGTCGCCATCGGCGCCGCCGGGGTGCACGTCCTGCGCTCCGGGCGCGTCGAGGGGGAGGACCCGTTGACGCCGTACGGCGAGCTCGCGGCCGCCTCGATGCTCCGGCAGGCGGAGATGCCGCACAACGGGGACCTCGTCGTGGTCAGCCGGGTCGACGACTACACCCATGAGGTGGCGGCGTTCGAGGAGCTGGTCGGGTGCCACGGCGGGATCGGCGGCTGGCAGACCGAGGCGGTGCTGGTGCACCCGAGCCGCTGGGTGTTGAGCGAGCCTCCCGTAGGCTCGGACGCGGTACACGAGGTGCTGATCGGCTGGCTGGAGAAGCTGGGGCAGCGCAAGGACCAGCGAGAACCGGTCGAGTCGAAGGTAGAGGCCTGAATGCACGTCACCTGGTGGGGTCATGCCACCACCACGATCGAGGCGGACGGCACCCGGCTCCTCACGGACCCGGTGCTGACCGCGCGAATCGCGCACCTGCGCCGCCGCCGCGGCCCGGCGCCGTTGCCCGAGGCCGGTGACTGCGACGCCGTGCTGGTGTCGCACCTGCACGCCGACCACCTGCACCTGACGTCGTTGCCGTTCATCTCGCCGGACGCCGCGCTGGTGGTGCCGCGCGGTGCCGCGAAGCTGATCCACGCCGACAGCGGGCCGCTGTACTCGGACCGCTGCATCGAGGTTGCTCCCGGCAACCAGCTGAAGATCGGGGCGTTGCAGATCGACGTCGTCACGGCGCACCACGACGGCCGCCGGCTGCCGTGGTCGTCGTACAGCGCGCCGGCGGTCGGGTACCGGATCGACAGCTCGCCGAGCGTCTGGTTCGCCGGGGACACCGACCTGTACGACGGTCTCGCGGCCGAGGCCGGGCCGGTCGACGTCGCGCTGGTGCCGGTCGGCGGCTGGGGGCCGTCGCTCGGGCCCGGGCACCTGGACCCGGTCCGGGCCGCGGAGGCGGTGCGGCGGGTCGGCGCGGCGACCGCGGTGCCGGTACATTTCGGGACGTTCTGGCCGATCGGCTGCGACTGGATCAAGCCGGAGCTGTTTCTGCCACCGGGGGAGAGGTTCAAGACCGCGATGACCAACGTCGATCCCGGGGTCAAGGTCGAGGTCCTCACACCGGGCGGTTCGCTCGAGGTTCCCTCATGACCGGCGATGCCACCTTCGACCTCTGGTATCTGTTCGCGTTGGCGGGAGCTGTTCTGGTCGGGGCGGTCCTCCCGGTGCTGCCGACGGGTGCCGCGGTGTCGGCAGGCGCCGTACTGGCGTCGCACAGCAACCCGATCGGGCTGGTCGGCGTACTGATCGCGGGCGCGGCCGGGGCGTACGCCGGTGACCTGATCGTGTACGCCGGGTGCCGTTTCGGCGGGGAGCGGCTGGCGAAGCGGATCGGGTGGTTGCGGGACAACGCGTCACTCGACGCGCTCAAGGACCGGCTGGCCGAGCACGAGATCAGCGTGCTGCTCACCTCCCGGCTGATCCCGGGCGGCCGGGTCCCGGTGCTGCTCGCCGCCGGACTCGCCGGGTACCGGTGGGAGCGGTTCGCGCTCGTCGACCTGACCGCGTCGTCGCTGTGGGCCGCCGTCTACATGGCCATCGGCCTGCTCGGCTACGCCCTCTTCGACGAGCCGTGGCAGGGCGTACTGGCCGCGATCGTGCTGGTTGTCCTCACCACGGTCGTGAGCAGTCTGATCCAGCGTGCCCGCCGCGGGGCGAAGGCCGGGGCAGCGACGGGATCAGAGCCCGAGTCACAGCCCGAATGACGCGTTGCGGAGCTGCTCCACAGCCTCCGGGTCGCCGTCGAGCTGCACGTCGGCGACTGCCTGCCGTCCGCTGCAGAACAACGTCAGCTCAGCGGGTTCCCCGGTCACCGTGACCGAGCCCAGCGCGGTCGGCTGCTTCGCGACCACGCTCGTCCCGTCGGGCCGCATGAGCACCAGGCCGGTCGGCGACTTGCGGGCCATCGACCTCGCCGCCAGCTTGATCCCCTTCCACAGCCCGTCCTGCTGATCGGCCGGCAGCGTGCGGACCTCGTACGACGGCTGCGCGCGGCGGACGTCCTCGTGGTGGATGAAGTACTCCGCGGTGTTGATCTGCGGCCCGAGCTTCGGGACCGCGAACAGCGACGCGCGCGGCGGCCCGTTCCGCACCTTGTCGACCACCTCGGCGAACCCGTATCTCTCCTTGGCCCGCGCCATCCGCCGCTCGGTGGTGTCCGCCAGCGCCGAGATCACCAGACCCGGTCCGGCCACCGGATCCGCCTCCCGGACGTACAGGTGCACCGCGAGGTCGTAGGCGTCCCAGCCCTCGCAGAGAGTCGGCGCGGCAGGCCCGACCCCGTCGAACAGATCACAGAGTGCGAGTCGTTCTACCCGGCTGTAGTCGGTCACATACTCGATCGTAGTTGTCGGGTGTGAATGGCAGAATGTCAATCGTTGTCATTCCCGTGCCTGGTGTTCGCACCTGACTGTCCCTGGAGCGTGTTGCCCGTGCCACCGAAAGTCCCAGACAAGGGCAGCGTCACCCGGCGGGGGTTCGGGGTGCTGCGCGTCGCGATCTGGGAGGAGCCGGGCATCTTCGCGCTGTCCGTGCTCGCCAGCATGCTGTACGGCGGGATGACCGTGGCCGGCGGCTGGGCGCTCGGCTGGTCCACCGACCACCTGATCCGCCCGGCGTTCGAGCGCGGCGACGTCAGCGGCGGCACGATCGCGGCGCTGATCTCGCTGTTCATCGGGATCGCGATCCTGAACGCGATCGGTGTCGTCGGGCGCCGGCTCGGGGCGGGCGTGATGCAGTTCCGGCTGCAGGCGACGTACCGCCGCCGGGTCACCCGGCAGTACCTGAAGCTCCCGCTCGAGTGGCACCACCAGCACTCGACCGGGATGTTGCTCTCGAACGCGAACGCCGACGTGGAGTCGACCTGGTTCGTGATCGCGCCGCTGCCGATGGCGATCGGCGTGATCGCGATGCTGGTGTTCGCGACCGTCGCGATGTTCGCCGCGGACGTCTGGCTGGCGCTCGTCGGCTGCCTGGTGTTCCCGCTGGTGTTCGTCGCGAACGTGATCTTCCAGCGGTACCTGCAGCCGCTCGCGACGCGCGCGCAGCAGCTCCGGGCGGACGTGTCCGAGGTCGCGCACGAGTCGTTCGACGGCGCGCTCGTGGTGAAGACGCTGGGCCGGGAGGCGGCCGAGACCGAGCGGTTCCGCGAGCCGACGTACGCGCTCCGGGACGCGAACATCGCGGTGAACAAGGCGCGCGGCATGTTCGATCCGGTGATCGACGGCCTGCCGCGGCTCGGCGTCCTCGCGGTGCTGCTGGTCGGCGTCGGGCGGGTGAAGTCCGGCGGTGCCGACGCGGGTGACGTGGTCCAGGTGGCGTTCCTGTTCACGCTGATCGGGTTCCCGATCCGGGCGCTCGGCTGGGTGCTCGGCGAGCTCCCGCGTTCGGTCGTCGGCTGGGACCGGGTGCAGCGCGTGCTGACCGCCGAGGGCGGGATGGAGTACGGCGACGCCCGGCTGACCTCGTCGACGGCGGCCCGGCTGCAGGTGGCCGGCGTCCGGTTCGGGTACCTCCCGGAGCGCGACGTGCTCGCCGGTGTGGACTTCACCGTCGAGCCCGGCCGGACCGTCGCGGTCGTCGGTCCGACCGGGGCCGGGAAGTCCACGATGACCACGCTGCTGACCCGGCTGGTCGACCCGGAGCAGGGCGCGGTGAAGATCGACGGCACCGACCTGCGCGACCTGGCCCGCGACGAGCTGGCCGGATCGGTCGCCCTGGTCGCGCAGACCGCGTTCCTGTTCGACGACACCATCCGCGGCAACATCACGCTCGGCGGCGAGTACACCGACGACGACGTCTGGGACGCGCTCCGGATCGCCCAGGGCGACGGGTTCGTGAAGGCGCTGCCGGACGGCCTGGACACCAAGGTCGGCGAGCGCGGTACGTCGCTGTCCGGCGGGCAGCGGCAGCGGATCGCGCTGGCCCGCGCGCTGGTCCGGCGGCCGCGGCTGCTGATCCTGGACGACGCGACGAGCGCGGTCGACCCGCAGGTCGAGGCGCGGATCCTCGCGGGCCTGCGGTCCGCCGTCCAGGACGACGCCGGGTCCGCGACGACCGTGCTGGTGATCGCGTACCGGAAGGCGACGATCTCGCTCGCCGACGAGGTGCTGTTCCTCGACGACGGCCGGATCCAGGCGCACGGCTCGCACACCGAGCTGCAGGCGTCGACGCCGGCGTACCGGGACCTGGTGGACGCGTACGAGAAGGACGCCGAACGGCGCGAGGAAGAGCTCGACGAGGAAGAGGTTTCAGCGTGAGCACGGCAGAGGCCAGCCGGGTCGACCACGGCGACAACGCGGGCGGGATGCAGACCCTCAAGGAGGGCCTGAAGGTCTCGCCCGAGCTGGCGCGCGGATGGTGGCTGACCGGGATCCTCGCCCTGACCATGACGGCGGGGCGGATCGTCGTGCCGATCGCCGTCCAGCAGACCATCGACAAGGGGCTGTCCGGACCGAACGGCCCGAACACGTCGTACGTCGCCTGGATGTGCCTGGTGTGCGCGCTCGGCGTGATCGTCACCGCGGGCGCGTCGTACCTGACCACCGTCCGCCTCGCGATCAATTCCGAGCACGGACTGGCGACGATGCGGATCAAGGCGTTCCGGCACGTGCACGACCTGCCGGTGCTGACCCAGAGCACGGAGCGCCGCGGCGCTCTGGTCAGCCGGGTCACGTCCGACGTCGACACGGTGTCGCAGTTCCTGCAGTTCGGCGGGTTCATCTTCCTGGTCAGCCTGGGCCAGATGTTCCTCGCGACGATCGTGATGTTCTTCTACTCGTGGCAGCTCGCGCTGGTGGTGCTGGTCTGTTTCGTCCCGCTGTTCGCCAGCCTCAAGTACCTGCAGCGCGCGATGTCGGCGGCGTACGGCGTGGTCCGGGCGAAGGTCGGGGAGATGCTGTCCGCGATCGCCGAGCCGGTGGTCGGCGCGCAGGTCGTCCGCTCGTACGCGATCGAGCAGCGCACCCAGGACCGGATCGACGCCTCGATCGAGGACTACCGCAAGACCGCGACCAAGGCGCAGGCGATCACCGGTGTGACGTTCTCGATCGGCGGACTCGCCGCGGGGCTGGCGAACGCCGGCGTACTGACGGTCGGCGTGCTGCTAGGCGTGGACAAGCAGGCGACGCTGGGTGAGCTGCTCGCGTTCATGTTCCTGGTGGCGCTGTTCTCGGACCCGGTGCAGATCGCGACCCAGGTGCTGACCGACGCACAGAGCGCGTTCGCCGGCTGGCGGCGGGTGCTCGGCGTGATCGCCACCCCGGCCGACGTCGCCGACCCGGGCGAGGACGGCGTACGGCAGGCCCGCGGGCCGATCACGGTCGACTTCGACGACGTCGACTTCGCCTACCCGGAGGGCGAGCTGGTGCTGCGGGACGTCGACGTCCGGATCGAGCCGCGACGGCGGGTCGCGGTCGTCGGGGAGACCGGGTCCGGCAAGACCACATTCGCGAAGCTGCTCACCCGGCTGATGGACCCGACGTCCGGAGCGGTCCGGCTGGACGGGGTGGACGCCCGGGAGATCTCGTTCGACTCGCTGCGGGAGCGGGTCGTGATGGTGCCGCAGGACGGGTACCTGTTCGACGCGTCACTGGCCGACAACGTGCGGTTCGGGCGGCCGGAGGTGACCGACGCGGAGCTGCTGGCCGCGTTCGAGTCGCTCGGGCTGACGGACTGGCTGGAGTCGCTGCCGGACGGGCTGGACTCACCGGTCGGTCAGCGCGGCGAGTCGCTGTCCGCGGGGGAGCGGCAGCTGGTCGCGCTGGTCCGCGCGAACATCGCGGACCCGGACCTGCTGGTGCTCGACGAGGCGACCTCGGCGGTCGACCCCGGCACCGAGGTGCGGGTGAACGCGGCGCTCGAGAGGCTGATGGCCGGGCGTACGTCGGTGACGATCGCGCACCGGCTGTCGACGGCCGAGGCCGCGGACGAAATCCTGGTGTTCGACGAAGGGGTCGTCGTCGAGCGCGGGCCACATGCTCGGCTGGTCGCGGCAGGTGGGGTCTACAGCAGGCTGCACGAGAGCTGGATCGCGCAGCGTAGTGCGGTGTGATGTACCGAAGAACGGGTAGTCCTCGCCGTCGGCAGCGGTGGTCACGCTCGGCGTGAGCTGCCGACGGGCGAGGACGGTCAGTACTACCCGTTCTCCGGTACAGGCCTTACGGGGTCGGCGCGCTGCCGTTGCTCGGCCCCGGCTGCGGGACGAGCAGGAACTCCACCCCGCCCTTGTCGTCCACTGCCGCGTCCAGGATCTTGTCGTCGAGGGCGTTCGCGGCGTTCTGCTCGAGGAAGACCCGGGCACCCGCCTCCTCGACGACCTGGTCACCCGGTTGCGGAGCCTCGGTCGTGGTCACCGCGAGCGCCGGATCCGCCGGGTTCTCCTGCGAGATCCGCACCCCGGCTCCGTCCGGCGCGCCCTCGACCCCGGTGATGCTCTTGATCACCAGCGTCGCGTTCTCAGTCAGGGTCAGCACAGCCCACTCCATCCGTCGGTTGTCATAGCTCCCGCCCCGTGCCCCCACGCCGAAATCACAAACACCGCCCCGACCGCCGGCCCCGCCGCCCGCCCCAGCCGCCCGCACCCCGCGGCGCGCTCGAGGGGCCACTTTGTGCACGGCGTCCGTACGGCGGATCGATGGAATCACGGATCTCGTGCACAAAGTGCCCGCCCGCAAGCCGCCCGCGCCTTCCGCACCCCCGGGCCAGCGGCACTGACGCTGCAGAACCGCCTCGAGGTCGGTGAGCGAGACCGATCCGGACAGGGCGTGGTCGACGGTGACCACGGCCTCACGCAGGGGCACTTCGCGCGCGATGTCGACCGCGGCTCGCGCGGATGACGTGAGCCATAGGCCTCGACGCAGTTGCAGATCTGGTTCGGAGAGCGTTGCCCGGCGCAGGACGACGCCGGAGCGCTTCAGGTTGCGGCGTAAACCCGGTTCGCAGGTGAGCCAGATCGGGCCGGGCCGAAGCCTCCGCTCGTGATCGGTCCACGTACGGAGTCCCGCGAGATCGGCGGCGGTGAAGTGGCTGATGACCGACCGCGGATGTGCCGCCTGCGCACACGCTGCCCTGGCGAGGTTTCGATCGAGCTCGCCGGAGACGTACCGACCGTAGGCGCGCTGCAGGTGGCCGTTGCGCAGGAGCCGCTCGACCTCGTACTTGCGCAGGCCCAGCTCCATCAGTTCGACGTGTCTCAGCGGCCTGGCGAGCCGGCGGACAAGCCGCTCCCGCACCCCGTCATCCAGTCGCTCCACCCCCCAATCCTCCCGGAAACCACGCGCCGCCGCGCGAGTGCCTGTGGACAACTCGACTTTGTGCACCGGATCCGCGTGCCGAGAGCCCGGCCGTACGGATGTGGTGCACAAAGACGGCCGATCTTGTGGGGGCGGGGGTGTGAGCGGGGGTGGGGATGGTGTGGGATCGGGGGATGGCGATCGAGTTGAGTACTGCGGGGGCCGGGGAGTTGGGCGGCGTCGTCGATGTGTTGCGGGAGTGGACCCGGGAGGACGTGCCGCTGCAGCTGCATCCGGGGGATCTCGGGTGGTTCTGGCGGTTCGGGATCGAGGCGACCGCGGCCGCGACCCGGATCTGGCGGCGGGACGGGGAGATCGTCGCGATCGGCCTGCTCGACGAGCCGGACTGGTTGCGGACGGCGATCGCTCCCGAGCTGCAGCGTGACGAGGAGCTGGCCCGGCAGATCGCGGCGGACTTGACCGGCGTACTGGTCGAGGGGAAGGTGTTCGTCGAGACGCCGATGGGCGCGATGGTGCAGGACCTGCTGTTCAAGGAGGGCTGGAACGCGGACGCACCCTGGGTCCCGGTCCGCCGCGACCTCAGCGCCCCGGTGCCGGACCCGGGCGCGCGTGTCGACGTGATCGGCGCGGAGGAGGCACACGAGCGAGTCGGCGTTCAGCGGGCGTCCTTCGCCGGGTCCACGTTCACGAACGAGCGCTGGTTCGCGATGTCCGACGGCCTGCCGTACGAGGACGCGCGGTGCCTGGTGCTCCGCAACGACCTCGGCGAGTCGGTGGCGGCCGCGACCGTCTGGTCGGCCGGTGCGGGACGCCCGGGCTACGTGGAGCCGATGGGCGTCCACAACCTGCACCGGGGCCGCGGGTACGGCACCAAGATGGTGCTCGGCTGCGCTCAGGCCTTGCAGGAAATGGGCGCGTCCAGCGTCTACACGGTCACGCCCGCGACCAACGTCGGCGCGGTGGCGACGTACCAGGCCGCGGGTCTCCAGCCACTCGAGGAGATCCGCGCCCAGTACCGGCAGGCCTAGGCGGTCGCGACGTCGTCCGCGGCCCGGAGCACCCGGAGAATGTTGCCGCTGGCAAGTTTGCCGAGGTCCTCGTCACTCCAGCCGCGGTCGGCCAGCGCCGCGAACAGCACCGGGTACGACGCCACGTCCGGCAGCTCCGCCGGGAAGTCCGGGCAGCCGTCGTAGTCGCCGCCGACCCCGATGTGGTCGATCCCGGCGACCTCCCGGACGTGCTCGACGTGCGCGACCACGTCCGCGAGCGTGGCCTGCGGCCGCGGCCGGCCGACGAGTTCCTCGACCTGCGCGCGGTGCTCCGGGCCGTGCACGTTCACGCCGGCCTCCTTCGCCTTGGCCTGTGCGTCGGTCACCCAGTCGGCGTACGCCTGCGAGACGAACATCGGCACGAACGTCACCATGCAGACGCCGTCGTTGGCGGCCAGCGTCTCCAGGACGTCGTCCGGCGCGTTCCGCGGTACGTCGCAGACCGCGCGGGCCGACGAGTGGCTGAAGATCGCCGGCGCGCTCGTCACCCGGAGCGCGTGCCGCATGGTGTCCGCGGAGACGTGCGAGAGGTCGACCAGCATGCCGATCCGGTTCATCTCGCGGACGACCTGCTCGCCGAACTCGTTCAGCCCGCCGAGCACCGGCTCGTCGGTCGCGGAGTCCGCCCAGGACACGTTGTCGTTGTGCGTCAGCGTCATGTACCGGACGCCGAGCGCGCGCATCACCCGCAGGACGCCGAGCGACTCGCCGATCGAGTGGCCGCCCTCCATCCCGGTCAGCGACGCGACCCGGCCCTCCTTCATCGCGGCCTCGACGTCGTCGGCGGTGTCCGCGAGCTGCAGGTCGTCGGGGAACCGCTCGACCAGCCGCCGGACGAAGTCCAGCTGCTCGAAGGTCCGCCGTACGGCGTGCTCGTCCTGTGGCACCCAGAGCGACCAGAACTGCCCGCCGACGTGCCCGGTCCGCAGCCGCGGCAGGTCCGTGTTCAGCTGTGGCACCGGTCCGGCGAGATCGTGCGCGTCCAGGTCGTACCCGCACAACTCGTAGAACGCGATCGGCAGGTCGTTGTGCCCGTCGATCACCGGATGGTCCGCCAGCACCGCCTGAACCCGCGCCTCACTCGTCGTCATGAAGGTCATCTTGTCAGCAATCCCCGCGCGGGGGTTCGTCGGCGCACACCGTTGTCGGGCCCCGACCTGTGATCAGCGACAATGGACGGGTGAACATCGACGAGTTGACCTTCGACGTGGCCGGGCTGATCCCGGCAGTGGTGCAGCAGTACGACACGCGCGAGGTCCTGATGGTGGGCTGGATGAACGCCGAGGCTGTACGCCGTACCGCGGAGACCGGACGCGGCACGTTCTGGTCGCGCAGCCGGCAGCAGTACTGGGTGAAGGGCGAGACCAGCGGCCATCGTCAGCACGTCAAGCAGATCCTCGTCGACTGCGACGCGGACACCCTGCTGCTGCTCGTCGACCAGGAGGGCCCGGCCTGCCACACCGGCACCCGCAGCTGCTTCGAGCACGGCGAGATCGAGGTGGGGGCCCGATGACCGTCCCCGAGCTGGAGACGTTCCGCGAGTACGCGAAGGACCGCCGGGTCATCCCGGTCACCCGCCGGCTGCTGGCCGACGCGGAGACCCCGATCGGGGTGTACGGCAAGCTGGCCGCCGAGCGCGAGGGCACGTTCCTGCTGGAGTCCGCGGAGAACGGCGGTGTCTGGTCGCGGTACTCGTTCATCGGCGTCCGCTCGGCCGCGACCCTGACCGAGCGGAACGGCGAGGCCGTCTGGACCGGCAACCCGCCGGTCGGCCTGCCGCAGACCGGCGACCCGCTGCGGGCCCTCCGCGAGACGCTGGAGATCCTGCACACCCCGCGGCTCCCGGGCCTGCCGCCGCTCACCGGCGGTATGGTCGGCTTCCTCGGGTACGACGCCGTCCGCCGGCTGGAGCGGTTGCCGGACACAACGACAGACGACCTCGGGCTGCCCGAGCTGACGTTCCTGTTCGCCACCGACCTGGCCGCCCTCGACCACGAGACCGGCGAGATCTGGCTGATCGCGAACGCGGTCAACTGGGACGACTCCGACGACCGGGTCGACGAGGCGTACGCGGACGCCGTCCGGCGGCTGGACGCGATGGAGCGGGACCTGGCCCGGCCGACCCCGTCGTACGTCGTGCGCGCCGACCGGCAGGCCCAGCCCGACCCGCACCGGCAGCGGTCGAGCGCGGAGTACCGCCAGGCCGTCGAGCACGCCAAGGAAGAGATCCGCGCGGGCGAGGCGTTCCAGATCGTCGTCTCGCAGCGATTCGAGCTGCCGAGCACCGCGTCCGCGCTGGACATCTACCGGGTGCTGAGAAGGTCGAACCCGAGCCCGTACATGTACCTGGTCCGCCTGGACGGCTTCGACATCGTCGGCTCCAGCCCGGAGGCCCTGGTCAAGGTCACCGAGAACAAGGTGATCCTGCACCCGATCGCCGGCACCCGCCGCCGCGGCGCGACGCCGGAGGAGGACCACGCGCTGGAGGAGGAGCTGCGCGCGGACGCCAAGGAGCGCGCCGAGCACCTGATGCTCGTCGATCTCGGCCGCAACGACGTCGGCCGGGTCTGTGCGCCGGGCACCGTCGAGGTCGTGGACTTCATGGACGTCCGGCGGTACAGCCACGTGATGCACCTGGAGTCAACGGTGACCGGCCAGTTGGCGGCCGGCCGGACGGCGTTCGACGCGCTCACCGCCGCGTTCCCGGCCGGAACGTTGTCCGGGGCACCGAAACCGCGGGCGATGGAGATCATCGACAAGCTCGAGGTCACCCGGCGCGGGGTGTACGGCGGCGTGGTCGGCTACCTGGACTTCGCCGGCGACGCGGACACCGCGATCGCGATCCGGACCGCGGTGCTCCGCGGCGGGACGGCGTACGTACAGGCCGGTGCCGGGATCGTCGCGGACTCGGACCCGGCCGCCGAGGACGCGGAGTGCCGGACCAAGGCGGCCGCCGTACTGAACGCGATCGCGGTCGCGGGAACGTTCAGCGAAGTATGAGGTTCCAGCGGATCGTCGACCTGCTCGCCGTCGCGGCGCTGGTGCTGCTCGGGCTGTCCGGCTACCTGACCTGGGTGTCCGCGGATCCGGGCAACGGGCGGCAGGCGGTCCATCTCAACGGCTACACGATTACGAAGGCGCCGGTCACGTTCGCGCTCGCGGGCGTGATCGCCGTGGTGGTCACCAAACTCGCCGGGACAGCCTTGCGGAGAGTTCTGGGCGGGCTGGTGGCGCTGCTCGGGGTGGGCGCGGTCGTCGTCGCCCTGACAGTGCGCCCCGACGGCGCCGAGCTGAGCAGGCTGCGGCCGGAGCTGAGCGACGTGGTTGCCAACCAGGTGACGCAGACGCTCGGGCCCGCGCCGTGGCTGGCCCTCGCGGGTGGGATCGCGCTGACGGCGGCAGGTCTGCTGACCGTGCTGACGGCGCAGGGATGGCGGCGGCCGAGCCGGCGGTACGAGCGTGATCCGGGCGCGGCACCGGCCGATCAGTGGAAGGCGATCGACGCCGGGGAGGACCCGACTCTCTGATCGCCGAGGGCTACCGCCACAATAGGACGGGACGACGAGGAGGAGTGGCGCCAGATGAACAATACGGTGGCGAATCAAGGGGCCGACCGGATCGAGGAGGAGGCTCCGCACGATCTGCACGGCAACAGCCCCGCGGCGTGGACGGCGGTGGCGATCGTGCTGATCGCGTTCACCATCGGCGCCATCGCGATGGTGCTCGGCCCGAACTGGGTGCTGTTCTGGATCTCGGTCGGCATCGCGGTGCTCGGTGCGCTGGCCGGCAAGGTGCTGCAGCTGCTCGGCTTCGGGGTCCCGGCCGACGGCGACCACTGAAGGGGCGATCGGACATGACTGTGCTTGACGACATCCTCGCCGGGGTCCGTGCGGACCTCGCGGAGCGCCAGGCGCGGGTCAGCCTGGACGACCTGAAGCTGGAGGCCCAGCGGAAGCCGGACGCCAAGGACCCGATGCCGGTGTTCCGCGGCGACGGGATCGCGGTGATCGCCGAGGTGAAGCGGTCCAGCCCGTCCAGGGGCGAGCTGGCCGAGATCACCGACCCGGCCGCGCTGGCCGGGGAGTACGAGCAGGGAGGCGCCGCGGCGATCTCGGTGCTTACCGAGGAGCGCCGGTTCAACGGCAGCCTCGACGACCTGCGGGCGGTCCGCGGCCGGGTCGACGTACCCGTGCTGCGCAAGGACTTCATCGTCTCGTCGTACCAGCTCTGGGAGGCGCGGGCGGCGGGCGCCGACATGGTGCTGCTGATCGCGGCGGCGCTGGAGCAGGAGGCGCTGGTCTCGCTGATCGAGCGGGCCCAGTCGATCGGCCTCTGCCCGCTGGTCGAGGTGCACGACGAGGAGGAGACGCGGCGTGCGGTGGACGCCGGCGCCCAGCTCATCGGCGTGAACAACCGGAACCTGAAGACCCTCGAGGTCGACCGGGACACCTTCGCCCGGGTCGCGCCGACGATCCCGACCGAGCTGGTCCGGGTGGCCGAGTCCGGCGTCCGCGGCCCGCATGATGTAATCGAGTTCGCGCGCGCCGGGGCCGATGTCGTCCTCGTCGGTGAAACTCTGGTGACCGGCCGCGATCCCCGCGCCTCGGTCGCCGACCTCGTCGCCGCCGGATCGCACCCCGCCATCCAGCAGCGGCACTAGAACGCCCGCCCGGTCCAAACGGTGCGGGGCCGTAACTCTCCCGCGCCGTACGGGCCGGGTCGGAAGGTTTTGTCGGATGAGTACTGTGCTGCCCGACCAGTTCGGGCACTTCGGCCGTTTCGGCGGCAGGTTCATGCCGGAGGCGCTGATCGCGCCGCTCGACGAGCTCACGACGGCGTGGCGCGAGGCCATGGCCGACCCGGAGTTCACCGCTGACTTCGAGCGGATGCTGCGCGAGTACATCGGCGCCCCGAGCCTGCTGTACGACGCGACCCGGCTGTCGGACGTCGCCGGTGCGCGGATCCTGCTGAAGCGCGAGGACCTGAACCACACCGGCGCGCACAAGATCCGGAACGCGATCGGCCAGGCGCTGCTGACCAAGCGGATGGGCAAGCCGCGGGTGATCGCCGAGACCGGCGCCGGCCAGCACGGCGTCGCGACCGCGACCGCCTGCGCGTACCTCGGCCTCGAGTGCGTGGTCTACATGGGCGAGGTCGACACCGAGCGGCAGGCGCTGAACGTGGCCCGGATGCGGCTGCTCGGTGCCGAGGTGATCTCGGTCAAGACCGGCAGCCGGACGCTGAAGGACGCGATCAACGACGCGCTCCGCGACTGGGTCGCGAGCGTGGACAAGACGCACTACATCCTCGGTACGGCGGCCGGTTCGCACCCGTTCCCGGCGATGGTCCGGGACTTCGTCCGCGGTATCGGCGACGAGGCCCGCGAGCAGACGCTCGCCCTGACCGGGAAGCTGCCGGACGCCGCGGTCGCGTCGGTCGGCGGCGGGTCGAACGCGATCGGCCTGTTCACCGCGTTCATCCCGGACGAGTCCGTGAAGCTGTACGGCATCGAGCCGGGTGGCGACGGGTTCGAGACCGGCCGGCACGCGGCGACGATCACCGCCGGGCAGGTCGGCGTACTGCACGGTGCGCGCTCGTTCCTGCTGCAGGACGACGACGGGCAGACGATCGAGTCGCACTCGATCTCCGCCGGGCTGGACTACCCGGGCGTCGGCCCGGAGCACGCGTGGCTGGCCGAGACCGGGCGGGCGACGTACCGGCCGATCACCGACGCGGAGGCGATGGAGGCGTTCCGGCTGCTGTCCCGGACCGAAGGCATCATCCCGGCGATCGAGTCCGCGCACGCGGTCGCGGGCGCGCTGGACATCGCCAAGGAACTGGGGCCGGAGGCAACCATCCTGGTGAACCTCTCGGGACGCGGCGACAAGGACATGGACACGGCCGCGACCTGGTTCGGGCTGGGCGAGAAGGGATCCGGGGAATGAACGACGTTGCCCTGGGCAAGGCCGGAGCCGCGATCCGGAAGGCGAACGACGCCGGCCGCGGGGCCTTCATCGGGTACCTGCCGGCCGGCTACCCGACGTACGACGGCGCACTCGACGGGCTGAAGGCGCTCGTCGACGGCGGCGCCGACGTGATCGAGCTGGGCCTGCCGTACAGCGACCCGGTGATGGACGGCGTCACGATCCAGCGGGCCACCGAGATCGCGCGCGCCGGCGGCCTGCGCACCCGCGACGTGCTCAGCACGGTCGAGAAGCTCGCGGCGTACTCCGACGTCCCGGTGCTCGTGATGACGTACTGGAACCCGATCGAGCGGTACGGCGTGGACCGGTTCGCGGCCGACTTCGCCGGCGTCGGGGGAGCGGGGCTGATCACGCCCGACCTGATCCCGGACGAGGGCGCCGAGTGGATCGCGGCGGCGGACAAGCACGACCTGGACAAGGTGTTCCTGGTCTCGCCGTCCTCGACCGACGAGCGGATCGCGATGACCACGGCGGCCTGCCGCGGGTTCGTGTACGCGACCGCTGTGATGGGCGTCACCGGCGCGCGGGACAAGCCGTCGGACCTGGCGGCGCCGTTGGTGGCCCGGACGCACGCGGTGACCGGGCTGCCGGTCGGCGTCGGTCTCGGCATCTCCAACGGCGACCAGGCGGCCGGCGTGACCGCGTTCGCGGACGCGGCGATCGTCGGTGCGGCGCTGGTCCGGGCGCTCGGCGACGGCGGCCCCGCCGCTGTCCGCACCCTCGCCGAGGACCTGTCCGCGGGCGTCCGCCGGGAACCACGCAAGCCGGCCGATCGTTAGTAGACGCGTGAGTCGAACCAGGAACGCTGTGCTCCTGTTGGCGGCGGTGGCTCTGCTGGCCCTCGCAGGCTGCGGCGGCAATCAGCAGAAGGCGGACAACCCCGGCGGAGCCGTCATCCGCAGCAGCCAGGACCCGAACGGGATGCGCGGCGCGACGCTGGACCGTCCGTACTCGATGCCTGCGGCCACCTTGACCGACACGAGCGGCAACCCGTTCAACCTGGTCACCTCGACGAAGAAGCCGGTCACGCTGGTGTTCTTCGGGTACACGAACTGCCCGGACGTCTGCCCGACCGTGATGGCCGACGTCGCGTCCGCGCTGACCAAGCTGGACAAGCCGGTGCAGGACCAGATCCAGATGCTGTTCATCACCACGGACCCGGCGCGCGACACCGGGCCGGTGATCCGCAAGTACCTGGACCGGTTCGACCCGTCGTTCGTCGGGCTGACCGGGTCGCTGACGTCGATCAAGGACGTCGCGAAGGCGGTCGGCGTACCGGTCGAGGGCATGCAGAAGCTGCCGTCCGGCGGGTACGAGGTCGGTCACGGAGCGCAGGTGATCGGCTTCGGCAAGGACGACAAGGCGACCGTGATCTGGCTGTCGAACGCCGCGATCGGCGACCTGGTGCACGACTTCGGGAAGCTGGTCGAGGACAACCAGTGAAGCGGCGGGGCTGGTTCGGGTGGGTCTCGCTGGGGGCACGGCTGCTGCTCGGCGGCGTGATGCTGGTGGCCGGCGCGATGAAGGTCACCGATCCGGAGACGGCCGCGCAGGCGGTCCGTGCGTACGAGCTGCTGCCGTCGTCGCTGGTGCAGCCGGTCGGCTGGGGCCTGCCGTTCCTGGAGATCGCGATCGGGCTGCTGCTGATCGTCGGCTTCGGCGTCCGGGCGTCCGCGGCCGCCGCCGGGGTGTTCCTGGTCGCGTTCGTGGTCGCGGTGTCGTCGGCCTGGGCGCGCGGGCTGTCGATCGACTGCGGCTGTTTCGGCGGCGGCGGGCAGGTCGCGCCGGGACAGACGAAGTACCTGCAGGAGATCCTGCGGGACGTCGGCCTGCTGGTGCTGGCCGGCTGGCTGTGGGTGTACCCGGCCAGCAAGTTCGCTGTCGTCGCTGAAACCAAAGGACCGCAAGGAGTCACCGCGTCGTGAGCAATCCCGTGAACCCGTTGGCGCAGCAGCCGAAACGCCGGATCGCACCCGGCGTCGTCGTGGTCGTCATCCTGGTACTGGCGCTGGCCGCTGGTGTCGGCGTGCAGTACTACCGCGGGCACTCCAAGGTCGAGGTGACGTCGACCGGGCGGGCCGAGCCGGCCGTCATCACCGGTCCGGGGACGTCCGGCAAGGGCGTCACGGTCGGCAAGACCGGCGCGAAGGTGAACATCGACCTGTACCTCGACTTCCGCTGCCCGCACTGCGCGGACTTCGAGAAGGAGAGCGGCGCGACCATCGACAAGCTGGTCGCGGACGGTACCGCGACGCTCACGTACTGGCCGCTGCAGTTCGTGAACCCGAGCGCCTCACCGCGGCTGGCGAACGCGTTCGCCGCGGCCGCCGCGAACGGCAAGGCGCTGGGCTTCGCCGACCAGCTGTACGGCGACTTCACCAAGTCCTGGACCACCGACCAGCTGATCGAGCTCGGCCAGCAGCTCGGCGTCGGCGACGCGAAGTACCAGCAGGCGCTGAAGGACAACACGTACGCGGGCTGGCTCGAGTCGGTCGGGAAGGCCGCCGACGACCGCGGTGTGACCGGTACGCCGACCGTCTACCTGAACGGCAAGCAGCTCCCGGCCGACCAGTTGACCGCCGAGGGCCTGCAAAAGGGCGTGGATGCTGCTGTGGCTGAGGCTGCATCGTGACCGTGGGTTTGTGGCCGTGCCCGGGCAGGTCGAGTAGCGTTCCCACTTGCCATGTCTAGTTTGAGTCTTGCCGTGACGGTTCCGGCGTTCATCCCCAGCCCGAGCCAGGGCGTCTGGCACGTTCTCGGCCTGCCGATCCGCGCGTACGCGCTGTGCATCCTGGCCGGCATCTTCGCCGGGTACTGGCTCGGCCGCCGCCGCTGGGTGGCCCGCGGCGGATCCGCGCCGGTGCTCGCCGACATCATTTTCTGGGCGATCCCGTTCGGCCTGGTCGGCGCGCGGATCTACCACGTGATCACCGACGCCGAGCTGTACTTCGGTCCCGGCAAGCACCCGATCGACGCGCTGAAGATCTGGCACGGCGGGCTGGGCATCTGGGGCGCGGTCGGGTTCGGCGCGCTCGGCGCCTGGATCGCCTGCCGGCGGGCGAAGGTGCCGTTCCTGGCGGTCGCCGACGCGATGGCGCCCGGGATCGCGCTGGCGCAGATCTTCGGCCGCTTCGGCAACTACTTCAACCAGGAACTTTACGGCCGTACCACCAACCTGCCCTGGGCGCTGGAGATCGACACGAAGGACCCCGACGGTAAGGTCATCGGCCACACGCTGCACCACCCGACGTTCCTCTACGAAGCGATCTGGAACCTCGGCGTGGTCGCCCTCGTCCTGCTCGTCGACCGCCGCTTCAAGCTCGGCCACGGCCGCGCGTTCTTCCTCTACGTCGCCGCCTACACCGCGGGCCGCGCCTGGATCGAGAACCTCCGCGTCGACACCGTCAACCACATCTTCGGCCTCCGCCTGAACGTGTGGACCGCGCTGATCATGTTCGTGCTCGCGGTGATCGCCTTCGTGATCAGCGCCCGCAAACGCCCCGGCCAGGAAGACATCACCTCCGGCCCGGCCGCCGGCGCGTCCCCCGCGACCGAAGCAGCACCGGAAGCCGCCGAGGCGACCGACCAGCCCGAGAACACGCCCGAAGCCGAGCCTCAGACCGAGCCTCAGCCCGAGTCTCAGTCGACGTCCCAGTCCGTGCAGGACACGCCCGGCCCGACCCATCACAGCGGTCCGCGCCTGAAGTAGCGTCCTAGGTCGTCGGCACCCCGGCCGGCCCGGGCACCGGCTGCCCTTCGGGTACGTCGGCGAGCTTCATCCGCAGCCGGGCAGCCGACGTACCGAGCTCGTCCGTCGTCTCCACCCCGACCGCCTCGAGCACCGACAAGGCGTGCCGCCACCGGCGCGCCGCCTCCTCGCCGCGTCCGAGCATGGCCAGTGCGTCACCCAGCCCGTCCTGCGCACGAGCCTGATCGACCGGCTGATGCAGCGCGGTCGCCAACTCCAGCGCGCGTTGATGGGCGGCCAGAGCCGCCTCCGGTTCCGCCAGCGCCAGCCGCAGCCGGCCGAACCCCTGGTGCACCTCGAACAGCCAGTTCTGCGACCCCATCTCGCGCGCGAGGACCAGCGTCCGCTCGCGGGCCTGCTCGGCCTCCTCCAGCCGCCCGAGCTCCAGGTACACGTGCGCCAGCCCGTCCAGCACCCGAAGCTCGTTGTGCCGGTTGTCCGTCGCTCGGGCATGTTCCAGTGCACGCTCGTAGTAGTCCAGCGCAAGCTCCAGCTCGCCGAGCTGCAGCCGGATGTGGCCGATCGCGGCGAGGAACTTCCCGGTGGACCGCGGCCGGGTCCGCTGGGCCGCCGCCAGGGCTCGTTCGCGGTAGTCCAGCGCCAGCAGGTGCTCGCCGTACCGGACGTGCATCCAGCCGATCGCGTTGAGCAGGTCGAGCTGAGCGTGTTCGTCGCCGATCTCCTCCGCGATGCCGAGCGCCGTTCGCAACTCGGCCACTGCGGCGTCGCGGTGTTCCTGCAGACCGTAGACGTTGGCCACACCCTCGATGGCCCGCAGTTCGCCCAACCGGTAGCCCGCTGTTTGTGCCGCGGTCCGGGCCTGGCCGAAGGTCTCGATCGCGTCCGGGTAGGAGCCCCGCAATCGCGACACCTCGCCGAGGCGGTTGAGGACGTTGACCTCGGTGGTGACGTCCCCCGACGCGCGGACGACGGCCAGCGCCCTCCGGAGCAGCGCGGTCTTCGCGTCGTACTGGCCGAGGTCGCGGAGGCACCAGTACAGGGACTCGGCCAGGTGTACGACGCAGTGGTCCGGGGCCAGGGCCTGGACGAGGAGGGCGGTGGGTAGTTCGTTGTCGATCCAGTCGCGGGCCGCCTCCGGGGTGCTGACGATCGGCGGCAGGCCGTGGGTGGCGAGGTCCAGCTCGGGTGCGCGCAGTGCGGCGACCTCGGACGCGGACTGGCAGTAGTGCTCGACGATCCGGGCGACCGCCGTACGCCGATCGTCCGGCGTCTCCTCGGCGGCGCGGGCGGCATGGTCCTTCACGAGGTCGTGGAAGCGGTAGCGCCCGGGGACCGGCTCCTCCAGCAGGTGCGCCTCCAGCAGGCGCTCGAGAACACCCGTGGTCGCGGCGGTGTCGAGCCCGAGCAACGGTGCCGCCGACCAGACCCGGAACTCGGCGCCGGGGTGTACGCCGAGCAGCCGATAGCCGCGGCGGAGACCGGCGGAGAGCTCGCGGTACGACAGGTCGATCGCCGCGGCGACGCTCCGCGGGCCCGAGGTGAGTTCGGCCAGCCGCTCGTGGTTCCGCAGCCGGTCCAGGAGGTCCTCGGGTCGCCACGATCGATGCGTACGGAGCCGCGCGGCGGATATCCGGAGCGCGAGTGGAAGCCGCCCGCACCACTCGACGAGCTCCGCCAGGACGGCCGGAGACGACCCGGCGACCCGGTCGGGGCCGGCGATCCGGGTGAACAGCTCGATCGCGGTCGGCTGTTCCAGCGTCTCGAGCGAGACGGCGGCCGTCGCGTCGAGGCCGGTCAGGCGCAGCCGGCTGGTGACGATGACACCGCTGTCCGGTGTCCCCGGCAGCAGCGGCCGGACCTGGGCCTCGGTGGCGGCGTTGTCGAGCACGATCAGCACCCGCCGCCGGGCCAGCAGGCTGCGCAGCAGCCCGGCCCGGTCCTCCAGCTCCAGCGGGATCCGCCGGTCCGGTACGCCGAACGCCACCAGCAACCGTCCGAGCGCGTCCCCGGCCGCGACCGGAGCTACTCCCTCCGAGTGGCCGTGGAGGTCGAGGAACACCTGTCCGTCGGGATACCGGGTCGTCAGCCGATGCGCTGCCCGCAACGCGAGCGCGGTCTTGCCGACACCCGGCATACCGTCGATCGCGGCGACCAGCGGACCGTCGGTGCCGGTCAGGATCGCCAGCTCACGGTCGCGCCCGAGGAAGTCGGGCGCCTCCGCCGGCAGCGCCTCCGGCGCCACCGGCTCGCCGGACGGCAGGTCGGACGGCGGCAGGTCGGAGTGCGGCAGGTCGGAGTGCAGCAGGTCGGAGTGCGGCGGCCCGGAGTGCGGCAGGTTGGAGTGCGGCGCCCCGGAGGGCGCCAGGTTCGAGGGCGGCAGGTTCGAGTGCAGCGGCCCGGAGGCCGGCAGGTTGGAGGGCGGCAGGTTCGAGTGCGGCGCTCCGGAGGGCGGCAGGTTGAAGGGTGGGCGGTTGGAGGGCGGGCGGTCGGCGGGTAGGTGCAGGGCGGTGTCGGTCGCGAGCAGGTGGGCGTGCAGGGCCTGGAGTTCCGGGCCGGGGCCGACGCCGAGTTCGTCGGCGAGGCGGCTGCGGATCACGTCGTACAGGCCGAGCGCCTCGGCGGAGCGGCCGGTCCGGACGAGGGCTCGCAGCAGGCGGACCCACAGCGACTCGCGGAGCGGGTGGTCGCCGGTCAGCTGCCGCAGCTCGGCGAGCAGCTCGGCCGGCGGTTCGTCGACGAGGTCTGCCCGTCGCTCGATCGCCCCGAGCCGCAGCTCCTCCAGCCGGGGGAGAACCGTCGTGCTCAACCAGTCCGAATCCGTACCCAGGAACGGCTGCCCGGTCCAGACCGCCAGCGCCGCGGTGATCGCGTCCGGACCGGCCGCCTCCCGGAGCGCGCGCTCGAACCGCAGTACGTCGACCTGCTCCGGCCGGACCGCGAGGCAGTAACTGGTGCCGGCCGTCCGTACGACGTCCGCGCCGACGGCCCGGCGGAGCCGGAACACCATCGCGTGCAGGCTCTGCCGCACCCGGTCCGGGAGGTCGTCACCCCAGATCCGGTCGGCGAGCGCCTCGAGCGGCACGGACTCACCCGCCGCGACCGCGAGTACGGCGACCAGCGTGCGCATCCGGGTGCCGTTGAACGTGACCGGCGTACCGCTGACGGTCACCTGGACAGGCCCGAACAGGCAGATCCGCACCTCGGGCGAGACCCCGGTCATCCGATCACCCCCAGTGCGGGCAGCTTACTGATCGATGGGGTGACTCTGGGTGAAAAGGCCGCTGTAGGCGTTCAGCGCGGGCTGGCCGCCGAGGTGGGCGTAGAGGACGGTGGAGGTCGGTGGGATGTCGCCGGTGCGGATCAGGTCGATCAGGCCGGCCATCGACTTTCCTTCGTAGACCGGGTCGATGATCATGCCCTCGAGCTGCCCGGTCAGCCGGATCGCGTCGAGCGTCGACGCCACCGGTACGCCGTACTCGTCGCCGGCCCAGCCTTCCAGGACCGTGATCTCGTCGGCGCGCAGGTCCCGGCCGAGGCCGATCAGGTCGGCGGTGTTGCGGGCGATCCGCTCGACCTGGTCGCGGGTCTCCTGGAGCTTGGCGCTGGCGTCGATACCGATCACCCGGCGCGGGCGGTCCTGGCCGGCGAACCCGGCGATCATGCCGGCGTGTGTGGAGCCGGTGACCGAGCAGACCACGATCGTGTCGAAGAAGATCCCGAGCTCGCGTTCCTGCTGCTCGACCTCGTACGCCCAGTTCGCGAACCCGAGCCCGCCGAGCCGGTGGTCGGAGGCGCCGGCCGGGATCGCGTACGGCGTACCGCCGCGCGCCTCGACGTCCGCGAGCGCCTGCTTCCAGCTGTCTTTGAACCCGATCCCGAAGCCAGACGGGTCGAGCCGTACCTCGGCGCCCATGATCCGGCTGAGCAGGATGTTCCCGACCCGGTCGTTGAGCGCGTCCGGCCAGTCGACCCAGTTCTCCTGCACCAGTACGGCTTTCAGCCCGGCCTTCGCGGCGACGGCGGCGACCTGGCGGGTGTGGTTCGACTGATAGCCGCCGATCGACACGAGCGTGTCGGCGCCCCGCGCGAGCGCGTCCGGGACCAGGTATTCCAGCTTGCGCGTCTTGTTCCCGCCGTACGCGAGCCCCGAGTTGCAGTCCTCGCGCTTCGCCCAGATCTTCGCGCCGCCGAGGTACGCCGACAACCTCTCCAGCGGGTGCAGCGGACTGGGCCCGAACAGCAGCGGGTACCGCGGAAAATCGCTGAGAGCCATGGTGTTCCTCCACTAGGGTCGGCGGGATGTTCCCCGGTGCGATCGAAGTCCTCCCGGCCACGCACCTCGACCAACTAGGCACCATCTTCGCCCGGTTCGCCACGCCGGACTCCGGCAACGTCTCGTACGGCGTGCACACCGACACTGCCCGCTACTTCGTCAAGACCGCCGGTGATCCCGCCGACACGCGGCCCTACCTGGACTTCGACGACCGCGTCGCACTCCTGCGGACCGCGGCCGAGCTGGCGCGATCGGTCACGCACGACACGACGCCCACGCTGCATGCGGTGATCGAGTCACCGGCCGGACCGCTCCTCGTCTACGAATGGCGCGACGGCGAACTGCTCCACGACTCCGTGGCCCGCGAGCGTTTTCGGGCGCTGCCCACCGGGGAGGTTCTGGCCGCGCTCGGCGCCTTGTACGAACTCCACGCTGCGTTGGACGCTGCCGGGTGGGTTGAGGGGGACTTCTACGACGGCGCGCTGGTGTACGACTTCGCTGCCCGGCGGCTGACCGTGGTCGATCTCGACCTCTACCGCCGCGGCCCGTCGCGCAACACGATGGGCCGCATGTTCGGCTCCGAGCGCTTCATGGCGCCCGAAGAGCTCGTTCTCGGAGCACCGGTCGACAGCCGTACGACGGCGTACGTCATGGCTCGCGCTGCCCTGGTGCTGCTGCCTGACCCGCCGCAACCGGTGGCCGACGTACTGATCGAGGCCACGACGACCCGGTTCCCCAGCTACCAGGCGTTCTACGAAGCGTGGCTGAGCGCCTCGTCCACGATCGACGCGAGCTTGTCCAACCGCTCCACGTGATCCCCGGCCCCGGCGCGTCCGACGGCCCACGCTGCCCGGGAAACCCCGGTGTACGCCGCCACCAACGCCGCCCCAGGCCGGGCTTGGTCCGCAAGAGCGTCCAGCGGGAGGTCGGTCGTGAGCAACAGGTCGCCGAGGTCGAAGCCGGCCGGGCCCAGCCCGAACTGTTCCCAGTCGATGGCGACAACGTCGTCGCCGTCCCGGCCGAGGAGGTTCACCGGATGGGCGTCGCCATGCGTGGGCACCCGGGGGAGCGCGTCCAGCGCCTCGAGCGCGGCCTCCCGACGTACCCACAGCTCCTGGATCGCGGGCGTCGACAACCCGCCCAGCGCCGCCCACCCGCCGCGGCGCTCCACGGTCCGCAGACGGTCCCGTAGGACGTCCCGGGCACCCCAGCCGGGCTCAGCCACGGAACAGGCCGAGAACCGCAGCAGAGCGTCTGCCAGCGCCTCCGGAGCCCACTCGTACGGCGCGACGTAGGCCGTCCGCAGCGTGATGCCGTCCGCGTCCCGCTGCACGCCCGTACAGACCGGCGCCCGGAGCCCCGCCGTACGGGCGACGACGCCGGACTCGGCGACCAGCGCCTGCCGTTCCCAGTAGGCGTGATGACGCGGGTCGGTCACGCCGCTGACCAGGCGTTTCACGACCTCGCCGCCCGGCGTCCGCCACACGCCGCCGGTCGCCTGGCCGGTGCCGGCGGTGAGCGGGTGCCAGTCGGGGGAGGGCTGCCAGGACATGGCTCCGGCCTATCAGTCCCGGCAAGTGAATTTCCGGTGCCGCGGGTGGTTGCGAAGGCCCCAGGCTGGGAAGATAGGGGGCTACTAGTGAGCGCTTGCTTACTGAGGGTCATCAAGGCGTTGCGCGGTGGACAGAAAGTCCATTTGGCGGGCGTCATGAGGTAGTCTCGGGACACCCGGCTTGGGCCAGTGTTGTCCCGCGGCCAGTTGTATTTGACCGTAGGACGACGGGAGCTCCTGAATGTATGGTCGCCCCCCATTCCCCGCCGAGGGACTCTACGACGGACGGCACGAGCACGACGCTTGTGGTGTTGCCTTCGTCGCGACCCTGACCGGTGAACCGAGCCACGACATCGTGGCCAAGGCATTGACCGCCCTGCGGAACCTCGAACACCGCGGCGCGTCCGGTGCCGAGCCTGACTCCGGCGACGGCGCCGGCATCCTGATCCAGGTTCCGGACGCCTTCTACCGCAAGGTGTGCGACTTCGAGCTGCCGGCTCCGCACAGCTACGCGACCGGTGTCGCGTTCCTCCCGGCCGAGGCCGACGACGCCGCCAAGGCGGTCGCCCGGATCGAGGAACTGGCCGCCGAGGAGCAGCTGGACGTCGTCGGCTGGCGGGACATCCCGACCACGCCCGAGCTGCTCGGCGCGACCGCGCGCTCGGTGATGCCGACGTTCAAGCAGCTGTTCGTGACCGCGAAGGCGGGCCGCGTGCTCGGCCTGGCGCTGGAGCGGATGGCCTTCCGGCTGCGCAAGCGCGCCGAGAAGGAGACCGCGACGTACTTCCCGTCGCTGTCCGGCCGGACCATCACCTACAAGGGGATGCTCACCACCGACCAGCTCGACAAGTTCTTCCCGGAGCTGACCGACCCCGACCTCGCGTCCGCGATCGGCGTCGTGCACAGCAGGTTCTCGACGAACACGTTCCCGTCCTGGCCGCTCGCGCACCCGTACCGGTACATCGCCCACAACGGCGAGATCAACACCGTGCAGGGCAACCGGAACTGGATGCGCGCCCGCGAGGCGCTGCTCGCCAGCGACCTGATCCCGGGAGACCTGGAGCAGCTCTACCCGATCTGTACGCCGGGAGCGTCCGACTCCGCGTCCTTCGACGAGGTGCTCGAGCTCCTGCACCTCGGCGGCCGCTCGCTGCCGCACGCGATGCTGATGATGATCCCGGAGGCGTGGGAGAACGCCGCCACGATGGACCCGAAGCGGCGCGCGTTCTACGAGTTCCACTCGACGCTGATGGAGCCGTGGGACGGCCCGGCCTCGGTGGTCTTCTCCGACGGTACGAAGGTCGGCGCGGTGCTGGACCGCAACGGCCTGCGCCCCTCGCGGTACTGGGTGACCGACGACGGTCTCGTCGTCCTGGCGTCCGAGGCCGGTGTGCTGGACATCGACCCGGCGACCGTGACCGAGAAGGGCCGGCTCGAACCGGGCCGGATCTTCCTGGTCGACGTCGACGCGCACCGGATCATCACCGACGCCGAGGTGAAGAACACCCTCGCCGCCGAGCACCCGTACGACGAATGGCTGCACGCCGGGCTGATCCGGTTCGAGGACCTGCACGAGCGCGAGCACGTCGTGCACAGCCACGCGTCGGTGACCCGCCGCCAGCAGGTCTTCGGGTACACCGAGGAAGAGCTGCGGGTCATCCTCACGCCGATGGCGAGGTCCGGTGCGGAGCCGATCGGCTCGATGGGTACCGACACCCCGATCGCGGTGCTGAGCGACCGGCCGCGGCTGCTGTTCGACTACTTCGCGCAGCTGTTCGCCCAGGTCACGAACCCGCCGCTGGACGCGATCCGCGAGGAGCTGGTGACCTCGCTGTCGTCCAGCCTCGGCCCGGAGTCCAACCTGCTCAGCCCGAGCCCGGCGTCCTGCCGGCAGGTGGTGATCCCGTTCCCGGTGATCACCAACGACGAGCTGGCCAAGCTCCGGCACATCAACCTCGACGGCGACATGCCCGGCCTGGCCACCACGGTGCTGCGGGGTGTGTACGACGTCGAAGGCGGCGGCGAGGCCCTCCGGGCCCGGCTCGACGAGCTGTGCGCCGAGGCGAGCGCCGCGATCACCGACGGCGCCCGCATCCTGGTGCTGTCCGACCGGCACTCGAACGCGGACAGCGCACCGATTCCGTCGCTGCTGCTGACCTCCGCGATCCACCACCACCTGGTCCGGGAGAAGACCCGGACCCAGGTCGGCCTGGTCGTCGAGGCCGGTGACGTCCGCGAGGTCCACCACGTCGCGCTGCTGATGGGGTACGGCGCCGCGGCGATCAACCCGTACCTGGCGCTGGAGTCCGTCGAGGATCTCTGCCGCCAGGGCACCTACCTGCCGGGCGTCGAGCCGGAGCAGGCGGTCCGCAACGTGGTGAAGTCGCTCGGCAAGGGCGTCCTCAAGGTGATGTCGAAGATGGGTGTCTCGACCGTCGCGTCGTACACCGGCGCCCAGATCTTCGAGGCGAACGGCCTGGCGCCCGAGCTCGTCGACCGGTACTTCACCGGTACGTCGTCCAAGCTCGGCGGTATCGGCCTGGACGTGATCGCCGAGGAGGTCCGGCGCCGGCACCTGCGCGCGTACCCGGCCGACGGGATCCTGCCCGCGCACCGCAAGCTCGAGATCGGCGGCGAGTACCAGTGGCGCCGCGAGGGCGAGCCGCACCTGTTCGACCCGGACACGGTGTTCCGGCTGCAGCACAGCACCCGCACCGGCCGGTACGACATCTTCAAGCAGTACACGTCCCGCGTCGACGAGCAGTCCGAGCGGCTGATGACGCTGCGCGGTCTGTTCGCCTTCAAGTCGGACCGGCAGCCGATCCCGATCGACGAGGTCGAGCCGGTCAGCGAGATCGTCAAGCGGTTCTCCACCGGCGCGATGAGCTACGGCTCGATCAGCATGGAGGCGCACCAGACGCTGGCGATCGCGATGAACCAGCTCGGCGGCAAGTCGAACACCGGTGAGGGCGGCGAGGACGCCGACCGGCTGTACGACCCGGCCCGGCGGAGCTCGATCAAGCAGGTCGCGTCGGGGCGCTTCGGCGTCACCGCGGAGTACCTGACGAACTCCGACGACATCCAGATCAAGATGGCGCAGGGCGCGAAGCCCGGCGAGGGCGGGCAGCTGCCCGGCCCGAAGGTGTACCCGTGGGTGGCGAGCACCCGGCACTCGACGCCCGGCGTCGGCCTGATCTCGCCGCCGCCGCACCACGACATCTACTCGATCGAGGACCTGGCGCAGCTGATCCACGACCTGAAGAACGCGAACCCGCAGGCGCGGATCCACGTGAAGCTGGTCTCCGAGGTCGGTGTCGGCACGATCGCCGCGGGTGTCTCCAAGGCGCACGCGGACGTCGTACTGATCTCCGGCCACGACGGCGGCACCGGCGCGGCCCCGCTGACCTCGCTGAAGCACGCGGGCGGTCCGTGGGAGCTCGGCCTCGCCGAGACCCAGCAGACCCTGCTGCTGAACGGGTTGCGGGACCGGATCGTGGTCCAGACCGACGGCCAGCTGAAGACCGGGCGGGACGTCGTGATCGCGGCGCTGCTCGGCGCCGAGGAGTACGGTTTCGCGACCGCTCCGCTGGTGGTCTCGGGCTGCATCATGATGCGCGTCTGCCACCTGGACACCTGCCCGGTCGGCGTCGCCACCCAGAACCCGGTGCTCCGCGAGCGGTTCTCCGGCAAGCCGGAGTTCGTGGTGAACTTCTTCGAGTTCATCGCCGAGGAGGTCCGCGAGTACCTGGCCGAGCTCGGCTTCCGGACGCTGGACGAGGCGATCGGGCACGCCGAGGTGCTGGATGTCGAGCGCGCGGTCGACCACTGGAAGGCCGACGGGCTCGACCTGGCACCGATCCTGCACGTGCCGGCGCTCCCGGAGGGCGCGGCCCTGCACCGGACCGTCGAGCAGAACCACGGGCTGGACAAGGCGCTCGACAACGAGCTGATCCGGATCTGCCGGCCCGCGCTCGAGAACGGCGAACCGGTCCGCGCGCAGGTCGCGATCCGGAACGTGAACCGGACCGTCGGCACCATGCTCGGCCACGAGATCACCAAGCGGTACAAGGCCGCCGGTCTCCCGGACGGGACCATCGACCTGACCTTCACCGGGTCGGCCGGCAACTCGTTCGCCGCGTTCGTGCCGCGCGGGGTCACCCTGCGGCTCGAGGGTGACGCCAACGACTATGTCGGCAAGGGCCTGTCCGGCGGCCGGGTGGTCATCCGGCCGGACCGCCGGGCCCGGTTCGACGCCGCCGACCAGATCATCGCCGGCAACGTGATCGCGTACGGCGCGACCTCCGGCGAGCTGTTCATCAGCGGCGGCGCGGGGCAGCGGTTCTGCGTCCGGAACTCCGGCGCCACCGCGGTCGTCGAAGCGGTCGGTGACCACGCCTGCGAGTACATGACCGGCGGGCGGGTCGTCGTCCTGGGCGCCGTCGGCCGGAACTTCGCGGCGGGTATGTCGGGCGGCGTGGCCCACGTACTCGACCTGGACCCTGCCCTGGTGAACCCGGAGCTGGTGGACCTGCTCCCACTCACCGAGGACGAGTCCGAGCTGTTGCAGGACCTGGTCCGGCGGCACCACGAGGAGACCGGTTCGGAACGGGCGGCGAAGCTGCTCGCCGACTGGGCCGCCGCCGGTCCGCGATTCACCACAGTGATGCCGCGCGACTACGCCCGGGTGCTGGCGGCCAAGGCGGCCGCCGAGCGCGACGGGCTGGACGAGGACGCGACCACGCGAGCGATGATGGAGGCCATCTGATGGCTGACCCCAAGGGATTCCTGACCACCGGCCGCGAGGTCGCCGACCGGCGGCCGGTCGCGGAGCGGGTGCAGGACTGGAAAGAGGTCTACCCCGGCGGGCCCGGCAAGGCACTGCTGCCGATCATCACCAAGCAGGCCGGCCGCTGCATGGACTGCGGCATCCCGTTCTGCCACAACGGCTGCCCGCTGGGCAACCTGATCCCGGAGTGGAACGACCTGGTCTGGCGGGACGACTGGTCGAGCGCGATCGAGCGGCTGCACGCGACCAACAACTTCCCGGAGTTCACCGGGCGGCTGTGCCCGGCGCCGTGCGAGACCGCGTGTGTGCTCGGCATCAACCAGGACCCGGTGACGATCAAGAACGTCGAGGTCGCGATCATCGACAAGGCCTGGGAGACCGGCGACGTCAAGCCGCAGCCGCCCGAATGGCTGACCGGTAAGACGATCGCGGTGGTCGGGTCCGGTCCGGCCGGCCTGGCCGCCGCCCAGCAGCTGACCCGCGCGGGGCACACGGTCGCGGTGTACGAACGCGCCGACAAGCCCGGCGGCCTGCTGCGGTACGGCATCCCCGAGTTCAAGATGGAGAAGCTCCAGGTCGACCGCCGCATCCAGCAGATGAAGGAGGAGGGCACGGTCTTCCGCTCCGGCGTCAACGTCGGTGTCGACGTCACCGGGACCCAGCTCAAGCAGCGGTACGACGCGGTGGTGATCGCGACCGGCTCCACGGCCGCCCGCGACCTGCCGGTGCCGGGCCGCGAGTACGGCGGGATCCACCAGGCGATGGAGTACCTGCCGCAGGCCAACCGGGTCGCGCTCGGACAGACCGTCGACGGCCAGATCGTTGCCACCGGCAAGGACGTGGTGATCATCGGCGGCGGCGACACCGGCGCCGACTGCCTCGGTACGGCGCACCGTCAGGGGGCCCGCTCGGTCACCCAGCTGGAGATCATGCCGCGGCCGTCGGACGAGCGTCCGGCGGGCCAGCCGTGGCCGACGTACCCGATGATCTACCGGGTCGCGTCCGCCCACGAGGAGGGCGGCGACCGGGTGTACGCCGTCTCCACGGTGAACTTCGAGGCCGATGCCGACGGCAACGTGTCCGGGCTGAACCTGGTCGAGGTCGAGTTCAAGGACGGGAAGTTCTCCCCGGTCGAGGGCTCCGAGCGGACCATCCCGGCGCAGCTCGTGCTGCTCGCGATGGGCTTCCTCGGCCCGGAGCGCGAGGGGTTCCTCGAGCAGCTCGGCGTCGAGCTCGACGAGCGCGGCAACGTGAAGCGGGACAAGCAGTACCAGACGTCGGTCGAGGGCGTGTTCGCCTGTGGCGACGCCGGCCGCGGCCAGTCGCTGATCGTCTGGGCGATCGCCGAGGGCCGGTCCTGCGCGGGCGGCGTGGACGCCCACCTCACCGGTTCGTCCACCCTCCCCACCCCGATCCCGCCGACCGCCCGGCCGCTCGCAGTCTGAGAACAGGGCCCCACCCGGGGTGACCGGCGCGGTGTGCCGGGCACGGGGTGGGGCTTCTCGGTAGGTTGGTGACCGTGGTCAGGCGGCTGGTGACGAAAGCGCGGCTCCGGGCGATCGCGCCCTGGGCCGCGTTGAGCGTGCTTTTCGTGGCGACCTCGGTCGTGGTCGGGCTGTTCGCGTTCGTGAACGATTCCGAGCGGGTCACGATCGGTGCGCACGCGGCCGTCGTGTCGCCGACGTTCGACGGGCACGCGACCGTCGACCTCGGCGCGGTGCTGCCGCGGTTCCGGCTCGCCAGCAGCGACCCGCTCGGGATCGGTGTCTACATCGACGTCCAGGAGACCGACGCCTCGAGTCTCACCGACCTGATCAACCGGGACGCGCTGATCGCCGCCCAGCCCGAAGGTGAGATCGCGCGGATCCAGCAGACCGTCCAGGAGATGGCGGTCGACGACGCGCTGGCCGGCGCGGGCACCGGGTTCCTGGCCGTCGTCCTGGTCGCCACGCTGTGGGCGATGATCGGCGTACGGCGCCGCCGCGAACTCTGGCACCTCGTCCACCGGCACGAACGGCGGGTCGAGCACCGGGCGATCGTCGTACTGGTCGCGATGCTGATCACGATCGCCTCGATCTTCGGGCCCGGCCGGATGCGCCGGGTGGAGGCGCCGCCGACCCAGTGGGTCTCGCTGGCGCAACTGCTGCCGCAGCTCGACCTGGACGACCAGCTCAAAGGGGTCGAGGTGGCGTCCGGGTTCTCCACCACCGGCGGGGTCGGGGTGATCCGGACCGCCGTCGAGACGTACCAGCGGTCGACCAGGTTCTACGGCCAGCTCAAGGACAGGATCGACGGGGTCAAGGGACAGATCCACCAGCCGGGCAAGGACGAGACCGTCGCGATCCAGGTCAACGACCGGCACGACAACATCGGGATGGACCCGGTCGCGGCCGAGGTCGCCAAGGCGGGCGGGGCGAAACTGCTGATCGACGCCGGCGACGACACCTCGTCCGGGCAGGAGTGGGAGATGTTCAGCGTCAACTCGCTCCGGCAGCACTTCAAGGACTTCAAGGTGGTCGCGGTGGCCGGCAACCACGACGCCGGCGGGCACGTCGAGGCGGCGTACCGCAAGAGCGGCTTCACCGTGCTGGACAGCAAGCCGGTCGAGGTCGACGGGATCCGGTTCCTCGGCGACAGCGACCCCACCAAGACCGGGCTCGGCAGCGCGGACCAGCCCGGCGACGAGACCGTCGACCACCAGTCCAAGCGGCTCGCCGACGTCGCCTGCGACCAGCCGGCCGACAAGCGGATCTCCACCTTCGTCGTGCACGATCCGTCGTCGTTCGCGGACACCGCCGCCCGGGGCTGCGCGACGCTGCTGCTCTCGGGGCACCTGCACCGGCAGGTCGGCCCGGAGACCAAGGTCGTCGACGGGCGGCCGGTCACGACGTACACGAACGGGACGACCGGGGGAGCGGCGTACGCCTTCGCCCTCGGCTACACGCTGCGGCGGCCGGGTGAGGTCACCCTGATCACGTACCTGAAGGGCGAGCCGGTCGGCCTCCAGACAGTCACCGCCGAGCTCAACGGCGACGTCACCGTCGGGGCCTACACCCCCTTGTCCTCTTGACGATTCAGCGACCGGGAGAGGAGTTCCCCGGGTGTTAACTGTCCAGTAAGGGGGGCGGACCAGCGGGGGCAGTGGTTTGCAGGAGTAGGGTTTTGTGACGTGCGTCGCGCAAAGATCGTTTGTACGCTCGGCCCGGCTACGGCCGCCCCGGAGCGCATCATGGAACTCGTCCAAGCCGGTATGGACGTCGCCAGGCTCAATCTGAGTCACGGCGCCCACGCCGAGCACGAACGGATCTACCAACGGATCCGCACCGCCGCGGCGGAGACCGGGAACAACGTCGGCATCCTCGTCGACCTCCAGGGCCCGAAGATCCGGCTGGCCGAGTTCGCCGAGGGCAAGGCGACCCTGACCTACGGTGAGCGCTTCACGATCACCACCCGGGAGGTGCCGGGCGACCAGACCATCTGCGGGACGACGTACGACGGCCTGCCGGGCGACGTGAACCCCGGTGACCAGCTGCTGATCGACGACGGCCGGATCGCGCTGGTCGCCGAGGAGGTCACCGAGACCGACGTGATCTGCCGGGTCACCGTCGGCGGGCCGGTCTCGAACCACAAGGGCATCAACCTGCCGGGCGTGTCGGTGAGCGTGCCGGCGCTGTCCGAGAAGGACGCCGAGGACCTGCGCTGGGCGCTGCACCTGCCGGCCGACATGATCGCGCTGTCGTTCGTGCGCGACGCCGCCGACATCCAGCTGGTGCACAAGATCATGGACGAGGAGGGGCTGCGGCTCCCGGTCGTCGCGAAGATCGAGAAGCCGCAGGCGGTCGCCAACCTGGACGAGATCGTCGAGGCGTTCGACGGGTTCATGGTGGCCCGCGGCGATCTCGGCGTGGAGCTCCCGCTCGAGGAGGTCCCGCTGGTCCAGAAGCTGATCATCGACCAGGCCCGGCTGAACGCGAAGCCGGTGATCGTCGCCACCCAGATGCTCGAGTCGATGATCTCCGCGCCGCGGCCCACCCGGGCGGAGGCCTCCGACGTCGCGAACGCCGTACTCGACGGCGCCGACGCGGTGATGCTGTCCGGTGAGACCAGCGTCGGCCGGTTCCCGATCGAGACGGTCAGGACGATGGCCCGGATCGTGGAGTCCACCGAGGAGCACGGTCTCAGCCGGGTCCAGGCGATCGAGTGGGAGCCGAAGACCAAGGGCGGCGTGATCGCCCGCGCGGCCGCCGACGTGGCCGAGCGGCTGGACGCGAAGTACCTGATCGCGTTCACCCAGTCCGGCGACACGGCGCTGCGCCTCGCGCGCTACCGCACCGAGGTCCCGCTGCTCGCGTTCACTCCTGTCCCGTCCGTCAGCTCCTGGCTGAGCGTGGTGTGGGGCATCACCACCCACATCGTCCCCACCGTCGAACACACCGACGAGATGGTCCGCCAGGTGGACCAGCGCCTCCTCGAACTCGGCATCCTCCAGAAGGGCGACCTGGTCGTCATCGTCGCCGGCTCCCCACCGAGCATCCCCGGCTCCACCAACGCCCTCCGTGTCCACCGCATGGGCGACGCCATCGAAGGCATCGCCCCCGCCTACCGCAGCCCCAACCCGTAACAAGCGGTACAACCGCGCACGAGGCGGACGGTCACCTGACCGCCCGCCTCAGCCGCTTCCAAAGCAAGAAGACAAACAGCTTGAGAGAAGTGGCCGGCTCGGGCGGCCGTGCGCGAGCCCGGCAGGAGCACGGTAAGAGCGGCCTCCGGCGAACGCACAGCAGGACGAACCGGGTCAACCTCAGTACTGCATCAGGAACGTTCGGGTCGTACCGACAGGCCTGCCGCGGTTGACCGACCTGGGGAGAATATCGTCCCGATACGGGCAGGAAATCTTCCCTACCCCCGGGGTCGTCCTGACGCGCCGGCTGCGCGGGGTGGACACCGCGGCGCAGGTCGGACCCCGGGAGACGTCCGGCGGGGGTACCGCGCGCGGCCGGGCCGGGCGCGAGTGCGACGAGCGGCGAAGGGCGTGCACTCCGGAAGAAAGTTCGCGCATAGTGCCCGGAATGTTCCGCAAAGCTGGCCGGGCGGGTGGGTAGCGCCGCGAGCCGTGCCCACGAATGGTGGCGTAGGCGAGAGCGAATGAAGGTGTGCCCGCCATGCGGCACGCTCCACCTGTGGATATCCCCGGCACGCTCCTAGCTCACGGAGAGTGCTGGGTGCAAGGTTTTAAAGGTGTTTCGGCTGCGGCAGCCGTTGGAGCCAGCGACGTACCCCTCTGAGTCGACAGCTACGACTTCGGGCCGATGAAGGTGTCCAGACGTTGCACACCTTCGCGGCGGGCTACTGACAGGGCGTTGGGGCGGGGCATGCGCCAGGGGATGTCGAGTTGGTCGAGGGACTGCCGGCAGAGGTGCATGATGTCGGGGGACTCGTCAGCCGTCGGAGTTGAACAGGCCGCGGAGGAACAGTTCGGGGTGCTCGGCAACGAGTTCCTGCTGCCGGTCCTCCAGTTGGATCGTGCGGAGATGCTTCCGGCCGGGCGCGTGCTGCGGGAACAGGCACGGCCAGTGCTTCCAGTACGAGACGACCGACGTACAGCCAACCGCCTGCACGCGGTGCACGGGGCGGTTCGGGTGTACGGCGCGCACGACGTACTCCGCCTCGTCGATCAACCGCGGATAGACGTCGTCGCAGGCGATCCGCAGCGCGTACACGCCCCGCCGGTGGAGCGACAGGCCACCGACCCCGAGATACAGGCCCCAGCAGCTGCGCGTACGACGACCCGTCGAGCGAGCCCGTCCCGCACCACGGGCACTCGCTCACCCGCTCGGCCTGAGCAGGCCGATCCCGCCACTCCCGCAGCGCAGCCCGGTCAACCGGCGTCGCTCGCGTCGAATCAGGAATCACGCCGAATGCCTGGTCTCAGCGAGCGGCACGGGCCCGATGCGTGGATTCGACGCACTTGCCGCTAGAGTTGCTTTTGCACCCTGCCGGGTTGGCGGAATAGGCAGACGCTGTGGTCTCAAACACCATTGCCCGCAAGGGCGTGTGGGTTCAAGTCCCACACCCGGCACCAGAAACTGTCGGTGGGCGGCGTGACGATGGGGTATGCCGCACATCAGGTCGCAGGAGACGGTGGATTCCGCGTTGCGGATGTCCGACGAAGGTGTCGCCGATCGCGTGAACGCCGAGATCCACGGTGTTGCCGTCAAGACGATTCGGCGGTGGCGGCGGCTGTATCAGCGGCGCGGGTTGCCTCGGGGCACCGGGTTTCAGGGGACGCCGTGTCCGCGGTGCGACGGTGCCGAGTTGGACGAGCCGGCGTACGCGTTGTTGCTGGGGTGGTACCTCGGGGACGGTCACATCGCGAAGGCGAGGCGCGGGGTGTTCACGCTGCAAATTGCCAACGACGAGAAGTACCCGGATCTGAACCGCGAGATCTTCGAGACCATGAAGCTCGTCAAGCCGACCGCGAGCCCCTGTCCACGGCGCGGTGTCGGCTACGTGCGGACGGAGGCTCGGTGGAAGCACTGGCCGTGTCTGTTTCCGCAGCACGGGCCCGGGTTGAAGCATCTGAGGAAGATCGAGCTGGCGGACTGGCAGCGGGAGATTGTTGCCAAGTACCCCGAACAGCTGTTGCGGGGGTTGTTCCACTCGGATGGGTGCCGGTTCGTGAACTGGGCGAGTAAGCCGGACGGGAAGCGGTACTACTACGTGCGGTACATGTTCTCGAACGAGTCCGAGGACATCCGCAACATACTGACCGACGCGCTGGATCTGTTGGGTATCAAGTGGCGGCAACCCCGGCGGAACGCGATCGCGGTGAGCCGGAAGGAAGGGGTCGCGGTGTTGGACGGGTTTGTCGGGGCCAAGTCGTGAGCGGGGGTCGATAAGGTGTCGGGTGTGACTGCTAAGCGTGTGGTGATCGCTGAGGACGAGGCTTTGATCCGGATGGATCTGGCCGAGATGCTCGCGGAAGAGGGGTATGACGTCGTCGGGCAGGCGGGGGACGGGGAGGAGGCTATTCGGCTCGCGATCGAGCAGCGGCCGGATCTGGTGATCCTCGATGTGAAGATGCCGAAGCTGGACGGGCTCAGTGCTGCGGAGAAGATCGCGGGGGAGCGGATCGCGCCGGTGCTGATGCTGACCGCGTTCTCGCAGCGGGAGCTGGTCGAGCGGGCCCGGGACGCGGGCGCGATGGCGTACCTGGTGAAGCCGTTCTCCAAGGCCGACCTGCTGCCCGCGATCGAGATCGCCGCTTCCCGGTACGTCGAGCTCGCGGAGCTGGAGCGTGAGGTCGCGGACCTGGCCGAGCGGCTGGAGACCCGGAAGCTGGTGGACCGGGCGAAGTCGATCCTGCAGACCAAGTTCGGGCTGTCCGAGCCGGACTCGTTCCGCTGGATCCAGAAGACCGCGATGGACAAGCGGGTCTCGATGCGGCAGGTCGCCGAACTCGTGGTCAACGAGGCCGGCGACTCCTGAGCACAACCTGTGTCCGCCGTGAGCACGGCTGGGGCGTTGTCCGCCCGCGATACCGGCGTGTCGTGACCGTGAGGTGAACCCGGCGGCGCAATCGTGACGAACCGTGGCGGTTCGGGTGATTGACGCGCACCGAATCTCACTGAGGCAGTCCGGATGCTGACCCTATGTCACTGCCACACCTGCGGGGTCAGTATCCAGGTGGTAGGACGATGCTTACCGGGGTAACGACCTCACAACACAGCCGGTGCGCTGTTCGTTTGGAACCATCGCCGGGTCTAACCTGCCGGTGCTCGCGGGAAATACGCGAGAGTCCCGGATTTGCTGGGACTATCCAGACATTGGAGGAACAGTGCACCAGCGTTCCGTAGTACGGGTCGGCGCGACCCTGATCGTGGCGTCGTTGGCCCTGACTGCCTGCGGTTCACGCAGTGGCAACAACTCTGGCGGGGGCTCCGGAGGCTCGACCAAGACCGCGAAGATCGGCGTCATCGCGCCGCTGTCCGGAGACTTGTCGGCCCTGGGTCTGGGTATCCAGCACTCCGTCGAGCTGGCCGTGAAGCAGGCCAACGACTCCAACGCGATCCCGGGCTGGAAGCTCGAGGTCGAGGCCAAGGACGACGAGGCGAAGCCGGACACCGGTAAGAACGCCGCCACGGCGATCGCCTCCGACCCCGACGTCGTCGGCGTGGTCGGCACCCTGAACACCAGCACCAGCCAGCAGGTGCAGCCGGTCCTCGCGGCGAAGAACATCGTCCAGGTCTCGCCGGCCAACACCGGCCCCGGCCTGACCCAGGGCGCCAACTGGCAGACCGACCCGAAGCGGCCGTACCCGACGTACTTCCGCACCTGCACCACGGACGCGGTCCAGGGCCCGTTCGCGGCCCGGTACCTGTACGAGACCGCGAAGATCACCAAGGTCGCGACGATCCACGACAAGAAGGCCTACGGCCAGGGTCTGGTCGGCACCTTCACCGAGGAGTTCAAGAAGCTCGGCGGTCAGGTCGTCGCGGCCCAGACCATCAACCCGGACGACTCGAACTACCAGGCCGCGCTGTCCGCGATCAAGCCGTCGAACCCGCAGGCGCTCTACTACGGCGGTGAGTACCCGCAGGCCGGTCCGCTCTCGCAGCAGATGAAGGCCGCCGGCCTGAACATCCCGCTGATGGGCGGCGACGGCATCTACGACCCGAAGTACATCACGCTGGCCGGCAAGACCAGCGACGGTGACCTGGCCACCTCGGTCGGCGCCCCGGTGGACACCCTGGAGTCGGCGAAGAAGTTCGTCTCCGACTACAACGCGGCCGGCTTCAAGGAGCCGTACGCGGCGTACGGCGGCTACTCCTTCGACGCGGCGAACGCGATCATCGCCGCCCTGAAGACCTCGCTGAAGGACGCCAAGGACGTCGAGTCCGCGCGCCAGGCGACAGTCGATGCCATGAGCAAGGTTTCCTTCGACGGCGTGACCGGGAAGGTGGCCTTCGACCAGTACGGCGACACCACCTCCAAGGTGCTGACCGTCTACAAGGTTGCCGGCGGCAAGTGGGCGACCGTCGAAACCAAGGCGTTCGAGAACAAGTAAGCAGGGTCGACCTCATGTCTCGGGGGTGGGAGTGATCCTCCCACCCCCCTGGCATGTCACAACCGAGGCAGATGGGAGGTCGACGTGGACCAGTTCTTCCAGCAACTCGTCAACGGGTTGACCTTGGGCTCGCTGTACGCCCTGATCGCGGTCGGGTACACCGTCGTGTACGGCATCGTGCAGCTCATCAACTTCGCCCACGGCGAGGTGTTCATGATCGGCGCGTTCGGCGCGCTGACGACGTACCTGTTGTTCTTCAACGGCAAGACCAGTGTCTGGATCCTGCCGGTGATGATCGTCGGCGCGATGATCGCGTCGGTCAGTACCGCGGTGCTGATGGAGCGTGTCGCGTACCGTCCCCTGCGGAACGCGCCACGTCTCGCACCGCTGATCACGGCGATCGGTATCTCCGTGTTCCTGCAGGAGTTCATCCGGCTGTTCTACGAGCGTCCGGCCTGGACCGTGGTGGTGTTCGCCGGGCTCGCGATCGCGGCCGGCTACGCGGTCGGCCACCGGCAGTCCGGGGTCAACCTCGACAACCCGGTCACCAAGTGGTACGACCGGGCCCCGCTGCTCGGCGCCGCGGCCGGCGCCGTCGTGCTGTGGATCGTCGTGCTGCTGATCAGCACCGACCTCTCCGCGCTGTACGTCGTGGCCGCGATCGTCGGCGGCGCCGTCGTGGGTACGGCGGTCGGCGCGATCCTCGGCCAGACCACGAAGCAGCGCGCCCGGGTCCGGGTCGACATCCGCTCGGTGGCTGTCGCCGCCGCGGTGGCAGCGGTCGTCGCGGAGGTCGGCTGGGTCTTCTTCAAGGCCGTGCTCGACAAGGTCGAGTGGCCGAGCGCGAAGGCGCGCATCCCGTTCCCGCAGCTCGACGTGGTGACCGGCCAGGCGCTGCAGGTGGGCGGTGTGACGATCCAGCGGTCCGCGATCTTCACGGTCGCCGCGCTCGTGGCCTGCGCCGTACTGCTGTGGTTCTTCATCAACCGGACCCGGCTCGGCCGCGGTATGCAGGCCGTGTCGCAGGACCCGGACACTGCGCGGCTGATGGGTATCAACGTGGACCGGATCATCGTGGTCGCGTTCGCCCTCGGTGCGGTGCTCGCCGCGATCGCGGGTGTCTCGCAGGGTCTGCAGAACAACAACATCGACTTCCGGATGGGCTTCCTGGCCGGCCTGAAGGCGTTCACCGCCGCGGTCCTGGGCGGTATCGGCAACGTGTACGGCGCGGTCGTCGGCGGTCTGGTGCTCGGCGTGGTCGAGGCGATGGCCACCCAGTACATCCCGGGCCAGTTCGGCGGTAGCACCTGGAAGGACGTCTGGGCGTTCGTGATCCTGATTCTGGTTCTGGTCTTCAGGCCGCAGGGCCTGCTCGGCGCGAGGGTGGTGGACCGGGCATGACGCACGTGAAGACGCCGGTGGGCGAGGCCGCGGAGGCGCCGGTGGCGAAGCCGGGCAAGCCGATCGCCTGGCCGGCCGGGATCGCCGGCGTGGCCCTGGTGATCATCGGCTCGTTCCTGTCCTGGAGCTATAACGGCCAGATCCTCAACGACCTGTCGATCAACTTCTACCCGGGCGGCCTGCAGATCCTCGCGATCATCGGCGCGCTGCTGTCGCTCGTACTGCTGCTGGCCGAGAAGGGCCCGCTGGTCAAGCTCGGTTCCTGGCTGGACGCGACGGTCGGCCTGCGGATGCTCGGGACCGGCCTGGCGCTCTACATGGTGCTGATCGTGATCGCGATCACCACCGAGGCCGGCGGCCTGATCAACGTGAACCCGGGCGGCTGGGTGTCCCTCGTCGGCGCCCTGCTGCTCGCGGCGTCCGGCTGGATGCTGCCCTTGCGGCAACTGCGGGACATGAGCGAGGCCCGGCTGCCGGGCTGGTTCGAGATCCTGTCGATCGCGGTGCTGATGGGCGCGATCCTGTACGCCGCGGCGTACGCGCTCGGCCTGCAGGACGCGTGGTCGTTCATCCTCTGCCTGGTGTTCGTCGCGATCGTGGCCGTCGCCCTGTTCCGCACCGGCGCGATGACGTGGATCGGCCACGTCGCGCAGCGCCGCAAGCGGGTGCTCACGCTGGCCGCGTTCGTGGTCGCGTTCCTGTTCCCGTTCACCCAGAACGGGTCGGACGCGAACATGTCGATCGCGAACCAGGTGCTGATCTTCAGCGCCACCGCGATGGGCCTGAACATCGTGGTCGGCCTGGCCGGCCTGCTGGACCTGGGGTACATCGCGTTCCTCGGCGCCGGCTCGTACACGGCCGCGGTGCTGTCGCAGTCGGCGTTCGCGACGGTCAACTGGAAGCCGCCGTTCCTGGTCGTGGTGCTGATCGGCGCCTGCGTGTCCGCGATCCTGGGCCTGATCATCGGTACGCCGACCCTCCGGGTCTCGGGCGACTACCTGGCGATCGTCACGCTGGGCTTCGGTGAGATCTTCCGGTTCACGATGGGCAACCTGGACGGCAACAACGGCCCGAACCTGACGAACGGGCCGAACGGCGTACCCGGTATTCCCGACCTGAAGGTCGGCGGGTTCAACTTCGGCACGGACCATACCGTCGCCGGGATCGACCTCGGCCGGTTCTCGAACTACTACTTCCTGCTGCTGGTCCTGATCGGCTTCGTGATCCTGGTCTTCGCCCGGCTGAACAACAGCCGGATCGGCCGCGGCTGGGTGGCGATCCGGGAGGACGAGAAGGCCGCCGAGGCGATGGGCGTGAACGTGTTCGGGCTGAAGCTGCTCGCGTTCGCGATCGGCGCCTTCCTGGCCGGTCTGGCCGGCACCATCAAGGCCCACCAGGACGCTGCGGTCAGTCCGGACCAGTACCAGTTCCTGGAGTCGGCGTTCCTGCTGGCCGCGATCGTGCTCGGCGGTATGGGCACCATCGCCGGTGTGTTGCTGGGTGCGACGATCCTGAAGCTGCTGCCGGAGAAGCTGCGGTTCTTCCAGGAGTACCGGCTGCTGATGTTCGGCCTGCTGCTGGTGCTGATGATGCGGTTCCGGCCCGAGGGGCTGGTCGCGAGCAGACGAAGGCAGCTGGAGTTCCACGAGGAGGACGAGGAACTGGCCGACGTGGTCGAAGAGGAACAACTCGTCACCGGGGAGGCGAAATGACCACCGTGCAGGACGTCGGGCGGCCGGCGGTGACCGGCGAAACGGTGCTCGAGGCAACCGGTGTGACGATGCGGTTCGGTGGTCTGCTGGCCGTGAACAGCGTCAACCTGAGCGTCCGGCAGGGCGAGATCGTCGGTCTGATCGGCCCGAACGGTGCCGGCAAGACGACGTTCTTCAACTGCCTCACCGGGCTCTACAAGCCGACCAGCGGCCAGGTCCGGTTCGCCGCGTCGCCGCAGAAGCGGCAGCCGATGCGGTTCCTGCCGGTGCTCCGGCGGAACGCGCTCGGCGGCCACCAGATGGAGGACGTGCCGCTGCTCCAGGAGAACCCGGGCCTGACGGCACCCGTGCCGGGGGTCCTGGCGCCGCTGCCGCCGAAGCCGCGGGCGGTGGTCCGGGCCGGGATGGCGCGGACGTTCCAGAACATCCGGCTGTTCGCGAACATGACCGCGCTGGAGAACGTGATGGTCGGGCGGTACTGCCGGACCAGCGCGGGCGCGTTCACGTCGGTGATCCACGGTCCGAAGTTCCGGCACGAGGAGGCGGCCACCCGGCTGCGGGCCCAGGAGCTGCTGGACTTCGTCGGCCTGGGCCGGTCCACCGAGCACCTGGCCCGGAACATGCCGTACGGCGACCAGCGCCGGCTCGAGATCGCCCGGGCGCTGGCCACCGACCCGAAGCTCATCCTGCTGGACGAGCCGACGGCCGGTATGAACCCGCAGGAGACCCGGCAGGCCAGCGACCTGATCTTCAAGATCCGGGACGCCGGCCTGGCGGTGGTGGTGATCGAGCACGACATGCGGTTCATCTTCAACCTCTGCGACCGGGTGCTCTGCCTGGTCCAGGGCGAGGCCTTGATCGAGGGCACGCCGGAAGAGGTCCAGTCCGACCCGCGCGTGATCGAGGCCTACATCGGTACCGGCGAGGACGAAGACGACGACCGGCCGCAGGACGACGTACCGGAGGGTGAGGCCCCGTGAGCGCGATGCTCGAGGTCAAGGACCTGGAAGTTGCCTACGGCAAGATCGTCGCGGTGAAGAAGATCAGCTTCAGCGTGGAGCAGGGGCAGGTGGTGTCGCTGATCGGCACCAACGGCGCCGGCAAGACCACCACGCTGAAGACGATCTCCGGTCTGCTCCGGCCGACGTCGGGGGAGATCTGGTTCCAGGGCGAGCGGATCGACCAGGTGGCGGCGCACGACATCGTCACCCGCGGTCTGGCGCACTCGCCCGAGGGCCGGCGGATCTTCCCGCGGCTGTCGGTCGAGGAGAACCTGATGCTGGGCGCGTTCTCCCGCACGGATCCGGCGGGGGTGCGCACCGATCTGCAGGCGGCGTACGACCTGTTCCCGATTCTCGGGGAGCGGCGCAAGCAGCCGGCCGGTACGTTCTCCGGCGGTGAGCAGCAGATGCTGGCGATGGGCCGGGCGATGATGAGCCGGCCGAAGCTGCTGATGCTGGACGAGCCGTCGATGGGCCTGTCGCCGATCATGATGAAGCGGATCATGTCGACGGTGACCGAGTTGCAGAAGCAGGGTACGACCATCCTGCTGGTCGAGCAGAACGCGCAGGCGGCGCTGAAGCGCGCCGACTTCGGGTACGTGCTCGAGGTCGGAAAGATCGTGCTGTCCGGCACCGGCCGGGACCTGCTGGTGAACGACTCGGTCCGGAAGGCCTACCTGGGCGAGGACTGAGGTCCGTCGCTGCTGGTTCAGTTGCGGACGGCAATCAGCAACTGGACCAGCAGCGGCGCGACGATCAGGGCAGGTAGCAGGTCGGCGACCGCTACCTGCTTGAGCTTCAGCAACCTGAGCGCCACGCCGATGAGCATCACGCCTCCGGTGGCGCCGAGCGCGGTGACATGAGCGTCAGGCAGTACGTCGCCGAGCAGAGCTCCGACCGCGGTCATCGAGCCCTGCACCACGAGGACCACCAGGGCGGAGGCTGCCACGCCCCAGCCGAACGAGGCGGCGAAGGCGATGCTGGTGAAGCCGTCGAGGACCGCCTTCAGGAAGAGCTGGTCGGCGCCGCGGCCGAGACCGTCGGAGAGTGAACCGAGGAAGGTCAGCGGGCCGACGCAGAACACCATCGACGCGGACACGAACCCTTCGACGAACTTGCCCTCGCCCTCGCGGCGGTCGAACCGGTGCTGTATCCAGGCGCCGAAGCCCTCCAGCCGCTGCTCGATCCGCAGCAGCGAGCCGATGATGCCGCCGATCAGCATCGCGCCGAGGACGATCAGCACGGGGGCGCTGGTGCCGACCGCGTCGCTGAGTGCCTTGTCACCGACGGTGAGTGCCGAGGAGATCGCTATCAGCAGCGTGACCAGGCCGATCGCGTCGGTGACCAGCTCCCTGGTCCGGTGACTCAGCCGGTGGCCGACGAGCACGCCGAGTACCGAACCGACGAGCACCGTCGCGACGTTCACGACAGTCCCGATTCCGATGAACAAACTGATCCCTCCGGACATTTGGGGTCAGCTTTGCATGTGACTCCCGAAGGCCTACTGTTGCGCTCGGACGAGCGTATCGGCCCGTCTGTTCACCTCGGGGGTGGACCGGACCGGGAGGTCGCTGTGGTGGCAGCCGTCGAGGTGAGGGACGCGCAGCCGGGGGACGCGGATGCCCTGGTCACGCTGTGGCGCGAGCTCAGCACCGCCGCCGGGCTGCCGTCCCGGTTGCCGGCGCCGCCGTCCGCGGCGGCCGCGGAGGTTGCCGTCAGCAAACATCTCGGCGACCCGGCCGGCCGGCTGCTGGTGGTCGAGCTGGACGGCGAGGTGCACGGGATGGCGTACCTGCGACGGACCGCGGTCAGCCCGCTGCACGACGACAACACGGTCACCGTCGAGTACCTGCACGTCAGCGACGCGGCCCGGCGGCACGGCCTCGGCAAGGCGCTGATCGCCGAGGCGGTCGCCTGGGCCGAGCACGAGAGCTGCGCGCACCTGGCCGTGGTCGCACCCGCGATCGCCCGCGAGGCGAACCGCTTCCTGGCCCGCCTCGGTCTCGGTCAGGCCGGCGTGCTGCGGTTCGCGAACACGCTCACCGTCCGTCGCCGGCTCGCCGCCGAGCACGCCCCGAACCTGCTGGCCCTGCTCTCCTCACGCCGCTCCGCGTTCGCCCGCCGCGCGGTCAGCTCCGGGGGCTCTGAATCAGCTGGCAAGTGATCCGCGCCGTGCAGACCCGCTTGTCGCGGTCGTCGGTGATGACCACCTCGTACGACGTCGTCGTACGGCCGAGGTAGATCGGCGTCGCGACCCCGGTGACCACTCCGTCGCGGACGGCGCGGTGGTGGGTGGCGTTGATGTCGACGCCGACCGCGACCTTCCCGTACGTCGCCGCGTGCAGGGCGGACCCGATCGAGCCGAGGCTCTCGGCGAGGACGCAGGACGCGCCGCCGTGCAGCAGGCCGTACGGCTGCGTGTTGCCCTTGACCGGCATGGTGGCGACCACCCGGTCCGCTGAGGCCTCGGTGACAACGATTCCCATCGTCTGGAGGAGGGTGCCCTCCATCGACATGCCCGGTCCGAGGTTCGATTCATCTGTCACGGCAGCAGTGTGTCAGAACTGTCCGTGGGACCCACTAGAGTCGGTGTGTGGCTGCAGAAACGAACACCATGACCAAGGACTCCGCGACCCCGGGCACGGGCCGGCCGCGGATCCTGCTGCTGGACGGGCACTCGCTGGCGTACCGGGCTTTCTACGCGCTCCCGGTGGAGAACTTCTCCACCACCACCGGGCAGCACACCAACGCGGTGTACGGGTTCACCTCGATGCTGATCAACATGCTCCGCGACGAGCAGCCCACCCACATCTGCGTCGCGTTCGACGTGTCCCGGAAGACCTTCCGCTCCGAGCAGTACACGGAGTACAAGGCCGGCCGGTCGAAGTCGCCGGACGAGTTCAAGGGCCAGATCTCGCTGGTCAAGGAGGTGCTGGAGGCGCTCCGGATCCCGACCACGGAGATCGACGGCTGGGAGGCCGACGACATCATCGCGACGCTCGCGACGCAGGCCGACGAGCAGGGCTTCGAGGTGCTGATCAGCAGCGGCGACCGGGACTCGTTCCAATTGATCAACGAGAACATCACGGTGCTGTACCCGAAGCGCGGCGTCTCCGAGATCGCCCGGATGGACCCGGCCGCGGTCGAGGAGAAGTACGGCGTCGGCCCCCGGCTGTATCCGGACCTGGCCGCGCTGGTGGGGGAGCAGAGCGACAACCTGCCGGGCGTCCCCGGCGTCGGCCCGAAGACCGCGGCGAAGTGGCTGAACCAGTTCGGTTCGCTGAACGACGTGGTCGACCGGGTGAACGAGATCAAGGGCAAGGCCGGCGAGTCGCTGCGCGAGCACCTCGCCGACGTGATCCGGAACCGGCAGATCAACGAACTGGTCCGGGACCTGACCCTGGACGTCTCGGTCGACGACCTGGCCCGGGTCGCCTGGGACCGGGACAAGGTGCACACGCTGTTCGACAGCCTGGAGTTCCGGGTGCTGCGCGAGCGGCTGGTGGCCGAGCACGAGGAGGTCGACGCGACGGTCGACCACGGCTTCGACCTGGACGGCGCCCAGCTGAAGCCGGGTGAGCTGGCGGCCTGGCTGAAGGAGCACGTCAGCGGCGGCGATCGGGTCGGCATCGCGGTGCAGGGCAGCTGGGGCGGCGGCACCGGGCAGATCACCGGGCTCGCGCTGGCGAACACCACCGGTGCGGCGGCCTGGTTCGACCCGGAGGCGCTGACCGCCGACGACGCCGAAGCCTGGAAGGCCTGGCTCGCGGACCCGGCCGTGCCGAAGGCGCTGCACGACGTGAACGGGCCGCTGCTCGGGTTCCTCGAGCGCGGCTGGACCCTCGGGGGCCTGAGCTCCGACACGCAGCTGAGCGCGTACCTCGTCCGCCCGGACCAGCGCGCGTACGACCTCGCCGACCTGACCGTGCGGTACCTCAAGCGCGAGCTGCGCAACGAGGAGGCGGACAACGGGCAGCTGAGCTTCGACGACGTCGAGGGCGGCCCGGCGGCCGACCACACGATGCTGCGTGCCCGCGCGATCGCGGACCTCGCCGACACGCTGGACGCCGAGCTCGAGAAGCAGGCGGGTACGGCGCTGCTCGCGGACGTCGAGCTGCCGCTGATCCAGGTGATCGCGGCCATGGAGCGGGACGGGATCGCGGTCGACCGGCCGTACCTGGAGCAGCTCGAGGACCGGTTCGCGACCGGTGTCCGGGAGGCGGCGGCGTCGGCGTACGAGGTGATCGGCAAGGAGATCAACCTCGGGTCGCCGAAGCAGTTGCAGGTCGTGCTGTTCGACGAGCTGCAGATGCCGAAGACCAAGCGCACCAAGACCGGCTACACGACCGACGCGGACTCGCTGCAGGCGCTGTTCGAGAAGACCGAGCACCCGTTCCTGGCGTACCTGCTGGCGCACCGGGACGCGACCCGGCTGCGGCAGACCGTCGAGGGTCTGCTGAAGACGATCAGCCCGCGCGACGGCCGGATCCACACCACGTTCAACCAGACGATCGCGGCGACCGGCCGGCTGAGCTCCACCGAGCCGAACCTGCAGAACATCCCGATCCGGACCGAGGAGGGCCGCCGGATCCGGCAGGCCTTCGTGGTCGGCGAGGGCAACGAGTCGCTGATGTCGGCGGACTACAGCCAGATCGAGATGCGGATCATGGCGCACGTGTCCCAGGACCAGGGCCTGATCGACGCGTTCAACTCCGGGATGGACTTCCACTCGGTGACCGCGTCCCGGGTGTTCTCGGTCGAGCCGTCCGCGGTGACGCAGGAGCAGCGCGCGAAGATCAAGGCGATGAACTACGGCCTCGCGTACGGGTTGTCGGCGTACGGGCTGAGTCAGCAGCTGAAGATCGGCGTCGACGAGGCCAAGGGCCTGATGGACGAGTACTTCGAGGGCTTCGGCGGGGTTCGGGACTACCTGCGGTCGATCGTGATCGACGCCGGCAAGACCGGGTACACCGAGACCATCCTGGGGCGTCGGCGCTACCTGCCGGATCTGACCAGCGACAACCGGCAGCGCCGCGAGATGGCCGAGCGGATGGCGCTGAACGCGCCGATCCAGGGTTCGGCGGCGGACGTGATCAAGATGGCGATGCTGAAGGTGGACGCCTCGCTGCGGGAGTCCGGCCTGAAGTCCCGGATGCTCCTCCAGGTCCACGACGAACTCGTCTTCGAGATCGCCCCCGGTGAGCGCGAGGCGCTGGAGAAGCTGGTCCGCCACGACATGGGCCACGCCGTCGAGATGGCCGTTCCGCTGGACGTCTCGGTCGGCATCGGCCGCACCTGGCACGAGGCCGCGCACTGACCTGATGGAGGCGAACCGGCCGTTCCGCTGGGACCTGATCCGGCCGGACAACCTCGGCTCGCTGCTCGACGACGTCCAGATCTGGGAGCTGTTCTTCCTCGACGACCTGATCCGCTGCGCGGCGCGGGTGCTGGGGCAGTGCGGCAACGGTGAGCTGTACTTCGTCGGGCGGTCGGTGGACAGCCTGTTCGATCTGCTGAGCGGGGCGTTGGCGGACACGGAGTGGAGCTCGCGGCTGCATCCGCTGCCGTTGTCGCTGTTCGGGTCGGACGGGCAGGCGCTCACCGGCGGTGAGCTGCGGCAGCTCCGGACGAACCTGGCCGCGGACGGGCTGGCGCCGGCCGAGCTGATGCGCGGGCGGCCGACGGTGTTCGTCGACCTGGTCCACGAGGGATCGACGTTCGAGAACCTGTACGCCGTGCTGCGCCGGTGGGCCGACGACGAGCGCGCGCAGTGGGACGTGATCCGGCGGCAGGTGCGGTTCGTCGGCATCACGGCCCGGAAGAAGACCAGCCCGAACACCTGGCGCTGGCAGCAGCACGCCGGGTTCGCGGCGGAGCTGCCGGCGTCGGCGATCCGGAACGTGTCGCTGGACGCCCGGATCTGGTCGTACTTCGGCGACTACCAGTACAAGACCGCCGCCTCGTTCCGCCGGACCCGCTGGACCGATCCGGAGGTGGCGGACCCGCGCCGGGACGAGAAGACGCGGATGGCGCTGGCCGAGGCGGTGAAGCTGGTCGCGGCCGCGCGGACGCCGAAGGTACGGCGCCGGCTCGCGGAGCTGCTGGTCCGGGAGCCGGCGGTCAGCGCGCGCTGGCTACGCGACCTGCAGGTCAGTCTGCGGCGGTGACGTAGACCGGCTGGTCGGCGGGGGAGAGGGCGCGCCGGAGGCGGAGGTGCTCCCCGTCGGTCAGGTCGGGCAGGGCGTCGAGCGGCCACCAGCGGACGTCGGTGGACTCGTCGTCGTTGACCCGGGCCTCGCCACCGAGCGGCCGGCAGCTGAAGCAGAGGTCGAGGAACTGGACCCGGTCACCGTTCGGGTAGGCGGCCGGCGGCGTGGCCTCGATGCTGAGCAGCCGGTCGACGCGGGCCTCGACCGCGGTCTCCTCCTGGATCTCGCGGACGACGGCGACCGCGGGCTCCTCGCCCGGCTCGAGGATCCCGCCGATCAGGCTCCATCGGCCGTTGTCGGCCCGCTTGACCAGCAGCACCTCGTCCTGGTCGTTGAGCACCACCGCGCTCAGCCCGGTCAGCCAGAGCAGGTCGTGCCCGATCTTCTCGCGCAGGTCGAGGATGAACTTCGGTGTCGGCATGCCCCGACCCTATCGACCCCCTCGAGACGGGTTACTTGACGCAAGAAAGTCGGGCCCGGAATCGCAAGCAGTAAACGCTTACGCGCAAGATACCGACAGTCACCAACCGATCCCGGTCAGTGGTCGGCGACCTCTTCCGTCAACTCACTTTCTATGTCATTCTCCCGGGCAAGATCCGAGATCCTATTGGATATTGCTATCGGATATTTCGTCTTTGTTCCGACCCAGCCGCCTTGGAGGAACCATGTCGAACGATCACGCACGCCCGGGAGTCAGCCGCCGGTCACTGCTGTCCGGCGCCCTCGGGCTCACAGCGGCGACAGCCGCCGGCGGCCTGCTCAGCGCCTGCAGCGGCGGTGGCAGCGCAGGCAGCGCGGCAGCGGGCGCGGGTGACGTGGTCCCGAGCGTCACGCTCGGCCCGAAGCTCGCCACGGTGCAGTACCCGGAGGGGTACGTCGGCCCGGTCGCCCGCGCGCTGAAGCCGCTCACCAGCGAGAAGGTGACGTTCAAGATCGTCGTACCGCAGGACGTGACGATCGGGGACTGGAAGACCAACGCCTTCACCAAATGGCTGGAGCAGAAGACGAACGTCCACATCGAGTGGAACCAGATCGGCGGCACCGCCGACGACATCATGACCAAGGTGAACGCGATGATCGCGGCCGGCGACATCCCGGACGCGTTCATGGGCGTCTCGTTCACCCGCTCGCAACTGTTCCTGTACGGCCAGCAGGGCCTGTTCACCGACGTCGGCCAGTACATCGGCGCGTACGCGCTGAACCTGCAGCAGGCGATGAAGGACTACCCGGACACCCGCAAACTGGTGCAGGCGCCGGACAAGAAGATCTACTCGTTCCCGAGCATCAACGACTGCTACCACTGCCGGGCCAGCAACGGCCGGACGTTCCTGAACACCGACTGGCTGCAGCAGGTCGGCCTGGACGTTCCGAAGACCACCGACGAGTTCCGCGAGGTGCTGCGCGCTTTCAAGAAGGCCGACCTCGGCGGCAACGGCAAGACGATCCCGTTCGCCGGCTACAAGGACGCCGCGCTGGACTCGTACTTCATGAACGCGTTCCTCTACAACCCGGGCGACCCGTGGCTGGTCGTGAACGACGGCAAGGTCGACGTCACGTTCGACAAGGACGAGTGGCGCGAGGGTCTCAAGTACCTGCACGGGCTCTACCGCGAGGGGCTGATCAACAAGGACGTGTTCACCGCCGACCAGGACCAGATGGAGCGCTACGGGAATTCGCCGGGCAAGCCGATCATCGGGGGCGCCCGCTCGTACTACTGGGGCGGCTTCGTCGACATCGACCAGAAGGACCCGAACGCGCGCTGGCGCAAGTACCAGGCGATCCCGCCGCTGGAGGGCCCGAACAAGGTCCGGTACGCCGCCTGGAACTACCTCGGCGTCGGCGTGGACGTGGCCAAGCTCGTGATCACCAAGAAGTGCGCCAAGCCGGAGCTGATGGTGATGTGGGCCGACGCCCAGATGGAGCTCGAGGCCATCCTGCGCGCGTACGGCGGCCCGCAGTTCGCGTGGGCGAAGAAGGGCGAACTGGGGATCAACGGCAAACAGGCGATCTATGGGTTCGACGCGACCTGGAACACCGCGAAGAACCCGAGCTGGAGCCAGGACAACGCGATGTACCGGTCCCAGGACTTCCGGCTCGGCGAGAAGGTGAACCCGAAGGACCTGACGTTCGAGCAGCCGCTGTACCAGCAGACCGTCGACAGCTACTTCCCGTACAAGCAGCCGCAGGAGATGCAGTTCCCGCCGGTCACGCTCGACCAGGACCAGGCGGCGCAGGAGGCCGAGCTGAAAACCAACCTGAAGAACGAGGTCTCCCAGTCGCTGTCCCGGTTCGTCACCGGCCAGCTCGACCCGAACGACGACGGCGCGTGGAACGACTACAAGGACCGGGTCGCGAAGATCGGCGTGAAGCCGTACCTCGACCTGCAGCAGGCCGCCTACGAGACGTACAACTCATGAGCGCCACTGCCACCCAGGACACCCGTTCGGACAAGATCGTCTCGGCTTGCATCTACACGGCGCTGGGCCTGTTCTGTCTCGCCGTCCTCTACCCGATCGTCTACGTGCTCAGCGCGTCGGTCAGCAACACGAAGAAGGTCGCCGCGGGCGAGGTGTGGCTGTGGCCGGTCGGCTTCACGCTGGACGCGTACAAGGCGGTCTTCGACTACAAATCCATCGTCAGCGGCTTCGGCAACTCCGTGTACTACGCGGTCGTCGGAGCCGTGGTGGCGACGGTCCTCACGCTGCTCGCGGCGTACCCGCTGTCCAGGAAGGGCCTGCCGGGCAAGGGCCTGATCATGGCGGCGTTCGTGTTCACGATGATGTTCAGCGGCGGGCTGATCCCGACGTACCTGGTGGTCGACAAGCTCGGGTTGCTGAACACCCGCTGGGCGATCATCCTGCCGGCCGCGCTCGCGGTCTGGAACGTGATCATCACCCGGACGTACTTCATGGTGACGATTCCCGAGGAACTGGTCGAGGCGGGCAAGGTCGACGGCTGCAGCGACTTCGGGTTCTTCTGGCGGATCGTGCTACCGCTGAGCAAGCCGATCATCGCGGTGAACCTGCTGTTCTACGCGGTCGGGCAGTGGAACTCGTTCTTCAACGCGCTGATCTACCTGACCAACGAGCACCTGTTCCCGCTGCAGGTGATCCTCCGGCAGATCCTGATCCAGTCGAAGATCGACCCGTCGCAGATGCCGGACACCAGCAAGCTGATCCAGCTGAAGGAGCTGCAGCAGCAGCTGAAGTACTCGCTGATCGTGATCGGGATGATCCCGCCGCTGCTGGTCTACCCGTTCGTCCAGAAGCATTTCGTCAAGGGGGCCATGATCGGCTCCCTGAAGGGATGACCGCATGACGACACTGAACGCCGCCCGGACGGCGGCCACCCACAAGCGGGACCGGACCGCGAAGTCGTCGGTCGGACTGGGGCTGCGGATGCGCCGCAACTGGCAGCTGTACGCGATGCTCGCCCTGCCGCTGATCTGGCTGGCGGTCTTCGCCTACTGGCCGATGTACGGCGTGATCATCGCGTTCAAGGACTACAACGTGGTGTCCGGGATCTGGGGCAGCCCGTGGGTCGGGTTCAAGCACTTCGAGCGGTTCGTGGAGTCCTACCAGTTCTGGCGGCTGATCAAGAACACGGTGTTCCTGCACGTGTACGAGTTGCTCGCGACGTTCCCGTTGCCGATCATCCTCGCGCTCTGCCTGAACACCGTCCGGAAGAAGTGGTTCAGCCGGTCGGCGCAACTGATCACGTACGCGCCGCACTTCATCTCGACGGTGGTCGTCGTCGGCCTGCTGGTCGTCCTGACCAACCCGAACACCGGCGTCGCGAACCAGTTGCTCGGGCTGTTCGGGCTCGGGCCGGTCGACTTCATGGGCGATTCCGGACTGTTCCGGCACCTGTACGTCTGGTCCGGGGCGTGGCAGACGATGGGGTTCTCGGCGATCATCTATCTGGCCGCGCTGACCAGCGTGCCGCCGGAGCTGCACGAGGCGGCGATCGTCGACGGGGCGTCCCGGCTGCGGCGGATGTGGCACATCGACCTGCCGGCGATCGTGCCGGTGGCGGTGATCCTGCTGATCCTGAACATCGGCTCGATCCTGTCGGTCGGGTTCGAGAAGGTGCTGCTGATGCAGAACAACCTGAACCTGGACGTGGCCGAGGTGATCGACACGTACGTGTACAAGATCGGTCTGGCGTCGGCGGTTCCGCAGTTCAGCTATGCGACCGCGATCGGGCTGTTCCGATCGGTGATCGGGCTCGTGTTGCTGGTGCTGGCGAACACCTTCGCCCGGCGGTTCGCCAGGTCCAGCCTCTGGTGAGTCAGCTGGACTGCCGGTGCAGTCCGGTGGCGAGTGCGCCGGACAGGAGGAGCGCGCAGGTGCTGGTCATGCCGGCCAGCACCTTCACGCCGGTCAGGCCGCCGGCGATGCCGGTGCCGAGCACGATCCCGGCGGCGACCGCGAGTACGACGAGCCCGAGCCAGATCACCAGCGCGGCGCGCTTCTCCTGCTGCGCGATCGCGGCGTACACGACGAGCTGCAGTACGGCGTACGCCGAACCGGCGACGGCGAACAGCCAGGTGTACGGGCCGAGCGGGGCGTACTTCTCCTTGCCGCCGATCACCTCGACCACGATTCCGGGCAGGATCAGCGTCCCGGCGACCGCACACGCGCCGAGGCCGGCGACAGCGAAGATCGCCCGGCGGAGCCGGACTGTGTCGCCAGGGGAGTTCGCCAGCGACGGGAACACCAGCACGATCACGAACTGCGGGAGGAACAGGCAGGCCTTCGCGATGATCAGCCCGGCCGCGTAGTACCCGCTGTCCTTCTCGTCGAGCAGCGCCCTGGCGAACAGCACGTCGGCGTTCGCCAGCGCGAAGAAGGCGAGCAGGGTGTGCGTGCCGTGCACGGTCTCCCGCAGTACTTCCTTGATGTCCTTGCCGGCCGCTCCGCCCGAGCCGCGGAGGAAGAACTGGCCGAGGACGGCCGGTACGGCGGCGCCGACCGCGAGGCCGGCCATGGCCCAGTCGAGGGACGGGTGGATGATCAGCGCGCCGCCGCCGAGGACCAGCCTGCCGATGCCCGCCGCGGTGTAGACGGCGGCCAGTTCGGTCCAGCGGTGGCTGCCCTGGAGGATGCCGAGCTGCGACCCCATCAGCGTGAGGCCGCCGAGCGTCGGGGCCAGCAGCAGGATCGCGATGACCGAGTCGACGTGCAGCAGCCACATGAACACCGGCGTCAGCACCAGGCAGAGCACCGTCAGCGCGAGCGCCGACCGTCGGCCGGCCTTCAGCATCGCGTCGGCGAGCGTGGCGGCGCCGTCCCCGGTGTGGGTGGCGAGCTGCCGGGCGCCGGCGGCCTGTAGGCCGAGGGACGCGACGTTCCCGATCAGCAGCAGGCCGAGCAGCGCGGTGATCGCGCCGAACTGTTCCGGCATCAGCCGCCGGGACCCGATCAGCGTGAAGCCGTACGCCGCCACGTTCATGATCGCCATCGCGACCGCGACGACCGTGGCACTGCGCAGGAAGCTCTTACGGGGAGCCTGCGGTTGCGGCGCCGGAGTGGTGCCAGAAGTCATGCGTGCTGCCTCGGCTCGATCGGTGGCGAAAACGGTACTGGTGTGAGATTTGCCCGACCTCACGGTACGGCAACGATGCCACTGCGGAGCCGCCGGATCCGTTAATGTCCCGCCGGTGAGGAGGCTGACAGCAGGGAGTTCCGAACAGGTCGTCTGGCGGGCACGGCTCGTTCTGGGCTGCCTGGCGCTGATCGCCCTCTGCTTCCAGCACGCTCCCGGCCTGGTCGTGCCGGACCGCAAGCTCGAGCTGACTGCCGGACCGGGCGGCTTCCTGTCGCGGGCCATGCACCTCTGGGACCCGCACACGGCGTTCGGCCAGTTGCAGAGCGACGCCTATGGTTACCTGCTGCCGATGGGGCCGTTCCACTGGTTGCTGGACACGCTGTCGGTGCCGGACTGGATCATCCAGCGCCTCTGGTGGTCGCTGGTGCTGTGCGTCGCGTTCCTCGGTATCTGGAAGCTCTGCAACGTCCTGCAGTACGGCGTGCCCTGGACGCGCTTCGCGGTCGGCCTGCTGTACGCGCTGGTGCCACGGGCGTTCGGTGAGCTTCCCATCGAGGTGTGGCCGATGGCCATGGCCCCATGGGTACTGCTGCCGCTTGTCTCACCACGCATCCGTTCCGGTTGGTGGCGGGCCAGTTGGTCGGCTGTCGCCTTCGCACTGATCGGTGGCGCCAGCCCGGCCGGAAACGCGGCCGTCCTCGTCCTGGCCGCGCTGTGGTTGGTGCTGCGAGCACGGGTGAAGCTGACACTCGTCTGGCTCGGCTTTGTGGTGGCCGCGTCGATCTGGTGGCTCGTGCCGCTCCTGATGCTCATCCGGTACGGCGCTGCTCCGCCAGGGCCACGGTGGTTGCCTGTGGCGGGCACCGTCGTCGCTCTACCGCTCGCGCTCGCGGCGGCGCACTACCTGCCGCGGCTGACCACGCTTTCCGTGTCACGCGGCATCAACCGTCGCGTTGTCCCTGTCCTGATCACCAGCCTCGCCGCGGCTGCTGCTCTTCCGGTGATCCTGATGCAGCCCGCCGGCGCGTTCGCCGCGATACCGAAGCACTGGGAGCGGGCGGCTGGCTGGCTCGATGGCCAGTCCGCGCCGGGCAGTGTGCTCGTCCTGTCGACCTCCAACGAGCCATTGGCCGCTCTGGTGAAGCGGCCGATGGCTGCGCTCACCGACGACCTGTGGAACCGCGTGGACTCCGGCGTCGGCGACCAGACGCTGCGGCAGGAGCTGACCCGGGACGGCGTCCGCTACGTTGTCGTGCGCAACGATCTGCCGGACGCTACGCCGGCGCTCGCGATCCACGAGAGCCTGGCCGACGCCGGCATCGGGCGGGTCGCGTACTTCGGCCCCGCGGGCGAGACCCGGCTGCCGTACCCGAGCGTGGAGATCTACGACGTCGGCGCCACCACTCCGGGGCGGCTGATCCCGCGGTCCCGGCTGGTCGCGGTCGACGGCAGCGCGGACGACGTACCGACGGTGGTGACCGCACTGGGCGGCCAAGGAGCCGCCGTACTGCGGGCGGACGCGGGCGGCAAGGTCGACGGACTGCCGCTGGTCGAGACCGACAGCCGGGACAACGACCAGGAGCCGAGTGCCGTCGTACTGCGGAACAAGCAGATCGGGCGCTCCGCTTGTCTGCATCTGGGAGCGCGGGCCCTGTGCAGCCCGGAGCAGGCGGAGAACTCCGCCGAGCCGAACGGGCTGTCCCGGGCCATCCGCATCCCGGAGGCCGCGTCGTACGAGTTGCGCGGGACCGCGCTGGCGAAGGACGGCGAGACCCTCGAGCAATTGCTCACCGTGCCGGGCGCGATCACCGCGACCGCGTCGTCGCGGGCGATCGCCGCGCCCGAGGGCCGGCCCGGTGCGGCGGTCGATCGCTCCACCGGGACGGGCTGGCTCGCGGCGTCGGACGACCCGAGGCCGAGCCTGACGCTGACATTGCCGACCGCGAGGGACGTGCACGGGCTGCGGTTCCAGGCGGACGCGTACCTGAACGGGTCGCGGCCCGCGGCGGTGACGCTGCACTTCGACAACAGCACGCCGGTGAACGCGACTGTCGATGCCGGCGGGTACGTCCGGTTCCCGACCCGGCACACCCGGACCGTGAAGATCGACTTCACCGCGACCAAGCCGCTGCAGGACGCCCGGACCAGCCCGGTCGGCGTCTCCGAGGTGGAAGTGCTCGGCGCCGACGAGCTGCGGAAGGCGGTCGACCCGAAGCGGCACGTTCCGGCGTACTGCGGTAACGGGCCGGCGGTCCGCGTGGACGGCGTACCGCTGCGGACACAGGTCGCGGCCACGATGCAGCAGCTGCTCCTGCGGCAGCCGGTGTCGTTCAGTCTGTGCGGCTCGTTGGAGGCGGTCCCGCTGCGGTCCGGGCAGCACCAAGTGGAAGTGCAGTCCAACGGTGGGCTGGTGCCGATCGAGACGACGTTGGCGAAGGCCGGGCTCGGTGACGTCAAGGCTCAGCCGATCCAAGGCGTGGACGTGTGGCGGTCGAACCCCACCGAGCTCACGGTCGAGGTGCCCGGTGCGGACGAGCAGTCCGTGCTGGTGGTGGCGCAGAACTACGACGAGGGCTGGGAGGCGTACGACGGGAGCGGCCTGAAGCTGACGCCGATCCGCGTCGGCGGCTGGCAGCAGGGCTGGCTGCTTCCGGCCGGACAGGAGCAGGTCGTCACGGCACGCTTCATGCCGGACAGGACCTACCGGGCGGCGCTGCTGCTCGGGCTGGTCGCGCTGCTGTCCGTCTTGGCCGTGGGCGTCTTCTTCCCCAAGACGGGACGCTCCAGAAGGCGGTAGCTGACTGCTGCGAGCGCTACGGCCCCTAGCAACATCAGAGGGAGCTGTACGGCGAACGGTCCGCGCAGCAGCCCTAGTACGACGAACTGGTACACGACGACGCCGTACGAGAGGTGTGCGGCGATCTGCGCGGGTCGACCGCCGAGAACGCGGACAGTCCTCGCGCTTGGTGTCAGGACCGGGAAGAGCGTGCAGGCGATGGCAACCGTGTACAGCAGGCTCTTGACCAACGCCTGCGCCGGTGTGGGTGTCGAGTGGTCGTACGGGCCGGCGATCGGGGTGGCTGCGATCAGCAAGAGGGCTGCCGCGATACCCCAGAGCGTGCCGGGGACCCTGGTCAGCGTATCGAGCGTGGAGGGGCCGAGTCGCCCGGTGGCGCGGGCGACTTGCCACAGCGCCATACCCATACCGACGGCGTACCAGCCGAGGTACCCGGGCAGCCAGAGACCGGCGTCCGGGTGGCCGGTGGCCGTGACGGCGGCCATCCACACAGGTCCGAGAACGGTCAGCGCGACCAGGACGAGGAGCCGCCAGCGCACACTGCGCCGGGTGGGGCGTTCGTACCCGGTCAGCAGCCGGCCGAGGCCAGGGAGGAGTAGGTAGAACGGGAGCGGTGTGAATGCGGCCCAGCGCAGGTACGCCGTCGCGGGGTGCGGGACGAAGACTATGGACAGCAGCACCGCGACCAGTAGCGCCGGGAGGATGCGTAGGGCGCGGCTCCGGAGGTAGGGCAGGGTCAGCGGGGGCAGGGTGCCCGAGAACCACGCCAGCACGTGCGGCCGGTACAAGAGGAAGCCGGACAGCGCGCAGAAGATCGCCCAGCCGACGTCCAGCCGCGACACAACACCGGCCAACGGTGCGTGCGTGTGCAGACCGACCTGTGAGATCACCACCGCGAGCGCGGCGATCACCCGCAGGCCGTCGACTGCCGGGAACCGGGTGTCCTTCATGGTTTGTGGGCCGTCCAGATCGCCGTGCCGGGGACGAGCGGGCCGCGGACCGGCCCCCAGCCGCCCCAGATCAGGTCGTGCCCGGCCGGCCATTCCGGCTCGAGCAGGTCGTCGACGACGAAGCCCGCGCCGGTGAGCGCGCGGATCCAGTCGCCGGTGGTGCGGTGGTGCTCGGCATAGACCGGCGTACCGGAGTCGTCGACCTCGACGTACGGCGTGCGGTCGAAGTACGAGTGGGTGATGCGCAGCCCGGCCGCCGACGGGTCGTCGGGCATCGTCCAGCGGAACGGGTGTGTCACCGAGAACACGAGCAGTCCACCCGGCCGCAGGACGCGGGCGACCTCGCGGAACGCCGTACCGACGTCGGCCACGAACGGGAGCGCGCCGAACGCCGAGCAGACGATGTCGAACGCGGCGTCACGGTAGGGGAGCGCGACGGCGTCCGCGGCGACCGTGCGGACCGCGGTGCCGGTGCGTTCGTCCAGCGTCTTCGCGATCCGCAACTGCTCGACCGAGATGTCGAACGCCACCACGTCGGCGCCTTGCGTCACCAGCCACCGCGAACACTGCGCGGCGCCGCACCCGACCTCCAGCACCCGCCGGCCGCGCACCGGCCCGAGCAGCCGCGCGTCCGCCTCGTCGACCCCCTCCGGCGACCAGACGAACCGGTCCTCGCCGAGGAATTCGCCGTGCTCCGCGAGGTACTCGTCGGCGACCTCGTTCCAATAGGTACGGCTGGCCCGCGACGTCTGCGCTTCCGTCAGCTCAACCCGTACCGGCTCGTTCACGCCGCACACTCTAGTGTCGGACCCATGGTCGACTTCGCAGCCAGTGCTGTTCCGCTCGCCGGTGGGTACGGCGGGCAGACGTTCGCGGTGAGTGCCGGGGGCGAGGACGCGGTCATCAAGTTCTACGCCAACGATCCGGGGCGGGCCGCGGTGGACGCCGCGCTGCTCGAGCTGGTCCGCGGGCTGTTGCCGGTGCCGCGGGTGCTGGACCTCAAGCGCGACGGGTCGTACGAGGAGCCGCCGTACCTGCTGACCGAGCGGCTGCCGGGGGTGAACCTGCAGGTGTTCCTGGAGACGGCCTCCGACGAGCAGCGCCGGACGGTCGGGACCCAGCTGGGGGAGTTGCTGGCGAGGTTGAGCGGGATGCCGTTCCTGCGGCCGGGCATGTTCCGCGACGACGAGCTCGGGGTCGAGCCGTTCGGGACGGGTGACCTCGTGGAGTACGTCGCGGGGCTCCGGCTGGGGCTCGCCGACGGGTTCGCCGACGTGATCGACGAGGCGGAGGAGCTGCTGGCCGGCGGCGTGGACCGGTTCTGCCTCGTGCACAGCGACTTCAACCCGAAGAACCTGCTCGTCGACCCGGACACCGTGCGGATCACCGGCCTGATCGACTGGGAGTTCAGCCACGTGGGATCGCCGTACGCCGACGTCGGCAACCTGTTGCGGTTCTCCGAGGACAAGGTGCTCGCGGGCGCCGTTCTGGCCGCGCTGCGCCCGATGGGGCTGGGGGACCGGCTCGTCGACCGCGGACGGGCGGCCGATCTGTGGGCGCTGCTCGACCTGGCCGGGCGGGCGGCCGAGCACGAGATCGCGGCCCGCGCGCACCGCCTGGTCTCCCGGATGGCGGACACGGGCACGCTCGCCGGCGGCCGCCCGGACCTGGACGTCGTACATTGAGATCAGCTGTAGTTGTCGGGCACGTCGGGAGACCTCGGCGGGCGGCCGGTGATGCCGGGTGCCCCAGGTTGTGCTGTCCGAGTCAAGACCGGTATTCTGTGAGATGCGCTATGGGCCCGCGCGACCTCGGACGGAGCAGGCTCGTGACTCGCAGCAGCTCGGTGGTGAATCTGTCGTCTTCTGGCAATCCCGCGGTTTGGTGCGATCCAACGGTTCATGACGCGACCGCACAACACCACCAGTCCACGGAGCAACCCACCACATGACGGCCAGCATCGAGGCTCCCCTCGACCCCGCAGTTCGCACCACCCCGCAGGTAGCGGTCAATGACATCGGGTCGGAGGAAGACTTCCTCGCGGCGATCGATCAGACCATCAAGTACTTCAACGACGGCGACATCGTCGAGGGCACCATCGTCAAGGTCGACCGGGACGAGGTCCTGCTCGACATCGGTTACAAGACCGAAGGCGTGATCCCCTCCCGCGAGCTGTCGATCAAGCACGACGTCGACCCGAACGAGGTCGTCAACGTCGGCGACCACGTCGAGGCCCTGGTTCTCCAGAAGGAGGACAAGGAAGGCCGTCTGATCCTCTCGAAGAAGCGCGCCCAGTACGAGAAGGCCTGGGGCACGATCGAGAAGATCAAGGAAGAGGACGGCGTCGTCACCGGAACCGTCATCGAGGTCGTCAAGGGTGGTCTCATCCTGGACATCGGCCTCCGCGGCTTCCTGCCGGCCTCGCTCGTCGAGATGCGCCGGGTCCGCGACCTCCAGCCGTACGTCGGCCAGGAGATCGAGGCGAAGATCATCGAGCTGGACAAGAACCGCAACAACGTGGTCCTGTCCCGCCGGGCGTGGCTGGAGCAGACGCAGTCCGAGGTGCGGATGAACTTCCTCACCCAGCTGCAGAAGGGCCAGATCCGCAAGGGCGTCGTGTCCTCGATCGTCAACTTCGGTGCGTTCGTGGACCTCGGCGGCGTGGACGGCCTGGTGCACGTCTCGGAGCTGTCCTGGAAGCACATCGACCACCCGACCGAGGTCGTCGAGGTCGGCCAGGAGGTCACCGTCGAGGTGCTGGACGTCGACATGGACCGCGAGCGCGTCTCGCTGTCGCTGAAGGCGACCCAGGAAGACCCGTGGCAGCAGTTCGCCCGGACCCACCAGATGGGCCAGATCGTGCCCGGCAAGGTCACCAAGCTGGTTCCGTTCGGTGCGTTCGTCCGCGTGGAGGAGGGCATCGAGGGTCTGGTGCACATCTCCGAGCTGGCCGAGCGGCACGTCGAGATCCCGGAGCAGGTCGTCCAGGTCAACGACGACGTCATGGTCAAGATCATCGACATCGACCTGGAGCGGCGCCGGATCTCGCTGTCGCTCAAGCAGGCCAACGAGGGTGTCGACCCGGTCTCGGACGACTTCGACCCGACGCTCTACGGCATGACGGCGACGTACGACGACCAGGGCAACTACATCTACCCGGAGGGCTTCGACCCGGAGACGGGCGAGTGGCTCGAGGGCTTCGACAAGCAGCGTGAGGAGTGGGAGCGGCAGTACGCCGAGGCCCACGCGCGCTGGGAGGCCCACAAGAAGCAGATCGAGGAGGCCAAGACGGCCGACGTGGAGGCCGGCGAGGCATCGTCGTACTCCTCGGCCGCTGCCCCGAAGGACGACGCTCCCGTCGAGGGTGCGCTCGCTTCCGACGAGGCGCTGCAGGCGCTCCGCGAGAAGCTGACCGGCCAGGGCTGATCAGTTCGACCCTTCGAAACCCCCGCACCCGGCTCCGGGTGCGGGGGTTTCGCACGTCCGGGCCGGCGGGCTGGATAGGGTGCTGGGGTGTTGAGAGTGGGACTGACCGGCGGGATCGGGTCCGGGAAGAGTGCGGTGTCGGCGCGGCTGGCTGATCGTGGGGCTGTGGTGATCGACTCCGACCTCCTGGCGCGGGAGGTCGTCGCGGCCGGAACCGACGGACTGGCCGAGGTGGTGGCGGCGTTCGGGGACGGCGTACTGACGGCCGACGGCGAGCTGGACCGGCCGGCGCTGGGGAAGATCGTGTTCGGCGACGAGGCCGCCCGACGGAAGCTCGAGGCGATCATCCACCCGCGGGTCCGGGCCCGGGCCGCCGAGATCGAGGCGGCCGCGGCGAGCGACGCGATCGTCGTCCACGACATCCCGCTGCTGGTGGAGACCGGCCAGGCGGACCGGTTCGACCTGGTGCTGGTGGTCGACGTACCGGTCGAGGTCCAGGTCGAACGGCTCACCGCGCAGCGCGGGATGGCCGCCGCGGAGGCCGAGCAGCGGATCGCCAGCCAGGCGTCCCGAGCGGACCGGCTGGCGGTCGCCGACGTCGTGGTCGACAACTCCGGGAGCCTCGACGACCTGGATCGGCGCCTGGACGAGCTGTGGGCAACGTTCGAGCACCGGCTAAGGCACGGTCCGGACACGAAAAGGTGACCCCTGCGCGGGAAATGATGCTCCCGGGACCCCCTGTACGAGAATCTGTCCCGGTCCGGCCCGCACCGTTCGGGGCCGGACCCGGCCGGTGCAGCCCGCACCGGTCCGGACGTCCGAGGTTGGGAGGATGGCGTGGTCTGCCCGCGCTGTAGCTCTGACGTCCCCGATGTGTCGCACTTCTGCCACCACTGTGGCAACGACATGCGCACCGGGGACTCGAAGCGGAAGAACGCGTACGCCGCCAGGCCCGATGAGCCGGTGGCGTCCTTCAAACTTGTCTCGACGATCATGCCGCAGGGATCCGGCAAGCAGCCGTACACCTACAAGGTCGCGCTCGGCATCGCCCTGCTGCTGACCGTGGTGACGGCCGCGCTCGGCGCGCTCCCGGTGGCGATCATGATCGCGGCCTTCGCGATCCCGATCGTCTACATCATCTACTTGTACGACGTGAACCTCTGGGAGGACGAGCCGATCCCGGTGGTCGCGGCGGCCTTCGTGCTGACCGGGCTGCTCGCCTGGCTGTTCACCTGGATCTGGTCGGACAAGATCGGCCTGTCGCTCGACTCGCTCGGCAGCAACAGCGCCGGACCGTCGCTCCGGGACCTGCTGATCCTGCTCCTGCTGGTGCCGGTGGTGTCCGAGCTGATCCGGCAGATCGGCCCGCTCTACCTGGCCTCTCGGCCGCGCTACGACGACCTGATGGACGGGTTCACGTTCGGCGTCGTCGCCGGCGTCGGGTACGCCTGCTTCGAGACGCTGGTGCTGCACTGGGGCTGGATCAACGGCGGCTTCGCCGGTCCGGGCAGCAGTGCCGGGACGTGGATCTCGATCGTCGTGCTGCACGGCTTCGTCAAGCCGTTGGTGTACGGCTCGGCGACCGGTCTCGCGGGTGCGGAGTTCTCCGGCCTGGGCGAGGGGTACGACGGCTTCACGCCGCGCTGGGTCGGCGGCCTGCTGCAGGCGATGGCGGTGAACGCGCTGTTCCAGGGCGGGATCTACCTGCTCGGTTTCGTCGGCGGCCGCGGCTCCACGATCGGCGCGGTGCTCGGCGTCGTCTGGGGCGTGCTGCTGCTCGGCGCGCTGATCATCCGGGTCCGGACCGTGCTGCACACGGGTCTCCTGGAAGCGGCGCTGGAGTCGGCCGCGCGTGGCGGTTCGAACCATGCGTCCGGTGAGCTGGCGTTCTGCTCGCGCTGCGAGATGCCGCTGCTCCCGCAGTCCGACTTCTGCTCCGCCTGCGGCAACTCGGTGCGTTCGGTACCGAAGTCCGCGCGCGGGGTGACCGCACCGACCGCTGCGACGAGTGGAGAGACGCAGGCATGAGCAACCAGCAGCAACCGCCGTACGGCGGCCAGGGCGGACAACCGCCGTACGGCGGCCAGCCGGGACAGCAGCCTGGTTACGGACAGCAGCAGCCTCCTCAACAGCCTCCACAACAGCCTGGCCAGCAGCCTGGCCAGCAGCAGCCTGGGTACGGTCAGCCGCAGCAGCCGGGGCAGTACCAGCAGCAGCCCGGGTACGGCGGTCAGTACCCGCAGCAGGGCCAGCAACCAGGCCAGCAGCAGGGTCAGCAGCCGGGGCAGCAGTCGTTCCCGGGGCAGCCTGGCCAGCCTGGCCAGCAGCAGTATCAGCAGCCGCAGCAGGGCTACCCCGGCCAGCAGCAGTACCAGCAGGGGTTCCCGGGTCAGCAGCAGCAGTACGGTGGCCAGCAGTGGGGCGGTCAGCAGCCTCCTCGGCGTGGTGGCAACAGCAAGACCCTGCTGATCGCCGGCGGTGCGTTCGCCGCGGTCGCCATCATCGGCGTGATCCTCGCGCTGATCTTCAAGGGCGGCAACGACGACACGGCCGACCCGACGCCGACCACCTCGTCCGCGCCGACGGCGAACCCGACCGACGGGCCGACGGGTGAGCCGACCGCGAACCCGACCGGCGAGCCCACGGCCGAGCCGACCGCGCAGCCGACCAACCAGCCGAGCACCGGCAGCGACGAGGGCATCGCGGTTGCCGAGGGCATCTACGTGAAGCCGCAGCCTGGCTACGTCCGGCAGAGCCTCGACGGCTACAAGGGCGTGTTCCTGGTCAAGCAGGGCGAAGGCCTGTTCATGGTCGCGGCGGCGAAGACCAGCGAGTCCAGCGAGTCGATCCTGGCCGACGTGGTCAAGGCCAACACCAAGTCGCTGTCCTCGGTGCAGACCAAGCAGGTCAAGACCGCGAAGCCGGGTCCGGACGACAAGACGCCGGTGAAGGTTCTGATGTCGCAGGCGTACTCCGGCGTCACGACCTCGCAGAGCGGCAGCTTCGCGGTGGTCGGGTTCGTCGCGGTGATCGAGCGCAACGACGGCGTGATCACGGTCGCGCAGGCGTACGGGCGTAAGGACAAGCTCGCCACGCTCGACCCGGACTCGACGGCGATGCTGAAGTCGGTGGTCCAGAGTCAGTGAGCGGAAAGCGCGACAAGGGTCCTGCCGGTAACCCTTGGGTCAACCAGCCGGGACCGGACGAGGTCCAGAGCGACGAGCCGGAGGAGCAGCTTCCGCCGTCGCCCTGGAACCTCGAGGTGCAGCCGCCCCCGTCACCGTGGGGCGGCTCTGCCGCGCCCGGACCCAACCCGCCGAACGACCCGAACGGCCCGGGCGGTCCCGCCGGCCCGGGCGGTCCGGGTTCCGGTCCGGCGACGCAGACCTCGTCGTCCTGGGGCGACAAGGTGGGCCCGCCGTCGCTGCGCCGTCCGCCCCCGCAGAAGAAGCGCCCGAGCATCCCGCCGCTGCTGATCCCGATCGGAGCCGGCCTGCTGGTGGTGGTGATCGTCGCGATCGTGCTGGTCGCGCTGTCCGGCGGCGACGACAAGGCCGGCCCGGACAACCCGCCGAGTACCCCGGTCAGTACGCCGGCCGCGCCGAAGACGTCGTACCAGCCGCCGTCGAACGCGATCCCGGTGGGCTTCGGGGTGTCGGTGGTCCCGGCCCAGGGCTGGACGCTGTACACGAAGGAGAAGGCCGGCAAGCAGCTGGCGATCTATCCGCCCGGCAGCACGGGCGACGCGGGGGCTGCACGGGCGTTCTTCTGGGTCCGCCAGAAGCGCGACGTGACGGCGAACGCGTACCTGATGGGCATCGTCGAGGGTGAGACCGAGAAAGAGATCACCGAGCTCGGCAGCGTACGGAACCTGCCGTGCCCGAAGGACGTCCTGGTGGAGTGCGTTGCGATCGACTACACCTCCACCTTCACGAAGAACGGTGCCGAGACGAAGGTCAAGGGCTCCATCGAGGTGTACCGGCGCAAGGACGGTGTGGTCACCGCGCTGGACTTCCGGACCAACGCCGACTTCGCCCCGAAGGCCGAGGCGGACGCCGCGACCATGAAGAAGTCCGTGATCGACAGCCTCTGAGCAGCAGCTCGTGTCCCCAGAACTACCGCGAGGAACAACCATGAGTCAGCAGTACGGTCCACCGCCGGGCCCGCCGCCGGCCCCCGCCCCGGCCCCCGGCGGCTGGGGACCCGGCCCGTCGCGCCCGAACCATCCGCCGAAGTCGAGCAAGCTGCCGTGGATCATCATGGCCGGCGCGATCGTCGCGGTGCTGCTGGTCGCGGTCGGCGTCGTCCTGCTGGTGACCGGCAAGGACGACGGCAAGACCGCCGCGGAGAAGTCGCCGGAGCCGCTCGGCACCATGTACACACCGTCACCGACGCCGACCCCGAACGACTCCAAGGGGCCGAACGACGTCGGGGTCGAGGTCGGGTACGGCGTCTGGTTCACGCCCTCCAAGGGCTGGCTCCCGGACTGGGACAAGACCAAGGCCGGGAAGAACTACATCCTCCAGCAGTTCAACGCCCGCGGCCTGATCGACGGGTACTACTGGGTCCGGCAGACCACGCTGTACGACGCGAAGGGCTTCGCCGAGCACCTGGTCGACGTCGAGTCGAACGGGATGCAGGGCGTCCGGATCGGCAAGGGCGCCGAGTGCAAGCCGGCGAACCCGAACATCAAGACCTGCTACGCGCTCACCTACACCGGTGACTGGGTGTCGAAGGACGGCCGGCACGTCGCGATGCAGGGCTTCGTGACGGCGTACCAGGACCAGTTCGACCGGGTCACGGCGACCGACGCGGCCCTCGAGACCCGGGTGTACAAGCGCCGGGTGAACGAGCTCCAGTACATGAACGCCAGCCTGATCAAGAGCTTCTGACCCGCCCCGCTCGGCGGGTGTGTTTTAGAAACTGTCGGCGGGCGGCCGTACGGTGGAGGGCATGAGACAGGTGTCGGATCTCCAGCGGATGGTCGCCCCGCTGAAAGTGGTGTCGGACTTCGAGCCGGCGGGTGACCAGCCGGCCGCGATCGCGGACCTCGAGCGGCGGATCAACGCCGGCGAGCAGGACGTCGTGCTACTGGGCGCGACCGGTACGGGTAAGACCGCGACCGTCGCCTGGCTGGCCGAGAAGATCCAGCGGCCGATGCTGATCCTGCAGCCGAACAAGACCCTCGCCGCCCAGTTCGCGAACGAGCTGCGCCAGTTCTTCCCGGCCAACGCCGTCGAGTACTTCGTGTCGTACTACGACTACTACCAGCCAGAGGCGTACGTCCCGCAGACGGACACCTACATCGAGAAGGACTCCTCGATCAACGAGGAGGTGGAGCGGCTCCGGCACTCCGCGACCTGGTCGCTGCTGACCCGCCGCGACGTGATCGTGGTCGCCACCGTCTCCTGCATCTACGGCCTGGGCTCCGCCGACGAGTACCTGAACCGGATGATCCACGTGAAGGTCGGCACCGAGATGGACCGCGACGGGTTGCTCCGCAAGCTCGTCGGCGTGCAGTACGCACGCAACGACCTGGCCGGCACCCGGGGCACCTTCCGGGTCCGCGGCGACACGCTCGAGGTCTTCCCGGTGTACCAGGAGCTCGCGGTCCGGGTGGAGTTCTTCGGTGACGAGATCGAGCGCGTGATGACCCTGCACCCGCTGACCGGCGAGGTGCTGTCCGAGGAGGACGAGGTCTACATCGGGGCGGCCACCCACTACGTGACCGCGCCGGAGCGGATGGAGCGGGCGATCACCTCGATCGAGGCGGAGCTGGAGGAGCGGCTCGCGGAGCTCGAGCGCAACGGGCAGCTGCTGGAGGCGCAGCGGCTGCGGATGCGTACGACGTACGACATCGAGATGATGCGCCAGATCGGCACCTGCTCCGGGATCGAGAACTACTCGCGGCACACCGACGGCCGCGAGCCGGGGACCGCGCCGCACTGCCTGCTGGACTACTTCCCCGAGGATTTCGTGCTGGTCATCGACGAGTCGCACGTGACGGTCCCGCAGATCGGCGGGATGTACGAGGGCGACATGTCCCGGAAGCGGACGCTGGTCGAGCACGGATTCCGGCTGCCGTCCGCGATGGACAACCGGCCGCTGCGCTGGGAGGAGTTCCTGGAGCGGATCGGCCAGACCGTCTACCTGTCCGCCACCCCGGGGCAGTACGAGCAGGACAAGTCCGACGGGTTCGTCGAGCAGATCATCCGGCCGACCGGTCTGGTCGACCCCGAGGTGATCGTGAAGCCGACCAAGGGGCAGATCGACGACCTGATCCACGAGATCCGGGTCCGCGTCGAGCGCGACGAGCGGGTGCTGGTCACCACGCTGACCAAGAAGATGTCCGAGGACCTGACCGACTACCTGCTGGAGATGGGGATCCGGACCAGGTATCTGCACAGCGAGGTGGACACGCTGCGCCGGGTCGAGCTGCTCCGCGAGCTGCGGATGGGCGAGTTCGACGTACTGGTCGGCATCAACCTGCTCCGGGAGGGCCTGGACCTGCCGGAGGTGTCGCTGGTCGCGATCCTGGACGCGGACAAGGAAGGCTTCCTGCGGTCGGGCCGGTCGCTGATCCAGACCATCGGCCGGGCCGCCCGGAACGTGTCCGGCCAGGTGTTCATGTACGCCGACAAGATCACCCCGTCGATGGAGCAGGCGATCGACGAGACGAACCGGCGGCGCGCGAAGCAGATCGCGTACAACGAGGAACACGGGGTCGACCCGCAGCCGCTGCGGAAGAAGATCGCGGACATCACCGACATGCTGGCCCGCGAGGACGCGGACACCGCCGAGCTGCTCGGCTCCGGCCGCACCCAGTCCCGCGGCAAGGCCCCGGTGCCCGGCGGCGGCAAGGGCCGTGCCGGTGACCGGGCGGGGGAGAAGGCGAAGGAGCTGGCCGGTGGCCTACCGTCGTCCGACCTGGCGGACCTGATCCAGCAGCTCACCGACCAGATGCACAACGCGGCTGCCGAGCTGCAGTTCGAGGTCGCGGCCCGCTTCCGCGACGAGATCTCCGAGCTCAAGAAGGAGCTCCGCCAGATGACCAACGCCGGCGCGAAGTAGCGCCGGCGAGGACCGCATCGCCCGCTGTTTGTCTAGCCGGTGATGCGGTCCAGGAAGCCGCGGAGCCAGGTCAGTTCGGCTTCGGCCATCGCCCGCCGGTACTCGTGGTCCGCCAGGTCCAGGAGGCTCGGCGACCGGTCGGCCGCGGCCAGCCCCTCCTCGGTGGCGGCGTCGAAGGCGACCAGTTGCCGTTCGGCGGTTCGCAGCCGCTCGACGAGCGCGGTGACCATTTCGTCGTGCGGGAGTGCCGAGGCGAAGGAGAGGGCGGCCGGGAAGCTCGGGTACTCGTTGATCGGCGTACTGAGCAGGTCCCGCACCCATCGCCGGGACAGCTGCCGTCCGCGGTCGGTGGTCAGGTAGAGGGTGCGCTCCGGTCGGCGTTCTTCCCGAGCGGTCTCCACCGCTTCGATCAGCCCGTGGCGTTCGAGCCGGCCGATCGTCTGGTAGATCGCGTTCGCCTGGGTGACGTTGATGACCTGGTCCTTCTGCCACTCCCGGATCCGTTGCCGCAGTCCGTACGGGTGCTGCGGGTGCCCGGTCAGCAGTACCAGCACGGCCATCGCGAGCGGCGAGCGTCGTACCGTCGCGTCCTGCTCGTGGTCCGCTGACTCCCGGTCGCTGCTCGCCGCTCGTGCCATGACGTCATCCTGCCATCGGGGCGCGACCTACCGATCGAGAGCCAGCAACGACGGCATCACGCCGGCGAGGTGCTCCGGGGCGGTTCCCGTCCACGCGACATAGCCGTCAGGACGGATCAGGCTCACGAGTGGCGAAGGGCCGTAGCTGCTCCACCGCGGTTCGGTGCCGATCCGGTACCCCTCGACAGGCATCGTCGGCTGCACCTGGCGGATCGCGTCGAGCCAGGGCTGCGGGTCCGTCGGAGCGAACAGGACGTAGCTCCGACCGAAGAGGTCGTGGGTCGAGATCTGGTTGTCGATCCAGACGTGCGGCGCGCGGCAGCCCGGGCGGACCGTCCGGTCGAGCGTGTCGCCGAAGACCGTCGTGTGGTCGGCGCCGGCGACCGCGTCGGACCGGTAGCGCTGGCCGAGCGTCCAGAGTTGGTCGTCGGTCGTGTCGTCCTCGACCGTCGTACCGATGCGCTTCAGCTGCCTCTTCACGATCAGGTCCGACAGTTCGGCCGCGACCGTACGCCGTTCCGCCTCGTAGCTGTCGAGCAGCCTCTCACCTGCCCACCCGCGCAGCACCCCGGCCACCTTCCAGGCCAGGTTGTGCCCGTCCTGAACGCCGGTATTGGCGCCCATGGCACCGGCGGGCGGCCAGGTGTGCGCAGCGTCGCCGGCCAGGAAGACCCGACCGGCGCGGTACCGGTCGGCCAGGCCGATCGTCTGCTGCCAGCCGGCCACGTCCTCGATCTCCACCGCCAGGTCCGGTACACCGACCGCCGCGCGGACCGCGGCGATCGCCCGTTCGGTGGTGAAGTCCTCGAGCGACTGACCGGCTGCCGGATCGTAGGCGACGTTGAGGCTCCAGCGGCCGGGCTCCGCGGTGGTCACCAGTCCGGCACCGACCGCGTCGTTCGCGATGATCCAGAACAGCGCCCGACGGGGTACGTACGGTGCGAGGTCTGCCCGGAACACGATGCTCGCCGAGTGCTGGATGACGCCCGGGCCGGTCCGCGGGATGCCCAGCTGCTCGCGGATCGGGCTGCGCTGCCCGTCGGCCGCCACCACGTACCGCGCCTCGACTGTGGAATTTGCCCCGGTCGCGAGGTCGCGCAGTACCGCGGTCGCCCGGTCCTCGTCCTGAGTCAGGGACACCAGTTCGGTGCCGAAGCGGTACGACGTACCGCGGGTGCGGCCGGCCGCGATCAGGATCGGCTCGATCGCGCTCTGGTCGGCCTGGCAGAACTCGGACGGGCTCAGGTCCGGCCACGCCTTCGGGGCGTCGTCGGCGAACAGCCAGTGCCAGTCACCGGCGAGTGTCTCGCACCGGGCGACGCCCCAGTCGTCCGCGAACGGCCGGCCCGCGGCGCGGATCTCCGCCTCGAGCCCGACGGCCCGGTAGAGCTCCATCGTCCGCTGGTTGATGCCCCGGGCCCGCCCCTGGATCGAGGCGCCGGCGTGCCGGTCGACCAGCACCGTCCGGACGCCGAGCTCGCCCAGGAAGACCGCGGTGGCCAGCCCGACGAGCCCGCCGCCGACCACCAGCACTTCAGTAGTCTCATTAGCAATAGTCATATTATGACTATACATGCCGGTCGTAGGGTGTGTGCGTGTTCGATCACTTGTCATTGCAGTGCGACGACCTCGCGGCGAGCCGGCGGTTCTACGAGCTGGTGCTGGGGCCGCTCGGGGTCGGGGTGACGATGGACTTCGGAGACGTGCTCGGCTGGGCCGCGGCGGACGTTGTGCCGAAGTTCTGGCTCGGCGCGCAGACGACCGGAGGCAAGCAGCGCGAGATCCACCTCGCGTTCACCGCGCCGGACCGGGCGACCGTCGACGCCGTGCACCGGGCGGCGGAGGAGTCCGGGGTCGAGGTGCTGCACGCGCCTCGGGAGTGGCCCGAGTACCACCCGGGCTACTACGCCGTTTTCCTCCGCGACCCGGACTCGAACAACGTCGAGGTCGTCACGCATGCCTGAGCGGCTGACCGGGAACGACCTGCGCGAGTACTGCCTGGCGAAGGCGGGAGCCTGGCCGGACGAGCCGTGGGACGGCGACACCGTGGCGAAGGTCGGCGACAAGATCTTCGCGTTCCTCGGCGCGAGCGGTGTCGGCCTGAAGTGCGGGGCGAACCGGGACGAGGCCGACGAGCTGGTCGCGGCGTACCCGGACGACGTCCGGAAGATGGCGTACATCGGGCGCGCCGGGTGGAACACCGTGCAGCTCGGCGGCGCGGTCCCGGACGACGAGATCCTCGAGCTGGTCGACACGTCGTACGACACGGTCGTTTCCAAGCTGCCGCGGCGCCTGCGTCCGACGTGACGTACGACGAGCTCGACCGGGAGCTGCTGCACGCGTTGTCCATCGACGCCCGCGCGCCGTTCCGCCGGCTGGGCGAGGTGCTCGGCGTGTCCGACCAGACGGTGGCGCGGCGGTACGCACGCCTGCGCGAGAGCGGGGCGCTGCGGGTCACGGCGCTGAGCCACCCGGGACGGACCCGCGAGGTGCAGTGGCTGCTCCGGGTCCGTGCCGTGCCGAGCGCGGCCGGTGAGGTCGCGGATGCGCTCGCCCGGCGGCCCGACACCAGCTGGGTGAACCTTTGCGCGGGCGGTACCGAGATCGAGTGCACGGTGTACGGCGCGGACGTCGGGCCGCTCCTCCTCGAGGTCCTGCCCCGGACGCGGCAGGTGCTGGACGTGGAGGCTGCCGAGGTGCTTCAGGTCTTCTACGGCGGCGCGGGGTCGCCGTACGCCAAGGCGGGACCGTTGCGCCCGGAGCAGGTCGCCGTACTCGAGCAGCCTGCCCCTGAGGCTCGTACTGACACCGTCGTGCTCGAAGGACTCGATCGGCGGCTCTTCGAGGAGTTGCGCACCGACGGACGGGCGTCGATCGAGCAGTTGGCGAAGGCGTGCGGTGTCTCCGGGCCGACTGTCCGCCGCCGGCTGCACGCGTTGGTCGCCGGCGGGGTGATCAGCTTCGACGTCGATGCGGAGCCGGCGCTGCTGGGACTGCCCGCGCGGGCCATGCTCAGGCTGGCGGTCACGCCGGATCGTCTCGACGCGGCCGGGCGCGCCCTCGCCGAGCACACCGAGGTCGCGTTCGTGGCCGCGACCACGGGATCGACCTCCCTGTACGCCGCGATCGGGAGCCACTCGCCGGACGGCCTGTACCGCTACCTGACCACGCAGATCGCCGGGCAGTCCGGCGTCACGCAGGTCAACCTGACGCCCGTGCTACGCACGGTGAAGGCTGCCACGACACACTACCGACGCTCTGTCGGATAACGACGTCCGAGCGGCATCGGTTGTCGAGATCGGAACACTCCCGGGCGATCGGGCGTGGCTGCGGGGCGGATTCGAGCAGGCTGGTCGGCATGACCACTCTTGTCATCGGTGCGCGTGGCGCCGTCGGCCGGCACGTCGTCGACGGGCTGCTCGCCGCGGGTACGCCGGTCCGCGCCTCGGTCCGCGATCTCGCCAAGGCTGACTTCGCCCCGGGCGTCGACGTCGTACAGGCCGACCTGACCCAGCCGGACACCCTGCCCGCCGCCCTCGACGGCGTCGACCAGGTCTTCCTGTACGCCGAACCCAGCGGCGCGGCCGACTTCGGCAAGGCCGCGCTGGTCGCCGGTGTACGGCGTCTGGTGCTGCTGTCCTCCGGCAGCGTTCTGGTGCCCTGGGCAACGGCCAACCCGATCACCGTCGAGCACCGGACGACCGAGGAGCTGCTGGCCGGCAGCGGCCCGGAACTGGTGCCGATCCGGCCGCTCGTGCTGGCGAACAACGCCCGGAACTGGGCGTCGTCGATCAGGTCCGAACGGGTCGTCCGGCTGGTCCACCCCGGGTCCGTCTCCGCGCCGATCCACGAGCGCGACATCGCGGAGGTCGCACTCGCGGCACTGTCGGGCGCCGATCCGCGGGAGGTTTCCGCCCTGCTGACGGGTGCTGAGCCGATCACCCTCCGCGACCAGGTCGGGCTGATCGCCGCGGCCGTCGGGGAGCCGATCGCCGTCGAGGAGATCGACGAGACGCGGGCCCGGGAGATGTTCGGCGTGGGGGAGCCCGGGACCGTCGAGGCGATCCTGGACTTCGTCCGCCGGGGGACCGGGGAGGGCGGCTGGTTCCGGACCGGCACCGCCGAGCGGGTCCTCGGCCGCTCGCCCGTGCCGTTCGCCGCCTGGGCGCGTGATCATGTCGCGGAGTTCCGCTGACTTCGATCGATCGGAAGGCAATAGATCACGCGCTGCAACTATTCCCGGATCGGATTGTGATCAAGGACCCGGGGCGGGGATTTGGAATCTCGGACGCCGAACCGTCAGAATGGTCGCGGAGAAGGGGAGTATTCCTTTCGCGGCGGCATCGTCATCACGGCCGGGGTTCGTCCCACGGCCCGGTGCCCCCGGTCTCACCGATCACACCCGGTGAGGCGGAAGAGACCTTCGGAGTGGATGTTCTCGTCTGAGCTCCGGAGGATTCTGTGCACGTTGCTGACTATGTCTGGTACATCACCGTCGGCCTGCTGCTCGCGCTGCTGGCCTTCGACGTCTTCATCATCGGCCGTCGGCCGCACGAGCCGAGCACCCGCGAGTCCGCGACCGCGATCGCGTTCTACATCGGTCTCGCGGCGGTGTTCGGGCTCGGCGTGTGGTGGTTCTCCGGCGGGCAGTACGCCGGGGAGTTCTTCGCCGGCTGGCTGACGGAGTACAGCCTGAGCGTCGACAACCTGTTCATCTTCCTGATCATCATGGCCAGGTTCCAGGTGCCGCGGCAGTACCAGCAGACCGCGCTGCTGATCGGGATCATCCTGGCGTTGGTGTTCCGCGGGGTGTTCATCGCGGTCGGCGCGGCGGCGATCAACCAGTTCTCGTGGGTCTTCTACCTCTTCGGCGCGTTCCTGGTCTACACCGCGATCCACCTCGCGAAGCAGGGTGAGAACGATGACGACGACTTCAAGGAGAACGCGGTCATCCGGTTCGCGAAGAAGCGGCTGAACGCGACCGACGAGTACAACGGGGTCAAGCTGACGCTGGTGAAGAACGGCAAGCGGCTGGTCACCCCGATGGCGATCGTGATCATCGCGCTCGGTACGACGGACCTGCTGTTCGCGCTGGACTCGATCCCGGCGATCTACGGGCTGACGCAGGAGCCGTTCCTGGTGTTCACCGCGAACGTGTTCGCGCTGATGGGGCTGCGGCAGCTGTACTTCCTGCTCGGCGACCTGCTGAAGCGGCTGGTCTACCTCTCGCTCGGGTTGTCGGTGGTGCTGGCGTTCATCGGCGTGAAGCTGGTCCTGCACGCGATGCACGTGAACGAGCTGCCGTTCATCAACGGCGGCCACCACATCGGCTGGGCCCCGGAGATCCCGATCTGGTTCTCCCTCGGCTTCATCATCATCACCCTCGGCATCACCACGGTGGCCAGCCTCGCCAAGTCCCGCAAAACCCCCACCAACCACCCCGAACTCCACCCCAAAGAGTCCTGAGAAAACACCCCGCCCTCGCTCCGCTCGGGCGGGGAAGCAAGAGGAGCACCCCACCCACCTGGGTGAGGTGCCCCTGCACTCACATCGGGTAGGACGGAGTAGTCCGCCCACCTGGGTGAGGTGCTTCTGTGCTTACACCGGGTAGGAGGGAGCACTCCACCCACCTGGGTGAGGTGCTCCTGCACTCACATCGGGTAGGACGGAGTAGTCGGCCACCTGGGTGAGGTGCTCCTGCGCTCACACCGGGTAGGAGGGAGCGCCCCACCCAACCCACCTGGGTGAGGTGCCCTTGAGCTCACACCGGGTAGGACGGTGTAGTCCGCCCACCTGGGTGAGGTGCTCCTGCGCTCACACCGGGTAGGAGGGAGCGCCCCACCCCACCCACCTGGGTGAGGTGCCCTTGAGCTCGCACCGGGCAGGACGGAGCACCCCACCCACCTGGGTGAGGTGCCCTTGAGCTCGCACCGGGCAGGACGGAGTAGTCCGCCCAGCTGGGTGAGTGCTTCTGCGCTCACACCGGGTAGGAGGGAGCGCCCCGCCCGACTGGGTGAGGCGTCCCGCGCGCTCAGTGGGTGATGGGGCGCCCCTCGCAGCGCTTGCGGCGGGGAGGAGCAACCTGACGCCAGCATGACGGGCGCCCATCCCTTCCACCCGCCCCGAGCGGAGCGAGGGGCGGGGGTCCTGGGGGTCGCCCGCGGCTTGGTGCGCGGTGGGGTGGGGAGGTGAGGGGCGCGGGTTAGAAGCGGGCGGCGGTGGTGAGGGTTTTGCGGCGGTCGGGGGTCAGGGGGGCGTTTTCGAGGAGTTTGCCGGTTTCGGAGGCGTGCAGCATGCCGGTAGGGGAGACGAAGCCCACGTGGTGGATCGGCTTGCTGTCCCGGGCGAAGAAGTACAGGTCGCCGGGACGGGCCTCGTCGAGGGGGATGTTGGGGAGGTCGGCGGCCTGGTCGTGGGCGTCGCGCGGGGTGCGGAGGCCGAGGACGCGGCTCACCGCGTGCACCAGCCCGGAGCAGTCCAGCCCGTACGCCGACGTACCGCCCCACAGGTACTCCAACCCGAGGAACTGCTCACCCAGACGCAATCGCTCGTCCGTGTCCGACGGCTCCGACACCGAACGCAGTACGGCGTCGCGCAACCAGCCGGACCCGCCGTCGGGTGTCGCCACCCGCGTGTGACCGTCGGCGTGCTCGATCGACGCGAGCACCGTCGCGAACGACAGCTCCGCGACCGGCTGCCCACCGGGCTCGGCCAGCAACGAGGCGGTCGGCACGGTGATTGCGACCGGGTCGGACGCGGCCGTCGGCAGCTCGCCCAGGTGGCTCGACGGCACCCAGCCCGGGTACCCGAGTTCGTCCTCCGACGAAGGCTGCCACGGCGCGAGGATCTCCGACCAGCCGTCGCGTTCCGAGCGCACCAGGACGGGCTCGGCGAACAGCAGCTGGGTCAGCGTCCGGCCGTGCAGGCCGAGGCGGGTCTCGGTGTCCATCGACTTCGCCCACGCGGCGACGTCGGGGTGTTCGGCGGTTGCCGGTGCGTCGATGTCACGTGGCGCGTCCGGCGAGGTCCAGACCGTGCTGACCGGGACCTTGGTGGCGGCTAACTTCATACCCTCAAGCCTGTCACGCCCAGTCCAGCGGCAGAAGGCAGGTGGATCAGCGAGCCCTCGTACCGGATGCCGCCGGTCACCGCCGGCTCGCGCAGCCACCACGCGGCGTCCAGGTCGTTGACCGCGGTCGTCGGGTACGCCGACACCAGCGCGGCCGCCGCGCCGACGCCGACGTGGCCCTCCATCATGCAGCCGACGATCGCGCCGATCCCGTGCTCGCGGGCCAGTTCGAGCAGCGTCCGCGCGGGGGCCAGCCCGCCGCACTTCGCCAGCTTCACGTTCACCAGATCGGCCGCACCCCGGCGGATCACGGCGACCAGGTCGCGCACGCCGTACACGGATTCGTCGGCGAGGATCGGCGTACCGACGCGGTCGGTCACCCACGCCATCCCGTCCAGGTCGGCGGCGGCGACCGGCTGCTCGACCAGCTCGATCGCGCAGCCGGCGTCCTCCAGCGCCCGGATCACGCTGACCGCGTCGCGCCGCGTCCAGCCCTGGTTGGCGTCCAGCCGCAGCTGGACGTCCGGCCCGATCGCGTCCCGCACCCGGCGGACCCGCTCGACGTCGCCGGCCGCGTCGGTACCGACCTTGATCTTGAGTACGTCGAACCCGTCCGCGACCCGCGCCTTCGCGGTGCCGGCCAGCGCGTCCGGATCGCCGACGGACAGCGTCATGTCGGTCCGTACGACGTCGACGGTCGAGCCGAGGAACCCGTGCAGCGTCTGCCCGCGGCGCCGGGCCGCGAGGTCGTGCAGGGCGACGTCGACCGCGTCCTTGGCGCCGAAGTTCCCGACGACGGCGCCCTGCACCCGGCGGAGCGCCTCGGTGAGGTCGTCCGGGCCGAGCCCGTCGAGCGCGGCGCTGATCGGGCCTTCGATGCAGGCCTTCGCACCGGCGAGCGAGTCGCCGGTCACCTTCCAGACCTGCGGCGCCTCGCCCCATCCGCTCAGCGAGCCGTCATTGATCTCCACGAGCAGTGACTCCGCGTGGGTGGCGGTCCGGAGCGCGGTGACGAACGGCGTGTGCAGCGGCGCCGACACCAGATGCGTCGTGAGCTTCACCGCACCGCCTCCAGGTCGTGCCGGTGGTTCCACGCCTCGAGCGCGATCGACGCGATCAGCTGCTGCGCCTCGCTGTCCGGCAGGTCGGACGTAGTACACACAACCAGGACGAACGGGTCGGCGTCGGACGGGCGCACGATGCCGCCGTCGTGCCGGATCCGGGTGTCCCAGCCGTTCTTGTGCTCGACCCGGGTCCCGGCCGGCAGCTTGGCGGGGATCTCGCCGTTCCACTGGTTGCCGGCCAGCAGGTCGCGCAGGTAGTCGCCGGCGGCACCGTCCTGGTTGCCCACCGCAACGAGTACGCCGGCCAGCCCGGCCGGGCTCATCAGGTTGCTGATCCCGGCCCGCTGCGCGGCCGTGTCGTCGATGCCGCGCTGGATCTTGGACGCGGGCTCCGGCGACGACGCCAAGGCGGACCCGGCGAGGACCGCGTGGGCCGCGTCGGCACCGACCTGTTCGAGGACGAGATCGGTGGCGAGGTTGCTGGAGCGGGTGATCATCTCGGTGGCCAGCCAGCCGAGCGGGACCTGCTCGCCCATCCGCGACCAGGTGGCGGGCGCCTCGTCCTCGTCCGGGTTCACCCCGAACCGGCCGCCGGCCGCGGACGCGAAGTCGTTGTGCACGGTCACCGGCCGGTCGAGCGCGAGTTCACCGGCCTCCACCTTGCGCATCATCGCCATCGCCACCGGCAGCTTCATCGTGCTCGCGGAGTAATGCGGCCGCTCCGCCTCGTGCACGAACACCGGTACGCCGTCCAACCGGCCCAGCCAGACCCCGAACTCCCCGCTCCCGTCCACCTTCGAGAGCAGCTCAGCGATTCCCATGCGGTCACCCAATCACAGCCGCCCACCTGGCAGACTTCCCAGGGTGTCCCGTGCGCTAGGCATCCTCCTGGGCTTCACCGCCGACCGCCTTCTGGGCGACCCGCGCCGCTACCACCCCGTGGCCGGCTTCGGCCGTACGGCGTCCAGCCTCGAATCCCGGATGTACGCCGACTCACGCGTCAACGGGGCCGCCCACACAGCGCTGCTCGTCGGTGCGACAACAGCTCTGGGCATCGCGGCCGAGCGAATCACCCGCAACCATCCGCTCCTGCACACTGCGGCAACTGCCGCCGCCACCTGGGCCGTCCTCGGCGCCCGCAGCCTGGAACGCGAAGCCGCGACGATGGCGACCCTGCTGGAGGAGAAGGACATCCCGGGCGCCCGCGATCGCCTCAGCCACCTGTGCGCGCGCGACGCGACTGACCTGGAGGCCGACGAGCTGGCCCGCGCGACGGTCGAGTCGATCGCCGAGAACACGTCCGACGCGTGCGTGGCGCCGCTGTTGTGGGGCGGGGCGTTCGGCGTACCCGGGCTGCTCGCGTACCGCGCGGCGAACACGCTGGACGCGATGGTCGGGTACCGCTCGCCGAAGTACGAGAACTTCGGGTGGGCGGCGGCGCGGCTGGACGACGTACTCAACCTGCTACCCGCGCGGGCGTGCGCGCTGCTGACCGGGCTGACGTCGGGGCGGCCTGCGGAATCCCTCCGGATCTGGCGGCGAGACGCCCGCAAACACCCGAGCCCGAACGCGGGACCGGTCGAGGCGGCGTTCGCCGGAGCACTCGACCTGACGCTGGGCGGCACCAACGACTACGGAACGTACGTCGAGAACCGCGGCACGCTCGGCGACGGCCCGCCACCCACAGTCCCGGACATCCGCCGCACGGCCGACCTCGCCGGACGAGTCGGTCTGGCGGCCGCCGCCGTCGCGGCACTCACCGCACTGCTCACCCGCCGCCCCGGACCCACCTCCCGACCCGCGCAGCGGGGTGGAACCGGCAGCAGGGGGACGAGATGGGTTTAAGTCACCGGCCGTTGCGGATCGCGCTGATCCGGCACGGCGAGTCCGAGGCAAACCTGGACAAGACGCTTTTCGAACGGATGCCGGACCACGCGATCCCGCTCACCGCGCGCGGGCACGAACAGGCGGCCAAGGCTGGGAGGCAGTTGCGCGAGCTGTTCGAGAACGAGCCGGTCCGGGTGTACGTCTCGCCGTACCTGCGGGCCCGGCAGACGCTGGACTCGCTCGGTCTCGACGACCTGATCGGTCCGGCCCGGGAGGAGCCGCGGCTGCGCGAGCAGGACTGGGCGAACTTCCAGGACACCGAGGACATCGAGCGGCAGCGCAAGCTCCGCGACTCGTTCGGGCACTTCTACTACCGGTTCACGCACGGCGAGTCCGGGTCGGATGTGTACGACCGGGTGTCGACGTTCCTGGAGACGATGCACCGCGACTTCGAGGCACCGGACGCACCGAAGAACGTGCTGCTGGTCTCGCACGGGCTGACCATGCGGCTGTTCTGCATGCGCTGGTTCCACTGGTCGGTCAACTTCTTCGAGTCGCTGCGGAACCCGGAGAATGGGGAAACACGCGTCCTGCTGCGGCAGGCCGATTTCCGGTACAAGCTGGACCGGCCGTTCGAGCAGTGGGCGCCCTACCAACCGACGGACTTGGAGCGATCGGCATGGTTGTAGAGCAGACGCGGGACGCGGTACTCGACCTGCTGGCGAGCCTCACGCCCGCGCAGCTCGGCAAGATCCGGGCGCCGTTCGACATCCCGGAGCACAAACAGTGGACGTACCTGCCCGGCCCGGTGCCGGGCCTCGCGCTGACCGAGCTGACCCCGGTGCAGCAGAAGCTCGCCGAGCGGCTGGTCGCGATCGGGTGCAGCGAGCGCGGTACCGGCGACGTCTGGGCGGTCCTGGACGCCGAGATCATCGTCCGCGGGATTCCGGACCTGCCGCCGTCGGGGGAGTGGGAGGGCTCGGTCGTCGGCGATCGGTACTTCCTCCGGGTGCTGGGTGACCCGTCCGGGACGGACCCGTGGGCCTGGCGGCTGAACGGCCACCACCTGGCGATCCACGTCACGCTGATCGACGGCGCGATCTCCTTCACCCCGCAGTTCCTCGGCTCGAACCCTGCCGAGGTACTGACCGGCCCACAGACCGGACGTCGGTTCTTGGCTGCTGAACAGGACCTGGGCTTCCAGTTGCTCCACGCGCTGGAGCCGGGCCAGCTCGAGGTTGCACTGGTCTCACCTGATGCTCCCGACGACATCCTGACCCGCCACGACCCGGTCGCCGACGCGTCGCTGCTGCACCGCGGGCTGCCGTACGGCGACATGAACGAACAGCAGCGCCAGCTCCTCAGCCTGCTGATCGGCCAGTACGTCGGCCGCGCCGCCGGCCCGATCGGCCTGCAGACCTGGCAGGACATCACCGAGCACGGCATCGAGAACCTGAGTTTCGCCTGGGCCGGCGAAACGACTCCCGGCATCGGCCACCGCCACTACTACTCGATCGCGGGCCCCACGTTCCTCGCCGAGTACGACAACACCCAGGACAACGCCAACCACATCCACTCCGTGTGGCGTGACCTCCGCAACGACTGGGGCACCGACCTCCTAGCTGCCCACTACGCCATGCACCGCTAGAGTCAACCGCGTCAACCGACGGCATCAGCAGGAACCCGGTGTGAGTCCGGGGCGGTCCCGCCACTGTGACCCCGTGTAGGGGGAGTCAGGAACTGCCGCCGTCGTACCTGTAGCTGGGGCGTGGATACCCCGGGAAGGACATGTGCGCGTGGCTGCGAATCTGCTGTTGCTGTCTACTGCCGACACCGATCTGCTGGCTGCCGCGGAGGCGGGCGCGGGGTGGGCGGTCGCCAACCCGGCCAGGCTGGAGCTCGCTCAGCTGGGTGAGCTGCTCGACGGCGCCGACGTGGTTGTGGTGCGGCTGCTCGGCGGGCGGCGGGCCTGGGAGGACGGGCTGGACGCGGTGCTCGCGGCCGGGAAGCCGGCGGTCGTCGTCAGCGGGGAGGCGGCGCCGGACGCTGAGCTGATGTCGCTGTCGACCGTGCCGGCCGGTGCGGTCACCGAGGCGCTCGCCTACCTGCGCGAGGGCGGCGCGGACAACCTCCGGAACCTGGCCGGGTTCCTGCGGGACACCCTGTTGCTGACCGGCGACGAGTTCGAGCCGCCGCGCGCGCTCCCGGCGTACGGCGTCCGTGGGGCGTACGTCGAGGACGATCGGCCCGTCGTCGGGATCGTGTACTACCGCGCGCACCAGATCTCCGGGAACACCGCGTTCGTCGACGCCCTGGCCGCCGCGGTGGCCGACGCCGGAGCGCAGCCGCTACCGGTGTACTGCGGGACGCTGCGCGGGCTCGACCCGGCCGGCGACGAGAACGCCGGGCTGTTCGACCTGCTCCGGAAGTGCGACGTACTCGTGACGACATTGCTCGCCGCCGGTGGATCGGTCGCGGCGAACGCGAGCGCCGGCGGGGCGGACGACGCCTGGGACGCGGGTGCGCTGGCATCGCTCGACATCCCGTTGATCCAGGGGCTGGCGCTGACCTCGACCCGCGAGCAGTGGCTGGAGAGCGACGCGGCCGTGAGCCCGCTGGACGCGGCGACGCAGGTGGCGATCCCGGAGTTCGACGGGCGGCTGATCTCGGTGCCGTTCTCGTTCAAGTCGTACGACGCCGACGGGCTCGCGCGGTACGCACCGGACGCGGAGCGGTGCGCCCGGCTCGCGGGGATCGCGGTCGCCCATGCCCGGTTGCGGCACGTGCCCGCGGGCGAGAAGCGGCTCGCGCTGGTGCTCTCGTCGTACCCCACCAAACATGCGCGGATCGGGAACGCGGTCGGCCTCGACACCCCGGCGTCCGCGGTCCAGCTGCTCGGCCGGCTGGAAGCGGCCGGGTACGACCTCGGCGGGCTCGACCTGAGCGAGCTGCAGGGGGCGGACGGCGCCGACGGACTGATCCACCGGCTGATCGCCGCCGGTGGGCACGACGCGGACTGGCTGACCGACGAGCAGCTGGAGAACGCGGTCGCGAAGGTGCCGCTGTCGACGTACGCACAATGGTTCGGGCGTACGCCGGAATCGTTGCAGACGGCAATGACCGAGGCATGGGGTGCGGCACCGGGTGAGCTGTACGTCGACCACTCGGGTGCCGAGCCGGCGATCGCGCTGGCCGCCTTGCGGTTCGGGAACGTGGTGCTGATGATCCAGCCGCCGCGCGGGTTCGGCGAGAATCCGGTGGCGATCTACCACGACCCGGACATGGCGCCGTCGCACCACTACCTGGCGGCGTACCGCTGGCTGGAGGCCTCCCCGGAGGAGGGCGGCTTCGGCGCGCACGCCGTCGTCCATCTGGGCAAGCACGGGACGCTGGAATGGCTGCCGGGCAAGGGGATCGGGATGGCGGCCGACTGCGCGCCGGACGCGGTCCTCGGGAACCTGCCGATGGTGTACCCGTTCATCGTCAACGATCCCGGCGAGGGCACGCAGGCGAAGCGGCGGGCGCACGCGACGGTCGTGGACCACCTGGTGCCGCCGATGGCGCGGGCCGAGACGTACGGCGACATGGCGAAGCTCGAGTACCTGCTGGACGAGTACGCGACGGTGTCGGCGCTCGACCCGGAGAAGGTGCCGACGTTGCGGGCGCAGATCTGGACGCTGATCCAGGCAGCGCAGTTGCACCACGACCTGCACACGTCGGACAAGCCGTCGGACGAGGAGTTCGACGAGTTCGTGCTGCATCTGGACGGGTATCTGTGTGAGATCAAGGACGTGCAGATCCGGGATGGGTTGCACGTACTGGGCGGTGCGCCGACCGGCGAAGCACGCGTCAACCTGGTCCTCGCCGTACTGCGGGCCGGGCAGCTGTGGGGTGGTTCGTACTCGATCCCGGGGCTGCGGACCGCGTTGGGCGAGGCGTTCGGGGTCGACGAGGCCGCGTTGCTGGCAGATCCGGGGGCAGTTGCCGAGCTTGCCGAGCTCGCGACGCTCGCCGACCTGCCCGCGGTGAGCGGCGCGGACGGGGTGGATCTGCTGGAGGCCGTCGCGCGGAAGCTCGTCCTCGGGATGGAAACGCTCGGGTGGGACGAGACGAAGGTTCCGGTGGTCGTCAGCGAGGTGCTGGGCCGGGACTGCCCGGAGGTCGAGCGGTCGCTGACGTTCGCGGCGACCGAGGTCGTGCCTCGGTTGGGCCGGACCGGGGACGAGTTGGCGAACGTGCTGCGGGCGCTGGACGGGCGGTTCGTGGAGGCCGGGCCGTCGGGGTCGCCGACCCGGGGCCTGGTGAACGTGCTGCCGACCGGGCGGAACTTCTACGCGGTCGACCCCAAGGCGATTCCGAGCCGGAACGCGTGGGACGTCGGTGTCGCGCTGGCCGACTCGCTGCTCGCCCGGCACCAAGCGGAGACCGGGGAGTACCCGCGGTCCGTCGGGCTGACGATCTGGGGTACGTCGGCGATGCGGACGCAGGGCGACGACCTGGCCGAGGTGCTCTGGCTGCTCGGGTGCCGTCCCGTCTGGGACGAGGCGTCCCGGCGGGTGACCAGCTTCGAGGTCGTCGGGCTGGAGGAGCTGGGCCGGCCACGGATCGACGTGACGATCCGGATCTCCGGGTTCTTCCGGGACGCGTTCCCGCACGTGGTCGCGCTGCTCGACGAGGCCATGCGTACGGTCGCCGGCCTGGACGAGCCGCCGGCCGCCAACTTCCTGCGCGACCACGTCCAGCAGGACGTTGCCGCAGGCAACGACGTACGGCAGGCGACGGCCCGGGTGTTCGGCTCCAAGCCCGGCTCGTACGGCGCCGGCCTGCTGCCGCTGGTCGACGCCCGGAACTGGCGCACCGACGCGGAGCTCGCCGAGGTGTACGCCGTCTGGGGCGGGTACGCGTACGGCAAGGACCTCGACGGCGCGGAGGCCCGCGGCTCGATGGAACGCGCGTACGCCCGGATCCAGGTCGCGGCCAAGAACGCCGACACCCGCGAGCACGACATCATGGACTCCGACGACTACTTCCAGTACCACGGCGGCATGATCGCGATGGTCCGGCACCTGACCGGCGCGAACCCGAAGGCGTACGTCGGCGACTCGGCGGTCCCCGCGCAGGTGAAGACGCGGACGCTCGAGGAGGAGGCGAAGCGGGTGTTCCGCGCGCGGGTGGTGAACCCGCGGTGGATGGCGGCGATGCGGCGGCACGGGTACAAGGGCGCGTTCGAGATGGCGGCGACCGTGGACTACCTGTTCGGGTACGACGCGACCGCGGGGGTGGTGGACGACTGGATGTACGAGTCGCTGACCACCGAGTACGTCGCGGACCCGGAGATGGCGGAGTTCTTCCGGAAGTCGAACCCGTGGGCCCGGCACGGCATCGCGGAACGGCTGCTGGAGGCGGCGCAGCGCGGACTCTGGGCGGAGCCGTCCGACGAGGCACTGGAGACGCTGCGGAGTGCAGTCCTTGAGACGGAGGGTGACATCGAGGACCGCGCCTGATTGGGTAAACGTATGCCACGGGTCTTGATCACGAACGACGACGGTTACCTCGCACCCGGGATCCGGGCGCTCGCACCGGCGATCGCCGAGCTCGGGTACGACGTACTCGTGGTCGCGCCGCTGCTCGACGAGAGCGGTGTCGGATCGGCCCGCGCCGGGATGGTGGGCCGGCCGATCCGGACCGTGTCGGACGAGGAGAACGGCGTCACGTACGTCGGGATCGAGGGGACGCCCGCGGGCGCGGTGACGCTGGCGGTCCTCGGTGCGTTCGGGCCGGTGCCCGATCTGGTGCTGTCCGGGATCAACCGCGGGCTCAACATCGGCGACTCGATCTTCCACTCCGGCACCGTCGCGGCGGCGCTCACCGCGTCCGGCTACGGTACGTCGGCGGTTGCCGTCAGCATCGACTCCGAGGACCCGCGGCACTGGCCGACCGCGGCGGCCGTCGCGGCCGAGGCACTCGGCTGGGTCGAGTCCGAGCCGGCCGGCACGGTCCTGACGATCAACGTGCCGGACCGCCCGCTGGACCAGTTGGCCGGTGTCCGGCACGCGTCGCTGGCCCCGCTGAAGCGCTCCCGCCTGATCGGCACCACCGGCCCGGGCGGCGAGCCGATGATCGCGCTCGAACCGCCGCGCCCGAACCCGATCCCCGGCACCGACGAGGCGTTGCTGGCCGAGGGATTCGTCACAGTGACACCGATCGTCGGCATCCGCGAGGTCGCCGACGACGACGCCGCCACTGCCCTCGCCAAACGACTCACCCGCTGAGCCACCGATGAAGCTCAGCACCGCGGAGTACGGCGCCCCGGACGCGCCGCCCTTGCTGTTCATCCACGGCCACGGCGGCGGGTATCACTACCAGCGCTGCCAGGCAGACCTGCTCGCTCACGACCTGCGGCTGATCGCGCCGGACCAGCGCGGCGTGCTGCGGACTCCGCTGCCTCCCGGTGAGACCGTGAGCCTCGACCTGCTGATCGCGGACTTCGAGGAGTTGCGGGCGGACCTGGGCATCGAGCGGTGGACGATCCTCGGCCACTCGGCCGGCGGCAACTACGCGGTCGAGTACGCGATCCGGCATCCGGACGCGGTGAACGCGGTGATCTTCGACTGCCCGTGCTGGGACTTCGACGCGAACGACCGTCATCGCCTGCCGATCTTCGCCCGGTTGTACGACGAGCTCGGTGACACCGAGGCGGCGGACCGGTGCCGCGAGCTGGCCGCCCTACCGCGGCGGCTGACGCCGGCCGACGGCAGTGTCGAGCTGGCCTTCGGGCTGGGCGAGCGGTTCCAGGACCTGTCGTTCCACGATCCGTCGCGGCGGGCCGAGTTCTTCGCGCTCGGGGAGCAGGGCGGGTTCAGCGACGAGGAGTGGGCGCGCGGGAACAGCCACCTGGTCACGCTCGACGAGCTCTACACCTCGAAGCTCGAGCGGCTGGCGTTGATGCCGCAGCCGAGTCTGCTGATCGAGGGCGTGGACGACCTGGCCACCGACCCGGTGTCCGTCCGGACCTATCGCGAGACGGTCCCGCGCGGGCGGACCGTCACGTTCGAGCGCTCCGGTCATTTCCCGCACTTCGAAGAAGCAGTCCGGTACGCCGCGGTGGTGCGGGCCTTTGTCCTGGAGGTCACACAACGCCCGTGACAGCTACCCGGCAGCTCCGTGGCATGATCGGGGCGACGGTTGTGGAGGAACACCGGTGCGAGTCCGGGGCGGTCCCGCCACTGTGACCAGGTCTGTGCGGTTCTGACAGAGCCTGGAAGCCAGGACATCCGCGGTCGTCCGCCGGACCCGCACGTGCGGTCCCGGCGTACCAGCCGTAGCGGGCGTGGACACCCGCTCGACGAAAGGGCGACCGCTGATGCGGGCTGCAGTGCCGAACTCTTTCCCCTTCACCGCGGTCGTCGGGATGGACGAGCTCCAGCTCGCGCTGGTCCTGGCCGCGATCTCGCCGGCGATCGGCGGGGTCCTGATCCGCGGCGAGAAGGGTACGGCGAAGTCGACCGCCGTCCGGGCGCTGACCGAGATCCTGCCGCCGCTGGACGTCGTACCGGGCTGCCGCTTCTCCTGCGACCCGGAGCGGCCGGACCCGACGTGCCCCGACGGTCCGCACGCGGGGGAGTCCGGCACTGCTCAGGACGTGAGCGCCGGGCACGTGGCCGGTGGGCGGGCTGTGCGTCCCGCTCGGTTGGTGGAGTTGCCGGTCGGGGCCACCGAGGACCGGGTGCTCGGGTCGCTGCACCTGGAGAAGGCGCTCGCCGAGGGCGTCACGGCGTACGAGCCGGGGCTCCTCGCGGCCGCGCACCGCGGGCTGCTGTACGTCGACGAGGTCAACCTGCTGCACGACCACTTGGTCGACGTACTGCTGGACGCCGCCGCGATGGGCCGGGCGACGGTGGAACGGGACGGGGTGTCGGTCACGCATCCGGCGCGGTTCGTGCTGGTCGGCACGATGAACCCGGAGGAGGGCGAGCTGCGGCCGCAGCTGCTCGACCGGTTCGGGCTGACCGTGGACGTGGTCGCCAGCCGGGATCCCGCCGTACGGGTCGAGGTGATGCGGGCGCGGCTCGGGTACGAGGCGGACCCGGACGGGTTCGTGGCCCGGTACGACGGCCCGCAGCGGGAGCTGGCGGAACGCATCGTGAAGGCGCGCGACCTGCTGCCCGAGGTGATCCTGACCGACGCGGCACTGCGGCAGATCGCGGAGATCTGCGCCTCGTTCGACGTGGACGGGATGCGCGCCGACCTGGTGACCGCTCGTACGGCGGTGGCGCATGCCGCCTGGTCGGGTCGTACGGTCGTCGAGGTCGAGGACGTCCGCGCCGCCGCCAAGCTCGCGCTGCCGCACCGGCGGCGTCGGAACCCGTTCGACGAACCCGGTCTGGACCAGCAGCAGCTGGAAGAAGCCATCAACAACAGCACCCCACCCGACGAGGACCCGGACCCCGACGGTTCGGGCGGCCCCGGTGGAGCCGGAGGACCGGGCGGACCCGGCGGAGGAGCAGAGCCCGCCGACGGCGACTCGGACCCCACGAACGGCGCCGCCGAGCCGAGCGTGCACGAGAGCGCGCACCGCGAAGCGGCCGAGCCGGGCGTCAACGCGGGCGGGCAGCGCGAGGACGTGGTTGCGAGTACGGCGCCGTACAAGGCCCGGTTGTTGAGTGTTTCTGCTGCTGGGGCCGGGGTGGCCGGGCGGCGGTCGCGGGCGTTGACCGAGGTGGGGCGGGTCGTGGGGGAGCGGGCCCGGGTCGGGCGGGAGTCCGGGCGGCCGCATGTGCTGGGGACGGTGCGGAGCGCGGCGCCGTACCAGAAGGTTCGGGGCCGCAGCGGACCTGGGCTGGTGGTGCGCGCGGACGACGTGCGGCTCGCGGTCCGCGAAGGACGTGAAGGCAACCTCGTGCTGTTCTGCGTCGACGCATCCGGCTCGATGGGGACCAAGAAGCGCATGGTCGAGGTGAAGACCGCGATCGTCTCGCTCCTGCTGGACGCGTACCAGCGCCGCGACACGGTCGGCCTCGTCACGTTCGCCGGCCCGGAGGCGACGGTCGCGCTCCCGCCGACGGGCAGCGTCGAGACCGCCGTACGGCGCCTCGAATCGCTCCCCACCGGCGGCCGTACCCCGCTCGCCGAAGGCCTCCTGCGAGCCGCCGACGTACTGCGGATCGCCGCCGTCCGGGACCCCCGCCGACGCCCGCTCCTCGTGCTGGTCACCGACGGCCGCGCGACGTACGGCGACAACGCGTTCGCCCGCGCCCGGCAGGCGGCCGGTCAGCTCGCGCAGCGCGGGATCGCCACCGTCGTGGTCGACTGCGAACCGCGTCGCGGCGTCCGGCTCGGCCTCGCCGCGGAGCTCGCGGCCGATCTCGGTGCGGAGTACCTCGACCTCGGAGACGTTGCCGCCGGCAACCTCATCCGCACGGTCACCGAACGGAAGGCGGCCTGAGATGCCGAAGGGACAACCGGTCGCCGTACCGGAGGACGGTCTCACCACCCGCCAGCGCCGCAACCGGCCGCTGCTGATGGTGCACACCGGCGCGATGAAGGGTAAGTCGACGGCCGCGTTCGGGATGGCGTTGCGGGCCTGGAACCAGGGCTGGAACATCGGGGTCTTCCAGTTCGTGAAGAGCGCCAAGTGGAAGGTCGGCGAGGAGACCGCGTTCAAGGCGCTCGGCTCGGTGCACGAGGCGACCGGGCAGGGCGGGCCGGTCGAGTGGCACAAGATGGGCGAGGGCTGGAGCTGGTCGCGCAAGGCCGGCACCGAGGAGGACCACGCCGCCGACGCACTCGAGGGCTGGCGCGAGATCCAGCGCCGGCTGGCCGCGGAGACGCACGACCTGTATGTGCTGGACGAGTTCACGTACCCGATGAAGTGGGGCTGGATCGACGTCGACGAGGTCGTCGAGACGCTGACCGGGCGGCCGGGCCGTCAGTACGTCGTGATCACCGGCCGCGACGCGCATCCGAAGCTGCTCGCGGCCGCGGACCTGGCCACCGAGATGACCAAGCTGAAACACCCGATGGACACCGGCCAGAAGGGCCAGAAGGGCATCGAGTGGTGATCCCGCGGGTGGTGGTCGCCGCGCCGTCGTCGGGCGCGGGGAAGACGACGGTCGCGGTCGGGTTGATGGCGGCACTGCGGCGGGCCGGGCACACGGTGGCCGGTTTCAAGGTCGGGCCGGACTACATCGATCCCGGGTTCCACGCGATCGCCACCGGCCGGCCGGGACGCAACCTCGACCCGATGCTGTCCGGGGAGGAACGCATCGCGCCGCTCTTCGCCCACGGCTCCGCCGGCGCGGACCTGGCCGTCGTCGAGGGGGTGATGGGGCTGTACGACGGTGCGCTCGGCACGGAAGGTTTCTCGTCCACCGCGCACGTCGCGAAACTCCTCGCGGCACCGGTGATCCTGGTGGTGGACGCGTCCGCGGCCGGCCGCAGCGTCGGGGCTGTCGTACAGGGTTTCGTTGCCTATGACACCGAAGTACGGATCGTCGGCGTGATTCTCAACAAGGTCGGCTCCGACCGCCACGAGGCCGAAGTACGCGCGGGGGTGGCACCCACCGGCGTACCCGTCCTGGGTGTCCTCCGTCGGGACACCCGCCTGACCGTCCCCAGCCGCCACCTGGGCCTGGTGCCCGCCGGCGAACAGCGGACCCAGGCAGAGGACGCGGTAGCCGCCGCAGCAGAACTCGTCCACCAAGGCGTGGACCTCGAAGCAGTAGCGGCCACAGCCCAAGCCGCCCCACCCCGGCAAACCACCCCGTGGATCCCGAACAGCCCCGCGGCAGTTCTCGGGCGGCGGCCGGTGATCGCTGTTGCGGGTGGTCCGGTGTTCTCCTTCCACTACACCGAGACGACCGAGCTCCTGACCGCGGCAGGCGCCGAGGTGGTGACCTTCGACCCGCTGATGGACAAGTTGCCCGAAGCAACCGCCGGCCTGTACCTCGGCGGCGGCTTCCCCGAACTGCACGCCGAAGCCCTGTCCGCGAATGCCGGCCTCCGTGAACAGGTGGCGACCGCAGTATCGGACGGCCTCCCCGTGATCGCCGAGTGCGCCGGCCTCCTCTACCTCTGTCGCGAGCTCGACGGCCACGAGATGACCGGCGTACTCCCGGCAACCGCCACCATGACGCCGCGCCTCACCCTCGGCTACCGTACGGCGGTCGCCGCCGCCACGACGGCGTTCTTCGACGAGGGCCGCCGGGTCCGCGGCCACGAGTTCCACCGGACCGCGATCACGCTCGACCAGGACGTCCGTCCCGCCTGGCACCTCCCGACGGGCACCGAAGGCGTCACGCTCCCACACGTGCACGCGTCGTACCTGCACCTGCACTGGACCGCCACCCCGGACGTCCCGGCCCGCTTCGTCGCGGCCGCCCGCGAGTACGCCGGATGAGCCTCGTCGTCGGAGTGGGCCTCCGATCCGGTACGCCGTACGCCGAACTCGCCGCCGCCGTCGCAGCGGCCGTGCAGGACCTCCCCGGCGAGGTCCGCCTGCTTGTCACCCTCACCGGCCGCGAATCCGAACCCGCCCTGCGGCAGTTGGCGGATCACCTGCACGCCGAACTGCGTACCTTCACAGCAGGTGAGCTCGCCGACCAGCCGGCCCCGACCCCGAGCGCCCAGGTCGCCCACCTGAAGACCACCCCCAGCGTCGCCGAAGCGGCCGTGCTGGCGACCGGCGCCGAACTCTTGGTCCCCAAGCACAAGACCCCCAACACCACCATCGCAGTAGGCCGGCTGCCAGCCGCGGCGACCTCGGGCCGAGCCGGCTACGACGTGCGGGAGCGTGAGGTCGTGCAGCGGGTGATTGCCGAGCGGCGGGACGTGCGGCGGGGTTTCCTCGACGTGCCGATCGACGGCGAGGCGCTGACGCGGGTACTCGAGGCGGCGCACCGGGCGCCGAGTGTGGGGCTCAGCCAGCCCTGGGACTTCCTGCTGATCCGGGACGTCACGACCCGGCGGAAGGTACACGAGTTGGCGAGCCGGCAGCGTGACGCGTTCGCGCGATCGCTTCCGGAGCAGCGCCGGCAGAAGTTCGACGGGCTGAAGATCGAGGCGATCCTCGACACCCCGCTGAACATCGCGGTGACCTGCGACCCGGGTCGCGGCGGCCGGCACGTACTCGGCCGGCACGCCGACCCGCGGACCACCTGGTTCTCCGCCGCGATCGCGATCCAGAACCTCTGGCTGGCCGCCCGCGCCGAGGGGATCGGCGTCGGCTGGGTCTCGTTCTTCGGCCCGGACGAGGTCGCGGAAGTGCTCGGCCTCCCGCCCCACGTCGAGCTGATCGGCTACCTCTGCGTCGGGTACGTCGACGAGTTCGCGCCGGCGCCCGAACTGGTCCGATCCGGCTGGGCCGAACGTCGCCCGCTGTCCTGGGCGATCCACCACGACGAGTGGGGCCGCCGCGACACGTCGATCGTCGACGACGCCCGGCACGCCGCCCAGAACGCCGTACGTGCGGCTGGCCAACGCATCCACGTGATCGTCGGCGGCGACGCCGAAGACCTCCGACAGCAGGAGTCGCTGGTCATCGATCTCGGCAGCACCAGACCCGACCACGACTTCGGCGTACTCTGGCGCCCCGCCCGTACCCCCGAGGAAGCTGAGGAGTACGGCGTCGAGATCGCGCGGGACCTCGCCCTGCAAGGCGCAGGCCACCTTCAGGTGCGACTGGCAACGGACGAGCCGAACGCGAAAGCACTGGCGGAAGGACTGATGGCCGGTGCGTCGGCCTCCGGTCTGACACACTCCTGCGCATGAGTCAGCCGATGTACGTTCCCGCGTTCTCGATGAAGCAGCGGATCACGATGATGGCGAACAAGTACGAGCTGATCGCCACCAACCCGGACGGGAGTGACGGGCCGCTGCTCGCCTTCGCGCAGCAGAAGCGGATGGCGTTCAAGGAGCAGGTGACGTTCTACACCGACGACACCAAGTCCCAGCCGGTGTTCTCGTTCAAGGCCCGTAAGACGATCGACCTCGGCTCCGGGTACGACGTGTACGACGCGAACGGGCAGGCGATCGGCTGTTTCAAGAAGGAGTTCGGCAAGAGCCTGCTCCGGTCGAGCTGGCAGCTCAGCGCGCCGGGTGTCGACGCGGACGGCACCGAGCGCAACCCGACGGTCGCGGTCGTGCGCCGGGTCTGGGAGTTCGTCCCGATCGTGGGGGAGATCCCGCTGCCGTTCGTCTTCCACTTCGATTTCACTGCCCGGGACACGCAGCAGCCGGTGCTGTCGGTGGAGCGGAAGATCTCGGTCCGGGACCGCTACCGGATCACCGTGCAGGACCAGCGCCTGGACTTCCGGGTCGCGGCCGCGATGACGGTCGCGCTGGACGCTTTGCAGTCCCGCTGAGACGTTTCTGAGGCCGGCGTACTACCAGGGTCGTACACCGGCCTCACTCTTTCGGGTGAACCTGCCCCGAGGGGCCTTGGTTCCGTCGGCACGCAGTGCGAGTCTGTATTCATGGGCGTAGCGCAGCGCAACAGACGATGGTTGGTTCCGGTCACGGCGGTTGCCGTGGTGGCAGGGGTGGGGGCACTCGGTCCGGTGGTCGCGGACGCCTCGCCGAAGCTGCCGAGCATCACCGCGCAGGATCTGCTCACCAAGGTGCAGACCGCGAAGGTGGACGGCTTCAGTGGCACGGTCAGTTCGAGCGCGGATCTGGGGCTCCCGGCGATCCCGGGGATGTCCGGCCGCGGCAGCAGCCAGCTCACCGAGATGCTCAGCGGTCAGCACACCGCGCGAATCGCGTTCGCGTCCCCGGACAAGGCCCGGGTGTCGGTGCTCGACAACCAGGCCGAGCGGGTCTGGACGACCGACGGCACGTCGGCCTGGGCGTACGACTCGGCCAGGCGTGAGGCGACCAAGCTGACGCTGCCCGCCCACCAGAACGCCAAGCCGGAGAAGACGGCGCCCGGGAAGATGCCGCAGAACTACAACCCGCAGGACGTGGCCAAGCAGTTCCTGGCCGCGATCGACCCGACCACCGCGGTCCAGGTCAGCGGGACCGAGAAGGTCGCCGGCCGGGACGCGTACAAGCTGCGCCTGGTGCCGAAGACCGACAAGACGACGGTCGGCTCGGTGACGCTGGCGATCGACTCGAAGACCTGGGTGCCGCTGGACGTGACCGTGATGCCGCGCAGCGGTGGCAACCCGGCCGTCGAGCTGGGCTTCACCTCGGTCTCGTTCGACGTACCGTCCGCGAGCACGTTCACGTTCACCCCGCCGAAGGGTGTGAAGGTCACCGACCAGAAGGTGCCGTCGAAGGTCGCGCCGAAGCAGATCGCCCCGAAGCAGGTCACGCCGCCGCGGAACGTGTTGCCGCGCAAGTCCGGGACGCCGGCTGACAAGCCGACCGTGATCGGGACCGGCTGGGACAGCGTCGTGATGATCAAGGGCGGCGCGCAGACCGCAGGCCTGACCGGGAACGGTCAGCTCGCGCAGCTGCTCGCGAAGGCGCCGACCGTGCAGGGCTCCTGGGGCAAGGGCAAGGTGCTGACCAGCAAGATGGTGAGTGTGCTGATCACGGACGACGGCCGGGTGTTCGCCGGTCTGGTTACTCCGGACACCCTGCAGGCCGCCGCGGCGAAGGCCCCGCGCTGAGCATGACGAGTGGAGCACCGGTCGTCACCCACGGGTTGACCAAGCGGTTCCGCAGCGGCCAGATCGCGGTGGACGCCGTCGATCTGGAGGTGCCGGCCGGTAGCGTGTTCGGCTTCCTCGGCCCGAACGGGTCGGGGAAGACCACCACGATCCGGATGCTGCTGGGCCTGATCGCGCCGACGTCCGGGTCGGTCGAGCTGCTCGGCGAGTCGATGCCGAAGGCGCACCTGCAGGTGCTGCCGCGGGTCGGCGCGCTGGTCGAGGGCCCGGCCTTCTACCCCTTCTGGACCGGTCAGGCGAACCTGCTGCGCTTCGACGCCGCGGACCGGACGGCAGACCCGAAGACCCGCAAGGCGCGCGCCGGGGAGGCGCTGGAGCGGGTCGGGCTGTCGAACGCGGCCGGCAAGAAGGTTCGCGCGTACTCACTCGGCATGCGGCAGCGGCTCGCGATCGCGGTCGCGCTGATGCAGCGCCGCGAGCTGCTGGTGCTGGACGAGCCGACGAACGGCCTGGACCCGCAGGGCACCCGCGAGGTCCGGCACCTGATCCGCGAGCTGGCGAGTGACGGTACGACGGTGTTCACGTCGACGCACCTGCTGGCCGAGGTCGAGCAGGTCTGCACGCACGCCGCGGTGATGAGCCGCGGGAAGCTGCTCCGGCAGTCCACGGTGGCGGATCTGCGGGCGGAGCTCCGTCCCCGGCTGGTCGTGCGTACGCCGGATCTCACCCAGGCGGCGGAGACGCTGCAGGGTCTCGGTGTGACGGATCTGAAGACCACCGAGGAGACCGTCGAGGGCGACCCCGGCGACCTCCCGATCGAGAAGTTCGCGGCCGCCCTGGTCGCGGCCGACGTCCGCATCCACGGCTTCGGCCTGGAACGCCCGAGCCTGGAGGACGCGTTCGTGGCACTCACCGGGGAGGGCTTCGATGTCGCCGAGTGAACCCACAACCACCCCACCCCCCAACCCCGCCGCGCCGCCGGCCACCAACCCCGCGACGACGCGGGACCCCGACCCCACGGTGACGCCGGGCGCCGACGCCGCGGTGACGCGGGACGCCGACGCCGCGGTGACGCGGGACGCCGACGCCGCGGTGACGCGGGACGCCGACGCCGCGCTGACGCGGGACGCCGAGCCGACGGGCGCAGAGCCGACGGTGGCGTCGGGAGCTGGAGTGGTGACGGCGGGCTCCGGGGGGCCGAGTGCGGGGCGGCATACGGTGGCGTTGTTCGGGTCCGAGTTGCGGCTGGTGTTCGGGCGGGCGCGGACCCAGGTCGGGCTCGCCGTACTGGCCGCGGTCCCGTTGCTGATCGGGATCGCGATCAAGCTCTCCGGCACCGACGGCGGCACCGAGGGGTTCCTCGGGCAGATCGCCGGAAACGGACTGTTCCTGATCGTCGGCAGCCTCGGCCTGTCGATGCCGTTCTTCCTGCCGACCGCGGTGACCGTGGTCTCCGGTGAGTCGCTGGCCGGCGAAACCAGCCTCGGCACGCTGCGCAACCTGCTCGTGGCGCCGGCCGGGCGATCCCGGCTGCTCGCCGCGAAGATGGTCGCACTCGTCGTCTTCTGCTTCGCCGCGACGATGGTGATCTGGATCTCCGGGCTGATCGTCGGCTTCGTGCTGTTCCCGGTCGGCGACGTGCTGCTGCTGTCCGGCTCGACCGTCTCACTCGGTGAAGGCCTGCTCCGGGCGCTCGGGATCGCGGTGGTGATCGCGCTGTCGCTGCTCGGCCTGGCCGCGATCGGCCTGTTCGTGTCGTCGCTGACCTCGACGCCGCTGGCCGCGATGGCGGCGACGTTCGGCACGTTCGTCATCCTCGGGATCCTGACCGCGATCCCGCAGTTGCACGCGATCCACCCGTGGCTGCTGGTCTACCGCTGGCAGTCGTTCGCCGACCTGCTCCGAGATCCGCCGTACTACCACGACATCCTCCGCAACCTCCTGCTCCAGGCCGGCTACGTCGTCGTCTTCTACACAGCCGCCTGGGCAAGAATCACCAGCCGGGACATAACTTAGTGGTCCGCACCGTCCGGGATACTGGGCCAGGTGGATTCAGACCTAGTCGCCGTACTGCGTTGCCCGGTCTGTGCGGACTCGCTCGTGTTGGACGGTCGTACGGCGCGTTGTTCGCGCGGGCATGCGTACGACCTGGCCAAGCAGGGGTACCTGAACCTGTTGCCCGCGGCGTCGAACGGGATCGAGGGTGACTCGGCCGCGATGGTCGGCGCGCGGACGGTGTTCCTCGGCACCGGCCACTACGCGGCGATCCGGGACGCGCTGATCCTCGCGGCCGCGCTCGGCGACGACGACCTGGTCGTCGAGGTCGGCGCGGGTACGGCGTACTACCTGGCCGGCGTCCTCGGCCTGTCGGAGCACCGGCGCGGCATCGCCCTGGACGTGTCGAAGTACGCCGCGCGCCGGGCCGCGAAGGCCGATCCGCGGATCGCGTCCGTGGTGTGCGACGCGTGGCGTGAGCTGCCGCTCGTCGACGGGTCCGCGCAGCTGCTGCTGAACGTGTTCGCGCCTCGCAACGCCCGCGAGATGGCGCGTGTGCTCGCGCCGGACGGCCGGCTGCTCGTGGTCACGCCGAACCAGCAGCATCTTGCCGAACTGGTCGACGTACTCGGGATGGTCAGCGTCGACGAGCAGAAGGAGCGCCGCCTGGAGGAGTCGCTCAACGGCGAGTTCACCCGGACCGGCAGCGAGCTGGTCGAGGAGGTCATGTCCCTCGACCGGACGGCCGTTGAGCAGTTGGTGCTGATGACGCCGAGCGCCCGGCACCTGAACTACCGCGAACTGCTGCAGCGGATCGCGGTACTGCCGGAACCCTCGATCGTCACGTTGTCGGTCACGCTGTCGACCTGGGAGCCGTCCTGACAGCAGAGTGACGCCGGCTCGAGCACGGCATCACTGAGCTCACCTCAGATCAGGCTGCCTTGCCGATCAGTTCGCGGGCGACGGTCGTTCCGTGCTTGTCGGCCTCGACGTGGGCCTCGGACTCGGAAACCTTGGAGGCGTCGATCAGCCCCTCCATCCCGGGGGTGACCGGGGCCAGTGTGAGTTCGGCGGCCGCGGTCCGGATGTTCATGCCGTAGACGTCGCCGAAGATCCGCTCGAGGTACGGCGTGGCGTGGTCCCAGCCGTCCTTCGGCGTACCCGGGCCGTAGCCGCCGCCGCGGGCCAGCGCGAAGATCGCCGGGCGGCCCTTCAGCTGACCGCTGCCGGAGAGCTCGCGGTCGATCAGCAGCACGTCGATCCAGGTCTTGACGTTCTGCGCGATGCCGTAGTTGTAGAGCGGTACGGCGAGCAGGACGGCGTCGGCTTCCCGGATCTCGGCCACCAGTTCGGCCGCGAGCGCCTGGGCCTCGGCGAGCGCCGCGCGGTCGTCCCCGGTCACGGCCTCCTGGCCGAGAACCTGGGCCCGGGCCAGCGTCGGCCACACGGTCGAGGGGAGTGGGTGCTGTCCGAGGTCACGCCGTACCACGACACCGTCCGGGTGCTCCGCCTTCCAGGCGGCCTCGGCGCTGTCCGCCAGCGCGCGGGACACCGAACCCTCCAGCCGGATGCTGGCGTCGACGCGTAGCAGGGTGCTCATATCTGTCTGTCTCCATCGAGTTGAGGGGGGCGAGCTCGGTTGAGCTGCTTCGAAGATAATCTGTGAAGCAGAACATATTCAAGTCAGATCGTATTCCGGGTGGTGTACGCCACGTAGGATGGAGGCATGTCCAGTACTCCGGCCGACGTCGCCGCCCGCGGAGCGCGGGGGATCGAGCCCCAGAGCGCCGGTGGTGCGCCCGTGGAGGCCGATCTCGGCTGGGCGCTGGGCGTGCTCTTCCGGCAGTACGCGAAGGCGTCCGCGGCGGCGCTGGAGGGCCTGCCCGGCGGCCCGCGCGGGTATCAGGTGCTGGCGACGACCAGCTCCGAGGGCCCGAAGCGGCAGCTGGACCTGGCCGCGCAGCTCGGCGTCGACCGAACCGTGATGACCTATCTGCTGGACGACCTGGAGAAGGCCGGCCTCGTGCAGCGCCGCCCGGACCCGGCCGACCGCCGGGCGCGGCTGATCGCGCCGACCGAGCAGGGCCACGAGGTGATGTGCGACCTGGAGCGGCGGCTGCGCGCTACCGAGGACCACATGCTCGGCATCCTCGACGAGTCCGAGCGCGCCAGCTTCCGGATGCTGCTGCAGCGGCTCGCGATGACGGCCAACGCCATCGACCCCCTGCACAACGCCTGCACGCTCGCTGAGGCCGACGACCCCGCCCAGACCTAGGACCTGCCCTAGTGCAGCGGCACGAAGCCTGACTCGTACGCTCGGATCACGGCCTGCGTGCGGTCGCGGGCGTTCAGCTTGGAGAGCACGTTCGCGACGTGCGTCTTGACGGTCTGCAGGCCGAGGATCAGCTCGGTGGCGATCTCGGCGTTCGACAGCCCGCGCGCCATCAGCCGCAGCACCTCCTGCTCGCGCTCGGTCAGCTGGTACTCGCCGAGCCCGCTCGGCGCCGGCGTACCGGCGTGCGCGAGGGCCAGTGCGCGGATCGCCTGCGGGAACAGCAGCGACTCGCTGCGCGCGACGGTCCGGATCGCCGCGACGATGTCGTCCGGCGGTGTCCGCTTGAGCAGGAACCCGGACGCGCCCGCGCGGAGTGCGTCGTACACGTAGTCGTCGTTCTCGAACGTGGTGACGACCAGCACCCGCGGCGCCGGGTCGAGGCTGTCGAGCAGCAGCCGGGTCGCCTGGATGCCGTCCACCGCGGGCATCCGGACGTCCATCAGCACGACGTCGGCACCGGTACGGCGGACCAGCGGGAGCACCTCCGCGCCGTCGCCGGCCTCGCCGACGACCGTGAGGTCCTCCTCGGCGTTGATGATCGCGCGCAGCCCGCTGCGGATCAGCGGCTCGTCGTCGACGACGACCACGGACAGGTTCATCTCATCCCTTCGTCACGTTCACCGGCAGCTGTACGGCGAGTTTCCAGCCCGGGCCGTCGGGACGGCTGACCGGTCCGGCGTCGACGGTGCCACGCAGTACGGCGACTCTTTCACGGATCCCGGCCAGCCCGCGGCCGCCACCCGAGTGGTCGGACCGGCCGCTGACCGGGTTGGCCACGATCAGCTCGAGCCCGGACGTGTCCAGGCAGATCGAGAGCTGGACGGCGAGGTCGCCGGCCGGGCGGCCCGCGTGCCGGATCGCGTTGGTCAGGCCCTCCTGGATGATCCGGTACGCCTCCCGGGACACCGCGGCGGGCAGCTGCTCCAGGTCGCCGTGGTGCTCGACCTCGACCGTGATGCCGCCGGCCCGGGTCGCCTCGACCAGCCGGTCCAGGCCGCCCAGGGTGGCCTGCGGCGACGTACGGGAACCGGAGCGGCGGTCGTCGCGGAGCAGTCCGAGGACGTGGTCGAGGTCCGCGAGCGCCGCCCGGGCGGACGTCTCCATCGCGGCCAGCGCGGTCTCGGCGAACTCGGGATCGCTGGCCAGCACGCGCCGGGCGGCCGCGGCCTGGATGGTGACCAGGCTGAGGGCGTGCCCGACACTGTCGTGCAGCTCCCTGGCCAGACGGTTGCGCTCGGCAAGCGTCGCGGTCTGCTTCTCCAGCAGTTCGATGCGCTCCGCGGCGGTCGGGCCGAGGACCCGCGGTGCCACGTACGCCAGCAGTGCTCCGACCGCGGACGAGAGCAGGAACAGTACGACGAGCCCGCCGATCGCGGCCGCAGGCATCCACAGGTCGGTCCAGTCGCCGCGCACGTCGTACGACCAGCCGGGCACGACGTCGTGCGGACCGGTCGAGCGGAACGGCGCCGACAGCCAGACCGCGCCGAGCCCGAACACAAAGGTGCTGAGGACGCCGATCACGCCGCCGGCCAGCAGGTGCAGGCAGAACCAGGCCGTCGTACGGCGGCGTTGCGCCCAGGTCCGTGCCGGGCCGAGCGGCCGCTCCTCGAACCGCACCGCGAGCAGCGACTCGACCGCGATGCCCTCGACCTCGCGGACCGCGGGGAGCAGTCCGAGCACCAGCGGCGGCACCAGCCCCAGCACCACGTAGAGGGTGCCGGTGGCAACTTTCGGCAGGCCGAGGCCGGAGACCACGGCACCGAGCGCGCTGTCGACCAGGATGAACGCCAGCACCAGCGCGGCGCCGAGCAGCAGGTACACCCAGCGCAGGTAGGTCGACGGACGCCACAGGCAACCGATCGCCCGCCACACCCGTCCCGCCGTCGTTCTCACCGTCACATCGTGTCAAAGCCGGGGGACCGCCACCTCCCTCCCCGGAGTGAGCACGCGGGAAACCGGCCGCCGACGTGGTCTGGGTCACCCGGAAAGTTGAGGGTTTACGCAAATTTGACGCAATGCCACCGGGTTCGGTCCCCAGGGGCGTCGCGATCTGCTGCCCAGGCAGGTACGGTCTGTGGTCGGGGCGGGTGCCCGTCTGGTTACGGACAGGTATGGGGGAGCTCCAGGAACGGGTGGCCGGCAGGATGCGAGGACCCGGTGCGGCGGACGTTAAGTCCCCGTGAAGTCCCCGCGGACCGATTGACCACCTTTCTGCATTTGATGTTTGATCAAATATCGGGACGAGAGAGGTCGATATGAGGTTGAGGCGTTCCGTCATCGCCCTGATGGCGGTCCTGGGGCTCGCCGTGGTGAGTGCGTGTGGCGGCGGTGACGACAAGGCGTCGAGCGGCGGTGACAGTGGCCTGCAGAAGGTCAACTACCTGACGTCGTTCAACACCTTCGGTCGCGAGGCGTACGCGTATGTCGCGCTCGAGAAGGGCTACTTCAAGGACGCCGGTTTCGACGTCAAGATCACTCCCGGCAGCGGGACCGTCGACGTGATGAAGCTGGTGGCCGGCGGTCAGGCCGACTACGGCATCGGCGACTTCACCGCGTTCGCGATCACCCTCGCCAAGCAGAAGCTGCCGGTCACCTCGGTCGGCATGGTCCACCAGCGGTCGATGGCCGCGATCATGTCGCTGGACGGCCTGGGCATCAACAAGCCGCAGGACCTGCCGGGCAAGACCATCGGCGACCAGCCGGGCTCCACCAACACGGTGATGTTCCCGGTCTACGCCAAGGCGATCGGGATCGACCCGAAGTCGGTCACGTTCCTGCCGTCGCCGCCGCCGGGGCTGCCGGCCCTGCTGGCCTCCGGGAAGGTGCAGGGCATCGGCCAGTTCGTGGTCGGCGAGCCGCTGATCGCGAAGGCCGACAACAAGCACCGCAAGGTGATCACGCTGCCGTACGGCGACAAGCTTCCGGAGCTGTACGGGAACACGATCATCACCCGGTCGGACCTGGCGAAGGACCACCCGGACCAGGTGAAGAAGTTCACCACCGCCCTGCTGAAGGGCCTGCAGGACACCGTGAACGACCCGGCCGGGGCCGCCGCGATCCTGAAGAAGTACGTGCCGAACACCGATCTGGACGTTGCCACCAAGGAACTCGAGATCATGAAGAAGTACGTGAAGCCGGACACCTTCAAGGGTCCGCTCGGCGAGGTCACGCAGGAGCGGGTACAGAAGATCATCGCGCTGCTCGAGGAGTCGCAGGCGATCGGCAAGGGCTCGATCAAGCCGGACGACATCGTGACGATGAACCTGGCCCCGAAGAGCTGACGCAGAGCTCAGGTTAGGAGTACTGGAACCGGATGATTCGCCTGGACGGTGTGGGGCAGGTCTTCGACGGACGTGAGGGCCGGGTGACCGCCCTGGAGGAGATCGACCTGCACGTTCGCGGCGGTGAGTTCGTCACGCTGATCGGCCGGTCCGGCTGTGGCAAGTCCACGCTGCTCCGGCTGATCGCGGGACTGCTGCCGCCGACGTCCGGTGCGGTCCAGGTGGCGGGGGAACCCGTCACCGGACCCCGCCGGGACGTCTCGTTCATGTTCCAGCGGCCGGCCCTGCTGCCGTGGCGGTCGGTGCTGTCGAACGTGATGCTGCCGGTGGAGATCGACAAGGGCGCCGGCACCAAGGCGGCGTACCTGGATCGGGCCCACCAGCTGCTCGAGCTGGTCGGGTTGCAGGGGTTCGAACGGCGGCTGCCGCACGAGCTGTCCGGCGGTATGCAGCAACGGGTGTCGCTGTGCCGGTCGCTGATCCGCGACCCGCAGGTGATGCTGATGGACGAGCCGTTCTCCGCGCTCGACGCGCTCACCCGGACCGAGCTGTCCGAGGAGCTGCAGCGGATCAAGATGGAGCTGTCCACGACGATCGTGTTCGTCACGCACTCGATCGAGGAGGCCGTCGTCCTCGCCGACCGGGTGGTCGTGCTGACGCCGCGGCCGGGCCGGATGCGGGAGGTCGTCGAGATCGGCATCCCGCGGCCGCGCAGCCTCGGCCAGAACGCGCACCTGACCGAGGTCGCGGAGATCAGCGGACGGCTGCACGAGCTGCTGGCCGAAAAAGAGGTTCAGGACGTGCGGCCGTGACGAACAGACGCTCTTGGCTGACCTCGTCCCCGGCCTCGGCGGTCGTACTGCCGATCGTCGGCCTGCTGGCCGCTATCGGGCTGTGGTGGGGCGCGACGATCGTGTTCGCGATCGAACCGTTCCTGCTGCCGAGCCCGTGGGCGGTGCTGCAGAAGTTCTTCGAGCAGCCCGGACAGCTGCTGTCCGAGACCGGTACGTCGCTGGCCGAGACGATCGAGGGCTTCCTGCTGGCGATCGTGATCGGCGTACCGATCGCGCTGGTGATCGTCCGCTCGGTGATCCTCGAGCGGCTGGTGTACCCGCTGCTGCTGATGGTGAACGCGATCCCGAAGGTGGCGGTGGCGCCGCTGCTGGTGATCTGGATGGGCTTCGGGCAGTGGCCGAAGGTCGTGATGGTGCTGCTGCTGTGCTTCTTCCCGATTGTGATCTCGACCGCGGAGGGGATGAAGTCGACCCCGACCGAGCTGGTCGAGCTGATGCGGTCGCTGAACGCTAGCCGGACGCAGGAGTTCTTCAAGCTCCGGCTGCGGTACGCGATGCCGCAGATCTTCACCGGGCTCAAGGTGGCGATCTCGCTCGCGGTGATCGGCTCGGTGATCTCCGAGTTCGTCGGCGCTACCAAGGGCCTCGGGTACGTCATCCAGCAGTCCGGCGCGAGCGCCGACACCACGCTGGCGTTCGCCGCGATCATGCTGCTGAGCGTGATGAGCATCGTCCTCTTCTACGGCCTGACCCTCCTGGAGCACGTATTGCTCCCCTGGGCCAAGGAGAAGCGATGACCGCACAGGCATCTGGCGCGGACCGGAGGGTCTTGGTTCGGCCGGAGTGGCTTGAGGCCACGGTGGCGGGGGTGTTCGGTGCGCTCGGGTTCGAGTCCGCGGACGCCGGTGAGATCGCGTCCGCGCTCGTGGAGGCGGACCTGCGCGGCGTCAGCTCGCACGGCGTGATGCTGGTCCCGATGTACGTCGAACGGCTGAACGCCGGCGGTGTCACCCGGGAGCGCGAGCTCGACGTACTGTTCGACGCCGGAGCCGCGATGGTGGTGGACGCCCGCGGCGGCATGGGGCAGCTGACCAGCCCGCAGGCGATGGCCCACGCGGTCGAGCGTGCCGGGCGGCACGGGATCGGCATCGTTTCGGTGCGGAACGCGCACCATTTCGGCGCCGCGAGCCGCTGGGCGATGCAGGCCGGCGAAGCTGGGTGTATCGGTATCGCAATGTCGAACACGACCCCGCTGATGCCAGCTCCCGGCGGCGCGGAACGGCTGGTCGGCAACAACCCGCTGGCGATCGCGGTACCGACCACGGCCGGCGTCGAGATCGTGCTGGACATGGCGTTGTCGGCGGTTGCCCTGGGCAAGATCCGGCTGGCCGCGTCGGCCGGCCGGACGATCCCGGACAGCTGGGCGACGGACCGCGACGGTACGCCGACCACCGACCCGGACGAGGCCGTCCTGGGCATGCTGCTGCCGGCCGCGGGCCACAAGGGCTTCGGGCTGGCGCTGATGATCGACGTGCTCACCGGCGTCCTCAGCGGCGGCGGCTGGGGCGACCAGGTCCGCCCGCTGTACCGCGAGCCGGACCGGCCGAACGACTGCGCGCACCTGTTCCTGGCGATCGACCCGGAGCTGATGGGCGGCGTCGAGGACTTCAAGCGCCGGTCGTCGGGGCTGGCGGCCCGGGTCCGGGGCAGCGCGACCGCACCGGGGGTGAACCGGCTGTACCTGCCGGGGGAGATAGAGGCCGAACGCGCCGCACAGCAACGGCGCAACGGCGTACTGATCGAGAGGTCGGGACTCGACGGGCTGCTGGCCGCCGCGCGTGCGGTCGGTGCCGTCGTACCGGCGGGAGGGGTGCTGAACTGATGCCGAAGACACAGATTTCCACCGCGGCGCTGCGGAGCCCGAACGGGGTGTTCTCGCAGGCCACCACGGTCGAGGCGACCGGGCGGTTGGTGTTCGTCTCCGGGATGACCGCACGGACGCCGGACGGCAGCATCGCCGGCGTCGGGGACGTCCGGGAGCAGACCAGGCAGGTGTGCGAGAACGTCAAGGCGGCCGTCGAGGCGGCCGGCGGAACGCTCGCGGACGTCTGCCGGGTCGATGTGTATGTCCGCAACATGGAGGACTTCGCCAAGATCCACGAGGTCCGGGCGCAGTACTTCCAGGAACCCTTGCCGGCCTCGACCATGGTCGAGGTCAGCAAGCTCGCCAATCCTGACTATCTGATCGAGATCAACGCGATCGCGGTGGTCTCATGACCGGGGGTGATGTTGTGCGCGGCGTCGAGTGGACCTGAGATGAGATATGTGATGGTCGAGCACGCCGGGGCGGTCGTCCCCGGCGTGCTCGCTGCAGACTCGGTTCAGTTGCTGGCAGCAACAGACCTGACCGAGGTGATTCTCTCCGGGGCTGAGCTGACCGGCGAGCAGATTCCCTATCGGGAAGAGATTCTGCGGGCGCCGCTGCGGCGGTTCCGGCGGGACATCCTGTGCACCGGGTGGAACTACTGGGACCACTTCGAGGAGAGCCGGGGCAAGCGCGAGGGCCAGGACGTGGACCGGCCGGAGCACCCGACGTTCTTCACCAAGGGCCCGGACGTGGTGATCGGGCCGTACGACGACATCGCCTGGGACCCGGCGATCTCCGCCAAGTGGGACTACGAGGCCGAGGTCGCGCTGGTGATCGGCAAGGCCGGCAAGAACATTCCCGTGGACGAGGCACTCGACCACGTCTGGGGCTACCTGCTCGCGAACGACGTGTCGCAGCGCGATCTGCAGCGCGCGCACGGCGGGCAGTGGCTGAAGGGCAAGAGCATCGACGACACGATGCCGCTCGGCCCGTGGATCGTCACCGCCGACGAGCTGGGCGACCCGCAGGACATCCACTTGCAGTGCCTCGTGAATGGCGAGGTGCGCCAGGACGCGTCGACGCGGCAGATGGCGTTCGACGTGGCCACGCTGATCAGTGAGCTGTCGTTCGGTATGACGCTGCGCCCGGGTGATCTGCTGCTGACGGGTACGCCCGCCGGTATCGGGAACGCTCGCGAGCCGCAGGTGTTCCTGCAGGACGGCGACGTGGTCGTGACGCGCTCCGACAAGCTGGGGGAGCTGCGCAACAGGGTGACCCGAGGATGAGCGGACCGTTGGAACTGCTGCCGGGCGGCGGCAAGGGCGGTCGTCGTACCCTCGCCGAACACGCGGCCGCCGAGCTGCATCAGCTGATCCTGTCCGGTGAGCTGCCCAGCGGTACGCCGTTGCGCCTCGTGGAGCTGGCCAGCCGGCTGGAGATGAGCCAGATGCCGGTACGTGAAGGCCTTCGCCGGCTGGAGGCACTGGGGCTGGTCGAGATCATCCCGCACCGCGGCGCGTGGGTCCGTGACCTGTCGCTGGCGGATCTGCGGGACACGCACGAGACGCGGCTGGCGTTGGAGAGCCTCGCCGTACGGGCGGCGGCTGCTCGTTTCACCGAAGAGGATCTGTCGAAGGCAGCGGCCGCGTTGGCGGAGCACTTGCGGCTGTCGCGCGCCGAGGACTCTGCCGGCGCCCGGGACGCGCATGCGGACTTCCACTTCACGATCTACCGTGCCAGCGGGTCGCAGTGGTTGCCGCGGGCAATCGAGCCGGTGTGGCAGAACAGCGAGCGTTACCGGTTCGGGAGTCGTCCTACCGCGTTCTTGATCGAGAAGAGCCGCCAGGAGCACCAGGCGATCCTGGACGCGTGCGTAGCGCGTGATCCGGACGCCGCCGAGCTGGCGTTGCGTAGTCATCTGGCTGGTGCGTTCCAGCGGATCACCGAGACCATGACCTCGAAACAGAAGGACACGCTATGAAGGCGGCCTTCGACGCGACCGGTGAGGTCGTGCTGATCACCGGCGGCGCTCAGGGCATCGGTGCGGCGCTCGCCAAGGCTGTGAACGCTGCCGGCGGTACTGCGGTGGTCCTGGACGTCGCTGCGCCGCCTGACGGCACGGCTTTTGTCCAGGCGGACGTGGCAGATCGGTCGGCGGTCGTGGCGGCGGTCGATGAGGTGCTGGCGCGGTACGGGCGGATCGACGGGCTCGTGGCCGGCGCGGCCGTGCAGCCGCGGTCGGCTGTGCTGGAGCTGGACGCGGCCGAGTGGACCCGGACGTTGCAGGTGAACCTGGACGGAGTGGTCTGGGCGTGCCAGGCCGTCGTACCGCACATGGTCGCTCGCCGGTCCGGTTCGGTGGTGGTCTTCACCTCGGGGATGGCGTCCAGCGGGTACCCGGGCGCTGCGGCGTACGCGGCGAGCAAGGCGGCGCTGGTGGCGTTCGCGAAGACGCTCGCGGCGGAGGTGGCGGCGGACCGGGTCCGGGTGAACGTGGTCGCGCCGGGGGTGATCGACACGGAGCAGTTCCGGGGAGCGAACGCCGGTGCCGACCGGGAGCACTGGCAGGACACCATAGGTATCGGCGATCCCGACGACGTGGTCGGCCCGCTGTTGTTCCTGCTGTCCGACGCGGCCGCGATGACCGGGTCGACGCTGACGCGAGAACGTGCCTTTGCCAAGCTCAAGAGCTTTGTGGAGTGAACAAGTTGACTGAACAGCTTCCTGTGGCGGTAGTAGGAGCCGGACCGATCGGTCTGACCACCGCGCTCGGTCTGCAGCACTACGGCATCCCGTACGTGCTGCTGGAGGAGGACGCCACGCTCTCCTCGGACACCAAGGCCGGTACGACGCTCAGCCGGACGCTGGAGATCTGGAACCGGTACGGCGCGGTCGACCGGATCCTCGGTGCCGCGCTGCGGATCGACGAGATCGGCGACATCGACCGGGCCACCAACACCCCGCGGGCCTCGGTGCAGCTGGCCGAGCTGGTCAACGACACCCAGTTCCCGTTCGTGATCAACCTGCCGCAGCAGAAGATGGAGCCGCTGCTCGCGGAGGCGTTGACCGAGCCGGTCCGCACGCAGCACCGGATGACGTCGTTCGAGATCCGCGACGACCGCGTCGTGCTGCATCTGGAGACGCCGGACGGCCCGCAGGAGCTCGAGGCGTCGTACCTGCTGGCCTGTGACGGCGGGCGGTCGCGGATCCGCGACGCGCTGGGCGTGAAGGTCGTGGGGGAGACCCTCCCCGAGCGGTACATGCTGATCGACGTCGTGGTGGACCTGGACGTCGACAACGCCCGGGACTACCCGTACCTCGCGTACTTCGCGGACAAGTCCGAGTGGATGGTGCTGATCCGGCAGCCGGACAACTGGCGGTTCCTGTTCCCGCTGGCGGCAGGGGCCGACGCGCCGGGCGACGAGGACCTGCTGGTGAAGGTGAAGCAGTTCATCGGCGAGGTGGACCGGATCGAGCTGATGGGCTCGGTCGTCTACAACGTGCACCACCGGGTCGCGGAGCAGTGGACCGCCGACCGCAAGGTCTTCCTGATGGGCGACGCGGCGCACCTGATCACGCCGATGTGGGCGCTCGGGCTGAACACCGGCGCGCTGGACGCGTCCAACCTGCCGTGGCGGCTGGCCTGGGTACTGCGCGGCTGGGCTTCCCCTGAGCTGTTGGACGGCTACGAGCAGGAGCAGCGGCCGGTCGCGATCGAGGGCTCGGGCGAGATGGCCGAGGCGGCCCGGAAGTACATGTCGTTCCAGCGCGGTGCTGTCACGGAGAACACCGGCGCGTGGGCCACGGCGTACAACCGGACCTTGCTGAGCGTGCGGCTCGACGTGGAGGGCGTGGGCGACTGGTCGATGGTGGCCACGTCCGCCGCGCCACCCGCGGTCCGTGCGGGGGACAGGGCGCCGGACCTGGTGCTGCAGAGCCCGACGGGGCGTACGACGATCCACGACCTGTGCAAGGACTCGTTCGTCGCGCTGTACTTCACCGACGTACGCCGGCGGCCGGAGATCCCGGTCAACGGCTCTCCCGCGTTGCAGCACTACGCGGTGTCCCGGTGGGACGCGCCGCACGACTCCGGTCTGCGCGACCGGGCACTGTTCGACCCGGGCAGCGTCGCCACCAACAGGTACGGCGTACCGCCGGAGAGCGTCGTGTTGATCCGTCCGGACGGCCACATCGCCGCGGTCGCCCCGATGGGTACCGGTGTGGCCGAGGACCTCTACAAGCACGTAACAGGCCGGGAGGTGCCGTGAGTTTCGACTTACCGTTGCGGGAGATCCTGCTGCAGACGGATGACCTGGAATGGGTGGAGAAGTCGCTGGCCGGCCTGTCCCACAAGATGCTCTGGCGGGACCCGGAGACCGAGGCGTCGATCGCGCTGGTGCGTTTCGAGAAGGGCTCCGGTATTCCGTCGGAGCACAAGCACGCCTCGAACCAGTTCATGTTCTGCCTGTCCGGCCGGTACGTGTACCTGCCGACCGGGACGACCCTCACCAAGGGCAGCTTCTACTGGAACCCGAAGGGCGTCGTCCACGGACCGACGCGGGCCGAGGAGACCTCGGTGCTGCTGGAGGTGTACGACGGTCCGCACTACCCGGAGCGTCCGGACTTCTACGACAACGACGAGGACGCCCGCTGACATGGCCGGATGGGACGTCCACACGCACCTGATCCCGCCGACCGTGCTGGCAGCGGCGCATCGGGGCGAGTTCGGGCTGTCCGTCGACAGCGGCTCGCTGGTCGTCGACGGCAACCGCCTGCCGCTCCGCCGGCTCGCCGACCCGGCCGCCCTGCTGCACTGGATCGCCACGCAGGACCTGGACGGCGCCGTGGTGTCCGTGCCGCCGCCCCTGTTCCGGTACGACGCAGGACCCGAGTGGGTCGAGCTGGTGAACCAGGGACTCCGCGAGCTCGCCACACCGCAGCTCCGCGTGCTGGCGCACCTGCCTCTGCTCGACCCGGCCGCGCCTGGTGTCGCGGCCGGCCTTGCGGGTGAGGGCGTCTTCAGCGGCTTCGCCATCGGCACGCCGAGCTATGCCGGGCTGGATCCGCTGTGGCGGGTGCTGGACGCGGCTGAGGCGTTCACTTTGATTCATCCAGGTGCCAGTGACGACAAACGGCTTGATTCGTTTTACCTGTCGAACCTGTTGGGGAATCCGTACGAGACCGGAGTGGCAGCGGCTTCGCTCGTCTTCGCGGACGTGCCGGGGCGGTTTCCGGGGATCCGGTTCTGTTTGTGTCATGGGGGTGGTGTGACGGCGGCTGTCGCGGGACGGTGGCAGCGCGGGATCGACCAGGCCCGGCCCGGGATCGAGCCGGTGTCCCTGCCGGTGGCCGAGGCGCTGCGCCGGTTCTACGTGGACGATCTCGTGCACGACGACGCCGTACTGGAACTGCTGACCAAGACGTTCGGTGCCGAGCGGGTGCTGGCCGGGAGTGACTGGCCGTTCCCGATGGGCAGCGACGAGGTGTCCGCTGCGCGGTCCGCGACGGCCGAGGTGCTCACCCGGCCGCTGGCGACGGAGGTCTCCGCGGAGTGAGACGGGTCTTCGGTCTGGTCGAGGTTGTGATCAGATATCAAATCGTGGGGAACGGGGTAGCGGAGTGAGTACACGGGGGACTGTGCTGCACAGTCATGGACCCGGGGGACAGCTGAAGGCCGACGAGGTCGAGCTGACCGTCGGGCCGGGTGAGACGTTGGTCGAGATGCGGCTGGCCGCGGTGACTCCGCTGGACCGGTCGACGCTGGCGGGCAGGCAGCCGGGCACGCCGTTCGTCCCGGGCTCCGAGGGCATCGGCGTGGTGCTGAGCTCGGACGTGGCGGCCGCCGGCGCGACCGTCCTGGTCCGCGGCGAGGGCGTCGGCGTGACGCGGCAGGGCGTGTGGGGACGGTACGCCGTTGTACCCAACGCCGCTGTACATGCTGTGCCGTCGTCGCTGGAGCCTGCTGCCGCGCTGGCGTTGCTGACGCCCGCGTTGACCGCGCACACCGCGGTACGGCGGGTGGCCGACGTACAGAAGGGTGAGACCGTCGTCGTCACCGGTGTGACCGGGCTGATCGGGCGGATGTGCGCGGCGATCGCAAGGGCAGCTGGAGCGGCCCGGGTGATCGGGCTGGTGTCGCTGGACGATTCCGCGGACAGTATCGGCGGACTCGTCGACCAGCTCGTCCGCGTGGACGGGCTCGGGCAGGTGGGCCGGGAGCTGCCGTGGTGCGACGCGGTCGTCGACACCATGGGCGGTCCGGTGACCGGCGGGGTGCTCGGACACGTCTCACCCGGCGGGCGGATTGTTGTACTCGGGTACAAGGCCGGAGAGTTCACCACGATCGACCTGCACCAGCTGATCGGCCGGGACCTGCGGCTGCTGCCGGTGAACCTGCAGCGCACCACGCTGGCTCCGGACGCGGCCGGTCAGGCGCTCGCGGACATCGCGTCGGTGCCCTGGCGTGCGGACTACGACGTCGTACCGGCGGACCGGATCGGCGACGTACTGGAGCGCCCGGGAGGCCGGGTGCTGCTGGACCTGACAGGCCTCTCGGTGGCCTAGACCACTTGTGTTTACTGGGCAATCTGCCCTCGAAGGCCACCAGAAGCCCGGCGGGCGGCTACCGTACCTCCAGAGCTGAACAGGAGAGAGGCAGCCCGCTACTGATGATCCGACGACTCGAGCTCACACCTGGGGGACCGACCGGACGCCGTACGCTCGCCGAGGAAGCCGCCGCCGAGCTGCACGAGCTCATCCTGTCCGGCGAGCTGCCCAGCGGTACGGCGCTCCGGCTCGAGGAGCTCGCCAAGCGCCTGGACATGAGCCAGATGCCGATCCGCGAAGGGCTGCGGCGGATGGCGGCGTTGGGGCTGGTCGAGATCGTCCCGCACAAGGGGGCCTGGGTCCGCGAGCTGTCGATGGAGGACCTGCGCGACACCCACGAGACCCGGCTGGCCCTGGAGTCGCTGGCGGTCCGGGCGGCCGCCACCCGGTTCTCCGACGCGGACGCGACCGCGGCCCGGACGGCGCTGGCCGAGCACGTCCGGTTGTCGAAGCTCGGCGACAACATCGCCTCCCGGCAGGCGCACACCGAGTTCCACTTCGCGATCTACCGGGCCGGCGGCTCGCGCTGGCTGCCGCGGGCGATCGAGCCGGTCTGGCAGAACAGCGAGCGCTACCGGTTCGGTTCCCGGCAGACCAAGGCCCGGATCGAGCAGACCCGGCGCGAGCACCAGGCCATCCTCGACGCGTGCCTGGCCCACGACGAGGAAGGTGCCGAGGCCGCGCTGCGGCAGCACCTCGAAGGGGCCATGCAGCGCATCACCGAGACGATGGAGCGGCGCTCGAAGCAGTGAGCTCCTCGAAGCGGTCCTGCTGCCAGCCGGTCGCGTCGAAGACCGCACGCAGCAGCAGGCCGTCGCTGCTCGCACGGTGGGTCGTGATGAGCTCCGCGAGCGGCTTGCTGCCGAGACCGTCGTAGTACGCGTCCAAAGCCTGGCGCCTGCGCTCCTCGGACGCACCACCGATCTCTTGCAGCGGCACGTCACAGCCTTTGACGTGCCCTGAGCCGACATGCTCACCTGGAGCCAGCTGCTGCACCAGTTGCTCACCTGCACGCACGTCCTGCGCTCTGAGGCGTGCTCCCAGTGCGCGGCACTGGATGCGTTGGACTGCCTGTGAGATCGCGATGTGGTCCGGGTGACCGGTCAGCCCGTCGCTGCCCACCGTGAGGATGAGCTCCGGCTGGAGCTTGTCGACGGCCGCTTCGACAGCCGCGACCACGTCGTACCGCTGAGCAGCTGCCAGCGTGCGTGAGCTGTTGCGGCCGCCGTCGTCGATCCACTGGTCCGGCGCGCCCAGCCAGTCCCAGTCGGCGATGCCCAGCAGTTCGCAGGAAGCGCTGAGGTGATCGGACGCCCCGTGCATGCCGGCGGTGGCAACACGCAGTACGACGTTCCAGCCCTGCTCGCTGAGAACCGAGGTGGCCGCGCCGGTGGCGAACACCTCGTCGTCAGGATGTGCGTGGACGACCAGGGCGGTGCGCATCAATCGGCGAGGCGGGACGGGAAGCCGCCGGTGGCGATCGGGCTCCAGCGCTCCGGGGTGATCCGGATGAGGCACTTGCCCTGCTTCACCATCGCCTCGCGGTACTCGTCCCAGTCCGGGTGCTCGCCGGAGATCGCCCGGAAGTAGTCGACCAGCGGCTCCACCGCGTCCGGCAGCTCGATCACCTCGCCGCTGCCGTCCACCTGCACCCAGGCGCCGTTCCACTCGTCCGACAGCACGACCACACTCGCCTTGCCGGCCCGCTTCACGTTCCGGCTCTTCGCCCGCTCCGGGTACGACGAGATGACGATCCGGCCCTGCTCGTCCACCCCGCCGGACACCGGCGACGCCTGCACGGACCCGTCCGCTCTCGTTGTCAGCAGCAACATATGGTGCCGCGGCCGGACGAACTCCAGCAGCCCGTCCAGCTCGACCTTGGTGTTGGTGGCAATAGTTCTAGGCATGCCTCTTACCCTAAGTCCGCCGGGGTGACGAGGCATTCCAGTTCGTCGTCGGTGAGCTGGTTGACGAGGTCCTTGGCGTGCTGGGCCTGGGCGGTGCTGGGGAGCTGTCCGGCGAGCAGGTCGGGCAGGAGCAGCTCGTAGCCGGCGCGGGCGCGCGGGGTGTACCGGTGGCGGGTGCGAGCCACGGCCGAGGACACCCGGATCGCGTGCTCGTTCCCCGGCGGTACGCCGGGACGGTCGGTCTCCCGTGCGGCGAACCGGAATCCGTTCGCCAGGTCGCAGCTCCGGCAGCCGAGGTTGCCCGCTCCGAGCTGGGCACCGCACTCCGGGCAGATCAGCTGCTTCAGCGCACCGTCCACCACGCGCCAGTCGAACTCGGAGGTGTCCTGCAGCACGACCTCAGCCAGCTCACGGGCGTCCTCCGCGGCCACCCCGGAGGCGGTGCGGAAACTGTCCCAGGCGGCGTCGATACTGTCCTCGACCTGCTGCAGGGCGGCGGTGAACCGAGGGTGATCGACACGTCGCATGCCCCGGACTCTAGCCAGCCGCGGGGCTGTGGACGACCGGATTGACTTGTTCGAACAGGTGTTCGAACATGGGAGTATGACGGGGAACGCGGCACCGGAGAGTCGAGTCACAGCGCTCGACCAGGCCCGCGCGCTCCTGGCCCGGGCCAAGGCCCAGAAAGCCGCCGCAGGTCAGGCCTCCGTCCCGATCCTGGAGGACTCCCCGCCGGACCGGCACCCGCCCGCCGGGCCGGTGCGGTTGGCGACTGTTGCGAGCTTCGACCCGGATCTCGTCCACCAGCCTGAGCCCGGGACGGGGGAGCGGCTCGCCGCGGTCGACGGGGGGCGGACGTCCTCGCCGGCGCGGGTGCAGCGGGGGACGGACACGGCGCGGGTGCAGCAGGCGCTGGACACGGCAGGGGTGGAGCGGGAGCTGCCTACGCATCCGGCGGTGCGGGAGTTGCTGGCCGGGGCCGGGCTGCGCGGTGGCTCGGCGTACTCGGTGCGTGGGAGCGCCGCGCTGGTGATGGCGTTGATGGCGGGGCCGTCCGCGGACGGGGCCTGGTGCGGTGTCGTCGGGGTGCCGTCGTTCGGGGCCGAGGCGGCGCGCGGACTCGGGGTGGACCTGGAGCGGCTGGTGCTGGTCCCGGACCCGGGGCGCGAGTGGCTCAGCGTGGTCGCCGCGCTGGTCGACGCGCTGACCGTGGTGGTGGTGCGGCCGCCCGGCGAGGTGACGTCGGGGGAGGCGTCCCGGCTGGCGGCGCGGCTTCGCACCCGCGGCGCGATGCTGATCGCGTACGGGTCCTGGCCGGGCAGCGAGGCCCGCTTCGAGATCGAGACCAGCACGTGGACCGGCCTGGGCGAGGGAGAAGGCCTGCTCACGGCACGCCGGGCGACGGTCGCCGTGACCGGCCGGCGAGCCGCCGTGCGCGCTCGCCGTCACCAGCTCTGGCTACCCGCACCGGACGGCGAGATCCGCCCGGTCGAGCGGACCACGGAGCACTCCGCCGACGAGTGGGCCGAGCAGATCGGGGCGGTGGGGTGATGAGTGGGCGGGGCCTGACCCGGTCGATGGTGATCTGGGTGCCGGACTGGCCGGTGGTGGCGGCCGCGGGGGCGAGTGGGCGGGTGGCGGAGGAGCCGATCGCGGTGCTGGAGAAGGGCAAGGTGCTCGCCACGTCCGCGGCCGCGCGCGCCGAGGGGGTGCGCCGCGGTCAACGGGCCCGGGACGCGCAGTCGCGGTGCCCGGAGCTGGTCGTGCTGAAGTACGACCCGGTGCTCGACGCCCGCGCGTTCGACCCGGTGATCTCCTGCCTGGAGGCGATCACGCCCGGCGTGCAGATGATCCGCCCGGGGATGTGCGCGCTGAAGGCCCGCGGCCCGGCGCGGTTCTACGGCAGCGAGGAGGCGGCCGCGGAGAAACTCCTCGACCGGCTGGAGACGTACGACGTGCAGGGCAGCCGGATCGGGATCGCCGACGGCCCGTTCGCCGCGGAGCAGGCCGCCCGGGTGAGCTCCGCGCGGACCCGGGTGCACGTGGTGCCGCCGGGCGGTTCGCCGGAGTTCCTGGCGCCGCTGTCGGTCGACCTGCTCGAGCAGCCTGCGCTCACCGACCTGCTGCGCAGGCTCGGGCTGCGGTCGCTGGGGGCGTTCGCGGGGCTGTCCGGCTCCGAGGTGCTGACCCGCTTCGGCCCGGACGGCGCGTTCGCGCACCGGCTGGCCCGCGGCGCCGACGACCGCCCGGTGACCGGCCGGGAGATCCCGCCGGAGCTCACCCGGACGGTCGACTTCGAGCCGGCCGTGGACCGTGTCGACCAGGTCGCGTTCGCGGTCCGGTCGGCCGCCGACGAGCTGGTCGTCCGGCTGACCGAGCTCGGCCTGGTGTGTACGACGCTGCGGGTCGAGGTCGGCACCGAGTCCGGGCGGGTGCACGAGCGGGAGTGGCTGCACCCGCGCTGGTTCACCGCGGCGGACGTGGTGGACCGGGTGCGCTGGCAACTGCAGGGCAGCGGTACGGCGACCAGCGAGCTGACCTCACCCGTGGTCCGGGTGCGGCTGGTCCCGGGCCAGGCGGACCCGGTCGGCGCGCATGCCGACGGACTGTGGGGCGGCGGGCCGGACGAGCGGATCCACCGTGCGCTGTCGCGGGTGCAGAGCATGCTCGGGCACGGCGCGGTGGTGTCGGTGGTGATCGGCGGCGGGCGCGGGTTCGCCGAGCGGCAGACGCTGGTGCCGTGGGGCGACCCGCCGGTGCCGGCCCGGCCGCCGGACCAGCCGTGGCCGGGGGCGATCACCGGCGCGGACCCGAAGCGCTGGCCGACCCTGGCCCCGACCACGATCTTCCCGGAGCCGATCCCCGCGAAGGTGTTCGCCGCCGACGGCACCCTGGTCTCGGTGACCGCCCGCGGCGAGCTGTCCGGCGCCCCCGTCGCGTTCACCCTCGGCCCGTCGGACGGCGCCCGCGTTCAAGTTGCCGACAGCAACAAGATCCACCCGATCAGCTCCTGGGCCGGCCCCTGGCTGACCACCGACCGCTGGTGGGACCCGGCCACCGAGTCCCGCCAGGCCCGCTTCCAGTTCCAGACCGCCGACACCCGTGCCTGGCTCTTCACCCTCACCCAGAACAACTGGCGCGCACAGGCGACGTACGACTGAATGTTGTCCCGCGCAGCCGGGGTCAGGGGAAGTCGATGCGCATCACCGTTCGGCGGAGGGTGGGGTGGGTGAGTTGGTGGAAGCCGGCTTCTTCGAAGGCTTGGTGCGGGCCTACGTGGAGTTCGCCCCAGGTGATGGTTTTGCCGGGTTGGGTGAACATCGGGTAGGCCTCCAGCGCGCGGGCGCCGCGGGTGCGGGCATGGGCGATCGTGGCGCGGGCGAGGTGGTACGTGAGGCCTCGTCCGCGGAAGCCCTTGCGGACCACCATGCAGGTGACGGCCCAGACGCTCTCGTCGTCCTTGTCCTCGTTCCGGTCGGTCCACGGCACCCGGGAGGTGCGGAGCTTCGGGTACGCCGTGCGTGGTTCGACCGCGGCCCACCCGGCCGGTTCGCCGTCGACGTACGCGATCAGGCCGGTGGTCGACGGGGCGTCCGGGGTGCCGCACGCGGTCTGGTCCTGCAGGCGGGTCATCCGTTCGTCGAGCGTCGAGTCCCGCCAGATCCACCCGCGGATCTTGAACCGCTGGCATTGGCACTGCCCGGCGTCCGCCGTACCGAAGACTGCCTGCAGGTCCTCCCACGAAGCCTCGTTGGCAGGTACGACGCGTACTTGTGTCTCCTCGATCGCCTGCATGATCAGCACGGTAAACCCAGTACCGGACGACCACCGTCCGGAACTAGATTCCTCCGTATGCATCGCAGCCGTGTGTCCACGTTCCTGATCGACACCCACAAGGAGGACGTCGCCGCCGCCACGACGTTCTGGTCGAAGGCCCTTGGCGTCCGTACGTCGTCACCGGACGGCGAGCCGCAGTTCATCTCCCTGCACGACGCCGTCCCCGGCTACGTGACCGCGATCCAGTCCGTCGACGACGAGCCCCGCTACCACCTGGACATCGAGACCGACGACGTACCCGCCGAGGTCGCCCGGCTCACCGGTCTCGGTGCGGTGGAGGTCGCCGACTGGCAGGGCTGCCACACCCTGCGCGCCCCCGGCGGCCACCTGCTGTGCGTGATCCCGGTCCACAGCGACCCGCAGGAGTTCGCGCAGCGCGCGACCGTCTGGGACGACGAATGAACGGGGCTATCGGCCGGTAGCAGAAAACCGCGAGCGTACGGGCACCGCGGCCTACGCTCCGACACATGACTGAACTTGCGGCGACGTTCAAACAGCAGGCGGTGGCGGAGGCCTACCAGCATCGGCCGCCGTACCCCGACGAGGTGTTCGACCGCCTGGTGCACCTGATCACCGACCCCCCGCGCCGGGTGCTCGACATCGGCGCCGGCGACGGCGCGATCGCCCGCCCGCTCGCGCCGCGGGTCGAGCACGTCGATGCGATCGACTTCTCGCAGCCGATGGTCGACACCGGCCGGCAGCGCCCCGGCGGCGACCACCCGAACCTCGGCTGGCAGGTGAACCCGATCGAGGCCGCCGACCTCGACGGCCCGTACGCACTGGTGACCGCCGGCGCGAGCATCCACTGGATGCCGTGGGAGGAGACGTTCGCCCGGATCGTCCCGCAGCTGACGCCGAACGCCCAACTGGTCGTGATCGAGCACGGCCCGGTCGACATGCCCTGGTGGGACGGCGTGCTCACCGCGATCCAGAAGCACTCCAGGAAGCAGAACCACGATCCGAAGTACAACGTCTTCGACGCCATCGCGGAGCGCGGTCTGCTCGACGTCAACGGCACGGCGCGGACCGAGCCGGTCGTGTACCGGCAGCGGGTCGCGGACTACGTCGAGCAGTTCCACTCGACGTCGAGCCTGGCGCGCGACCTGATGTCGCCGGACGAGGCCGACGACTTCGACGCGATCGTCGAGGAGGCGGTCCGCCCGTACGCGCAGGACGGTGTACTGGAGCTGAAGGTCCAGGCCGAGCTCAGCTGGGGGCGGCCGAAGATCCCAAGCTAGCCGCGCGCCCGAGCAGATAGACCTGCTCGGGCGTGCTCCGGGTCAGCTGCGCGGCGAGCTCGTACGCCTCCCGGGCCGCCGCGTCGTCGCCGGCCCGCTCGAGCAGATGCGCGCGGACGGCCGCCAACCGGTGATGATCGCGCAGCGCCGGATCCACCGCGGCGAGCAGCTTCAGCCCGGCGTCCGGCCCGTGCACCATCGCGACCGCGACGATCCGGTTCAGCGTCACCATCGGCCCGGGCGCCGTCGACTCCAGGAGTTCGTACAGCATCAGGATCTCCCGCCAGTCGGTCTGGTCGGCGTCCGCGGCCGCGTCGTGCACGGCCGCGATCGCCGCCTGCAACTGGTACGGCCCGACCGGTGCCGAGCGCAGCGTCGACTCGACCAGTTCGGTGCCCTCGGCAATCGACGCGGCGTCCCACAACGACCGGTCCTGCTCCGGCAGCGGCACCAACGCGCCCGCGGCCGTGGTCCGTGCGGGTCGCCGCGCATCCGTCAGCAGCATCAGCGCCAGCAGGCCGGCCACCTCACCCTCGGCGGGCAACAGAGCGAGCAGCTGACGCGTCAGCCGGATCGCCTCCGTGGACAGCTCGACCCGGTGCAGCGACGTACCGGACGACGCCGTGTAGCCCTCGTTGAAGATCAGATACAGCACATGCAGTACGGCGGCCAGCCGCTCGGGCTGCTCGGCCGCCGGCGGCATCGCGAACCGGGCACCCTGGAGCTTCGCCTTCGCCCGGCTGATCCGCTGACCGATCGTTGCCTCCGGCACCAGAAACGCGCGGGCGATCTCGCCGGTCGTCAGCCCGCCGACGGCACGCAGCGTCAGCGCCACCTGCGACTGCGGCGTCAATGACGGGTGGCAGCACAGCATCAGCAGGGTCAGCGAGTCGTCCTCCGCCGACGCCGGCTCCGGGGGAGTCCAGGACGCCACGGTCTCCTCGCGGCGCGAACGGGCCGCCTCGCTCCGCAGTACCTCGATCCGCCGCCGGGACGCGACCGTGATCAGCCAGCTCCGCGGATTATCCGGTACGCCGTCGGCCGGCCACTGCAGCGACGCCGCGAGCAGCGCCTCCTGTACGGCGTCCTCGCACGCGTCGAAGTCGCCGTACCGCCGGACCAGCGCGCCCAGCACCTGGGGCGCCTGTTCGCGGAGCAGGTCCTCGAGCATCAGGTGTACGCGCCGAGGTCACGGACCGGGCGGACCTCGACGACGCTGAACGGTGCCTCCGGGATCTGCGCGACGACCTCCACCGCGCGGTCCATCGACTCGCAGTCCAGCAGGTAGAAGCCGGCGAGCTGTTCCTTCACCTCGGCGAACGGGCCGTCGGTGGTCAGCGGCTTCCCGTCGCGCACCAGCACCTGCTTGGTCAGGGCGGGGTCGTCGAGCGACTCGGAGGCGACGAGCTCCTGACGACCGGCGAGTTCGGCGTGCAGAGCGGCGTACCCCGCCATGCCTTCCTTCTTCTGTTCATCGGTCAACGAGTCCCAGACCGCGCGGGACTCCGGGTTGCCGTAGATCAGTACCAGGAACTTCATCTGCCCAGCGTAAGCATCACCGAGGGGTACCGATCGGGAAAAGTATCGATTGGGGAAAGCCGGGGCCTGCCCCGGCATGGCCGCCCATAAACCTGTCGGGGCACCCCAGTAGAGTTACGACGGGTATCCAGGGTGGAGAGAGGGAGGGGTCGCGTGCCGGACTTGGAAGTGTCCGACCGGGTGTGGACGATCCCGAACGCGCTCAGTTTCCTGCGGTTGCTGGGGGTGCCGCTCTTCCTGTGGCTGATTCTCGGGCCGAAGGCGGACGGCTGGGCGCTGCTGGTGCTGGCGGTGTCCGGGTTCACCGACTGGGCGGACGGCCAGATCGCCCGCCGGATGAACCAGACCAGCCGGCTCGGGCAGATGCTCGACCCGGTCGCGGACCGGCTGTACATCTTCGCCACCGTGATCGGCCTGGCGCTGCGCGACATCATCCCGTGGTGGCTGGCGATCGCGCTGCCGCTGCGGGACGTGCTGCTGACGCTGACCCTGCCCGCGCTGCACCGCCGCGGCTTCAACGCGCTGCCGGTGCACTTCCTCGGCAAGTCCGCCACGTTCTGCCTGCTGTACGCGTTCCCGCTGCTGCTTCTCGGCGACGGCGACACTACGCTGAACCTACTGGCCCGGGTGATCGGCTGGGCGTTCGCGATCTGGGGGACCGGTCTGTACTACTGGGCCGGCGCGCTGTATTTCGCCCAGCTGCGGCACCTGGTCCAGACGGTGAAACCGATCAAGGACTCGGCCGGGTGACCCAGCAAGCCCCTCAGCAGACGACTCCTCGGCGCGTCGACGCGTCGATGTCACTGCTGAACAACCTGATGGCGCACCCGATCGACGAGGGGTACGCCGTCGCCGCCAGGACCCGGTCGAAACAGGGCGGCAACCAGGCCAGGTCGCGGCACCGGGTGCTGCTCGTGCTGGCCGCGGCGGTGCTCGGCTTCCTGCTCGCGATCGCCGCCGCGCAGAACTACCGCAGCGCGCCCGAGGCGGAGAAACAGCGCAAGGAACTGATCGACCGGATCAACCAGGCCAACGACCGGCTGACCGATCTGCGCAACCACCAGGCCCAGCTGTCCGGCGAGGTGCGCGGGCTGCAGGCCAGCGGGCTGAGCAACGACAGTGCGGGCGCGGCGCTGCAGCAGAAGCTCGACGACCTCGAGCTGCAGACCGGTGCGATCGCCGTCACCGGGCCCGGGATCAAGGCCGTCATCGACGACGCGAAGAACGCCGACGCCAAGGAAGGCCGGCTGCTCGACGTCGACCTGCAGCAGCTGGTCAACGGCCTGTGGACGGCCGGCGCCGAGGCGATCTCGGTGAACGGCCACCGGCTCACGGCGCTGACCGCGATCCGCGGCGCCGGCAGTGCCATCACGGTCGACTACAGTTCGCTGACCCCGCCGTACACGGTGCTCGCGATCGGCGACACCGCGACGATGCCGGCCCGGTTCGCACAGAGTTCCGGAGGGCAGTGGGTGCAGTACCTGGTCAGCAACTTCGGTGTCCGGAGCACGATCACGACGGAGGATTCCTTGCTGGTGCCGGCCGATGCGACGATCGCGTTGCGCTATGCGAAGGTGAGGCCGAGATGATCGCCGTACTCGGTCTCGTGATCGGGGTCGTGGTCGGCCTGCTGGTCGCACCCGACGTCCCGGAGTGGGCGCAGCCGTACCTGCCGATCGCGGTAGTGGCCGCGCTGGACGCGGTGTTCGGCGCCCTCCGGGCGTTCCTGGACGGGATCTTCGACGACAAGGTGTTCGTCGTCTCGTTCGTGTCCAACGTGCTGATCGCGGCGCTGATCGTCTACCTGGGCGACCAGCTCGGCGTCGGCTCGCAGCTGTCGACCGGTGTGGTCGTCGTGCTGGGTATCCGTATCTTCACCAACATGGCCGCGATCCGGCGGCACATCTTCCGGGCCTGATCGAGATGACCGACGAGACCGAACCCGACCAGCCGACCCCGATGCCGGCCCCGAAGCCCAGGACGCCGAACCTCGCGCTGCGCCGGTTGAAGGCCGGTTTCAAGCCCTCCCGCGGGCAGGCGATCGTGGCGATCGTACTGGCGCTGGTCGGCTGCGTCGCGGTCGTCCAGGTCCGGGTGAACCGTGCCGACGACGGCTACCAGAACGCCCGCCGCGAGGACCTGGTCGCGATCCTCGACGGCCTCGGCCAGAACACCCGCCGGCTGGAGAGCGAGATCGCCGACCTGGAGGAACGGAAGAACTCGCTGTCCTCCAGCGCCGACAAGGCGCAGACCGCGCGCGAGCAGGCCGAGGCCCAGATCCGTACGCTCGGCATCCTGGCCGGCACCATGCCCGCCGTCGGCCAGGGGGTCCGGATCACGCTGAACGACCCGCAGGGCAAGATGACCTCGAGCAACCTGCTGGACGCGATCGAGGAACTGCGTGACGCCGGTGCCGAGGCGATCCAGCTCAACGGATCGGTCCGCGTGGTGGCCAGTACGGACTTCGTGGACGACCCGCCGGGGATCCAGGCCGACGGCCAGAAGCTGACCTCGCCGTACGTCATCGAGGCGATCGGGGAGTCCCACAACCTGGCCGAGGCGGCCAACTTCCCGGGCGGACTGGTGAGTGAGGTGACCGGTCCGCAGATCGGCGGCACCGCCGAGGTCAACGAGGAAAGCAGCCTGTCGATCACTGCCTTGCACGCCGCGGACGAGCATCGTTACGCTCGCCCGGCGCCCAGCCCGACGAAGTAGAAACGAGGACAAAGGTGTACCCCGAAGACCTGAAGTACACGGCCGAGCACGAGTGGGTGAAGGCCGGCGAGGACGGGCCCGTGCGGGTCGGCATCACCGACTTCGCGCAGGACCAGCTCGGTGACATCGTGTACGTGCAGCTGCCGGAGGTCGGCAGTGCGGTGCGGGCCGGCGACGCCTGTGGGGAGCTGGAGTCGACGAAGAGCGTCAGCGACCTGTTCGCCCCGGTGAACGGCACCGTGACCGCCGTCAACGAGGCGCTGGCCGACCAGCCGGACCTGGTGAACAGCGACCCGTACGGCGAGGGCTGGCTGCTCGACATCGACGTCGAGGACGCCGCCGAGGTGACCGCGCTGATGGACGCGGACGCCTACCAGGGCCAGCTCGACCAGAGCTGACGACAGACTGATAGCGTTACGGGCCTCAACCGCCGGTCGAGGGTTGAGGTCCCTCAGCTTGTTCCAGCACGTCACACTGTCAATACGGGGTCTATCGAAAACGTCGCCGGACCACCGGCGATCGGGAGGATCACAGCATGCCGTTCTGCAACCAGTGCGGGCACGAGAACTCCGAGGGCAGCCGGTTCTGCTCGCAGTGCGGAGCGATGCTGCCTGGCGCGGACCGCCCGGCGGCAGCTCCGGCGTCCCAGCCCGGCCAGCCGGGCGTTACCGACACCGCGATGCTGACCCCGATCGGCGCCGAGCCCGAGCCGGAGCAGACCGGTGAGCCGCTGACCGCCGACGACCAGGCCGCCGTCGGCGCGCTGCCGGCCGGTGCCGCCCTGCTGATCGTCCAGCGCGGGCCGAACGCGGGCAGCCGGTTCCTGCTCGACGTCGACGTGGTCACCGCCGGCCGGCACCCGGACAGCGACATCTTCCTGGACGACGTGACGGTGTCCCGCCGGCACGCCGAGTTCCGCCGCGACGCGTACGGCGTGAAGGTCCGCGACGTCGGCAGCCTGAACGGTACGTACGTGAACCGGGACCGGATCGACGAGGTCCAGCTGAACAACGGCGACGAGGTCCAGATCGGCAAGTACCGGCTGGTGTACTACGCCAGTGGCCAAGCCTGAGCCGTCCGGCGGCAGCCGCGGCATCGGTGAGGTGCTGCAGCTTCTGCAGGCCGAGTTCGCCGACGTCACGATCTCCAAGATCCGTTTCCTGGAGGCGGAGGGACTCGTGACGCCGGCCCGGACCGCGTCCGGGTACCGGAAGTTCAGCGCCGCGGACGTCGACCGGCTGCGGTACGTACTGACCGCGCAGCGCGACCAGTACCTGCCGCTCAAGGTGATCAAGGAACACCTCGGCGCGATCGATCGCGGTCTGCGGCCCGCCGCGGCGGGTCCGCCGGTCGCGCCGACGTCGTTGCCGCAGACCCCCGGTCAGCCGGTCGCCGACGACTTCGATGCCACCGGCACCGAACTGCGGCTGACCCGGGACGAGCTGCGGACCGCGGCCGGCGTACCGGCGGCGTTGCTCGACGAGCTGGAGAGCCACGGCCTGGTGGTGGCCACCGGCAACCACTACGGCGGGGACGCGATCGTGATCGCGAAGGTCGCGGCCGAGCTGGCGGCGTACGGCCTGGAGCCCCGGCACCTGCGGGCGTTCCGGACCGCGGCGGACCGCGAGGTCGGCCTGATCGAGCAGGTCACCGGGCCGCGGCGGACCGAGCAGACCGCGGAGCTGGCCGCGCTGACTGTGCGGCTGCACACAGCGCTGGTCCGCTCACGGCTGCCGCGCTCCTAGCTCGCCTCCTGACTCGCGCGTGACTTGTGGCCTGGCTCGTCGCCGGCTCGTTGCTGGCTCGTCCACGGGGTTGTCCACTGGCCGAACCCCGCGGGCCTGCCCGGGGCTTCGGCTCGGAGTAGGCTGGTGGCGTGCGCGAAGTCGACGTGGTCGGAGTCCGGGTGGAGATGCCCTCGAGTCAGCCGATCGTGCTGCTCCGGGAGGTCGGAGGTGAGCGGTACCTGCCGATCTGGATCGGAGCGGCCGAGGCGAGTGCGATCGCGTTCGCCCAGCAGGGCATGGAGCCGCCCCGGCCGCTGACCCACGACCTGTTCGCGGAGACCATCCGGGTGCTCGGGCACACGCTCAGCCAGGTCCGGATCGTGAACCTGACCGACGGCATCTTCGAGGCGATCCTGGTGTTCGACGACCAGACCGAGATCTCGGCGCGGCCGTCGGACTCGATCGCGATCGCGCTGCGCACCGGCACGCCGGTGTTCTGCACCGAGGAGATCCTCGCCGAGGCCGGGATCCCGGTCCCGGAGAGTGAAACCAACGGTACCGACGAGGTGCAGGAGGAAGAGGAGGTCGAGCGGTTCCGGGAGTTCCTGGACCAGGTGACCCCGGAGGACTTCGACAAGAGCTGACCGCGGTCGGACGAGTCACCCGGACAAGAGCTGCTAGGTAACGATTCGTACGGCGGTCGCGACACGCTCGCGGCTCGGTGCGGTTGTCGTTGACCCGCCTCGGGCGGCGGCTTACCGTGAAGAAGTCGTGGGGTGCTGTGACTCCACGGAGATGGCTCGTTCCAGTCGGTATCCAGGGAGGCTCAGGCGTGACACGCACCGGGGACACGGATCTGACGCAGTCGGCTTCCGACGCGCACGCCGAGGCGGCTGAGACTGCCGGCGTTCAGGGTCTGCTGTTCGACGACGACCTGCGGCCGATGCCGGAGGACGTCGGGTTCCGGGGTCCGACGGCCTGCGCCGCGGCCGGGATCACGTACCGGCAGCTCGACTACTGGGCCCGCACCGGCCTGGTCTCTCCGTCGGTCCGTCCGGCGACGGGCTCCGGGACGCAGCGGCTGTACGGCTTCCGTGACGTGCTGTTGCTGAAAGTGATCAAGCGGCTGCTGGACGCCGGGATCTCGCTGCAGCAGATCCGGACCGCGATCGCGCACCTGAGCAAGCGCGGCTTCGACGACCTGACCCAGATCACGCTGATGAGCGACGGCGCGTCCGTGTACATGTGCACCTCGCCCGACGAGGTCATCGATCTGCTGGCCGGCGGCCAGGGCGTGTTCGGGATCGCGCTCGGCGGCGTCTGGCGGGAGGTCGAGGGCTCGCTGTCCGAGCTGCCGACCGAGCGTGCCGACGGCCACGACGACGAGGGTTCCGACGGCCACGCGGGTGACGAACTCGCCGCGCGGCGTCGCGCCCGGATGACCGGCTGACGTAGCTTTCCGCTGTGCGCCCACTCACTGCAGACACGCTCCGCGGTGTGTGGGCGACTTTGTTGTTACCGCTGAATGCGGACGACTCGATCGACTTCCGGCGGTTGGAGTCTCAGGCCCAGGCTCTGGGTGAGACTTCAGTTGCCGGGGTGTATGCGCACGGGACGGCGGGGGAGTTCCAGACCCTCACCGAGGACGAGTTCGACCGGGTGAACAGCATCCTGGCCGCGGTGGCGAAGCCGTTCCAGATCGGTGCCAGTCATCCGTCGGCGCAGGTGCAGCTGGACCGCGTCGAGCGAGCCGCGAAGTTCGCGCCCGGAGCCATCCAGGTCATTGCCCCGGACTGGTTGCCTCTGAATCCCACCGAGTTGCTGACCTTCCTGCAGCGGGTGGCTGACGTGGCGGGGGACGTGCCGCTGGTGTTGTACAACCCGCCGCATGCGAAGACCGCTGTCTCGCCGCAGCAGTTGTGCCAGTTGGCAGCGGCAGTGCCGAGTCTGATCGGACTGAAGACGGCCGGCGGTGACAGAGCGTGGTTCGACCAGGCCCTGCAGTCGGGGCTGGCGATCTTCGTACCGGGTCATTTCCTGGCGAGTATGTCGCTACTCGGCGCACACGGCAGCTACTCGAACGTGGCAGCGCTCTCCCCGAACGGTGCGGTCGCCACCGCGCACGACCTCGACGTCGAGCAGCGGATCGCCGAGTTCTTCGCGGCGCACGTCGTACCGCTGCAGCAGGCCGGTCTGTCGAATCCGGCGCTGGACAAGTTCCTTGCCGCGGTCGGCGGCTGGGCGGATGCCGGGACGCGGGTGCGCTGGCCGATGCAGGCGGCGACCGAGGACCAGGTGGCGGCGGCACGCCCGGCCGCGCGGAACCTGCTGCCCGAACTGTTCCGGGATTCCTGGTAGCCTCGAGACCAGCCGTTCACCGCACTCGGGAGAGACCCGTGTCATCGGGCGCCGAAGGGGCAATTCCTCCCCGGAACCTCTCAGGCCCATGGACCGAGTGTCACAGGCGACTCTGGAGCGTTCGCGCGTGACAGAGGGGGAGGCCACCGGCAGCGACAGTCAGCATCGGAGCCTCTAGTGAACGACACCCCTCAGCTTTCCGCGACGTTCGCGGACCGGCACATCGGCCCGCGCCCGGACGAGATCACCCGGATGGTCCAGCTCCTCGGGTACGACGACGTCGACGCGCTCGTGGACGCGGCCGTCCCGGCGTCGATCCGCTCCACCGAGGCGATGCACCTGCCGGAGCCCGCCTCCGAGGTGGACGCGCTGACCGAGCTCCGCCAACTGGCCGGCCGGAACACGATCGCCACCTCGATGATCGGCCAGGGGTACTACGGAACGTTCACGCCGTCGGTGATCGTCCGCCGCCTGGTCGAGAACCCGGCCTGGTACACCGCGTACACGCCGTACCAGCCGGAGATCTCCCAGGGCCGCCTCGAGGCGCTGCTGAACTTCCAGACCGTGGTCTCCGACCTGACCGGCCTGCCGACCGCGAACGCGTCGCTTCTCGACGAAGGCACGGCCGCCGCCGAGGCGATGACGCTCGCGCACCGGTCCAACAAGAAGAGTAAGTCCGACCGCTTCCTCGTCGACGCCGACACCTTCGCGCAGACGATCGCCGTGGTGAAGACCCGGGCCGAGGCGCTCGGGATCGAGGTCGTCGTCGCGGACACCACCGACGGTCTGCCCGAAGGCGACTTCTTCGGCGTCCTGGTGCAGTACCCGGGCTCGAACGGCGTGGTCCGCGACCTGAAGCCGCTCGTCGAGGCCGCCCACGAGCGCGACGTCCTGGTCGCGGTCGCCTCCGACCTGCTCGCGCTGACGGTGCTCGAGGCGCCGGGCGAGGCGGGCGCCGACATCGTCATCGGATCCTCGCAGCGCTTCGGCGTACCGCTGTTCTACGGCGGCCCGCACGCCGGGTTCATGTCCGTCCGGACCGGCCTCGAGCGGTCGCTGCCCGGCCGCCTGGTCGGCGTCTCCGTCGACGCGGACGGCGCCCCGGCGTACCGGCTCGCGCTGCAGACGCGGGAGCAGCACATCCGCCGCGAGAAGGCGACGTCGAACATCTGTACCGCGCAGGTCCTGCTGGCGGTCGTCGCGTCGATGTACGCCGTCTACCACGGCCCGGAGGGGCTGCGGGCGATCGCGGAGCGTGTGCACGCGTACGCCGGGAAGCTGGCCGCCTCGCTGCGTGCGAGCGGGGTCGAGGTCGTGCACAACGACTTCTTCGACACCGTGCTCGCCCGGGTCCCGGGCCGCGCCGCGGACGTCGTCGACGCCGCCCGGCAGAACGGGATCTGGCTGCGGCTGGTGGACGCGGACCACGTCGGGATCTCCTGCGACGAGAAGACCGACGTCGCCACGCTGACCCGGGTCTGCCAGTCCTTCGGCGGCCAGTACGACGACACGCTCGGCGCCGCGGCGCTCGCCGTACCGCGGACCACCGAGTACCTGACGCACCCGGTGTTCAACACGCACCGGTCCGAGACGGCGATGCTGCGGTACCTGCGCAAGCTGTCCGACAAGGACTACGCGCTGGACCGCGGGATGATCCCGCTCGGGTCCTGCACGATGAAGCTGAACGCGACCACCGAGATGGAGCCGGTTACCTGGCCGGAGTTCGCGGACCTGCACCCGTTCGCGCCGATCGAGGACGCGGCCGGGTACGTGAAGCTGATCGGGCAGCTGGAGCGCTGGCTGGCCGAGGTGACCGGGTACGCGAAGGTCTCGATCCAGCCGAACGCGGGCTCGCAGGGTGAGCTGGCCGGCCTGCTCGCGATCCGCGGGTACCACCGCGCCCAGGGCGACACCGACCGCAACGTCTGCCTGATCCCGGCGTCCGCGCACGGCACCAACGCGGCGTCCGCGGTGATGGCCGGGATGAAGGTCGTCGTTGTCAAGGGCAACGACGACGGCACGATCAACCTGGACGACCTGCGCGCGAAGGCCGCCGAGCACGCCGCCAAGCTCGCCGCGATCATGATCACGTACCCGTCCACGCACGGCGTGTACGAGGAGAGCGTCCGTGAGGTGTGCCAGGTGGTCCACGATCACGGCGGCCAGGTGTACGTCGACGGCGCGAACCTGAACGCACTGCTCGGGCTCGCGAAGCCGGGCGAGTTCGGCGGCGACGTCAGCCATCTGAACCTGCACAAGACGTTCTGCATCCCGCACGGCGGCGGCGGCCCGGGCGTCGGGCCGGTCGCGGTCGCGGCACACCTGGCGCCGTACCTGCCGAACCACCCGCTGCTCGACCAGGCCGGTCCGGAGTCGGGCGTCGGCCCGATCAGCGCGGCGCCGTTCGGTTCGGCGGGCGTGCTGGCGATCTCGTGGGCGTACATCCGGATGATGGGCGCGGAGGGTCTGACCGAGGCGACCAAGGCCGCCGTACTGACCGCGAACTACGTGGCCAAGCGCCTCGAGGGCGCGTTCCCGGTGCTCTACACCGGTGAGAACGGCCTGGTGGCGCACGAGTGCATCCTCGACCTGCGCCCGATGACCAAGGAGACCGGCATCACCGTCGACGACGTCGCGAAGCGGCTGATCGACTACGGTTTCCACGCGCCGACGATGTCGTTCCCGGTGGCCGGCACGCTGATGGTCGAGCCGACCGAGTCCGAGGACCTGGGCGAGCTCGACCGGTTCTGCGACGCGATGATCGCGATCCGGCACGAGATCGACCGGGTCGCCGCGGGCGAGTGGCCGGCCGCCGACAACCCGCTGGTGAACGCCCCGCACACCGCCGAGTCGGTGATCAACGACAAGTGGGAACACGCTTACACTCGCGAGGAGGCCGCGTTCCCGCGCTCGGTGGACCGCACCTCGAAGTACTGGCCGCCGGTCCGCCGCATCGACGGCGCCTACGGCGACCGCAACCTCATCTGCTCCTGCCCAGCCCCGGAGGCCTTCGAGTAATGACCCTGCGCTCTGACACCGCCGCAGCCCTGTACGCCGAGGTTGCGGCGGCGCAGGGGGAGACGAAGGTGCCGTCGGTGAACGCCGGGGTGCTGCGGGACGGGTCGTTGGTGTGGACGGGGGCCCGGGGGCGGTTCGCGACCGCGGACGGTGGGTTGCCGGGGGCGGACGTTCAGTACCGGATCGGGTCGATCACCAAGACGTTGACGGCGGTGCTGGTCATGCAGTGCCGGGACGACGGGTTGCTGTCGCTGAACGATGCCGTCGGCAAGCATCTGCCGGGGATCGCGTTCGGGGACCGGACGATCCGGCAGTTGCTCGCGCACAGCGGCGGGATGAACGCCGAGCCCGAGGGCCCTTGGTGGGAGCGGAACCCGGGTGTGTCGTTCGACGAGCTGACCGCGGCGATGGACGACGCGCAGGCGGTCGGCCCGGCGGATCGGCGGCACCACTACTCGAACCTCGGCTACGGACTGCTCGGCGAGATCGTCGCCCGGCTCCGCGGGACGGCCTGGCTGGAGCTGGTCCAGCAGCGGATTCTCGGGCCGCTGGAGATGCGGCGTACGACGTACTTCCCGGAGGCGCCGGCCGCGGACGGGTTCTCGGTGCACCCGTTCAGCGGGCAGCTGGACCCGGAGCCGGCGTACGACTCGGGTGCGATGGCGCCTGCCGGGCAGCTGTGGAGCACGATCGAGGACCTGGCCCGGTACGCGGCGTTCTGGATCGACCCGGTGCACGAGATCCTCAGCCGGGACTCGGTGGAGGAGATGGCGACGCCGGTCGCGGCGGACCCGCGTGAGGGGCTGACCGCGTCGTACGGGCTCGGGCTGCGGCTGATCGCGGACGACCCGCACCTGCTGATCGGGCACACCGGGTCGATGCCGGGCTTCCTCGCCGGGCTGTTCGTGGACCGGGTCCGCCGGGTCGGCGCGGTCACGCTCGGCAACGGGACGTACGGGCGGGTGGCGTCGCTGGCGCCGGACCTGATCCGGATCCTGGCGACGTACGAACCGCCGGTCACCCAGGAGTGGGTGCCCGAGCCGCCGCTTGCCCAAGGCACCGAGCTGCTGGGCCACTGGTACTGGGGCAACACGCCGCTGACGATCTCGGTCTCCGGCGGCATCCTGCAACTCTCCGGCGGCCTCACCACCCGCCTCGCATCCCTTGGCCCCGACCACTACCAGGGCCGCGACGGCTACCTGGCCGGCGAAACGCTCCACGTCCACCGGCACGGCGAAACCATCGACCACCTGACCATCGCCACGTTTGTCCTTACCAGAACTCCTTACGGACGGTAGTCTGGAAGGCACCGCATGGAGTAGATCAGGGGTAGATCGCCCGGCTACTACCGGGAGGGCGCAGGTTCGAATCCTGCCTCCATGTCTGAGCGCTGTCCGACGGACGGGGGTTCGGCATGGGGTATGCGACGGGTCGGCTGCACCACGCGTTGCAGCGGGCGCTCGTGGCCGAGGACCCTGCGGTACGGCGGCGCGCGGCGGTGCGGGTGGACGCGTGGCGCGGGGTGCTCGACGAGTTGGCGAGGGTGCCCGCGGATGCGCCGGGGGAGTCCGATCGTGAGCGGTTGAACCTCTGGTACCTCGGTGACGAGGGACTCGCGGAGCTCGGGCAGGTGCTGCGGACCGGGTGCTACCGCATCGACGTACCGGAGCACGCCGCGATGCTGGTGGTCGCCTGGCTGCTCGAACACGACCACCACGCGGCCGCGCTCGACCTGGTCGCGGCGCTCCGCCCGCTGATGCACCGGTTGCGATTCACGCCGTCGTACAGTCCGGCGCCGTCGGGAGCAGTGCTCCACCGGTGCACGGTCGACGACGTACGCTCTCAGTTGCGGCAGGCAACGGTACGCCCACCGATCGCGGCGATGCGCGAAACGTTCCAGGTATGGAACCCGCTGTACGACCGGCTGGTCGCGCTCTGGTGTGACACCGTCGACGGGGATCTGCCCCACCTGATCGATGGCGTGGTCAACGGCGGCTGGCCGTGCCGGGTGTGGCCGGACGACTGGGTGGAGCGGCGGCAACGCTGGCTGGAGGACTACAAGCTCGCGAGTGAGCTCCATCGGCAGCGCCATTGGAAGAGCAACTTCACCCGGCTCCGAGTGGCGCTGGAGCTCTGCCCGGACGACAGTTCCGCGCTCGACGGGCGCGCGGTCGGCTGGATCCGGCGCGCGCTGGCGAACACGATCAGCGCCCACGGTACGCCGGGATCCGCTGCGCGCGAGGCGTTGCGCAAGACGCAACGCGAGCTGGGGGCGCAACCGGCGTACGCGACCTTGGCGCACGTGCTGAGCGCGCGCCTCGACGCGTTCCCGCGGGAGGACGGGCTCCCGGCGCTCGAGCCGATCGCGGGTGTCGTCGACTGCACGGAGGCGCCGGCGGCGGCCGGTACGGCGATGCCCGAACACCTGCTGGCGAAGGCGGCGCGGGCGCTCGAGGCACCGATCGGTGAGCTGGTGTCGCGCGGCGTCGTGGGCTGCGGCGAGGTGCTCGCCGAGGTTCTTCCGCAGCTCACCGCACAGTTGCGGACGGCAAATATCGGGGATCGGGCGCTGGCGATGGTCTACACGCAGACCAGGGCGGCGTTCCGGCGGCGGCCGAAGCTGGTGCGGTTCGATGAGTTGCCGTGGGTCGACGCGATCGCGCCGTACCGTGACCAGAGCGAGCAGGCACAGCGGTCCGCCGTACAGGCGCTCCGCGAGGCGACGACCGTTGCGCTCCGGGCGTTCCCGCAGGCTGTCCTGCCGAACGCGCTGATCTGCGAGTTCCGCACGCTGGCACTGCAGGCCGGGCTCGCTCTGCCGCTGGCGGCGGCCGACCCGTCCAGCGCTGAGCAGCGGGCGGCGGCGGCCGTCGCGAGCCGCGTACTTGCTGAGACGCTGTACGCGAGGTACTACGACCTTCCGTCGTCCTGGCCGACCGGCGAATCGCGGATCCGTCGGCGCCGGACGACGTCCGACTTCGCCGACACGTGCACCCGACGGGCGGCGGCTACGGGCGGGAGCGTACTGGAGCAGGAGCAGATCCTCACCGCCGGCAACCTCGCCGCACTGGTCGATGCGCTCGACCTGACCGGCTGGCTCCGGGAGGCCGGGCCGGACCTGGCGGATCGAGCGTTCGACTGGGTACTTCGGCAGCCGGCGTCGTCCAAGGGGCCGCGGGCCGCGGCTGCGTGGCGCCAGGCGATCTTCTACCTGAGTTACTGCGATTCGGGCCGGACGCTGAGCAGGTTGCCCCGGCCGACGCCCTTCGAAGCTGCTGTGACCGGGCTGCTCGATGTCGCGGCCGGTGCGCGTTTCGACCGCCACGGCCGCACGCCGAACGGCGGGCGACGCCTGCTGGGAGCGTGAGGATCACCACTCCCGCGGGTACGTGAGTTGACACGGTCTGTACTCCCGACGAAAGTTAGGGCTGCCTTAGTAAGGGTTGCCTTACTCGACAACTTCCCGGGAGAACTGGATGTCGCAGCCCGCGCGGCTGACCGCCGTGACAGCATCGACAGGACCGACAGCACTTGTCCGCGATCCTTTTGCCCCCCGTTGGCCGCTGGCTTCGACCGTGGCGGACCGCGAGCGTGGACCGTTGCCGCACGGGTCTCCGGGAACGGTACTGCGGCGTGCCGCCGAAGCGCTCGGTGAACCGCGCGTCCCGTCGACCGGCGTGGGGGATTCTGCCGCGCTCGACCTGGTCGCGGGTCTGCTCGACGAGCACGGGATCGACCTCAGCCACCCGCATGCGGCCGCCCACCTGCAGCCGCCGGTCCTGCAGGTCGCTGTCGACGCGGACGCGTTGGCCTCGGCTTCGAACGCCTCGCTGGACACCTACGACTCGGGCCCCGCGACCCTCGCGATCGAGCAGTGGGTGGTCCGGGCCCTGGCCACGCTGGCCGGTTTCGGTCCGCAGGCTGACGGCGTACTGACGCCCGGCGGCTCGATCTCGAACCTGCTCGCTGTGCTGATCGCCCGCGACAGCGCCGCCGCCGCGGCCGGTGTCGACGTACGGCGGAACGGTCTGCAGGGGCTCGACCGCCCGGTGGTGTTCTGCTCCGAACTCGCGCACTTCTCCGTCCAGCGCGCCTGTGCCGCTCTCGGGCTCGGTGAGGAGGCCGCGATCACGATCGCGGCCGACGAGAACTTCCGGATGCGCACCGACGTCCTCGCGGCCGAGCTGGCGAAGCCCGGCCGTACGCCGGTGGCCGTGATCGCGACCGCCGGTACGACGGACTTCGGGTCGGTCGATCCGATCGCTCCGATCGCCTCGCTGGCCCGGGAGTACGGCGCCTGGCTGCATGTCGACGCGGCGTACGGATTCGGGGCGCTGTTCTCGGACCGGCTGGCGCCGTTGCTCGCGGACGTGGCGCTGGCGGACTCGGTGACGCTGGACCTGCACAAGATCGGCTGGCAGCCGGCGGCGACCAGCGTGCTGCTGGTGGCCGACCGGGACCGGTTCGCGGCGTTCGACCGCTCGGTGGACTACCTGAACCCTTCCGACGACATCGACTCCGGGCTGGACGGCCTGCTCGGTCGCAGCCTGCAGACCACCCGGCGGCCGGACGCGGTGAAGGTCGCGACCACGCTGACGGCGTACGGCCGGGCCGGGCTGGGCGCGATGCTGGACACCTGCCACGAGCTGGCGCACGCGGCCGCGGCGCGGATTGTTGCCGACAGCAACCTGGAGCTGCTCGCGCCGGTGACGTTGACGACCGTGTTGTTCCGGTTCGCGGGTCAAGGAGTGTCGGACGAACTCCAGGGTGAGGTGCGGCGCCGGCTGCTGACCTCCGGGCGGGTGCTGATCGGCCGGACCAGGCTACCCGGCTCCGGGACGGTCGCGCTGAAGCTCACGTTGCTGAACCCGAATGCCACCGTGACGGACCTCGAGGACCTGCTCGACCAGGTCGTGGCCACCGGACTCGACGTCCTGACCGGCGAAGGAGCCGCGTGAGTACTGCAGTCGCCGCACATCTGAACGCGATCCTGCGGTGCTACACGCGGGAGTCGGCGGTACCGGTCGCCGTCGGATTGTTGACATTCGACATTGGACAATCGACCGTGACGGCGCGCGTCGAGCACGCCTCGCGGACCGGGTTGCACCAGTTCTCCGACGTGCTGCTGGACGGCGTTCCGCCGGCGCCGGAGGAACTGGTGCGGGTGCTGTCGGCCGGCGCCGAACCGGCGGAGGTCGACGATCTGGCGGCGCGGACCGCGGAGTCGGTACGCAACGTCGCGTTGTTCGTCGAGCACGCCGACGGTGAACGCGGGCCGGGACGTTTCCTCGAGACCGAGCAGGCGTTGCTGTTCGGGCACCTGAACCACCCGGCGCCGAAGAGCCGGGACGGGCTGAGCGGCGACGAGCTGGCGGCGTACTCGCCGGAGCTCGGCGGCCGTTTCGCAGTGCACTGGTTCGAAGCCGACGCCGAGTTGGTGTCGTCGGACCAGGTGGCCGGCGCGCCCTCGCTGCAGGGACTGGACGCTGTGCAGCTGATGGGCGCGCTGGCCGGTATCACGCCGTCGCCTGGCCGGGTGCTGGTCCCGGCCCACCCGTGGCAGGCGGCGTCGCTGGTGGAGCGGCCTCGGGTCGCTTCGCTGATCAGCGCCGGCCGGGTGAAGGCGTTGGGTCCGCACGGCGCGCAGTGGTACCCGACGTCGAGTCTGCGGACCGTTTTCCACCCGGATCTGCCGGTGATGCTGAAGCTGTCGCTCGGTCTGCGGATCACGAACTCGCGGCGCGAGTCGACGTCGACCGAGCTGCGCCGCGGCCTCGAGATCAACCGGCTGCTGGACGCGGCGTACAACGCGGGAACGGCGACCGCGCACCCGCGGTTCAATATCGTCCGCGATCCGGCGTGGGTCGCGCTCGACGAAGGCGGACCGGCGCTCACCGGTCTCGACGTCGCGGTCCGGGAGGTGCCGGCCGACGTCAACAGCTACGCCTGTCTCGCGGGCCTGGTCGCGCCGCGTCCGGGTGGCGTGAGCCGGCTGAGTGCCTTCGCCGCCGAGGACCCCGCGGGCTGGACAGCGTCGTACATCGACCACGTGCTCGTGCCGATGCTGCACCTGTACGCCGAGACGGGCATCGGGCTGGAGGCGCACCAGCAGAACACGCTCGTACGGCTGGACGGTGCCGGGCGGATCAAGGGCGGCGCATATCGCGACAACCAGGGGTACTACCTGGCCTCGTCGTACCTGCGCGGCCTGCTCGCGGTCACCGGGCTGCAGGACTCGACGCTGGCGGTGGTCGACGATCCGATTGTCGACGATCGACTGACCTACTACCTGCTGCACAACCAGGCGCTCGCAGTCGTCGGCTGCCTGGCCGCGGACGGGATCGCCGACGAGGACGAGCTGCTGTCCGTCGTCCGCGATCGGCTCACGTACGCGCTGCCGCTGTTGCAGGCGGCCGGCCCCGACGGCGACCGCCTCGCGCGCCGGTGGCTCGACGCGGAAACCCTGCCCTGCAAGGCGAACATGCTGACCCGGCTGCGCGGCATCGACGAGGTCGTCGCGCCGTTGGACGCGCAGTCGGTGTACCTCGACATCCCGAACCCGCTGCGGTGACGTCGTTCGTACTGCGCCCGGCCGACCCGTCCGACGCGCCGCGGATCGCGCTGTGGATGGCGCAGCCGCACGTGCGGCGGTGGTGGCACCAGGGCTGGTCGGTGGAGCGTTGGGCGCAGGAGATCGAGCAACAGACGGCGGGCGAGCACTCCCGGCCGTGCCTGGTGTCCCTGGACACGGAGGAGTTCGCGTACGTCGAGCTGTACCGCGTCCGGCATGACCGGCTGGCCGAGTACTACCCGTTCGATGTCGGGGACTGGGGTGTCCACATCGCGATCGGCGACGGCACCCGGACCGGGCGCGGGCTCGGGCGGCAACTGCTCCGGGAGGTCGTGGACACAGTGCTGCGGTCCGAGCCTTCGTGCACACGGGTCGTCGCGGAGCCGGACATCGAGAACACGCCCTCCGTCCGCGCCTTCGCGGCGGCAGGGTTCGTCCAGTACGGGGAGCTGCAGCTGCCCGAGAAGACAGCAGTACTGATGGTCCGTACCCGGGCCGTGCGGGAGGCATGACATGTACGACGTGATCGCGATCGGCTGCGGGCCGTTCAACCTCGGGCTGGCCGCGCTGGCGGACGGCGTGGACGACGTACGCCTGGCTGTCCTTGACAGTCGGCCGGAGTTCACCTGGCACCGGGGGCTGATGTTCGAGGACGCGATGCTGCAGGTGTCGTTCCTGGCGGACCTCGTCAGCCTGGTGGAGCCGGCGCACCATCTGTCGTTTCTGTCCTACTTGAAGGACAACGATCGGCTGTATCAGTTCTACGTGCGGGAGAAGTTCCACCCGACGCGGCGCGAGTACGAGGCGTACCTGCGCTGGTGTGCCGCGCAGTTGGACTCGCTGCACTTCGGGCACCACGTACGGTCGGCAGAGTGGAACGGGTCCGCGTTCGAGCTGACCGTGGAGCGTGGGGACGCTGTCGAGCACTTCGAGGCGCGTCACCTCGTGGTTGGTGTCGGCACGGAGCCCTTCGTACCAGCAGCACTGGCAGGGCTGCCTGCTGAGCGGTTCTTGCACTCGGCGGACTATCTGTTCCGTCGGGACGACCTGCTGCGTGCAGGGCGCGTGACGGTGGTCGGCTCGGGCCAGTCGGGTGCTGAGTGCGCGCTGGACCTCCTGCGCGCCGACGGTCCCGCTGTATCGTGGCTGACCCGTACGCCGTCGTTCGCGCCGCTGGACTACTCCAAGCTGGTGCTGGAGATGACGACACCGTCATACGTCGACTACTTCCACGCCTTGGACGAACCGGTACGCGACCGGCTGGTGAAGGAGCAGTGGCGGCACTACAAGGGCATCTCGGCGGAGACCCTGGACGACATCCACGACGTCTTGTACACAAGGGATCTGGGAGCAGAGCTTTTGTGTGGTGTGGCCGTGGTGTCGGCTGTGGCGCGTGCTGACGGTCTGGAGCTGACGCTGCTGCACTCAGACAGCGGGAAGACCTTCCAGCACACTACTGACGCTGTGGTGGCGGCTACTGGCTACCGGAATCGGGCGCTCCCTTTCATGGATTCCTTGCAGGACAAGATGGACCACGACGCTGCCGGCCGCTGGGTGATCAACCGCGACCACAGTGTGCGTGGTGCGTTGGACGGGCGCGTTTTTGTGGCCAACGCGGATCTGCACAGCCACGGCGTCGCCGCACCGGACCTTGGCATCGGTGCCGTCCGCAACGCGGGCATCCTGAACAGCATCGCCGGTCGTGAGGTGTTCAGGCTCCCCAAGTCCACCGCTTACACGACGTTTGCGATTCCCGGATGAGTACCTGGACGCGGTGCTCGTCGGAGCTGCTGGCGAAGCTGATCTCCCAGTTCTGCACGGAGGGGTTGCTGGAACCGGTCGAGAACAGCCTTTCGTTCGGTGCGGTGTCGTACACGTTCGCGGCGACCCGTGGCGGTTTCGGAAGCTGGCGGGTCGATCCGGCGTCCATCCGGCGTACCACGGCCGGCATCCTCGGGAACGACGAGAGCGAGCCGGCTACCGACCCGATCCAGTTCTTCGTCGACGCAGCCGACGTCCTGGGCGTGGACGGGTCCACGGCGGCCGGGTACGTGGCTGAGCTGACCAGCACGCTCGCGGCCGACGTACGGATGGCTTCTACCGCAGTACCGGCTGCTGAGCTACTGGAGGTGCACCACAGCCGCCTGGAAGGTCACCTGACCGGGCACCCGCTCCTGGTCGCCAACAAGGGCCGCCTGGGCTTCTCAGCCGCCGACAGCGAGCGGTACGCCTCCGAGGCCCGTACTCCGCTGCACCTGGTGTGGCTGGCCGTACGGCGTGGTCTCGCCGAGTTCCGCGGTACGCCGGACCTCTCGGAGTACGGCGTACTGGAGCGGGAGCTGGATCCTGAGACGCTGGAGGCGTTCCGTTCACGGCTGGACGACCCGGACGCGTACGTGTGGCTGCCGTGCCACCCGTGGCAGCTGGATCACGTCGTACGGACGCAGTGGGCGCGGGAGCTCGCAACGGGCGAGATCGTCGTACTGGGGGAGAGCCCCGACGAGTACCTGCCCACACAGTCGATCCGCACGATGGTGAACATCTCGAAGCCTTCGCGCTACCAGGTCAAGCTCCCGCTGAAGATCCTCAACACCTCGGTCTACCGCGGCATCCCGGAGCATTGCACCCTGGCCGCCCCGATGATCACCCAGTGGCTGCGCGGCCTCTGGGCCCGCGACGACGTGTTCCGCGACCTCGGCACCGAGCTCCTCGGCGAGGTCGCCTCCGTCACCGTCCCGCACCCACAACTCGGCACCCACCCCGGCATCCCGTACCAGTGGACCGAAACCCTCGGCTGCATCTGGCGCGACCCCGTCGACCCCCGCCTCCGCGACGGCGAAACCGTCTGGCCGCTGGCCGCCGTCCTGCATCCCGGCTTCACCGAGGCTGCGATCGCCCGCGCCGGCACCGACCCGCAGACCTGGCTCGCCCACCTGATCGCCACCCTCCTGCGCCCGCTGCTCCATCTCCTCCACCACTACGGCATCACCGTCAACCCCCACGGCGAGAACCTCGCCGTGATCTGCACCCCCGAAGGCCTCCCGGCCCGCCTGGTCGTCAAGGACCTCGTCGACGACATCAACCTCTCCACCGCCCCCATCGTTGCCCGCGGCCCCGAACCCGACTCCCACGCCCGGGTCCTGCCCAGAAAACCCTGGCCCGTCCTCCGCCAGTACCTCGTCGACGCCCTCCTCCTGGGCGTCCTCAACCCCCTCGCCTCCCACTCCCTCGTCCCCGAGGAGACCTTCTGGGGCCTGGTCCGCGCGGAAGTGGACCTCTACAGCCGGACGAACCCTCACCATGCCGACCGCCTGAGCGCGACCGCGCTGACCGGACCGTCCTTCCTGCGCTACCCCCTCAACGGGTACCGGCTCACGCTCGGGTACGCCGACCTCGACACCCGTCCGCCGATCCCGTCCACAGGCTCGATTCCGAACCCTCTCCACACGGCTCCCCGGTTGTAGATCGTGCGACTCGGGTGCTTCTCCGAGGGTTGTGTCGTAGGCTGGCGCGGTCTGTCGATCGGCCAGGTCGGTGTGACGACCACGGGGAGCACCACAATGCACACTGGGAATACTGGGAATGTCGAGCTCGCGAGGGCTCAGCAGGAGCGGTGGGACGCGGCGTACGCGCGGCGGGCGGAGTTGCACGGGGCGGAGCCGTCAGCGGCGGTGCGGCAGGCGGTCGAGTTGTTCGCGGCGGCGGGGATCGTCGATGTGCTGGAGCTGGGCGCGGGGCACGGGCGGGACGCGTTTTTCCTGGCCCGGCGAGGGTTCAGCGTGCACGCGACCGACTTCAGTGAGACGGCGCTCGACCAGTTGCGGCATGCGGCGCAGCGGGAGGGGCTCGACGACCGCGTGACGGCGGCGCTGCACGACGTACGGGATCCGTTGCCGCCGGCCGACGCGACGGTGAACGCGGTGTTCGCGAATCTGTTGCTGAACATGGCGTTCTCGCCCTCCGAGCTGCGGGCGCTGGTCGCCGAGATCCACCGGGTGCTCCGCCCGGGCGGGGTCTTCGTGTATGCCGTCTGGTCCGCGGACGACCCGTGCGCGCAGCACTGGCAGCAACTGGAGGACGGACTGTCCGGGCACGACGGGTTCGTCGGGCGGTTCTTCGACCAGGAACTGATCGGTGAACTCGGCGAGAACTGGAGCCTCGACGAGGTCACGCCGTACCAGGAGGAGCAGCGGCTGATGCTGCGCGTGACGATGACGAAAGCCACGCCCGAAAGCTGAAGTCGGCTCTAGGTGTGAGATTGCAGTGTGATCACCAAAGCGAAAAGCCGGATTGACGTTCCCAGCAGGTTCCGACAGGCTTCTGAACCGCGTCTCACCTTCGACCATCGGAGATAGCAATGCAGTGGTACATCGACGTCCTCAAGAAGTACGCCGTGTTCGACGGGCGGGCCCGTCGCAAGGAGTACTGGATGTTCGTGCTGTTCAACGTGATCGTCTCGATCATCTTGTCGATCCTGGACAAGATCCTCGGGCTGGACTTCGGCAAGGGCAGCTCGTCGGGCTGGTTGTCGACGATCTACAGCCTGGCGGTCCTGCTGCCGTCGATCGGCGTGGCGATCCGGCGGATGCACGACACCAACCGGTCCGGCTGGTGGATCCTGATCAACCTGATTCCGTGTGTCGGGTTCATCTGGTTCATTGTGCTGGCGGCCGGCGAGGGCACCGCGGGCCAGAACCAGTACGGACCGGACCCGAAGGCGGCCGAGCGGTTCGGCGGCCCGGGCCAGGCGGGTCCGGCGGAGCCGGGTTACCCGACCGTCTGACGCAGTACGAAGAACGCCCCGCCGGTGGTTCCGGCGGGGCGTTCTGCATGCCCTAGGGCATGTCTCCTAATCCCACGCCTACTGCGGGGCACTCGGCACGGCATCTCGCCGCACGGGTGCAAAGGGAACGATGCTCCGCATCGACCCCTTCGCCCCCGCGCGCCGAGCTACCGCACCGAGCACCTCCTCGCTACGACGTGGGATCAGGAGACATGCCCTAGCTGGCCTGGCTGACGCTGGACATGTTGTAGTCCGGGATCAGCAGCGGCGGTGTCGCGGTCCGGGAGAAGTAGTCGCCCCACTCGCGGGAGAACGACGGCACGGTCGCGCCGGCCGCGGTGAAGCGGGCCAGCAGGTCGACCGGGCTCTCGTTGAACCGGAAGTTGTTGACCGCGCCGGTGACCTCGCCGTTCTCGACCAGGTAGACGCCGTCGCGGGTCAGGCCGGTGAGCAGCAGTGTCTGCGGCTCGACGACCCGGATGTACCACAGGCAGGTGAGCAGCAGCCCGTGGTCGAGGCCGGCCACCAGGTCGTCGGTCGTCCCGCTCGCGCCGTCCACCGAGAGCACGTAGTTGTCGATGTCGGGCGTGGCCGCCGGTGCGCCGATCAGGTCCGCGGTGTAGCGGCTGGTCATCAGGTGCTCGAGCTTGCCGCCGCGGATCCAGTCGGTGGCCGCCAGCGTGAGGCCGTTGTCGAACACGCTCGACGAGCCGCCCGACGACCGGGACACCGCGAACGCGAACGCCTCGAGTCCCGCGAGCGCCGGATCCGAGTGCAGGTTCACCGGCTGCGACGACAGCGTCTCGCCGATCCGGGTCCCGCCGCCGGACTTCGAGAACACCGTCTGCCCGTCGAACGCGTCCCGGCCGTCGAGCACCCAGTACAGGTACGTCGTCAGGTCCGCGACCGCGGCCGGCGGCAGGATCGTCGGGTGCCGGCCGGCGTCCACCGAGACGGTCCGCGACGCCCAGCCGAGGCGACGGGTCAGCTCGGAGTCCAACGCGAGCGCGTCGACGTCGGTGAAGTCACGGGTCGCCGTACCGACCCAGGCCGAATGCGCGTCGACCTTCCCGGTCGAGGACACGTATCCACGGGGAAGGGCCTGACGCAACCGCAGCCCCGTCGACGAGCCGACGTACAGCGTGACGACCTCATGGTTCGCGAACCCGTACAGCCGGCGCTGCGCGGCGGCCGCCTGCTTGAGCGACTCCCCGAGCGACGGAGCGAACTTCTCGTACACACCGACCGTCGTCTCGTCCGGCTCGAGCGACCAGTCCGCTGACGCCGTACCGTCGACCAGTGGGCGCGCGTCCTCGGCGGGAGCCGCGGCGCGGGCGGTGGCGATCGCGGCCGAGACGATCTCGCGGAGCGTGTCCTCGGTGACGGACGAGCGGCCGACGACGCCGGCCGCCGTACCCTCGCCGGAGCCGACCGTGGCGATCACGGTCACGCTCGACCCGCGCATCGCGCCGTTCGTGGTCAGGGTGTTGTTCGCCCAGCGCAGGTTGGTGCTGGACGTCTCGGCGACGAGTACGACGCAGCCGTCGGCGCCCTCGGCCGCAGCCAGGGCCAGGCCCCGCTCGACGGTGTCCTGCGGAGTGAGCTGTACGGCGGTCACCGGCCGGCCTCCTGGGTGGTGTTGAGAATGCGGACTCCGCGGAACAGCGCGGACGGGCAGCCGTGGCTGACCGCCCCGGACTGCGAGGGCTCGGCCTTGCCGCAGTTCAGCGCACCGCCGAGGACGTACGTCTGCGGGCCGCCGACGGCCTCCATCGAGCCCCAGAAGTCGGTCGTGGTCGCCTGGTACGCGACGTCGCGGAGCTGGCCGTCGAGCTTGCCGTCGGTGATCTTGTAGAACCGCTGACCGGTGAACTGGAAGTTGTACCGCTGCATGTCGATCGACCAGGACTTGTCGCCGACGATGTAGATCCCGTTCCGCACCCGGCTGATCAGCTCCTCGGTGGAGGGGCCGTCCGCGGCGGGTTGCAGGGAGACGTTGGCCATTCGCTGGATCGGGATGTGGCCCGAGGAGTCGGCGTACGCGCAGCCGTTGGAGCGCGGCGTACCGAGGACTTCCTCGTTCTTCTTCGCCATCCGGCGGTCGACCTGGTAGCCGACCAGGATGCCGTCCTTGACCAGGTCCCACTGCTGGCCGGCGACGCCCTCGTCGTCGTACCCGACCGTGGACAGGCCGTTCTCCGCGGTGCGGTCGCCGGTGACGTGCATGACCGGCGAGCCGTACTTCAGCGTGCCGAGCTGGTCGAGGGTGGCGAAGCTCGTGCCCGCGTAGTTCGCCTCGTAGCCGAGGGCGCGGTCGAGCTCGGTGGCGTGGCCGATCGACTCGTGGATCGTCAGCCACAGGTTGGACGGGTCGATGACCACGTCGTAGGTGCCGGCCTCGACACTCGGCGCGGCCAGCTTCTCGGCCAGCCAGCCGGGGATCCGGGCGAGCTCGTCGTCCCAGTTCCAGCCGGTGCCGGTCATGTACTCCCAGCCGCGGCCGGCCGGCGGAGCGGTCGACGACATCGAGTCGAAGCGGTCCTCGGCGACGCCGTGCGCGGTGATGGACGGGCCGATCCGGACGCGCTGCTGGGTGTACGACGTACCGGCGGAGTTCGCGTAGTACTTGCACTCGTGGATCGTGGCGACGCGGACACCGACGTGCGCGACGCCGTCGGCCTTGAGCAGGCGGTCACTGTAGTCGGTGAGCAGCGCGACCTTCTCGGCGCGCGGGACAGTGAACGGGTCGATCTCGTACGACGAGATCCAGGTGACGTCGTCGTACACCGGCTCGTCCGCGAGCTCGATCGTCTCGGCGTTGATCGGGCGGGACACCTGCGCCATGTTCACCGCCTGCTCGGCGAGCAGCACCGCCTCGTCCGCGGTGAGCGCCACGCCGGCGGCGAAGCCCCAGGTCCCGTCATGGATCACCCGCACCGCGAGACCGAGATCCTCGTCGTCCTTGGCGCTCTCCAGCACGCTGTCGCGCAGGGAGATGGACTCCGAACGGATCCGCTCCAGCCGGAACTCGGCGAAGCTCGCACCGAGGTCGCGAGCACGTTGCAGGGCGGCCGCGGCCAGCTCCTGCCGGGGAAGAGCAAGAAACGCTGCATCGATATCGGGCACGTCCCCGACCTTATACACGGAACCCGACAATCTCCTGCGGTGTAGGCAGAATGACGAACCCCGCGAACAACCGACCACCGTGGTCAGCGAGGATTCTGTCCACCACAGCGACCAACCGCGAGTCTTCAGCGCGCACACCGCCCAACAACGCTTCCGCGTAGTCGCTGCCGTGCACACTGTCGTAAGCCGCCACTTCCCGGAGCAGGCCCTTGCCCGTGCCGGACCAGTGACCCGAGCCTGTCAGGAGCAGCTGGGCGGCTTGCTGCCACAGCACAGTCGCAACCGCCAGCCGTACGTCACCGACCGCACTCGCGAAGTCCTCCAGCAGGTCAGTGATCGTGTACCGCAGCAGACTGAGCTCATCCGCGGTCAACGGTTCGGGTCCCGCCGCCACCTCGGCGAGGAACTCCTGCTGCAGTCGTGCGCCGGACCCGTCGGTGTCCACGAGGACGACGGACTCCCCGACGAGGCGCATCATCGTCGGCTGGCGGCGGGCCTGGTCCTTGTCGGCGAAGTACCGCAGCGACTTCTCGGTGTGCACGAACAGCTCGACCGGCCATCCGCCGTACTCGATCGACTTCCGCAAGACCGGGCCGTCCTGCAGGACCGTGATGTCCAGGTCGGACGTCGGGCTCGCGTCGCCGCGCACCACGCTGCCGCCGAGCCAGGCGGCTCGGGCGTCCGGGTACAGCTCCAGTACGAGTTCGCGTGCGAGGTCCATCAGGACAGTGTCAGCCACCGGAGGAGTTCGCGGTACGCATTTGCCGGCGGGATGTGGCCGCCGACGTAGCAGCGGCGTTCGGCGTGCGGGATCGCGGCCGCGAGGTGGTCGGCGTACTTGCCGGCGCGCTCGTCGGCGGAGCCGTGCCAGAGGGTGACCGGAACGGCGATGTCGCCGAGGTCGAAGCCCCAGGGCTTGGCGAACGCGATCAGGTCGTCCTCCCAGCCGTCGTGGCTGGTCACGAACGTGGCAGCGAGCCGCGCCATCGCGGCGGAGTCCTCGCGGGCCGGCGGCCCCGGGGCGGCGCCGGGATCCGGCGGGAGCTCGGGTCCGCCTGCTTCGACGGCGCTCATGATCGAGCGGGCGGCTTCCTCCATACCGGGCCGCAGATCGCCGTGAAGTGCCTTCCAGGAGGTGCGGTTGCGGCGCGGGTCGGCCGCTTCCTCATCCTCGGTCGGCTCGGGACCGTCCACGATTGGCGGTGAGATGCTCCCGGTCACCGCACAGCGCGTGACCCGGTCCGGCAGCAGAGCAGCGCACGCCAGCGCATGCGGTCCGCCTCCGGATCCGCCGGTGACCGCGAACCCTTCCCACCCGAGCTCGTCCGCCAGCGCTACGACATCCGGTACGACGGACGCGACCGTACGCCCGGGCTGCCGGGTCGACCCGCCGTACCCGGGCCGGTCGGCCTGCACCAGCCGCACACCGGCCGCGTCGATCGCAGCAACCGCGTCCGGCCGCTTCCACCGAGTGCTCGGCGAACCGCCGAACGAGATCACCGGTACGCCGCCCTCGGTGCCGTAGATGTTGTAGAGCACGATCCGGTCCCCGATCCGCACAAAGCCTTCCATGCAGCGGAGCGTAACCAGCAGGCAGCAGCTAACCGAAGCCAGAGTTTCCGACTCGACATTCTCGGGATTCGAGATGCGTCGACGGTGGTGGGAGGATGCGGCCTAGGTTTTGTCGGCTGTAACTATTTGACCAGTCGGGAGTGCTTGTGAGTACCTCGGTCGCCGGGACCGTATCGCCCACCCGGCAAGCGATGCGCCGGGCGCGGCGCGACCGCAGTGCACGGGTCGGGTTCGTCGTGGTGCTGTTGCTGATCCTGATCGCCGCCGCCGCGCCGCTGCTGGTCAGGCTGGCCGGTCAGGATGCGACGACGTACCACATCGACCTGCTCGACCCGGCCCGCGGCAACGCGCCGCGCGGTGCGGCCGGCGGGATCAGCGGGACGCACTGGTTCGGGGTGGAGCCGCTGACCGGACGGGACCTGTTCTCGATCGTGGTCCTCGGCCTCCGGACGTCGCTGGTGATCGCGATCACGGTCACGCTGATCACCACGGTGGTCGGCACCCTGCTCGGCATCAGCGCGGCGTACTTCGGCGGCTGGTACGACGCGATCGTGTCCCGGCTGCTGGACTTCCTGTTCGGGTTCCCGCAGCTCGTCTTCATGATTGCCCTGGGCATCATTGTGCCGGCGAAGGTGCCGCGGACCGTGCTGCTGATCGGGGTGCTGAGCGTCTTCGGCTGGGCCGGCCTGGCGCGGCTGATCCGCAACCAGGCCCGCTCGCTGGTCACCCGCGAGTTCGTCGAGGCGGCCCGCAGCGTCGGCTCGACCGGCTGGATGGTGATCACCCGCGAACTGCTGCCGAACCTGCTCGGCCCGGTGCTGGTGATCGCCACGCTGGCGATCCCCGGGTACGTCGGTGCGGAGGCGGCGCTGTCCTTCCTGGGCGTCGGCGTACCACCGCCGACACCGAGTCTCGGCCGGTCGATCTCGGACTCGATCGCGTGGGTGTACACCGGCGCCGATCCGTGGTTCCTGCTGTTCCCGGGCGCGATGCTGTTCCTCGCGGTGCTCGGCTTCACGTTGCTCGGCGACGGTGTCCGGGACGCGTTCGACGTGCGGCTGCGGAGGGCGAACTGATGCCCGATCTCCTCTGGTTCGTCACCCGCCGGCTGTTCGCCGCGCTGCTCGTGATGCTGGCGCTCAGCCTCGCGGTCTACCTGGTGTTCTACGCGATCCCGGCCGACCCGGCGCACCTCGCCTGCGGCAAGCCCTGTACGCCGGACCGTCTGGCGCAGGCGCGGCACTTCATGCAGTTCGACCAGAGCACGTTGCAGCAGTACCTGAACTTCCTGAAGGGCATCTTCGCGGGCCGTACGTTCGGTGACGGCACCGCGGCGGTGCACTGCAGCGCCCCGTGCTTCGGGTACTCGTTCCCGCTCGGGCGTCCGGTGACCACGCTGATCCTGGACCGGCTGCCGATCACCGCCTCGATCGCGCTCGGCGCCGCTGTCCTGTGGCTGCTGCTCGGTGTCTCGCTCGGCGTGGTCGCGGCGCTGAACCGGGGCCGCATCCTCGACCGGCTGTCGGTCGGGGTCGCGCTGCTCGGGGTCTCGACGCCGTCGTTCCTGCTCGGGCTGCTGGCGATCCTGGTGTTCGGCTTCTGGCTGAACATGGTCCCGGTCAGCGGGTACGTCCCGCTCACCGAGAGCCCCGTCGACTGGGCCTGGCACCTGGTCACGCCGTGGATCGTGCTCGCGATCCTGAACGCCGCGTCGTACATCCGGCTGACCCGTTCGCAGATGCTCGAGGAGCTGAACCTCGACTACATCACCACGGCCCGCGCGAAGGGCGCCGGCGAGCGGCGGGTGGTGATCACCCACGGTCTGCGCGGGGTCCTGGTGCCGGTGATCACGTTGTTCGGCCTCGACCTCGGCAGCCTGCTCGGTGGTGCGATCCTGACCGAGAAGGTGTTCAGCATGCAGGGTCTCGGCGACCTGCTGATCAGCGCCGTGGGCCAGCTGGACGTGGCCGTGGTCGTCGGGGTCACGTTGTTCTCGGCGTTCCTGATCATCCTCGCGAACCTGGTGGTGGACATAGTGCACGGTGTGCTCGACCCGAGGGTGAGCCATGGCTGAGCCAGTGCTGGAAGTGCATGACCTGCACGTCACATTCGCTACCGAGAACGGTCCGGTGCCGGCCGTCGACGGCATCGACTTCGCGGTAGCGCCGGGCAAGACCCTCGCGATCGTGGGCGAGTCCGGCTCCGGGAAGAGCGTCAGCTCGGCCGCCGTGATGGGCCTGCTGCCGTCGAACGCCGACGTCACCGGCGAGGTACTGCTCGACGGCCGCGAGCTGACCGGACTGCCGAACGACGACCTGCGCAAGATCCGCGGCAACGACATCGCGATGGTCTTCCAGGACGCGCTCTCGGCCCTCAACCCGTACTACAGCGTCGGCTGGCAGGTCGCCGAGGCGTACCGGCTGCACCACGACGTCTCGAAGAAGGTCGCGCGGACCCGGGCCGTCGAGATGCTGGACAAGGTCGGCATCCCGGACGCGGCGCGGCGGGCGGAGAGCTACCCGCACGAGTTCTCCGGGGGAATGCGGCAGCGGGTCGTGATTGCTATGGCTCTGGTGAACGACCCGAGAGTGCTGATCGCGGACGAGCCGACGACCGCACTCGACGTGACCGTGCAGGCACAGATCATGCACCTGCTCGACGACGTCCAGGAGGAGTTCGGTACGGCGCTGGTCCTGATCTCGCACGATCTCGGCGTGGTCGCGGAGGTCGCGGATGACGTCCTCGTGATGTACGCCGGCCGCGCGGCCGAGCGCGGCACCGTCCGGGACCTGTTCTTCCGGGCCGCGCATCCGTACAGCCTCGGCCTGCTGGGCGCGATGCCGCGGGTCGACGTACCGCCGAAGCCGCGGCTGACCACGATCCCCGGGAGCCCGCCGACGCCCGGTTCGATCACGACCGGATGCCCGTTCCAGCCGCGCTGCGCGTACACGCATCTGGTGGGGGAGCGGTGCGTCACCGAGCGTCCCGAGCTCACGCCCCGCCCAGGTGAGGGCGATCATGAGGCGGCCTGCCATCTGGGCCGCCGTCCTGAGGTGATCTTGTGACCGAGTTGCTCAACCTCAAGGACGTGAAGAAGTACTTCGGGCTTCGCGGCGTGCCGTGGCAGAAGGCGCAGGCGGTCCGCGCGGTCGACGGCGTGAACCTCGTCGTCCGCAAGGGCGAGACCGTCGGCCTGGTCGGCGAGTCCGGCTCCGGCAAGTCCACGCTCGCCCGGGTCGCGACCCGGCTGCTCGACCCGACCGCGGGCCGGGTGGAGATCGGCGGCAAGGACGTCACCAGGATCAAGGGCCGTCGGCTGCGGCCGATCCGCCGGCAGATCCAGATGGTGTTCCAGGACCCGCAGGCCTCGCTCAACCCGCGGCAGTCGGTCGGCGCCATCCTCAGTACGCCGTTCCGCGCGCAGGGGATCCGCCCGACGCGCGGCCAGTTGGTCGAACTGCTCGAGCAGGTCGGGCTCTCCGAGCAGCACCTGGAGCGGTACCCGCACGAGTTCTCCGGCGGGCAGCGGCAGCGGATCGGGATCGCCCGCGCGCTGTCGGTGAAACCGGACCTACTGGTCTGCGACGAGCCGGTGTCCGCGCTCGACGTGTCGGTGCAGGCACAGGTCCTGAACCTGCTGGCGGACCTGCGCGACGAGCTCGGCCTGTCGTACGTGCTGGTCGCCCACGACCTGGCCGTCGTACGGCAGGTGGCCGACCGGATCGCGGTCATGTACCTCGGCACGATCGTGGAGGAAGGCCCCGCGGCACAGGTGTACCAGTCGCCGGCGCATCCGTACACGAAGGCGTTGCTGTCCGCCGTACCGGTGCCGGAGCCGGGGGTGGTCCGGGATCGGATCGTGCTGACCGGCGACGTACCGACACCCATCGACCCGCCGTCCGGATGCCCGTTCCGGACCCGCTGTTACAAGGCCGAGGACGTCTGCGCGACGAAACGACCGGTGCTGGAACCCGTCGAGGGTTCGACCGAACATCGGGCCGCCTGCTACTTCCCTGAGCCCCCATCCCTGGAGAGGACCCAATGAAACGCATATCCCGCGCAGTGGCGGTCGCCGCTGTGCTGGCGCTGGCGGCCGCGGCCTGCAACGCCAACAACAAGTCCACGCCGAGCGCCGGCAGTACGGCGGCCGCGCAGCAGGGCGGGACCTTCCACGTGCTCAGCACCGCGAAGGAGATCAGCCTCGACCCGGCCAAGAGCCAGAACCTCGGCACCAGCACGATCCACCTGGTGCTGCGCGGCCTGACCTCCTGGAAGACGTCGCCGGACAAGGCGGCCGAGCTGGTCCCGGACCTGGCCACCGACACCGGACAGGTCAGCGACGGCGGCAAGACCTGGACGTACAAGCTGAAGTCCGGCCTCAAGTACGCCGACGGTTCACCGATCGTTGCCGCCGACATCAAGTACGGCGTCGAGCGGTCGTTCGCGCCGGAGCTGTCCGGCGGCCTCGGCTACCACAAGTCGCTGCTGGTCGGCGGCGACAAGTACGCCGGTCCGTACAAGGGCGGCGAGCTGGCCTCGATCGAGACACCCGACGACACCACGATCGTCTTCAAGCTGAACAAGCCGTACGGCGACTGGCCGTGGATCGTCAGCATGCCCGCGTTCTCGCCGGTACCGAAGAAGGCCGACACCGACCCGGCGCACTACGGCGAGAAGCCGATGGCCAGCGGGCCGTACCAGGTGCAGTCGTACACGCCCGGCTCGAAGCTCGTGCTGACCCGGAACCCGAACTGGGACAAGTCGACCGACCAGGCCCGGACCGGTCTGCCGGACTCGATCGTCACCGACATGGGTCTGCAGCCCGACGTGGTCAACCAGCGGCTGATCGCTGACTCCGGCGACGACAAGAACGCCGCCGCGACGGGCGTCTCGGTCCCCGCCGCGCTGATCCCGACGATCACCGGCAACCCGGCCGTGAAGGCCCGCGTCGCCACCTCGCCGTCCGGTGCGCTGGCGTACCTGGCGATGAACACGAAGCGGCCCGCGCTGTCGAATCCCGCCGTACGCAAGGCGATCCAGTACGCCGTCGACAAGCAGGCCGTGCAGGTCGCGGTCGGTGGACCGGAGTACGGCGGCGAGATCGCGTCGACGCTGATCACGCCGGGGATGGACGGATACAACAAGTACGACCTGTACCAGGCGCCGCCGGCCGGTGACCCCGACAAGGCCAAGCAGATGCTGCAGGCCGCCGGTGTCAGCAACCTGAACCTCGTGCTGGCCGCCGACAACACGTCCAGCGGTGTGATCGGCGTGTCCGTTGCGCAGGCGATCCAGCAGGGGCTGAAGCGGGCCGGGATCAACGTCACGATCAAGCCCATGGACAACACCCCGCTGACCGACCTGATCACCGGGAACAAGGCCGACTTCGACCTGACCGTGTCCAGTTGGCTGCCGGACTTCCCGAGCGCGATCGGCAACATCCAGCCGCTGTTCGCGTCCTCGGAGATCGGCAACGGCGGGTACAACATCTCCCGCTACTCGAACCCGGCCGTCGACTCCGCGATCGCCGCGGCGACCGCCGAGTCGGACCGCTCGAAGGCGGCCGGCATGTGGGGCGCGATCGACAAGCAGATCATGCAGGACGCACCGATCGTCCCGCTGATCTACGCCCGCAACGCGTTCCTGCACGGCTCGAACGTGCAGAACTTCTACCTGCCGCCGTACCCGCCGTACCCGAACGTTCTCATTGTCGGGTTGAGCAAGTAGCTCAGGTCCGCCCTTCGGATTCCTGGGCGTCGAAGAGGGTCGGCTGGGACTCGGGGTCGAGTCCCCAGTCGGCCCTCAGCACCGTGTAGCCGGCCTTCTTCGCGGCCGCGATCACCGTGGCGTCGTCGTCGACCAGGACCGCGACCGGGCGCTGCTCGGCGAGGCGTTTCAGCCGGCCGAGCTTCATCAGCATCGACGGGCGGCGGTCGGTGTTGCCGCGCATGTAGACCTTGCCGTCCGGGAAGCCGTTGTCCTTCAGCCACTTCTCGGTCTCGCGCCGGGTGCGCTCCGGGCGGCCGGTCAGGTACACGATCACATGGTCCGCGGCGAGCGTGGTCGCGACCGCGAGTCCTTCCTCGAGGACCGCGTCGTCCTTCGCGTGCTCGAAGAACGAGTCCCAGTCCTTCGGCCGCTTCTCGATCCAGTGGATCCGCTTGCTGGTGTCGGACAAGGTCGCGTCGATGTCGAGGACGGCGTACGGTCGATCATCCATGGTGCCCAGCTTCCCAGGTCGTGCGGTCGACGGAGTACAGCACCTCGCCGAACTCGGTGCCGGGCAGCGGGTCGTCGAAGTGCACGTGGAAGACCTTCTCGAAGCGGAGGCCGGAGCGCCGCATCACCGCCCGCGAGCGGTGGTTGACCGCCATCGTGTCGGCCTCGACACGCGTCATCCCGAGCTGGGTGAACGCGTGCGTGATCAGGGCCCTCGTGCCCTCGGTCGCGTACCCCTTGCCCCAGGCGGTCCGCAGCAGCCGGTACCCGACGCCGACAGTCGCCGGATCCGCGGTCGGCTGCATCCCGAACCACCCGACGAAACCGTCGGCGTCCTCGGCCGCGAAGGTCCCGAGCTCCGGATGCTCGGCGTACACCTGCAGAATCTCCGGCAGTACGACGTTCTCGACCTCGCCGCGCGGCGTCGGCGCACCGGTCAGGAACCGCATCACCTCCGGATCCGCGTCCAGCCGCACCAGCAACCCGGCATCGCTCGCGCTGAACCGCCGCAACCGCAACCGCTCCGTCTCCAGATATGCGCCCACGCCCGACTCTCTCACCCGTCTTTGAGAACCCACCAGTCATTTCCGGGCCGATGGGATGGCCGGTGGCTTCTCAAAGACGGTGTTGGTGTCCGGAGTGTGGGCGGTGTGGGGCGATCCTGTGTGTTGAGTGTGCGACTGTCGGTGGCTCGGGTTAGCGTTCTTCCCGCAATGGACTCGATCACGTTTCTGCACAGCTCGGACTGGCAGCTGGGAATGATGCGCCGGTTCCTGGGGCCGGACGGCCAGGCCCGGTGGGGTCAGGCGCGGCTCGATGCTGTCGCACGGATCGGCGAGGTCGCCGAGCAGACCGGCGCGGCGTTCGTGGTCGTCACCGGGGACGTGTTCGAGCACAACCAGGTCGAGCGGCAGACCATCCTGCGCGCCTGCGAGGCGCTCAAACGGATCCCGGTCCCGGTCGTGCTACTCCCGGGCAACCACGACGCCCTCGAGCCGGGCTCGCTCTGGACGTCGAGTCAGTGGCTCGCGCATGCCCCGGAGCACGTCACGGTACTGACCGAAACGACGCCGTTCCGGATCTTGCCCGGTGTGGAGATCGTCGGCGCCCCGTGGCGCTCCCGCCGCCCGCTCTCGGACCCTGCCGCGCCCGCGTACGCCGACCTCGCGCCGGACCCCGGCGGCATCCGGATCCTGCTCGCCCACGGGCAGCTGACCAGCCTCTCCGGCGGGATGTCCGAAGTGCCGCCGATCGACCAGACCGCCCTGGAAGCCGCGGTCGCGGACGGCCGTCTCCAGTACGTCGGCCTCGGCGACCGGCACTCGACGACGCGCGTCACGGACCGGATCTGGTTCTCCGGCACGCAGGAGGTCACGTCGCCCGAGGAGGACGCGCCCGGCAACGTGCTCAAGGTGACCATCGGCGAAGGCATCGAGGTGGAACCGGTCCGGGTCGGCGCCTGGCACATGGTCGACCACCGCGTCGAGCTGTTCGACGAGGAGTCGATCACCGCGCTCGAGGACTGGTTCGCGGAGCTCCCGGACAAGGAGCGGACGTACGTACGGCTGGCCGGCGACGGCTCGCTGTCGCTCCCGCTGCTGGCCCGGCTGGACAGCATCATCGACGCCCAGGGCGAGGTGTTCGCGAGCGTCGAGCGGTGGGCCAAGTTCTGGACGGTGCGCCCCGCACCGGACGCGGCGGACCTGGAGTCGCTGCAACTCAGCGGCCCGGCTCGCGCCGCGATGGAGGAACTGCGGCAGGCGCTGGCCGGCGGAGACGAGGACGCCGGGGCCGCGCTCTCGTTGATGCATCGATTGGCGCGGGACGCGGGATGAGATTACACAGCTTGGCGCTACGGGACTTCCGTGGCGTCAAGGACCGTAGTGTCCGGTTCCGCGCGCTCGGCACCACCGTGGTGGTCGGTGACAACGAGGTCGGGAAGTCCAGCCTGGTCGAGGCTTTCGGGCTGATCTTCGACCTGCCCGACGACTCGAAGTCGACGCGGATCCGGGACATCCAGCCGGCCGGCCAGGACGTCGGCCCGGAGGTGACCGTCGAGCTGAGCCTCGGCGGCCGCGAGCTGACCTACGCGAAACGCTGGCTGAAGAACCGCTCGACCGAGCTGACCATCGTCGAGCCGGACGGCCGCCGCCGGTCCTGGACCGGGCGGGAGGCGCACAACGAGGCCGAGCGGCTGTTCCACGAGAACGTCGACCCGGTGCTCTGGCAGACGCTGATGGTCAGCCAGGGGCAGTCGTTGGTGCTGCCAACACCGGCCGACGCGGAGCCGCTGATCACCGCGGTGACCGCCGAGTCGGGTACGCCGGTCGACGGTGCGTCGATGCCACTGGTGACCGCGGTCGAGCACGAGTACCTGCGGTACTGGACGCCGCGCGGCAAGCCGACCGGTGACTTCGCGCGCTCCGCGAAGGCGGTCGCGGCCGCCGAACTCGCGGCCAAGCAGGCGCTGCAGGCGATGGACGAGGTGCAGTCGGACATCCGGCGCGCCGAGCGGCTGAACCTCGACCTGGAGGACGTGTCGATCCGGCTGACGGACCACCTGTCCGGCGTCGAGGTGTTGCGCGAACGCAAGCAGGCGACCGACGAGATCCTGCTGCGCCGCGACTCGGTCAGGTCCCGTGCCGAGACCGCAAGGGCCCGGCTGGAGAACCACACCCGCACCCGCCTCGACCGTGAGCGCCTGCTCGAGGAGGTCGAGCGGTTCACCAAGTTCGAGGCCGAGCACGCCGCGCGCCGGTCCGACGCGGAGCTGGTCGCGAAGACGGCGGCCGAGCTGGTGCAGGCCGCGGAGGCCGCCCTCGCGGAGGTCGTCGAGCTCAAGGACGTCCGGCGTACCGAGGTCCAGGCGGCCGAGCGCCGGGTCTCGGAGCTGGTGGACCGCGCCGAGCTGGACCGGCTGATCGGGCAGCAGACCGAGCTGGTCGAGGTCCGTGCCCGGATCGCCGCCGCTGGCACGATCCTGGACCGGATCAAGGTCGACGACGCGCTGGTGGCCGCGCTCGAGGACGCCCGGGCGGCGGTCGTCGAGGCCCGCGCCGCGCTCGCGGCCGGCGTACCCGAGGTGACCGTACGGCGGCTCGGCGCGGAGCCGGTGGAGCTGTCCGGGACCGGCCTGGAGGGCGACGTACCGGCGGACCTCGGATTCGACGAGTCGACCGAGCTGCTGGTGTCCGGCGAGCTGGTGGTCGGCGTACCGGGGCAGGTCGAGGTGACCGTTCGGGCCGGCGGCGAGGCGGCCACGCTGCGCTCGCGGGTCGATGACGCCGTCCGCCGGGAGAAGGACCTGCTGAAGAAGGCCGGCGTGAAGGACGTCGCCGCGGCGCGGGACCTGCTGCGGAAGGCCGACACGGCGGCGGCGGAGCTGCACGAGGCGCGCCGGACGGAGAAGTCGCTGACCGCCGGAGGGGATCCGGGGGAGCGGATCGCGGTGCTGACCGCGCGGCTGGGGACCGACGAAGAGGAGTCCGGCAAGCAGCCCGCGGTCGAGGGCGTGCCTGGACAGATGTCGTTGTTCGAGGAGTTCGCGTCACCGCACGACACGCTGTTCGACGGCTTCGAAGTGGACGAGCCGGAGCCGGACGATCTCGCGGGTGCACAGCGAGCGCTGGAGAACGCTCGCGACGGACTCGCGGAGGCCGAGCGGCTCCTCGCCGACGCGGAGTTCGCCGCGGCCCAGGCCCGGAAGGCCGCCGACGAGGATCGCTCGGAGGCGCAGAACGCGCGCGCCCGATCGGAGCTCGCCGGTGAGCGGCTGACCGCGGCGCTGGAGTCGCTGGAGGCCGCGCGCGGGGTGCTCGACGACGAGGCTGTGGCTGCGGCCGAAGCCGAGGCAACCGCCGAAGTCGAGGCGGTGCTCGAGGAGCTGACCGCCGTCCAGGAGCAGGCGGATGCAGCCGGCGCGGACCAGGTCGCCGACGAGCTCGCCGCCGCGCTCGACGTCGCCAAACGCCTGCAGGACGAGCGCGACCGGTTGCGCGACGCCCTCCGTACGACGGAAGGCCGGCTGGAGCAGTCCGGCCGGGACGGGCTGGCGACGCGGCGCGACCTGGCCGAGCTGGAGCTGGCCGCCGTCCGCACCGAGTACGAGAGCCTGCTCCGCCGGGCCGAAGCGGCGCGCCGGGTGTACGAGACGCTGAGCCGGCACCGGGCCGCGGCGCAGACGAAGTACTCCGAGCCGTTGCAGAGCCGGATCGAGGCGCTCGGGCGGAGCGTGTACGGGCCGTCGTTCCGGGTCTGGCTGGACGACGACCTGGCCGTCGCGGAGCGCGAACTGGACGGCGTACGGCTGCCTGTCGAGGCGTTGTCGACGGGTGCGCAGGAGCAGTTGGCCATCATCACCCGGCTCGCGATCAGTCACCTGGTCAGCACCGGCGAGGGCAGCGTCCCGGTGATCTTCGACGACGCGCTCGGCTGGTCCGACAAGGCCCGGTTGCGGGACATGGGCGCGCTGCTCGGCCGCGCCGGCGACCACGGCCAGGTGATCATCCTGACCTGCATGCCGGACCGCTACGAGTACGTCCCGAAGGCGACGTTCATCACGCTGGACGGATGATCCGCTCCGGCGCCGAGTAGACGACGCAGCGCTCACCGCGGGTGAACCCGGCCAGCGTGATCCCGAACTGCCGGGCGAGATCGACGGCCAGACTGGACGGGGCGCCGACCGCGACGATCATGCCGAGTCCGGCAGCGACCGCCTTCTGCACGATCTCGTACCCGGCGCGGCCGCTGACCGCGAGCACCAGGCCCTTGCGGGAGTGCCGGTTCAGGACGGTCCAGCCGACGACCTTGTCGACGGCGTTGTGCCGGCCGATGTCCTCCTTCACGATGACCTTCCGGCCGTCCGCGGTGAACAGGCCGGCAGCGTGCAGGCCGCCGGTCCGGTTGAACATCGGCTGCCCCTCGCGGAGCAGCTCAGGCAACCGCCGTACGACGTCCAGCGGCACCTCGACCGGGTCGACCGGGTCGTACTGGCGTTCCGCGAGCTCGTCGAGACTCTGCTGACCGCACACCCCGCAGGCCGCCGAGGTGACGCCGTACCGCTGCGGAGGCTCGCGGTCCGGGGGACCGTCGAAGCTGACCGTGACGGTGTTGAACTGCTGCTCCCGGGTCAGGGTGACATCGGTGCAGTAGGCAACGGTCCGGATCGCGTCCGGGCGGACCGCGAACCCCTCGCCGAGGCAGAACCCGGCGGCCAGCTCGAAGTCGGAGCCCGGCGTCCGCATCGTGACCACCAGCGGCTCGGGCGGCCGGCCGGGCCATTCCAGCCGCAGCTCGAGCGGCTCCTCGGTGCTGACGACGTCCTCACGCCGTGACGTACGGTCACCGTCGAGCACTTCGACCTTGAACCTGCTGGTGGGCGCCTTGGTCATACGTCTACGGTATGCCACCCGCGCCGGACGGCCAGCCAGTCGAGGAACGTCCACGCGGACAGCCGCTGGTGCTCGCGCAGCGCCGGCGTGCACCCGGGCGGCGGCGGCGCGTCGGTGTTCTTGATCATGTACGCAGCGATGACGGCCACGAAGCAGTCGAGGTGCTCGTCCGGTACGCCGGCCGTCAGCGAACTGCGGGCGAGTGCGCCGAACGTGTCGATGCCGTGGTACTGCGCGAGCGGCAGGAGGCCGACCCAGTCCAGCCAGCGCGGGCCGAGCGTCAGCCAGTTCCAGTCGATCGTCCAGCAGGTGCCGAAGTCGTCGATCAGCAGGTTGTCCGGGCGCAGGTCGGAGTGCGACGCGGTGTCACCGACCAGCACCTCGGGAGCCAGTTGCACCAACTCGGCCAACTCGGACAGGATCCCGGGCACCCACTGAGGCAGACCCCGCGGCAGCTCCCGCGCACCGGCCAGCACCTGCGCCGGGACGGTCACCTCGTCCCCGACAAGGGCCGTGAAGCCGTCCAGCCCTGCCAACGGACTCGGACGCATCGCGTCGGCCGTCGCTTCACAGGCAGCAGTCACCAACTCGAAGTCGGTCTCGGTCCACGGTGCACCTGGCATCCGCCCGTCCACCCACTCGGAAACCACGGCGAACCAGCCGTCCGCCAGCGCTGTCGCAACGATGGCCGGTGCACGCACCAGCGCCGGAAGCTGTGGGACCACCTCGGCCTCGCGCTGGTAAGCGTCGTACGCATGCATTCCCTCGGGCGCCGCCTTGATGAACACCCGCCGCCCGTCCGTCAGCTGGGCCCGCGCCGCGAACCCTCCGGTGAACCCGGACGACACCGGAGCCGCCACGTCGACGATCCGCCGGCCGAGCGCCTCCGCGAGCGCCTCGTGCAAGGCCGGCGGCAACGTGTCCCACGCAGGACGGGCCGAAGTGGCGAAGTAGTCGACGTCGGGAGCGCGGCTCATGTCCACCAACGATAGAAGCGACAGAGCGGCGGCGCCTTTCGATTAGCGTTCGGCCCATGGTGTTGCATGTGCTCGACCTGGTCGGGATCTTCGTGTTCGGGATCACCGGCGCGCTGGTCGGCGTACGGAAGAAGCTCGATGTCTTCGGCATCCAGGTGCTCGCGCTCGTCACCGGCCTGGGCGGCGGGTTCATCCGCGACGTGCTGATCGGCCAGACGCCTCCGGCCGCGCTCCGCGACTGGCGGTACCTGGTCGTGCCGATCGCGGCCGGCCTGATCACGTTCTTCCTGCATCCCGGGATCGGCCGCGTCGAGCGGTTGGTGAACATCTTCGACGCCGCAGGCCTCGCGCTGTTCTGCGTCACCGGTGCCCTGAAGGCGATCGACTTCGGCCTGTCCCCGATCTCGGCCGCCCTGCTCGGCATGCTGTCCGGCATCGGCGGGGGAGTCCTCCGGGACGTGCTCAGCGGCCGCGTCCCCGTCGTACTGCGTTCGGAGATCTACGCGATCCCCGCACTGGTCGGAGCCGGCATCGTGGTCGTCGCGGCGTGGCTGGAGTACCACGCGTTGTGGGTCCCGATCACCGCCGCTCTGACGTGCTTCGGGATCCGGCTGCTCGCGATCCGCCGCGGCTGGAACGCGCCGTTACCCCGCAATCCGTGACGGCGGCGTCCAGCCGTTGATCACGGCAACCAACTCGACGTAGCGGTCCCAGCGTGCGTCGACGTGCCGGCGGAGCGCGATCAGGCTGCTGCGGTACTCCGGGTCGGGGCGCAGCGGGTTGCCGGCCGCCAGCGCGTGGTATCCACTCGCGAGGTTGCGGAGCGTCGTACGGAAGCCCTCGTCGGTGATCAGCGCGGTCAGCTCGAGCCAGGCGGACACCTGCTCCGGGGTGGCGTCGTCCGGCAGCACGGGGGTGAGGTTCTGGTGGACAGCCGGAGGGACGCCGTGCAGTGTCTCCTCGAGGAAGTCGGTGATCAGCGCGCGGCGGTCCTGTGCGGATTGCTCGGTCATCAGGTGCAGGTCCTCCAGGTCGGGGTGCTGGACCAGGACCGTCAGCAGTGCGTGCTGCCGTTGCAGCGTGCGGAGCTGGATCGCGAGTGCGTTCGCGTGCGTGGCGGCGACCTCGGCGATCGACCGCTCCTGCCGCAGCACGGCGCTGATCGTCGGCAGGTCGAGGTCGAGTGCCCGCAGCGTCCGGATCAGGCGCAGCCGGGCGACGGCACTCTCGTCGTACCGCCGGTGGCCTGCCGAGGTCCGGCAGGACGCGAGCAGGCCGAGCTCGGAGTAGTGCCGAACGGTCTTCACCGAGACACCCCCGAGCCGGGCCAGCGCACCGATCGAATGGTCCATGCCTGACACCCAAACACCTCCCCTAACAGGAGATACAAGCCTAGTTGTGGGCGAATCGCTCTTTCGGCCGTGCGAAGGTGGTTGAGATCGCCGCGACGATCGCGCACGCGATCCCGACCCCGAACGGGACCCAGTACGCGTTCGACGGACCCCAGATGTCGACCGCGTGCCCGGCGGCCGCGTTGCCCGGCGCGACGCCGAGCAGGATGCCGGTGACGGTCCAGGTGATCGCCTCGGTCAGCCGCTCCGGCGGTACCCACTCCTCGACGCACGCGGTGACCGCGACCATGGTCGGCGCGATCGTCATACCGCAGCAGAACAGCACGACGCCGAGCAGCGGGATGCTGTTGACCCAGGGAAGCGGTGCCAGTGTGATCGCCAGCGCGATCGTGCCGAGCAGCAGCCGCCGCTCGACGGGGGCGCGCCAGTGCACCGAGCCGTACCAGAGCCCGGCCAGCAGACTGCCGAACGCCCAGATCGCCAGCACGACACCGGCCAGCCCGGCCTTGCCTTTCTCGGTGGTGAACGCGACGGTGATCACCTCCGCGCCGCCGAGCGTCGCCCCGAGGCCGAGCCCGATCAGGCTCAGCAGCATGATCGACAACCAGGGGAGCGGCGCCTGTTCGGCACCGTTCGACTTCCCGCGGCCGGGCGGGTCGGACGCGCGCAGCATCGCCAACCAGATCCCGCCTGCCAGGCCTAGTACACCGGCCGCGGACAAGGCGGCGTACGGGCTGGCCTGGGTCGCGAGCGTGGTGACCAGGACCGGGCCGACGATGAAGACGACCTCGTCACCGACCGCCTCGAGGGCGAACGCGGTCTGCAGCGCTCGGCCGCGGCCGAGCAGGTGGGTCCAGCGCGCCCGGACGAACGACCCGACCTGCGGACGGGTGCCGCCGGCAACAAAAGACAGCACGTACAGCACCCAGGTGGCCGCACCGGCACGGACGGCGACGAGCAGTCCGGCGAGGCCGACCGTACAGGCGACCGACCCGATCAGGATCAGCCCGCGCTGACCGAAGCGGTCGACCAGCCGGCCCTGGATCGGGCCGGTCAGCGCGCCCGCGATCACGGCCACGCCGGACACCGCGCCGGCCAGACCGTACGAGCCGCTCTCCCGGGCGATCAGGATGACGATTCCGAGGCCGATCATCGAGATCGGCATCCGCCCGAGGATGCCGGCCGCGAAAAACGCACCGGCGCCGGGACGGCGCATGAGATGGAAGTAGGGCTTGAGCATGAGAGACCGGGAGCAGCTTAGGTCATCCGCGTCTGAGAAGCTTGGAATATGTCGCCAGCTGCAGCTCCGATCGACACAGCCCCGTACGACGCCGTCCTGCTGCTCTCCTTCGGTGGCCCGGAGAAGCCCGAGGACGTGCTCCCGTTCCTGCAGAACGTGACCCGCGGCCGCGGGATCCCGGACGAGCGGTTGAAGGAGGTCGGCGAGCACTACTACGCGTTCGGCGGCAAGAGCCCGATCAACGACCAGAACCGGGCACTGCTCGCCGCGCTGCGGGAGTCGTTCGACGAGATCGGGCTGGACCTGCCGCTCTACTGGGGCAACCGCAACTGGGCGCCGTACCTGACCGACACGGTGCGCGAGATGGCGGCCGACGGGGTACGCCGGGCCGTGGTGATCGTCACGTCCGCCTACCCGTCGTACTCCGGCTGCCGGCAGTACCGGGAGAATCTGGAGGACGCCGCCCGCGAGGTCCCGGACGCGCCGCGTTTCGACAAGCTCCGGCACTACGCGAACCACCCGGGCTTCGTCGGAGCGTTCGTGGAGTCCACCGCCGAGGCGCTGAGCAAGCTCCCGGACGGCTCCGCGATCGCGTATGTGACGCACTCGATCCCGACCGCGATGAACGCCACCAGCGGCCCGGACGGCAACGGGTACCTCGACTGGCACAACGACGTGGCCGCCTCGATCACCGCGGAGGTGGAGCGTCGGACCGGACAGTTCCGCCGGACCGACCTCGTCTACTGCTCGCGGTCCGGCCCGCCGCAGGTGCCCTGGCTGGAGCCGGACGTGAACGAGCACCTCGAGGTGCTGGCGGCCGAGCATGTGCCCGGCGTGGCCGTCGTACCGATCGGGTTCGTCAGCGACCACATGGAGGTCATCTACGACCTCGACACCGAGGCCGCGAACACCGCCAAGAAGCTCGACCTGCCGATGGCGCGTGCCGCGACCCCGGGGACCGACCCCAAGTTCGTCACGATGCTCCGCGACCTCGTGGTCGAGCGGGCCGCCGCCGAACGCGGCGAGCAGCCCGACCGGCCCTGCCTGGGCGCACTCGGCCCGGGCTGGGACGACTGCCGCCACGACTGCTGCCCACCGTTGCGCCGACCTGCTCGAGTTGAGGACCACGCATGACTTCCCCGGAAGAGTTGCTGAAGCTCGCCGTCGACGTGGCGGAGGAGGCGGCGCGGCTGATCGTCGAACGCCGCCGCGGCACGATCACCGTCGCCGACACCAAGAGCACGGTCACCGACGTGGTGACCGCGGTCGACCGCGAGTCCGAGGAGCTGATCCGGGCCCGGGTGCTGAAGGCCCGGCCGGACGACTCGTTCCTGGGTGAGGAGGGCGACGACGTGGTCGGCACCAGCGGGGTGCGCTGGGTCGTCGACCCGATCGACGGCACGGTCAACTACCTGTACGACCTCCCGACGTACGCCGTCTCGATCGCCGTCGAGCTGGACGGCAGGACGGTCGCCGGCGTGGTGGTGGACGCGCCGAAGGGCGAGGTGTTCACCGCGACTCTCGGTGGCGGTGCGTTCGCCGACGGCAGCCCGATCCGGGTGTCCGGCGAGACCGAGCTCGCGAAGGCGCTGGTCGGCACCGGCTTCGGGTACGACCCGGCGCGCCGGCAGGTGCAGGCCGAGGTCATCCAGCACCTGATCACCAAGGTCCGCGACATCCGCCGGATCGGGGTCGGCGCGATCGACCTGTGCTACGTGGCGTGCGGCCGGCTGGACGCGGTGTTCGAGCGCGGGCTGAACCCGTGGGACTACGGCGCGGGCGCCCTGATCGCGTCCGAGGCCGGCGCGACCGTCGGTGGCCTGCATGGTGCTCCGGTGTCGCCCGAGATGTCGATCGCGGCCGCTCCGGCGCTCTTCGGCCCGTTCCATGACTTGCTGGCCGAAGCGGACCCATTGCGCGCTTAGAGTCTCCTGAGTGCTCGTTTCTGCGCAGTACCGCGCACTAACGAGCATTCCTGTGTTCGGTCCTGACATTTGTTGCGACACGCGGGCCACACCCTGGACCCAGTCGTGCATTGCGGACCTTTATAGGGCACAATCCCGTCCTCGGGAACGGTGATTGCCGATCCCGGCCTGGCTGTCAAGGGTTTCGGGGGACGAAGATTCGGCGCGGTGCTCCGACGCGGAATTTCTCGGCCGCTCCACCCGTTCAAGGGCTCAGCAGGCAACACCACGGGTACGAAGAGGGCAGGGAAACACCATGGCGACTGATTACGACGCCCCGCGCAAGACGGACGAGGACGCTTCCGAAGAGTCGATCGAGGAGCTGAAGACTCGGCGTCACGACAAGAACTCCGGCAAGGTCGACGAGGACGAGGCCGAGGCCGCGGAGAGCTTCGAGCTGCCCGGCGCGGACCTGAGTCACGAGGAGCTGGCGGTCCGGGTCCTCCCGCGGCAGGCCGACGAGTTCACCTGTTCGAGCTGCTTCCTGGTTCACCACCGCAGCCAGCTCGCCGAAACGAAGAACGGGCAGCTGATCTGCCGCGACTGCGCAGCCTGAAGCCGTCGCGGCGCCCTACTTCGTCACAACGCACAGCGGGACCGTCCCACTCCGGTGGGAAGGTCCCGCTGTTGTGCGTCGACTCCTGTTCAGTCTTCTTTCTTGACCAGACCGGTGTCGGTGCCCTTGATCAGCCGCGCCTTGGAGTCCTGCACGTAGCCGGGCGGCGCGTGGCCCGTGGACTTCAGGTAGTACGCGGCGGCGCGGCGCTCCGCGAACAGCTTCGCGGCCGCGGCGGCCGCGGCACTCGCGGCAGCCCAGGTCATGACCTCCAGGTACTCGCCCTGGCCGTCCTTCGGCGGCTTCCCGCCGGATCCCAGCTTCCAGGCCGTGCTGACCGCCTTGCTCGCGGCCAGGCCAACCACGATGGTGAACGCGGCCTGCACCAGCTTCCAGCCGATCTTCGCTCCGACCACTGCAAACCCTCCTCGTACAGACTGCTGACAGTCAGGATCTTCCCACGCTGTGCCCACTCAGCGCCGCAGCAAGCCGATCGGGGTGCCGCGTGGCGATCAGCCAGTACGGCGCCGGGTCGCCCGGGTCGGTGATCTGCACCCGGACCGCGCCCGGGAGGTAGCTGCGCAGGACCAGGTACGCCTTCGGGTCGCACTCCCGCCCGAACGCGGTCCGCGCCGCGTCACCGGTCAGCGCCTCCACGTCCCCGAGGTAGGACCGGTCGATCTCGGCCCGCCCGGCGCGGAACTTCCGCGCGTCGACCTCGACCCGCGCCCCGCCGTACCGGAGGAACAACGCCAGCAGCATGACCGCGGAGAGTCCGCCGACGATCGCGCCGGCGAGCGTTCCGGCCGGCACGGCGACGATGACGAACAAGGTGATCACGGTGGCGACGGCGATGATCCACCACGACACCGGCACCCGCAGACTCTCGCGATACGTCTCTTGTTCCAGGCCCACGGGACCAGCCTGGCATGTGGACCGTACAGACTGCTCGATAGGGTCGCCTCTCGTGACCGAGGTACTGATCCAGCGACTCGACCCTGACCTCCCGCTGCCCTCCTACGCGCACCCCGGCGACGCCGGCGCGGACCTGGTGGCGGCCGCCGACCTGACCCTGAAGCCGGGGGAGCGCGGCCTGGTCGGCACCGGCATCGCGATCGCGCTGCAGGACGGGTACGCCGCGTTCGTGCACCCGCGCTCCGGCCTGGCCGCCAAGCACGGCGTCTCGATCGTCAACGCGCCCGGCACCGTGGACGCCGGGTACCGCGGGGAGATCAAGGTCAACCTGATCAACCTCGACCCGCACGCCGAGGTGACCGTCCGGCGCGGCGACCGGATCGCGCAGCTGATCGTCCAGCAGGTGGAGAAGGCCCGGTTCGTCGAGGTGACCACGCTGCCGGGCTCCGCGCGCGGCGACCAGGGGCACGGGTCGACCGGCGGTTTCGGAGATGTGACACGCTGATCAGGTGCACCGGTTTGACCTGCCGGATGCGCGAGACTACGGCGCGGCACCAGCGCCCGGACCAACATCGAGGAAGTAGGCAACAGCTGTGATCTTCCGCCGTAAGGGCAAGAACGACGAGCCCGAGACGAGCGAGACCGTCGAGGAGACGCCGGACCTTCGTGCCGAAGGCCCGTTCGACTCGACCGAGGTCGAGGACTCCGACCTGGAGTCCGGCGACCGGATCGACCTGGGTGCGCTGCAGGTCACCGGGATGCCCGGGATGGAGCTGGGGCTGCAGGTCGACGAGCAGAGCGGCGTCGTCCAGGCCGTGCTGCTGATGCTGGACGACTCCGCCCTCGAGCTGCGGGCGTTCGCGGCGCCGAAGACCAGCGGCATCTGGGACGAAGTACGCCAGGAGATCATGGACGAGGCCGCCCGGATGGGCGGGACCGCGACCGAGACCGACGGCCCGTTCGGTACCGAACTTGTGCTGGTGGTCCCGGTCGAGGACCCGGAGGGACAGGTCTTCAGCCAGACGTCCCGGGTGATCGGCGTCGACGGCCCGCGCTGGCTGCTCCGCGGTACCGTCCTGGGTCGCGCCGCCGTCGAGCCGGACGCCGCAGCACCGATGGAGGAGACCCTGCGGAACGTGGTCGTGGTCCGCGGGACCGAGCCGATGGCGGTCCGCGAGTCGCTGCCGCTGCGGCTGCCCGAGGGCGCCCAGCCGAACGACACCGAGCAGGCCTGACCGGACTACACTCGACATCATGGGCAGCAACAAACCCGCGGGGATGTGGAAGCGCGCCTTCCGCGGCCTGGCCGGGGACCGCGACCAGCAGGACGCGGAAGTCCTCCAGGACTTCGCGCAGGACTGCGGTGCGCGTTCCATCACCGGCTGCCACGACCGGGAGCTCGTCACGCTGTACGGGACACTGCGGACCATCACGTTCAGCCCGCGCGGCGGCGTACCGGCACTGGAGGGTGAGTTGTACGACGGAACCGGCACGGTCAAGCTGATCTGGCTCGGCCGCCGCAAGATCGGCGGTATCCACGCCGGCTCGGAGCTGATCGCCTCCGGCCGGATCGGCGTCGTCGACGGCGACCGGGTGATGTTCAACCCGCGCTACGAGCTCCGGCCCCAAGAAGCCCATGGCTGAGCCCGCTCCAGCCGCCCCGCCTGCGTCGAAGGGCATCGGCAGCTGGGTCGGCATGATGGTCGACGTCGGCCTGCCGTGGATCGCGTTCACGTTGGTGTACGGGTTCAGCGACCACAACCTCAAGCTCGCGCTGATCGTCGCGATCTCGGCCGCCGGCGTCGTGGCGCTGTACCGGCTGATCCGGCGCAAGCCGGTCGCGAGCGTGATCGCCGGGTTCATCGGCGTGCTGATCTCGGCCTGGACCGCGCACCACACCGGCCAGGCCCAGGACGCGTTCCTGCCCGGCATCCTGCTGAACGCCGGCTACGGCCTGCTGTACCTGGTCACGATCGTCACCCGGTACCCGCTGTTCGGCCTGCTGTACGGCGTCATCACCCAGACGTGGCTCGGTTGGCGTAAGGACCCCGACCTGTTCCGCGGCCTGAACCGGGTCACGATCGTCTTCGCCAGCCAGGTCGGTATCCGCCTGGTGATCATGGTCCCGCTCTACATCGCCCACAACGTCAACGCCCTGGGTATCGCCAAGATCGGCCTTGGCCTCCCGTTCTACGCCGTCACGCTGTGGGCCGCGTACGCCGTACTGCGCGCCTCGATGCCGGCGGAGAAGTGGGACGAGGTCAAGGACAACTTCGCCCACCTGCTCCGCGGCACCCGCCCCGAGGTCAAGCCCGAGGAACCCGCGCAGTCCTCGACCCGCCCACCCACCGCGCCCTAGGTAGCTACTCGCCGCGTAGGTGGTGGGGGGAGAGGATCGCTTCCAGCTGCTCCTCGGTTTCGTCGGCGGCGACGAACAGGAGCTCGTCGTTGAGCTCGAGGGTGCCTTCGGGGTCGGGGCGAAGGACGCGGCCTTCGCGGAGGATGACCACCAGGGCCGTGTCGAGGGGCCAGTCGACGTCGCCGACGCGCTGGCCGATCATCGGGGAGTCCTCGGGGAGGGTGAGCTCGACGAGGTTCGCGTCGCCCTGGCGGAAGGTGAACAGCCGGACCAGGTCGCCGACCGAGACGGCTTCCTCGACCAGGGCGGACATGATCCGCGGCGTGGACACCGAGACGTCCACGCCCCAGGCCTCGTTGAACATCCACTCGTTGCGCGGATGGTTGACCCGGGCAACGGTTCGGGGAACGCCGAACTCGGTCTTGGCGAGCAGCGAGACGACCAGGTTGACCTTGTCGTCGCCGGTGCTGGCGATCGCGACCTGGCAGCGCTGCAGCGCTGCCTCCTCCAGCGACGACAGCTCGCAGGCGTCGGCCAGCAGCCATTCGGCGCGCGGCACGGACTCGGCCTTGATCGCGCGCGGGTCCTTGTCGATCAGTAGTACCTCGTGGCCGTTCTCCAGGAGTTCGCCGGCGATCGAACGACCGACGTTCCCGGCTCCGGCGATGGCGACCCGCATCACAGCTCCTCAGGCTTGGTGCCGAGTTGGGACTCGATCGTCGCGGCGTCCCGCTCCAGCATCACGACGTGGACCAGGTCGCCTTCCTGGATGACGGTGTCGGCCTTGGGCAGCAGGCCCTCGCCGAGCCGGGTCAGGAACGCGACCCGGGCGCCGGTGGCCTTCTCGATGTCGAGGGCGACCCGGCCGATCCAGTCCGCGTGGACGTGGACCTCGGCCAGCCGGACCGTACCGGAAGGATCCCGCCATTCGGGCTCGGAGCCTTCCGGGAGCAGCCGGCGCATCATCTGGTCGACGGTCCAGCGGACCGTGCCGACGGTGGGGATGCCGAGCCGCTGGTACACCTCGGCGCGGCCCGGGTCGTAGATCCGGGCGACCACGTTCCCGATGCCGAACGTCTCGCGCGCCACCCGGGCGGCCAGGATGTTCGAGTTGTCGCCGTTCGAGACGGCCGCGAACGCCTCGGCGTCCTCGATTCCGGCCTCGATCAGAATCTCCCGGTCGAAGCCCATCCCGACGATCGTCCGGCCGGTGAAGGCGGGACTCAGACGCCGGAACGCGTCGGCCGACTGGTCGATGATCGCGACCGTGTGGCCGCGTTTCTCCAGACCGCGGGCGAGCATCGACCCGACGCGGCCGCATCCCATGATGACGACGTGCACTCCGTGATCACTCCCTGCCCGGTAGGGCCGCTGAGTCGGTTTCGGCAGAGGTAGACGCTACACGGTCCTCTCAGCCATCTAACATCACCGGTGTGACTCCCGCTCTAGGCGATATCGGCAAACGGCTGCTGCTCGGTCGCAAACTGCGCAGCACCCAGTTGGGTGAGACCCTGCTGCCGAAGCGCATCGCCCTCCCGGTGTTCGCGAGCGACGCGCTGTCGTCGGTCGCGTACGCCCCCGACGAGATCTTCCTGACGCTGTCGATCGCCGGCCTGGCCGCGCTGACGATCTCGTGGAAGATCTCGCTGGCCGTGGCGGTGGTGCTGGTGGTCGTGGTGCTGTCGTACCGGCAGAACGTCCACGCCTACCCGTCGGGCGGCGGCGACTACGAGGTCGCCACCGAGAACCTCGGGCCGACCGCGGGACTCACGGTGGCCAGCGCGCTGCTGGTGGACTACGTCCTCACCGTCGCGGTGTCGATCTCGTCGGCCGCTCAGTACGCGGCGTCGGCGATCCCGGCGCTGGCCGGACACGAGGCGGAGGCCGCCGTGGTCGCGGTCCTGTTCCTCACCACGATGAACCTGCGCGGGGTCCGCGAGTCGGGGGCGGCGTTCGCGATCCCGACGTACATCTTCATGTTCACGATCCTCGGGATGGCGGCCTGGGGCTTCGGCCGGCTGCTGTTCGGTCACCTGCCGCAGGCGTCCAGCGCCGGATTCGACATCGCGGCCGAGAACCAGTTCGCGCACGGCGCCGGTGGGCTCGCGATGGGCTTCCTGATCCTGCGGGCGTTCTCCTCGGGCTGTGCGGCGCTGACCGGTGTCGAGGCGATCAGCAACGGCGTACCTGCCTTCAAGAAGCCGAAGAGCCGGAACGCCGCGACCACCTTGGCGCTGCTCGGCTCCATCTCGATCGCCATGGTGATCAGCGTGGTCACGCTGGCCAACGTGATGAAGGTCCGGTTCGCCGAGAACCCGGCCACGCAGCTGCTGCGCGACGGCGTACCGGTCGGGGCCGGCTACCAGCAGGACCCGGTGATCGGCCAGCTGGCGAAGGGGATCTTCGATCACTTCTCGCCCGGCTTCTACCTGGTCGCGGCGTCGACCGGGGTGATCCTGGTGCTGGCCGCGAACACGGCCTTCAACGGGTTCCCCGTGCTCGGCTCGATCCTCGCCCGCGACGGGTACCTGCCACGGCAGCTGCACACCCGTGGTGACCGGCTCGCGTTCAGCAACGGCATCATCATCCTGGCCGGCTTCGCGATCGTGCTGATCGTCGCGTTCGATGCCGAGGTCACCCGGCTGATCCAGCTGTACATCGTCGGCGTGTTCGTGTCGTTCACGACCAGCCAGACCGGCATGGTCCGGCACTGGACCCGGCTGCTGAGGACCGAGCAGGACCCGTCCGTGCGGGCCCGGATGATCCGGTCCCGGGTCATCAACACGATCGGTCTCACGCTGACCGGCGTCGTGCTGGTGATCGTGCTGATCACCAAGTTCCTGCTCGGCGCCTACATCGCGATCATCGCGATGGCCGTCCTGTTCCTGCTGATGAAGGGCATCCACCGGCACTACGAGACGGTCCGCCGGCAGATGTCCGCCGAGGACGACGAGCCGCTGATGCTGCCGTCCCGGGTGCACTCGATCATTCTGGTCTCCAAGCTGCACCGGCCGACCCTCCGGGCGCTGGCGTTCGCCAAGGCGGCCCGCCCGTACACGCTGGAGGCCGTCACCGTCGACGTCGACCGGGACGAGTCCGACGCACTGCAGGCCGAGTGGGACGCCCGTGGCATCCCGGTCCCGCTCAAGCGGCTGGCCTCGCCGTACCGGGAGATCACCCGGCCGATCCTGCAGTACGTCCGCGACATCCGGAGGCAGTCGCCGCGGGACGTGGTGATGGTCTACATCCCGGAGTACGTCGTCGGGCACTGGTGGGAGCACCTGCTGCACAACCAGAGCGCACTCCGCCTCAAGGGGCGGCTCTTGTTCACACCTGGTGTCATGGTTACGTCAGTTCCTTATCAACTGCTCTCGTCGCAGGGGGCCGAGGAGCGGCAGGACCGGGTGGAACGGGTGGCCGGCCAGGTACGGCGCGGTGCCCGCAAGGCGTCAGGAGATCGGTGACAGACCAAAACAGTCTGGTCGGGGCGGTAGTCGAGCTGGAGGTAGGGCCAGTCGCGCACGGGGGACACTGTGTCGCCCGGCACGAGGGGCAGGTGGTGTTCGTCCGGCACGCACTGCCGGGCGAGCTGGTGCACGCCCGGATCACGGAGCAGACCGCCAAGTACCTGCGGGCCGATGCGGTCTCGGTGCTCACACCGTCGCCGCAGCGGATCGACCCGCCGTGCCCGTACGCCGGGCCCGGCCTGTGCGGCGGCTGTGACTTCCAGCACGCGAACATCGTGGAGCAGCGCCGGCTGAAGGCGACCGTCGTGTCGGACACGTTGCGCCGGATCGGCGGCATCGAGCGGACCGTCGTGATGGAGTCGCCCGGTGACGACGGGCTCGGCTGGCGGACGCGGATGCGGTACGCCGTCGTGGACGGGCGGCCCGGGATGTACGCGCACCGCTCGCACGACCTGGTGCCGATCGACCGGTGCCTGATCGCGCACCCGGGGACGCCCGCCGTACTGGACACGCGGTGGCCGGGAGTGTCCTCGGTGCAGGCCGTGGTCTCGTCCGAGGGGAAGACCGCCGTACAAACGGATCAGGATCCGGGGGAGCGGCTGGTCGAGGTCGTCCGCGACCGGCGGTTCCTGGTGGAGGCCGGCGGGTTCTGGCAGGTGCACCCGGCGGCGCCGGAGATGCTCGTGGACGCCGTACTGAGCGGGTTGGAGCCTGCTGCTGGTGAGACCGCCCTCGATCTGTACTCCGGTGTGGGGCTGTTCGCGGCGTTCCTGGCCGAGGCCGGTTGTGCGGTGCTGGCGATCGAGGGCGACAAGGACGCCGTCCGGAACGCCCGGCGGAACCTGCACGACCTCGACGGGGTCACGCTGGAGAACGGTGACGTCGACCGGGTGCTGAACGCGGCCGCCGGTCAGGGCCTCGAACATGTCGACCTGGTCGTCCTCGACCCGCCGCGGACCGGTGCCGGGAAGGACGTCGTACGGCGGATCGCCGCGCTCGGGCCGCGCCGGGTGGCGTACGTGGCGTGCGATCCGGCGGCGCTGGCGCGGGACCTGAAGACGTTCGGGCGGCTCGGGTACGGGATCGCGTCGCTGCGCGCGTTCGACCTGTTCGGGATGACCCACCACATCGAGTGCGTCGCCGTACTCGAGCCTGTGGACAGTGCTGATGCCGCGACTCCGTCGCGGCGGGTCATGGGGCTGTAACTCCCGTCCTTCCCTCGTCGCTCCGGTCGCTACGCTCCCTGCGCTCCTCAGTCCAGTACGGGAGGCCCCATGACCGGTAAGTGGCCAGTCAGGGAGGGCTCGGGTAGCGTCTGGGCCTGGATTCCAAATGCGCTTGGAGACCTGATGCCGCTCGTTGACCTGGACGACCCGGAGGAGTTGCGCGCCCGCTGGACCGCACTCGCCGCGGTCGCCCATGCCACGGGCTTCGACCGGCGGTGGTACGCCGACGCCGACGGGTACCACCACCAGGACGAGACGGCGTCCGTGCTCCGGATGACCCGGCTCGCCGACGGGCGGGCCGTGCTGTGGGGGTTCCACACGCAGCACAGCCAGACGGCCGGCGAAGACCTGCTCGCCGGTTCGCCGGACTGGATCGGGCAGCCGGAGGTGCGGCAGCGGCAGACCGCGGGAGAGCTCGGGTTCGTGTACGGCGCGTTCAACGCGACCTGGGCGCGGGCGTCGTACCCGGGTGATCCGTGGCAGCCGGTCGACGACGGGTTCGCGCCGATCGGACAGTGGATCACCTCCGACGAGGCCGCCGCCGACGAGATGATCGAGTGGGTGGCCGAATGGGCCGACTACCTCGGCGGCCTCGACGAGCTCCGGCCGCATGGGGTCGCGCTGATCCAGGCCGCCCGGGGGCCCGGGGTGTCGGTCGAGTCTCTGGGCGCGTTCTTCGGGCATTTCGCGATCGACCCGCGCTCACCGCTGCAGCCGGACCTGCCGGCCGGGATCGCAGCGGCAGAGGACTTCAGCCGAAACTTTGCAGAACCGGCAAGTTTCCCCGCAGACCCTGACACAGCCGAGGTCTCGGTCGTTGAACCCCCCGTGACCGGAGACAACCCGCTGCCGGACGACGAGGAGTCGTACGTCGTACCGCCCGGCATCAGCCCCTTCACCGGGCAACCCATCCCAGCCACCCCGCCGGCGGAGGCTGCGCCCGACGAACCGGCGCCGGGGAAGAGGCAGGGCTGGCTCCGGCGCCGCAAACACGACGCGCCCGCGGAGGAGACGCCACCGGCAGAGCAGTACGACCCGGCTGCTCCGGGGACGTACATCCCGGACGACACCCCCAGCTCCGGCCTCCCGATCCGCCACCCGGCACCGGGCGGCTACACACTCCCGTCCTCCGAACCTCCCCGGGTAGGCGGCGGCCAGTACGAAGGCGAAGACTTCTTCAACAGCCTCTTCGCCGACGCCCCAGCAGCCGCGGCAGCTCCTGCCCCCGACCAGGACTGGGAAACCACCGAACAACCCTCCTGGTCGGACCAGGAACCCACCAGCGCCTACACCCCCTTCACCGACGACACCCCCGCCCCCGAGTGGACCGGCCCCCGCTGGGTCAACGGCGAATGGCAAGAAAACCCACCCCACCAACCTCCCCAATCCAACGAGCCCCCGACCGGTTCCCCCTTCGCCCCGTCGGCGCTTCCGGCCGCCCAGGCCCCTGACACGCCACACGCCGGCGCCGCCCACGAGCCAACGACGACTTCCGCGGATGAGACGCCAACCGGCTCACCATTCGCGCCGTCGGCCTACGCAGGCACTCCACCGGTTACCCCTGGCGACCCCCGGGATGAAGTGCCGACGGGTTCCCCGTTCGCCCCGTCGGCGTACCCGGGCGCCCCGTCCTCTGACGCGCCACACGCCCGCACCGACTCCGCCCACGAGCCGCCCACCAGCCGTGCGGACGAGGTGCCGAATGGTTCGCCTTTTGCGCCTTCGGGGTCGGTTGATGAGGTGCCGGCTGGGTCGCCGTTCGCGCCCCGGGCGGGTGCGGTTGGCGGCTCGGCGTTGGCGGGTGAGGCGGCGGCTGGAGGTCGTGCGGGCGAGCTTGAGGCCGGGGCACCCGTCAACCTCGAGGACGATGACGCGCCGACGGCTGAGATCGCGGCGGTTCTCGACGAAGGACCCTTGGATGCGGGCGAGGACGCTGACGAAGAGGACCTCGCCTCGTTCACTGGCCCGTCACCGTTCGCACCTGTGCCGAGCGCACCCCCGGAGCAGTTGCCCGCGGCCGGTGCAGGAACTGTGGCGGATGCGGCCGGCGTCGAGTTGGATCCGGACGACCAGACTGCTGAGATTCCCGCAGTACCGGCGGTGCCGGTTGACGACGAGTCGGACGTGTACGCGGCCGGGACCGACGTACCGGATGGGGGCGGTCACCAGCGGTATGAGGTTGAAGGTCAGGTAGAGCCTTACCCGCAGCCGCAGCCGCAGCCGCAGCCGCAGCCGCAGCCGCAGCCGTGGCCGCAACCTCACCCCGAACCCTGGCCCCAACCAGAACCACACCCTGCTCCATGGCCCGACCCCACCCCACCCGTCCCCGGCCCAACTCCCGACCCGGAGCCGACCCCCGGACCGACACCGGGTCCAAGTCCGGAGCCGGTTCCCGGCCCGAGTCCGGTGCCGGGACCAGAGCCCATTCCGGGGCCTGTCCCGGGGCCTGGTCCCGTCCCAGGGCCTGTTCCGGGACCAGAGCCCGTCCCGGGACCCGAGCCGATCCCAGGGCCTGTGCCGCGACCCGAGCCCGTCCCAGGGCCTGTGCCGGGACCTGAGCCCGTCCCAGGGCCTGTTCCGGGACCAGAGCCCGTGCCGGGGCCTGAGCCTGTCCCGGGGCCTGAGCCGGGCGAGCCGTCCCCGGAGCCTGATCCTGTGCCGCAGCCGGGGCCGGAGCCCTTGCCTGAGCCGTTCCCGGATCCAGAGCCCGATCCCGCTCCGCAACCAGAGACTGCGCCTGGGCCGGGGCCTCAGCCCGAGGTGCAGCCGGTGTCTGGCGCGGGGACCGCACCGGACGGTGCCGCGTGGCCTGCGGCGTACGGCGATCCGGGTCTGCCGCACGAGCGAGCGGAGGGCGCCCGCGGGGGAGATGTCGGGCGTGTGGGGTACGACGGTGCCGGGCACGCTGTGTACGGCGATGCGGAGCACGCGCCGTACGAGGAGCGTGGCACCGACGGTGACCCCAGGCGTGTCCCGCACGAGGATTCGGACCGCATCTCCGATGGCCACCCCGAGCACGTGTCGTATGAGGGTGCCGAGCGTGGCATCGGGCATGCGCCGTACGAGGGTTCGGCGTATGGGCCCGACGCTGGCACCGAGCGTGCGCCGGATGAGGGTATGGCACGTGGCGCTGAGGGTATGTCGTACGACGGTTCGGCGTATGGGCCCGACGGTGGCGCTGGGCGTGTGCTGGATGAGGGCTCGGCGTACGGCGCTGACGGTGACGTTGAGCGTCTGCCGGGTGAGGGTTTGGCGCGTGGCGCTGAGGATGGCGCTGAGCGTGTCCCGGATGACGGTTCGACGTCTGTGGCAGGCGGTGGCGCTGGGCGTGGGTCGTACGAGGGCGTGGCGCGTGGTTCCGACGGTGGGGTCGGGCGTGGGCCGTACGAGGGCGTGGCGCGTGGTTTCGATGGGGACGTCGGGCGTGGGTCGTATGAGGGTGTGGAGCGGGGCGGCTCTGGTGATGTGGGGTGGGCGGCCGGGGCTTCGGTTGGTGGTGTGGGGGCTCGGTGGGTGGTGGGGGACCCGGAGGACGAGACGCCTACTGGGTCGTTGCCGGTGGTGGATGATGATGCGACCGTCGGGGACGGCGGCGTGGCTGACGTGGCCGGGGATCGGCGTCAGGAGTTCGTGCCGCGGTGGGCGCACGGGGATGGCGGGGATCAGGCGGGCGACCAGCGTGAGCTGAACGGGCACGCGGCAGGGGTTGAGCCGGACGAGCAGACCGCGAGTGGGTCCGCCGGGGTGCCGGTCAACGATCCGAACGGGCTGACGGCGGTGCCGATGGTGGTGCCTGGGCTCGGGTTGATCGGGGGCGGGGGCCCTAGGGTTGTGCCGCCGGCCGGGTCGCTCGAGGAGGCCATGCGGGCCGAGGTGGAGCGGCCTCGGCCGCGGCCGGAGGAGTCGGCGGCGGTGGTGGCGTTGCGGGCCTGGTGCCGGGCGCGGACGGCGATCGTGCCTTCGGGGTTCACGATCCAGGTGCAGGTGCTGGATCCGAACGCGCCGTCGTACCGGTTCGATCTGGAGCCGCCGGAGGTGGACGATCCGGAGGTCGCGGACGACAAGCTCAGCGAGCTGCTCGGTGACCTGTGGCTGACCGAGGCACAGAGCGCGCAGGGCGGGTGGTTGTTCGCGCGGATCGACGCGGCCGGGCGTACCTTGCGGATCGACCGGTGGTACGACCAGGTGCCGGACTGGTGGGACAACCCGGTCGAGGAGCGGCTGGACGTGGACGGGCTGGTACGCCGGTTGTACGACCGCGGCCCGGAATGGCAGCCGTCGTACCTGGAGAAGCTGTACACGAGCGCGAGATAGCGTTGGCGCCATGCTTCTCAGGATCTTCACCGAACCTCAGCAGGGCGCGTCGTACGACGACCTTCTCGCCGTCGCGCGCAAGACCGAGGAGAACGGGTTCGACGCGTTCTTCCGTTCCGACCACTATCTCGTGATGGGCGACGGCAACGGCCTGCCGGGGCCGACCGACTCGTGGATCACGCTCGCGGGGCTGGCCCGTGAAACACAGCGGATCAAGCTCGGCACGCTGGTCAGTTCCGCCACGTTCCGCAACCCCGGCGTACTGGCGATCTCGGTGGCGCAGGTCGACCAGATGAGCGGCGGCCGCGCCGAGCTCGGGCTGGGCGCCGGGTGGTACGAGGCCGAGCACAAGGCGTACGGGCTGGACTTCCCGGACACCCCTGGGCGGTTCGACCTGCTGACCGAGCAGCTCGAGCTGATCACCGGGCTGTGGGACACACCGGTCGGGGAGAAGTACGACTTCGACGGCGAGCACTACCAGATCTCCGACTCGCCGGCGCTGCCGAAGCCGGTGCAGCAGCCGCATCCGCCGATCATCGTCGGCGGCGCGGGCAAGAAGCGGACGCCCGCGCTGGCCGCGAAGTACGCCGCGGAGTTCAATGCCGGCTTCCGCGGCGTCGAGGAGACCGCCACGCTGTTCGAGCGGGTCCGGGCCGCCTGCGACGCAGCCGGGCGGGACCCGAGGACGCTCGCGCTGTCCACCGCGCACACGGTGATCGTCGGCAAGGACGACGCCGAGGTGAAGCGGCGCGCCGCGGCCGTCGGCCGTGAGCCGCACCCGGAGAAGGACATCGCGGGTACGCCGGCCCAGGTCGTGGACCGGCTCGGCCAGTTCGCCGCCGCGGGCTCGGACCGTCAGTACGTCCAGATCATGGATCTGCACGACCTGGACCACCTCGACCTGATCGCCTCCGACGTCCTACCTCAGGTCTCCTGAGCCGAGTCGGCCCCGTTTCCGGGCCGGCGGTGACTCGCTGAAAGTTGGCTCGATGTCGTGTATCTTGATGTCGAGAGAGTTTTGGTGCGAGGTTAGGGGAACCTGACCTCGCCACCGGCTGACTCGCTCGGCAGGATGGCCATAAGCGAATAGATGCAGTGCGGACACGGACTGGACAGAGGAGCAGGTTGATGGCGAGCGTCGACAGCTTCGGTGCCAAGGGGGCACTCGAGGTCAACGGGCAGTCGTACGAGATCTTCAGGTTGGCGGGCATCGAGGGTGCGGACACACTGCCGTACTCGCTGAAGGTCCTGCTGGAGAACCTGCTGCGCACCGAGGACGGCGCGAACATCACCGCCGAGCACATCAGCAAGCTCGGCAACTGGGACCAGAACGCGGCCCCGGACACCGAGATCCAGTTCACCCCGGCCCGGGTGATCATGCAGGACTTCACCGGTGTGCCGTGCGTGGTCGACCTGGCCACGATGCGCGAGGCGGTCGGTGAGCTGGGCGGCGACCCGACCAAGATCAACCCGCTGGCGCCGGCCGAGCTGGTCATCGACCACTCGGTGATCATCGACGTGTTCGGTACGCCGGACGCCTTCGAGCGCAACGTCGAGTTCGAGTACGGGCGGAACCGCGAGCGCTACCAGTTCCTCCGCTGGGGCCAGACCGCGTTCGACGAGTTCAAGGTCGTCCCGCCGGGCACCGGCATCGTGCACCAGGTCAACATCGAGCACCTGGCCCGGACCGTGATGGTCCGCAACGGCCAGGCGTACCCGGACACCTGCGTCGGCACCGACAGCCACACCACGATGGTCAACGGTCTCGGCGTCCTCGGCTGGGGCGTCGGCGGTATCGAGGCGGAGGCCGCGATGCTCGGCCAGCCGGTGTCGATGCTGATCCCGAAGGTCGTCGGTTTCAAGCTGACCGGAGCCGTTCCGGCCGGCGCGACCGCGACCGACGTCGTGCTGACGATCACCCAGATGCTGCGCAAGCACGGCGTGGTCGGCAAGTTCGTCGAGTTCTACGGCGACGGCGTCGCGGCGGTCCCGTTGGCGAACCGCGCCACGATCGGCAACATGAGCCCGGAGTTCGGCTCCACCTGCGCGATCTTCCCGATCGACGACGTGACGCTGGACTACCTGCGGCTGACCGGTCGCTCCGACGACGACGTCGCGCTGGTCGAGGCGTACGCCAAGGAGCAGGGCCTCTGGCACAACCCCTCGGTCGAGCCGCGGTACTCCGAGTACCTGGAGCTCGACCTGTCGACGGTCGTGCCGTCGATCGCCGGCCCGAAGCGCCCGCAGGACCGGATCGAGCTGAGCAAGGCCAAGGAGTCGTTCCGCGGCGTGCTGCCGGACTACGCGGCCGAGGAGAAGGACGTCGACCCGTCGGAGACCGGGAGCTTCCCGGCCAGCGACGCGCCGAACGGCCACGGCCACCCGGACGACAACCCGCACCAGGTCGCGGCCGCGAGCGATCGCCCGTCGAAGAAGACCAAGGTCACGCTGGAGGGTCAGGAGATCGAGCTGGACCACGGCCACGTCGTGATCGCCAGCATCACCTCCTGCACCAACACGTCGAACCCGTCGGTCATGCTGGCCGCCGCGCTGCTCGCGAAGAACGCGGTCGACAAGGGCCTCGCGTCGAAGCCGTGGGTGAAGACGTCGCTCGCGCCGGGTTCGAAGGTCGTCACCGACTACTACGAGAAGGCCGGCGTCACGCCGTACCTGGAGAAGCTCGGCTTCCACCTGGTCGGCTACGGCTGCACGACCTGCATCGGCAACTCCGGCCCGCTGCCCGAGGCGATCTCGGCCGGCGTGCAGGAAGCGGATCTCGCGGTGGTGAGCGTGCTGTCCGGCAACCGGAACTTCGAGGGCCGGATCAACCCGGACGTGAAGATGAACTACCTGGCCTCGCCGCCGCTGGTGATCGCGTACGCGCTGGCCGGCACGATGGACTTCGACTTCGAGAACGATGCCCTGGGCAAGGACACCGACGGCAACGACGTGTTCCTGAAGGACATCTGGCCGAGCGCCGACGAGGTCGAGGCGACGATCGCGAGCTCGATCAACAAGGAGATGTTCGCGAAGGACTACGCGGACGTGTTCGCCGGTGACGAGCGCTGGCAGTCGCTGCCGACGCCCGAGGGCAAGACCTTCGCCTGGGACGCCGAGTCGACGTACGTGCGCAAGCCTCCGTACTTCGACGGGATGGCGAAGGAGCCGTCGCCGGTCACCGACATCGCCGGGGCCCGGGTGCTGGCGAAGCTCGGCGACTCGGTCACCACCGACCACATCTCGCCGGCCGGTTCGATCAAGGCCGACAGCCCGGCCGGAAAGTACCTGGCCGAGCACGGCGTGGACCGGAAGGACTTCAACTCGTACGGTTCCCGCCGCGGCAACCACGAGGTGATGATCCGCGGCACGTTCGCGAACATCCGGCTGCGCAACCAGATCGCGCCGGGGACCGAGGGCGGCTTCACCCGCGACTTCACCCAGGACGACGCTCCGGTCACCACGATCTACGACGCCGCCCAGGCGTACGCGGCGCAGAACACCCCGCTGGTGATCCTGGCCGGCAAGGAGTACGGCTCCGGCTCGTCCCGCGACTGGGCCGCGAAGGGTACGGCGCTGCTCGGCGCGAAGGCCGTCATCACCGAGTCCTTCGAGCGCATCCACCGGTCGAACCTGATCGGCATGGGCGTGCTGCCGCTGCAGTACCCGGAGGGTGAGAACGCGGAGTCCCTCGGCCTGACCGGTGAGGAGACGTTCGACATCACCGGCGTCACCGCGCTGAACGACGGCTCCGTCCCGCGGACCGTGCACGTCAAGGCGACCTCGCCCGACGGCGGCGTCAAGGAGTTCGACGCGGTCGTCCGCATCGACACCCCCGGTGAGGCCGACTACTACCGCAACGGCGGCATCCTGCAGTACGTGCTCCGCTCGCTGATCGCGGGCTGACCACAGCAACAAGCACAAGGCGCGGGGCCGGTCGGCTGTCCTACCGACCGGCCCCGCTGTCATGCACTGCCGATCACGTACCCGGCTTCGGGTAGATGCGCGGCAGCAGGCTGTAGTCGTTGCTGCTCGGATGCAGCGAGATGTACGTACCGGAGTACATGCAGCTCGACGTACTGGTGGCGTGAGCCAGCGACAGCGCGTGCCCCAGTTCGTGGCAGGCGATCGTGCGGTGCTGGTTCGCCGTCAGCGAGTAGTGGTCGTTCAGCTTGACTGTGACGGGACCCTGCGTGCCCGGGTTCCACGTTGTCAGGCCGTACCAGCCGCTCGCGCCGTAGTTGCCGTTGTACACGTTGACGCAGTGCCGGCCACTCGGGCAGCCCGCGGTGTACCACCGGTAGTAGGCGTCGATGCCGACTGCCTTGTACCAGTCGGCCACGGCGTTCGTGACCGGCCAGCGCGAGGATGTGTGGTCCAGGAAGTAGACCTGCGGGTCGTTGAACGCGCCGTAGCTCCAGCGGTGGTTGCACCACTCACGCGCCGACCCGTAGCTCAGGCATGCCTGCGGTGCGGTCGCCTGGGCACTCTTCTGGCCTGGTTGCGTTGTCGGCGGCTGGACGCCCTTCGCAAGTACGCCGGTGACGCCGCTCCTGCGGAGCATGGTGCGCAGCTGATCCGGCGAAACCCCCTCGGCCGGATCGTAGATGGTGACGGTGGTCGACCCGTCTTTTGCCTTCCCGGTCACGTAGACCGTGTCGGTGTCATCGTGTGGTGCGGGCGCGGCCTGTACAGCGGTCGGCTGGACCACTGCCCGGACCGGCTGGGCGCTGCTGGTGGCAGCGAAAGTCAGGATCGTGACCCCAGCGGCGGCGAGTACCGCAGTCATGCGTACTGCTTGCCTCATCGTTCCCCTCCTTCGATGTGTCCGCCTTCGGACCTTTCGATTGCACCGCCGCGGCCAGGCGACCACCAGGAAGAATGACCGGCAGTTCCGGTACTGCCGGTAGTCAAAAACTGTCGTAGCGCTGCGCTTTACTGGCTCCATGACGACGAGAGACGCCCCGCGGGACGTGATGCGGGCGGCCTGTGCCGAGTTCGGCGAGGACACCGTGATCGACTGGTGCGTCGCCTTTCTCACCGAGGAGATCTCGGGGGAGGAGGCGTACGGCGCCGCGCTGCCGAAGCTGGTGGCGATCACCGGGGCGGAGAATCCGGGCGGGTGGAAGTCGCCTGTCGATCCGGTCAACTACTACTGGATCCGGGTGTGGGCGGTTCGGGCGTTCCTGTATGTCTGGCGCGACGACCTCGTCGACGTGCTGCGCGAGGCCGCGGGTGATCCGGCGTGGCGGGTGCAGGAGCACGTCGCGAAGATCACCGCGCAACGGGAGCTCGGCCAGCTCGTCGACGTGCTGCTGCCGCTGCTCGACCACGAGCTCCCCCGAGTGCGCGCAGCCGCCGTCCGAGCGGTCGGCGCCGCGGGGGAGTACGAACACGCCGACGCCGTCCGCCGGCTGGCTGACGATCCCGACCAGACCGTCCGCGCGGCCGTCGACCGCGCTCTCACCAAGCTGGAGGACCGCCTTGACCGCCCCGTCCGCTGATCACCCCGAGCCTGCGCCGGGCGGGCGGATCTCCGCGCGGCGTGCGGTCGCCGCTGACGCCGAGGCGGTGGGCGAGATCCATGCTGCTTCCTGGGGCGCGGCGTACGCGCCGCTGTTCCCCGTGGAGGTCGCGCGCGAAGGGATCGCGAGCCGGCTGACCAGATGGCACCAGCGGCTGGCGGACGGGAACGGGCTGGTGATGCTCGGGCTGCTCGGCGACCGGCCGTTGGCGATGTCGTGGACGCTCCCCTCCGAGACGCGCCCCGGGTACGCGGAGATCTACAGCTTCTACACACACCCCGACGGCTGGGGGAGCGGCGTCTCGGCCGCTCTCATGGACGCGACCCTCCAGCAGTTGGACACCGACCGCGTCCACCTCTGGACCCTGCGCGACACCCCGCAGTCCCGGCGCTTCTACGCCAAGTGCGGCTTCACCGAGACCGGCGCCACCCAGACCAGAGACTTCGGCGACGGCAACCCGCTGCCACAGGTGGAGTACGTCCTAAGACGCGAGCGCGGCGCGTAGCTTCCCGGCGTACTCCTCGGCCTCGGCTGTGTCGGCGTACTTCGTCCGCGGCCAGAAGAACCCGCGCAACCCGTCACCCTTGGTGCGCGGTACGACGTGCACGTGCAGATGCGGCACCGACTGCGACACAACGTTGTTCACGGCAACGAACGACCCCTGCGCGTCGAACGCCGTCCGGACCGCGGCCGCCACCGAGCGGGCCGCCCCGAACAACGGCACGGTCAGCTCGTCGGGCAGCTCGACCAGCGTCGGCACGTGCTCCCGAGGCACGAGCAACGTGTGCCCCTTGAACACCGGCCGTACGTCGAGAAACCCCACGACGTCAGGTGTGTCCAGCACGATTTGCGCAGGCGTCGTCCCCGCAATGATTGAACAGAACAGACAGTCAGCCACTAGCCCAGTTTCTCGTCCACGAAGCACCAGCGCCAAGTCTCGCCCGGTTCGAAGCTGCGCATCACCGGGTGCTTGGTCTCCTCGTGGTGTTTGCTGGCGTGCTTCATCACCGACGAGTCGCAGCAGCCGACGTGCCCGCAGCCGAGGCAGAGCCGGAGGTGTACCCACGAGTCGCCGGTCGCGAGGCACTCCTCGCAGCCGTCCGGCGTGTTCGGTGTGACGACCACCGGCGCCTCGTCGAGGTGCGAACACGCCCCGCCCGGCGGCACCTTCGGCCGCAGGTCCTCGGAGCGCCCGCCGACGTCGTCGTCCTCGTCGCGGTCCAGGATCGACTCCTCGATGTCGAGCGCGCTCTGGGCCCGCTGCAGCACCTCGTCCGCGACCAGCCCGGCGTCGCGGACCTTCAGGATGTGCGACCGCTCCGCCTCGAGCATCGCGATCCGCAGCCGCCGGTACGCCTCGCTGGGCGTCTCGTACTCGCTCTCCGGTCGCCCGAGCCGCTCCCAGGCCGCCTGCGCCCGGGCCTCACCACGCTGCCGCAGTACGTCGAGAACCGCGGGCGGGTCGGACGCCTTCGCGAGCTCGTCGAGCTTGGCGATCGCGGCGCGGTGCGCTCCCTGCAGTACGGCGGCCTCCTGCAGCGCGTCCTCCGCCGGGTCGGGGCCGGGCAGGCGCAACCGGCGGACCAGCCAGGGGAGGGTCGAGCCCTGGACGAGCAGCGTGCCCGCGGTGACGGCCAGGGCGATGAACACGAGTACTTCGCGGTGCGGCGTCTGCGGGGGCAGCGTGAAGACCGCGGCAAGCGTGACCACGCCGCGCATGCCGGCCCAGGACACCACGATCAGCGCACGCCGGGACACCGGCCCGGGCCGCGACGGTCCGAGGAGCCGGCGGGACAGCAGCGTCGTCGGGATCACCCAGATCGGCCGCAGCAACACGACCGTGACGAACACCGCGACGGTCGTGGTCGCGATCAGCCAGGCCGGCAACGGGCTCGCGGTGAGGTCGTCGAGGATCCACCGGGTCTGCAGGCCGATCAGCAGGAAGACCGTGTTCTCCAGCAGGAACTGGAACGTCCGCCAGTTGGTCCGCTCCGACATCCGCGACTTGGCCGACTGGATGATCGGTGCCTTGTGACCGAGCAGCAGGCCGGTCACCACGACAGCCAGTACGCCGGACGCCCGGACGGTGTGGTTCTCGGCCGCGATGTAGGCGATGAACGGCGCGGTCAGGCTGAGCGTGGTGTCGAGCACCGGATCGGTGAAGCGCCGGCGGATCTTCGCCAGGACGAACGTGACCACGACACCGACGAGGACGCCGCCACCGGCCGCGCGCAGGAAGTCCAGCCCGACGTGCAGCACGGTCGGGGCGACGAGCACCGCCCCGAGCGCCGTCCGCAGGCAGACGAGCGCGGTCGCGTCGTTCAGCAGGCTCTCGCCCTCGAGGATCGTGACGATCCGACGCGGCAGGCCGACGCGTTTGGCGATCGCGGTGGCGGCGACCGCGTCCGGTGGCGCGACCACCGCGCCGATCGCGAACGCCGCCCAGAACGGCAGCGGATGCTGACCGATCGACGCCGCGACCCGGCCGAGCAGCCACCAGGTGACGACGCCGACGCCGAGCGCGGTGAACGCGACCAGACCGACCGACAGCAGCCCGATCGACCGCCGGTGCTTGGAGAAGTCGACCAGGCTGGTCTTGATCGCCGCGGAGTACAGCAGCGGCGGCAGGAAGCCGACCAGGACGACCTCGGGCTCGAGCTCGACGCGCGGGATGAACGGCAGGTACGACGCGGCGATCCCGATGACCACCAGCAGCAGGGGAGCCGAGAGGCCGATCCGCCGCGCCAGCGCGGCGCCGGCCGCGACGACGGCGACGAGGGCCACGACCTCGATCGCGATATGCACGGGCACAGTGTCGCAGCGGCGCCGCGGATTCCACCCATCGGTTCGCCGAAGGCTGAGCGAAGGTCGCGTGCGGGATCTGGTCATCGCGCGGCGGGTCCTCTAGCGTGTGCGAAGCGGGATCCGTTGACCACTGGGAGTGACTGATGGTGTGTCGTCGTGTGCTTGCGCTGGTCGGTGTCGTCGCTCTGCTGTTGTCGCCGGTGGTCCCGGCACGGGCAGCCGACGCGGCCGTGACCAACGGATGCGTGGAGTCGGTGCCCGAGCCTGGGACGACGACGCCCGTGAAGATCTGTTACACGCTCTTCAGGCCTGCGGATGCGACGAAGCAGCACACCGTGCCGCTGATCTTCCACAGCCACGGCTGGGGCGGCAGCCGGACCACGGACCCGGCCGCGTTCAAGGCGTGGCTGGACGCCGGGTTCGGCGTACTGAGCTTCGACCAGCGGAGCTTCGGGCAGAGCACCGGCGTCGCGCACGTGATGAACCCGGACTACGAGGGCCGCGACGTGGTCAAGCTCGTCGACCTGGTCGCCGGCCTGGACTGGGTGACGAAGCAACGGCCAGGTGACCCGCTGATCGGCGCGATCGGCGGGTCGTACGGCGGCGGTTACCAGTTCGCGGGCGCGTTCACCGAGCTCCGGGACCGCGGCGCGACCCGGTTCGACGCGCTGGCGCCGGAGATCACCTGGTGGGACCTGAAGCAGAGCCTCGCACCGCAGGAAGCGGCCCGGACGATGTGGCTGTCGATCCTGTTCGCCGGCGGCGGGACGCACCTGCCGCCGGCGGTGTCGAAGGCGTTCGTCGCGCTGATCGCGACCGGCGCCTGGCCCGGCGGGCAGGCGGGGCGCGACCTGGACGCGTTCTTCGCGCACAACGGTCCGGCGTGGCATGTGGCGCAGGGGCGCAAGCTCGACATCCCGGTGCTGTTCGGCCAGGGCATCTCCGACAACCTGTTCAACCTGAACCAGGGACTCATGAACTTCGACCACGCGCTGACGGCGAAGGCCCGGGCGCGGTCGATCTTCGTCGGGTACAACGGCGGCCACACGCTGCCGGCCGTCGTACCGCCGGGGTACGCGACGCCCGGCGACCCGTGCTCGATCGCGCTCGGTTCACCGAACTTCTCGAGCCTGTCGATCCGCTTCATGCAGGAGAAGCTGCTGCACAAGCCGGAAGGGCTGCGCGGCTTCGGCACGTACCACCTGTCCACCGCCGACGGTCGTTGCCTGACACAACGGAGCCTGACGCCGAACAAGCGCTACCCGCTCGGCAAGATCGTCGTACCGACCGGCGCCGGGCTGCCCGTCAACCTGCCGATCGCGAAGGGCCCGGTCACGGTCGCCGGTACGCCGACCGTGACCGCGAACGTCTACACGATCATCCCGCAGTCGGCGGCGTACTTCGCGCTCAGCGTCGGCAAGAGCCCGCTCACCGCCAAGGTCGTGCAGAACAACACGATGCCGCTCCGCGAGCAACACGCCGCGCGCGGGGTACGGCGTTCCTTCGAGCTCCCGGCGATCGCGGTCGACGTCCCGGCCGGCCAGAACCTCTACCTGACCGTCGCCCCGGTCGCCGACATGTTCGCCGGCCAACGCGGCCCGCTGCCCGGCCTGATGATGCTCAAGAACGGAACCCTGAGCGTGCACCGGGTGCGTTAGCGGATCTTGTCCAAGTGGGTCTTGTAGACCGTCAGGAACGGCTCCTCGGTGGAGACGGCCCGGAAGAGCCAGTCGCAGGTCTCGCGCGCGGTGGCGATCACGTCCGGCGGGTACGAGTACTTCAGCTGGTGCTCCGCGAACTCGTCCTCGTCGTCGATGAAGACCGTGCCGTCGCGGCGCTTGATCACGTCCAGGTCGAGGTCGATCATCGTCACCACGTCGTCCGAGAACTCGACCGGCGTCGTGATGTCGGCGTAGATCTCGGTGTACCGCGGGGCGTCGTTGAAGATCGCGGTGAACCACTTGTCCCGCGGGAACAGCTGCACGTGCGCCTGCTCCTGCGTCACCTCGGGCTCGGCCCCGCGCTGCGACACCGACCCGGCCGGCGCGCCCAGCCACACCCCGTACTCGTCCTCGCCGAGATACCGCATCCACTGGTGCCAGTGCAGTTTGTCGTCGTACTTGCGGTAGACAACCCGGACATCGCGCATGGCCCTCAACCTATCGGCTCAGGGCGTCAGCGAGCGGATCTGCTCCAGGTACGGCTTGTACGCGGTCACGAAGGGTTCCGCGGTGGTGATGGTGGCGGCCAGCCGGTCGCACACGGCCCGCGCGGTGGCGACGACCTGGGGCGGGTAGTTGTAGCGGATCTGGTGTTCGTGGAACTCGTCCTCGTCCATCACGTGCACGCTGCCGTCGCGGAGCAGTCGGATGTCGAGATCGAGGTCGACCGCGGTGACCGAGTCGACGCCGAACTCGGCCGGCATCGTGATGTCGCAGTAGATCGCGGTCTGGTGCGGTTCGTCGTTGAACAGCGCGCTCCACCACTGCCCGCGCGGGAACAGCCGGACCCGGTGGTGGTCGATGGACTTCCAGCTGCCGTCGGCGCGCTGGCCCTGGCTGCCGGGGAGCGAGCCGACCCACAGCCCGTGCTCGTCCTCACCGAGCCGGATCGCCTCGACCAGGCGGTGCGGCTGCCCGTCGTACTTCCGGAACAACGTCCTCACCATCTCCACCTGATCACCCTAAGTGAGACGCAGCACACGTCCGAACCAGCCACACGGGCGTAGCGTCTTGGAGTGTGAGATTGCCCGGGACCGGGCCAGCACGCTGTCTCCGAGTTCGGAATCCGGGCGTGGCGTGCATAGACTCAAGCATTCGAGGACGACCCGCGGGAGGAGCTCGATGCGCGTGCTGGAGAGGGTGGAGGGTCCCGAAGACCTCAAGAAGCTGACGGATCAGCAGCTGACCGATCTGGCGACCGAGATCCGCGACGTGCTGGTCGAGACCGTGACCCGCACCGGCGGCCACCTCGGCCCGAACCTCGGCATGGTCGAGATCACGCTGGCCATGCACCGGGTCTTCGACTCCCCGCGGGACCGGTTGGTGTTCGACATCGGCCACCAGGCGTACGTCCACAAGCTGGTCACCGGCCGGGCGAAGGACTTCGGCACGCTCCGCCAGGAGGGCGGCCTGTCCGGGTATCCGAGCCAGACCGAGTCCGAGCACGACATCGTGGAGAACTGCCACGCCTCGACCGCGCTCTCGTACGCCGACGGCCTCGCGAAGGCGTACCGGCTGCGCGGCGAGAACCGGCACGTGGCCGCGGTGATCGGCGACGGCGCGCTGACCGGCGGCATGGCCTGGGAGGCGCTGAACAACATCGCCGCCGCCAAGGACCTCAACCTGGTCATCATCGTGAACGACAACGGCCGCTCGTACAGCCCGACCGTCGGCGGCCTCGCGACCCACCTGACCAGCCTGCGCACGAATCCGCGGTACGAGAAGATCCTCGACCTGATCAAGAAGAACCTCGGCCGGACGCCGTACGTCGGCCCGCCGATGTACGAGGTGCTGCACGGCGTCAAGAAGGGCCTCAAGGACATGCTCGCCCCGCAGGGCATGTTCGAGGACCTCGGGCTGAAGTACGTCGGCCCGGTGGACGGCCACGACCGGCAGGCGCTCGAGGACGCGCTGAGGAACGCGAAGGCCTTCGGCGGCCCGGTGATCGTGCACGCGGTCACCAAGAAGGGCTTCGGCTACCCGGCCGCCGAGCAGGACGAGGAGGACAACCTGCACCAGGTCCGTCCGCTGAACAAGCCGCGCGGCTGGACCGACGTGTTCTCCGACGAGCTGGTGAAGATCGGCCACCGGCGCCCGGACGTGGTCGCGATCACCGCGGCGATGCTGCACCCGACCGGCCTGGCGCCGTTCGCCGACGAGTTCCCGGGCCGGACCTTCGACGTCGGGATCGCCGAGCAGCACGCGGTGACGAGCGCCGCCGGGCTCGCGCTCGGCGGGATGCACCCGGTCGTCTGCCTGTACTCGACGTTCCTGAACCGGGCCTTCGACCAGACCCTGATGGACGTCGCGCTGCACAAGTGCGGCGTCACGTTCGTCCTCGACCGCGCGGGGGTCACCGGTGACGACGGACCGACCCACAACGGTGTGTACGACATGTCGCTGCTGCAGCTCGTCCCGGGGCTGCGGCTGGCGGCGCCGCGGGACGGCAAGCGCCTCCAGGAGCTGCTGAACGAGGCGGTCGACGTGGACGACGCCCCGACCGCGCTGCGGTTCGCGAAGGGCGAGGTGTTCCCGGACATCGAGCAGATCGACCGGGTCGGGCAGGTCGACGTACTGCAGCGTTCCGGCCAGGATGTCCTGCTGGTCGGGATCGGCGCGATGGCGGCGACCGCGATGGACGTCGCGCAGCGGCTGGAGGCGCACGGCTTCGGTGTCACCGTGGTCGACCCGCGCTGGGTCAAGCCGGTCCCGCCGGAGCTCGTCGAGCTGGCCGCGGACTTCAAGCTGGTCGTCACGATCGAGGACAACGGCCGGGCCGGCGGCTGCGGCGAGATGATCGCCCAGGCGTTGCGCGACGGCGGCGTCCGGACGGCGTTCCGCGACTTCGGCGTACCGCAGGTGTTCCTCGAGCACGCCAAGCGGGCCGCCGTGCTGCAGGAGATCGGGCTGACCGGGCAGGAGATCGCGCGCGAGATCACCGAGCAGCTCACGCAGCACGTCGACGTGTCCCTCGACGAGCCGGACCGGGCCGGCGGCCGGAACGCTTAGCCAGGCGCCATGTCTGACGGGGGAGGGCGACACAGCAGGCACGCCGCCCGCCGGCGGTCGCGGGTCTGGCCGGTCCTGCTGTCGCTGGTCCTGATCGCGGCCGCGGTCGGCGGCGGACTGTACCTGCACCGGTCGAGCCAGCGGAACCAGGACGCGGCGGCCGCCGGCCCGAGTACGCCGGCCATCGACCTGGCGGCCCGGTCCGCGGCCGTCAACCAGGTGCTGCAGCGCCGTGCGCAGGCGGTCCTGACCGGGAACGAGCAGGAGTTCGTCGCGGACGTCGACCCCGCGGACACCAAGCTCGTCGCCCGGCAGCGCACGCTGTTCGCGAACCTGCGCCAGTTCGGTTTCGCCAAGCTCGGCTACCAGCAGCTCGCCCAGCAGTACGACGACGCGATCGCGCAGAAGTACGGCCCGTCGACGTACCTGGTCGCGGTCGCGATGGAATACCAGCTCCGCGGTATCGACCTGGTGCCGGTGCGCGCGATGCTCGGGTACACGTTCAGCCGGCGGTCGAACGGGCGCTGGATGCTGGTGTCGGACTCCGACCTCGACAAGCGCCTGCCGCGCGGTTCGCACGAGGAGGCCTGGGACTTCGGGCCGGTGCTGGTGAAGCGCGCATCGCGGGTCCTCGTGGTCGTCGAGCAAGGGCAGGACGCGCTCGCGAACAAGCTCGTCGCGATGTCGCGGAACGCCGTCCAGGCGGTGTCGAAGAACTGGCCCGGCGGGTGGAACGGCTCCGGCGTGGTGATCGCGCTCGCCGACAAGGTGGTCCGCGGCGCCGACTACTCGCAGCCGAAGAACGCCGAGGACGCGCTCGCGATGGCGACCTTCGTGTACCGCACGCTGCCCGGCGAGGTCACCGGCGAGGGAGAGCGGACCGACTCGTACGTCGTGCTGAACCCGAACAACCGGTCGAAGGTCGACGCCCGCACCCTGGCACACGAGTTCACCCACGTCGCGACCGCGCCGTACGGGCCGTACGCCCCGCGCTGGATGGTCGAGGGCGCCGCGACGTACGTCGAGTTCCTGCCCATGGCCGGGCAGAAGGACCTGGCGATCGGCCAGTACCGCCTGGACGTCCGGACGAAGTACCTCGCGAACGTGACGGCGCTGCCCGCGGACGCGACCTTCTTCGACCAGGCCGACAGCTCGTACCCGCTGTCCTGGCTGGCGCTCGACTACCTGTTCACGCGGTTCGGCCCGACCGAGGTGGGGACGCTGTACCGTGAGCTCGCCTCACTCGGCGTCACCCAGAAGGACCGCGACCGGATCATGCTCGAACACCTCGGAATGACGGAGGCCGGACTGTTCCGTGCCCTGAAAGCAGCCGCGGCAGCATGAGGCGGTGGCTGGGTCTGCTGCTGGCGGTGGTCCTGGTCTCCGGCGGCGTCGTCTACACCGTTGAACAACGCGAGCAGGAACTCCGGGCCCGCGCGTCCGCGCCGACCCCGGTGCGGACGACGAAGCCGTCCCGGATCGCCGCCGCCGTCGCGGCCCGCAGGGTCGCGATCGACACCATCCTGGTACGCCGGGCCGGCGCCGTGCAGACCGGCAACGAGCAGCAGTTCCTGGCCGACGTCGATCCGCTGAACAAGAAGCTGGTCGCCGCCCAGAAGATCCTGTTCGCGAACCTGATGGAGATCGGCTTCACCGAGATCGGCTACAGCCAGGCCGAGGAACGCTTCAACCCGGCGCTGCTCAGGGCCCACGGGCGGACGACGTACCTGGTCCGGATCCTGATGCGCTACCAGATCCCCGAGGTCGACTTCACGCCGGTGACGACCGAGCTGGGCTACACGTTCGTCGCGCGCGACGGCCACTGGCTGCTGACCGCGGACAACGAGCTCGACCCGGACCTCGGACCGGGCGCGCACCGCGAGGCGTGGGACCTCGGCCGGATCGAGGTGCAGCGCGCGCCGCGGGTGATGGTGATCGTCGAGAAGGGCGACACCAGGCGCGGCCGGGCGATCGTCCGCGCCGCGAACGAGGGCCTCGCCGAGGTGACGGCGTACTGGCCGCTGAAGTGGAGCGGGTCGGTGCTGGTGATCGCACTCGACGAGACCGATGTCCGGGACGCCCGGTTCGCCGACGAGGACATCGAGTCCGCGGCCAGTACCGGGTCGACGTTCTCGTCGCTGCCCGGTCAGGAAACCGCCGACGGTACGGTCGCCGGCGGGTACATCGTGATCAACCCGAACCAGCGCGACCAGGTCGACGAGATCCTGCTGTCGCACGAGATCACCCACGTGGTGACCGCGGCGCTCGGCGGGTACGAGCCGCTCTGGCTGGCCGAGGGCGCGGCGGAATACGTGTCCTGGCGGGGGATCGAGGCGATCAGCGGGCCGGGCGAGGTCGTCAAGTGGGAGCAGGAGGTCGTCGACACCGCCGTACCGCAGCTGTCCGCGCTGCCCGGCGACAGCGGCTTCTACCAGAACTCCGCGGACGTGTACGGCGTCAGCTGGCTGGCCGTCCGGTTCCTCGTCCACCGGATCGGGCTGCCGAAGGTCGAAGAGCTGTACGAGGACATGGCGCGCAACGGGGTCGACCAGGGGTCCCGCGACCGGATCCTGCAGGACCGCACGGGGCTGACCGAGGCGACATTGTGGACAGCACTCACAACATACAGGCCACAACGCTGAGTGGCGGTTTGACCTCATCCCGTCAGAGAGGCAACCTCGAAGGGTTCCGTCCCCGTCTCGCAATGAGGCACTGTCGAGGAGGCGCAGATGAGTCTTGTGCGGAAGAAGACGATCGAGCAGTCGATCGCCGACACGGACGAGCCGGAGTATCAGCTCAAGAAACGCCTCACCGCGATCGACCTGACCGTCTTCGGCATCGGTGTCATCATCGGTGCCGGCATCTTCACCCTGACCGGGCGTGCGGCCAAGCTGTACGCCGGACCGGGGATCGCACTGTCCTTCGTCCTGGCCGCGATCTGCTGTGCGCTGGCCGCGTTGTGTTACGCCGAGTTCTCGTCGACCGTGCCGGTGTCCGGTTCGGCGTACACGTTCTCGTACTTCTCGCTCGGTGAGATCTTCGCCTGGATCATCGGCTGGGACCTGCTGCTCGAGTTGATGCTCGGGGCAAGCGTCGTCTCGCAGGGCTGGTCGACGTACGCGAAACTGTTCCTGGATCAGATCGGCCTGGGCTGGCCGGACTCGATCGGGCCGGACAGTCACGTGAACGTGCTGGCGATGCTGCTGGTCCTGGTGCTCGCGACGCTGGCGACGATCGGCATCAAGGAGTCGCTGCGGGTCAACCTGGTGCTGGTCGCGATCAAGCTGTTCGTGGTGCTGTTCGTGATCGTCGCGGGCCTGTTCTACATCAAGGGCTCGAACCTGACGCCGTTCGTCCCGCCGAGCGTGCCGGCGCCGGGCGGCGGCGTCGACGTCACCACCCCGCTGTTCCAGGCGGTCTTCGGGTTCACGCCGTCGACGTTCGGGATCATGGGCCTGGTGTCCGGCGCGTCGCTGGTGTTCTTCGCGTTCATCGGGTTCGACGTGGTCGCGACCACGGCCGAGGAGGCCAAGAACCCGCAGCGCGACCTGCCGCGCGGCATCATCGGCTCGCTGGCGATCTGCACGGTGCTGTATGTGCTGGTCTGCATCGTGATCACCGGCATGGTGAAGTACAGCGACATCAACGGCGAGGCCGCGCTCGCGGAGGCGTTCAAGTCGGTCGGCAGGGGCGGTTTCGCGACACTGATCTCGGCCGGTGCGGTCGCCGGTCTGACCACCGTCGTCCTGACGCTGATGATCGGCGCGGCCCGCGTGGTGTTCGCGATGAGCCGTGACCACCTGATGCCGAAGCAGCTCGGCAAGACGCACCCGAAGTGGGGTACGCCGTACCGCCTGACGATCGGCATCGGTGTCCTGGTCGCGATCATCGCCGGAGTCACCCCGATCGGGAAGCTCGAGGAGATGGTCAACATCGGCACGCTGGCCGCGTTCACGCTGGTCTCGATCGCGGTCCCGCTGCTGCGCCGCAGCCGGCCGGACATCAAGCGCTCGTTCCGGGTGCCGGGCAACCCGGTGATCCCGATCCTGGCCGCGCTGATCTGCGTCTACCTGATGCTGAACCTGTCGATCGAGACCTGGATCCGGTTCCTGGTCTGGATGGTGATCGGGTTCGTCATCTACGCGCTGTACGGCTACCGCAAGAGCCGCGTCGGCATCGAACAGAAAACCGGCGAGGCCCAGAAGGCCTGACGAAGAACTGACAACTGAGCAACAACCGGGTAGCTGCTGCAGGTCGAGCAGCTACCCGGAGTGGGGAGGATTCTCCGCCCGGATCGGCAAGAAATACTCCCCACATCAGGTGAGGTGCGTTGTGTCCCTGGTTGCTGGGGGCCGGAGCGGGCTTCCGGCGCCGCACCGACCCCCAGCGGTACTAGGCGAGGCCGGCGACGCCCTTCGGCAGGAAGCGGGTGCCGTTGACCTTCTCGGCGATGCCGGTGCGGTCCAGGTACGGCGTGATTCCGCCCAGGTGGAACGGCCAGCCGGCGCCGAGGAGGAGGCAGAGGTCGATGTCCTGGGCCTCCGCGACCACGCCCTCGTCGAGCATGATCTTGATCTCCTCGGCCAGAGCGGTGAGCACGCGGGTGCGGAGCTCGTCGGCGGTCGACGGCTTGTCGCCGACCGTGACCAGGGCCTCGACCTCGGGGTCGACGACCGGCTTGCCCTCCGGCCAGACGTAGAACGAGCTCTTGCCGGCGGCAACCACCTTCGCCAGGTTCCCGGAGACCGCGTACCGCTCCGGGTAGGCGCGGTGCATGGTCTCCGCGACGTGCAGCGCGACCGGCAGCCCGACCAGCTGCAGCAGCACGAACGGCGGCATCGGCAACCCGAGCGCCGACAGCGCCTTGTCGGCGTCGGGGATCGGCGTACCCTCGTCCACCGCCGCGCTGACCTCGCCGAGGAAGCGGGTCAGCAGCCGGTTCACCACGAACGCCGGCGCGTCCTTCACCAGCACGCACGACTTCTTCAGCTTCTTGCCGACCGCGAACGCCGTCGCCAGCGACGCGTCGTCGGTCCGGTCCGCGCGGATGATCTCCAGCAGCGGCAGCACCGCGACCGGGTTGAAGAAGTGGAACCCGACGACCCGCTCCGGGTGCTCCAGGTCCGCGGCCATCTCGGTCACCGACAACGACGACGTGTTGGTCGCCAGGACCGCGTCCGGCCGGATGATCTTCTCCAGGTCGGCGAAGATCGTCTTCTTCAGCTGCAGTTCCTCGAACACGGCCTCGATCACGAAGTCCGCGTCCGCGAACACGCTCTTGTCCACCGACCCGGTGACGAGCGCCTTGAGCTGGTTCGCCTTGTCCGGGCGCACCCGGCCCTTCGCGAGCAGCTTGTCGATCTCACCGTGCACGTACCCGACCCCGCGGTCCACCCGCTCCTGGTCCAGGTCCGTCAGCACCACGGGTACCTCGAGCCGGCGCGCGAACAGCAGCGCCAGCTGCCCCGCCATCAGACCGGCACCGACGACGCCGACCTTGTTCACCGGCCGCGCCAGCGACTTGTCCGGCGCACCGGCCGGCCGCTTGGCCCGCTTGTTCACCAGGTCGAACGCGTACAGCCCGCTGCGGAGCTCCTCGCTCATGATCAGGTCGGCGAGCGCCTCGTCCTCGGCCGCGAACCCGCGGTCACGGTCGTTGTCCTTGGCCGCCGCGATCAGCTCCAGGGCCCGGTACGGCGCGGGCGCCGCCCCGCTCACCTTGACGTCGGCAAAACCCTTGCCTCGGGCAACGGCTGCGTCCCACGCCTCGCCACGGTCGATCTCCGCCCGCTCGACGACCACGGACCCGGTCAGCACCTTCGAGGCCCAGAGCAGGGACTGCTCGAGGAAGTCCGCCGACTCCAGCAGTACGTCGCCGATGCCGAGCTTCACGGCCTCCGGCCCGCTGAGCATCTTGTTCTGGTTCAGCGCGTTCTCGACGACGACCTTCACCGCGTTGTCCGCGCCGATCAGGTTCGGCAGCAGGAAGTTGCCGCCCCAGCCGGGGAGCAGGCCGAGGAACACCTCCGGGGTCGACAGCATCCCGGCCGCGACCGAGACCGTCCGGTACGTCGCGTGCAGCGCGACCTCGAGCCCGCCGCCGAGCGCGACACCGTTCACGAACGCGAACGACGGCTTGCCGCCGTCCTGCAGCTTCCGCAGCACGCCGTGCCCGATCTTCCCGAGCGCCAGCGCCTGCTCCCGGTCGGTCAGCTTCGGTACGCCGGTGAGGTCCGCCCCGGCGGCCAGGATGAACGGCTTGCCGGTGACGCCGATCGCGACGATCTCGTCCCGGGCCAGCGCCGCGTCGATCGCCGCGTTCAGCGAGCCGAGGCCCTTCGGGCCGAAGGTGTTCGGCTTGGTGTGGTCGTGCCCGTTGTCCAGCGTGATGAGCGCCATCAAGCCGGCTTTCCCGGGGAGTACGACATCCCGCGAGTGAGCGACCGTGACCACCTCGTCGGTCGACAGTGCCGACGCGCTGTCGATCAGTTCCTGCAGGCTCATGCGGCCGCACCTTCCCAGTTGGGGTTCTCCCAGATGACCGTGCCGCCCATGCCGAGGCCGACGCACATCGTGGTGAGGCCGTAGCGGACCTCGGGGCGCTGCTCGAACTGCTTGGCCAGCTGGTTCATCAGCCGGACACCGGACGACGCGAGCGGGTGCCCGAACGCGATCGCACCGCCGTACGGGTTCACCCGCGGGTCGTCGTCGGCGATGCCGTAGTGCTCCAGGAACGCCAGCACCTGGACCGCGAACGCCTCGTTCACCTCGAACGCCTGGATGTCGTCGATGGTCAGCCCCGCGAGCCGCAGCGCCTTCTCGGTGGCCGGGATCGGGCCTTCGCCCATCACCTCGGGCTCGACACCGGCGAACGCGTACGAGACCAGCTTCATCTTCGGGGTCAGCCCGAGCTCCTCGGCCGTCTCGGCGGAGGTCAGCAAGCAGGCGGTCGCGCCGTCGTTGATACCGGCGGAGTTGCCCGCGGTCACCCGCCCGTGCGGGCGGAACGGCGTCTTCAGCCCGGCGAGATCCTCGGCCGTGGTCCCCGGGCGCATCGGCTCGTCCGTGGTGGCGTAGCCCCAGCCCTGCTCCGCGGAGCGCGTCGCGACCGGTACCAGGTCCGGCTGGATCAGGTCGTTCGCGTAGGCCTTGGCCGCCTTCTCCTGGGAGGCCACGGCGTACGCGTCGGCGCGCTCCTTGGTGATGGCCGGGTACCGGTCGTGCAGGTTCTCGGCGGTCGAGCCCATCACCAGCGCGGAGGTGTCGACCAGCTTCTCGGAGATGATCCGCGGGTTCGGGTCGACGCCCTCGCCCATCGGGTGCCGTCCCATGTGCTCGACACCGCCGGCGATGACCACGTCGTACGCACCGAACGCGACACCCGCCGCGGTGGTGGTGACGGCGGTCATCGCGCCGGCGCACATCCGGTCGATGGCGTAGCCGGGCGTGGTGTTCGGCAGGCCGGCCAGCAGCGCGGCGGTCCGGCCGATGGTCAGGCCCTGGTCGCCGATCTGGGTGGTGGCCGCGATCGCGACCTCGTCCACCCGCTCCGGGGGCAGCCCCGGGTTCCGCCGCAGCAGCTCCCGGATGCACTTGATCACCAGGTCGTCGGCGCGAGTCTCGGCGTACTGGCCCTTGGCCTTGCCGAACGGGGTGCGAACGCCGTCGACGTACACCACATCGCGGATCTCACGGGGCACGAGGGCCCTCCTCTGAAGGTCGGGAAATCTACCCCGATGCTACCCGTGAGTAACAGAACTCCAAAACAACCGGGCCGTGTGCGCCCGCTCACAAGTGGGTTACCCGTGGCAATGCGGCGCGATTGGGCGCATGCTGGTGGTCAAGGTCCGCGTTACTGGAGTTGTTCCATGAACAATCTTGATCTGGCCGTACCGGTCCTCAGCCGGGGGAAACACCGCAGCCCGCGCAAGGGCGCCTGCTTCATGGAGTTCGCGTCGTACCTGGCCGGCGAGCCCTGGTCCGACCATCCCGCCTGCACGCATCCGCTGCTGGCCGGCGTTGCCCGTGACGTCAACGACTGCACCAGCGACTCGGGACGTTCCCGGCTGGCGCCACTGATCCCGTCCGTGATCGGGCTGACCCCCGATGACCCACACGTCGTACCGCGGGTCACCGCCGGCTGTATCCGGCACGCGCTGCCGGTCGTCTCGCAGGAGCGCCAGTACATCCTGGCGGTCGCGCTGCTGGTGGGGGAGCGGCAGCTGGCCGCGCTCGACGGGCGGCCGCTGGACGACCTCGAGCCGGAGTCGGAAGCGATCCTGCAGGCCGTCCCGCAGGCGACAAAGTGGGCGCGATCCTTCACTGCCCGCTCGCGTCGCGTCACACCGGACTTCGCCCGCCGTACGGCGCCCCGCGCGGTCTCGTGCGCCGTCGAGGGGATCTCGCAGGCCTGCGTGCCGAACCCGGACGACCGGCTGTACCACCTGCTGCTGGACGCGATCGCCGAGACGAAGGCGTGGATGCCCGCACCCAAGCCGGTACCGGTCGAACCAGAGGTCGTACGCTTCACCGTGTGACCTTGGAGATTCCATTCCACGAGTGGGGATCCGCGGAGACCGACGCGCCCGGAATCCTGCTGCTCCAGGAGATCTTCGGGGTCTCCGACTACATCAAGCACCGTGCGGCGGATCTGCACTCCCTCGGGTACTACGTGATCGCGCCGGAGATCTACTGGCGTCTCGACGACACCGAGCTGGACGAGTCCGCGCCGGACCTGATGCCGCGCGCGATGAGCATCGTCCAGCGGGTCGACTGGGACCAGGCCGTCGCTGACGCGGTCGCGGCTTTGGAGTACCTGAAGGCGCGCGGCCGGGGTACCGCGGTCGTCGGCTTCTGCTTCGGTGGTGGGCTCGGGTACAACGTGGCCGCTGTCGCGGCTCCCGACGTACTGGTCAGCTACTACGGCTCTGCGCTGCCGCGACTGCTCGATCTCCGTCCCCAGGCGGCGAGCCTGCATCACTTCGGCAACGACGACACGTTCCTGGACGTGGACGCGATCGTGCCCGCGCTGAGAGGTGCCGAGGTGTACCGGTACGACGGTGCCGGGCACGCGTTCGACAACCCGCTGCCGATGTTCCACAACGCCGACGCCTCCGCGCTCGCGTGGCGGCGTACCGAAGACTTTCTCGCCCGGCATCTACCGACAACCCGAGGATGAGCATGAGCCTGTACGACATTCCGCTGACCACGCTGTCCGGCGCACCGACCTCGCTCGGCGAGTACAAGGGCAAGGCGGTGCTGGTCGTGAACGTGGCGTCGAAGTGCGGCCTGACACCGCAGTACGAGGGCCTGGAGAACCTGCAGAAGAAGTACGAGTCGCGCGGTTTCACCGTGCTCGGGGCGCCGTGCAACCAGTTCGGCGGACAGGAGCCCGGGTCGGCCGAGGAGATCGAGACGTTCTGCTCGACGACGTACGGCGTGACGTTCCCGATGCTCGGGAAGCTCGAGGTGAACGGCGACGGCCGGCACCCGCTGTACGCCGAACTGACGCTGACGCCGGACGCCGACGGCGAGGCGGGCGACATCCAGTGGAACTTCGAGAAGTTCCTGATCTCCGCCGACGGCACCGTCGCGGCCCGCTTCCGCCCCCGCACCGAGCCGGAGTCGGACGAGGTCATCACCGCCATCGAGGCACAACTCCCCGCCTGACCCACCGGAGATCGCCCGCTGGTTTCGCCGCGGGCGATTCTTCTGGATGGTATTGCAAGAGGTGTTTCGAAAGAGTACTTTCGACGCATGCCTACCCCGCATCGCCGCCTCAGCGACCCCCGCGAGCTCAACGCCCTGGCCCATCCGGTGCGGATGGCGATCATCGAGCTGCTGTCGATCAGCGGACCGCTGACCGCGACCGAGCTGGCGGATCGGCTGGACGAGACGCCGGCGAACTGCTCGTGGCACCTGCGGAAGCTGGCGCAGCACGGGTTCGTCGTGGAGGCCGAGGGCGGCAAGGGGCGGCAACGGCCGTGGCAGGTGCCGGGGCTCGGGTTCCGCTGGGACGAGGAGCACGCGTCGGCGTCGGGCGAGCAGCGGCGCGCGGCGGAGGGCCTGTCCGACGTGATGATGGGCCGGGCGATCGACCGGCTCCGGGAGTCGCAGCAACGCGCGCCGGAGGACACCGACGAGTGGCGTGCCGCCCGCAACAACACCGAGATGGTCGCCTGGCTCACCGCGGACGAGCTCCGGGAGATGAACGACGCGCTCAACGCGGTCCTCGACCGGTACGTCGAGCGGCTCACCGACCCGGGGCAGCGGCCCGCGGGTTCGCGGCTGTGCGAATTCGTCACCTGGGGTGTGCCGACGTACTTCCCGGGGGTCGATCCGGCATGAGGAAGCTGTTCGCGCAGCCCGGGTTCGGGCGCCTGTTCGGCGGCCTGAGTACGTCGATGCTCGGCGACTCGGTGATGCTGCTCGTGCTGAGCATGTGGGTGAAGACGCTCACCGGCTCGAACGCGCAGGCCGGCCTGACGTTCTTCTTCATGGTGCTGCCGGCCCTCGGCGCGCCGTTGCTCGGCGTCTGGGTGGACCGCCTGCCGCGCAAGCGGATCCTGGTCTGGGGCAACCTCGCCAGCGCGGCCGCCGTACTCCCGCTGGTCCTCGTCCGGGACGCCGGCGACGTGTGGATCATCTGGGCCGTCGCGTTCCTGTACGGCGTCTCGTTCGTCGTGCTGCCCGCGGCTGTGAACGGGCTGGTCAAGGAGCTCCTGCCGGACGACCTGCTCGTCGACGCGAACTCCAGCCTCGCCACGATCAAGGAGGGCTACCGTCTCTTCGGGCCGCTCGTCGGCGCGGCGGTGTTCGCCTCCGCGGGCGGCTGGCTGGTCGCGGTGATCGACGCGACCACGTTCGCGATCGCCGGACTGCTGATCGCGACGATCAAGATCACCGAGACCCCGGCCCCGGCGAGGAGCACGTTCCGGGAGGACCTGCTCGGGGGCGTACGGTTCCTGGTCGCCGACCGGGTGCTCCGCAACGTCCTGCTCGGGCTGGCGATCTCGATCCTGGTGATCGGGTTCTTCGAGTCGTCGATCTACGCGCTGATGGACGCGTTCGGCAAGCCGCCGACGTTCTCCGGCGTCTTCGTGACCTGCCAGGGCGTCGGTGCCGTGCTCGGCGGGCTGACCGCGAGTCTCTTGGTACGGCGCCTCGGGGAGATCGCCACCTGCGTCGCCGGACTGGTCGTGCTGGCTGCGGCCACGATCGTCTGCGCCGCCGCACCGTCGATCGCGGTGGTGCTGGTCGGCGCCGCGATCTGCGGAGTCGGGCTGCCGTGGACGTTCGTGTCGCTCACGACGCTGATGCAGCGGCGGTCGCCGACCCACCTGATCGGCCGGGTGTCGACCGCCGTCGAGGTCCTGATCTCGACGCCGCAGGCGGTCTCGCTGGCACTCGGCAGTCTGCTGGTCAGCCTGCTCAGCTATCGCCAGATCTTCGCGATCATCGCGACGGTGATCCTGATCGGCGCCCTGCAGACGTTGCTCACGTTGCGCGGCGAGATCTTTGGTAGTAGCGGACAGAAGCCGTCCGGTTCTGTTCCTAGGGTCGAAGACAACCGACCCCAAGGAGCAGGAGATGACAGTGCGCTGGATCCCGGACGGGTATCACACGGTGACGCCGTGGATCATCGGGCGTGACACTGCCGGGCTGATGGACTTCCTCGCCGCGGCGTTCGACGCCGAGGACCTCGGCGGGAGGGTCGTCGACGAACGCGGGAGGATCGGCCACGCCGAGACGCGGATCGGCGACTCGGTAGTGATGATGTTCGACCGGCCGGAGGCGACAGACCAGCCGGAGTGGCCGGCGACACCTGCGTTCCTCCGCCTGTACGTCCCTGACGTGCGGGCGACACTGAGGCAGGCTGTCGCCGCGGGCGGCACGGTGGTGACCGAGCCCACCCACCTCTTCTGGGGTGACGTGGTCGCCCGGGTCCACGACCCGTACGGCAACCTCTACTGGCTCCAGACCCGCATCGAGGACGTGACGCCCGAGGAGATGACCCGGCGGCTGACCGACGAGAAGTTCGTCAGGGCGATGGAGTACGTCCAGAGCGCGATCTTCCACCCAGAGGTCTAGCACCTGTCTGAGCGCCCTGTTCGGACCCTCAGCAGCCCGGCATGGGCTCCCGCTAGCCGCGTCAGCTCCCGCCCGGTGGCGGTAGCACGCCGCCGGAGGCGGCCGAAAGAACTGCCGCCGCGGAGCGGTGTCCTTTCTGCGGAGCGGTGTCCGTTGGATTAGTCCAGGGGTTTGGCGGGGGCCTCGGAGGTCATGGCGTCGGTGAGGACGTCGGCGGTGAGGGCTATCTGCCAGGGGCGGGCGTGGTGGTCGCGGAGGAAGTTCGTGACCACGTCGACGTTCACTTCCGGCGGCGGGGACCAGGCAAGGCGGCGGATGGTGTCCGGGGCCAGCAGGTTCTCGGTGGGGAGGCGGTGTGCCTCGGCGATCTCGGCGACCGCCGTACGGGCCGCGGAGAGCCGGGCGGCGGCGTCGGGGTCGCGGTCGGCCCAGGCGCGGGCCGGCGGCGGGCCGTCGTACCGCGGGCCCTGTTTCGGCAGCTGCGACTCGGGGAGCCTGCGGGCGTGGTCGACCGCCTCCCACCAGGTCCGCATGTGCCGGTGCGCGCCGCGGCCCTTGAACGCGGTCAGCTTCTGCAGCGCGTCCCGGTCGGCCGGCATCGCCGACGCGGCCTCGACGATCGCGGCGTCCGGCAGGATCCGGCCGGGGGAGATGTCCGCGGACTCCGCGATCTGGTCGCGGGCCTCCCAGAGCGCCCGCACGACGGCCAGGCTGCGGCGGTTCCGCACCCGGTGCATGCCCGACGTACGACGCCACGGGTCCGGCTTCGGCTCCCGCGGGGGAGCGTCGAGGATCGCGGTGAACTCCTGATCGGCCCACTCCCACTTGCCCGCGCGGCGGAGCTCCTGCTCGATCGCGTTCCGCAGCTCGATCAGCATCTCGACGTCGAGCGCGGCGTACACCAGCCAGGGGGCCGGCAGCGGCCGGGTGGACCAGTCGGCGGCGGAGTGCTCCTTGCGCATCCGGTAGCCGAGCACTTCGCTGACCAGCGACGCGAGCCCGACCTTCGGGTAGCCCAGCAGCCGGCCGGCCAGCTCGGTGTCGAAGACCTTCCGCGGCACCATCCCGACCTCGGCCAGGCAGGCCAGGTCCTGGTTGGCCGCGTGGATGATCCACTCGGTGTCGACGATCGCGTCGCCGAGCGCGGACAGGTCCCCGAACGGGATCGGGTCGACGAGGGCGGAGCCGGAGCCTTCACGGCGCAGTTGCACCAGGTACGCGCGGTGCGAGTACCGGTAGCCGGACGCGCGCTCGGCGTCGACGGCGACCGGACCGGTGCCGGCCTGGAACGCCTCGACCGCCTCGGTCAGCGCCGGGTCGGTGTCGATCACCTCGGACAGCCCGTCCCTGAGCTCGAGCAGGGGCAGGTCAGTGGTCGGAGCCTCCGGTGCGGAGGGCTGTTGGTCGGCTGGGCTCATCGGCCCCGCTGTCCGCGCCGGGTCGGCATCGCGACCACGCCCGGCGGAACGGGCGGCAGGCCGGCCGCCGTACACAGCACCTCACCCCACGCCTCGGCGTGTCCCGTCACGTCGATCAGTCCGCCGGGTCCGGGCACGGGGCTCCACGACGCGCGGATCTCGATCTCCGCGGTCGCGTCGTCGTCGGCCATCCCGCCGAAGCTCTCCGATACCACCCTGGTCACGGTACCGCTCGGTGCCAGGAAGTCGGCACCGCGGTCCGCGAGCGCCTCCATCAGCCAGGTCCAGCCCACGCCGCCGAGCAGCGCGTCGGTCACCATCTCCGGTTCGACGGCGGCACGCACGTACGCGACACAGCGGAAGGTCGACTGCCAGGCGTCGTTCCCCGCGGGATCGTAGAGGACGACCAGCCGGCCGGTGGCGACATCGTCACCGTCGACCGTCACGTCCGCGCTGACCGCCGCCGCATGCGGTGCGATCCGCTGCGGTGCGGGCATCTCCTCGACGAAAACCTCGGGCCGGAACCGGGCACCTCGTAACTGCGAGACTGCTTCGGCGAACTCCGCGGGTGGCGCGTCGACCTGCTTGCGGGCACCCATATCGGCAGCCTACGACTGATTACTCACCGCCGCCTGCTTAGACGCGCCGGTAGCTGTGCGCGACCAGGCCGCCGAGCGCCGGTCGCCGCGTGGGATCATCGGACTGTGGCCTCGACGTTACCCCCATCACTGGACAGTTCCGCCTATCTGCTCGCTGCCCGGGGTGAGCGGCCGCCGCACACCCCGGTGTGGTTCATGCGCCAGGCGGGCCGCGCGCTGCCCGAGTACCGCAAGGTCCGGGAGGGCATCCCGATGCTCGAGGCCCTCACGCGGCCCGACATCGTCGTCGAGATAACGCTGCAGCCGGTCCGCCGTTACGGGGTGGACGCGGCTGTCTTCTACTCCGACATCGTCGCCCCGCTGAAGTCGGCCGGGTTCGACGTCGACATCAAGCCCGGTATCGGCCCGGTGGTGGCGGAGCCGATCCGGGACGCGGAGGGGGTCGGAAGGGTCCGGCCGGTCACCCCGGCGGACGTGCCGTACACCACGGAGTCCGTCCAGCAGCTGGTCTCCGAGCTCGGCGGTACGCCGCTGATCGGGTTCGCGGGCGCTCCGTTCACGGTCGCGTCGTACCTGGTCGAGGGCGGGCCGAGCAAGGACTTCGCGAAGACCAAGGCGATGATGCACGGTGACCCCGCCTTGTGGCACTCGCTCGCGGACCGGCTCGCGGACGTCGCGATCGCGTACCTGGCGATCCAGGTGGAGGCCGGTGCGTCGGCGGTCCAGCTGTTCGACTCGTGGGCGGGCGGGCTGTCGCCGCGGGACTACGAGCGGTTCGTGTTGCCGCACACCGCGAGGGTGTTCGAGGCGATCGAGCACTACGGGGTACCGCGGGTGCACTTCGGTGTGAACACGGGCGAGCTGCTCGGGCTGATGAGCGCGGCCGGCGCGGACGTGGTCGGCGTCGACTGGCGGGTGCCCCTGGACGAGGCGGTCCGCCGGATCGGTACGCCGAAGCCGGTGCAGGGCAACCTCGACCCGGCACTGCTGTTCGCCGGCTGGGAGGCGATCGAGCCGGAGCTGGACCGGATCCTTGCCGAGGGCAAGGCGGCGCCCGGCCACATCTTCAACCTGGGCCACGGCGTTCCGCCGAACGCGGATCCGGACGTGCTGGAGCGGATCACCAAGTACGTGCAGTCGGCCTCCCGATCAGCTCATGTACCTGCCTGACCACCAGGTGACGCTGGAGCCGTTGCGTGCGGACCACGCCGACGCGGTGCTGGCGTTCGAGCTGGAGAACCGGGCGTACTTCGCGTCGTGGATCTGGGACCGCGGTGACGAGTACTTCGCGGACTTCCCGACCCGGCACGCCGCCCAGCTGGCGGAGCAGGAGGCGGGCGTCTGCCGTTTCCACGTGCTGGTCGACGAGGACGGCGCGGTGGTCGGCCGGATGAACCTGATCGACCTGGTGGACGGACAGGCCGAGCTGGGCTACCGGATCGCGGAGAAGCGGGCGGGTCAGGGGCTGGCGACGGCCGCCGTACGGGCGATCTTCGAGCTGGCTCGCGGCTACGGGCTGACCTCGCTGCGCGCGGGCGCCTCGGACCGGAACCCGGCGTCACAGGCGGTGCTCACCCGCGTCGGGTTCCATCAGGTCGGCGTCTCGAGCACGGATCTCGGGCCGGGCAAGAAATACGTCTTGGAGGCGTTGTGAACCGGGTTGTGGTGGTCGGTGGCGGGATCAGCGGGCTGGCGGCGGCGCACGCGCTGGCGACCGGGCCGAACCCGCCGCAGGTCACGATCCTCGAAGGGTCGCCCCGGCTCGGCGGGAAGCTGGCCGGCGCCGACGTCGAGGGCGTGCCGGTCGACCTGGGCGCCGAATCGGTGCTGGCCCGGCGGCCGGAGGCGGTCGACCTGATCAGGGCGGTCGGGCTCGGCGACGACCTGGTGCATCCGGCCACCACGACCGCCGGGTTGTGGGTGGGCGACAGGATCCGGGCGATCCCACCGACCGTGATGGGCGTCCCGGTGGATCCGTCCGCGACCACGGACGTACTCGGGGAGGCGGCCGCCGAGCAGGTCGCGCACGAGTCGGAGCTGGCCGCACCCGGGCTGACCGAGGACGTGGCGATCGGGCGGTTCGTGGCCCAGCGGATGGGGTCCGCGGTCACCGACAAGCTGGTCGACCCGCTGCTCGGCGGGGTGTACGCCGGGAGGGCCGAGGAGATCTCGCTCGCCGCCGCCGTACCGGACCTGTTCGCGAAGCTGCGGACCGCGCCGAGCCTGCTCGCGGCCACGGCCGAGCTGCGCGAGCTCGGGCAGAAGCGCGCCGGTCAGCCGGTGTTCGCGGGCGTCGCCGGCGGCATCAACCGGATCGTCACCGCCCTGGAACAGGACCTCGAGAAGCGCGGCGTGCAGATCCGGACCAAGCTCGCCGTACGGCGGATCACGCGCACGGCCGACGGGTTCGAGCTGGAGGCCGGGCCGGTGCCCGCGCCGACCTACCTGACCGCGGACGCGATCGTCGTCGCAGTCCCCGCGACGCCCGCCGCGCGGATGCTGGCCGGGCTGGTGCCCGCGGCAGCGACAGAGCTGAGCGCGATCGAGTACGCGAGTATGGCGATCGTCACAATCGCGGTCCGGAAGACGGACTGGCCCGCCGGGGCGACCGGCTCCGGGTTCCTGGTGCCGTCGGTCGAGGGCCGCACGATCAAGGCGGCGACGTACTCGCACGCCAAGTGGGCCTGGTCCGCGGAGGCCGGGGGAGACCTCGCCGTACTGCGGACCTCGGTCGGCCGGCTCGGTGAGGAGTATGTGCTGCAGCGCTCCGACGACGAGCTGGTCCGGCTCGCGGTGGCCGATCTGGGGAAGGCGATCGGGCTGGACCGTGTGGTCGGATCGCTCGTGACGAGGTGGGGCGGCGGGTTGCCGCAGTACGCCGTGGGGCACCTCGACCGGGTCGACCGGGTGGAGGCGGCAGTGGCCGGCGTGCCCGGGCTGGCGGTCTGCGGGGCGGCGTACCGGGGCGTCGGGATCGCCGCGTGTGTGGCATCGGGTGGCAAGGCGGCCACCCGGGTGCGGGAGCACCTGAACACAAGGGAGACAATGAAGTCGTGACTGGTAAGCCGAAGGCTCGTGAGCTGAACAACGTCATCCGCTACACCTTGTGGTCGGTGTTCAAGGTCGAGACGCCGCTCGGGGACGCGGACCGGGACGAGCTGACCGCCGAGCTCAACGACCTGGTCGGGAAGCTGGCGGCCGACGACGTGGTGATCCGCGGGATCTACGACGTCGAGGGTTTCCGGGCCGACGCCGACTTCATGATCTGGTGGCATGCCCCGAGCTCGGACGCGCTGCAGCAGGCGTACCACGCGCTGCGCCGGTCGCGGCTGGGCCGGCACCTGGTCCCGGTCTGGTCGCAGTTCGCGCTGCACCGGCCGGCCGAGTTCAACAAGAGCCACATCCCGGCGTTCCTGGCCGACGAGGAGCCGCGGGCGTACGTCTGCGTGTACCCGTTCGTCCGGTCCTACGAGTGGTACCTGCTGCCCGACGAGGAGCGCCGGGCGATGCTCGCCGAGCACGGTCAGATGGCGCGCACCTTCCCCGACGTCCGGGCGAACACCGTGGCGGCGTTCGCGCTCGGCGACTACGAGTGGATGCTGGCCTTCGAGGCGGACGAGCTGCACCGGATCGTCGACCTGATGCGTGAGCTGCGCGCGGCGACGGCGCGCCGGCACACCCGCGAGGAGATCCCGTTCTACACGGGCAAGCGGACCGAGGTCGCCGACCTGGTCGCGAACCTTGTCTAAGGCCTTCCCGGTCCTGTACGTGACCGACGTACGCCGAGCGGTCGAGTTCTACACGCTGCTCGGCTACGAGTCGCGGTACCAGTTCCCGCTCGAGGGCGACCCGCACTACGTCGGCCTCGAGCGCGGCGACTCGTCCCTCGGGCTCTCCGACGCCAACTGGCCGGAGGCCCAGCTCGGCATCACCGTCGGTACGGCGCCGCGTTTCGAGCTGTTCGTGTACGTCGACGACGTCGAGGCCGAGGTGGAACGCTTCCGCGCGGCCGGCCACCCGGTCCTGCAGGAGCCGGCCACGATGCCGTGGGGCGAGCGCCAGGCGTACCTCGCCGACCCCGACGGCAACCCCGTCGCTCTCGCCATGCCGATCTAGAGCCGATCTAGAGCCGATCTAGGTACCAGGCTTCTGCAGCAGGTAGTCCTCGGCGCGCATCGACGTCGGGGGCCGGACGTCCGCGGGGATCAGCTCGCGCAGGTCGCGTTCGGTGAGCTTGTCCGGGTCGCTCGCGGACAGCCGGGTGGCCTGGTTGGAGACGGCCTCCTCGAGCACGTTCCGGATGAAACGACCGTTACCGAAGCTGTGGCCTCGCGGCGCCGGCGGGATCACGGTGCGGACCTTGTCGAGCACTTCCTCGCCGTAGATCATGCCCTTCTGGCGCGCCTGCAGCTCGAAGATCTGCACCAGCTGGTCGGTGTCGTACTCGCTGAACGACAACAGCTTCGGGAACCGGGACTGCAGACCGGTGTTCGACTCCATGAAGCGCTGCATCTCGCGGTGGTACCCGGCGACGATCACGATGCAGTCGTTGCGATGGTCCTCCATCATCTTCAGGATCGTCGCCACCGCCTCCAGACCGTAGTCGCCGGGCGTGTTCTCCGGCGTCAGGCTGTACGCCTCGTCGATGAACAGCACGCCGCCGAGCGCCTCGCGGAACTTGGCCGCGGTCATCGGCGCCGTCGAACCGACCGCGGCGCCGACCAGGTCGGACCGGTCGACCTCGACCACGTGGCCCTTCTCCAGGACGCCGAGCTGGTGGTAGATCCGGCTGAGCAGCCGGGCGATCGTCGTCTTCGCCGTACCGGGCTTGCCGACGAAGACCATGTGCCGGGCCCGCTCGTGGCTGGGCAGGCCGAGCTCGGTCCGGCGCAGGTTGGTCTTCACCTCCGCGACCATCCGGCGAACGGCGTCCTTCACCGAGTCCAGGCCGATCAGCGAGTCGAGCTCCGCGAGCGGGTTGTCGCTCAGATCGACGGGCTTCGGCGGCAGCTCCCCGTCCTCGAAGCTGCTCTCGCCGGTCTGCGCCTTGTCCTCGCTGACCTTCACGTCGCTCCACGCGGCCGCCAGCGAGTTGTCCTGCTCGGCCGCCGCGGCCGTCTCCAGAGCGCTCCAGCGTTCCCGGTCGAGCATCCGGAACAGCGTCGTCAGGTCGGGGATCTCCGGCTCCGGCCACGGCTGTCCGGTGAGTACGCCGGACAGGTGTACGCCGACCCGCGCCGCGGCGGCGCCCCAGGACCGGGCGAGCGGCGACTGCCCGTTCCGGATCGCGCGCGACATCCACTGGTTGACGTGGCCGTGCCAGGTCTGCAGGCTGAACCGCGGGCGAAGGTCCTCGAGCGCGTGGTGGACGTCGATGGCGGCGTCGCCGAGGATGTTCGCCACGGTCTGCGGAATACCGCGCAGCCCGGCGGCCAGGATCAGCTCGGACAGCACCTGGGCGAAGTCGCCGGCGTACTCGTCCGGGCTCGTCATCAGCATCCGGGCGTGCGTGTCGCGGATCGAGTTCAGCGAGTACCGGAGCGCGGCGGTCGGGCCGGCCAGCTCGGGGAGCAGGGTGCGCTCGGCGGGCGTCAGGGCGTCGGTCCGCCAGTACTTCGCGATCTCGTCGTACTCGCCGGTGACGTGCAGCTGGGTGACGTCGCGGTCGGCCAGCACCCGGTCGAACGCCGCGGTCAGAGCCTCGGCGCGGGCCGCCAGCGGGGGCGCGTCGACGAACAGCCGGACGACGTCGCGGGACAGCTGCAGCGCTTGCTTACGGCCCGCCTCACGGAAGCCGCGGGCGCCGGCGATCGCCTGCAGGTGCCAGTCGGTGTGCGCCACGTAGATCACGTGACCGTTGCCGCCGAGACGGGAGGACGGCCGGTAGAACTCGTGCGTGAGCTCGGTGGAGAGGTCGGCGTACTCGCCGTGCAGGACCGGGATCCAGCCACTCAGCAGCGGCGCCACCTGATGGGTGAACCAGACCGCCGCCGGAGTGCCTTTGACGAAGTCTGGGAAGGCCTCGGCGCGCAACGGGCGCAGCGCCGCGGGATCGTCGGCCCACGCCTTGAGGCGGGCCCGGACGCCGGCCACCCAGGCGTCCGGGACCTCCCAGGCTTGATCTGCAGACAGGACGTCGAGAAGGCGCGGTCTGCGGGTGTCGTCAGCCATGGATCCTTTCCGCCCCGTCCGGGTTGGCTCGGGGCGGTCCAGTCTACTGGGACAAGGCGTTCAGCCAGGCTGCTCCGTTCGGTGAGCCGACACCGGTCACGTCGTCGTAGCCGGGGCGCACGTGGATCGTCAGCCCGGAGTCGAAGCCGAGGGTGCGGAGGCTGACGAAAGTGCCGCCGGAGGCGTCGACGCTGTTGGTGTAGTTGTTCCGGGCCACCGCGATCGGTGCGGCCGGCGGGACGATGTCGTGGTACGCCGAGCTGCCGGCCTTGGAGTACAGGAGCGGGTTGGCGAAGCCGATGTCGTGCCCGGCCTTCTGCTGGGCGATCGCCATCAGGCCCGCGTAGACCGGCGAGGACAGGCTGGTGCCGCCGATCCGGTACTCGCTGTACCTCGACGTCCCGTCCGGGAACGCCTGGGTCTGGCCGATCAGGTAGCCGGTGTTCGGGTCGCCGATCGCGGCCACGTCCGGTACCGCACGCATCGGCTGCGGACGGGTGCCGTTGGCGGTCGCGATGGCGTTCGGCACCACGCCCTTCTGGTACGCGGGCTGGGTGAACAGCCGGCTGGTGCCGCCGCCGGACCCGCCGGTGTAGTCGCCGGGCGGCGTCGGCGACCAGACGCCACCGGACAGGTCGGAGCGGCCGGTCTCCCAACCGGTCTCGAACAGGTAGTTGCCGGCGGCGCCGACGGCCAGCGCGGTCCCGCCGACCGCGGTCACCCACGGGCTGACAGCGGGCCAGTCAGGCGTCGCGTGGCTCGCGTTCGCCGGGTTGCCGCCGGTGTGGTCGCCGTCGTCGCCGGAGGAGAAGTACACGCCGATGCCGGTCGCGGCGGCCTCGATCAGGGTGTCGTTCAGCGGCTTGACGTAGCCGGTCGGCAGCAGCTCGGTCGAGAAGCCGTACGAGTTCGTGACGATCGAAGCCAGGTGCTGGTCGACGACGTGGTTCATCGCGGCGTCGAGGTCCTGGTAGTTGTTCGGCGCGCCGACGTACACGATCTTGGCGCCGGGGGCGACGCCGTGGACGGCCTCGACGTCGAGCGTCTCCTCGCCGTACCAGCCCTGCGGGTCCTGGCGCCGGTTCTGTGGCCGGTTGAACACTCCCGGCGGGGTGACCTGGCTGAAGGTCGAACCGGTCAGCTTCGGCAGGCCGTGCCGGCTGGAGTACTCGTTGACGTCCGCAACGATCGTCGGCGAGGCGTACGCGTCGATGATCGCGACCGTCTGGCCGGTGCCGTCGTTGCCCGCGCCCGCCACGCCGTACGCGCTCCGCAGTTGTGCCGGGGTGTGGCCGCAGACGGCCCACGGGTTCGGGTGGCCGTACGCGTCCGGCGCCTTGGTGCCGTCCGGCGTCAGGGTGGTCGCGGTGTTCTTCTCGTTCCAGTAGGCCGAGCACGGCGGCGCGTTGACGAAGGCCGGTGACGGCGTCGCGTCAGGCGACTGGGCGTCGGGCTTGGTCAGCGCCGACGACTCGTCCAGTCCGATGACCGCGGTGATCGAGGACGGCAAGGTCGACGGGACGGACAACTCCGACTCCGGTGCCCGCAGTGTCTGGCCTGCCACCTTGTAGACCCCGAACTTGGCGCCGAACGCGGCGGCGGCCTGCGCGACCGTCCCTTCGGCCTGCACATAGCGGTTGTTGCCCGGCGTGACGCCGATGTCGAAGCCCGCCTTGCGCAGCCACTGCTGGACTGCCGACACGTCGGACGCCGACGGCGCGAACTGGCCGCGGAACTTCGCCGCAGTCACGTACTTCCCGTAGCTCGCCGATCCGGGCGTGGACACCGCGGTGGCCAGCGCCTCCGCGCCGCCGGCATCGCGCCAGCCCAGATAGACCCGGAACCCGACGTTGTCCGAGCCGGACGCCTCACCGACCTTGGCGGCGGCGGTGGCCCAGGGCGGGACGCTCCCGGCCAGGCCATGCCGCCCCGACGGTGCGGCCGATGCGGACTGCGTCCACACCAACGCTCCTGCTACCAGTACCGCTGCTGCGGCGACGGCTGTCGCACGCGACCTGATTTCCGCCACTTGTTGCCTCCTGCAAAGATGCCGTGCACACGGCCATCACTGCCCCCGAGAGACCTTGGGCTCAAGGTAGCCCTGAGTCAGGCGGACCACCAGTACCTGATCACTCGGGCTGGAGGGTGAGGCTGATGCTGTTGATGCAGTAGCGCAGGTCGGTGGGTGTGCCGTAGCCCTCGCCCTCGAAGACGTGGCCGAGGTGCGAGCCGCAGTTGGCGCAGCGGACCTCGACGCGCTTCATGCCGAGCGTGGAGTCCTCGATGTACTCGACGCGGTCCTCCGCGAGCGGGGCGAAGAACGACGGCCAGCCGCAGTGCGAGTCGAACTTGGTCTCGCTGCGGAAGAGTTCGGCGTCGCAGGCGCGGCACCGGTAGACGCCGACCGTCTTGGTGTCGGTGTACTCACCGACGAACGGCCGCTCGGTGCCGGCCTGGCGCAGCACGTGGAACTCGGCGGGGGAGAGCTGCGCCTTCCACTCCGCGTCGGACTTCTGGACGGCGTACTGCTTGGTGTCATCTGTCACCACACCAGTATCGGCCGCCCGGACGCGAAAACCCCGCCCGGGCGACCGACGTAACACTGCGGTTAGCGCACCCAGGACGGGAGCGGGGTCAGCTTGACCACCTGCGGGTCGTGGTCGGAGATCTGGTCCGGGAACTCCGCGTTCATGTGCACGACGTCGTACTGCGCGGTCGGCCGCAGGTTCTGCGACACCAGGATCTGGTCCAGGATCTGGCTGTTGCCCTCGAACACGTAGCTGTACCGCTCCTTCAGCGGCAGAGTCCGCGGCAGGTCGACCAGTGCGGTGTTGCCGGATCCGACCAGGATGTCCGCGGTCTGCGACCAGTCGAAGTCGTTCAGGTCACCGAGGACGACGATGTTCGCGCCCTTGTCCTTCGCCAGGATCTGGTCCACGAACGAGCGGACCGCGGCGGCCTGCTCGTGCCGCTTCGGGGCGCTGGACTGCACCGGCGGCTGGAACCGGCCCCACAGCGGGTCGTCACCGCCCTTGGAGCTGAAGTGGTTCACGACCACGAACACGGTCTGCCCGTGCCACTTGAACTCGCCGGCCAGCGGGACCCGGGTCGCGGCCCAGGCCGGGTTGGCCGGGTCGACGCGGCCCGGCGACGAGCTGAGATGCGGCCGTCCGGCGTGGTCGGTGACGATCGTGGTCGCGGTCGTCGAGCCGCCGCCCGGCGTGTCGACGAACGTCAGCGGCTTGTCGGTCCGGTACAGGAACGCCACCCGGATGTTGCCGCCCGGCTCGCCGCCCTCGGCGTTGTTCACCGGGTCGATCTCCCGCCACGCGTACTTCGGCCCGCCTGCCTTCGCGATCGCCGCGACCAGCATGTTCAGCGTCTTGTCGGCGGCCGTCGTACCGGAGTTGACCGCGCCGTCGTTGTCCTGCACCTCTTCGAGGCCGAGGACGTCCGGCGAGGCGAGGTTGTGGACGACCGCCTGCGCGAGACCGTCGAACTTGGCGTCACCGTCGGACGGGTCCAGGTTCTCCACGTTGAACGTCGCGACCGACAGTTGCGCCGGCGACGACGGCCTGGTGACCTCGCGCTGGACCCCGCCGTCGATCACGGTCGGCGTCGTGGTCGGCAGGAACTTGAAGTTCCCGAACGAGTAGTCCACGACGCCGTTCACGGTGCCGGCCAGCGTGTCGCCGGTCTTCGCGTCCGGGATCGGTGTGAGCACGTCGTCCAGCAGGATCCGCTCCGGGTTCGAGTCGGTCTTCTGCAGCAGGATGCCGCCGCGGACCGTGCGGACCCCGGACCCGGCCGGTACGACGGACAGCTCGCGGTACGAGCTGGTCGGACCGGTGACCTCCGGCTGGTTGATGCCGATCCACATGCCCTCGAGCGACTCCCAGAAGTCGAGCCCGTCGTTGGCCGGGTCGAACGCGGTGCTGGTCTTCTCGACGTCACCGTTGGAGTCGTCGTCGATCACCGTCGACGGCGGCACGCGGCCGCCCGGGCCGACGATCGTCGGAGCCGGCACGGGAGCCGTCCCGGTGACGGTGATCTTGGCGTTGGTCAGCTCGGTCGTGGTGAGGTTCGTCGTACCGCCGGAGCCGCCCGGGCGGAACTCGGCGACCGTCGCCTCGACGCTCAGCGCGTCGCCGACCGACACCGTCGGCGCTGAGCTGGTGAAGACGAACACGCCTTCGCTGGTGGCCGGGTTGTCGTCCGGCTGGGTGTCCTGGAACCAGAACCCGTTGCTGCCCTTCGCGGTCACCACACCGGTGACGTTGCCGACCCGCTTGCCCTCCAGCGGCGAGCGGTGCGCGGCACCCTGGATGTCGTGGATCTTCGCGTCCACGGGCGGCTCGGCCGGCCCGCCGGTCAGCGTGCCCGGCGACGGGTTGCCCGCGACGAAGTCCGCGCTGTTGTTGTCGGTGTCCTGCTTCGGGTTCGCCCGGGCGGCCGACGTGGTGTTCGACAGGCCCGGCGCGGGCGCGGTCTCGGAGTCGTTCGCCGTACCGAAGCCGACGTAGTCGCGGACCGCCGGGTCGGCGTGGCACCCGGAGCCGCAGGCGAGCGCGGTCTGGCTGGTGACCAGCGCGACCTTGCCGGCGGTGGCGGACATCGGGATCGTGCCAGTCACGTTCGGAGTCGGCATCGGCTGCCCGGTGGCGCCGCCGCCTTCCTGGACCAGGTACACCGCGCCCGGCGCGATGCTGCCGGTCAGCTTCGTGACCTGCCACGACGTACCGGCCGCGGACGCGTACTGGATCGACCAGCCGCTCACGTCGACCGGAGCGGAGCCGTTGTTGGTCAGCTCGACGAAGTCGTTGGTGTACGGCGCACCGCTGTTGCCGCCACCGCCGTACACCTCGGTGATCAGTACGTCGGTGGAGGCGGCGTCGGCGGGCCGGGCGATCAGCGTCGCGGCGCCGGCCACGGCGAGACTCGAGGCGACCACGAGAGCGCCGACGCGGCGTCGTGATCCGTTCAGGGCAGACATGGCCGGATTCTCACACCGGTACGTGGTCCTTCCAAGGTCCAACACGTGAACACCGGGTGCGGTGTCGAAAAGCAGGGGTGATCATTCGCCGGCCCTGTCCGCCCCAGTGGGACAGGACCGGCGAAACTTCGATCAGTTGACGGCTACCGCAGACCAGGCGGCCGCGACGGCGGCCTTCTCCGCGCTGTTCGCGCCGTACAGGTCGGTGGCCGCGTTCAGCGTCGCGGTCCGGGCCTGCGCGTACGTCGTACCGCTGGTCATGTACGTCGTCAGCGCGCGGAACCAGATCTTGCCGAGCTTGTCGTGCCCGATCCCGGTCAGCGTCGAACCGTTGCAGGTCGGCGAGTTGTGCGGCAGGCCGCCGATCGTCTTCGCGCCGGAGCCCTCGGCGAGCAGGTACGCGAAGTGGTTGGCGATCCCGGACGAGTAGTGCACGTCCAGGTTGCCGACGCTCGACGAGTAGCAGTCCGGGGAGTTGCCGTCCTTGCTCGGCTTGTCCATGTAGCGCAGCGCCGGGCGGTCCTTCATGATCTTCTCGCCGATGTAGTAGTCGCCCGGGTCCGAGGCGTTGTTCGCGTAGAACTCGACCATCGTGCCGAGGATGTCGCTGGTCGCCTCGTTCAGGCCGCCGGACTCCCCGGAGTACGTGAGGTTCGCGGTGTGCTCGGTGACGCCGTGGGACATCTCGTGGCCCGCGACGTCGAGCGAGACCAGCGGGCCGGCCGCGACGCTGTCGCCGTCGCCGTACGTCATCTGCTTGCCGTCCCAGAACGCGTTCACGTAGTTCGAGCCGTAGTGCACACGGCTCGGAACTCCCTTGCCGTCGCCGAAGATCCCGTTCCGGCCCTGGACGTTCTTGTAGTAGTCGTACGTCGTCGCGGCGCCGTAGTGCGCGTCGACAGCGGCACTCGTCCGGTCGGCGGTCGTGCCGGTGCCCCAGTGGTTGTCGGCGTCGGTGAACTTCGTCGGCGTCGGGCAGCCCAGCTGGAAGAGCTGGCAGAGGATCGAGTCGGTCTGGTTGTTCGCGTCGCCGGTCCAGCCGCCGCCGCGGGTCGCGTCGGTCAGCGTGTAGCCGCCGGTCGCCGTACTCGTCTCCAGCGGCACGGTGCCGGAGTACAGGCTCTTGCCGTCGCCGGTGGCGGTCTCTATGTGCTGCTCGCTGATCAGCTTCGCGCCGGTCAGGGCGTCGACCGTGGTGGTGATGCGGCTCGGCGTACCGTCCTTCTGAGTGCCGGCCGTGGTGACCAGGTAGGCCAGCCGCGGTGCGCCCTTGCGGGCCTCGATCACCAGGCTGGGCTTGCCTTCGGCCTTCAGACCCTTGGCGAGCGCCTTGGCCGTGGCGGTCGCGGCGGCGAGTTTCGGCGTACGGCTGATGTTCGCGCTCTTCGTGAGGGTCAGGCTGGCGCCCTCGAAGGCGCCGTCCTTGGTCTCGTGGACGACGACGTCGCCCCCGAGAACGGGCAGGCCGCCGATCGTGCGGTCCATCCGCACATGGCTGCTGCCGTCCTTGTCGACGATCACGTCCTTGACCACGAACGCGTCGGCCGTGGTGGCCCGCAGCGCGGACAGGTTGTCGCTGATCGCCTCCTTGGCCTTCGCGACGGCCGCAGCGGGGGTGGGAACAGGGCTTGCCGTCGGTGCGCCGGTGGCAGTAGTTGCGCTGGTCAGTCCGAGGGCGGTGGTGGTCGCCACTGCAGTCGCAGCGGCGAACAGGGCGGATCTGTTCATCCTCGCGCTCCTTGTCAGGTGTCCCGGGGGCCTCACGCCCCAGGAACGAGGTGCTGGAACGTTACCGTCCGGTCACCTACCGTGGCCAGAGGTTGGGAAAAGTTGCCTTTCCCCGGTTTTGGTCGGCCGGGGGCGATACCGTCACCGCATGGCGAAGAGCACGGCGGTGATGCTCACCGTGGGGGAGCGTGAGGTCCGGGTCTCGAGTCCCGAGCGGGTGGTCTACGAAGCCACCGACTGGGCTCCGGAAGTCACCAAGCTGCAGGTCTGCGAGTACTTCGTTGCCGTGGCTCCGGCGTTCATGCACGCCTCGGGGGACCGGCCGGTGGCGCTCGAACGCTGGCCGGGCGGCTGGCGTGAGGGGATGACGCTGTCGGTGGACTCGATCGGCCGGCAGACCGGCGACGGGTTCTACTCGAAGCGCCTGCCGAAGGGCGCTCCGGACTGGCTGGAGACCTGCCGGGTGCTGACGCCGAACGGCCGCCCGATCGACGAGCTGTGCCTGTCCGAGCCGGCCGCCGCGGTCTGGGCCGCGCAGATGGGCACGCTGACCTTCCACCCGTGGGCCGTGCGCAAGACCGACCTCGACCGGCCCGACGAGCTGCGCCTCGACCTCGACCCGCAGCCCGGGGCGACCTTCGCCGACGCCCGGCGGGTGGCCGCCGTCGCGCGCGAGCTGCTCGAGGAGCTGGGGCTCCGCGGGTACCCGAAGACCAGCGGCAACCGGGGCATCCACATCTACGTGCGGATCCGGCCCGAGTGGTCGTTCGACGAGGTCCGGCACGCCGCGATCGGGCTCGGCCGCGAGCTGGAGCGCCGCGACGACGGCGTCACCACCGCGTGGTGGAAGGAGGAGCGCGGCGACGCCTCGATCTTCCTGGACTTCAACCAGAACCTCCGCGACCGCACCGTCGCCGGCGCCTGGTCGCTCCGGCCGCGGCCCGGGGCTCCGGTCAGTACGCCGATGTCGTGGGAGCGGCTCGCCGACGTCGACGACCCGCGGGCGTTCAACCTGCACACGGTGCCCGAGTACCTCGCCGACGGCGATCCGTGGGCCGACATGGACGACACGGCGTACGCGCTCGACCCGCTGCTGCGGTTGTGGGAGGAGCTGCCCGGCGGCGAGCTGAACTTCCCGCCCGACTATCCGAAGATGCCGGGCGAGCCGCCGCGGGTGCAGCCGAGCAAGAAGGTCGCCGAGCACTGGGACGAGCAGGGCAACCGGATCCCTGACATTCCGTAGGGCTGTCTCGTCGGGTGGGTGTCAAGATGCTCATTCGCAAGGAGACAACCTGTTATGGACGCTCGTCTGGATCTGTTCACCAACCCCGTGCTCGGCAAGTTCATCAAGCACCTGAACACCGCCGCGCGCGGTGCGATGGACGCCGGCGTACCGCTCAGCACGCTGGAGCTGCTCGAGCTGCGGGTCAGCCAGATCAACGGCTGCGCGGTCTGCGTCGACATGCACTCGAAGGACGCCGCGCACCACGGCGAGACCGCGGTCCGGATCAACCTCGTCGCGGTCTGGCGTGAGGCCACCGTCTTCACCGAGGAGGAACGCGCCGCGCTGGCGCTCGCCGAGGCCGGCACCCGGATCGCCGACGCCGCCGGGGGAGTCCCTGACGACGTGTGGCAGACCGCGGCCAAGTACTACACCGAGGAACAGCTCGGCGCCCTGGTCGCCGCCATCGCCGGCATCAACACCTGGAACCGCATCAACGTGATCACCCAGCAGCCGGCCGGCGACTACGTACCGGGCCAGTGGGGGTGATCCGCGGATGCCCAGGCCATCACCATCGCCGGCGAACCGCCGGGCTGAGCGTAGCCGTCGCGGCGGGCGGTGGATTGTGATGGCGTGGCGGTTCAGATGGTGCGGAGTGCTCCGCCGTCGACCGGGATGATGGCGCCGGTCAGGTAGGAGGCGGCGGGGGAGAGGACGAAGGCGGCGACCCGGCCGAACTCGTCGGGGGTGCCGTAGCGGCGGAGCGGGATGGTCTTCTCGGAGGCACGGCGGACCGCCTCCGGGTCGCCGGACTTGCCGTCCAGCTCCTGCAGCCGGGCGGTCGCGATCCGGCCGGGCATCAGGCCGTTCACCCGGATGCCGTTCGGTCCGAGCTCGTCGGCGAGCGTCTTCGCGACCATCGCCAGCCCGGGGCGGAGACCGTTCGAGATCGCCAGCCCGTTGATCGGCGACTTCACCGACGACGACAGCACGAACGCGATCGACGTACCCTCCGCCCCGGCCCGCGCGACCGCCCGGGCGATCCGCAGCCCGCCCAGGAACACGCTGTCGAACGCGGCCCGCCAGTCCTCCTCGTCGGTGTCCAGCGCGGTCCCGGCGCGCGGGCCGCCGACACTGATCAGCGCACCGTGCAGCTCGCCCCACTTGGCGATCGCGGTCGCGGCCAGCCGCTCCGCGCTCTCCGGGTCGGCGTTGTCGACCGGGATCCCGACGACGTGCCCGCCCAGCCCCGACAGCTCTGTGGCGGCCCGGGCGATCGACTCCTCGCTCCGGCTGGAGATCACCAGCCGGGCGCCTTCGGCGGCAAGCGCCTTCGCGGTGGCGAAGCCGAGCCCGGCGCTGGCGCCGGTGACGATGTAGGTGCGATCACGCAGTCCGAGGTCCACACCACCATCCTGCCGCACCGCACCCCCGGGCGCACCTCGACGGTGGCCGACGGCAAGAAACTAGTACGCCGACTTGCGGACCGGGGACTCGGCCGTGGTCAGGTGCCAGGCCGTGTTCACCAGGCCGAGGTGCGAGAACGCCTGCGGGAAGTTCCCGAGCATCCGCCCGGCGCTCACGTCGTACTCCTCGGCGAGCAGGCCGACGTCGTTGCGCAGGGCAACCAGCTTCTCGTAGAGGTCGCGGGCCTCGCCGACTCGGCCGACCATCGCCAGCGCGTCGGCCAGCCAGAACGAGCAGATCAGGAACGTGCCCTCGTCACCGACCAGCCCGTCGTCGGTGTGCTCGGTCAGGTACCGCCGGACGAACCCGTCGGCAGCGAGTTCGCGCTGCACCGTGTCCACCGTGCCGACCACCCGCGGATCGTCGGCCGGCAGGAACCCGACCTGCGGGATCAGCAGTACGGCGGCATCCAGCGCCTTGCTCCCGTACGCCTGGGTGAACGTGTTCCGGTCCGGGTCGTAGGCCTGCTCGCAGACCTCCTTGTGGATCTCGTCCGCCCGCGCCCGCCACTCCTTCGCGGGCCCGCTCAGCCCGAACCGCTCGACCGCCCGCGCCGCCCGGTCGAACGCGACCCAGGCCATCACCTTCGAGTACGTGAAATGCTGCCGCCCGCCGCGGACCTCCCAGATCCCTTCGTCGGGCTGGTTCCACACCTCATCCAGGTGCCCCATCAGCCCGCGCTGCACCTGCCAGGCCTCCTCGATGGCGCCGATCTGGTGCTCGCGGGCGAGCGCGAGCACGTCCATCACCTCGCCGAACACGTCGATCTGCAGCTGTTCGGCGGCCGCGTTCCCGATCCGGACCGGCGCCGACCCGGCGAACCCGGGCAGCCAGCCGGCCTCGAACTCGGTGAGCCGGCGCTCGCCGGTCACGCCGTACATGATCTGCACGTCCTGCGGGGAGCCGGCGATCGCGCGCAGCAGCCAGTTCCGCCACGCTTCGGCCTCGTCGGTGAAACCGGCGCGCAGCATCGCGGACAGCGTCATCGTCGCGTCGCGCAACCAGCAGTACCGGTAGTCCCAGTTCCGGGAGCCGCCGAGCGTCTCCGGCAACGAGGTGGTCGGTGCCGCGACGATCCCGCCGGACGGCGCGTAGGTCAGCGCCTTCAGCGTCAGGATCGACCGCGTCACCTCCTCGCTGAGCTCGGTGGTGCTGGTGGTGCCGCCGATCCAGTCGGTCCAGAAGTCCTCGGTCGGCTTGAGCGACGCGATCGCGTCCGTCGCCCGCGGGACCGGGTGGTGCGACGGGTGCCAGGTCAGGACGAACCAGGCCCGGTCGCCCTTGCCGACCCGGAAATCGCCGTACGTCGTGAGGTCCCGCCCGTACTGGTGGACGTCGGAGCGCAGCGAGACCGCGTCCGGTCCCGCGATCGCGTCGATCTGGCCGTCGGACCGGCGTACCCACGGCACCACGTGCCCGTAGTCGAACCGCAGCCTCAGCTCGGACCGCATCTCGACCGACCCGTGGACGCCCTCGACGATCCGGACCACGTCCGGCGCCGTGTCCCGGGGCGGCATGAAGTCGATCACCCGCACCGACCCGGTCGGTGTCGACCATTCGGTCTCCAGGACCAGCGTGTCGCCGCGATAGTGCCGGCTGCTGACCGCGTCCGCGTCCCGCGGCGCGATCCGCCAATGGCCGTTGTCCTCGGTGCCGAGCAGCGCCGCGAAGCAGGCGGGGGAGTCGAACCGCGGGAAGCACAGCCAGTCGATCGAGCCCTGCTTCGACACCAGTGCGGCGGTCTGCAGGTCACCGATCAGCGCGTAGTCCTCAATCCGGTGCTCCGGCGTGGGCCGCGGGCTGCTCGACGTCTTCCGGGCTGTCGTCTGAGCTGTCTTCGGCGTCGTCCCCCGATTTGCCACCGCGACCTCCCGTTTTCGTGAAGTAGACCAGCCCGCCGATCGCCAGCAGCGCGAAGAAGAACCATTGCAGCGCGTAGAAGAAGTGTGGACCGTCGTCGATCTCCGGGCCGGGGAACCCGCCGAAGGCCGGGTCGTTGGCCGGGTCCTGCTTGGTGAGCTGCAGGTAGCCGTCGTACAGGTTCAGCCCGAGGACCTTCGCGAAGTCGGGTCCGTTGATCAGCCGGGCCGTCCCGTCGTCCGGCGTACCGCCGGTGGTGTGGCCGCCGCGCTCGCTGCGCTGCAGGCGCCCGGTGACGGTCACCTCGCCGGTCGGTACGGCGGGGACGTTGAGCGGCATCAGTTCCGAGCTCTGCCGGGCGATGAAGCCGCGGTCGACCAGCACCGCCTTCCCGTCGGACAGCACCAGCGGCGTGACGATCTCGAAACCGGGCTTGTCGTTCACGTTGCGGTACTTCAGGATCACCTGCTTCGACGCGTCGTAGTGCCCGGTGACGACGGCGGTACGCCAGGCGTGCTGGTCGCCGACGACACCCTGCGGGCCGACGATCTGGTCCAGGGGCGCGGGCTCGGCCGCCAAGTTCGACCTGGTGACCTCGTTGCGCGCCTTGCGTTCGTCGAGCCGGTGCAGCTGCCAGCGGCCGAGCGCGACGCACACGGCAGCCAGCACCAGTACTCCCAGCGCGGCAGTGATCCAGCGGAGGTTCATCACACGACCCACGTCTCGAACTTAAGCCATCCCCTGAAATGGCCGACGCCCGGCACGTACGCTGGGGGAATGACGGAGATCCGGGAAGTGGCACAACTCGGCCTGGCAGACCGCTACGGCCGGGTGGCGACGGACCTGCGGGTCTCGCTGACAGACCGCTGCAACCTCCGTTGTACATACTGCATGCCGGAGGAAGGCCTTGACTGGCTCGGCAAGCCCGAGCTGCTCACCGACGACGAGGTCGTCCGCCTGGTCTCGGTCGCCGTCACCCGACTCGGCGTGCACGAGATCCGCTTCACCGGCGGCGAGCCGCTGCTCCGCCGCGGCCTGGTCGGCATCGTCGGCCGTACGGCGGAACTCACGCCGCGCCCGGAGATCTCGCTGACCACCAACGGAATCGGGCTCGCCCGCCAGGCACAGGCACTGAAAGACGCCGGTCTGGACCGGGTGAACGTCAGCCTCGACACCGTGAACGCGGACACGTTCAAGCAGCTCACCCGCCGGGACCGGCTCAAGGACGTGATCGCCGGACTCGAGGCGGCCCAGGACGCGGGCTTGACGCCGGTGAAGGTGAACGCGGTCCTGATGCGCGGCGTGAATGACACGGAAGCGCCGCAATTGCTGGAGTTCTGCCTCGCGCGCGGGTACGAACTGCGGTTCATCGAGCAGATGCCGCTGGACGCCCAGCACGGCTGGCACCGGGAGACGATGGTCACCGCCGACGACATCCTCGGCATGCTCACCGACCGGTTCCACCTGACCCCGGACGACGCGTCGAAGCGCGGCAGCGCGCCGGCCGAGTCGTTCCTGGTCGACGGCGGACCGCAGACGGTCGGCATCATCGCGTCGGTGACGCGGCCGTTCTGCGGGGACTGCGACCGCGTCCGGCTGACCGCCGACGGTCAGATCCGCGACTGTCTGTTCGCGCGCACCGAGTCCGATCTGCGGTCACCGTTGCGGGCCGGCGCCGACGACGCGGAACTGGCGGACCGCTGGCGGCGCGTGATGCTGCGCAAACTCCCGGGCCACGGCATCAACGACCCGAGCTTCCTGCAACCGGCCCGCCCGATGTCAGCCATCGGCGGTTGACCGGCGACTCCGGCCTAATCCGGAAATGTGCTTTTTCGGTACGTCTCCGGCGTGGCGACATTCCCTTAGGTGAATGGTTCGATCTCGCGCAGGAATGACCGGCGCGCCAGGAAGTCCGACAGGCTCTCCTTGTGTTCGTCGCAGGCGAGCCAGGTCTTCCGCCGGTCCGGCGTGTGGATCTTCGGGTTGTTCCAGCGCAACGCCCAGGTGGCGGTGTTGCCGCAGCCCTTGGCGGAGCAGGTGGTCGGAGCAGGTTCTTCAGTCACATTCCCGATATTCCTGATGTCTCAATAATCAATAAGGGCAAAAATGAAGCGACGTCGGACAGCCACGGGGGGAGCCGTCCGACGCCGCATCAAGTCCCTGAATTCCACTGCTGAACTTCAAGGCACGCGGGAGATTCTGACACGAATCAGTCCAAGTTTTCCAGTCCCGGCCCAGATCACTTTTCGGTGTCGGTTCCCCGGTCCTGAACACGGTCCTGAACCGGCTCCTCGCCGGCCGGTACGACGGTCGTCCGGCCGTCCCCGATCGCCGTCCGGCCGGGGGCGATGAAGGGACTCGCGCCGCCCTGGGTCGCGGACCGGTGGGCGTTCGCCAGCACGACCGCGAAGTACGGCAGTGCGATCGCGCCGACCACGAAGGCCCAGCGCCACGGCGACGGGGTGACCACGGCGAGGACGAAGCACACCACCCGGATCGACATCATCCAGGCGTACCGCACGATCCGGCTGTCCAGATCCTCGGAACGGCCCGGCTGCGCACTGGTCACCGAGATGACCGCCGCGCCGCTCCGTTCATGGCGTCTCGACATCTATCCTCCTCACCAGGAACAACGGTACGCCGCGCCCGCCGCCCCGGCGCAGCCAGGCTGGAGAGAGGCTCGTCATGACCGATCGCACCTACCGCGTGACCGAGATCGTCGGCACTTCGAAGGAAGGCCTGAACCAGGCGATCACCAACGGGATCACCCGCGCCGGGGAGACCCTCCGGCATCTCGACTGGTTCGAGGTGACCGATATCCGCGGGCACATCGAAGACAACCAGATCGAGCACTACCAGGTGACGATGAAGGTAGGTTTCCGGCTCGAAGACTCCTGAGACCAAAGCACCGGCCCGAGTGGGATAGCGTTCCTCCGACCGACGACGTGAGGAGGGCTTGTGGGCAGGTCTGTGCTGGTGACCGGAGGCAACCGGGGTATCGGTCTGGCGATCGCTACCGCGTTCAAGGAGGCCGGTGACCAGGTCGCCGTGACCTACAACGCGAGCCCGCCGCCGGAGGGGCTCCTCGGCGTGAAGTGCGACATCACCGACCAGGCGCAGGTCGACGCCGCGTTCGACACGATCGCGGAGCAGCAGGGCCCGGTCGAGGTGCTGGTGGCGAACGCCGGCATCACCCGCGACACGCTGCTGCTGCGGATGTCCGACGAGGACTGGGACCAGGTCGTGCAGACCAACCTGACCGGCTCGTTCCGGGTCGCCCGGCGGGCCGCGAAGGGCATGCTGCGACTGCGCAAGGGCCGGATCGTGTTCATCTCCTCGGTGGTCGGCCTGCTCGGCTCGCCGGGCCAGGTGAACTACGCGGCCAGCAAGTCCGGCCTGATCGGGATGGCCCGGTCGATCGCCCGCGAGCTGGGCAGCCGCGGCATCACCGCGAACGTGGTCGCCCCCGGTTTCGTCGAGACCGACATGACCGCCGTCCTGCCGGAAGAGACGCAGAAGCAGTACCTGAGCCAGATCCCGCTCGGGCGGTTCGGCCTGACCTCGGAGATCGCGAACGCGGTCCGCTGGCTGTCCTCGGACGAGGCCGGGTACATCACCGGTGCGGTGATCCCGGTCGACGGCGGAATCGGGATGGGCCACTGATGGGCATCCTCGACGGCAAGCGGATCCTGGTCGCCGGAGTCACCCTCGACTCGTCGATCGGCTTCGCCACGGCCAAGGTGGCGCAGGAGCAGGGCGCCACCGTGCTGATCTCGAACTTCGGCCGCGCGCTGAGTATCACCAAGCGGATCGCGAAGCGGCTCCCGGTCGAGCCGCCGGTGCTGGAGCTCGACGTCACGAACGCCGAGCATCTCGCGGCGCTGCCGGACGCGGTGCGGGAGCACGTCGACGGCCTGGACGGCGTCGTGCACTCGATCGCGTACGGGAATCCGGAGACCATCCTCGGCGGCAAGTTCCTGGACGGCCCGTGGGAGGACGTGGCGCAGGCCGTGCACGTCTCGGCGTACAGCCTGAAGGCGCTCGCGGTCACCTGCGCGCCGCTGATGAGCCGGGGCGGCAGCGTGGTCGGGATGACCTTCGACGCGACCGTGGCCTGGCCCGGGTACGACTGGATGGGGGTCGCGAAGGCGGCGCTCGAGTCCACGAACCGGTATCTCGCGCGGGACCTCGGCGCGCAGGGCATCCGCTGCAACCTGGTGTCGGCCGGCCCGCTGAAGACGCTGGCAGCGAAGGCGATCCCGGGCTTCGAGAAGTTCGAGGAGCCGTGGCTGGACCGCGCCCCGCTGGGCTGGGACCCGTCCGACCTCGAGCCGACCGGGCGCACCATCGTCGCCCTGCTGTCCGACTTCTTCCCCTCGACGACCGGCGAGATCGTCCACGTCGACGGCGGCTACCACGCGATGGGAGCGTGATAGGTGTCCAGTTCTCTGGTGGAGCTGCGCGTCCTGGACGGCGCCAACCTCTACTTCAGCCGCGCCGCGATCAAGCTCACGCTCGACGTGTCGGCGCTCGCGGACGCGCCCGCCCCGGCGGCGAAGACCTACGCCCAGGCCATCGGCCTCGGCAGCACCCGTCCGGGCCGGATCGGCTCCGGCTTCCGGCAGCGGTTCGCGATCCGCGTCGTCGGTCACGTCGTACGGCGGATCGCCCGCGAGGCAGGCATCGGCCGGATCGGCGTCCGGGTCCGTCCGGAGGCCGACGTACGACGGCTCGTGGTGGCGTTCCCGTGGGCGCACGAGGGGCGCGCGCGGGCGCTGGGCGCGGCGATCGTCGAGGTCCTCGACGCCTTCGGTGCGGATGACCTGAGCGGGCTGATCGCGTCCGTCGGGGAACGTGTCCGGGACGAGCCGCCGGGCAACCCGCCGCCGACGCTGCGGCCGAAGGTGCCGGTGGTCGCAGTGACCGGGACGAACGGCAAGACCACGACGTCCCGGATGATCGCGCACATCGGCCGCGCCGCCGGCCTGCACGTCGGCTGGTGCAGCACCGACGGCGTGTACTTCGACGGCGAACTGATCAAGTACGGCGACTTCTCCGGTCCGAGCGGTGCGGCCCAGGTGCTGTCCCGGCCGGGGATCCAGCTGGCCGTGGTCGAGACCGCGCGCGGCGGGATCCTGCGCCGCGGCGTCGGTGTCGCCTACAACGACGTGTCGGTGGTCACCAACGTCACCGCGGACCACCTCGGGCTGGGCGGTATCGACACCGTCGACCAGCTCGCCGAGGTGAAGGCGGTGATCACGCAGATCACCCGGCCGCGCGGCTGGTGCGTGGTGAACGGCGACGACCCGCGGACGTTCGCGATGCGGCTCGGCTCGCCCGCCAAGTGCTGGGTGTTCTCGCGGGAGCCCGACTCGCCGTCGATCCGGACCGTGCTGGACGAGGGTGGCCGCGCGACCACTGTGCTCGACGGGTTCGTCACGGTGCTCGACAACGCCCGCGACCCGGAGCCGTTGGTCAAGGTGGCCGACGTACCGATGACGCTGTCCGGGCTGTCGCACTACAACGTGGAGAACACGTTGGCCGCGGCCTCGGCCGCGCTCGGGCTCGGACTGCCGCGGGCGGCGGTGATCGAGGGCCTGAGCACGTTCGCGCCGAACGAGAACAACCCCGGCCGGATGAACATGTACTCGCTGCGCGACTTCACCGTGGTGATCGACCTCGCCCACAACGAGGCCGGGCTGGAGGCGTTGATCGAGATCATGAACGGCGTCAAGCCGGAGGGCGGCCGGCTGATGCTGGCGCTCGGGTCGCCGGGGGACCGGGCCGACGACATGGTCGCGGCGCTCGGCGCGATGGGTGCCCGGGCCGCTGACCGGGTGGCGATCGGTCACAAGAGCGACTATCTGCGCGGACGGCCGCCGGCGGAGCTCGAAGCGGTGTTCCGGGCCGGGGCCGCGTCGGTCGGCGTGGAGGATGTGCCGGCGTTCCCGACCGAGCTGGAGGCGGCGCAGGCGCTGGTCGCGGAGGCCCGGGCGGGCGATGTGGTGGCGGTCATGTCTCTGCAGGATCGGGCGAGTCTTGACGCCTGGTTGCGGTCCGAGGGAGCTACTGTCGACACACCGGAGATCTTGAAGAGCAAGGTCGAGAGAGCCCAGCACTAGCCCCGACGGTCCGCCCGCTGGGGTGGGAACGGGGTTGTGATGCGCTACCTGTGGTCGATTCCGGCCGCGGTGGTCGCCTGGTTCGTGGGCGGCTTCTCCGCGACGTACCTGAAGGGGCTGCCGGAGGGTACGACGTACTTCGTACCGCCGCGGATCGATCTGCTGGTGCTCGGTGGCTTCGCGGGTGGTGTGCTCGCGGGCCTGCTGATCGGCCGGATCCGGATCGCCGTACCGGTCGTGCTCGTCGTTGCCGCGGGTCTGTGGTGGGCGACCGGGACGTCGTTCGGCGAGCTGAAGCTGCTGATCACGTTGCTGGTGGCAACCGCGCTCGGCGGGTTCTTCGGCGCGCTCGGCGCGAGGAGTTCGGTGGTCGCGGCGTTCGCGCTGGCACTGCCGATCGCGTGGACCGCCATGCGTCCGGCCGAGCAGTTGGGCGACTGGCGCTGGTTGTGGCAGCTGAACGGCGCGCTGGTCGGTGCGGGGCTCGCGCTGCTGCTCTACATCGCCTGCTGGAAGCGCGGCTGGCGGTCGGTCGGCGCGTGGATCCCGCTGACCGGGTTCTACCTCGTGTGCTTCGCCCTCGTCGAGGCGGTGCGACTCGTCGCCGCGTCCACCGGGAAACCGATGGACGCCGTCGGCAACGAGTCGACCGATGCGTTCTTCCAGTCGTTCGAGCCGCTGCTGCGGGAGTACTGGCCGTGGATGGTGGTCGGCGTACTGCTGGCGATCCCGATGGTCACGCTCAAACTGCGTGCGCTGCCGCCGGCGCCGCCACCACCGGACCCGTACGCCGACAGGTCGAACGACGCGGTACTGTCCGAGGACCTCGACTGGATCGACCAGGTGGAGCCGCGCCGCCGGCTGCTGCCGAAACGACAGCAGCCGGCGTCCTGATCAGCTGACGGTCTCCTCGACCACTTCTTCGTCCGGCTGGACGAAGTCGGGATCGCCGCCCTCGTCGCCGGAGCGGGCGCCGGCCTGGGCGAGGTGGGAGACCGACTCGAGCTCGGCCAGGACCGACTGGTGCTGGTCGACGCACAGGACCACGAGGTCGCCCGGGTTGGACAGGTCGAGCGCGTAGCGGACCGCGTCGAGCTCGTCGAGTACGACGTCCACCCGCCGGCAGCGCGCGCCGTTCTCCATGGCGGCCCGCACCCCGGCCGTGACCAGGTCCGCCGACTCGCCGCGCTTCCGGCCGCGCAGCCGGGCGTCCTCGCGGACCACGACCGCGTCGAAGTGCTGCGCCGCGACCTCGCCGAGCTCGCGGATGTCGTCGTCGCGCCGGTCGCCCGCGGTCGCGACCACGCCGATCCGGGACGGCCGGCCGAGCTCGGACGACGCGTTCAGGCTCTCGCCGAGCCGGTCGACGAAGTCGCCGAGCATCCGCATCGCCGGCGCGTTGTGGCAGTAGTCGACGATCACGCTGCGCCCGTCGACGTCGATCTCGTTCAACCGGCCGGGCGACAGGTAGTACGACGTACTGAACGTCCGCAGGCCCTGCCGGATGTCGTGCAGCGGCGCACCGGCCGCGAACGCCGCGGCGGCCGCCGCCATCGCGTTCTGCACGTTCATCATCGCCCGGCCGCCGAACGTTGCCGGGAGCAAGTGGGTCCAGGCGAGCTGCATCGACCGGCGGCCGTGCCGCACCACGATCATGTCGCCGAGGTCCGACCGCTCCAGCACCACGGCCCGGCCACCGCGCCGGCAGTGGCCCTCGATGTAGTCGCGGACCTCGCTGCCCGGCTCGGCCATGCTGAACCAGACGACCTGCCCCGAGCACTTGCGGCGCATCTTCCGGACCAGCGGGTCGTCCGCGTTTAGCACGGCGTACCCGGTCCGCGGCACCGCCTCGACCAGCACCGACTTCACGTCGGCGAGCTGCTCCAGCGTGTCGATGCCGCGCAGGCCGAGGTGGTCCGGCTGCACGTTCAGCACCACGGCGACGTCGTTGCGCTCGTACCCGAGGCCCTCGCGCAGGATTCCGCCGCGGGCGACCTCGAACACCGCGAAGTCGACCCGCGGGTTCTGCAGCACCATCCGGGCGGACTTCGGCCCGGACGCGTCCTGCCGGATCACCAGTCGCTCGTCGATCACGATGCCGTCCGTCGACGTCATCCCGACCTTGCGGCCGAGGCCCTTGAAGACGTGGCTGATCATCCGCGCGGTGGTGGTCTTGCCGTTCGTCCCGGTGACCGCGACGATCGGGATCCGGCTGGTCGCCCCCGGCGGGAACAGCATGTCCACCACGGGCTTCGCGATGTACTGCGGCTCGCCGATCGTCGGGTTGGTGTGCATCCGGAACCCCGGTGCCGCGTTCACCTCGCAGATCGCGCCGCCGGTCTCGCGCACCGGCTGGGTGATGTCCGGGCAGATGAAGTCGATGCCGGCGATGTCCAGCCCGATCATCCGGGCCGCCTCCTCGGCGATCTCGACGTTCTCCGGGTGTGCCTCCCAGGTGCGGTCGATCGAGATCCCGCCGGTGGACATGTTGCCGGTGAGCGTCAGCTTCACCATCACGTCCTCGGGCGGTACGTCGTCCAGCTCGAAGCCCTGGTCGCGGACCAGTTGCCGGGCGGCGTTGTTGATCGTGATCCGGGTGAGGATCTTCTCGTGGCCGACACCGCGCCGCGGGTCGGCGTTGGTGATGTCAACGAGTTCGGCCACCGTGTGCACGCCGTCGCCGACCACGTGCGCGGGCACCCGCTCGGCGATCGCCTCCATCCGGCCGTTGATGATCAGGCACCGGTAGTCCTTGCCGGTGACGAAGTTCTCCACGATCACGAAGCCGCGCCGGGACTGCTCGGCGGCGATCGGGAAGGCCTCGCGGAGCGCGTCGGCGTCCAGCAGGTTCAGGCAGACCCCGCGGCCGTGGTTGCCGTCCAGCGGCTTGCAGACCACCGGGTAGCCGATCTTCTGCGCGACCGCGACCGCTTCCTCGACCGTGCGGACGGACTCCGAGCGCGGGACCGGCAGACCGGCCGACGCGAGCAGCCGGGTGGTCAGGTCCTTGTCGCTCGCGACGTCGACCGCGATCGACCCGGTCTCGGACGTCATGGTGGCCCGGATCCGCTTCGCGTGCACGCCCTGCCCGAGCTGAACCAGGCTGGCCTTGTTCAGCCGGATCCACGGGATGTCCCGGGACACCGCCTCGTCCACGATCGCCTGCGTGGACGGGCCGAACGCGGTCCGCTCGGCCTGCTTGATGAACTTCTCGAGCTCCTGCGTGAAGTCGAACGCGGGGTCCGGCTCGACCAGGTTGTTCACGAACCGTACGGCGAGTTCGCCCGCGGCCAGGCCGACCGCCTCGTCGGCGTACGCGTAGGTGATGTTGTAGACGCCTGGCGAACCCTTCACCTGCCGGGTCTTGCCGCGGCGCATGTCGTGGCCGGCCTCCTGCTGCAGTTGGAGCGCGACGTGCTCGGAGATGTGCCCGAGCCAGGTGCCTTCGTACAGCCGCTCGATGAACCCGCCACGGCGGCCGCGGGAGCAGTGGTGCTGGTCGAGGCGGGGCAGGTGCGCGAGGAGGCGCTCGGTGAAGCCGGGGATCGTGTTCGAGGGGAACTTCTCCAGCGAGCCGAGGTCGACGACCAGGTGGATCGCGGGGTCGTAGCTCCAGACGTTCGGGCCGCGGTAGACGCGGGTCTCGATGATCTTGAGGTCAGGGGACGGCGTTGCGTCGGTCATGGGGTCACTGTTCTGGTTGCGTGCGGTCGGGGAGATCGGCTTCGGCGCCGGCCTTGATCGGCTCGGTCGCCTCCGGTCTGGACTCCCCGGCGGCAGCTGCCTTGGTACGGCGTCCCGCGCGCCGCTTGCGCTCCGCGTAGTAGCTGGGCGACACCCCTTCGGCCGCGATCTCCTTCGCCAGCCGCTGCAGGTCTGCCTCGGCCGCGGCCATCTCGGCGTACTCCGACGCCGCCGGCTGCGGGCCGTACGACAGCAGCACCCGGTCCTGCAGGTCGAACGTCGCGGTCGCGGGCAGCACGTGCAGCACGACGCCGGACGCGAGGATCGGCTCGGAGCGCTTGGCGTAGTGGGCGTTCGACGTGATCCGGCTGCCGTCGAAGATCGTCACCGCGCCGCGCCCGACGACCTCCAGGTGGCTGCCGCGGACGACCGCCGCGGTGTCCTCGTCGACGCCGATCCCGAGCAGGCCGGGAGACTGCGCGACCAGTGAGAGCAGCCGGCCGTACCGGTTCCGCTGGGCGAAGTGCTGGTCGACGATCGCGCCCTGCACCAGGCCGAGCCCGCCGGACAGCTGGCTCATCCGCTGCCGCGGGGTCGCACCGGAGCGCCCGAACGCGATCATGTGCTCCGCCAGGATGCTCGCGCCCGCCGACGTACCACCGACCGCCGCGCCGCGCGCGTGCGCGGCCGTCACCGCGCGGCCGAACGCCGTACCGGTGACGACACCCGCGAGCTTGAGTTGGTTGCCACCGGTCATGAAGATCCCGGTGGCGTCGTTCAGCGGCGCGATGAAGGCCGGGTCGTCGGCGTCCTCCCGGTTCTCCGGGCGGACGCCGACCACGCTCTCGGCACCGAGCGCGGCGAACAGCGCGCGGTACACGTCGACGACGTCGGGACCGAGCGCGGACGCCGTCGGCACCACGACGATCCGCGCCTTCGACCCACCCGCCGCCTCGACGAACTCCTGCAGCACCGTCCGCTTCTTCAGCTTGTCCTCGGCACCACCGATAGCGAACAGGGCACCCGGCCCACCCTGCAGTTCAGACATAAGCCGAAGAATAAGTCCTCCCCACCCCCCGCCCCACCACCGCCGTTCCCTCCCACCCCATCTTTGAGAAGCCACCGACCATTCTGAAGGCGAAATCGTGGTTGGTGGCTTCTCAAAGTTGGGTCGGTCGGCCCGGGGTGGGTTATCCACAGGGCGGTGGTTGGGGGAGGTAGGTGGGGTCGAGGGTGGGGCATCTTGGTGGGGTGGATCGGTTGAGTGCTGGGGTTCGGGGGCAGGTGCTGGAGCTTGTTGGGGCACCGCAAGAGCGGCGGGTGCTGCTGGGGGCCGGGCTCCGGGACGCCGACCTGCGACGGCTCGTGCGTAGGCAGGAGTTGCAGCATCACCACGGGCACTACATCGACGGCCACCTCGACGCGGAGCTCGCTCGGATCGCGTGCGCACAGGCGCTGCACCCCGACTCAGTCGTGAGCCACTTCAGCGCCGCGCACCTGGCGGGGCTGCGCACCTGGACGGACAGCCGGCGTCAGTCGGCGCCTCCCGGCGACGCCGTGTGGTTGACGAGGCCGGCCATTGCCAAGCGGAACCAGCGCCGCGACGACATCGTGGTACGGCGCGCAACCCTGGAGCCGGCCGATGTCGCTCAGCACCTGTGGCTGCCGGTCACCAGTACGGCGAGGACTGTGGTGGACCTCGCCCGCGCACTGCCGTTCCCCGAGGCGCTTGTGACCGTCGACCACGCGTTGCGCAGCGGCCTGTCCCGCGCAGAGCTCGACGACGTCATGGAGCGGCAGTTCCAATGGCCGGGCATCCGCCGGGCCCGGACCACGGTCGGCTTCGGCGATCCGCGGGCGGAGTCGGTACTGGAGTCGATAGCCCGGGCGGTCTTCGCCATCGCCGGTTTGCCGGCGCCGATTCTGCAGGCCCAGTTCTGGGACGGTCGCTTGTGGATGCCCGAACGCGTGGACTTCTGGTGGCCGCGGTTCCGGACGATCGGAGAGGCCGACGGTCTCGCGAAGTACGACAGCGACAGCCCCGAGGAACGGCGCCGGCAGTTGCGCCGCAGCCACCGGCGCGATCAGCGGCTGAGCGATCGAGCGGTCGAGCTCGTGCACTTCGGCTGGGAGGACGTCCTCGATCCTCGCTCGGACCTGGTCGCCCGCCTGTGCGCCGCCTTCGGCAGGGGCAGCTCCCGCCCCGGCGACCCGCCGATCTGGCGCGCCCCCGACCCGCTGGACCCCACCCACTACCTACACGCCGCCTGACGACCCGCGCCACTACTTCGCCGTACCCCTATGACCTCAACTTTGAGAAGCCACCGACCATTCTGAACGCGAAATCGTGGTTGGTGGCTTCTCAAAGTTGGTCAGTGACCGAACGTGAACCAGTTCAGGTTGACGAAGTCGGCCGGTTGGCCGCTCGTGAAGGTGAGGTAGACGTCGTGGACGCCGGTGACGGCGGAGATGTTGGCGGGGACCGTTCGCCAGGACTGCCAGCCGCCGGTGTTCGCGATCGCGAAGCTGCCGATCGGTGGGTTCGACCTGCTGTCGAGCCGTACCTCGACCAGTCCACTCACGCCGCCCGCGGCGCCCGACGCGACCCGCGCCACGAACTGAGTGGCCGGTGTGCTGCCGAAGTCGATGCCGCGGTACTGCGCCCAGTCGCCGTTGCCGACCTGCATCAGGTTCTGACCGCCACCCGTGTCGGTCGTGGTCTCCAGGCCCATACCTGACTGCTGGCTGTACGACTCTGCCTGCAGCATGCTGTACGCCGACGAGCTCGGCGGCGGGGGAGTCGTCGTACCGCCGCCCTTCGTCGACACCGCGACGTAGTCGACCACCATCGGCTTGTCCGGGACCGTCGACGCGCGCGGCGTCGGGCCGTTCAGCGCGTCCGGGAACGCGCCGCCGATCGCGAGGTTCAGCAGCACGAAGTACCCGGCGTGCGAGGTCATGTTCGACCAGGTGTCGGCCGGGAACTGGCTCTGGCTGAGCGAGTGGAACTGCTGCCCGTCGACGTACCACCTGAGCTGGTTCGGTGAGACGGAGGTGTCCCACTCGAAGCGGTACGTGTGGAAGGCGGACTGGCAGGTCGAGCCGGGGCACGCACGGTTCGCGCCGAGGCCGGTCGTCTCGTTGCACGGGCCGCCCGGGTTCACGCCGCAGTGCAGCACGCCCCAGACCGAGTTGATCCCGTTGACGTTCTCCATGATGTCGAACTCACCGATGCCCGGCCAGTTCCAGTAGTTCCCGCGGTACGGCGAGCCGAGCGCCCAGAACGCCGGCCAGTATCCGAGCGCGGCGTCGCCGGTGACGTTCGGCATCTGGATCCGGCTCTCGATCGCCAGCACCCCTCCGGCCGGCGGCTTGAAGTCGGCGCGCTGGGACTCGATCCGGGCGGACGTCCAGTTGCCGGCCGCGTCCCGGCGCGGGGTGATCCGCAGGTTCCCGGAGCCGTCGAGGGACAGGTTGTTCGTGCTGTTCGTGTAGTTCTGGATCTCGCCGGTGCCCCAGTTCCCGGGGCCGCCCGGGTAGCCGTGGCCGGTGTCGATGATCCAGTTCGTGCCCGACGGCAGGCTGCCGCTCGGGCCGTTGAAGTCGTCGCTCCACATCGTCGACCAGCCGGTCGGCGGTGCCGGTACGTCGGCCTCGGCGACGACGCCTCGCGAGGCGACGGCGACCAGCAGGACGGCCAGGGGAGCGGTCAGGGCGAGTGCGAGGGGGCGGATCCGCATGTCGACCTCCAGGGGCGGTGGATGAGGTCTATGGGAGCGCTCTCACGCCGTGGTGTCAATGGCTCGTCACAGCTGCGTCTGATAGACCGTCGTACTGCGCCGGACCGACATGCCGAGGCGCTGGTACATCGCCAGCGCGCCGGTGCCGGAGTGCGTCCAGAGGGTCAGCGTCTGCTTCCCGCGGAGTCCGGTCTGCTGGGCGGCGACGGTCAGCAGGGTGCGGGCGATACCGCGGCCGCGGAAGTCCTTGCGGACGGCGACCTGCTCGACGTACCCGTCGGGGGAGTCCGGGAGCTCGAGGCCGATCACGACGCCGACGATCTCGTCACCGGCCAGCGCGACGGGTGACAACGCGGCGTCGAAGCTCGGGCGCTCGATCGTCGTCCCGGCCCACTCCTCGTACCCGTGCCGGCGCGGCTGCCACTCGTCGAACGCGTCCTGCACGACCTTGTGCGCCGTCCGCTCGTCACCCGGCGCGAACGGGCGTACGGTCACGCCGTCCGGGATCGTCGGGGCCTCGCCGTCGACGGGTCGTTCGAGCAACCAGTTGGTCGCGAGGACGTCGTACCCGCGCGACCGGAGCAACGCCGTACCGGCCTCGTCCGCGTCGTCGACCGTCTGGGCGAGCCGGTCGCTCTCGTGCTCCCGGGCCCGCCCCTCGGCCCAGTCGAGCAGTTCGGTTCCGAGGCCGCGCCCGGCGTACGACGGGTGCACGTCGATCTGTGAGCGCCGCCCGCCGTGGACCCACGCCCAGGCGACGAGTTCACCGTCGGGCGTCTCGACGACGCGGGTGTCGAGGTCGAGCGTGATCAGCGGGCGCTGCAGGTCGGCGGCAACGCGGTCCGGCGCCGACTCGACCTGGCCGTGCCAGGCCTGCTCGCCGGCGGCGATGATCGCGTGGATCGCCGGCGCGTCGTCAAGGATCGCGGGGCGGGTCGTGAACTCCATACCCCGGATCCTGCCACCTAGGCCGGGTTGTCGGCGTCCGCGTTCTCGACTTCCTCGCGGGTGATGCCGAGGAGGTAGAGGATCGTGTCGAGGTACGGGACGCTGAGGTGCGTGTCGGCGGCCGCGCGGACCACTGGCTTGGCGTTGAAGGCGACGCCGAGGCCGGCGGCGGCCAGCATGTCGAGATCGTTGGCGCCGTCACCGATCGCGACGGTCTGGCTGAGCGGCGTACCCGAGTGGGCGGCGAACTCGCGCAGTGCGGTCGCCTTGCCCGGGCGGTCGACGATCTCGCCGACCACCCGGCCGGTGAGCCTGCCGTCGGCGATCTCCAGTTCGTTGGCCTTCGCGTAGTCGATGCCGAGCTCGGCGGCGAGCCGGCCGGTGATCTGGCTGAACCCGCCGCTGACGATCGCGAACTGGTACCCGAGCCGCTTCAGCGTGCGGACCAGCGTGCGGGCACCGGGCGCCAGCTCGATGGCGGCGTACACCTCGTCCAGGGCCGAGACCGGGAGGCCTTCGAGGGCCGCGACCCGGTGCCGGAGGGAGTCGGCGAAGTCGAGCTCGCCGCGCATCGCCTTCTCGGTGACCGCGGCGACCTCCTCCAGTCGGCCGGCGTGCGCGGCGAGCATCTCGATGACCTCGCCCTGGATCAGCGTCGAGTCGACGTCCATCACGATCAGCCGCTTCGCCCGCCGGTACAGCCCGCCGTCCTGGACGGCGATGTCGAGGCCCTGGCGGACGCCTTCCTGGGCGAGCACGGTGCGCAGCGCTTCCGGTTCGACACCGGAGACGGCGATCTCCATCGCGGTTACCGGATAGCGCGCCATCCGGCTGATCCGGTCGATGTTCGCGCCGGTGTCGGCGATCCGGCCGGCCACCGCGGCGAGACCGGCGGCGGACAGCGGATGACCGATGATCGTGACCTGGCTGCGGCCCTTGCGCCGCGGCTCGTTGTCTCCGACACCCTTCTTCACCGAGATGTCGACGTCGAGGACGGTCGCGAGCGCCTTCAGTTCTTCCTTCAGGTCCTTGTGGTCGCGCGGCGCGGACACCAGTACGCCGAGCACCAGACGACCCCGCAGCACGACCTGCTCGGCGTCGATCACCTCGAGCCCACGGGTCGCCAGGGTGGACAGCACCGCGGACGTCAGCCCCGGCCGGTCGGTCCCCGTCAACGTCACCAGCAACGTCGGCCGCTCGGCCGCCGCCGTCTCCACCTCACCCAGTCCAGTCATCTCGCCGCAAACCTACCTAAATCACCTGACAGCCAGTTGTCCGGTCCAGATCTCAAGCACAACCGCACTGCGCCCGGGACGCGGTGGGGCCGCGCGGAGTGCGGGGAGATGGGGGGAGGCGCGGGGTGTGTGGGGCGGTGGGGGTGAGGAGACGGGGGGGTTCGTGGGGAGGTGGGGTTGTGGGAGTGCGTGGGGTGTGGGGGGAGGTGGGGTTGTGGGAGTGCGTGGGGGGGTGGGGTGGGGTTAGGTGTGGACGGGTGGGGCGCAGGCTGCTACCAGGGCGCGGCGGGCGGCGGCTGCCAGTTCCAGGAGGGCTCGACGGCGGGCGTCGGCTTCGGCGCCGGTTACCGCGGCGCCGTCGTCCTCCAGGGCGGCGTCGGCGATGGCCAGGCAGCGGCGGGCGGTGGCTGCGGTCTTCACCGCGCGCGGCTCGTACCCGGGCGCCAGATCGTCCCCGCCCCCGCGCCCGATCTTGCGGATGTCGATCAGCGCGTCCGCGACCTCCGGCTTCCACTTCGCGACCTCGAGCGCGGCCAGCGACTCCGCCGCGTCGATCAGCGCCATCCGCAGCCCCCGGTCGGCCTCGCCGAAGTCGGCCGGCAGCGGCGACGCGGCAGGCAGCACCGCCCACTGCACGGCGGGCCCGACGTACGCCGGCACCAGCCCGATCTCCGGCCCCGTGAGTACGACGGCCTCTCCGGTCTCCAGCGCCGCCTCGTTGAACGCGGGCGGACCGGCCAGCCCGATCGGATCCCCGGGCACCGGCAACGCGAGATGTGCCTGCGTCGTACCGGCGGCACGCAACAGATTGAGCGCCACCGGCAACGTGGCCGGCTCGGGGTGCCCGGCGAGGCCCGCGACGTGGTGGCCGACGTCGTCGCCGAGGATCTTGTGCGCGGCGGTGTCAGGATCGCAGGCGCCGGTCAGCATCGCATTCGTCCAGACGGTGAACCGGACCGAGGCGGAGGTCGTCAGCACGCCCGTAAGTCTCGCACCACCCACCAGCGGCCCGAAAAGGGCGACCCCTTAGGTTTTGACCATGACTGCAGTGGTGGAGCTGGCCGGGGTGTCGGTCGTTCGTGGGGACGCGCGTCTGCTCGACGGGATCGACTGGACGATCGACGAAGCCGACCGGTGGGTGGTGATCGGGCCGAACGGTGCCGGCAAGACCACGCTGCTGCAGATTCTCGCCGCCCAGGTGCACCCGACGACCGGTGTCGTCGGGCTGCTCGGTGAGGTGCTGGGCGCGGTCGACGTGTTCGAGCTCCGCCCTCGGATCGGGCTGACCAGCGCCGCGCTCGCGGACCGGCTGCCGCGCAGCGAGCGGGTGTCCGACGTCGTGGTCTCCGCGTCGTACGCCGTTCTCGGCCGCTGGATCGAGGAGTACGACGAGCTGGACCACGAGCGCGCCGACGCGTTGCTTGCCGAGCTCGGCATCGCGCACCTGGCGGACCGTACGTTCGGCACGCTGTCCGAGGGCGAGCGCAAACGTGTGCAGATCGCCCGCGCGCTGATGACCGACCCCGAGTTGATGCTGATGGACGAGCCCGCGGCGGGTCTGGACCTTACGGGTCGCGAACAGCTCGTCCGTTCGCTGAGCTCGATCGCGACCGCGGCCGGCGCGCCCGCGATGGTGCTGGTCACCCACCACGTCGAGGAGATCCCGCCGGGCTTCACGCACGCGCTGCTGCTCAAGCAGGGCAGGATCGTCGCGGCCGGCCCGATGGACGAGGCGCTGACCGCGGAGAACCTCAGCGACACCTTCGACCTGGCGCTCACCCTCAAGCAGGAGGACGGCCGGTACACGGCCCGCGCGCTCTGACCCGGGATCCAGCAGCGCCCCGGACGCGTCCAACCCCTGCCGGAAGCCCCCGACCTGGATAGGCTTGGGAAATGATGGATTGGCTGCGGGACAACATGTGGGCGGCGTGGTTGACGATCGCCGCCGTCCTCGGCCTGGCCGAGCTGGCGTCGCTGGACTTCACGTTGCTGATGCTGGCGGCCGGTGCACTGACCGCGGCGGGGGTGGCCGCGTTCTTCCCGGGACTGCTCTGGCTGCAGATCGTCGTCGGTTTGATCACCGCGGCGGCGATGCTGGGTGCGATCCGGCCGATGATCGTCCGCAAGATCCATCACGGGCAGGAGCTCAAGACCGGTTCGGCCCACGTCATCGGCCGGACCGGCACGGTGGTGAAGGAGATCCACCCCGACGGCGGCGGTTCGATCCGGCTCGGCGGTGAGCTGTGGACGGCACGCCCGTACGACGAGGTGTCGACGATCGCGCCCGGCACCCGCGTCGAGGTGATGTCGATCGACGGCGCCACCGCGGTGGTGTATCCGGTGAGCGACCCGCTGCCCCAGGTCGAGAGCCCGAAACCGCAGGACCCGCCGCAGTCCTGAGCGTCGAGTGGTCCCCTACCCGCAGTAGTGTCGGAGGTACGGCGGCAGATTGTCCGTCCGATCGTTCGAGTGGAGGGTCGAGTGACCGCGTTCCTCATAGTCCTGGCACTGGTCGCCCTGGTGGTGATCGTGACCTTGGTGAAGTCCGTCCGGGTGGTGCAGCAGCAGACCGTCGGGATCGTCGAACGGTTCGGTAAGTTCAAGACCGGCCTGCAGCCGGGCCTGAACCTGCTGACCCCGTTCGTCGACAAGGTCCGCTACACCATCGACATGCGCGAGCAGGTGGTCGCGTTCCCGCCGCAGGGCGTCATCACCGAGGACAACCTGATGGTGTCGATCGACTCCGTCATCTACTTCCAGGTCAACGACCCGGTGCGGGCGACGTACGAGATCTCCAACTACATCCAGGCCATCGAGCAGCTGACCATGACGACGCTGCGGAACATCATCGGTGGCATGGACCTGGAGCAGACGCTGACCTCCCGCGAGGAGATCAACGAGAAGCTCCGGTACGTGCTCGACGAGGCGACCGGCAAGTGGGGCATCCGGGTGAACCGGGTCGAGCTGCGGTCGATCGACCCGCCGCCGTCGATCCAGGACTCGATGGAGAAGCAGATGCGCGCGGACCGGGACAAGCGCGCCGCGATCCTCACCGCGGAAGGTATGCGGCAGTCGGCGGTCCTTTCCGCCGAGGGCCAGAAGCAGTCCGCGATCCTCACCGCCGAAGGCGACAAGCAGTCCCGGATCCTGCGCGCCGAGGCCGAGCGGCAGGCCCGGATCCTGAAGGCACAGGGTGAGGCCCAGGCCATCACCACGGTCTTCAACGCGATCCACGCCGGCAAGCCGGACCAGGGTCTGCTCGCCTACCAGTACCTGCAGATGCTGCCGTCGATCGCCCAGGGCGACGCGAACAAGCTGTGGATCGTGCCGAGCGAGATCGGCGACGCGCTCAAGGGGCTCGGCTCCGCGGTCGGCCAGGTGGCCGGGATCGCGCAGCAGGCCGAGGGCAACTGGGAGGCGCCGGAGCTCGACAACGGGCAGGTCCCGGAGCTCGACACCGCGGGTGCCGGCTCGGGCGCCGGCGGGTCCGCGGTCGCCGAGGCCGACAACGCCGTCCGCGAAGCGATCGCGGCCGCCGAGTCCGCGGCCGTGAGCAGCCGCAGCCAGGCCGCGCCGAGCATGCCGGCCGTGCCGCCGCCGACCCCGACAGCGGCCCCGGCAGCGACTCCGGAGCAGCAGCCGCCGGCCGCCCAGCCGCCGGCGCAGGAACCGCCGCAGCGCTGACAACACCGCCGAGAACCCTCCCGGACGCAGTCCGGGAGGGTTCTTGCCTGTTCAACCTCCGGACAGTTCTGCGGGTGCCTGAACAGGTGCGTAAAGTCTCTTAGCGATGACATGGTTCGAGGCGGTGTTCGTCCTGCTGGCGGGGATGGGCGCGGGAACGATCAACGCTGTGGTGGGGTCGGGCACGCTGCTCACGTTCCCCGCCCTACTGGCCGTCGGAATTCCCCCGGTGCTGGCGAACGTCAGCAACACGGTCGGCCTGGCACCGGGCGCGGCCGCCGGCGCGATCGGGTACCGCCGGGAGCTGGAAGGTCAGCGCGGCCGGATGCTCCGCCTGGTCCCGGCCTCGATAGTCGGCGGCATCCTCGGGGGAGTGCTGCTGCTCACCACGCCGGACTCCGCGTTCCACGCCGTCGTACCGGTGCTGATCCTGCTCGGCTGTCTGCTGGTCGCCTTCCAGCCGTGGCTGTCGAAGTGGATCAGCGCCCCGTCGCACCTGCACCGCGGCGCCTGGTGGGTGATCCCGGCGGTCTTCGCCACCGGTGTCTACGGCGGGTACTTCGGCGCCGCGCAAGGTGTGCTGCTGATGGCGATCCTCGGCCTCGGCCTGGACTCGAACCTGCAGCGGATGAACGGGTTGAAGAACGTCCTGGCGACGGCCGTGAACACCGTCGCCGCGATCCTGTTCGTGATCGTGCACGACATCGACTGGCTGGTCGCGGTGCTGATCGCGGTCGGTTCCACGATCGGCGGTTTCCTCGGTGCTCGCTACGGCCGGCGGCTGCCGCCGATCGCGCTCCGCACGCTGATCGTCTGCATCGGCGCGATAGCGATCGTCACGTTGATGTTCTGAGCTCCTTCTGCCGGGCGAGCCCGGCGAGCAACAGGTCGAGCCCGTAGTCGAACTGCTCGTCGCCGCCGGTCGTCCGGGCCAGCTCCGGCGCGAGCTCGACGACCGACGGGAACTCACGCGCCGACAGCGACTCCATCGACGCCCGTAGCCGCCGCCACGCTTCCGGGTCCCGGCGTTCGGCGGCCATCTGGATCTCCCACGACGTCGAGCCGAGCACGTACGTGAACAGCGTGGTGTGCGTCCGCGCCGCCGTCTCCGGGTCGAACCCGGCGGAGCGCAGTACGCCGAGCAGGCCCTCGGCGACCCGCGCGGTCTCGTGCCCGCTCAACGGCCGCCCCGCGAGTAGTTGCGCCAGGCAAGGATGTTGGAGCATCAGCAGCCGCAGCGACCGGCACACCGACCGCACCTGGTCCGGCCACGACGCATCGCCCGGTACGGCGGGCAGCAACGACATCAGGTGATCGCGGACGGCGTCGTACAGCTCGTCCTTGTTCCGGAAGTAGGTGTAGAGCGCCATCGGGCCGACGCCCAGCTCGGCAGCGACCCCGCGCAGGCTAAACGCGTCCGCGCCCTTGGCCTCCATCAGTTCGAGCGCGGTGCGCACGATCAGTTCCGCGCTCAGGGTGTTCCGCGGTGTCCGCGCCACTGTGACCCAGCTCCCTTCGATCTTCCTAACGTACAGTGTATAGTACGGTGTATGCGAGCCATTCAGATCACCGAGTTCGGCGGACCCGAGGTCCTGAAGATCAGCGATGTACCGGAGCCGGTCGCCGGCGACGGCCAGGTCCTGATCACGGTCGACCGCGCGGGTATCAACTACGCGGACACCCATCAGGTCGAGAACAGCTACCTCTCGAAGACCGAGCTGCCGCTGATCCCCGGCGGCGAGGTCGTCGGTCACACGGCGGACGGCCGCCGCGTGGTCGCGCTGGTCGGTTCCGGCGGGTACGCCGAGCAGGCCGTGGCGCACGCGCCGTACGCATGGGACGTGCCGGAGGGTGTCACCGACGGACAGGCGCTCGCGCTCGTGCTGCAAGGGACGACGGCCTGGCATCTGCTGAAGACCTCCACACACCTGCAGCCGGGGGAGTCCGTCCTGGTGCACGCCGGTGCGGGCGGTGTCGGCTCACTCGCCGTCCAGCTCGCGAAGCTGTGGGGTGCGGGGCGCGTGATCGCGACCGCGTCGAGCGACGAGAAGCGCCGGCAGGTCCTCGAGCTCGGCGCGGATGCCGCGATCGACGGTACGCCGGAGGGCCTCGAGGACCGGATCCGTGAGGCGAACGGCGGGAAGCCGGTCGACATCGTGCTCGAGATGGTCGGCGGCCCGACGTTCGACGCGTCGTTCGCCGCGCTGGCCCGGTTCGGCCGGCTGGTGACCTTCGGTGCCGCGTCCCGGCAGCAGGCCGCGCCGGTCGACCCGGGCCGGTTGATGAAGGGCTCGAAGACGATCGCCGGCTTCTGGCTGGCCGACTGCTTCGCGAACCCGCAGCTGCTCGGCGGTCCGCTGGACGAACTGTTCGGCCTGACCGCGAGCGGCGAGCTGCGCCCGATCGTCGGCGGCGAGTACGCGCTGTCCGACGTGGCCACCGCCCACGAAGACCTGCATGCCCGCCGTACCGTGGGCAAGCTCCTGCTCGACCCCACTCGCTGAAGGAGAAACCAGCTATGACGGTCGCTGTTGAGAAGGTTCTGTACACCGCCAAGGCCACCGCGGACGGCGGCCGGGACGGCAAGGTCGCGACCGACGACGGCAAGCTCGCCGTCACCGTCGCGCCGCCGGTCGAGATGGGTGGCAACGGCAACGGCACCAACCCGGAGCAGCTGTTCGCGGCCGGGTACGCGGCGTGCTTCCACAGCGCGCTGAAGGTGGTCGCCCGCCGGGCCCGTCAGGACGTGGAGAGCTCGACGGTGACCGCGCAGGTCGGCATCGGCCCGATCAACGGTGGCGCCGGGTACGGTCTCGAGGTCGCGCTGGTGGTCAGCCTGCCGGGTATCGAGGACCGTGCCGCCGCGGAGGAGCTGGTCGCCCAGGCGCACCAGGTCTGCCCGTACTCGAACGCCACCCGCGGCAACATCAAGGTCGACCTGCGGATCGCCTGAACCACCGGCCGGCTCACCGGGTGGCTCAGTGCTGGGCGAGGTCCAGGACGGTTGCTGCCGGCAACTTCGCCAGGGCGGCGGCGTCGATCAGCATCTTCGAGCCGCGGATCCCGCTGCCGATCACCACGGGGCCGGCCGCGACGACCGCCTCGTCGACCAGCACCGGCCAGTCCGCCGGCAGCCCGATCGGGGTGATCCCGCCGTACTCCATGCCGGTGCGGCCGACCGCGTCGTCCTGGGCCGTGAACGAGATCTTCCGGACGCCGAGGTGCTTGCGGACCACGCCGTTGACGTCCGCGCGGTCGGTGGCCAGTACCAGCACCGCGGCGTGCGTCTCCTCACCGGCCCGCTTGCCGAGCACGATCACGCAGTTCGCCGAGGCGGCCATCGGTACGTCGTACTCCGCGCAGAACGCCGCGGTGTCGGCCAGCTCCGCGTCGATCGGCGCCGCGTACGCCGGGAGGTCGCCGAGCGCGTCCCGCACCGGCGCCGCGAGCAGCTCGGGAACGTCCGCGGCCGGCTTCCACTCGAGCTTGCCCATCACCGGCGCCGTCACTCCGCGGCCTCCTTCACGAGGTCGGCGTACTCGGGGTGCTCCTCGAGGTAGCTCTGGTAGAACGGGCAGGCCGGCCTCACCCGCAGGCCGAGCGCGCGGGCGTCGTCGAGGGACTTGGCGGCGATCCGGCCGGCCACGCCGCGGCCGCGGAACTCCGGCAGCGTCTCGGCGTGCACGAAGGTGATGACACCCGGGTGCAGGTGGTAGTCCACGAAACCCATCAGGGTCCCGTCGGCGGCGTGCGCCTCGTACCGGCTGCGCTCCTTGGCGTCCGCCACGGCGATGTCGTTCTCCATGCCCGCAACTCTAGCCACCGTGACCGACGGTTTTGGCATCGTCACAGTTGGGGTACCTGCTGTGGGGCTCGACGGCGGGAGGAGCACAGATGAGCAACGAGCACGCGTTGGAGCAGGGCAAGGCGATCCCCAGTCTGGTGCCGGCCCGGATGGACCGGCTGCCGTGGACCCGGTTCCACTGGATGATCGTCGTCGGCCTCGGGGTCTCGTGGATCCTGGACGGGCTGGAGATCCAGCTCGTGTCGCTGGTCGGGAACGTGCTGAAAGAGCCGCAGACCCTGCACCTGACCACCTCCCAGGTCGGTCTGATGGCGTCGATCTACCTGGCCGGTGAGGTGGTCGGGGCGTTGCTGTTCGGGCGGCTGACCGACCGGCTCGGGCGGCGCAGCCTGTTCATCGTCACGCTGCTGGTCTACCTGATCGCGTCCGGTGCGGCCGGCCTGTCCTGGGGCCTCGCGTCGCTGCTGGTCTTCCGGTTCATCGCCGGCATGGGCATCGGCGGTGAGTACGCGGCGATCAACTCCGCGATCGACGAGCTGATCCCGTCCCGGTACCGCGGCCGCGTCGACATCGGCGTCAACGGCACGTACTGGGGCGGTGCGCTGATCGGCTCCGTGGTCGCGCTGGTCCTGCTGGACAAGAGCATCGTCCCGATCGAGTGGGGCTGGCGGCTGTGCTTCCTGATCGGCCCGGTGATGGGGTTGTTCATCATCTACCTGCGCCGGCACATCCCGGAGAGCCCCCGTTGGCTGATGACGCACGGCCGGGTCGCGGAGGCCGAGCGGACCGTCGACGACATCGAGGCGACCGTTCGCCGGCAGGGCGGCGAGCTCCGCGAGGTCCGCGACGACGAGGCGATCGAGCTGGTCGACTACCCGCCGGTGACGTACCGCGAGATCGCCCGGGTGATGCTCCGCGACTACCGCAGCCGGTCGTTCCTCGGCTTCTCGATGATGGTCACCCAGGCGTTCCTCTACAACGCGATCTTCTTCACCTACGCGCTGGTGCTGAAGGCGTACTTCGGCCTCAGCGACTCCAGCGTCGCGCTGTACTTCTTCCCGTTCGCGATCGGCAACCTCGCCGGGCCGTTGCTGCTCGGCCACCTCTTCGACACGATCGGCCGCCGGAAGATGATCCTCGGCACCTACGCGCTGTCGGCGGTGGTCCTGTTCGTCACGGCGCTGCTGTTCAACGCCGGCGCACTGAACGCCGCCTCGCTGACCGGGCTGTGGTGTGTGGTGTTCTTCTTCGCGTCGGCCGGTGCGTCGTCGGCGTACCTGACGGTGAGCGAGATCTTCCCGATCGAGCTGCGCGGCCAGGCGATCTCGTTCTTCTTCGCGATCTCGCAGCTCACCGGCGGCGTGATCGCGCCGTTCCTGTTCGCGTCGCTGATCGGCTCCGGGGACCACCCGGCGCGCGGGCCGCTGACCGTCGGGTACATCGTCGGCGCGGCGGTGATGCTGATCGGTGGGCTGATCGCCTGGTTCTTCGGCGTCGACGCCGAAGGCAAGTCGCTCGAGAACATCGCCAAGCCGCTGTCGTCGACCGGCAGCACCCGCTTCCAGGGGCCCACGCCCCGCCTGCCCAGCACGGAGCGACGAAGCCCCGAACCCTAAGATGACCCGGTGGGTTCGCTGCTGATCGCCGGGACGACGTCCGACGCCGGGAAGACGACCGTTGTCACCGGGTTGTGCCGCTGGCTGGCGCGGCAGGGCGTGCGGGTGGCGCCGTACAAGGCGCAGAACATGTCGAACAACTCGATGGTCTGCGCCGACGGCACCGAGATCGGCCGCGCGCAGTGGATCCAGGCCGTCGCCGCCGGCGCCGAACCCGAGGCCGCGATGAACCCGGTGCTGCTCAAACCGGGCAGCGACCGGCGCAGCCACGTCGTACTGATGGGGGAGCCGTGGGGCGAGCTGTCCGCGCGCGGCTTCCTCACTGAGCGCGCGGAGCTGGCGAAGGCGGCGTTCGCGGCGTACGACGACCTGGCGTCCCGGTACGACGTGGTGATCAGCGAGGGCGCCGGCAGCCCGACCGAGATCAACCTGCGGCAGTCCGACTACGTGAACATGGGCCTCGCGCAGCACAGCCGGGCCCCCGTGGTCGTAGTCGGCGACATCGATCGCGGGGGAGTGTTCGCGTCGATGTTCGGAACCGTCGCGCTGCTGGACGCGGCGGACCAGGCGCTGATCGGCGGGTTCCTGATCAACAAGTTCCGCGGTGACGTCTCGTTGCTGCAGCCGGGGATCGACATGCTGGCCGGGGTGACGGGGCGGCCGACGTACGGGGTGCTGCCCTGGCTGCCGGAGCTGTGGCTCGACTCGGAGGACGCGCTGGACATCCCGGTACGGCGTACGTCCTCGGGGGAGCTGTTGACGATCGCGGTGGTGCGGTTTCCGCGGATCAGCAACTTCACCGACCTGGACGCGCTCGCGGCCGAGCCGACCAACAGCGTGTTCTTCACCACCAGCCCCACCGAAGTCCGCGACGCCGACCTGGTGGTCCTCCCCGGCTCGCGCGCGACGGTCGCCGATCTGTCCTGGCTCCGCGCGAACGGCCTGGCCGACGCGTTGCAGACTCGGGTGGCCAACCGCCTTCCAGTACTGGGAATCTGTGGTGGGTACCAGGCACTCGGATCAGTCGTCTCCGATCCTCACGGGGTGGAGACAGGCGGTGATCACCCAGGACTGGGGTTGTTGCCCGTCGCAACGGTCTTCGACCGGGAGAAGGTGCTGCGCCGGCCCGCGCCGACGGCGTACGAGATCCACCACGGGATCGTCGAGGTTACCGGCGACGCCGCGGACTTCCCGGGTGGCTGCCGTTCGGGCAACGTCTGGGGGACCATCTGGCACGGTCTGCTGGACGACGACGCGGCCCGGCACGCCTTCCTCACCGAGATCGCCGAACTGACCGGCAAACCCGCCCCTGACGGCTCCGTCTCCTTCGCCGCCCTCCGCGAGGATCGGCTGGACCGGTTGGCCGACATGATCGACGAGTACGCCGACACCGCCGCGCTCCTGCACCTCGTCGAGTACGGCGCCCCGCCGGTTCCCTTCGTACCCCCAGGAGCCCCGTGAAGACCGTGTTGCAGGACTACCTCCAGGCGACCCGCGCGTTGATGCTCGCGAAGCTCGACGGGCTGAGTGAGTACGACCGGCGGCGGCCGCTGGTTCCGTCCGGTACGAACCTGCTCGGCCTGGTGAAGCACCTGGTCGGGATCGAGTACGTCTATCTGGGGACCAGCGTGGGGCGCCCGCCGGCCGAGGTCCTGCCGTGGGAGAAGGACGGCTCGGTCTGGGGAGGCGCCGACATGTGGGCGAGGGCGGACGAGTCGACGGAGTACATCACCGGTCTCTACCGCGAGGCCTGCGCGCACAGCGACCGCTCGATCGCGGAGCTCGACCTCGAGTACCCGGCCGAAGTGCCGCACTGGGCAGAGGGGCAGCGCGGTACGACGTTCGGGGCGCTGCTGGTGCGGGTGGTCGACGAGACCGCGCACCACGCCGGGCACGCCGATATCGTCCGGGAGCTGATCGACGGGCAGGGCGGCCAGGACGCGGACATGCTCGACGAGGCCGGCTGGTCGGAGTTCTACACCACGATCCAGAAGGCGGCGGAGACCTTCCGGCATGGATGATGTCGAGCGGCTTCGGGGTCGCCTGTTCGGGATCGCGTATCGGATGACCGGCTCCGCGACCGACGCCGAGGAGATCGTTCAGGACGCCTGGCTGCGCTGGCAGGGTGTCGACCGTACGGCGGTGCGCGACGCGGACGCCTACCTCGCCAGAGTGGTGACGAACCTTTCGATCAAGCAGCTCACCTCGGCGCGGGCGCGGCGGGAGACGTACGTCGGTGAGTGGCTGCCGGAGCCCGTGCTGACCGGGCAGTTCGACGCGCTCGGGCCGTTGGAGGTCGTCGCGGAGCGGGAGTCGGTGTCGTTCGCATTGCTGCTGATGCTCGAACGGCTGACGCCTGCCGAGCGGGCGGCGTACGTGCTGCACGAGGCCTTCGCGTACGGGTATCGCGACGTGGCGGAGCTGATCGGTACGTCGGAGGCCAACGCCCGGCAGTTGGCGTCGCGGGCCGGGAAGAAGCTCGCGGCCGAGCCGCGGCGCGAGCAGCCGGTCGACCGTGCGGGCTGGCGCAAGCTGGTGGAGCTGTTCGTCGCGGCGGCCCGGCTGGGGGAGATCGAGGAGCTGGAGCAACTGCTGGCCGCGGACGTGGTGTCGCGCGCCGACAGCGGCGGCCAGGTGACCGCGGCCCGCAACGTGGTGACTGGCCGGAGCAAGGTCGCGCGGTACCTGTCCGGTGCGGTACGGCGGTTCGGCGGCGGCATCGAGGCGTACCTGACCGAGGCGAACGGCGGTCCGGCGCTGGTGGCGGCCGGTCCGGACGGGGTGGTCGCGATCGCGTTCATCGCGGTCGGCGCCGATGGGGTGACCCACGTGGAGTTCGTGATGAATCCGGACAAGCTGGCGTTCGCGACCGCGCAGCTGTCACAGATCGGAGGGCTGTCGGATCTGACATGGTGACCGAAAGGACACCTGAATGACCTCCATACTTGTCACCGGCGGTACCGGAACGCTCGGCAGGCCGACTGTGGCGCGGCTTCGTACCCTCGACCACCAGGTCCGGGTGCTGAGCCGGAAACCCGGACCCGACCGCGTCGTCGGCGACCTCACCACCGGCGACGGACTCAGCGCGGCCCTCGACGGCGCGGACGTCGTCGTACACCTGGCCACCAGCTCCGGCCGCAAGGACGTCGAGCAGACCCGCAACCTCCTCTCGGCCGCTTCCGGGGTGCGGCACCTGATCGTGATGTCGATCGCCGGCATCGACCGGATCCCGCTGCCGTACTACCGGTACAAGCTCGAGGCGGAACGCCTGGTCGCGGGGTCCGGGGTGCCGTACACGGTGCTGCGGGCGACGCAGTTCCACAACCTCGTCGACAGGATCCTCAGCACCCAGAGGTTCCTCCCGGCCGTACTGGCGCCGGCCGTGCCGCTGCAGCCGATCGCGGTCGAGGAGGTCGCGGTCCGGCTCGCCGAGCTCGCGGAACAGGAACCGCTGAACGGCCGGGCCGCGGACATCGGCGGCCCGGAACGGCGCTCCGTGGTCGAGTTGGCGCGGCTGTGGAAGCAGGCGCGGTCCGCGAGGCGCGCGGTGCTGCCGGTGCGGGTCCCGGGGAAGGCGTTCGGCGCGTTCGCGGCCGGTCAGGCGACGGTCGACGGACCGGCGTACGGGAAGATCACGTTCGCGGAGTACCTGCGATGAGGACGTACGTACGCACCGTGCTGATCGTGTTCGCCGCCTTCGAGGTGATCCTCGGGCTGTGGCTGTCGATCGTGCCGAAGACGTTCTACGACCACGTGCCGACGGTGAACTGGACGCCGCCGTACAGCGATCATCTGTTCCACGACTTCGGCGGCGCGAGCCTCGGGCTCGGGATCGTGCTGGCGGCGGCCGCGATCCGGTTCGACCGGTTCCTGACCGCGGTCGCGCTGATCGCCTACCTGGTGTACGCCGGGCCGCACCTCGCCTTCCACCTCGGTCACCTCGAGAGTGGACAGGGCCTGCTGTCGACCGGGCTGGCGGTGATTCTCGCGCTGATGGTGGTGCTGCCGCTGGTCGCGCTCGCGGGGGTGCGGAAGCTCACTTGACGACCGTGACAGTAGAACTGTCACAATGGTCGGTATGGGTCCACTCGAGGGCGTGAAGGTGGTCGAGCTGGCCGGGATCGGCCCGGCGCCGTTCGCGTGCATGCTGCTCGCCGAGCTCGGTGCCGACGTACTGCGGATCGACCGCCCCGGCGGCGGGCTCTCGATGGGCCCGCCGGAGCTCGACCTGGTGAACCGCGGCCGCCGGAGCGCCGCGCTGGACCTGAAGCAGCCGGCCGCCGTGGACGTCGTACGCCGGCTCGCCGCGCGGGCCGACGTCCTGGTCGAAGGGTTCCGGCCCGGGGTCGCCGAGCGGCTCGGGCTCGGGCCCTCGGACTGTCATGAGGTCAACCCGCGGCTCGTGTACGGGCGGATGACCGGGTGGGGGCAGGACGGACCGCTGGCGCAGACCGCGGGGCACGACATCGACTACCTGGCCGTGTCCGGTGCGCTGCACCTGATCGGTCGCGCGGGCGGACCGCCGCAGGTGCCGGCGAACCTGCTCGGCGACTTCGCGGGCGGCTCGCTCTACCTGGTGATCGGCGTGCTCGCGGCGCTGCACGAGGCACAGCGCAGCGGGCAGGGGCAGGTCGTGGACGCGGCGATCGTCGACGGGTCCGCGCATCTGACCACGATGCTGCTCGGCGCCCTCGCGGCCGGGTCGTGGCGGCAGGAGCGCGGGACGAACCTGCTCGACACCGGCGCGCCGTTCTACGACGTGTACGAGACCGCGGACGGGAAGCACGTCGCGGTCGGCGCGCTCGAGCCGCGGTTCTACGCCGAACTGATCGACAAGCTCGGGCTGAACCCGCCGGACCGCAACGATCCGGCCCAGTGGCCCGAGCTGCGGAAGGTGCTGACCGAGAAGTTCCGGGAACGTACGCAGGCGGAGTGGACGTCGGTCTTCGACGGCTCCGACGCCTGTGTCGCGCCGGTGCTGCCGCTGGCCGCCGACCACCCGCATCTTGTTGCCCGCGGCACCTTTGTCGAGGTGGACGGGGTCCGCCAGGCCGCGCCGGCACCGCGCTTCGACCGTACGCCGACCAGCCTGGACAGGCCGCCCGCGCGGCCGGGGGAGCACACCCGGGAGGCCCTGGCCGACTGGGGGATCACCGCTGTGGACGCACTGCTGGAGTCCGGCGCCGCCGTACAACTCTGAGAGGAACCGCCCGTGGAACGTCAGCTCTTCGACGCTGATCAGGATGCCTTCCGGGAGACCGTCCGGGCGTTCTGCGACCAGGAGATCGTCCCGCACCACTCCTCCTGGGAGGAGGCCGGTATCGTGCCCCGCTCGCTCTGGGAGTCCGCGGGTGCGGCGGGGCTGCTCGGGTTCATGATGCCCGAGGAGTACGGCGGCGGCGGTGCGCGGGACTTCCGGTTCAACGCCGTACTGATCGAGGAGCTGACCCGGGTGCGGGCGAGCGGTGTCGGGTTCACGATCCACACGGACATCAACTCGGCGTACCTGCTGGACTATGCGACCGACGAGCAGAAGAAGCGCTGGCTGCCCGCGTTCTGTTCGGGCGAGACGATCACCGCGATCGCGATGACCGAGCCCGGCGCCGGCAGCGACCTGCAGGGCATCCGGACCACGGCCCGGCGCGACGGCGACCACTACGTACTGAACGGGCAGAAGACGTTCATCTCGAACGGGATTCTCGCGGACCTGGTGATCGTGGTGGCGAAGACCGATCCGGAGGCCGGTGCGCAGGGCATCTCGCTGTTCGTCGTCGAGCGCGGGATGCCCGGCTTCGAGCGCGGGCGGAACCTCGACAAGATCGGGCTGAAGGCGCAGGACACCGCGGAGTTGTTCTTCCACGACGTGCGGGTGCCGGCCGAGAATCTGCTCGGCGAGGAGGGCAAGGGCTTCGTCTACCTGATGGAGAAGCTGCCCCAGGAACGCTTGACGATCGCGGTGGTCGCGGCCGCTGCCTGCGAGAACATGCTGGACGAGACGCTGCGCTACGTGAAGGACCGGAAGGCGTTCGGGCGCCCGATCGGGTCGTTCCAGAACAGCCGCTTCGTGCTCGCCGAACTTGCCACCGAGACGCAGATCGCGCGCGTCTTCGTCGACCGCTGCATCCAGGAACTGAACGCCGGCACCCTGACCGTCGCCGAGGCCGCGATGGCGAAGTGGTGGACCACCGAACTCCAGAAGAAGGTTGTCGACCGCTGCCTCCAACTCCACGGCGGCTACGGCTTCATGACCGAGTACCCGATCGCCAAGGCCTACCTCGACACCCGCATCCAGACCATCTACGGCGGCACCACGGAAATCATGAAGGAAATCATCGGCCGAACGATGGGAATCTGACCAGGCGGCTCAGTCGGAGGCCGGGGCCTGCAGGGTGAGGCGGCCGTGGACGACGTCGCTGGCGACGTCGGCCAGGCGGTGGTTGGTCGAGCGTGCGTAGCTCCGCAGTACGCCGAACGCCTGGTCGGTGCCGATCGACAGGCTGTGGCTGAGGTATCCCTTCGCCTGCTCGATCAGGATCCGGCTGTTCAGCGCGTTCTGCAACTGCTCGGTGACGAGCCCCTGCTGCGCCAGCGCCCGCTGGTGCAGGATCCCGATCGTCGCCGCGTCCGCGAGCGCCTGCCCGAGTTCTACGGTCTCCCCGGACAGCGGACCGAGCTTCTCGCCGAACAGGTTGATCGCGCCGAGCCTGGCGTCACGCAGCCGCATCGGCAGCGCCTGAACCGACACGTACCCGCCGTCGACGGCCGCGGCCGCGAAGCTCGGCCACGGGCTGCCGCCGTCGCTCAGGTCGGCGTACTGCACAGGTCGCCCGGTGGTGTACGCGTCGAGGCCCGGTCCTTCGAGGTTCTGCAGCTGGACGAGCCCGACCGGCCGAACCTGCTCGCTGGAGGCCGCGATCAGGTTCAGCGCACCGTGGTGGTCGACGAGCAGGATGCCGCAGGCCGCGACCTCGAGCAGTTCGCCGCAGTGCGCGGCCAACCGGTCGAGGAACTCGCCGACGTCGAAATCGGTGACGAGCGTGTCGGACAGCTCGATGAGGACTTCCCGCACCCTCCGGGCAGGAGGAGCGTCGTACCATTCGCTCATCAGAGCTTCCTCCGGGCAGGCGACAGCAACTGGGGCTACCGAGGTCCGGGGCAGCGAGAGGTAGCAGTCTAGTCCTGTATACACGGAGTGTTCGCGCACCGAGGGAGGCATGCCGTGGGGATCGTTTCGCCGGGGTTCGCCGGACGGCGGCGGGGTGGCTCGGAGCTGCCGCCGGGGCAGTACCTGACGCACGAGTTCCCGGTGCTGTCGGCCGGGCCGACGCCACACATCCTGCCCGAGCACTGGGAGTTCACGGTCACCACCGAGACCGGTGAGAAGCACAAGTGGGACTGGGCCGCGCTGATGGCGCTGCCGTCCGAGGAGATCACCAAGGACATCCACTGCGTGACCCGCTGGTCCAAGCTGAAGACGAGCTGGCAGGGCGTGTCGCTGGACACGCTGCTCGCGGACGTCGAGACCGGCGCGGATTTCGCGATGGCGCACAGCTACGGCGGCTACACGACCAACCTGCCGCTGGACGACCTGCTCGACGGGCAGTCCTGGATCGCCTACGAGTACGACGGTGAGCCGCTCGACCCCGAGCACGGCGGACCGGCCCGGCTGCTCGTCCCGCACCTGTACTTCTGGAAGAGCGCCAAGTGGGTCCGCGGCCTGGTGCTGTCCGACACCGAGGACCTCGGCTTCTGGGAGACCGCCGGCTACCACGAGTACGGAGACCCATGGAAAGAACAGCGATACGCCGGCGACTGACGTGGCAGGTGGCCACGGTCGCTGAGGTACGGCGGGAGACCGCGACGGCCCGCACGATCGTGCTGGAGGTCCCGGACTGGCCCGGTCACCTCGCCGGGCAGCACCTCGACGTGCGGCTGACGGCTGACGACGGGTACCGGGCATCACGGTCGTATTCGCTCGCCTCGGCCTGGTCGGGTGACACGATCGAGCTGACCGTCGAGGCGGTGCCGGGCGGAGAGGTCTCGGCTTACCTGGTCGACGTCCTGAAGGCCGGCGATCCGCTCGAGATCCGCGGGCCGGTCGGCGGATGGTTCGTGTGGAAGCCGGAGCAGGACGGTCCGGTGCAGCTGATCGGCGGCGGGTCGGGCGTCGTACCGCTCCGGTCGATGCTGCAGGCCGCGACCGGTACGTCGACACCGATGCGGCTGCTGTACTCGGTCCGCGGCCCCGAGTCGGTGATCTACGTCCAGGACCTGAAGGAGCTCGCGTCGTCCGACGACGTCGACGTACACCTCGTCTACACCCGGGAGGCGCCGGCGGGGGAGCTGCGGGTCGGCCGGATCGACGCGGAGGTTCTGGACGAGTACGCGTACAAACCAGCCGACGGCGCGACGACGTACGTGTGCGGGCCGACGGCGTTCGTGGAGACGGTCGCGGATCTGCTGGTCGCGGCCGGCCACGACCCGGCGCGAGTCAGAACGGAGCGGTTCGGATGAGTCAAGACAGCCATCTCGACGGCAATGCGGCCGCCGGAGCCCTGAGCGAGCTGTTCGCCGTGGATCTGACCGCGGCGATCGGCCAGTGCGACGGCTGCGGCCGGACCAACGTGTTCGCCGAGTCCCGCGTGTACGTCAACGCCCCCGGCACAGTGGCGCGCTGCCCCGGCTGCGACGCGGTCCTCCTGCGCGTGGTCACCACCCCGAACAGCACCTACCTCGACCTCAGGGGGCTGACCTACCTCCGCATCCCGAACTAGAACCCGGATCAGCCAAACCCGGTGGGGATCTTCCCTGCCGGGTTTTCTTTGTGTGCCGGGACCTTGACAGTCCGTACATCTCTGCTGTTCGGTATCACGTGACTGTGTGAAATTAACAGTAAATCGTGAGAGGTGTGAGGCTATGAAGCGCTTCGGGGTGTTGATGGTGGCCGGGATGCTGGCGCTCGCGTCGGCGGCCTGTGGCGCTGACAACGGCGCGGGCGGCGGTGGTTCGGCGGACGCGAAGATCGCGTTCCTGATGCCGGACATCGCGTCCACGCGGTACGAACTGTTCGACGCGCCGCTGTTCACCGCGAAGATGAAGGAGCTGTGCGCGGGTTGCACAGTGCTCTACCAGAACGCGGCCGCCGATCCGGCCAAGCAGCAACAGCAGGCGAACTCGGTCCTCGCCCAGGGCGTGAAGGCGATCGTGATCGACCCTGTCGACTCTGCCGCCGCCGCGTCGATCGTGCAGGCCGCGCAGGGCCAGGGCGTCCCGGTGATCGCGTACGACCGGCCGATCCCGGACAAGAAGGCCGACTACTACGTCTCGTTCGACAACGAGAAGATCGGACGGATGATCGCGCAGTCGCTGGTGGATCACCTGAAGGCGACAAAGGCGGCCGGCGGCATCCTCGAGGTCAACGGGTCGCCGACGGACGCCGCGGCCGGACTGATCAAGAAGGGCATCCACAGCGCCGTCGATCCGAGTGGCTTCAAACTGCTGGCGGAGTTCGACACACCGGGCTGGGCGCCGCCGAAAGCGCAGGAATGGGTCAGCGGCCAGATCACCCGGTTCCCGAACCAGGTCGCGGGAGTGGTGGCTGCCAACGACGGCACCGGCGGTGCGACCATCGCGGCGTTCAAGGCGGCCGGCGCCAAGGTGCCGCCGGTGACCGGCAACGACGCCGAGCTCGCCGCGCTGCAGCGGGTCGTCTCCGGCGATCAGTACAACACGATTTCGAAGCCGATCAAGATCGTCGCCGACGCGGCCGCCACCGTCGCCAACGACTTTGCCCAGGGCAAGAAGCCCGAGGGGAAGACGACGCTGTTCGATACCCCGTCGCAACTGTTCACCCCGACGGTGGTGACCCGCGACAACATCGCCAAGGTGCTCAAGGAGCCCGGCTTCGCGGTGAAGATCGCCGACGTCTGTACGGCGGAGTACAAGGCCGCCTGCACCGACTTGGGGCTGAGCTGATGGCAACCCTCGAGCTCAGCGGCATCAGCAAGAGCTTCGGTGCGGTCGCGGCGCTGACCGACGTCGGACTCAGTGTCGACACCGGTGAGGTGGTCGCGATCGTCGGCGACAACGGCGCCGGCAAGTCGACGCTGGTGAAGGTGCTGTCCGGCGTGCACGCGCCGGATGCCGGCACGATCAGCTTCGAGGGTCGCGCGGTGACGATCCCCGGTCCGGCGGCCGCGCACCGGCTCGGGATCGCGACGGTGTTCCAGGACCTCGCGCTCTGCGAGAACCTGAACGTGATCGAGAACCTGTTCCTCGGCCACGAGTTGCAGCCGTTCCGGCTGGACGACGTGGCGATGGAGGTCCGCTCGTGGGAGCTGCTCCGGCAGCTGTCCGCGAAGCTCCCGACCGTACGGCTCCCGGTCGCGGCGCTGTCCGGCGGCCAGCGGCAGACCGTCGCGATCGCGCGGTCGCTGCTCGGCGACCCGAAGATCATCGTCCTCGACGAACCGACCGCGGCCCTCGGCGTGGTCCAGACGACCGAGGTGCTGAACCTGATCGACCGTCTGCGTGAGAACGGCCACGGCGTGATCATGATCAGCCACAACATGGCCGACGTCCGTGCGGTCGCGGACCGGGTCGTCGTACTGCGCCTCGGGCGCAACAACGGCGAGTTCGACGCCCGCAGTACGCCGTCCGCGGACATCGTCGCCGCGATCACCGGGGCGCAGGACAACCAGGACGGCCTGGTCACGCGGCGCGCGGCCCGGGTACAAGACACGGCGATCGGAGGGGAACAGTGACCGCGGTGGATCTGTCCGACGAGCGGCTCCGGCAGGCGACCGGCCTGCGCGGATCCGCGACCGCGCTGGTGAACCGGGTCCGGGCCGGTGAGCTCGGCGTGCTCCCGGTGATCGCCGGCCTGCTGGTGATCTGCGTCGTACTGCAGATCCTGAACCCGATCTTCCTGTCCAGCACCAATCTCGTGAACCTACTGATGGAGTGCGTGCCGGTCGGGATCATCGCGCTCGGCATCGTGTCGGTGCTGCTGGTCGGCCAGATCGACCTGTCGGTCGGTTCGATCAGCGGACTGGCCGCGGCGATCATGGCGATCCTGTTCGTGAAGGAGGGTTGGCCGGCGTGGCTGGCGGTGCTCGTCGCGCTCGCCGCCGGCTGCGCGATCGGCCTGCTGTACGCCGAGATCTACAACCGGGTCGGTATCCCGACGTTCGTCATCACGCTCGCGGGTCTGCTGTCGTTCCTCGGCCTCCAGTTGAAGGCGCTGGGTGCGATCGGGTCGGTCAACCTGCCGTTCGACTCGGGGCTGGTCGAGTTCGCCCAGCTCCGGTTCGTGCCGCCGTGGCTGTCGTACGTCATCGTCCTGCTCGCGGCCGGGGTGCTCTTTGCGGTGGGTCTCCGGACGGCGCGCATACGACGTACGGCGAACCTGTCCGCGCGGTCGACGCGCTTCCTGCTGGTGCGTAGCGGCGTGCTGGTGGCCGGGCTCGGCTTCGCGGTCTGGTACCTGAACCGGGCACGAGGTGTCGGCTGGATGTTCGTGCTGTTCGTCGCGCTCGCGCTGGTGCTGCACTACGGGCTGACCTCGACGAAGTGGGGCAAGGCCGTGTACGCCGTCGGCGGCAACGTCGAGGCTGCCCGCCGGGCCGGCATCAACGTCCGGCTGATCTACGCGTCGGTTTTCGCGATCTGTACGACGCTCGCCGCGTTCGGCGGCATCCTCGGCGCCGCGCGGCTGGCCGCGGCGAACCAGGCGAGCGGCGGCGGCGACGTCAACCTGAATGCGATCGCGGCCGCGGTCATCGGCGGCACGAGCCTGTTCGGTGGCCGCGGTACGGCGTTCGCGGCGGTCCTCGGAGTGCTGGTCATCCAGGCGATCTCGTCCGGACTCACGCTGCTCAGCCTCGATTCGTCGTACCGCTTCCTCGTCACCGGCGTCGTCCTGCTCCTCGCTGTCGGCGTCGACTCACTGGCCCGCCGCACCCGCACGTCCCACGGCAGGGCCTAGCGCGGTTTGCTCTGGGTACGGCGGATCGTGTCGCGCTGGGTCTCGCCGACGGCGCGTTCGTAGGCGAGGACCAGGCCCTGGATGGTCACGGGTTTGAAGCGTTCGACGAGCTGCTGGATGTGCTCGGGCGGGCCGCCGGAGTCGCGGTAGTGCGGCCAGACCTTGGTCCGGAACACCTCGGTGAGCTCCTCGGCGATCGCGCGGCCGTGCTCGGTGAAGATCCGGCCCGCGTCCAGGACGGCCTCGACCGGGAGGTCCAGGTCGAGCAGTTCGACACCGAGGCTGAGGTGCGCGGTCGCCACCTGGAACACGTCCTCGTCCGGTGTCGGCTCGACGACCCCGAGCGCGACCAGCATCTCGATGTCGTCGTCGCTCAGCTCCCGGCCGGTACGCCGTACCAGCGCCGCCCGGTCGAGGGTCTCCGGGAGGTCGCGCATCCACGGGGTCAGCAGCGTCCGGTGCAGCGCGATGTCCTGCGGGCTGGCGTCGGCCGGGATCCGGTCCAGGTACCCCTCGATCGCCTGCAGCGTGAACCCGTGCGCCTGCAGCTCCCGCACCAGGTCGAGCCGCGCGATGTGCTCGGGCCCGTAGTACCCGACCCGGCCGCGCCGGATCGGCGGCGGGATCAGGCCCCGGCCCGCGTAGAACCGCAGCGTTCGCACTGTCATCCCCACGCGCGCCGACAGCTCGTCCACCGTCAACGTCACGCCTTCATGTGATCCAGCCCCCGCCACCTCGGACATGGCGGAGATCATAACGGTCCGCACTTGACCATCATGACAGTGCTACTGTCACAATCGGCTCATGAGTGACGCCTTCCTGTACGACGCGATCCGCACACCGCGCGGCAAGGGGAAGCCGAGCGGCGCGCTGCACGAGGTCAAGCCGATCCAGCTGGTCACCGGCCTGCTGGACGAGCTGCGGACCCGGCACCCCGACCTCGACCCGGCCGCGATCGACGACGTGGTCCTCGGGGTGGTGACGCCGATCGGCGACCAGGGCATGGACATCGCGCGGACCGCCGTACTGATGGCCGGCTATCCGGAGACCACCGGCGGCGTGCAGCTCAACCGGTTCTGCGCCTCGGGGCTGGAGGCGGTCAACCAGGCGGCCCAGCGGGTCCGCTCGGGCTGGGAGGACTTCATCCTGGCCGGCGGCGTCGAGTCGATGTCGCGGGTGAAGATGGGCTCCGACGGCGGCGCCTGGGCGATGGATCCGGAGACCGCGCTGCAGACCGGGTTCGTCCCGCAGGGGATCAGCGCGGACCTGATCGCGACCGTCGACGGCTTCTCCCGGACCGACGTCGACGCGTACGCCGCCGAGTCGCACGCCCGCGCCGCGAAGGCCTGGGCGAACGGGTACTTCGGGCGTTCCGTCGTACCGGTGCGGGACCGCAACGGGCTGCAGATCCTCGACCACGACCAGCTGGTCCGGCCGGGGACGACGGTCGAGACGCTGGCCGGGCTGCCGTTGTCGTTCGCGGCGATCGGGGAGCACGGCGGGTTCGACTCGGTGGCGCTGGAGAAGTACCTGACCGTCGAGCGGATCGAGCACGTGCACCACGCGGGCAACTCGTCCGGGATCGTGGACGGCGCCGCGCTGGTCGCGATCGGCAACGAGAAGGCCGGCGAGGCACTCGGGCAGGCGCCGCGCGGCCGGGTGGTGTCGGTCGGCGTCAGCGGTGCGGATCCGACGATCATGCTGACCGGACCGGCGCCGGCCGCCCGGAAGGCGCTGGCCCGGGCCGGGCTGGACGTGTCGGACATCGACCTGTTCGAGATGAACGAGGCGTTCGCGGCGGCGGTGCTGCACTTCATGAAGGATCTCGGCGTACCGCACGAGAAGGTGAACGTGAACGGCGGCGCGATCGCCCTCGGGCACCCGCTCGGCGCGACCGGCGCGATGCTGGTCGGAACCCTGCTGGACGAGCTGGAGCGCCGCGAGCTCCGGTACGGACTGGCCACCCTGTGCGTCGGCGGCGGCATGGGCGTCGCGACGATCATCGAGAGGCTTGCGGCATGATCGAGTGGAAGAACGACGCCGGTGTGGTCACGCTGACGCTGAACGACCCGGACGCGTCGGCCAACACCATGAACGACGCGTACGTCGAGGCGATGGGCCGGACCGTCGAGCGCCTGGTGGCGGAGAAGGCGCTGCTCAAGGGCGTGATTGTCACGTCGGCGAAGTCGACGTTCTTCGCCGGCGGCAACCTGCGGATGTTGTCGCAGATCCAGCCGTCGGACGCCGCTCAGGTCTTCGCGACGATCGAGCTGGTCAAGAAGCAGCTGCGCACGCTGGAGACACTCGGCGTCCCGGTGGTTGCCGCGATCAACGGTTCGGCGCTCGGCGGCGGGCTCGAGATCGCGCTCGCCTGCCACCACCGGATCGTTGCCGACGACAACCGCATCGAGCTCGGCGTACCGGAGGTGACGCTCGGTCTGCTGCCCGGCGGCGGGGGAGTGACCCGGACGGTGCGGATGCTCGGCCTGCAGGACGCGCTGATGAAGGTGCTGCTGCAGGGTCAGCGGATGAAGCCCGCGCATGCGTTGTCGGTCGGCATCGTCGACGAGGTCGTCGCCGCCGACGAGCTGCTGGACGCGGCTCGCCGGTGGATCACGGCGTACGACGGTGATGCGAAGCAGCCGTGGGACCGCGACGGCTACAAGATCCCGGGCGGTACGCCGGCCTCGCCGAAGCTGGCCGCGTTCCTGCCCGCGTTCCCGGCGAACCTGCGCAAGCAGCTCAAGGGCGCGCCGTATCCGGCGCCGCGGGCGATCATGAGCGCCGCGGTCGAGGGCAGCCAGGTCGACTTCGAGACCGCTTCCCGGATCGAGTCCCGGTACTTCGTCTCGCTCGCCACCGGGCAGATCGCGAAGAACATGATCCAGGCGTTCTTCTTCGACCTGCAGTCGATCAACGCGGGCGGTTCGCGGCCTGCCGGCGTACCCGCGTTCACGGCGCGGAGAGTCGGCGTGCTCGGGGCCGGGATGATGGGCGCCGGAATCGCTTATGTGTGCGCCAAGGCCGGTATCGAGGTTGTGCTCAAAGATGTTTCTTTGGAGGCGGCTGCGCGCGGAAAAGAATATTCTGAGAAACTGCTGACGGTCCAGGTCGGGAAAGGCCGGACCACGACCGCAGAGGTCATCGAATTCCTCAGCCGGATCACGCCGACCGCCGACCCGAACGATCTGGCCGGGTGCGACGTGGTGATCGAGGCGGTCTTCGAGGACGGCGGGCTGAAGCAGAAGGTGTTCGCCGAGATCGCCGGCGTGGTCGAGCCGGACGCGCTGCTCTGCTCGAACACGTCGACACTGCCGATCACCGGGCTCGCCGACGGCATCGACCGGCCGGACGACTTCATCGGTATGCACTTCTTCTCGCCGGTGGACCGGATGCCGCTGGTCGAGCTGATCGTCGGCGCCAAGACCTCGGACCGGGCGATCGCGCAGGCGTACGACGTCGTACGGCAGATCAGGAAGACGCCGATCGTGGTCAACGACAGCCGCGGGTTCTTCACCTCGCGGGTGTTCGGCACGCTGGTGATGGAAGGCGCCGCGATGGTGGCCGAGGGCGTCGACCCGGTGCTGATCGAGCGGGCCGCGACCCAGGCCGGGTTCCCGGCGCCGCCGCTGGCGATGCTGGACGAGGTCACGCTGACGCTGCCGCAGAAGATCCGCGACGCCGCCCGGGCGGCCGGCGACAGCGCCGGGGCGTTCGACGAGCACCCGGGGATGGCCGTCACGGATCGTCTCGTGAACGAGTTCGGCCGGCGTGGGAAGGCCGCGGGCGCCGGGTTCTACGACTACCCGGCGGACGGGCCGAAGCGGTTGTGGCCCGGGTTGTGGGAGCACTTCCCGGCCGCTGGAGACGTACCGCTGATCGATCTCCAGGAGCGGATGCTGTTCGCGATGGCGCTGGAGACCGTGAAGTGCCTGGACGAGGGCGTGCTGCGATCGGTGCCGGACGCCAACATCGGGTCGATCTTCGGGATCGGGTTCCCGCCGCTGCACGGCGGTGCGTTGCAGTACGTGAACGCCTACGGACCGAGCGTTTTCGCCGAACGGGCGCGTGAGCTGGCTGCGACGTACGGCGAACGGTTCCAGCCGCCCGCGCTGCTCCTCCGCAAGGCCACGGCGGGAGAGCTGTTCGGCTGATCACGAGCCGGTACCAACTACACACGATCAAACAAAGAACAGCGCGTCCGGTCTTGCGCCGGGCGCGCTTTTGAGACATTGTGCTGGCACTTCTACAACGATTGACTTGCAGTACCGTGTGCCAGAACTCGGAGATGCTTAACGCCGTTAAGTACCTCGGAACCGTGCGTCGTACCCCTGCGACGTTCCCTCTCGGGAAGGTGGAATTCATGCCTGCTCATGTTCCGAACGCCGGACTGTCCCGGCGCGATCTGCTGAAGCGGACCGGCGGACTCGCCGCACTCGCCGCGTTCACCGCGGCCTGCGGCGGCAATACCGGCCGACCGTCGTCCGGTGGGGGTGGTGGATCCAAACCCAACCTCTCGCAGTGGTACCACCAGTACGGCGAGACCGGCACCCAGCAGGCGGCGCAGAAGTACGCGAAGGCCTACACCGACGCGAACGTCACCGTGCAGTGGACGCCGGGCGACTACGCCAGCAAGCTCTCCTCCGGGCTGCTGTCCAACAAAGGCCCCGACGTCTTCGAGAGCCAGCTGAACATCGGCATGGTGAAGAGCAACCAGGTGGTCGCGCTCGACGACATCATCGCCGACGTCAAGGACGACTTCCTCCCGGGTGACCTGGCCACGAACACCGTGGACGGCAAGATCTACGGCATCCGGATGATCATCGACCCGCAGGTCATCTACTACCGCAAGTCCCTGCTGGACAAGGCCGGGATCAAGCCGCCGGAGACCATCGACGACCTGATCTCCGCGGCCAAGGAACTCACCACCAACAAGGTGAAGGGCATGTTCGTCGGCAACGACGGCGGCCTCGCGCTCGGCTCGCCGGCGCTCTGGGCGGCCGGCGGCGACCGGCTCACCAAGGACCACAAGCCGGGCTTCTCCGGCGACGGCCCGGCGAAGATGTTCGGCAAGCTGCACGAGCTCTACGCCAGCAAGAGCATCCTGCTCGGCTCGCCGACCGACTGGACCGACCCGAGCGCGATCAACCAGGGCCTGTGCGCGATGCAGTGGATCGGCATGTGGGCGGTGCCGGGTATGCAGAAGGCGCTCGGCGACGACCTCGGCGTGATCCCGTTCCCGGCCCTCGACGCGTCGAACAAGCCGGCCGTGTACTCGGGCGGCTGGACCCAGTTCGTGTCCGCGAAGAGCGCGAACGTCGACGCGGCGAAGAAGTTCGTGAAGTGGCTGTGGATCGACCAGACGGCCGACCAGGAGGACTGGTCGCTGAGCTACGGCTTCCACATCCCGCCGCGGAAGAGCGTCGCGGCCAAGGCGGCCAAGCTGCAGAGCGGTGTCGCGGCGGACACGGTGAAGCTGACCCAGGACTACGGTCACACCGACGACCCGGCCTGGACCCCGAAGATGGGTACGGCGTTCGGCGACATGCTGACCAACATCATCAAGAAGGGAGCCGACCCAGCCGCAGAGATCGCGAAGGCGGAGAAGACCGTCAACGACGAACTGAAGCGGTTGTTCGGATGAGCGCTACGGCCAAGACGTCCGCGGACCCCGCCGCCGCTGGTGAGCGGCGAGGGACGCGGCCGGGCAGGAAAGGGCAGAAGGGGATCAAGGGCAACACCCTGTGGTTCTGGGTGTTCGTCGGTCCGTTCGTGCTCGGGCTGCTGATCTTCTCGTACCTGCCGATCCTGTGGAGCCTGGTACTGAGCTTCTTCGAGGCGTACAACACCGCGACGCCGTCGAAGTTCGTCGGGCTCCGCAACTACGTCGACATGCTCACCGACCACAACTTCCTGTCCAGCCTGGGCACGTTCACGATCTTCGCGGTGTTCATCGTGCCGCTGACGTTCGTGCTCTCGCTGGTGCTGGCGCTGCTGGTCAACCAGGTCAAGATCGCCCGGGCGTTCTTCCGGTCGGTGTTCTTCCTGCCGACCGCGTGCTCGTACGTCGTCGCGTCGCTGATCTGGCGGCTGTCGATCTTCAACGGCGTCCGGTTCGGCCTCGCGAACACGGTGCTCGGCTGGTTCGGGATCGACAACATCGCGTGGCTCTCGACGGTCTCGCCGCCGTGGTACTGGCTGCCGCTGGTGACGGTCCGGCTGTGGCTCCAGCTCGGGTTCTACATGATCCTGTTCATCGCCGGCCTGCAGCGGATCTCGCCGACGCTCTACGAGGCGGCGTACGTCGACGGGGCGAAGCCCGGGTGGCAGGTGTTCCGGTACATCACGTTGCCCCAACTGCGGGCCACCTCGGTCGCCGTACTGATCCTGAACCTGATCGCGGCGTACCAGGCGTTCGACGAGTTCTACAACCTGATCGGCAACGTGAACTACGCGCGGCCGCCGCTGGTGTACCTGTACGGCATCTCGCTCGGCTCGATCCAGGACCTCGGGCACGGGTCGGCCGGCGCGCTCATCCTGGCGGTCATCATCATGATCGTGACTCTGTTGCAGAGCCGGATCCTCGGCTTCGGAAAGGCGGGCGACTGATGGCCGACGCCGAACGTACGACCGGTACGCCGAAGCCGATCGGCTTCACCCAGACCCCGCTCGGCCGGGTCGGGACCGGGCTGCGCTGGATCGCGCTGTTCGTCGCGGTGGTGCTGTTCCTGCTGCCGTTCTACCTGATCCTGCGCAACGCATTGTCGACCGAGGCCGACATCACCGCGCCCACATGGACGTTGTTCCCCTCGCATCTGCAGTGGGGCAACATCAGCGAACTGTTCAACGACACGACGGTGCCGATGGCGCGGGCGCTCTACAACTCCGCCGTCGTCGGCATTCTGGGCACCGCGGGACAGTTGCTGCTGGCATCGATGGCGGGGTACGGGCTGGCCCGGATTCCCTATCGGCACGCGGACAAGATCTTCTACGCGATCGTGGCGACGCTGATGATTCCCGGCGCGGTGACGTTCATCCCGTCGTTCATCGTGGTGTCGTCGCTCGGGTGGGTCTCGTCGCTGCGCGGGTTGATCATCCCGACGCTGTTCAGCGGGTTCGCCGCGTTCCTGTTCCGGCAGTACTTCCTGGGCTTCCCCCGCGAGCTGGAGGAGGCGGCGCGGGTCGACGGCGCCGGGTACTTCGGGGTGTTCTGGCGGATCGTCGTACCGAACTCGTTGCCGTTCTTCGCGGCGCTGGCCGCGATCACGTTCATCGGCAACTGGAACGCGTTCTTGTGGCCGTTGGTGATCGGCCAGGACTCGTCCTCGTGGACCATCCAGGTGGCGATGTCGACGTTCATCACCGCGCAGACGATCAACATCCACGAACTGTTCATGGCGGTCGCGGTGTCGATCCTGCCGCTGGTGCTGATCTTCGCCTTCCTGCAGCGCTACCTCATCCAGGGCGTCACCCAGTCCGGCATCAAAGACTGACCCACTCCGGCGGGGAGTCCACCAGGCTCCCCGCCTTCCCAAAGGTCAGCGTTTGGTTGCCCAGAAGAGCGCGTGCCCGCCGGAGCCTTCCGGTACGTACGTCTCGGTCTCGACCGTCAGCCCGGCGTCCGTCAGCCAACGCCGGTACGTCGCCGCGTCGGTCTGGCTCCACCACATCGTGGTCCCGCCGCCGAGCCAGTCGTTCTCGGTCCCCGTCCACGCCGTGTGCCCCGTCGTACACAGGAAGAACCCGCCCGGCCGCAGCCATCCGGCGATCCGTTCCAGCAGCACCGGCTGCTCGTCGAGTGGCATGTGGATCAGCGCGTAGAGCGACACGACGGCGTCGAGCGACCCGGCCGCAACCTCCAGCGTCAGCGCGTCGGCGTTCAGGAACTCGGCCTGCGGTACGAGTTCGCGCGCCCGGCTGATCTGGACCTCGCTGATGTCCACGCCGAGCACCCGGTGCCCCGCGGCGGTGAGTGCCCGGGCCATCGGTACGCCGCTCCCGCAGCCGATGTCGAGCACCCGGCTCCCGGGCGCGAGGCGGTCCGTCAGCTCGGCGATCCAGGACGCGTACTTCGAGTCCGCACCGGTGGCGGCGTCGTACCGGCGGGAGAGTACGTCGTACCCGCGCCGGACGATCTCCTTCGGGTCCTCCATCCGAGGACGGTAGTGCGTTCAGCGGACGCCGGTCAGCTGATTTTCGCGGGTCGAGCGCCGGGTGAAGACCGACTCGCGGTTCGTCGCGGACTCGGCGAGGGCCTCGTCGCGGGCGCCGGGGGACAGGTGGTCGACGTACACCGTGCCGGCCAGGTGCTGGGTCTCGTGGATGAGGCAGCGGGCGAAGTACCCGGAGGCCTCGACGGTGAACGGGTCGCCGTGGACGTCGAACGCGTGCAGGACCGTGCGCGCCGGGCGGGGGAGCGGTGCGTTGGCGCCGGGCACCGACAGGCAGCCCTCGGAGCCGGGCTGGGTGCCGAGCAGCGCGGTGCTCGTCTCGACGCGCGGGTTGAACGCGTGCCCGACGTGCCGGTCGCCCTGCTCGTCGGTGAGGTCGTACACGAACAGTTGCGCGTCGACGTCGACCTGGTTCGCAGCGAGCCCGCAGCCCTCGGCGATCCACATTGTCGCGAACATGTCGTCGATCAGCCCACCCCAGCGCTCCGCCCCGAACTCGGTGACCGGCCGGCAGGGGCGGTGCAGGATCTCCTCGCCGTACTCCGTGACCCGCAGCGGCGTGCCCCGTCGTACCTCGTCCAGCAGCTCGGGCAGGCGACGACTCAGCCGCCCTTGGATGTACGTCGGCATACAAAGACCGTACTATGCAAAGTCAGAGCTTTGCAAAGCCACTAGGATGCCGCCATGGACACCCAACCGAACCGTCGCGACGTCGTCCGCGCGCACCCGCTGCGCGAGGCGCTGCTGCGGCTGATCGACCGGGACGGTGCGACCACCTCGACGATCGCCGCGCGGGAACTGGGCGAGAGCACCGGCTCGTGCTCGTTCCATCTCCGCCGGCTGGAGGCGCTCGGCGTGATCGAGGCGGTGCCGGGCGCGCCGGGCCGGGTCAAGCCCTGGCGGCGGGCGCGAACCGAGCAGGCAACGCTGAACCGCGAGCTCGAGGACACCGCGTACGCGAGCTGGCTGGCCGCGAAGACCTCCGACGACGAGGATTTCGCGTTCAGCGCGGTGGTCACGCTCGCCGACGGCGAACTCGCCGAACTCCGCGCCCGCCTGCACCGCGTCCTCCACGACTTCGTCGGGTCGGAGCCGGCCGCTGAATCCGGTACCCCGACCGCGGTGATCATCCGCGCGTTCCCGCTCCACGAGGAGTAGCCCGCCGGGAACCGCGCGCCGTGACGCCGCGTCAGGACAAGGGACGGCACGCCCGCCGGGCGACCCGAATGTGGAGCACCGATGACGAACGGCCAACAGATCGACCACCGCGCACCGCAGCACCTCTGGCCGGACTATGCGCAGGCGCGAGCCCAGCAACGCGCTCGGGACTTGCCTGCAGGGCCTGCGGCCGCCCAGCCGGCCGGCTCGGCCGTGTTGGGGACGCTCGCCCTCACCGTCGGTCTTGCTGCCGTCCTGGCCCCCTTCCTGCCCCCGGTGGACCTGACCGCCGTGCGCCAGTACGGCGCGGTCGTGCTGGCGATACCAGGCCTCGCGCTGGCCGTCGTCGGCCTGGACCGCCGGCGGCGCGGCAGACCGATGGCGGCGATCGGGCTGGTGGTCAACCTGTTCGCGTTGGCGATCCTCGCGCCGCTGGCGCTTGCATTTCCTTGATAACAAGCCACCCGGTGGCGTGATTTGTGCGTACGGTCATCGCCATGCACAGCGTGACCCGGGAACAGGCCGTCGCCTATCGCCTGCAGGTGAACCACCTCACCGATCGACTACCACCCGACTCCCACGAGCGAGCGGCGTACGTTGGTCTGCAGGACACCGGCCCGCGCGACGCGCTGCTCGGCCTGCACGCGCGCATGACGGGCTGCACTCCGTCGGACTGGGAGCACCCGTCGCTGATCCAGACCTACAGCCCGCGAGAGGCCGTCTACGTCCTCCCGGTGCGCGACTTCGGCGTCTTCACGCTCGGCCGGCTCCCGCTCGACCCGGCCGCGGTACGGCGGCTCGAGCGGCTCGCCGACGACGTCTGTGACCCGCTCGGCGGCCACGAGCGCCGCGACGGCATGCACGGCAGGCGCGGGGCCTGCGCGACCGGCCGGATCGCGGTGCGCTGGACCACCACGGCCCTGTACCTACGAGAGGTCCCGCGCCCCGACATCGACGTACACGAGGCCCGCTTGGAGCTCTGCCGGCGGCACATCGAGTACTTCGGACCCACGACGCCGAAGGTCTACGCCTGGTGGTCCGGGATGTCACCGGCCGACGCGCAGACGGTCTGGTCCGACCTGTCGGACGAGCTGACCGAGGTCGACTTCGACGGCGTACCGGCGTGGGTACTCCGGTCCGCCGAGGACCGCCTGCGGACGGCCGCCACACCCCGCGGCGTCCGCCTCCTCGTCGCCTCCGACCTCCGTCTCCTCGGCCGCGACCGCGCCGCCCGCTTCATCGCCCCCGGCCTGCGCGAACTGACGCCGACCGCCGACTCCTTCCATCCGCACGGCCTGCTGGTCGACGGTCAGATAGCAGGCGCCTGGGGCCGCAAGGGTGGACGGGTGGACGTCCTGCTTCCGGACGACCTCACGTCCGACCAGTACGACGCCCTGCACGCCGAGGTGGCGGCCCTGCCGCTCGAGAGCCCGCAGCTGTCCGTAACAATCAAGACATGCCCAACTGCCCCTGTGGCCAGCCCCAGCCATACGTCGCGTGTTGCGGCCCGCTCCACCAGGGCGAGGCCACTGCGGCGACCGCCGAGCAGTTGATGCGGTCCAGGTACACCGCCTTCGTGATGCACGACGCGCCGTACCTGCTCCGCACCTGGTCGCAGGCCACCCGCCCCGCCACCATCAACTTCGACCCGAACCGCCGGTGGACCCGCCTGCAGATCCTCAACACCACCGGCGGCAGCCCCTTCCACACCGAAGGCACCGTCGAGTTCAACGCCCACCACGAAACCGGCATACAACACGAAACCAGCACCTTCACCCGCGAAGCCGGCCAATGGGTGTACGTCGCGGCCCTCTGAACTGCCCCGGGCTACTCGGGGATTTGGTAGGTCGGGGTGAGGATTGCGCGGGCCAGGGTGTGGAAGGCGAGGTTGAAGCCTACGACGGCTGGGGTGGCGTCGGAGTCGACGTCGAGGGACTCGACGTCGATGGCGTGGACGACGAAGTAGTAGCGGTGGACCTGGTCGCCCGCGGGCGGGGCGGCGCCGCCGAAGGCCTTGGCGCCGAAGTCGTTGCGGACGTGAAAGGCGCCGTTGTCGAGGCGCTCGGTGGTGCCGGCGCCGGTGGGGAGCTCGGTGACGGTGGCCGGGAGGTTGACCAGCACCCAGTGCCAGAAGCCCGACACGATCGGCGCGTCCGGGTCGAAGCAGGTCACGACGAAGGCCTTGGTCTCCGCCGGGAACCCGGACCAGCTGAGCTGCGGCGACGTGTTCCCGCCCGCGAACGCGTGCGCGTCGGCCAGCGGCTCGCCGTCGGCGACGTCGGTACTGGTGACGGTGAACCCGCTGACCTCCGGGAGCAGCTTGTACGGGTCCGGTGTGACGGGACGATCGAGCGACATCGGTGAGCCCTCCAACCTCGAGCGACGTGTGGTGAATCCGACACTACTGTCCACGGACCACCGGTCTGTCCCGGGGCGGTACGGAAGGGATGCGAAGATCGTCCGGAGGCTACGAGTGGAGGACTGGTGGACGAGTACCTGGAGCGGATCGCTCCCGCTGATCAGGCGGCGATGCGGGCGGCCGCGGAACGGCATGCGCGGCTGACCAAACCGGCCGGGTCCCTCGGCGTACTCGAGGAGCTGTCGGTGAGGCTCGCCGGGATGACCGGCGCGCCCGCGGTGCCGGGGCCCGCCGTCGTCACGGTTTTCGCGGCCGACCACGGGGTGCACGCGCAGAACGTCTCGCCGTGGCCGCAGGAGGTGACCGCCGCGATGCTCGCGAACTTCGCCGCCGGCGGCGCCGCGGTCAACGCGTTCGCGAAGAACAACGGCGTCGACGTCCGGGTGGTCGACGTCGGTGTCGCGACCCCGGTCGACGGCCTGGACATCGTGCACGCGAAGGTCCGCCCCGGCACCCGCGACCTCTCGCGGACCGACGCGCTCACCGAGGACGAGGCGCGCGCGGCGATCGCGGTCGGGTTCGGCCTCGCGGACAAGCTGGTCCAGGACGGGTACCGCTGCCTGCTGACCGGCGACATGGGCATCGCCAACACCACGGCCTCGGCCGCGCTGATCGCCACCTTCACCGGCGCGACCGCCGACGCTGTCACCGGCCGCGGCACCGGGATCGACGACGCGGCGCTCGCCCATAAGACGGCCGTCGTACGAGAGGCGCTCGCGCGGCACGACGTACCGCCGACCGAGCCCCTGCGGGCCCTGCAGGCGTACGGCGGACTCGAACACGCCGCGCTCGCCGGGTACGTCCTGGGCGCGGCGGCGAACAAGGTCCCGGTGATCCTGGACGGCGTGATCGCGGGCGCGGCTGCGCTGGTCGCGCAGGCGTTCCACCCGGCGGTGATCGACTACTGCGTGGCCGGGCACCGGTCCGCGGAGCCGGGGCACGCGGTCGCGCTCAAGCAGCTCGGGCTGCAACCGCTCGTCGACCTGGACCTGCGGCTCGGGGAGGGGACCGGCGCGGTGCTCGCGTACCCGATCCTGACCTGCGCGGCGCGGGCACTCGCGGAGATGGCGACCTTCGAGGACGCGGGGATCGGTTCGTGACGCACCAGTACCTGTCCGGGCTCGTACTCGACGGGCGGCGCGTTGTCGTCGTCGGCGGTGGCGGCGTCGCCCAGCGGCGGCTGCCCCGGCTGCTCGAGTCCGGCGCCCGGATCGACCTGATCTCGCCGTCGATCACGCCGACGATCGAGGGACTGCTCGGCAACCCGGCACTGACCTGGATCCGGCGCGGGTACGTCGAAGGCGACCTGGACGGAGCCTGGTACGTCGTGGTCGCGACCGACGACGCCGCCGTCAACGACCAGGTGTCCGCGGAGGCGGAGCAACGCCGGATCTTCTGCGTACGGTCGGACGACCGGTCCCGCGCGACCGCGTGGACGCCCGCGTCGGGGCAGCACGACAGCATCACGATCGGCGTCCTCGGCGGCGGCGACCACCGGCGGTCGGCCGCCGTACGGGACTCGATCCTGGAGGGACTGCGGACCGGTGAGCTGGCGGCGCGGGACGCTGAGCGGCGGCCCGGGGTGTACCTCGTCGGCGGCGGGCCGGGCGATCCGGATCTGATCACGGTGCGCGGGCGGCGGCTGCTGGCCGAGGCGGACGTGGTGGTGGCGGACCGGCTGGCGCCGCAGCAGCTGCTGGACGAGCTGCACCCGGACGTGGAGCTGGTCGACGCGGCGAAGCTGCCGCGCGGGCGGGCGGCCCAGCAGGAGGAGATCAACCGGATCCTGGTCGACCGCGGGCAGCAGGGGAAGGTCGTCGTACGGCTGAAGGGCGGGGATCCGTACGTCTTCGGGCGCGGGTTCGAGGAGGCGATCGCGTGCGCCGCGGCCGGGGTGCCGTGGACGGTGGTGCCGGGCATCACGAGCTCGATCTCGGTGCCGGCGGTGTCCGGGATCCCGGTCACGCATCGCGGTGTGACCCACGAGTTCACGGTGGTGTCCGGGCACATCCCGCCGTCGCATCCGGACTCGTTGGTGAACTGGGACGCGCTGGCGCAGCTGCACGGCACGCTCGTACTGCTGATGGCGGTCGAGAACCTGCCGGCGATCGCTGCCCGGCTGATCGAGGCCGGCCGCCCGGCGGACACACCCGCCGCGGCGATTGCCGACGGCACGCTTCCGGGCCAGCGGATGGTGACGTCCGACCTCGCCGGGATCGCCGGCGCGATGCAGGAGAACGGCGTCGGCGCTCCGGCGATCGTTGTCATCGGCAACGTGGTCGAGGTTGCCGCGGGCCTCCGATGATCGAGATATCGGACGCGGGCGACGACCGGCTGGCCGACTACGTGCGGCTGCGCGAGGTGAACCTCCGGCGGCTGCTCGAGGAAGAGCACGGCCTGTTCATCGCCGAGGGCGACAAGGTGATCAGGCGCGCGGCCGATGCGGGGTTCGAGCCGCGGTCGTTCCTGCTCGCGGCGCGCTGGCTCGACTCGTTGCAGGATGTGTTGGAGAAGTGGCCGGACAAGCCGGTGTACGTGGTCTCGGAGGAGTTGGCCGAGCAGGTCACCGGGTTCCACGTGCACCGCGGCGCGCTGGCGTCGTACAAGCGCCAGGCCGCCGTACCACTGGCGGACCTGCTGACGGCCGGCGTACGGCGGATCGCGATCTTCGACGACATCGTTGACCACACCAACGTCGGCGCCGGCTTCCGGGCCGCGGCCGCGCTCGGCGTCGGGCTGGTCCTGGTGACGCCGACCTGCGCGGATCCGCTGTACCGGCGGTCGATCAAGGTGTCCATGGGCACCGTCTTCCAGGTCCCGTGGACCCGCCTGCAGAGCTGGCCAGGCGACCTGGAACTCCTGCAGGAGAAGGGGTACGTCGCCGCCGCGATGGCGCTCGCCGACGACTCGATCACGCTCGACGAACTCGCCGCCCGCGAGGACGACAAGCTCGCGCTCATCTTCGGCACCGAAGGCCACGGCCTCAAACCCAACGTCCTCCGCCAGGCCGACCTGACCGTCCGGATCCCGATGGCCGCCGGCGTCGACTCCCTCAACGTCGCCTCCTCGGCAGCAGTCGCCTTCTACGCCACCCGAAGCTGACGGGCGCTGGGGACGCCGAAGGGCGCGTAGTCTGATCGCCATGACCGTCGGCGAACTCGGCGCGTTCCTGCGAGCCGAACGGGCCCGGGTCGACCCGGGCGTGGTCGGGCTGCCTGCCGGCGCTGGCCGGCGAGTGGCGGGACTCCGGCGCGAGGAGGTCGCCGTACTGGCCGTGGTGAGCGCCGACTACTACACCCGGCTCGAACAGGGCCGCGAGCGGAATCCGTCGGCCCAGGTGCTCAACGGGATCGCGCACGCGCTGAGGCTCGACCCGGACGCTCGGGTCCACCTGTTCCGGCTCGCCGGCCTCGCGCCCGCGCCGGTACTCGGCGCCACACGGGACCAGGTCCATCCGGCGCTGCTGCAGCTGCTCGACACCTTCTGCACTGCGGCGGCCTACGTACTGAACCCGGCGTACGAGATCCTCGCGACGAACAGGATCGCCCACGGTCTGCTGGCACCCTTCGGGATGACGAACATGGTGCGGATGATGTTCGACCATCCCAAGGCGCGCGAGATCTTCGGTGACTGGGAGGTGGTCGTCCGGCGCGCCGTGTACGCCGTCCGGTTCAACGCGGCGACGTACCCTGACGATCCCGAGATCAAGGCGCTGGTGGCGGACCTGCTGCCGCGCTCGCCCGAGTTCCGTGCCCTGTGGGAGGACCGGACGGCCCGTGGATTCAGCCGGGCGTACAAGATTTTCAACCATCCCGAGGTGGGCCGGGTCGAGCTGACCTACCAGACGTTCGACGTGCGCGCAGCCTCGGGACAGCAACTCCTCGTCGGTACGGCGGAACCGGGCAGCCCGAGTGCCGAGGCGTTGGCCCGGCTGGCCACATCCTGAACTTCCTGGGTGTGCCACACCCAGGAAGAACCGACCTTCTGCGACGGCACCCGCCGCCCGACGCTGTTCGTGTAGCCGAACAGCGGAGGAGCAGAACATGTTGAATTACTCGACGTACGTCGCGCCGTCCAAGCCGGCCGTCTCCGACGATCTGCCGCCGGGTGAGGTACGGCGGATGTGGTCACCGACCACGGCCACGCTGATCTACGGCGACCACGACGCCGTTCTCGTCGACCCACTGATGACGCAGGCCGAAGGTGAGGACCTGGCCGGCTGGATTGCTGCCACTGGGAAGAACCTCACCACGATCTACGTCACGCACAGCCACGGCGACCACTTCTTCGGCGCCGCCCCGATACTCGATCGCTTCCCCGGTGCCCGGATGGTCGCTCTGTTCCCGGTGGTCGAGGGGATGCGCAAGCAACTCACCCCGCCATGGCTGGACGGCTTCTGGCGGGCGCGGTTCCCGGGGCAGCTGCCGGAACGCCTGGTCGTCGCCGAGCCGCTCGAGAGCGACACGTTCACGCTGGAAGGTGCGGAGCTGGTCGCGATCGATCTGGGTCACACCGACACCGACGGCAGTTCGGCGTTGTACGTCCCGTCGATCGGGCTGGTGGTCGCGGGCGACGCCGTGTACGACGAGGTCCACCTCTACCTCTCCGAAGCCGTTGCCGACGGCATCGAGCAGTGGCTGGCGGCGCTCGATGTCCTCGACGCGCTGCACCCGGCCGCGGTCGTCTCCGGGCACCGCCTGCCCGATGCCTCGGACGACCCGCGGTACATCGAGGAGACCCGCCGGTACCTCGAGACCTTCGCCGCCGCCGGGGCCCGGACCAGCACAGCGCTCGACCTCTACAACGCCATGATCGAGGCGTACGCCGACCGGCTGAACCGCGGTGTGCTCTGGAACTCGACGCGCTCCCTCAAAAGCAATTGACCGTGGTGATGCCATAGGTGTCATGGCGAAGGTCGTGCTGATCACCGGGATGCAGGCTGCCGGGAAGTCCACGGTCGCGCCGTTGTTGGCTGCTCGTCTTGGGCCGCCGGCGGCTACGCTCGACGGGGACGTGTTCTACCGCGGCGTCGTCGCGGGTGCGGAGGTAATGACGCCGGACCCGTCGGCCGAGGCGGTTCGGCAGTTGGAGTTACGGTACGACGCCAGCGCGCTGGTGGCGCAGCACTACGCCGACGCCGGGTTCGACTTCGTCTGCAGCGACATCGTGCTCGGCGAGCACGTCGAGCGCTGGTTCGCCCGGCTGCACGACGTCGACCCGTACCTGGTCGTCCTGGTCCCGACCGTCGAGTCGATCGTGGCCCGGGAGCTCGGGCGCGGCGGCGGGAACGCCTACCGTGACTGGCAGCAGCCGGGTGGCTCGCTGGACGACGCCGTACGGGCACTCCAGGCGGACCTGGAGGGGATCCCGCGCCGGGGTCTGTGGCTGGACACCACTGGTCAGACCCCGGAGGAGACGGTCGACGCGATCGACCTGGAGAAGGCCCGCTGGTAACCGCTCAGGTCGCCGGGGTCTGTTCCTCCTGGTCGTGGTCGACCATGGGCGAGACCGGCCAGTCGCCCGGGTAGTCCGGGGCGAACTCCTCGGCCTCCGCGAACAGGCGCTTGCGGTACTTTCGGGACAGCCGGTCGCCGAACACCATGCCCTGCGTGTGATCGGTCTCGTGCTGCAGGCAGCGCGCGAGCAGACCGTTGCCCTCGAACGTGACCGGCTGGTTGTGCTGGTCGACGCCGGTCACCTTGGCGTAGTCGGGGCGGGCGCACTTGGTGAACGCGCCGGGCAGCGACAGGCAGCCCTCGTCACCCTCGTCGAGGTTGCGGTCCTTGCCCTCCGGAAGCTCCAGCTTCGGGTTGCAGACCACGCCCTGGACGTGGTTGCCGTCCTTGTCCGGGCAGTCGAACACGAACAACTGCAGGTCCACGCCGACCTGGTTCGCCGCCAGGCCGACGCCCTCGGCCGCGTTCATCGTCGCGACCATGTCGGCGACCAGCGTCTGCAACTCGTCCCCGAAGTCGGTGACGGGCTTGTTGACCCGGTGCATGACGTCCTCACCCCAACGGGTGATGGGCCGCACCGAACCGTTCTGAGGCAACGTAGACATGCGGGAAAGTGTAGGTCCTGTCTGGTGATCCATCGCCTACTGCGGGGCACTCGGCACGGCATCTCGCCGCACGGGTGCAAAGGCCACGATGCTCCGCATCGAGACCTTCGCCCCCGCGCGCCGAGCTACCGCACCGAGCACCTCCTCGCTACGGCGCTGGATCACCAGACAGGACCTAGGCCGGGCGGCCGTGGGCGCGGCCACCCGGCTCAGGTGCTACTTGGCGTTGACCTCGTCGCGCCAGGCGACCCAGGCGCGGAGCAGACCGAGGTCGTAGTCCGGACCGGAGCTGTGCACGGTGAACAACCGGGTGCCGACGTCGAGCAACTGCTTGCCGACCTCCTCCGGCTTCTTGTCACCGACGCCCACCGAACGCTCGATCTCGCCCGGGTCGCGGCCGATCGTCCGGCAGTGCTCGTCCAGTACGGCGTGCTTGTGCGCGATCGTCTCGGCGTCACCGAAGCCGTGCCAGATGTTCGCGTGCTGCGCGACCAGCTTCAGCGTCTTCTTCTCGCCGCCGCCGCCGATCAGCACCGGGATGTCCCGGGTCGGCTTCGGGTTGAGCTTGTCCCAGCGCTGCTCGATCCGCGGCAGCGCCTCGCCGAGGGCGTCCAGCCGGCCACCCGCCGTACCGAAGTCGTAGCCGTACTCGTCGTAGTCCTTCTCGAACCAGCCGGAGCCGATGCCGAAGATCAGCCGGCCGTCGCTGATGTGGTCGACGGTGCGCGCCATGTCGGCGAGCAGGTCGGGGTTGCGGTAGGAGTTGCAGGTCACCAGCGCGCCGATCTCGACCCGCTCGGTCGCCTCGGCCCAGGCGGCCAGCATGGTCCAGCACTCGAAGTGCAGACCATCGGGCTCACCGCTGAGCGGGTAGAAGTGGTCCCAGTTGAACACCACGTCGACGCCGATCTCCTCGGCCGCGGCGACGGTCCGCCGGATGTCGGCGTACTGGGCGTGCTGGGGCTGGACCTGCAGACCGATCCGTGCGGGAAACGCGCCGTACGGCCGGTCGGTGGACTCGGAAGCTGTCATACCCCGAAGTCTATCCGCCGTTACGGAGGCCCCTCCGGATAGGGCCAGGATCTGGTAGGCGGGGCGCTGGGAGTCTGGCTGCGGGAGCGCGGCGTTTACGGGTTGTCGGTCGGGAGGCGGTCGGCGTAGACGGTGGCCCAGTCGCCGAGGGCGCGGATCGGGACGAGCAGGTCCTGGCCGGCGGTGGTCAGCGAGTACTCGACGCGTGGCGGTGCTTCGGCGTACCGGCGGCGTTCGACCAGGCCGTTGTGTTCCAGGCGGCGCAGCGTCTCGGTGAGGACCTTCTGGCTGATGCCGCCGATCTGCCGGCGGAGTTCGCCGGGGCGCGCGGGGCCGTGGGCCAGCGAGTACAGCACGACCATCGGCCAGCGTCCGCTGATCAGGTCGGCGGCGACCCGCGCCTGGCAGTCGGCGAAGAATCTCGGCTCCACCCGTCCATTGTGCGTCCTCCGTTGGGCACCGGGAGGTGCGCATCGAACTGTCTACGGTCTTGGTCATGCGAATAGGAACACTGGGCAACGGACTGATGGCTGAGGCACTCGCGGGCGGATGGGTGAACGCCGGGCACGACGTGATGATCGGCGGCCGCTCGGCCGAACGGGCGGCCGAGGCCGCCAAGCGGGTCGGTGCGGTGGCGGGGACGCTGGACGAGGCGGCGGCGTACGGCGAGGTTGTGCTGCTGGCCGTACCGGCCGAGGTCGCGGTGGAGATCGCCCGCCTGGTGCCGGAGGGTACGACGCTGATCGACTGCACGAATGCCGTGGATCACCGGGACTTCACGCTGGCCCAGGCCTCAGTTGCCGAAGCCGTGAGCGCGGCAGTGGGGCCGGGCGTCACCGTGGTGAAGGCATTCAACCTCGCAGCAGACACCGTATGGCGGAACCCACCACCCAACCTCGGCGTGCCGATCTGCGGGGACCCGGCTCGGACCGGTGGGGCCGAGGTCGTGGCGGAGTTGGCGCGGGATCTCGGGTGTGTGCCGGTTCCGGCGGGTGGGCTGGTGCGAGCTAAGTTGCTGGAGGCAACGGCTGTGTTCGCGATCGGGATCTGGGTGAGCGGGGGAGATGTGCGCGGGATGTTTCCGCCGTCAGCGGAGGCGTTCGGGACGGTCCTCCCGGGCCAGCCGTGAACTCCAGGCCGGGAACAGCAAGTACGTGCCCGCCCAGTTCACCCCGGCCACGAACGTCCACGCCGGCGCCTTGTCGAGGTCGTCGAGACCCATCACGATCCCCGGCAGGCCGACCAACCCGAGCAGCATCACCAGACCGGCGATCAGCCCCGATCGGCCGCCTGACGGCGTGTGCCGACCGACTCCGACCAGCCACGCGCCGATCAACGCGAACCCGAGACTCGACCAGAGCCCGGCGAGGTAGAACCCGGTGATGCCGGTCAGCACCAGCACGGTGCCGGTGGCGGTCAGCGCCGCCCCGGCACCGGCGACGCAGAGCAGGAGGTCGGACAGCGGGGACCTCGCTGCCGCCGTGGCCGGCGGTCGGAGGAGCCAGGCCAGCCACAGGCTCAAGGCGCCCAGGAGCGCGTTGCCGAGGTCGTTGATGACGCCGAACGGTTCTCCGACGGCGTAGAAGACCAGCAGACAGGCGCAGGTGGCGAAGCCCACGACGCTGTGGGCTGTTGCCAAGGGCCGCAGGGTGCGATCAGCGCTCACCCTTGGATGATCGCGCAAAGAGCTGGTTGAGGTCAGCCTGTTGGATCTGGTCGGCCGCGAAGCTGATCGTGCCGCGGGTGGCCAGTTCCTCGGCGCTGCGACGGATGAAACCGAGCGCTGCGCGGGCTATCGAGCCGCCGAGGCTGATCCGGGTGACGCCGACGGCCTGCAGATCGGCGACCGTCAACGTCGACGTCCCCAGGCCGATCACCACGTTCAACGGCCCGTCGATCTCCTGCACCAGCGTGCGGATCGTCTCCGGCGAGTTGACCCCGGGGACGTACAGGCAGTCCGCTCCGGCCTCCCGGAACCGGTTCGCGCGGTCGATCGAGTCCGCCAGCGACACCGGCGTACGCAGCAGCTGTCCGTCGGTGCGAGCCGTGAGGACGAACGACGGGCCCGCCGCTTCGCGGGCCGCGGCGATCCGCTCCACCGCGAGCGAGACGTCGTACAGCTCCCGCCCGTCGTAGTCCTCGATGTTCCCGCCGGCCAACCCGGCCTCGCGCGCCAGCCGGATCGTGTCGGCGACCTGCGCCGGTGCGGCGCCGTACCCGTCCTCGAGGTCGCCGTTGACCTGTACGTCGACGGCCGCGGTGATCTCCCGGACCCGCGCGAACATCTCGTCCCGCGACACCGCCGACGCGCCGTCCGGCAGTGTGTGATCGCCCTTCGCGAGCGAGAACGCGATCCCCGCGCTGGTCGTGGCGATCGCCGGAAACCCGGCCGCTGCGAGCAGCACCGCGCTCCCGGCGTCCCACGCGTTCGGCATCACGAACTGCCCGGCATGCAACTCTCGGAACGTCATGTCCTCGAGTCTGTCACCGCGACAGTTCGGCGCTTACCGAACCTTCTGTGCGGCTGCCTCGTCCAGCAGCCACAGGGTGCGGTTCCGCCCCTTCGGGTGCGCGGCGGGGACGTCGCCGTCGGCCAGCGCCTTCGCGACCGCGTCGGCCTTGTCCTCGCCCGACACGACGAACCAGACCTCGCGCGCCCGGTCGAGCAACGGCAGCGTCAGTGACACACGCGTCGGAGGCGGCTTCGGCGAGTCGTGTACGGCGACCGCCGCTACGTCCGTCACCGCGACCTGCGGGTACCCGGGGAACAGCGAAGCAACATGCCCGTCGGGACCGACCCCGAGCATCAGTACGTCGAACGTCGGCGACCCGGCCGCTTCGAGCTCAGCTGCGTACGCCGTGGCTGCCGCCTCCGCGCTCTGACCGGTGTCGGCGGGCATCGGGTGGACCCGCGCCGGGTCGACGTCCAGTGCCGACAGGAAGGCCTCCCGGGCCTGGGTCTCGTTCCGTTCGGGGTCGCCGGCGGGCAGGAACCGCTCGTCACCCCACCAGAACTCGACCCGGTGCCAGTCGACCTCGACCCGCGCCGGAGACTCGGCGACCGCCTGGTACACCTTCGCGGCCACCCGGCCGCCGGTGAGCACGACCTGTGCGACGCCGCCGGTGCTCTGCGCGTCGACGATCGCGGTGATCAGCCGTTCCGCCACCGAGAACGCCAGGTCCTCGGCGTCGGGACGAATCACCAGCTCCGGATCCACAGTCATCGCTTGCTCCCGGCAACCTTCTTCGCGGCGGTCTTCTTGGTAGCACTCTTCTTCGCGGCGGTCTTCGTGGCCGCGGTCTTCTTGGCAGCCGTCTTCTTCGCCGGAGCCTTCTGCGCGACGACCTTCCGGTCGGCCACCTTCTCGGCGACGACCTTCTTGGCTGCCGCGGACGCCTTCACCGGCTCCGACTTCCGCGCCGTCTCCGTGACCTTCTTCTGCTCGGCCGGCATGCTGTCCCGCTCCACCATGCACGCGAGCGTCTTCGCGTACACGTCGTCCGGGTCCAGCCGCCGCAGCTCCTCGCTGAGCAGCTCGGACGTCGTACGCCGCTTCAACGCCACCGGCCGGTCCGGCTGCCCCGGCACGCTGAACGTCGCCACCGCACCGTCCGGCCGGGTCAGCGCGATCGGCCCCGACGGCGTGAACAGCCGTACGGCGGTCACGCCCGGACCGCGCGACGTCCGCTGCTCCACCGGAACCTTCAACCGGGACTGCAGCCACGCCGCCATCAGGTCCGCGCTCGGGTTGCCGCGCGCCGCCGACACCTCGGCGCCGGTCACGCGTGTCGGGTACTGGTCCAGGGCGGCCGCCATCAACGCCCGCCACGGCGTCAGCCGCGTCCACGCGAAGTCGGTGTCGCCGGGTGCGTACCCCTCGGCCCGGGCGCTGTAGTCGACCGACGCCCGCCGGGTGGCGGCCGCGTCGGTCACCCGCCGCCGGCCCAGCTTGCCCAGCGGATCCTCGGCCGGAATACGCGGCCCGCCGCCCGGCCACCACACGATCACGGGCGAGTCGGGCAGCAGCAGCGGCGTGATCACGGACTCCGGCACCTTCGCCAGCTCCCCGTGCAGCCGCAGCAGCACCGCCTCGCCCGGAATCCCTTCACCCACACGGACTTCGGCGTCCAGGCCGGGCGCGCCCTTGCCGGGCCGCAGGATCGCGACCAGCACCCGGGACGGGTGCTCGCGGCCGGCCTCGTTGGCGGCCTTCATCGCGTCGTGGTGGGACGCCTCGTCGACGACCACCACGATCGTGCCGACCATGCCCATCGCCGGCGATCCGGCGTTCCGCCGCGCCCTCAGCAGCGCCGACGCGATCTCGCTCGACGTGGTATCGGTCAGGTCGATGATCATGGCCGCCTCCAGGCACGTCCGTCGCGGGCGAGCATCTCGTGCGCCGAGTCCGGGCCCCAGTCGCCGGACGCGTACTGCTCCGGCTTGCCGTGCCGGGCCCAGTAGTCGAGCACCGGGTCGAGGATCTTCCAGCCGAGCTCGACCTCGGTGTGCTGCGGGAACAGCGGCGGATCACCGAGCAGTACGTCGAGGATCAGCCGCTCGTACGCCTCGGGGGAGGACTCGGTGAACGAGCCGCCGTACGCGAAGTCCATGTTCACGTCGCGGATCTCCATCGAGGTCCCCGGCACCTTGGCGCCGAACCGGACCGTGATGCCCTCGTCGGGCTGGATCCGCAGTACCAGAGCGTTCTGGCCGAGCTCTTCGGTCTCGGTCTTGGTGAACGGCAGGTGCGGCGCGCGCTTGAACATCACCGCGACCTCGGTGACCCGGCGGCCGAGCCGCTTGCCGGTCCGCAGGTAGAACGGGACGCCCGCCCATCGCCGGGTGTCGACGTCGACCCGGAGCGCCGCGAACGTCTCGGTCGCGGAGTCGGACGGGATGCCGTCCTCCTGCAGGTAGCCCTTCACCTTCACGCCACCGGCCCAGCCGGCGGCGTACTGCCCGCGGGCGGTGTGCAGGTCCAGCCGCTCCGGCAGTGTGACCGCGTTCAGGACCTTCTTCTTCTCCTGCCGCAGCGACCACGCGTCGAAGCTGACCGGCTCCTCCATCGCGATCAGCGCGAGCAGCTGGAGCAGGTGGTTCTGGATCACGTCCCGGGCGGCGCCGATGCCGTCGTAGTACCCGGCGCGGCCGCCGATGCCGATGTCCTCGGCCATCGTGATCTGCACGTGGTCGACGTAGTTGCTGTTCCAGATCGGCTCGAACATCGCGTTCGCGAACCGCAGCGCGAGGATGTTCTGGACCGTCTCCTTCCCCAGGTAGTGGTCGATCCGGAACACCGCCTCGGGCGGGAACACCGACTCGACAACCTGGTTCAGCTCACGGGCGCTCTTCAGGTCGTGGCCGAACGGCTTCTCGATCACCACCCGCCGCCAGGAGCCGGGCTTCTCGTCGGTCAGCCCGTGCTCGGACAGCTGCCGGACCACCTCCGGGAACAGGCCCGGCGGGATCGACAGGTAGAACGCGTGGTTGCCGCCGGTGCCGCGGGTGACGTCGAGCTCGTCGACGGTCTCCCGCAGCCGCTTGAACGCCTCGTCGTCGGTCAGGTCGCCCGGCACGAACCGGAAGCCCTCGGAGAGCTGCTGCCAGACCTCCTCGCGGAACGGCGTCCGGGCGTGCTCCTTCACCGAGTCGTGCACGATCTGGGCGAAGTCCTGGTTGGTGTAGTCCCGGCGGGCGAACCCGACCAGCGCGAAACCCGGGGGCAGCAGTCCCCGGTTCGCCAGGTCGTAGACCGCCGGCATCAGCTTCTTCCGGGCCAGGTCGCCGGTGACCCCGAAGATCACCAGGCCGCACGGCCCGGCGATCCTCGGCAGCCGCCGATCCTGCGGATCCCGCAAGGGGTTGACCGGACCTGTCGGCTCTTCGTCGAGCTCAGCGGTCATAGCCACTTTCCTCCCGTGTCAGGTGGCTCTACTTGAACAGCGACAGCAGCTGCTGTACGCCGGAAGCGACGTCGGTGAGGTGCAGCCGCAGCACCGGACGTCCGCGCTCCGCCAGCACGTTCGCGTCCCCCGCGGCCTGCGCCGAGATCAGCGTGCCGAACGTGAACGGCCGGTCGGGGATCTCCACGTCCGTCGGATGCGCGCCGGTGATCTGCAGGTACACGCCCTCCGGGTGGCCGCCCTTGTGGTACTGGCCGGTCGAGTGCAGGAACCGCGGGCCCCACCCGAAGGTGGTCGGACGGCCGGTCTTGGTGGCCAGCGCCGGCCGGATCGCCAGCAGGTCGGCGTCCCGCTCGGAGTCGAGGTACGCCATCACTGCCACGTAGCCGACGGAGTCGAGCTTGCCGAGCAGCGCGTCGACCGCACCCCGCAGCGAGTCGACGCCGTCCAGCAGCCCCTCGGAGCCCCGGACCTCGACGGCGCCCTCGGTGAAGGCCGCGGCCTCCGGCTTCGGCTGCGCGTCGAGCAGACCACGCGCGGCCTTCTTCGCGCTCTCGACGTCCGGCTGGTCGAACGGGTTGATGCCGAGCAGGTACCCCGCGACCGCCGTCGCCGTCTCCCACAACAGCATCTGCCCGCCGAGCGACCCCGACGTCAGCGCGGTCGGTACACCGCTGGTCGCCTTGTCCGCGAGCAGCGCGTTGGTCAGGTCCGCCGCGTCGCTGCGCAGCTCCGGCGCGGTCACCTCGACCGCGACCGGCAGTACGCCGGTGCCGTTCTTGCCGGTGCTCTCCGCGATCAGCTGCTCGGCCCAGTCCGGGAAGCCGACGATGTCGGACCCGTCGGCCGTGATGATCGCCTTGTCCCGGCCCGCGCTGGCCGCGAGCACGGCACCCAGCCACAGGGCCGGGTTGTCGGTCGAGTCGGCCTGCAGCGCCGGGGCTGCCTCGGCCGCCTGGTCGAGCAGCTCGGCGATGTCGGCACCGGCCAGACCCGACGGCACCAGGCCGAACGCGGTCAGCGCGCTGTACCGGCCGCCGATGTTCGGGTCGGCGAGGAACGTCTTGCGGTAGCCCTCGTCCTTCGACAGCTTCTCGAACGGCGAACCCGGGTCGGTGACGACGACGATCCGCGACGCCGCGTCGATCCCGGCGTCGGTGAACGCCTTCGCGAAGGTACGCCGGTGGCTGTCGGTCTCGACCGTCCCGCCGGACTTGCTCGACACCACGATCACGGTCTTCGACAGGTCTCCGTCGAGCGCACGCCGCACGACGCTCGGGTCGGTCGAGTCCAGGACCACGAGCTCGACGCCCGCGGTCCGGGTGATCACCTCCGGCGCGAGCGACGAGCCGCCCATGCCGGACAGCACGATCCGGTCCAGGCCCTCGGCGCGCAGGTCGGCCTGCAGCGCCTCGATCTCGGCCAGCAGCGGCCGCGAGGTCTCGTGCAGATCGACCCAGCCGAGCCGGATCGACGCCTCGTGCTCGGCTTCCGGGCCCCAGATCGTCGCGTCCTTCGCGGCGATCCGGGAGGCGATCTTCTCGGCCACCAGCTTGTCGACGACCTCGGACCAGTCGCCGTTCTGGGTGGATACCTTCGGAGTCGTCACTTGGCGGCCGCCTTCAGGGCCGCGGTGACGGTGTCCTGGAGCTCCGACCAGGAGGCGTCGAACTTCGCGACACCCTCGTCCTCGAGCACCTGCACGACCTCGTCGTACGAGATCCCCAGCCGCTCCAGGTCGTCGATCACCTTGCGGTCGGCCGCGTAGTCGCCGCGGACCGTGTCACCGGTGATCTCGCTGTGCTCCTCGACCGCCTTGATGGTTGCCTCGGGCATCGTGTTCACGACGCCCTTGGTGACCAGGTTGTCGACGTACAGCGTGGGGGAGTACGACGGGTCCTTGGTGCCGGTCGACGCCCACAGCGGGCGCTGCGGCTTCGCGCCGGCGATCTCCAGCTCCCGCCAGCGGTCGGTGTCGAAGATCTCCTCGTACGCCTGGAACGCGAGCCGCGCGTTGGCGATCGCGGCCTTGCCCTTCAGGGCCTTCGCCTCGTCGGTGCCGATCGCGTCCAGCCGCTTGTCCACCTCGGTGTCCACCCGGCTGACGAAGAACGACGCCACACTGGCCATCTTGCTGACGTCATGGCCGTTCTCGACGGCCTGCTCCATGCCGGAAAGGAACGCGTCGGCGACGGCCTTGTAGCGGTCGAGGGAGAAGATCAGCGTCACGTTGACGCTGACCCCGGCGGCGAGCGCCGCGGTGATGGCGGGCAGCCCGGCCTTGGTGGCCGGGATCTTCACGAAGATGTTCTCCCGGCCGACGATGTCCCACAGTTCCTTGGCCTGCCGGATGGTGCCCTCGGTGTCGTGCGCGAGGCTCGGCTCGACCTCGATCGACACCCGGCCGTCCTGCGCCTCGGTGTCGTCGTAGGTCGGCTTGAAGACGTCGGCGCCGTCGCGCACGTCGCTGGTGGTGATCACCCGGATCGCCTCGTCGGTGGAGACGCCCTGCGCCGCCAGCTTGCCGATCACCTCCGAGTACGCGTCCGCGTCCGAGATCGCCTTGGCGAAGATCGTCGGGTTCGTGGTCACGCCGGTGACGTGCTTGTCCTCGATCAGCGCCCGCAGGCTGCCGCTGGTCAGCCGCTCGCGGGACAGGTCGTCGAGCCAGATGGAGACACCCGCGTCGGCGAGTGCTTTCAAGCGATCGTTCATGATTCCGATGCCTTCTTCCGGATGTTCTCTGGTGGTGTCAGTTGGCGTCGGCCGGTCCGACCGGCCCGGCGGCGGAACGACCGGGCGGGACACCCGGACCGCTGATCTGCGCGGCGGCGGCGATGCTGTCCTTCGCAGCCTGGACGACGGCCTCGGTGGTGATCCCGAACTCGTCGTACAGCGTCTGGTACGCCGCGGACGCGCCGTAGTGCTCCAGGCTGACCGACCGGCCGGCGTCACCCACGATGTCGTGCCAGCTCTGCGCGATCCCGGCCTCGACCGAGACCCGGGCCCGGACGCCGGCCGGGATGACCGACTCGCGGTACCCGTCCTCCTGCTCGTCGAACCACTCGCGGGACGGCATCGAGACGACCCGGGCGTTGACGCCCTCCTCGGCCAGCTTGGCACGGGCCTCGACGGCGATCTGCAGCTCGGAGCCGGTGCCGATCAGCACCACGTCCGGCGTGCCCTCGGTGTCGAGCAGCACGTACGCGCCCTTGCGGACGTTCTCCGTCGTGGCGAAGCCGTCGGTGCCGCGCGGGAAGGTCGGCACGTTCTGCCGGGTCAGGACCAGGCCGGCCGGACGGTCGGTGTGCTCCAGGATCGCCTCCCAGGCGGCGGCCGTCTCGTTCGCGTCACCGGGGCGGACGACGTCCAGGCCCGGGATCGCCCGCAGCGCCGAGAGGTGCTCGATCGGCTGGTGCGTCGGGCCGTCCTCGCCGAGGCCGATCGAGTCGTGCGTCCACACGTAGGTGACCGGCAGCTTCATCAGCGCGGCCAGCCGGACCGACGGGCGCATGTAGTCCGAGAAGACCAGGAAGGTACCGCCGTACGGACGGGTCAGACCGTGCAGGGCGATGCCGTTCAGGACCGCGCCCATCGCGTGCTCGCGGATGCCGAAGTGCAGCACCCGGCCGTACTCGTCGCCGGAGAACTCCTTGGTCGAGTACTCCGCCGGGATGAACGACGGCTGGCCCTTCGGGGTGGTGTTGTTCGAGCCGGCGAGGTCGGCCGAACCGCCCCACAGCTCGGGCAGCTCCGGCGCCAGCTTGGTCAGCACCTCACCGGACGCGGCGCGGGTCGCGACACCCTTGGCGTCGGCGTCCCAGCTCGGCAGCGCGTCCTGCCAGCCGGCCGGCAGCTCCCGCTTCCGCAGCCGGGCCAGCAGCTCGGCGCGCTCGCCGTCGGCCGCCTTCCACGCCTCGAAACCCTTGTCCCACTCGGCCTCGAGCGCCTTGCCGCGGTCCAGCGCCTTGCGGGTGTGTGCGATCACGTCGTCCGCGACCTGGAACGTCTGCTCCGGGTCCCAGCCGAGCACCTTCTTGGTGGCCGCGACCTCGTCGGCGCCCAGTGCCGAGCCGTGGATCTTGCCCGTGTTCTGCTTGCCCGGCGAAGGCCAGCCGATGATCGTGTGCAGCCGGATGAAGCTCGGCTTGTCGGTGACCGCCCTGGCCGCCTCGAGCGCGTCGTACAGCGCCTGGACGTTCTCCTCGTAGCCGGTCCCGCCGTTGGTCCAGTCGACGTCCTGGACGTGCCAGCCGTACGCCGCGTAGCGGGCCGCGACGTCCTCGGACAGCGCGATGTCGGTGTTGTCCTCGATCGAGATCTTGTTCGCGTCGTAGATCAGGGTCAGATTGCCGAGCTTCTGGTGCCCGGCCAGCGAGGAGGCCTCGGACGCGACGCCTTCCTCGATGTCGCCGTCGGACGCGATCACGTAGATCTGGTGGTCGAACAGGCTCTCGCCCTTCGGCGCGTCAGGGTCCAGCAGGCCGCGCTCGCGGCGGGCCGCCATCGCCATCCCGACCGCGTTGCCGACGCCCTGGCCGAGCGGGCCGGTGGTGGTCTCGACGCCGGGGGTGTGCCGGTACTCAGGGTGGCCCGGGGTCCTGCTGCCCCAGGTCCGCAGCGCCTTCAGGTCGTCCAGCTCGAGGCCGAAGCCGGCCAGGTACAGCTGGATGTACAGGGTCAGGCTGGAGTGGCCCGCGGACAGCACGAAGCGGTCGCGGCCGGCCCAGTGCGGGTCCGCCGGGTTGTGCCGCATCACCTTCTGGAACAGCAGGTACGCCGCGGGCGCCAGGCTCATCGCCGTACCGGGATGTCCGTTTCCGACCTTCTCGACCGCATCCATCGCGAGCACCCGCACGGTGTCGACCGCGCGCTGGTCGAGCTCGGTCCATTCAAGCTTGGTCTTCTCCGTCACGCCGGCGGCGCTCCTCTCGATGGAATTCTCCGGGGTACCCGTTCAGGATGAGCCTACTGTGACGAGGACCGTCCGCTGGGTACCACTCGACTGTTTGTCAACCGTTCAGCTCAACGGCCTGTTCCCGGACGTCTGCGAGGTCACACCCGCACATCGGAGGGGGGTGGCAGAACCCTCCTACGGGGCGTCGTAGACTGCTGAATCGTCAGCGCCGGTCCGCCGGCGTCAACCCAGATCTGTTCGAGGTGTTCGTGACGGCCGTCGACCCGCGTCCCGCCGCGACGACGTCGTACCCGACGCCGCTGCCGGACGCTACTGCTGCATCAGCAGCAACAGTGAGTCCGTCGGTGCGCGACGTGGTGAAGGCGTACGTCGGTCTGACCAAGCCGCGCATCATCGAGCTGCTGCTGGTGACCACGGTGCCGGTCATGTTCCTGGCCGCCGACGGCGTGCCGGGGCTCCGGATCGTGGTCGCGACGCTGATCGGCGGCATCCTGGCCTCCGGCAGCGCGAACACGATCAACTGCGTGTTCGACCGGGACATCGACGAGCAGATGCGCCGGACCCGGCGCCGCCCGCTGCCGCGGCACGCGGTCAGCCCGCGGTCCGCGACCGTCTTCGGCGTGGTGCTCGGCCTGCTGGCCACCCTGGAGCTCGGCTTCTTCGTGAACTGGCTGTCCTCCGGCCTCGCGCTGGCGGCGAACCTGTTCTACGTCTTCGGCTACACGATGGTGCTCAAGCGCCGGACCGTGCAGAACATCGTGTGGGGCGGGATCGCCGGCTGCTTCCCGACCCTGATCGGCTGGACCGCGGTCACCGGCAAGCTGGCCTGGACGCCGGTCGTGCTGTTCCTGGTGGTGTTCTTCTGGACCCCGCCGCACACCTGGTCGCTGGCGATGCGGTACCGCGAGGACTACGCGGCGGTCGACGTACCGATGCTGCCGGTGGTCGCCACCCCGGTCGCCACCGCCCGGCAGATCATGGCGTACTCGGTGATCATGGTCGCCACCTCGATCGCGCTCTGGCCGATCGGCGGCACCGGCTACGTGTACCCACTGGCCGCGATCGTGCTCGGCTTCGTGTTCCTCCGGGAGGCTCGCCGGCTGTTGCTCCGGGCCCACACCGGTGCCGACGGCGCGGCGTTGCGGCCGATGCGGCTGTTCCACTTCTCGAACATCTACCTCGCGCTGCTGTTCATCGCGGCCGCGATCGACCCGCTGCTGCGCTGAGATTCCGCTGAGGTTTTCCGCGTCCTCCCGTTGACCTTCCTGTGATCTTTTGTTGCCATGGTCAGGTCTGTGGAGGGGGTTCCACGCCTGGGGAGACTCGATTTCGGAGGCTTCAGGGGGATTCATGGGGGTACGAACACGCATTGCCGCACTCGCGGCGCTCGCACTGGCCGGATCGGTCCTGGTCGCAGGACAGGCCGACGCCGGCGGGGCTCACTCGAGCCTGAAACCGATCGCGACCGGATTGAACGGGCCGCGCGGAGTCTCGACGTACAAGAATCTGGTCATGTACAGCGTCACGGACGGTTCCGTGTACGCGACCAACGGCCACCGGACCTGGAAGCTCGGCACGGTGCCGGGCACGGGCGGGTTCCCACCGGCGATCGACACGAACAGGTGGGGCGTCACCTACGCCCTGACCGGGGCCGGCGGCGAGCCGGGCCAACCACCGGTGCCGGGCAGCTCGACGCTCTACAAGCTGTGGCGGGGTAAGGCGATCAAGGTCGCCGACATCGCCGCGTACCAAGCGCACGACCCGGACCCGTACGACCTGGAGAACAACCCGACGGACTCGAACCCGTTCGGGGTCGCGACGCTGAACGACGGCACGGTCCTGGTGTCCGACGCGGCCGGCAACGACCTGCTCCGGGTCTGGCCGAACGGCCACATCGTCACGGTGGCACGGCTCAAGCCGCGCACCGTCAAGGTCCCGGCCGGGCTGCCCGCCAAGGATCCGGACGGCAACCCGCTGCCGCCTGCCGGTACGCCGATCCCGGCCGAGGCGGTCGCCACCTCGGTGACGGTCGGCTCGGACGGCTACTGGTACGTCGGCGAGCTCCGCGGCTTCCCGGCGACGCCCGGGACGTCGGAGATCTGGCGGATCCGACCGGGCTCGGTGGGCGCGACCTGCGACCCGGTGAAACCGTCGAAGGGCAAGTGCCAGCGGTACGCCGACGGCTACACGTCGATCGTCGACCTGGCCGGAGGCCCGCACGGAACCTTCGCCGTCGTCCAGCTGGACAACGCGAGCTGGCTGCAGTTCGAACTCGGCGGCCCGACGGTCGGCGGCCTGTTCCTGCAGTACCCGGGCCGGCACCACCAGGCCGGGTACAAACGGGAACTCGTCCGTGGACAGCTCAACCTGCCGGGCGGCACGGCCTTCGACCGGTGGGGCGGCCTGTACGTCGCCGGCCCGGTCTTCGGCCCGGGCGCCGTCTACAAGGTGCGGTACAGGTAGTAGCCGGTTGTCAGCGTCGGGGCGCCACGCCGTAGCGGTCGTGGCGCCCCGACGTCGTGTGATGCCCGGATGGCCAGTTCTGGCCGTGGCCTATGTGGGCCACAGATGTTGCTGGACACCCTGATGTAGCGCTGGCGAAACTGCTTGCGCGTCGTGCCGTGCGGTGAGATCCGGCGCGCTATCAGGGAGGGGTTCGGCATGCGGACTGGGGCTGACCTGTCGATCCTCGGAATCAGTGAGTTCGAGGAACGGGCGTACCGGATCCTGCTGCGCCGGCCGGGCCTGACCGTGAACGGGCTGGCGGACCGGATCGGATCGCCGGCCGGACGGGTTCGCCGCGCGGTCGCCCGGCTCGAGCAGACCGGGCTGATCACGCGGTCGCCCTTGCCCACACCCCGGTTGTTGCCGGTCGCGCCGGATGCCGCGATCGGAGCGCTGGTACGCCGGCACGAGTCCGACCTCGAGCGGATCCGCGCACTGGCGACGGCCTGGGTCGCCGACTTCCGCGCGGGTCGCAGTACGGGGCCGACCGAACTGATCGAGGTCGTCGTCGGTGCCGACACGGTGCTGAGCCGCTTCGACCAGCTCCAGCGCGCCGCCGTCGAGGAGGTGCAGGTCCTGGACACTCCGCCGTACGTGCGTGCGGCGGGGCCGGACACCAATGCCGTCGAGTTCGAGGTGCTCGCGAGGGGCGTGACCTGCAAGGCGATCTACGACCGGGCCGCACTGGAACAGGCGCCGAACGCGGTGACCGCGATCTTGCGGTACGTCGCTGCCGGCGAGCAGGCCCGGGTAACGTCCGAGCTGCCGCTGAAGCTGGCGACCTTCGATCGCCGGACGGCGTTCATCCCACAGTCGATCGATCACGGCGACATCGCCAGCGCGATCGTCGTCCACCCGTGCAGCCTCCTCGACGTACTGCTGCTGGTTTTCGACCAGCTGTGGCAACAGGCGACGCCCCTGACCGCTCACGGTTCGCTACGAGCCGCCGAGGAGAACGGGACGTTCGAACCGGCCGAGCAGGATCGGCGCGTCCTGGTCCTGCTCGCCAGCGGGATGAAGGACGAGGCCATCGCGCGGCACCTGGGCTGGAGCCATCGAACCACCCGGCGGCGGATCGCGGCACTGATGGCGGCCCTCGGGGCCGAGACGCGGTTCCAGGCCGGTTTGCTGGCCTCCCGGGCGGGCTGGTTGTGAGCCGGGCAACCCGACGGGAATGTCCCGCCGGACGAGTGAGCGAGGGGTGAGGCGTGCAACGCACGAGAAGGATACGAAACGGCTTGATGAGAAGACATCGCGCTACCAGGACCATGACAGTCGTCGTGACCACGATCGCTGCGTTGGTGGCGTCCGCGGTGACAGTGCCGGCCCTGGCTTCTTCAGAGGCGGTCGCGGCAGGTAATCCGACGTCAGGTGGGCTGCACGGCAGCCGCGCTGTCCCGGCGGGCTGCAACGTCGCCCAGACGGCCGCCGACGGGTCCACTCCGCTGGCCCGCTGCTACGCGGTCGGCCGGGCCGGCGATCGCGGCTCACTGGCGCAGCGAACGGCCGGGCCGATCCCCGGATCGCTGGGGCCCGCCGACATCAAGGCGGCGTACGCCCTGCCCGATGGCGGCGCCGGAAGGACCGTGGCGATCGTCGACGCGTTCGGCTACGAGAACGCCGAATCCGATCTGGCCGTGTTCCGCGCGCACTACGGTCTGGCGCCGTGTACGACGGACAACGGCTGCTTCCGCAAGGTCGACCAGCGCGGCGGGACGGACTACCCGCAAGAGGATCCCGGCTGGTCCATCGAGACGGCCCTCGACCTGGATGCGGTTTCCTCCTCCTGTTCCGACTGCCACATCCTCTTGGTCCAGGCCGACAGCAACAGCTCGCCGAGCCTCGGTCAGGCGGTCGACACCGCCGCGTCGCTGGGAGCTGTCGCGATCTCCAACTCGTACGGCATCGACGGTGAACTCCCGTTCGAGACGTACTACGACCACTACTACGACCACCCCGGTGTCGCCGTCACCGTGTCGTCCGGCGACAACGGCAACGTCCAGAGCTATCCGTCCACCTCACCCAACGTGATCTCGGTCGGAGGTACGACGCTGACCCGGGACGACTCGACGCCGCGCGGATGGCACGAGGCGGCGTGGGCCGACGGCGGCAGCGGTTGCTCGCTCTACGAGCCGCGCCCTGACTACCAGCGCGGCCTCGACACCGGTTGCCCGGACACGCGAGCCACCGCCGACGTGGCCGCCGTGGCCGACCCGGAGACCGGGCTTGCGGTCTACAACACCCTCGGGCAGGACGGATGGGCGCAGTACGGCGGTACCTCCCTGTCCGCGCCACTGGTCGCCGCGATGTACGCGCTGGCGGGCACGCCCGTGCCGGGGAGCAATCCGGTCACCTACCCGTATCGCCGCAACAGCTCCCTGCACGATGTCACCGACGGCGTCGACGGCTCGTGCGGCGACGTACGCTGCACGGCAGGCCCCGGCTGGGACGGCCCGACCGGCGTTGGTACGCCCAACGGTGTGTCGGCCTTGACCCTGGGATCCTACGGCTGGGCCTCGGGTTCGGTGCGGACCCGGAACCAACCGCTCGACGGTGCGACGGTCACGTTCACCGACGAGAGCGGCTACCGCACCCGCGCCGTCGTCGACAAATCCGGTCACTACCGCGTCGCGGTGGCCGCAGGGACCTACCAGGTCATCGCGTCGAAGTTCGGGTACGCCGACGTGACGCTCGACCATGTCACCGTGTCCGCGGGCGCCGAGCTGTCGAGGAACTTCACGCTGACAGCGGTAGCCCGCCGTACGGTCAGCGGTGTCGTCACCGACGGATCAGGTCAGGGCTGGCCGGTGTACGCCAAGATCTCCATCGACGGATACCCGGACGGCGCCGTCCACACCGATCCGTTCACCGGTCGCTACAGCGTGGCGCTCCCGGTCGGTGCGACGTACCGGTTGCACGTCGAGGCAGCCGACATGCCCGGCTATCTGCCTTCTGACACCAGTGTTGCCGTAGGCAACGGAAAGAACGCCGTGCTGCGCGACGTCGCGCTGGGCGTCGACGCGTCGGCGTGCACGGCCGCCGGATACGGGCATACGTTCCATGGTGCCGGCACCGGCTTCGAGGGATGGTCGGGCGCGCAGGGCGGCTGGACGGTGACCGACGACGCGGGCACCGGCAAGACCTGGACGTTCGACGATCCCGGTGCCAAAGGCAACCTCACCGGCGCCGGCGGCCAGTTCGCCATCGTCGACAACTGGTCGTCGCCGGTCGACCGTAACGACACGAGCCTGGTCAGCCCGGTCGCGGACCTGTCCGACCGCTCGCAGCCGGTTGTCGGTTTCGACACGTACTACTACGACTACGGGTTCGGTGAGCAGGACGGCGTCGTCGACCTGAGCCTCGACGGCGGGGCCACCTGGCAGAACATCTGGCGGGCGCCGGACGCCTTCGTCCGGGGACACGTGGAGGTGCCGGTCCCGCAGGCCGCGCACAAGAGCGACGTCCGCGTGCGGTTCCGCTTCAGCGGGCAGGCCGACAACTTCTGGGAGCTGGACGACGTGTACGTCGGCAACCGGTCGTGCGAGGCGGCGCCGGGTGGACTCGTGGCAGGTTTCGTCCGGGACCACAACACCGGCGCCGGGCTGACCGGCGTACAGCTCGGCGGTGGAGCCACTCCGGCGGTGAGCCAGGCGACCACCGACGACTCGCAGATCGACGACGGCTACTACTGGCTGTTCGGCCACACCGGCAACGTCCCGCTCAGCGCCACCGGGCGCCAGTACGCCGAGGCGCGGCAGACGACGCCGGTCGTCGCGCACCGGACGACCCGGGTCGACTGGTCGCTGGAGGCGGGCCGGGTGACCTCGACACCGTCCACGATCTCGGTCCACGCCGGCAAGGGGCCGGTCGGCACCCGGACGATCACGTTCACCAACCACGGCACGAAGCCCGCTCACGTGTCGCTCGTGGAGCAGGACCTTGGTTTCACGGGTGCTGACGGCCGTCGCCGAACGACGTCCCCCGGTGCGCCGCTGCGGCGCGAGAAGGTGGACGCCTCGCCGCTGTCGTTCGCGAAGCAGCACGGCGGACGCGACCCGCTGCCCTCCCGGGACGCCTCGCCGAACCCGGCGTGGTCGCACTTGCCGGACTACCCCACGCCGATCATGGACAACGTCGTCGCTGCGGACGACGGAGTCGTCTACTCGGTCAGCGGAGCGACCGACGACGGTCTGACCGCCGCCGGGTACGCGTACAACCGGGAGGCCGGCTCGTGGCGGCGGATCGCGGATCTCCCCGAGCCGCTGGAGCGCGCGGTCGGCGGCTTCGTCGGCGGGAAGTTGTACGTCACCGGCGGCTGGAACGTGCAGGGCAACCTGAGCTCGGCGACGTATGTGTACGACCCGGTGAAGAACAAGTGGTCACGCGTGGCAGACCTGCCCATGCCCAGTACCGCCGCGGCGGGCGCGGTCGTCGGCGGCGCCCTGTACGTGGTGGCCGGTTGTGAGTCGGAGGCGTGCACGGAAACGACTCCCACGTACCGGTACGACGCCGGTCGCAACACCTGGACGCGGATCGCGGCGTACCCGGAGCACGTCGTGATGCCGGGGTGCACGGGCTCGGGTGACGGACTGATCTGCGCCGGTGGTCTCGTGCCGGTGCTCGACGACCCGTGGCACGAGTTCCCTGTCTCGAGCGCCTACCGCTACGTCCCCGATTCGGACAGCTGGACCCGGGTCGCCGACATGCCGTATCCCGCCTGGGGCATGGCGTACTCGGGCAGCGGCGGCAAGCTGCAACTGGTGGGCGGCATCACAGGTGGCTACATCACCAACCAGGCCGTCCAGTTCGATCCGGCGAGCGGTGAGTGGTCGGCCCTGCCGAATGCCACGTACAGCATGTTCCGCGGAGGTGCGGCCTGCGGGCTGAGCAGGATCGGCGGCTCGATCGGATCGTTCACCGCGACACCGTTCGCGGAGTACCTGTCCGGTCAGGACGCGTGTGTCCTCGGCGCGGACGTGAGCTGGTTGTCGGCCGACCGTACCCAGATCACCGTTCCATCTGGTGGTTCTGTGACCGTACGACTGCGGTTCGACCCTGCCGCGACGTCCACAGCCGGGCAGTACCACGCTCGGCTCGCCTTCACCTCGGACACGCCGTACGTCATCACCCCGGTGGAGGTCACCCTGACGCGCAACTGACGTCTGCCCGACGATTTCCCGGCCGGTCGGGAAGGATGCTGCCGGCCGGGAACTTCGAGCGTCTAGGTTGCGGGCGTACCGCGTTCGCCGTACACGGCGGTGACGAGCGCGATCAGCAGGCCGGCCAGGAACATGTGGACCAGTACGACGCCCCACGGCAGGCCGGTGAAGTACTGCGTGAAGCCGACCGCGCCCTGCAGCAGCTCGATCGCCAGCAGCCACGCCGCCAGCTTCCGGAGCGTGCGCGAGGTCGCGGTCACCCGGGTCGCGATCACCAGCGCGATCGTGATGCCGAACAGGCCGAACACGAAGTCCGCGTGCAGCTGACTGACCACCGCCGGGTCGAACCCGTTCCGCCCGGTCTCCGGGTCGCCGGAGTGCGGCCCGGCGCCGGTGGTGACGGTGCCGAGGGCAATCGTGATCCAGACCGCCACGACCGCGGCGGTCGCGAGCGCGCGGACCACCGGGGGAGTGTGCGGGTACGGGCTGGTCCGGGACCGGCGCATCATCGACACGGTCAGCGTGATGATCACCGGCGAGACCAGGAAGTGCGCCGACACGATCCACGGGTTCAGGCCGGTCAGCACGCTGATGCCGCCGATCACGCCCTGCAGCGGGACGCCGAGCGCGGCCGCGGTCGCCAGCCGGCGGAGGTCCCGCCGGATCGGGCGGTAGCGCATCACGACCAGCCAGGTGATGATCGCGACGATCGCCACCACGAACCCGAGCATCCGGTTGGTGAACTCGATCGCGCCGTGGATGCCGAGCGCGGCGTGCGGGACGTACGACGAGTCGGTGCACGACGGCCAGGTCGGGCAGCCGAGCCCGGACCCGGTCAGCCGGACCAGACCGCCGGTCACCACGATGCCGATGTTCACCGCCACCGAGGCCCATCCCCAGCGCCGGACGGCGTCCAGGCTCGGCTCGGGGATCAGCCGCCAGAACTTGCTGACGGGCTCGCTCTCCTGGGGCGGGGTATCCGTGCTCATCACCGGGACACTCTAAAGCTCAGTCCCATTTGAACGTCCGGGAGACCAGGTATCCGAGCACCGCCGCCCACAGGGCCAGCGACAGCGCGGCGGCCCACGGCACCACGCCGTGCACGGTCGAGTTCGCGATCCCGCTCGCCAGCGCGGCGCTCGGCAGCAGCCGTACGACGGCCTGCATGCCGTGCGGGTACTCGTCGACCGGGGTCATGATCGCGCCGCCCACCAGCAGGAGCAGGTACAGCAGGTTGGCGGCGGCCAGGGTCGCTTCGGCGCGCAGTACGCCGGCCATCAGCAGGCCGAGGGAGGCGAAGGCCGCCGTACCGCACAGGACGGTGAGGGCGACGCCGAAGACGGCCGCGGCCCCGCCGACCGGTTTCCAGCCGAGGGCGAACCCGGCGCCGATCAGAACGGCGAGCTGGATCAGCTGGACGATCAGCACCGCCCCGATCTTTCCCGCGAGCAGACCGGTGCGGGACAGCGGTGAGGCACCGAGGCGTTTGATCACGCCGTACCGGCGTTCGAAGCCGGTGGCGATCGCCAGTGAGGTGAAGGACGACGAGAGGACCGCGAGCGCGAGCACGCGGGGGACCGCCTCGTCGATCGGGCGGCCACCGCCGAGCGGCAGGCGGTCGCCGAGGCCGGTCCCGCCGAGCAGCAGCAGGACTCCCAACGGGATGACCAGTGCCAGCAACAGCTGTTCGCCGTTGCGGATCAGGAGCTTGAACTCCATCCGGGTGTGCGAGAGCACCTTCTGCGCCCAGGGCGCGCTCCCCGGCTGCGGTGCGTAAGCCGTCATTTGTCGTGCCTAGGTGACGTGAGTTCGAGGAAGACGTCCTCGAGGGACTTGGTGTGGTGTTCGGTGAGGGAGTCGGGTGTACCGGAGGCGATCACCTTGCCGGCCGACACCACGTGCACCTGGTCGGACAGCTGCTCGGCCTCGTCCATCGCGTGCGTCGTCAGGACGACGGTGACGCCGTCGTCGCGGAGGTCCCGGATCAGCTGCCAGATCTCCCGGCGGCCGTGCGGGTCCAGCCCGGTGGTCGGCTCGTCCAGGAACGCCAGCTCCGGCCGCCCGACGATCGCCAGCGCGAACGACAGCCGCTGCTTCTGCCCGCCGGAGAGCCTCCGGTACGGCGTCCGCCCGCAACTGCCGAGGTCCAGCCGCTCCACCAGCGCGGGGACGTCGAGCGGATGCGTGTGCAGCGTCGCGACGTACCGGAGCATCTCGACAGCCCGGACGCCGGACCAGGCGCCGCCCTCCTGGAGCATCACGCCGATCTTCGGCATCAGCTCGTCGTGATCGGCGAGCGGGTCCAGGCCGAGGACCCGGACACTGCCCGACTCCGGGCGCCGGAATCCCTCACAGGTCTCCACGGTCGTGGTCTTGCCGGCACCGTTCGGGCCGAGCACGGCCGTCACCGTGCCGGCGGTTACGGTGAGACTGAGACCGTCGACCGCGGTCTTCTCTCCGTACCGCACGACGAGGTTGTCGATCTCCACCGCGACTGGCACGTAACGCAGCATAGGGAACGGGCCGGAGTGACCTCGCTCACGCCCCACGGCTGAGGGCCGCCTGAGTGGCGGGAGGGGTAAGGCGTGCCTTATTTGAAGGCCCCGGGGAATTACGCGACACTGATGTTGTGAAAACTCCTGCGACTGGATCTGCCGTGACCCACGGCACCGCCGGTGCGCGGGACGAGTCCACCCGGGACCGGGTTGCCCGCTCGATCCTGACCAATGGTCCGTCCAGCGCCGCGGTGCTGGCGGAGCGGCTCGAGCTGACCCCGGCGGCGGTCCGCCGGCACCTGGACCACCTGCTCGACGAGGGCCTGGTGGAGTCCCGCGAGGAGCGCGTCTACGGCCCGCGTGGCCGCGGCCGCCCCGCGAAGGTGTTCGTGCTGACCGACACCGGCCGGCACGCCTTCCACACGGCGTACGACGACCTCGCGACGACCGCGATGCGGTTCATCGCCGAGGCCGGCGGTGACGACGCGGTGACGGAGTTCGCCCGCCGTCGCGTCGCCGAGGTGGAGGAGCGGTACCGGGACCTGCTCGCGCAGGCCCCGGAGGGCAAGAAGGCGGAGGTGCTCGCGCAGGCCCTGACGGCCGACGGGTACGCCGCCTCGACGGCGGAGGCGGGCCACGGCGCCCAGCTCTGCCAGCACCACTGCCCGGTCGCGCACGTGGCCGAGCAGTTCCCCCAGCTGTGCGAGGCCGAGACCGAGGTGTTCTCGAGACTCCTCGGCAAGCACGTACAGCGACTGGCCACCATCGCCCACGGCGACGGTGTCTGTACGACGCACATCCCGGGCCCTGCCCCTGTGGCCCCTGTAACCGACGGCGAATCTGCGAGGACTGCACGATGACGCAAACCGCTCACCCCGAACTGGAAGGCCTCGGCAACTACCAGTACGGCTGGTCCGACTCCGACGCCGCCGGCGCGGTTGCTCAGCGCGGCTTGAGCGAGGACGTGGTGAGAGGCATCTCCACCCTCAAGAACGAGCCCGACTGGATGCTCGACCTGCGCCTGAAGGGCCTGAAGCTCTTCGGCCGCAAGCCGATGCCGTCCTGGGGCGCCGACCTGTCCGGGATCGACTTCGACAACATCAAGTACTTCGTCCGGTCGACCGAGAAGCAGGCCACCTCCTGGGAGGAGCTGCCACCGGACATCAAGAACACCTACGACAAGCTCGGCATCCCGGAGGCGGAGAAGCAGCGCCTGGTCGCCGGCGTCGCCGCGCAGTACGAGTCCGAGGTCGTCTACCACCAGATCCGTGAGGACCTGGAGGAGCAGGGTGTCATCTTCCTGGACACCGACACCGGCCTGAAGGAGCACCCGGAGCTCTTCAAGGAGTACTTCGGCTCGGTGATCCCGGTCGGCGACAACAAGTTCGCGTCGCTGAACACCGCGGTCTGGTCCGGCGGTTCGTTCATCTATGTCCCGAAGGGCGTCAAGGTGGACATCCCGCTGCAGGCGTACTTCCGGATCAACACCGAGAACATGGGCCAGTTCGAGCGGACGCTGATCATCGTCGACGAGGGCGCCTACGTGCACTACGTCGAGGGCTGCACGGCGCCGATCTACAAGTCCGACTCGCTGCACTCCGCGGTCGTCGAGATCATCGTGAAGAAGGGCGCCCGCTGCCGCTACACGACGATCCAGAACTGGTCGAACAACGTCTACAACCTGGTCACCAAGCGCGCCACCTGCGAGGAGGGCGCGACGATGGAGTGGATCGACGGCAACATCGGCTCCAAGGTGACGATGAAGTACCCGGCCGTGTACCTGATGGGCGAGCACGCCAAGGGCGAGACCCTGTCGGTCGCGTTCGCCGGCGAGGGCCAGCACCAGGACGCCGGCTCGAAGATGGTGCACAACGCGCCGTACACCTCCAGCTCGATCGTCTCGAAGTCGGTGGCCCGCGGTGGCGGCCGGACGTCGTACCGCGGTCTGGTCGAGGTGGCGCCGGGCTCGCACCACAGCAAGTCCACGGTGCGCTGTGACGCGCTGCTGGTCGACACCATCAGCCGTTCGGACACCTACCCGTACGTCGACGTCCGCGAGGACGACGTGGCGATGGGGCACGAGGCGACCGTGTCCAAGGTCAGCGACGACCAGCTCTTCTACCTGATGAGCCGGGGCATGGCCGAGGACGAGGCGATGGCGATGATCGTCCGCGGCTTCATCGAGCCGATCGCCCGCGAGCTCCCGATGGAGTACGCGCTGGAACTGAACCGACTGATCGAGCTGCAGATGGAAGGGGCCGTCGGCTGATGTCGACCTCTGAAACTCTTGTTGCTACCGGCAACAAGGCACACTCCCACGGAGCGGGATCGGAGATCCCGCTGCAGGCCCGCAGCGAGCGGCCGACGTCGTACGACGTCGCCGACTTCGCGGTGCCGAACGGGCGCGAGGAGGAGTGGCGCTTCACCCCGGTCAAGCAGCTCAAGGCGCTGTTCGAGGACGCGGCCGGGACCGAGACGCCGAAGATCGACGCCTCCGGCCCGGACGGCGTGGTGATCGAGACGGTCGCCGCCGACGCGCTCAAGGTCGGCAAGCCGCAGGACCGTACGGCGGCCGTGGCCTGGACCCAGGCGCCGGAGGCGCTCGCGGTCCGGATCCCGGTCGAGGCGGAGCTGACCGAGCCGGTGCACGTGAACGTCGCCAGCCTGGGTGCCCGCGGCTTCAGCCACCTGATCGTCGAGGCCGGCCGGTTCAGCAAGTCGATCGTGATCATCGACCACACCGGAGCCGGCGAGCTGAGTGGCAACGTCGAGATCAAGGTCGGTGACGGCGCGGACCTGCGGGTGGTCGCGATCCAGCAGAGCGACCACGAGTCGATCCACCTGGCGCAGCACGACGCGCTGGTCGGCCGGGACGCCCGGCTGCACCACGTCGCGGTGACGCTCGGCGGCAAGGTCGTCCGGGTGAACACCAACGTCCGGTACGACGGACCCGGCGGCGACGCCGAGCTCGTCGGCGTGTACTTCGCCGAGTCGGGCCAGCACCACGAGCACCGGCTGTTCGTCGACCACGAGGCCACGCACTGCAAGAGCAACGTGCTCTACAAGGGCGCGCTGGCCGGTGACCAGGCCCGCTCGGTGTGGATCGGCGACGTGCTGATCCGGGCCGCGGCCGAAGGCACCGACACCTTCGAGCTGAACCGGAACCTGGTGCTCACCGACGGCGCCCGCGCCGACTCGGTGCCGAACCTGGAGATCGAGACCGGCGAGATCGAGGGCGCCGGGCACGCGTCCGCGACCGGCCGGTTCGACGACGAGCAGCTGTTCTACCTGCAGGCCCGCGGCATCCCCGAGGACGCCGCCCGCCGGCTGGTGGTGTCCGGGTTCTTCAACGACATCATCGGCAAGATCGGCGTCCCCGAGGTCTCCGAGCGCCTGCACGAGGTGATCGAGGAGAAGCTCGCCCGGGCAGCCGAGCTGAGCGAGTCCGCGCTGCGCCCATCGGGCGAAGAGGCGGTTGTCGGCAAGTGAGCGACACGTTCGAGCGCGCCTGCGCCGCCGCCGACGTACCCGACGAGGGCGTGGTCCCGGTCGAGGTCGGCGGCGTCGAGGTCGCGGTGGTGAAGAGCGAGGGACAGTACTTCGCGGTCCGCGACGAGTGCTCGCACGCGCAGATCCAGCTGTCCGAGGGCGACGTCGGCGGGTGCGAGATCGAGTGCTGGCTGCACGGGTCCCGCTTCGACCTGCGGACCGGCGAGCCGACCAGCCTGCCGGCCTACGACCCGGTGCCGATCTACCCGGTGCGCCTCGACGGCGACGACGTACTCGTCGACGTGAAGAACCCCATCAACCAGACCTCCCTGTAAAACCCTACGGAGATAGAGAAACTCATGGCGACACTCGAGATTCGCGACCTGCAGGTGTCGGTGGACACCGAGGCCGGACCGAAGCAGATCCTGCGCGGCGTCGACCTGACCATCGCCGGTGGTCAGACGCACGCGATCATGGGCCCGAACGGCTCCGGCAAGTCGACGCTGGCGTACTCGATCGCCGGGCACCCGAAGTACAACATCACCGGCGGCTCGGTGACGCTGGACGGCGAGGACGTGCTGGACATGTCCGTCGACGAGCGCGCCCGGGCCGGCCTGTTCCTGGCGATGCAGTACCCCGTCGAGGTCCCGGGGGTGTCGGTGGCGAACTTCCTGCGCACCGCGAAGACCGCGATCGACGGCGAGGCGCCGAAGCTGCGGACCTGGGTCAAGGACGTGAACACCGCGCTGGGCGAGCTGCAGATGGACCCCGAGTTCGCGCAGCGCAACGTCAACGAGGGCTTCTCCGGCGGTGAGAAGAAGCGCCACGAGATCGTCCAGCTGGAGCTGCTGAACCCGAAGATCGCGATCCTCGACGAGACCGACTCCGGCCTCGACATCGACGCGCTGAAGATCGTCTCCGAGGGCGTCAACCGGTACGCGTCGCAGGGCGACAAGGGCATCCTGCTGATCACCCACTACACGCGGATCCTGCGCTACATCAAGCCGGACTTCGTGCACGTCTTCGTCGACGGCCGCGTCGCCGAGGAGGGCGGCCCGGAGCTGGCCGAGGAGCTGGAAGCCAACGGCTACGAGCGGTTCCTCAAGGCAGGCGCGAAGTGACCGACGCCCGGACGTTCAGCAGTCCCTTGGACCTGCAGTCGGTCCGGGCGGACTTCCCGATCCTGTCGCGTGAGCTGGCGGGAGGGTTCCCGCTGGTGTACCTCGACTCGGCGAACTCGTCGCAGAAGCCGCGCCAGGTCGTGCAGGCGATCGAGGACCACTACCTGAAGCACAACGCGAACGTCGCTCGCGCCATGCACCAGCTCGGTGCCGAGGCGACCGCGGCGTACGAAGGTGGCCGGGACAAGGTCGCCGCGTTCGTCGGGGCGACGAACCGGGACGAGATCGTCTTCACCAAGAACGCCTCCGAGGCGCTCAACTTGGCCGCGCACACGCTGGGCGCGTCGCTGAAGCCGGGCGACGTCGTGGTGGTCTCCGAGATGGAGCACCACAGCAACATCGTCCCGTGGCAGCTCGCCTGCGAGCGGACCGGCGCGACGCTGAAGTGGTTCGGCGTCACCGAGGACGGGCGCCTCGACACGAGCAACATCGAGGAGCTGCTGACCGAGAACACCAAGGTCGTCGCGCTGACCTGGGTGTCGAACGCGCTCGGCACGATCAACCCGATCAGCGACATCGCCGCCAAGGCGCACGCGGTCGGCGCGACGATGGTCGTGGACGCCTCCCAGGCGGTGCCGCAGTTCCCGGTCGACGTGTCCACGCTCGGCGCCGACCTGCTGGTGTTCACCGGTCACAAGGTCGTCGGCCCGACCGGGATCGGCGTGCTCTGGGGCCGGTACGACCTGCTCGCGTCGCTGCCGCCGTTCCTCGGTGGTGGCGAGATGATCGAGGTCGTCCGGATGACCGGCTCGACGTACGCGCCGCCGCCGGCCCGGTTCGAGGCCGGTACGCCGCCGATCGCGCAGGCGGTCGGGCTCGGTGCGGCCGTCGACTACCTGTCCGGGATCGGGATGGACAAGATCGCCGCGCACGAGCACGCGATCGTGGAGTACGCGCTCGAGGGGCTGAAGACTGTCCCCGGTCTGAAGCTGCTCGGCCCGACGGACGCCACCGACCACGGCGGCGCGATCAGCTTCGCGCTGGACGGCGTCCACCCGCACGACGTGTCGACGGTGCTGGACACCCGCGGGATCGCCGTCCGGGCCGGGCACCACTGTGCGCGGCCGGTGCACGAGCGGTTCGGAATGCAATCGTCGACCAGAGCGTCTTTCTACCTGTACACGACTCCCGAGGAGATCGACGCGCTCGTCGACGGTCTCGGGTTCGTCCGATCGTTCTTCAAGGTGGACTGATAATGCAGCTCGACAGCCTGTACCAGGAGATCATCCTGGACCACTACCGGGCCCCGCACCACGCGGGTCTCGCGGAGCCGTACGACGTGGAGGTGCACCACGTGAACCCGTCCTGCGGGGACGAGGTCACGCTCCGGGTCGAGCTCGACGGCGACACGGTGAAGTCCGTGACGCACGACAGCGTCGGCTGCTCGATCAGCCAGGCCGCGACCTCGGTGATGTCCGACCTGGTGATCGGCAAGCCGGTGGCCGAGGGCATGGCGACGTACGAGAAGTTCCTCGAACTGATGCAGGGCCGCGGGAATGTCGAGCCCGACGAAGAGGTTCTCCAGGACGGTGTGGCGTTCGCGGGCGTCGCGCAGTTCCCGGCCCGGGTGAAGTGTGCACTGCTGGGGTGGTCGGCGTGGCGGGACGCCACGGCGCAGGCCCTGACGGCAACCGAAGGAGTGAGCAATGGCTGACCAGACCGACGAGAAGATCGAGCTGCCCGAGGTCGACCTGGAAGCGGCGGCTCAGCCCGGCACCAGTCCGGCGAAGGTGGAGGACGTCACCGAGGCGCTCAAGGACGTGGTCGACCCCGAGCTCGGCATCAACGTCGTCGACCTCGGCCTGATCTACGGCATCACCGTCGACGACAGCAGTACGGCGATCATCGACATGACGCTGACGTCCGCGGCCTGCCCGCTGACCGACGTGATCGAGGACCAGACCCGGATGGCGCTCGACGGCCTGGTCAACGACTTCCGGATCAACTGGGTCTGGATGCCGCCGTGGGGTCCGGAGAAGATCACCGACGACGGCCGCGACCAGTTGCGCGCCCTCGGCTTCAACGTGTGAGCAGGACCGTTCACGTCGCGCCGGAGCGGTTGGACAGGTGGCTGACAGGTTTCGGCGAACGGCACGGTGAGGTCCGGTACGACGTGACGCCGACAGCGGTCACGTTGTCGGCCGAGGACGGCGAGACGGCCGTCGTCACGGTGCCCTTCGAGCCCCTCGCGGAATTGTCCCGCGAGGGGCTCGTCGCACACGTGCTGCGGCCGCGACGGCTCGGCGTACTGCTGGTCCGCCGCGGCGGGTACGGCGCCGGGGTGTTTGCCGACGGCAACCTTCTCGACTCGAAGGTGGGTTCCCGGCACGTGCAGGGGACGACCAAGGCCGGCGGCTGGTCGCAGCAGCGGTACGCCCGCCGGCGGGACAACCAGGCACGCGAGGCGTTCGCCGCCGCGACCGAGGTGGCGGTGCGGATCCTGGCCCCGGCGAAGCTCGACGTACTGGTCTGCGGGGGAGACCGGCGGGCTGTCGACACCGTGCTCGAGGACCCGCGGCTGCGGGACCTCGTACCGCTGGTGCGGGCGCCGTTCCTCGGCGTACCGGACCCGAAACAGAAGGTCCTGGAGCAGGCCGGCGCCGACGCCCGCGCGATCCGGATCGACCTGAGTCAGTCGACCGAGTCGTAGTTCCGGTCGAAGTCCTCGAGGATGCCGCGGTAGGTCTCCAGGTCCTCCTCGAGCCGGGCCCGGGTGACCAGGTGCGGATCCGCGAGCTTGGCGCTGCGGCCGAACTGCGACCAGATCTCCGCGTCCGGCACCTGGTCGCCGCCCTGGTCGCCCTCGGGCAGGAACGCCATCGCCTGCACGATCGCGTCGATCGCGAGCTCCCAGCCGAGCCGGATGTAGCGGCGCCGCTCGGTGTGCTGGACGTCCTGGCTGTGCGGGTCGGGCTCACCGGCGTACGTCAGCATGTCGCCGATCGCCCAGTCGTGGTACAGGTACGCGACCTGCACCCATTCGGCGGCGTCGATCAGCAGCGACCGGCCGAGCCCGAACGGCGCGCCGACCTGGATCGTGGTCTTCTCGGACGCGTACGGGATGACGATGTCGCCGACGGGGGACTGGTAGGTCCAGGAGTCCGGGCCCTCGACCATGTTCGTGCCGAGCTTCATCGGCGGCGCGTCGCCGAGCGTCAGGGCCGGCACCGGCTGCCCGGGCTCGACCGACGGGTTCTGCTGCTCCGCGAGCCGCAGACTCACGTAGGTCTGGGCCTCCCAGATACTGCGGGCCATCAGCATCGGTTATCTCGCTCCCACTTCTCGTGCCAGCTCGGCGTAGGCGTCTCGGGTCAGCAGCAACCGGTGCAGCCGGAACCGGCCGGGGTCCAGCTCCCGGGCGGCCCGTCCCTCCGGCGTCCAGAACTCCTCGTCCGGCACGGCGTCCAGGCCCTCCGGGACGAACTTGATCACCTCGGCGACCGCGGCCTGCGCGATCGCCATCGCCCGGCCGGCCTCGGCCGGATCGGTGGGCACCGCGGACACCAGCCGCTCGGCGACGTCGAGCCACTGTCCGGCGTCGATGACGTCGGACGGCTCCGGTCCGCCGAACGTCGGCCAGCCCTGCACCGGTGTCTCCCGGTCCGGTACGCCGAACAGGTACTCGCGCTCGGCGTCGCAGCCCGGGCAGACCGCGCTGTAGCTGATCGACAGCTCACCGTCGACGTCGACCAGTGCCTGCTGCCAGGGTGCCTCGTCGGTCCCGCAGTCCGGGCAGGGATGCAGCTCGAGGTACAGGTGCGCCTCGTCCCGGGTGCGAACCACCGAGAATCCCATGAAGCCCCTCTCGCTGCTGAAGTCCTGCAGTATTCATCATCGGCTCACGGCCCGGCCAGCGACGGGCCGTGGCCGGTTGGCGAAATCGTCCGCCCGGCGGAACCACCGGAGTGCGTGCGCGCCTGCCGGTTGGGTACGTGGTGGGGCATCCCTTTGGCGGTCGTCCCGTACTCCCGTCCGAACAGCGACGCCTCCGGCACACCCGTCCGCAGCAACTCCCGCGCGACCCTGGCGTTGAACGACTCGTCTGCCGGTGTGCTGTTGTACAGCTCCTGAAGGTCCACCCGGTCCTGGGCCATCAACGCGACCTTCGGGTCCAGTGCAGCGAACGCCGGGCCGAATCCGCGGTTGCCCTCGCACTCGAGGTTACCGCCCGGCGAGGCCCGGTACTTCTCCGTCCGGCCGTCGGCCTGCTCGAACTGCAGCACCAGCGTCCGGTCCTGGAGGTTGGCCTGCTGCATCAGGTCCACGAGCGGCCGGTACGACTGCTTGACCAGACCCGACTCTCCTTGCTGCAGTTCGCTGACGACGAAGTCCGGCCGGCCGAACCCGTCCGGCGCTGCCTGCAGCCGGGTCTGGGCGATGGCGCTGTCGAGGCTGGCGCCGCGTTCCATCTGCCGGAGGACGTCGAGGTACTGGTGGCCGAGCATCCGGACGTACAGTTCCCCGCGGGCCAGGTCCGGCACTCTGGTCGTGCTCCGGGTCTCCGGTTCGCCGCGGCCCCGGTCGACACTCGTCCGTACGGTCGCGTCGTACCGGACCGGGATCCGGACCGTGACCAGCTGTCCCTCGAGGAACCTGCTGGTCTCGAGCCGGGTGCCGTTCGCGTCCGACACCTGCTCCTTGACCTGCTCGCCGATCGAGCCGCTCACGCCGACCAGCCCGCCGTCGACACCGGCGTTCGCGGTGAGCGGGGTGAGCCGGTTGGCGGAGTTGGAGGACCGGTACGTCTTCTGCCGCCGCCAGACCCGGCCGACCTGCCCTTCGACCTCCGGACCGTCCAGCTCGAAGCCGATCGCGGTCGCCTGCAGGTGCACGTCGACGGTCTTGTTCCCGTTGCCGGGTTTCGTCATCGGCTGCAGGTCGATGCCCGGGCCGAACATCCGGCCGGTCTTTGCCGCCAGCGCGGTCGCGGCCAGGTTCTGATGCAGCAGATGCGCGTACGCCGCCGTGCCGTTCCGGCCGAGCACTCCGGGCTGCTCGAGGTACTGCGTCAGGTTCTCCAACAACTCGTGCCGGCGTTCGCGATCCCTGCCGTGCAACGCGACCCGGATGGTGACCGCGCCCTCGGGCAGGTCGATCTGCCGGTGGTCGGCGACCTCCTGCTCCGCCGGTGCGCTCCTGGCCGGCGCCGGTCCGTCCAGGACGTCGCCGCGCGGGATCCACTGGATCAGGTCCGCGCGGACCTGGGCGGGCGCGGACACGGTGGTGATGTCGGCCTGGTCGATCCGGCCGAGCTGCCAGCGGCGACCGGCCTGCGCGGCGGAGCCGGCGTTCCGGATCCGGACGACCTCGGTGGTGAAGATCGCCTCCCGGTGGGTCTTGACCAGATCGAAGTGACCGAGCCGGTCGATCGTGGTGTTCTGCTCGCCGCCTCCGGCCGTGTTGTTCCGGGTCTGGTCGGTGGACAGGCCGCCGGACGCGTCCGTTCCGCCGCCGAGGCCGCCCTTCCCGTCGACGCCGCCGGCGACGGTCGTCGTATGGCCGGTCGACCGGTCCACCGACGTGTAGTCGTACTTCTGCCGTACCTTGCCGACGTCCTCCTTGGGGATGTCGGGCTGGGTCCCGGCGCCCGGGTCCTGCTCGTCGACGGGCTTGTCCGGGACGTTGTCGATGGTGCGCGGCCCGGTGAACCTCGCCCGGACCCGGACGAACAGCACGTCAGGACGGGCCTGTCCCTGCACCGGGACCTCGATCGGCGCGTAGAAGCCGCCGGCACCGAGCATGTCGTTCAGGTGACCCGAGAAGCTGCTCGGGTCGAGGTCGACGTCGATGTCGTTCTGCAGTTGCAGGCTGGCGGCCCGCAGCCCCGGCGCCAGCGCGTCGATCTGCGGCTGGACCAGCGTCCGCGGGTCGAACGGGCGGCCCGCCACGGTGACCGACTCGACCACCGACGCGCCGAGGCCGTCCTCGTACGCGTCCGACGTGTGCACCTCGCGGCGTTCGTCGGCGTGCGCGATGATCGCGTGCGTGAGCGACTGGAGCTCATCCGGCCGGCTCGGGGCAGACGCCGGCGTGCGGCGATTCTGCTGCCGGACCTTCGCGATCAGCCGCTCGCTGGTGTGCTCGGCGGCCAGCCCGGTGGTCACGCCGGCCTTCTCCTGCTGGTACCGCTGCAGCAGGCCGGCGGCGGTCCGCTGACTGATCGGCAGCCGGTCGTTCAGGTACCGTTCGGCGGCGTCCGACACCACCCACAAGGGCAGGTCGAGCTTGCGGGCGGCGTACAGCTCCAGGGCCCGCCGCTCGGCCATCAGTTTCTGGACGCGGGCCTCAGGCAGCTCGATCTGCCCGACGACCTCGCCGTTGTGCACGATGTCGGCGGTCAGCTCGTACCGCTCCATGAACTCATGGTGCGAGCCGGGGTTGATCAGCAGGTCCTCGTCGCCGGACGCCTCGCTGGTCGTGGTCGACTGCGACCGGCCGCCCGTCCGGGAGATCGACGCGCCGCCGCTCCGGCCGACACCGTCGGCGCCGACCTGGCCGCCCCCGATGCTGCCGCCGATCCCGCCGGACGACGATGTACCGGACGTCGAGCCGACGTCGTTCATCGGGAACTTGATGTCGACGCTGTTCTCCTGATGCATCGCCAGATGCGTCAGGCCGACCGCCTTGCCGCGGACGACGATCTGGTACTCCTGCGGCAGGATCGTCTTGTTCCGCAGCATGTGTACGGGGTTGCCCGGCGCCTGGACGACCGTGAACGGCAGCCGGTACTCGCCGTTCAGCCACTCGCGGTTCGCGAGCAAACTGGTGGGGGCGAGTTCGGCGTGCAGCTTCGCCAGCGCGGTCGAGTCCGCGTGGATCGCCGGGATCGCCTTGCACAGCGCGTCCGCCGCACCGACGTACTCCTCGGTCTCCGCGCTGTACTTGCCGGCGTCCACGGCGACCGGGAAGGCCTGCTGTACGGCGTCGCCGTGCGGCGCCTTCGGGTCCTTCTCGTAGACCGGTTCGGCGGCGCGGGTCATCGCGCTGTCGTACCCGATCCGCATGCTGCCGCGGACGTCGGCCAGCGGGGGCGCGTCGCCCTTGTCGGTGATCTCCGCGAACCGGATCCGGATGCCCTGCTCGAGCAGGTCGAGCGGCTCGGTCGACTCGCTCAGCGTGACCCGGTTGACCCGGCGGCCGGCGGTGTGGCTGAAGTTGCGGCCGCGGGCGGTCCGGGTGCCGGTCAGGCCGAGCCGTCCCATCAGGCCGCTGATCCCGGCGGCCGGGCCGCGGGAACCGCCGACGCCGGCCGACAGCGGCAGCGCCTTCGACCGCCCGGACGTCCGCCCGGTGGCCCGGGAGCTGATGCCGAGGAGTACGGCGTTCTCGTTCTCGCTGACGCCGGCGCCGCGGGTGGTCATCCGGCCGCTGGTCTCGTCGTGGTCCTGCGTCACGGTCAGCCGGAACGGCCGCCACTTCGGCGTACCGGCGATCCCGCGGTCCTCGAGCATCACGATCAGGCCGCTCTGGCAGGCCTCGTTCATACCGGCGCGGATCCGCGGCGCGTTCAGGTGCTTGATGATCTGCTGGTAGTTCCGGTTCTGCAGGTCGTCGTCGCTGGTCGGACCGTGCGGCGGGACAAGGCCGAGTTTGCGGAGACCGTCGAGCGCCTGCAACTGGGCCGCGTCGGCGCCCTTGAGGTTCTGCACCAGTGCTTTGCCGACGCCGCGGATCTGGTCCGGGCCGAAGCCCATCCACGGCGGTGCCTGCTGCGGACCGGTGGCCGGTGCCGGGTCGCCGCGGAGCAGCAGCCGGCCGTCCGGTCCGAGCTTGACGGTGCCGTCGGGGTTCCGCGGTACGGCGTCCTTGTCCGCGCGGCCGCCGACCCGGAGCAGGTCGTTCTCCTGGACCCGGAGCAGCGCCTCGCAGGTGCCCGTCTCGACGATCGGCGCGGCCTTCGGGTCGCCGGCCCTGCGCAGCGTGGCGCGGACGTTCAGGCCGACGAGTACACCCTGGGTCGGTCCCTGGCTGCGGTGCACGGCCGGGGTGATCGTGGTCATGCTGACGTTCTGGCCGCCGGTCCGGGACACGTTGCGGCCGGCCGACACGTTCGGCGACACGTTCACGCCGCTGCCGCCGACGTTGTCGAGCACCGTCGCCGCGCCGAGCGGGTTCACCGCGTCCGGCTTGCCCGGGAACGCCAGGCCCGCGCTGGCGGTCGCCGACGTACCGAACGTCTGGCTCGCGTTCGATCCGGCGAAGTCGACCAGGACCTCTTCCTGCCACATCTCCGAGCTGGACTCGCCGACGAGCTTCGCGTCGGCCCAGACCGGCTCGACCTCCCAGGTCAGCTCGTACTCGGTCTCGCCGCCGGTCGGGATCCGCCGGGTGAGGCCGCCGGGCTGACTCATCTCCCGGAGCAGCCGGTGCGAGTCGTTGACCATCAGGCCCGCGATGTGGTCGTACGCGACTCGGTCCAGGTCGCCGTACTGCTGTTGGGTCCGGCGCACGAGCCGGTCGGTGACGTCCTGCAGACCGGTGATGCTGGTGACCGCGTGCCGTGGGAACTCGCCGGTGACCTCGTGGCCCTGGCCGATCTCGTCGAGCGAAATCGTCTCGTCGGCCGCCTGCACCGTGTAGGCGCTGGACACCCACGTCTGCTGCCGCCCGGCGTCGAGGGTCTCGACCGTGGACCAGGGCTCGGTGGGGGAGTTCCGTACTTCGATCTCCCAGGTGCCGGACCACTCGTACAGCAGCGATTCGCCGCGGTTGTCGTCGACCCAGCCGGACTGGTAGTGGGCGGTGGCGCCGCTGCTGTCGGCCAGCGTGCGGCCGCGGGTCACGTCCACTCGCGGCGACACCAGCTGGGAGACCGCGTGCAACGGCGTACCGGGGGCTGCCATCGCGAGGAACGGCTGCAGCGACAGGCCGAAGTTCGTGCTGGTCGAGTGGGTGTCGGTGGTGCCGACGCTGGTCCCGCCCTCGCCGAGTGTGCCGGACATCTGCTCGGCCATCTCGTAGTTGCGGTTGGTGATCTCGGTGAGATCGCGCGGCACCAGCCGCAGCCGGACCTGGGGGAGCGTCGAGACGTCGGCGTCCGGGTCGTGGCCGACCGGGAACACCATGCCGTCGCGGGACAGCAGCCGCCGGTACTCCGCACTCGGAAGCGGAGCCGGACCACGGCCCGGGAGCTGCCGGCCGATCCCGTTCGCGGCCAGGATCCGGTTGATGTCGTCGGCCGGCAACGTGACCGGCTGCCCGTCCGGAGTGCCGGTCATCAGCAGGTCTTTGACCGGCATCGCCTTGTCGAGGCTGCGTTCGTACGCCAGCACCTGGCGCTCGGCCGCGGCGGCGAGCTCGGCGATCCGGGCCGGCGGCGCACCCTCGTCGATCCGGGTCAGCAACTGCTCGTACTCGGCGAGTGCCTTGCGGGCGGTGACGGCGGCGGTCTCGTACCCGGCGGCGATCTCGGTGTGCCGGACGGCCTTGCGCCGGGCGCCGTCCGCCAGGACCCGCAGCTTGCGCGCCCGTTCCGGCGCGCCGAAGTCCCGTTGCCCGTCCTCGTCCGTGGCCGCCGCTTCGTGCTGCTCGGCCTCGGTGGTGGCGTCGAGCGAGCTGTTCCGCTTGGTGGCGGTGTCCATGGCGAGGTCCTCGGCGGCGGCCCGGAGAATCTCGATCTGCTGGACGACCTGGCCGCGGAGGTGCTCCGGCGTGTGCGGGGCCGCGTTCGCGGCGGCCGCGGCACGACCGGCCGCGACTCCGAAGGCGGCGGCCTGCGGGTCGACGACCACGCCGTCGGCCCAGGGCAGCGCCGGCTCGGAGCCGCCGTGCCGCCGGATCGTCCGGGCCAGGCCCTCCAGGTCGCGCTGCAGGTCGGCGACCGGCCGGCCGTGGGCGCGCGCCTCGTGCCAGTCCCGGAGCAGCAGCTGGAAGCTCGCGAGGTCGGCCTGGGCGCGGCGGTCCCGGCGTTCGCTGCCGAAGACCGACCGAAGCTTGCCGAGCAGGCCGTGCGGGCGCTCGGCCCGGCCGGCCGTGACGTCCTGCGTCAGCTGCGACGTCTGGTTGGCCCACACCACGCGGAGCTGCTGGTCGGTGAGTCGCGACGAGAGCTGTACGACATGTGGGTCCGTCGCCGTACCGGCATGCCGCACGCTGCTCGCGAGGGCGCCCAGCGGCACGTCACCGACCTCGACGCGCACGTGCTGCGGCTCGTCGATTCCGGGTATCCGCAGTACGGCGAGCTGGCCGGCCGGCCGCTGATCGGTCAGGGTCGCGGCGAGGTCGTCCTGGTTCATCGCGCCGAGGACGTCGAGTGCGTGCGTCGAGGTCAGTACGCCTTCGGACGCGGGTCGCTCGCGGCGTTCCAGCCCGGTGCCCCGGATCTGCGAGGTCCACAGGCGGCGGCCTGTCGTGCTCTGCTGACGGCTGCGCTTCGGCGCGCGGTGCTGTCCGCCGACGTTGCCACGCTGCCGACGGTGCGATGTCGGCGTACGACGCGCCGTACGGGCGTCGAGGTATTGCGCGTCGCGGCTGATCAGGCCCGACGTACCGACGATCTCCGAGGTCCGGACGACCGTTCCCGGCTGCGGAATCCGGCGGAGCCGCTCGGCGGCCTGCGGATCGTGCGCCGCGGCTCCGCCGAGCGCGACCAGCAACATCGCCTCGGCCTCGGCGCGTCGCGACGGGCTGAGACCAGGCCCGCCGAGGTAGCGGTCGAGCGCGTCGGTCGCACCGCGAGCCGGCTCCTGGCCGCGGGCGCGGGCGATCTCGGCGCCGAGGATCGCGACCGACTCGGCCAGCAGGCGGTCCTCGACGACCCGGTCGGCGGCGCGGCGGGTGAGGTGTTGCTGCAGCGACCGCAGCACCTGGGCGTCGAGCACGTCCTCGCGGGTGGTCAGCCGGACCCGGCCGTTCCGCAGCGGCACGGCCGACGGGTGCAGGATCCCCAGGGCGCTTCCGACCGCCCAGCGGGCCCGAGCCGTCGCGTCCGCGGCGGACAACGTGGGTGTGGTCAGCCGGATCACCCCTCCCGTTCAGTGTCCAGGTGCTCACCAGTCGTCACCAGGACCCTCTGGTTCCGGAATCTAGCAAACAATCGGTTACTCGCCAGCAACTCGTACTACCCGAACTGTTAACGATTTACGCCAGTGCGTCCCCCTAGGATCCGCTCCATGACTGAGACGTTCGGTGAGTCGGAGTGGACGGTCAGCGACGCGCGTGAACTCGTCCACGAGCTGCGGCGGATCGCCGAGGGCGACCGGGAGTACGACGCCATCGAACTGTTCCTCGCGCTCTGCGAGTACCTGGACGAGCTGCACGGCACCGATCCGGCCCGCGGCCGGTACGGGTTCGGCTCGTTCTACACCGGGCCGCAGTTCGAGCAACTGGCCGCCGCGGTCCGGGCCGTCCGTGGCCCGAACACCGCCTGGGACCCGTCGTCGAACCGGATGGACCAGCCGGTGAACGCGGCCGTCACGCTGGCGGAGGGCCGCGAGCTGGTCGACTGGATGGAGGCACGTCCGGCCTGGGAACGACAGGTCGGCCTCTGCCTGCGGGCGCTGTATTCCTATCTGGACCAGTTGTACGGCGGTCCGGGACTGTTCAACCAGCTGCTCACGCCGCTGGAGCGGGAGCGGGTCGCGGCGCGGTAACGGGGGATGGAACAGCGCCGGGCCGCTGGCGCGATTGGTACCTCGCTGCCATTACGGTAGGCGGGTGAGTCTCTCGTCCTCCACGCGTAGCACTTCCCAAGGGTCCCGGGCCGCGGGCCGACCGGCGGGCGGCGGCCCTAACCGCCTTCCCAGCGGCCGGGAACGACGTCCGGCGCTGGCCGCGCTCGCGGTCATCCTGATCCTGCTCGGTGCCGCCGGCTCCGCGCTGATCGCGCTGAACAGCGGCAACCGCTCCGACTACGTCGCGATCTCCGGCACGCTGCCGCCCGGCCACAAGATCGAGGCCAAGGACTTCTCCCGGGGTGACCTGGCCGGCGCCACCGGCGGTCTGGTCCCGTGGTCGCAGGCGGGCAAGTACGTCGGCCGGTACACCACCAGCTGGCTGTACAAGGACCAGTTCGTCACGCCGGACAACTTCACCAAGGACGGCCATCAGCCGATCCCGCAGGACGGCGCCCTGGTCGGTGTCAGCCTGGATGCCGGGCACGCACCGTCCGACGGGCTGAGCGTCGGCGACATCGTGCAGGTCGTCCGGGTGCCCGGAGGCAACGACGGGGGCGGCAACTCGACGCTGCTGGTCGGCGCGGCCACGGTGACCTCGAGCGCCGGTGCGATCACCGACAGCAAGACAAGTGCCAACAGCTCGCTCAACGTGACGATCCTGGTCCCGCAGTCGAAGGTCAACATGGTCGCCGCGGCCGCCGCGGCGAAGACGCTGTCGGTGGCGAAGCTGGCGCCCGGTACCAAGACCGATGTGGGGTCGAACTGATGGCACTGGTGGCGCTGGCGAGCGCGAAAGGCTCTCCGGGCGTGACCACGGCGAGCCTGGTGTTCGGCGCGCTCTGGCCGCGGCAGGTGCTGCTGGCCGAGTGCGACCCGGCCGGCAGCGACGTCGCGATCCGGATGACCGGCCCGGCCGGTGCCCCGCTCGACTCGGACCGCGGGCTGGTCAGCCTGGCCGCCGCGAGCCGGAAGGGCCTGGGCGACGAGGTGATCCTGGCGCACAGCCAGCAACTGGACGGCGGGCTCGACGTACTGCTCGGTGTGCGTTCGCCGGAGCAGGTCGGCGGTATGGGCGGGCTGTGGCATCCGCTCGGCATCTCCTTCAACCAGATGCACCAGAGCGACGTACTGGCGGACTGCGGGCGGATCGGCGCGTCGTCGCCGCAGCTTCCGGTGATCCAGTCCGCGCGGCTGGTCGTGATGGTGTGTACGGCGACCGGCTCGTCGGTGGCGCACCTGCGTGAGCGGCTGTCCACGCTGGTGCATCACGTCGACGCCCAGCTCGGTGTCGTCGTGGTCGCCGACCCGAAGCAGCGGGACGGCGTGAAGCAGGTGTGGTCGGTCCTGGACGCCATGTCGCTGCCGGTGCGGCACCGCTGGCACCTGGCCTACGACCCGGTGGGCGCGGCGTTCTTCGACGGCCGTGGGCACGGCAGGCTCGACAAGACCCAGCTGATCCGTTCCGCGAGCGTGATTGCTGGAGAGATGGCCTCGCTGGTCGCCGCCCCGCCGCCGCAGGACTTCGACATGGCGAACGCGGCGTTCCCGCCGGGTGACTATCGATGAGCGCTGACCAGGAGCTGGTTCGCCGTTTGCGGGTGCAGGTCGCGGAGCGGCTGAACGAGCAGCGCCGCCGCGACCAGGTGAACGGCGTACCTCCGATGAGCGCCGAGGACGAGCGGGAGTACGCCCGGTCGCTGATCGTGCAGGTGCTCGAGGACCACGCGCGGTACGAGCTGGCCGAGGGGCGGACGCCGCCGACGCCGGACGACGACGCGCAGATCGCCGGCGCGATCCACTCGGCGCTGTTCGGCGTCGGCCGGCTGCAGCCGCTGATCGACGACCCCGAGGTCGAGAACATCGACATCAACGGCTGCGACCAGGTCTTCGTGCAGTACGGCGACGGCCGCGAGGAGACGCCCGGCCCGGTGGCCGAGAGCGACGAGGAACTGATCGAGCTGATCCAGGTGCTGGCCTCGCACGCCGGCCTGACCAGCCGGCCGTTCGACTCCGCGAACCCGCAGCTCGACCTCCGGCTGCCGGACGGCTCCCGGCTCTCGGCCGTGATGGGTGTGACCTCGCGGCCCGCGGTGTCGATCCGGCGCGCCCGGCTCGGCCGGGTGTTCCTGAAGGACCTGGTTGCCAACGGCACCATGAGCGACGACGTCGGCTCGTTCCTGCGGGCGGCGGTCGCGGCCCGGAAGAACATCATGATCGCGGGCGCGACCAACTCCGGGAAGACGACGCTGCTGCGCGCGCTGGCCAACGAGATCCAGCCGCACGAGCGGCTGATCACGGTCGAGCGCTCGCTCGAGCTCGGGCTGGGGGAGTTCAAGGACCTGCACCCGAACGTGGTCGCGTTCGAGGAGCGGCTGCCGAACTCCGAGGGCGTCGGCGAGGTGACGATGGCCGATCTGGTCCGTCGTTCGCTGCGGATGAACCCGTCCCGCGTGATCGTCGGTGAGGTGCTGGGCGACGAGATCGTGACGATGCTGAACGCGATGAGCCAGGGCAACGACGGCTCGCTGTCGACGATCCACTCGAACAGCTCGATGGAGGTGTTCAACCGGATCAGCACGTACGCCATCCAGGCGATGGAGCGGCTGCCGATGGACGCCACCCAGATGCTGATCTCCGGAGCGCTCGACTTCGTGGTGTTCGTCCGCCGGCACAACGACTACCAGCGCGGCGGCGGCGTCAGCCGGTACATCGAGAGCATCCGCGAGGTGACCGGCTGGGACGGGCGGGTGCTGTCCGGCGAGGTGTTCGCGCCGGGACCGGACGGCCGGGCCGCGGCGCACGCGCCGATCGCGTGCATGGACGAGCTCGAGCACTTCGGGTACCAGCCGCTCGTGCACGGAACGTGGGCGTGATGCCGTGAGCACCGAGACCCTGGCGGCGCTGCTCTGCGGTGCGGTGGTGGGCGGCGCCGTGATGCTGCTGATCGTCGCGATCCGCGGTACCGAGCCGAAGAACGAGACGCCCTCGCTGTTCCGGAACCGGAGTGCCGAGAACCGCAAGAACCTGATCCGGCTCGGCGCCGCGGTCGCGGTCGGCCTGGTGGTGCTGGTGGTGACCCGCTGGCTGGTGCTCGCGGTCGCCCTCGGCCTGCTGGCCGGGATGGCGGACCGGTTCTTCGGCGGCAGCGGCGAGGAGCGCCGGGCGATCGACCGGCTGGACGCACTGGCGACCTGGACGGAGGCGCTCCGGGACACGATCGCCGGCGCGGTCGGCCTGGAGCAGGCGATCCCGGCCACCGCGGTGAACGCGGCGCCCGCGATCAAGCCCGGCCTGAACCTGCTGGTCGACCGGCTGCGGATCCGGGAACCGTTGCCGTCGGCCCTGATGCGGTTCGCCGACGACCTCGACGACCCGTCCGCGGACCTGATCGTCGCGGCCCTGGTGCTGAACGCCCGGCTCCGCGGACCCGGTCTGCGCGAGGTGCTGAGCGCGCTCGCGGACTCGGCCCGCGAGGAGCTCGACGTACGCCGGAAGGTCGCCGCCGAGCGCCGGTCCACCCGGCGCAGTGTGCAGGTGGTGGTCGCGATCACGCTGATCATGGCGGCCGGCCTGGTGCTGTTCAACCCGACGTACATGGCGCCGTACACGAGCTTCATCGGGCAGGTCGTGCTGGCCGTGGTGATCGGCCTGTACGCGCTCGGCCTGCTTTGGCTGCGCCGGCTGGCGAAGATCGAGGTGCCGGAGCGGTTCCTGATCGGCGTCTCCAGGGACCACGGGACGAACCGGCCCGGTGACGAGCGGATGGAGGTGGTGAACGGATGACGTGGGCCTTCGTCACCGGCGCGATCGCCGGCCTGGGCGTGTACCTGCTGGTGCGGATGTTCATCAAGCCGCGCGCCAACGTGCTGTCCACGATCGCCCGGATCGACGCCGGCCGCGGCGCCTACACCGGCGGGGCCACCGCGAGCGCGGCCGGGGAGCGGGTGCTCGGCGGTGTGGACCGCGCCCGGGAGTCCTTGGGCCGCCGGCTGGAGCTGGAGGCGAACTCCCGCGGCTGGGCGTTCGGCAAGCTTCGCCGGGACCTCGCGGTGATGAACCAGCCGTTCGCCGCGATGCTCGCCACCAAGGTGTTCTTCGCGCTCGGCGCGATGCTGTTCATCCCGCTCGTGCTGTTCCTGTTCTCGGCGATCGGCCTGACCGCGCCCGGCGCGACGCCGGCGATCGTGACGCTGGCGTTCATGGCGGTGGCGTTCTTCCTGCCGGACCTGGCCCTGCGCCAGGAGGCGGAGAAGCGGCGCCGGGACTTCCGGCACGTGGTCGGCAGCTTCCTGGACCTGGTCGCGATGAACCTGGCCGGCGGCCGCGGCCTGCCGGAGGCGCTGATGACCGCGTCCACGATCGGCGAGCACTGGGCGATGGCCCGGATCCGGCAGGCACTGGCGAACGCGCGGCTGATCGGCATCACGCCGTGGGACGCGATGGCCCGGCTCGGCGAGGACCTCGGCGTCGAGGAGCTCCGGGACCTGGCCTCGGCACTGGCACTGGCCGGCGACGAGGGCGCGAAGATCCGGTCCTCGCTGCTCGCCCGGGCGGCGTCGCTGCGCCGCAAGGAGCTGGCCGACGTCGAGGGCAAGGCCGGCGAGCGGTCGCAGTCCATGCTGGTCGCGCAGCTGGTGATGATCGCGGCCTTCTTCCTGTTCCTGGCTTTCCCGGCCGGCGTGGCCATCCTCGGAAGTTAGGCCGAACAGTGATCAGGGCACGGGATCCGTTGGGCGGCGTCGCCCGTCGAACACGGCATACTGGGGCCTGCTCAGGCCTCACGAATCGGAAGGCAGACGGATGATCTCGGAGTTGATGTTCTGGCGGGCGATGGCCGGCTACGCGGTGGCGCGGGCCCAGGCGCAGCGCGCCCGGCAGCGCGCGGGCCAGAGCGAGCTGGGCGCCTCCGCCCTGGAGTGGGCGATCATCTCGGCGATCCTGGTCGCGGCCGCGCTGGCGATCGGCGTGGTGGTGAAGCGCGTGATCACCAAGCGCACGTCCGAGATCGACCAGGGCTGACGCCGGCCGTGCTGCGGCGGACGGCGCCGGGACGCTCGCGGGGACGATCGGAGCGAGGTGTCAGCACACTCGAGCTGGCCATCCTCGCGCCGGCCATCCTGGCGCTGATCTTCGTCTCGATCCAGACCGCCCTCTGGCTGTACGGGCGGTCCGTCGCGCTGAACGCCGCTCAGGAAGGGGTGTCGCGGCTGCGGCTGGTGCAGCCGACGGTCTACACCGACGCGGTGGGGGAGAAGGTGCGCTCGGACATCCAGTCCTACGCCCAGCAGCTGGGCGGTACGACGTTGCAGAACACCGCCGTGCCGTTCCCGTCGTACAACAGCCCGGAAGGCATGGTTTCGTTCACCGTCACCGGTGACACCGTCTCGCTGGTGCCCGGGCTGAAGCTGAAGGTGAGCCGGACCGCCACCGGCCCGATCGAGCAGTTCCAAGCTGACAAGTGAGTGCCGACAAGTGAGGGTTCGGAGGATGCAGCTTCGACGGTGCCTGGAGCGAGCGCCTTCCTCGCTCCTGTTGCGCGCCGAGCGCGGCACGATGGCGCTGGAGATGGTGATTCTCGCGCCCGTGCTGCTGGCGCTGTTCATGTTCCTGCTCGCCTGCGGCCGATACTTCCAGACCTCGTCGCTGCTGGAGAGCGCCGCCCGCGACGGTGCCCGCGGCGCCAGCCAGTCGCGGTCGGTGCAGGAGGCGCAGGGCCGCGTCGACCAGGCCGTCAGCGACGCGATGGGCCAGGCGGTGAAGTCCTGCAAGGAGTCCGCGAGCGGTTCGATCACCACCGGGTTCGTTGCCGGGTCGCCGTTGTCGGTCGAGGTCACGTGCACGATCAACTACCGCGACCTGGGCCTGCTCGGGCTCGGCGGTGACACCAAGATCACCAAGCGCTTCACGTCGTCGCTCGACCCGTACCGGGGGGTGCGCGGTGACGGCTCCTGACCAGCTGAGGTCGCGGCTCGTCGAGTTCCTGCGGATCGACGCACCGCGGCCGCACCGGCGCTTCCACCGCGGCGCGCTCAGCCCCGCGGTGGCGATCCTCGCGGTGATGATCTTCACGCTGGCCGGACTCGTGATCGACGGCGGCCGGCAGCTCGGCGCGCGCTCCCGCGCGGTCGGCTACGCGCAGGAGGCCGCCCGGGTCGGCGCCGCCGCCATCCAGCTGAACTCGGCCGAGGCGAAGATCGACACGACCAAGGCCGCCACCGCGATCGCCGGCTTCTGCGGCCAGGTGCAGAACAACGACCCGACCGTGACCTCGTGCGGCCCGACCACGCTGACCGAGAAAGAGGTCGACATCCAGGTCGACATCCAGAACAAGACCACGTTCCTCGGCCTGATCGGCAAGCAGTCGCTGAAGGCGACCGGCGCCGGCCAGGCGCATGCCGAGCAGGGCGTCGACAAGGCCGACGACAGCCCGACCATCCCGCCGATCGTGGTGAACTCGACCCCGGACGGCCCGGGCACGATCCCGATCACCACCGCGGTCCCGCCGACCATCGACCTGCCCTGCCCGACCTGGACCGTCGGCTCGCCGACACCCGTCTGGACGCTGACGCCGTTCCCGTTCCCGGCCACCTGCAAGCCGAACGTGACCCCGACCCCGACCCTCACCCCGAACCCGTCGGACACTCCGCCGACCGGTACACCGCCGAGCCCCACAGACACGCCGCCGAGCGGTCGCTAGAGACGGAGGACTGTTCCTCGTGCGTAGGTTTGCCATCCCTGCCGCGGTGCTCTGTGGCGTCCTGCTGCTCAGTGCCTGCGGCAAGGACTCCAAAGACGGCGGCCTCCCGGTCCCGGCCGGCGGCGACGCCGGTACGACGACCTCGAGTACGCCGTCCGCGGACCCGAGCCAGACTCCGAGCAGCGCGCCGACCCAGACCGCAGCCACCGCGCAGCCGACCGCGCCGGCCGCCAAACAGGTGACGGTACTTCCCGGGAACTTCGGGTCGAATCCCGCCGTCCAAGGGCTCGTGACCAGTTACCCGCTGTACTTCAAGTCGCTCGTCGACCGCGACGACACGATCCTGAAGCAGCGGTTCCCGTCGTTCTTCTACGCCGACGTGGCGCAGGGCATCGCGGACGCCAAGCGCAACGGCTGGGTGATGAAGCCGCCGGGCAGCGTCGTCGTGGTCGGTGCCCGCAGTACGCCACAGGGCACCGTGACCGTGCAGACCTGCCGCTCGCAGCACACGCAGTACTGGGATCCCAAGGCCCGGAACTGGACCGTGGTAGCACCGAACGGGTCGCCCGAGGTGATCGAGATGGTGAAGACCGGGATGGGCTGGCTGCCGTACCGGCTGGTCACGAGCAAGGGCGTGAACTGCGCCGGCATCCATTATCCGGCATAGACCAGAATGATGGATTTCAGGTTGCGAAGAGGTGACGGGGCACTGGGCAACGGGCATGATGCCCCTGGTCGAAGATAATCTGCCGGAAGACGAGTCTGGGGAGTGAGGATGCACAACCGGGTAGGCCGCGCGCTGCTCGCCTTGAGCGCCGTTCTCGCACTACTGGTGGCAGTCCCCGCCACCACGGCGTCCGCCGAAACCATCGTCACCGGCAACTCCGTCTGCAGCATGTACGTCAACTCCGTCGGCTTCGGCTCCTACTGCAGTTCCGGTGAGCCTTACCTGGGCGACGGTTCGCCGCCGCCGACCTGGAAGGACCGGCTCGAGGGCCGGCCGTTCGTACCGTGCCGGAACTTCGACATCCCGGAAGGCATCAAGTTGCCGAAGGCCCCGGAGGGCAAGAAGTGGGTGCTCCGGGTGACGATCACGGACTACGACCTGAACACGTTCAACGGCGGCGACCACGCGCACCTCGAGCGCGCGTACGTGCCGGTCGACCCGGCCGAGGAAGCGCAGTGCCCGTTCCCGGACTACATGAAGCAGTTCTGGTACGAGTTCAAGAGCAGCTACCCGGAGCCGGCGCTGCAGATCATGCCGACGTACACCCCGCGGGTGAACGTGCCGGCGTACTTCACGCTGACGCCGCTGAGCTCCGAGATCTACGAGGTCGACGGTACGACGAGTAGCTACTTCAGCCCGGGGCACAACCTGACCATGCGCGGCATGGTGGTGGAGATGACGATCGACCCGGGGGACGGCACCGGACCGTTCAAGTGCATGACCGGGACGACACCGCTGGCCAACCCGACCGGATACGACCCGACGCAGGATCCGTACCACCAGCTGAACCCGTGCAAGCACGTCTACAAGAAGTCCAGCGCGAGTCAGCCGGACGGGATGTACACGGTGAAGCTGACGATCACATGGGAGGTCTCCTACTGGATCGGCAAGGACCACGGGGGCTGGAACCCGATCGGTAGGGCGGATGTTCACGCGGTGCAGCGGTTGCCGGTGCAGGAAGTCGAGGCCATTGGTGGCTGATGGTGGGGGTATGGAGGAGCGATGGTAAGGACGAATGATCCGGTGCGCGCGGCGCGGTTGCCGCAGCGGCGGTCGACGAGTCCGGGCGCGGACCGGCTGAAGGGCTTCCTCGCGCTGCTCGCGATCCTCGCGATCGTCGGCGGCGTGCCGTACGTGCTGCTGCGGTTCTTCGGTACGCCGTGGCCGGACAGCATGCCCTCGAAGAGCATGCTGTTCAGCGAGCTGAGCATCCGGACCGTGCTGGGCATCATCGCGTTCTTCATCTGGATCGCCTGGCTGCACTTCGTGGTCTGCCTGATCGCGGAGGCGGTCGCGGAGATCCGCGGCCACGGGTTGTCGCCACGGGTCCCGCTCGGCGGCGGCTCGCAGGCGCTGGCCCGGCGGCTGATCGGCACCGTCGTACTGATCGCGGCCGGTGCGGGCGTCAGCCTGCCGGTGGCGAGCGCGGCGACGACGAGCGGCCCGGTCGCGCCGACCGCGGTGACCGCGCGGCACAGCACGCAGGAGTCCGCGGCGTCGCAGTTCCGCCAGACCGAGGCGTCCAGCACGATCCTCAGCGGCAGCAGCCAGCAGGCGAACAAGACCACCACCGGGGTCCGGACGAACCACGACCACCAGGGTCAGGTCATCAAGTACACGGAGGTGCGTCCGCCGCACGGCCGCAACTACGACTGCCTGTGGGACATCGCGGAGCGGCACCTCGGCGACGGCCGCCGGTACAAGGAGATCTACGACCTCAACAAGAACAAGCTGCAGCCGGACGGCCGCCGGCTGACCAACCCGGACCTGATCATGCCGGGCTGGCAGGTGCGGCTGCCGGCCGACGCCAAGGGCCCGGGGGTGCACACGGTCCGGGTCAGCATCGGCGACCACACGTCGACGAACCAGACCAAGACCCACACCACCGAGGCCCGCACGAAGACCGCCGAGACGAAGACGACGGCCAAGCCGAAGGCCGCGGTCGACCACAAGTCCGAGACCAGGACCAGCGGTCCGGGGCGTTACGCGGAGCAGGGCGTCGAGCAGGGATCCTCGCTCGGGATCGTCAGCTCGACCACCGACCCGGGCGCGAAGAACGTCAAGCCGGGCGGCCCGAACGTGACGGCCGAGCCGCACATCCCGGGCACCGGGACGAACGCCCAGGGTGAGCCGGCCGGCGGTGGCACCCAGGTGCCGGTGGCGACTCCGGTCGCGGCGCACAGCGGTGGCATCAGCCTGCAGGAGGCCGGCATCTTCGGCTTCGGCGCGACGCTGCTCGCGGCCGGCCTGGCGCTGGCGCTGAAGCGTCGCCGCGGCTGGGCGCAGGGCCCCGGCCCGAAGGCGGCCGGACAGCGGCAGACCGAGATCGACCTGCGGCTGGCGGCCGACGTACCGACCGCACAGTTCGTCGACAACTCGCTGCGCAAGCTCGGTGCGGACATGACCCAGCTCGGGCGCCCGATGCCGAAGGTGGTCGCCGCGCTGGTGACCGACCGAGCGCTGACCCTGGTGCTGGACCCGTACGAGGCGCAGCCCGCCCCGCCCGGTCCGTGGCAGGCGATCGCCGAGGGCACCCGCTGGACGCTGCGCCGCGCGTACGGCCCGGCCGGCGAGGTGAACGCGCCGGCGCCGTACCCGACACTGGTCACGGTCGGCCAGAACGCCGACGGCGCGACCGTGCTGATCGACCTCGACACCGCGAACGGGATCGTCGCGTTCGGCGGCGTCACGAACGCCTCCCGCGACGTGGTCGGTTCGCTGGCCGTCGAGCTGGCCACCAACCTGTGGTCGGAAGGCGCGCACATCAGCATGGTCGGGTTCGGTGACGACCTGTCGTCGCTGTCGCCGAGCCGGCTGAGCTACTGGGTGCGGCTGGACGACGCGATGGGCGAGGTGGTCCGCCGGACCGAGGCGCAGGTCCAGGCCTGCCAGCGGCGGAACGCCGGCTCGGTCGCCGAGGCCCGGATGTCGCACCCGGACGCGGCGCTGTGGGGCGCGGAGATCATCTTCGTGTCCGCGCCGCCGTCGCCGGAGGAGCAGGACCAGCTGAACCGGCTGGCCGCTGACACCAAGCGCAGCATCTCGGTGATCGTGGTCGGCGACGTACTGAACGCACCGTGGCGGTTCGTCGTGGACGAGAAGAACCAGGCGGTCTGCCGGCTGCTCGGCCTCGAGGTCGAGGCGCACAGCATCAACCCCGCGCAGTTCGCGGACCTGGTCCAGCTGTTCGACGCGGCCGAGGCGGACGCCCGCGACAAGCGCCGCGTGGAGCAGGACATGCCGGCGTACGAGTTCTCGGCCACTGACCTGAGCCAGCCCGCGCCGGTCGAGGTGGACCTGCTCGGGCCGGTCGAGGTGGACGCCCGCGGCGCGATCGACGAGGGACGGGTCGCGCTCGCGACCGAGATCGTCGCGTTCCTGGCCAGCCAGGACTACGGCGTACACCCGAACGTGCTGGCCGGTGCGATCTGGCCGCGCGGCATCAGCGAGGAACTGCGCGACTCGGCGCTCGAGCACACCCGCCGCTGGGTCGGCGTGGACGCGATGTACGCCGACGAGTCCGGCCGCTGGATGCTGAACCGCAGTGTGGTCCGGGTCGACTGGGACGTGTTCCGGACCCTGGCCAAGCAGGCGTCGATGGTGGACGACCCGCGCGGCCCGCTGTCGACGGCGCTCAGCCTGGTGCACGGTCCGGCCTGGTCGAACCTGCCCGGCGGCCGCTACTCGTGGCTCGCCGCGTCCGGCATCGAGCGCCGGATGGTCGAGGCCGTCGTCGACGCCGCCCTGCGGCTCGCCGAGGCGTCCCTCAGCCACAACGACGGCAACCTGGCCCGCACCGCCCTGCAGACCGGCCTGAGCTTCTCGCCGGCCTCCGAGGAACTGTGGCGAGCCACCCTCCGGCTGGCGGCCCACTTCGGCACCACCGCCGACGTCACCAACGTCGCCGGCCAGATGTACGCCGCCCTCACCAAGCACGGCGCCCCCCGCGGCCCCGAAGCCGAGACCGACGCCCTGGTCGACGAACTCATCCCGGGCTACCACCGCCCCGCCCAGGTCGCCTGACCCACCGCCGCACAACCCTCCAGTTCACGGGACATCCCCCGAACTGGAGGGTTGCCCCTTGAAAATCTCAGGGGGCAACCCTCCAGGTGAGGGGGTAAGTCCTCAGAGGGAGCGGGCAGACCAGGTGTCGCAGGCGGTCAGGTCGCCGGAGTCGAGGCCGGTCTGGAACCACTTCATGCGTTGGGCGGCGGTGCCGTGGCTGAAGGACTCGGGGGTGACCTGGCCCTGCGTCTTCTGCTGGATGCGGTCGTCGCCGACGGAGGCGGCAGCGTCCAGGCCGCGGGCGATGTCGTCCTGGGTGAGGTCGGTGATCAGCGGCTTGCCGTTCTTGCCGGGGACCGTCGTGGCGTGGTTGGTCCAGATGCCGGCCAGGCAGTCGGCCTGGAGCTCGGAGCGGACCGAGTCCGACGTCGGGCCGTTCCGGGTCTTGATCCGGTCGAGGATGCCGTACAGGTTCTGGACGTGGTGGCCGTACTCGTGGGCCACGACGTACGCCTCGGCGAACTCGCCGCCGCGTGCGCCCAGCTCGGTCTTCAGGGTCTGGAAGAAGCCGAGGTCGAGGTAGACGCGGTGGTCGGGCGGGCAGTAGAACGGGCCGACCGCGCTGGTCGCCGGGCCGCAGCCGGTGTTCACCGAGCCGTCGAAGACCCGCAGCGGGGCCCGGGTGTACTTCTTCCCGTGCCGGGGGAGCTCCGCGGCCCAGAAGCTCTCGATCGAGTTCTGGTAGAAGACGAACCGGCAGCCCGAGTTCGACTGCAGGTCGGTGCCCTTCTTGCAGGAGCTGAGGTTGCCTGCCGCCGTGTTCTGCGTGACCGGCTGGTCACCGCCGTCCCCGCCTGGCAGTCCGCCGTTCAGGAGCAGGATCACGACGAGCAGGATGAGGCCGCCGATGCCGCCGCCGACCGGAATCACCCCGCCGGGCAGCCCACCGCGACCGCCGCCGCCACTCCCGCGGGTGTCCTCGACACCGCTCGTGTCGAGATCCGCATCCGGGTTGAATTTCACGGCACATACACTAGAGCAGCTCACCTCTGCCGGCCCCAGCGTAAGGACCTCTGCGTACCCCGATGATCACTGTTTCCAATCTCGAGGTTCGCGTCGGTGCCCGGCAGTTGCTGGCGCCCGCGTCGTTCCGGGTCGGCCCGGGGGACAAGGTCGGGCTGGTCGGCCGTAACGGGGCCGGTAAGACCACGTTGACCAAGATCCTCGCCGGTGAAGGTCTCCCGGCCGCCGGGTCGGTGACCTCGTCGGGGGAGATCGGCTACCTGCCGCAGGACCCGCGCACCGGCGACCTCGACGTACTCGCCCGGGACCGGATCCTGTCCGCCCGCGGACTCGACGACGTCGTACGACGGCTGCGGGGCGCGGAGAAGCAGATGGCCAGCGCGGACGACAAGACCCGCGCCAAGGGCATGCGGCGGTACGAGCGCGCCGAGGCCGACCTGCACGCCGCCGGGGGATACGCCGCCGAGTCCGAGGCGGCCCGGATCGCGGCCAACCTGGGCCTGCCGGACCGGGTTCTCGGCCAGCCGTTGTCCACCCTGTCCGGCGGTCAGCGTCGCCGTGTCGAGCTGGCCCGGATCCTGTTCGCGCAGGCCGAGACGCTGCTCCTGGACGAGCCGACGAACCACCTGGACGCGGACTCGATCGTCTGGCTCCGGGACTTCCTGAAGTCGTACGCCGGTGGCGTGATCATGATCAGCCACGACGTGAACCTGCTCGAGGAGACCGTCACCCGGGTCTTCCACCTGGACGCGAACCGCGCCGAGATCGACGTCTACAACGTCGGCTGGAAGGCGTACCTGAGCCAGCGCGAGACCGACGAACGGCGCCGCAAGCGCGAGCGGGCGAACGCCGAGAAGAAGGCCACCCAGCTGGTCGACCAGGCGAACAAGATGCGCGCCAAGGCGACCAAGGCGGCGGCCGCCCAGCAGATGCTCCGCCGCGCCGAGCGGCTGATGTCCTCGCTGGAGGACGAGCGCCAGGCCGACCGGGTCGCGAAGATCTCGTTCCCGACGCCGGCGCCGTGCGGGAAGACGCCGTTGATGGCGCGCGAGCTGTCGAAGTCGTACGGATCGCTGGAGATCTTCACCGATGTCGACCTGGCGATCGACAAGGGTTCCCGGGTCGTCGTGCTGGGTCTCAACGGTGCCGGCAAGACCACACTGCTGCGGATTCTCGGCGGGATCGAGAAGGCCGACACCGGCGAGGTGATCGACGGCCACGGCCTCAAGCTCGGGTACTACGCCCAGGAGCACGAGACGCTCGACGTGAACCGGACCGTGCTGGAGAACATGAAGTCCGCCGCCCCGGACCTGAACGAGACGCAGGCGCGCAGCGTGCTCGGCTCGTTCCTGTTCACCGGTGACGACTCGGACAAGCCGGCGAGTGTGCTGTCCGGCGGTGAGAAGACCCGGCTCGCGCTGGCGACGCTGGTCGTCTCCGCGGCGAACGTGCTGCTGCTCGACGAGCCGACCAACAACCTCGACCCGGCCTCCCGCGCCGAGGTGCTGAACGCGATCCGCTCGTACACCGGCGCGATCGTCCTCGTCACCCACGACGAGGGCGCCGTCGAGGCCCTCGAACCCGAACGCGTGGTCCTGCTCCCGGACGGCGTCGAGGACCTCTGGACCAACGAGTACGCCGACCTGGTCTCGCTCGCCTGATTACTTCCGAGTAATATCCGGGAGTATGACTGGCCTGCGACTGAGTGTGGACGGGCCCGTGGCCCGGGTGGTGCTGGATCGGCCCGAGGTGCGGAACGCCCAGACGCCGCGGATGTGGAGTGAGCTGGCGGACTTCGGTACGTCGCTGCCCGACGAGGTCCGCGTGGTGATCGTGTCGGGGGAGGGCCCGTCGTTCTCGGCCGGGCTGGACCGGCGGCTGATCATGGGCGAGAACGACCTCGGCGAGGAGCCGCTGCTCAACCTCGGAGCGAAGCCGACCGACGAGGTGCTGGAGCTGATCGCGCACTTCCAGTCCGGGTTCTCCTGGCTGCGGCGGCCCGAGATCGTCAGCATCGCGGCCGTCCAGGGCCACGCGGTCGGCGCCGGCTTCCAGCTCGCGCTCGCCTGTGACCTGCGGGTCGTGACCCCGGACGTGCGGTTCAGCATGCGCGAGCCGTCGCTCGGCCTGGTCCCGGACCTCGGCGGCACGAAGCCGCTCGTCGAGCTGGTCGGGTACTCCCGGGCGCTCGAGATCTGCGCCACCACCCGCTGGGTCGAGGCGGCCGAGGCGAAGGAGCTCGGCCTCGCGAACATCGTCGTACCGGCGGACGAGCTGGAGGCGACGGTGAAGGACCTCTCCGACGCGCTGCTCGGGCCGCTGCCGGGCGCGATCCGCGAGACCAAGGCGTTGCTCCTCGGTGCCGCGGACCGCCCGTACGACGACCAGCTCAAGGCCGAGCGCGCAGCCCAGGAGCGCCGCCTGAAGGAACTCCTCGCCGCCTTCGGCTAGTGCCAGTTGCTCACGAGTACGTCGTTCGGGGCCGGCTCGCCCTTGCCGGTCTCGACGTACTGCTTGAGGCTCATCAGGAACGTCGCCCACTTGGTGCTGCAGTGGTACATGAACTCGACCGGCTCCCGCCAGCCCTCGTGCTTGAACAGGACGATAGTGAAGTCGTCGACGGTCGAGAGCGCGAAGCTGACCTGGGTACCGATCCATTCGTCGGGTCCGCCAACGACCTCCCAGCGGATCAGCTCGGGCGTGGTCTCCAGGACCTTCATGTCGAACCCGTCCCCGCCCGCGCTGGCGAAGCGGAACTCCAGTACGCCGTCGACGTCGCCGGTGGTGTCCACGGTCCACCACCCGGCCAGACCGTCGATCGTGGTCAGCGCGTCGTACACATCTTTGCTCGGGGCAACAATGCCCACGCGGTGCAGAATGTCGCTCATCGGAACTACCTTTCCTTCCGTTCGATCGCCTCGGCGATCGTCTTGATGCGCTGCAGCCGCCGGTCCCAGGCGTGGGTCACGTCGGACAGCTGGTTGATGGCGTGAGCGAGGCGGTCCTCATCCACGGTGTAGCGGCGTTCCCGCCCGTACGGCGCGGAGTGCACCAGCCCGGCCCGGTCCAGGACGCCGAGGTGTTTCGCGACCGCCTGCCGGGTGACGGGCAGGCGCTCGCTGAGCCCGGTCGCCGTACCGCCGCCGTCCGCGAGCAGCAGGTCGAGCATCCGCCGCCGGGTCGGGTCGCCGATCGCCGACCAGAGCTCGTCGTCGATCACGGCCGGGCTACCAGCCGGGCGACGTACGGCGCGATCCGCGGCAGGAAGTAGTCCCAGCCGCTGGTGTGGTCGGCGAACAGTTCGTCGGACTTCCCGGCCTCGTCGAACCCGGTCTCCGCGAACCGGAGCAGCGTGCCGCCGGCGTCCGGGACCAGATCGAAGGTGACGAGCACCGAGTTCCGCACGGTCGCGGTCTCGCCGTCGTAGTCCCAGCGGAACGCGAACCGGCGCGGCGGCTCGGCCTCCAGCACCGTGAATCCCACGGTCATGGTCCCGTCGTCCTGCCGGAAGCCGATCGTGCCGGCGCTCCCCGGCACCGCCTTGTAGTCGGCCTCGTCCGGCCACCACTCGCGCAGGTGCTCCGGTGAGCTGACCACCTCGTAGACCACCTCCGGCGCGGCCTCGATCCGAATCTCCCGCTCGATACTCCTGCTCATCTGACCCCTGCCCCTTTCGCAACCTTTGGTTGCTCATGACTGTAGGCCGTGCCGCCGAGATATGCAACCAAAGGTTGCGGGAAGCGTTCTCAACCCCCGGCTGTTGAGATGATTCAGTGAAAAGGGAGGCAGTGCGATGTCGATGATGGGCGGGATGGCTGCGGCCGGCTGGCGGCGGCAGGACGCGTCCGTCGTCGGACGCAAGCTGGCGAAGGGCACGGTGCGGCGGATCCTCCGGTTCGCGAGGCCGTTCCGGTGGCAGATCACGGGATTCCTGGTGCTGGTGATCGCGTCGGCGTTCCTGGTGATCGCGTCGCCGCTGCTGTTCAAGAAGATCGTCGACGACGGCATCACCAAGGGGAACGCCGGACTCGTGACGGCGCTCGCGCTGGTAGTGGCGGGGCTCGCGGTCGTCGAGGCAGTGCTGGGCCTGGTGCAGCGCTCGTTCTCGGCGCGGATCGGCGAGGGGCTGATCTACGACCTGCGGACCAAGGTGTTCGCGCACGTGCAGCGGATGCCGGTCGCGTTCTTCACCCGGACCCAGACCGGCGCGCTGGTCTCCCGGCTGAACAACGACGTCATCGGCGCCCAGCAGGCGTTCACCACCACGCTGTCCGGCGTCGTCTCGAACATCATCAGCCTGATCCTCGTGGTCGCGGCGATGCTCGCGCTGAGCTGGCAGCTGACCCTGGTCGCGATCCTGCTGCTGCCGATCTTCCTGGTCCCGGCCCGCATCCTCGGCCGCCGGCTGGCCGCGATGACCCGCGAGCAGATGAACCTGAACGCCGAGATGTCGTCCGCGATGACCGAGCGGTTCAGCGTGGGCGGCGCGCTGCTGGTCACGCTGTTCGGCCACCCGGCGCTCGAGGAGCGCGACTTCGGCGAGCGCGCCGGGCGGGTCCGTGACCTGGGCATCCGGATCGCGATGCTGGGCCGGGTGTTCTTCACCGCGCTGACGCTGGTCGCGGCGCTCGCGACGGCCCTGGTGTACGGCGTGGGCGGCAACCTGGCGGTCCGCCAGACGCTGACCGTCGGGACGCTGCTCGCCCTCGTCGCGCTGCTCGGCCGGCTGTACGGGCCGCTGACCGCGCTGTCGAACGTGCGTGTCGACGTGATGACCGCGCTGGTGTCGTTCGAGCGCGTCTTCGAGGTGCTCGACCTGGAGCCGATGATCAAGGACGCTCCCGACGCCGTCGACCTGCCGGACGACGCGGCGAGCGTGGAGTTCGATCACGTCGCGTTCTCGTACCCGACCGCCGAGCAGGTCTCGCTCGCGAGCCTGGAATCGGTCGCCGTGCTGGACAAGCGGGCGTCGGCGCAGGTCCTCGGGGACGTGAGCTTCGTCGTCCAGCCGGGCCAGATGATCGCGTTGGTCGGCCCGTCCGGTGCGGGGAAGACGACGATCACGAACCTGGTCGCGCGGCTGTACGACGTGACCGGGGGAGCCGTGCGCGTCGGCGGGCGCGACGTACGCGAGGTCAGGCTGCGGTCCCTGCACGACACGATCGGGTACGTCACGCAGGACGCACACATGTTCCACGACACGATCCGGGCCAACCTGGACTACGCGAAGCCCGACGCGACCGAGGACGAGATGATCGCGGCGTTGCGGGCGGCCCAGATCTGGGAGCTGGTGTCGGAGTTGCCGGACGGCCTGGACACGGTCGTGGGCGACCGCGGGCACCGGCTGTCCGGTGGCGAACGGCAACGGCTGGCGATCGCCCGGTTGTTGCTCAAGGCGCCGAAGATCGTGGTCCTCGACGAGGCGACCGCACACCTGGACTCCGAGTCCGAGGTCGCTGTCCAGCGGGCCCTGGACACCGCGCTCGAGGGCCGTACGTCGCTGGTGATCGCACACCGGCTCTCGACGGTGCGGAACGCGGACCAGATCCTGGTCGTTGACCACGGCAACGTCGTCGAACGCGGCACGCACGAAGAGTTGCTCGCGGCCGGTGGCGAGTACGCTGATCTGTACCGCACGCAGTTCAAGGAGTCCGGCACAGCGGCAGGTGTCTGATGATCAAACTCGCGCTCGTCCTCGCGGCCGGGTACGCCGGCTACAAGGTCGCGTACCACTCCGAGGACGGCCGGCACTACGGCCGCACCGGAGAGCGCGCGATCAGGACCACACTGTCGCTCCTGATCGCAAGCCTCGCCGGCGGACTCACCTACGCGGTTCTGCTCCAGCACTAGCCGGCTCGTGCTCCAGCAGGTGGAGGACGGGGACACCGAGGTGACGGCGCGCCGAGTTGGTCCAGTCCAGATGGAAGAACTCGGCCACGATGTGCGGCCGGGTCAGGATGATGACCTCCTGCCCGTGCACGTGGTTCACGGTCGCGACGAGCGCGTCGATCGGCCGGTCGTGGGAGATGCCGCCCTCGGCGTTCTGCCCGAGCTCGCGGAGCCGTTGCACGCTGCGGCCGCTGCAGCCCTTGGCCTCGGAGTCGATCGCGCGTTGCGCCTCCACCAGGTCCTCGCGCTGACCGGCGAGACCCGGTCCGTACAGGTCCGCCGTACCGAGGGCGCTGATCGACGCCTCGACGCCTGCCTCCGCGTTGTGGCAGGGCACGAGCACGTGGTACGTGACCGGCTCGGGCATGTCCTGATGGAGTTCGACGACGCGTTTCGCGTCCGGCTCGGACAGTTCCTGTTCGACAAGCAGTACGACGTCGTACATCGTGCCACCTCCGCTTACCAGTCGGTATGACTCCATAGTGCCCCGGTCGGCGGTGAAAGTATTCAACTGAATCGTTGCAGTCTTCGGCTTCCGTAGGTGCGCAGGGCGCGGAGCAGGTCGACCTCGCGGAACGCCGGCCAGTACAGGTCGCAGAACTCGATCTCCGAGTCGGTCGCCTGCCAGAGCAGGAAGTCCGACATCCGCAGCTCGCCGCTGGTCCGGATCACCAGCTCCGGGTCGGGCAGACCGGGCACGTACAGGTGCCGGCCGATCTCCGCCTCGTTCAGCGTGTCGGCGACGTCCTCGAGCGACCGCCCATCCGCCGCGGCGTCGTCGAGGACCGCCCGGACGGCGTCGACCACCTCGAGCCGTCCGGAATAGCCGATTGCCAGCGTCAGGTCACCGGCCTCACGATCCCGGCTGAGCTCGACGGCCTCCTTCAGTGCGCGGGCTGTTGAGTCGGGCAACAGATCCAGCTGCCCCGCGACGTGCAGCCGCCAGCGGTGGTCGCGTCGTACGTGCTCGGCCAGCACGCTCTCCGTCAGCTCCATCAGGTAGCCGACCTCGGCCGAGTCACGCTTGCGGATGTTGTCGGCCGACGCGACCCAGGCAGTGACACAGGTGATCCCTGCGTCGGCGCTCCACTGCAGGAACTGCTCCAGGTGCTTCGCCCCGAACCGGTGGCCGACGCGGACGTCGTCGTACCCGGCGCCGCGTGCCCAGCGCCGGTTGCCGTCCATCACGATCGCGACGTGCCGCGGCTTGGGGAGGCCTTTCAGCTGGCGCCGGAGACGGCGCTTGTACAGGGAGTAGAGCATCAGCGTTGGGCGCTCGAGAGTACGTCGGCCAGGTCGAACTTCACCGGTTCCTCCAGCTGCTCGTAGTTGCAGGACTCAGGTGTCCGGTCCGGGCGCCAGCGGACGAACTGCGCGGTGTGCCGGAAGCGGATCCCTTCCATGTGGTCGTAGCGCACCTCGACGACGCGCTCCGGGCGCAGCGGGGTGAACGACAGGTCCTTGCCCGCCTGCCAGCGGGAGCCTTCGGCGTTCCGCGGCGTCCGGACGCCTTCCTCCTGCTTCGCCCAAGCCCACGGGTGGTCGTCGAACGTCGTGACCAGCGGCTGCAGCTCCTCGAACAGCTCCTTGCGGCGCTCCATCGGGAACGCGCCGATCACGCCGACGCTGGCCAGCGTGCCGTCGGCGTTGTACAGCCCGAGCAGCAGGGATCCGATCCGGTCCGGCCCGCTCTTGTGCAGGCGGTACCCGGCGACGACGCAGTCCGCCGTACGCTCCGGCTTGATCTTGAACATCGTCCGCTTGTCCGGGACGTACAGCCCGTCCAGCGGCTTCGCGATCAGCCCGTCCAGGCCGGCGCCCTCGAACTGCTCGAACCACTGCGCCGCGGTGTCGTGGTCGGCGGTCGCGGGCGTGACGTGGATCGGCGCCTTCACGTTCGCGAGCGCGTCGAGCAGCGCCGTACGGCGTTCGCTGAACGGGCGCTCGGTGTAGTCGTCGTCGCCGAGGGCCAGCAGGTCGAACGCGACGAACCGGGCGGGCGTCTTCTCGGACAGCATGTTCACCCGGCTCGCGGCCGGGTGGATGCGCTGCTGCAGCACCTCGAAGTCGAGCCGGTCGCCGGACGCGCCGATCACGATGATCTCGCCGTCGATCGCGCAGCGCTCCGGGAGGTTCGCCTTGACCGCCTCGACCAGCTCGGGGAAGTACCGCGTCATCGGCTTCTCGTTCCGGCTGCCGATCTCCACCTCGTCGCCGTCGCGGAAGATGATCGACCGGAACCCGTCCCACTTCGGCTCGTAGGACAGCTCTCCGCGCGGGATCTCCTTCACCGGCTTGGCGAGCATCGGCTTGACCGGAGGCATCACAGGCAGTCGCATCCTGTCATTCTGTCCCACGCCTGTGACAGTTCCCAGGTGGACGGGACGCGAGTTGCCTCGGACAATGCTCTGTATGAGCTCGCTCGGGGTGGGGACGCGTCCGTCGGACGCGGAGCGTGACCGCGCGCTCTCGGTCCTTCGCGACGGCGCCGGCTCCGGCCGCCTCTCCCACGACACGTTCGTCCGCCGGATGAACGTCGTACTCCGCGCCCGGACCCACGGCGAACTCGCCGACGTCCTCCGCGACCTGCCCCGCCGCGAGTCCCGGTTCACCGCGGTGACCCGCAACCTGTGCGAGAAGCTGCCGCGCGTGAAGCTCGACCGCCCGTCCCGCAGCGTCCCGCGGTGGGACGTGCTGGGCCGGCTGTCGGTGGTCCGGAAGACGCCCGCTCCGGCACCTGCCGCGCTCGCGTTGCCGGCACCCGGATCTCCGACCGTACGGATCGGGCGGGGGCCCGGGGCAACGTTGCGGCTGGGGGATGTGACCGTCTCCAGGTTCCACGCCGAGTTGCGGTACGTCGAGGACGGCTGGCTGCTCCGGGACCTCGGCTCGATGAACGGCACCTGCGTGAACGACCTGCGCATCACCACCACGGTCCGCGTACGCCCGGGCGACCGGGTGAGCTTCGGCGCGGTCGCTTTCACGTTGACGCAGCAGCCGTAACGAGCTTGCATCCGGTACTTGGGTACAGGTTTACCGTCGATGGCATGACCGAGAACCTGACCTGGGTGCCGGACTCCTGCACGCTGCCGACCGCGGAGCGGCCACTGCGAGTGGCGGAGTTCGACCAACTCTTCGCCGACTCCCTGCAACACGCCGAGCGCGTCGACGCGCGGACGCTGGATCTCACGCTCGACCCGGAGGCTTATGAGGTGGTCGCAGACCTGACCGCTCGCGAGAGCGAGTGCTGCTCGTTCTTCACGTTCACCTTCGCCGGCAGGACGGAACTCCGCATCACGGTCCCGCCGGCACACACCGCCGTACTGGACGGTCTGACCGCCCGACTGCCGCGATGAGGTCGAGCGAGGTCGCAGCCGCCGCCGGGGTGAACCCGCAGACCCTGCGGTACTACGAACGCCGCGGACTGCTCGCTGAACCGTCCCGGAGCCTCGGAGGACATCGGATCTACTCGTCCGAGGCCGTTACTACGCTGCGTGTGATCAAGGCGGCGCAGCGGCTCGGGTTCACCCTTGCCGAGGTGTCCGACCTGCTCGACTCCGCGAGACATCGCCACCGCCGCGGCGAGGGAGCCGGGCTCCAGGCGCGCGCCCGGGAGAAACTGACCGATGTGGAAGCCAAGATCGCCGACCTGACGGTCATCGCCGAGACCCTGCGCGCCGGGATCGCCGCCGGCTGCGACGATCTGGAGACCTGCGCGGGCGATCCGGCCTGCCCGCTGCCGTTCGTGGAGATCGCCGAGTGACGGTTTTGCGATCGGTCCTGCTGTTCGTCCTGGCGGCGATCGCGGAGATCGGGGGCGCCTGGCTGATCTGGCAGGGCTGGCGCGAGCACCGCGGCGTACTCTGGATCGCCGCCGGAATAGTTGCCCTCGGCGCCTACGGCTTCGTCGCCACCTTCCAGCCGGACGCCAACTTCGGCCGCATCCTCGCCGCGTACGGCGGCATCTTCGTGGCCGGCTCCCTCGCCTGGGGCATGCTCGTCGACCACTTCAAACCCGACCGCTACGACGTGACCGGCGCAGCCATCTGCCTCCTCGGCGTAGCCGTCATCATGTACGCGCCCCGCGGATAGCTCAGGGGATGAGGACGACCTTTCCGGTGGTTCGGCGGGATTCCAGGTAGTGGTGGGCGGTTGCCGCCTCGGAGAGGGGGAAAGTGGTGGTCAGCGCCTGCCAGCGGCCGGTGACGGTCTCTTCGAGGGCGGCTGCTTCGAGGGTGCGGAGCTGGCGGGCCATTCGGGCGCCGAGGGTCCAGCCGACGGTGAGGCCGCGGTTCATCAGGTCTTCGTGGGTGAACTCGATGGGGCCGCCGCCGGACCAGCCGAACAGGAACGCGCGGCCGCCGTTGCCGAGCAGGTCGAACGCCTGCTGACCGTTGGCGCCGCCAACGCCGTCGAGGAGGACCGTGACGTCCTGGCCGTGCAGCGCGTCCTTCAGCACCTGGACCCAGTCCGGATCCCGGTAGTCGATCGCGTACTGCGCCCCGAGCGAGCGGACGACCCCGACCTTCTCCGGCCCGCCGGCGAGGCCGATCGCGACCGCGCCGACGTTCCGGGCTGCCTGGATCAGGTAGCTGCCGATGCCGCCGGCCGCGGCCGTCACGAGGACGACGTCCTCCATCGTGAGGCGGGCCTGCTGGAGGATGCCGGCCGTCGTCCGACCGGTGCCGATCGCGGCGACGGCCTGGGCGGCGTCGACGTGGTCGGGAAGTTCGTACAGCGAGTCCACCTTCGCGACGGCGCGTTCGGCGTACCCGCCGGGGACCATGCCGAGATGGACCACGACGCGCTTGCCGATCCAGGACGGGGCGGTGTCCGGTCCGACCGCCCGCACCCGGCCCGCGACCTCGCGCCCCGGGATGGTCGGAAGGTCCGGCACCGGGATCGGGCTGCCGCCGGTGGCCCCGGCCCGGATCATCGTGTCGACGAGGTGGACGCCGGCGGCCTCGACGTCGACGAGGACGGTCCCGGCCGACGGCACCGGGTCCGGGACCTCCTCGTACACCAGGTTCTCGGCCGGCCCGAATGCGTGCAATCTGATCGCTTTCACGCCGAGAACGCTAGAACCTCTACAAGGGTTGAGGTCAACCGACGAAATCCTGCAGCCAGCGGCCGCTCTTCTTCACGATCCGCTGCTGCGTCGCGTAGTCGACGTACACGATCCCGAACCGCCGGCTGTAGCCCCACGCCCACTCGAAGTTGTCGAGCAGCGACCAGGCGAAGTACCCCTTCAGTGGGAACCCCTCGGTGACCAGGTCCTTGCACACGGCAACGTGCTGTCGCAGGTAGTCGAGCCGTTCGTCGTCCTCGACCTGACCGTCCGCGGTCACGACGTCCGGGTACGCCGACCCGTTCTCGGTCACGTACAACGGCAGCTCCGGCGCGAGCTTGTTGATCGAGACCAGGATGTCGCGCAGCCCGGACGCCTGGACCGACCAGCCCATCTGCGTCTTCGGCAGCCCCGGGTCGACGGCGACGACGTTCTCGCTGCCCGGCTGGTCACTCGCTCGGGGCGTGGAGATCGGCCCGTCCGGCGCGGCCACCGTGGTGGGGCAGTAGTAGTTCACGCCGAGGAAGTCCAGCGGCGCCCCGATCAGCGGCAGGTCGGCCTCCTGTGCCGCGAACCAGTCGGACATGCCGGTGTCCTCCAGCACGTCCGCCGGGTACTGCCCGGACAGCAGCGGCTCCAGGAAAAGCCGGTTCCGCAGGCCGTCGATCCGGCGTGCGGCGTCGCGGTCGGCGGGGGAGTCGGTGGCGGCGTGGATCGGCGCCGGGTTCAGCGCGATGCCGTACGAGCCACCCTCGGAGCGGATCGCGTCCAGCGCCAGCCCGTGCCCGAGCAGCAGGTGGTGGACCGCCTTCAGCGCGTCGGTGCCCTCGGTCCGCCCCGGGGCATGCTCGCCGCTGCCGTACCCGAGGAACGCCGAGCACCACGGCTCGTTCAGCGTCATCCAGTGCTTGACCACGTCCGACAGCGCGTCGTGGGTGACGGCGGCGTAGTCGCGGAACCGCTCGGCGGTGTCGCGCACCAGCCAGCCGCCGGCGTCCTCGAGCGGCTGCGGCAGATCCCAGTGGTAGAGCGTCGCGTACGGCGTCATGCCGTTCGCCAGGCAGGTCTCCGCAAGCCGCCGGTAGAAGTCCAGCCCAGGCTGGTTCACGGTCCCGGTCGGCATGATCCGCGGCCAGGCGATCGAGAACCGGTACGCCGTGAGCCCGAGGTCGGCCAGCATCCGGATGTCGTCGGCGAACCGGTGGTAGTGGTCGACGGCGACGTCGCCGGTGCTGCCGTCCGCGATCGTGCCGGGGGTGTTCGCGAAGGTGTCCCAGATGCTCGGGCCGCGCCCGTCCGCGTTGATCGCGCCCTCGACCTGGTACGACGCGGTGGCCGCGCCCCAGGTGAACCCGCTCGGGAAGCCGTTCGTCACGTCGTCTCCTTCTCGACCCAGTATCGCTCGTCGGGGAGCAGGCTACCTAACCGGTTAAGCAGTTCGTCGGGGAGGTCGGCCGCGAGCGCCTCGGTCAGCGCGTCGACCCGGGCCGGCTTGGTGATCCCGACGACCGTGCCGGCGATGCCAGGGTCGTCCACCGAGTGCCTCAACGCGGCCGTGGCCAGGTCCACGCCGTACTCGCGGCAGGCCGCGTCCATCGCGGTGACCGCCTCGAGCAGGGCCGGCGGTGCCTCGCGGTAGGCGTACTTGGTCGCACCGGCCGGGTTCGCGAGGATGCCGCCGCCGTAGACGGCCGCGTTCACGACCGCGATGCCGTCCGCCCGGGCCCGCTCGAAGATGGCCCGAGCGGAGTGGTCGACGAGGCTCCACCGGTTGTGCACGAGCAGTACCTCGAACCCGCCGAGGTCGAGGTACCGGGACAGCTCGCGGGTGTCGCCGCCGGCCAGGCCGACGTGGCCGATCTCGCCGTCCGCGCGCAGTTGCATCAGCGTGTCGACCGCGTCGCGCATCGCGGCGAAGTCGTGCGCCTCCGGGTCGTGCAGGTAAACCAGCGGGAGGTCGTCGAGGCCGAGCCGTTCCTTGCTCTCGGCAACACTCGCGCGGACCCGGGCGCCGGAGTAGTCGCCGTCCTTCGCGTCCACCTTGGTCGCGACCAGGAACCCGTCGGGCAGGCCGCCGTACTCGCGAATCGCCTGACCGATCCGGGTCTCGCTGGTCCCGTCGCCGTACCCGTTGGACGTGTCGATCCAGCTGAGCGGGCTGTCGAAGACCCGCAGTACGAGGTCGACGGCCTGTTGCGCGGTCACGTCGTACCCGAAGACGGCGGGCATCCCCGCGATGCCGCTGCCGCCGGCGCAGACGGCCGAGACGGTGAGCCCGGTGGAGCCGAGCGGACGGAGCCAGTTGTTGGTCATGCGCGGAGCCTAGACGGCGCGGGTTTGTAGGGTTGGGGCCATGGTGGTGCGGTTGAGTGAGCGGCGGCCCGAGGTCAGCCCGGAGCGGTTGCTCTCGGAGTGCGTTCCGCCGCCGCGGTTCGCGGACGTCCGGTTCGGTACGTACCGGCCGGATCCGGACGAGGTGTCGCAGGCGGAGGCGGTCGCGGCGCTCACGGCGCGGGCCGAGAAGCTCGCACAGCCGCGGACGGCGCCCTCGCTGTGGTCGCGGCTCCGCGGCCGGACCGCGTCGCCGGACCGGCCGGGGATCTACCTGGACGGCGGCTTCGGCGTCGGCAAGACCCACCTGCTCGCGTCCCTCTGGCACGAGGCGGCGGGGCCGAAGATGTACTGCACGTTCGTCGAGCTCACCAACCTGGTCGGCGCGCTCGGCCTGCGCACGGCCGTCGACAAGCTCTCGTCCTACCGGCTGATCTGCGTCGACGAGTTCGAGCTCGACGACCCCGGTGACACGATGCTGATCTCCCGCCTGCTCGGCCAGCTCGTCGACGCCGGCGTCGAGTTCGCGGCGACCTCCAACACGCTCCCCGACAAGCTCGGCGAGGGCCGCTTCCAGGCGGTCGACTTCCTCCGCGAGATCCAGGGCCTGGCGGCGCGCTTCGACGTCCGCCGGGTCGACGGCCCGGACTACCGCCACCGCGGTCTCCCGGTCGCACCGGAGCCGTGGCCGGACGAGAAGGTCGAGCACGAGGCCGCCGTACGCCGGAACGCGTCGTGCGACCACTTCGTCGACCTGCACCGGCACCTCGCGGAGCTGCACCCGAGCAAGTACGGCGCGCTCCTCGACGGGATCGGGACCGTGGCGATCACGGACATCCGCCCGCTCACCGACGAGAACGTCGCGCTCCGGATGGTGGTCCTCGCGGACCGCATGTACGACCGCGACCTGCCCCTGCTGGCGAGCGGCGTACCGCTGGACGAGCTGTTCTCCCAGGACATGCTCAAGGGCGGCTACCGGAAGAAGTACCTGCGCGCCCTCTCCCGCCTGATCGCGCTCGCCCGCGCTGCGTGATCCGCTGCCGTGCTTTCCTGGAACATGGGGAAGCGGCGGACGGGTTCGCTCGGATTGCTCGTGTTGGCGCTGGGGCTGCTGGCAGCGGGGAGCTTCGTGCAGTTCGACGACACGTCCGGCTTCGGCAGCTCGCAGTGGAAGCTGCCGCTCGGGGTGCTGGCGGCAGTCGGGGCGATCGCGGCGGTGGTGGTCGCATGGCCGGAGCCGAAAGCGCGGCTCTGGCTGGGGATCGCGCTCGGAGTCGTTGCCGGGCTGGTGATCTGGCAGGACGCGGTGAACGACGGCTTCCGGTTCGTGTGGAACCAGAGCGAGGGGGAGCTGCGCGAGTTCGAACTTGCCCTTGTGATGCTGGTCGTTGTCCTGCTCACGACGGCGGGAGCGGCGCTGGGTGGTGGTCGGTGGCTGCTGCGGTTGGCGGCGTACGTCGTTGGTACGGCGGTGCTGTCCGTCGTCGTCACGCTGGTCGCGGCGGCGACGTACGAAGCTCGCCAATGTGCGGGGCGGGAGGAGGACTGTCTGGCGCCGCTCGGTGGGCTGTTGTGGGGTGCGGGGACGGTCGCGGTCTGTCTTGTGGCGGTGGTGGTGATCGAGTCGATCTTGTGGGCCAAACGCGTTCGCAAACGCCGTGAACCGGACAGCCGATGAGGCAGGATGAGTGGATGGCGAAGCAGAAGAAGGGCGACAAGGCGGCCAAGAAGCGGGAGGCCGGCGGGGGACTGCGGGAGCTGTTGCGGGTGCCGGCCGGTGAGGTCGACCTGACGACGTACGACACGCGGTCGACGGCCGGGTTCGACGGCAGCAAGGACGACGGCAAGGAGGCGCTGGCGAGTCTCGGTGCCGAGGTGTCGGACTGGCAGGAGCGGTTGTTCGCCGAGGGGCGCAGCGGCGGGCAGCGGAGCATCCTGCTGGTGCTGCAGGGCATGGACACCTCCGGCAAGGGCGGCGTGATCCGGCACGGCGCGGGGCTGATGGACCCGCAGGGCCTGAAGATCACCTCGTTCAAGGCGCCGACGCCGGCCGAGAAGCGCCGCGGGTTCCTGTGGCGGATCCGGCAGGCGGTGCCGGACGGCGGCATGATCGGCATCTTCGACCGGTCGCACTACGAGGACGTGCTGATCGCCCGCGTCCGCGAGCTCGTCACGCCGAACGTCTGGACCCGGCGCTACGACCAGATCAACGACTTCGAGGCCGAGCTGACCGCGGGCGGCGTGAAGATCGTGAAGTGCTACCTGCACATCTCGCCCGAGGAGCAGCGCAGCCGGCTGGAGGCCCGCCTCGACGACCCGACCAAGCACTGGAAGTACAACCCGGGCGACGTCGACGAGCGGAAGCTGTGGCCGGACTACATGGACGCCTACCACGCGGCGATCGAGCGCTGTAACACCGCGGACGCACCGTGGTACGTGATCCCGAGCGACCGCAAGTGGTACCGGAACTGGGCGGTCACCACGATCCTGCTCGAGACGCTGAAGGAGCTGGACCCGGAGTGGCCGGCCGCGGACTTCGACGTCGAGAAGGAGAAGAAGCGCCTGGCCGCGACCTGATCCGGGGTCAGGGCGTGTCCGGGTCGATGCCGTGCCGGCGGAGCAGGTCGCGGAGCCGGGCGACCTGCTCGTGCAGTCGCTCGTTCTCGTCGAGTACGGCGGTCAGCTCGGCGATCAGGTGATGCCGGCGGCCGTAGGCGGTCCACTCTTCGGTCGATCCGCCGATCATTTCCTGGACGGCGTCGGCGACCACCGACTCGGAGCGGCGGCGCCAACTCATCCGCTGCTCGAGCTTCCGGCGTACCTCGTCCACGTCCTCGGCGAGCTTGGTGAGGATCTGGCCGCCGACTCCGTCGCCGTCGTGCAGTACGCCGAGCAGCAGGTGCTCCGGGCCGACCTGCTCCGCGCCGCGCGCCCGGGCCTCACCCCACGCGAACTCGAACGTGCTCTTGGCCCGCGGCGTGAACGGGATCGCGCCCGTCCCCGCACCGCTCTTGCCGCGGCCGATGATCTCGACCACGAGGTCCCGAACCGCCGGGGCGGTGATGCCGAGGTCGGAGAGCACCCGCGAGGCGACGCTCGTCCTCAGCGCGAGGACGCCGAGCAGCAGGTGCTCGGTGCCGACGTACACGTGGTCGAGGTTGCGGGCCTCTTCCTGCGCCAGCACGATGACCTGCCTGGCCTGCTCGTTGAACTGTTCGTACATCTGGATTCCCCTCCACCACTCGTCCTGGATGTCGAAGGTCAAGGCTTCTTCCGAGAGCAGCAGCTCGAGCCGCAGGTCCGCCTGCAGGTCCTCGGCGGCGACCGGGTGATGTTCCAGCCGGCCGCGGACGAACGCGGCGGCCTCGGTCTGCCCGGCGTCACCGGCGGCGATCCGGTCGAGCAGCTCGTCGACGTCCGCGACCGGCTCGAGTTGCAGGTCGGCCCGGTTCAGCGAGACGAACTGCAGCACCACGGCGACCGCGACGACCCGGTTCGCCCCGTCGAACGGCCGCGCCCGCACCAGCCCCGCGAGCAGTACACCGGCCGCTTCCGCCAGCCCGCCGGTCCGCCGTACGTCGGCCAGCACCTGGTCGACCGCGTCCAGGTCGGTCCCGCGTACGACGTCGCCGGACCCGCGACGCAGCACCCGCGCGGCGACGGCGAGGACGTCGTACCGCTCGAGATAACGCATCAGTCGTCTCCGCGCAGCCGGCGCAGCGACTCCTCGTGGCGGGTCAGGTTCTCCTCCAGGAGGCGGCTGAACCGGGCGTCCTGGCGCCGCTGGTCCACCAGCGCCGCGATCGCCTCGCGAGCCACGTCCGACACCGACCGCCCCTCCACCGACGCCACGGTCTGCAACCGCTCGGCCAGCTCCGGATCGAGCCTGAGCAGGATGTTCTTGGTCACGTCCTTCACCATAGATATCAAGATATCACGCTATCCAAGGGAGGTACTCGCAGAGACTCCCTCCGGACGCCTGGCCGGATCTACCGTCAGGTCATGCACACACGAACCCTCGGTCAAGGTCTCCAGGTGTCCGCGGTCGGTCTCGGCTGCATGGGCATGTCGCAGAGCTACGGACCGAACCCCGGCGACCGCGACGACATGATCGGCGTGATCCGGTACGCCGTGGAGCAAGGAGTCACGTTCTTCGACACGGCCGAGGTGTACGGGCCGTACGTGAACGAGGAACTGGTCGGCGAGGCGCTGGCGCCGGTGCGGGACCAGGTGGTGATCGCGACCAAGTTCGGCTGGAACATCCAGGACGGGACGATGCAGGGCACGAACTCGCGCCCGGAGCAGATCCGCCGGGTCGCCGACGAGTCGCTGCGACGGCTCGGGATCGACGTGATCGACCTGTTCTACCAGCACCGGGTGGATCCCGAGGTGCCGATCGAGGACGTCGCCGGGACGGTGGGAGAGCTCGTCGAGGTGGGCAAGGTGCGGCACTTCGGGCTGTCCGAGGCCGGTGCGGCGACGATCCGCCGGGCGCACGCCGTACACCCCGTCACGGCAGTGCAGAGCGAGTACTCGCTGTGGACCCGGGATCCGGAGCCGGAGGTGCTGCCCGCCTGTGCCGAGCTCGGCATCGGCTTCGTGCCGTTCAGCCCGCTGGGCAAGGGGTTCCTGACCGGTACGGTCGGGACGTCGACGACGTTCGACGCCGGCGACATCCGCAACCGGGTCCCACGCTTCGAGGCGGACAACCTGACGGCCAACGAGGCGCTGGTCACGTACATCCGCTCCCTCGCCGAGCCGAAGGGATGCACGCCGGGGCAGGTGGCGCTCGCGTGGTTGCTCGCCCAGCAGCCGTGGATCGTCCCCATCCCCGGCACCCGCCGGCGCGAACGCGTCGACGAAAACAACACGTCCACTCAGGTCGCCCTGTCCGCTGACGAGTTGGCAGACCTCAATACCCTCGCCACCCGAGTAGGAGTCCGAGGCAACCGCTACAACCCAGCCGGAATGTCGATGGTCGGCCTGTAACAACACCCACCCACCTCCGGCGGGGCGGGCAGGGGGGTGCGTAGGGTTGCGGGTGTGGCGGATGTCGTGGTGGTCGGGCTGGGGGCGTTCGGGTCGGCCGCGTTGTGGCGGTTGGCGGTGCGCGGAGTGGACGTGGTCGGGATCGAGCGGCAGGGGATCGGGCATTCGTTCGGGTCGTCGCACGGGACCACGCGGTTGTTCCGGGTGGCGTGCATGGAGCATCCGGGGCTGACGGCGATCGCGCGGAAGTCGCTGGGGCTGTGGACGGAACTGGGGGAGCGGACCGGGGAGACCTATGTCCGGCAGACCGGTTCGCTCAACGTGGGTACGCCGGACAGCCGTCCGGTGACCGGCGCCCGGAAGGCTGCCGGTGCGGCCACGACGGACCTCACGCATGACGAACTCGCCGAGCGCTTCCCGCAGTACGCGCTGGCGGCCGAGGACGTCGCCGTGTGGGATCCGGACGCCGGCATCTGTTACGCGGAGCCGACCGTGCGGGCGCACGTCGCGGAGGCCGAGCGGCTGGGCGCGACGGTGTATCCGCACACGATGGTGACGGGGATCGACGTACGCCCGGACGGCGTGACGGTGCGGACGCCGACCACGAGCATCACCGCGGAGCAGGTCGTGATCTGTACCGGGGCGTGGCTGAGCAAGCTGGTGCCGGGCGTGTCGCTGTCACCGCGCCGTACGCCGCTGTTCTGGTTCCAGCCCAGGGACCCGGCGTCGGAGGCGTTCCGGCTACGGAACTTCCCGGCGTTCATCTGGGAGTTCGCGGACGGCCGGGGGCTCTGGGGGCACGGGTCGGACGAGGACTTCCTGGTGAAGGTCGGCCTCGACGGTGCGGAGCGGGAGCGGGACGTCGACCCGGACGAGCTGGACCGCTACATCCACCCGCGCAAGGACATCGCCGAACTGTCCGCGGCGATCGCCGACCAGTTCCCGGGCCTTGATCCCGAGCCGGTGAAGCTGATGCCGTGCATGGTCACGGACTCGCTCGACGGCCAGTTCCTGGCGGGCCGGTACGGCGACCGCGTGGTGATCGCGGGCGGCGACAGCGGACACGGGTTCAAGCACTGCGCCGGGATCGGCGAACTGCTCGCCCAGGAAACGACGAAGGAGACGCCCTACACGGACGTCTCCTTCCTCGATCCACACAGGTTCTAGGCGGTCCGGACCAGCTCGGGGCGGGCGATGACCGGGCGGGGGGCCGGCTCCAGCGTCAGCAGGTCGAGGCCGGCGACGCCGTACCGGAGCATGACCAGCCGGGCGACCTCGGCGCTGACGCCGAGCGGACGCGACACCGCGACCGCGCCGGCCCGGCGTGAGGTGGACTCGGCACGGTCCGGCAGGACGCCCGGCGCCAAGAACAGCGAGCCGACCGCGACGTGCCGCCGGCCCTCGAGCCGCCACTGCAGAACGGCCTCGGCGGGCGACGGCGACGCCGCGCACACGAACGCGGCGGTGACCGGCAGCTTGTGCCGCTGACCCCAGAGACGGGCGAGGCGGGTGACGCTCGCGTTCGCGTGCGAGTCGCTCGAACCGGCGCACGCGAGCACCAGCGCGTCCAGCTCGCGGACGCGGCCGCCCTTCAGCTCGGCGCGCATCCGCCGGTCGAGCACGTCGAGCAGCGTGTCGTCGTACCCGAGGACGTCGGAGGCGATCACCCGGAGGTTCGGGAACCGGCTGCGTGCCTCGTCGATGACCGCCGGTACGTCGATCCGGGCGTGGTACGCGGCCGACAGCAGCAGCGGCAGGACGACGACCTCCTCGACGCCTTCGGCGGCGAGCTTCCCGAGTACCTGGTACGGCGTCGGCGGGCAGTGGTCGAGGAAGGAGGCTTCGATCCGCAGGTCGTCACGCATCTCGCGCAGGCACTTGACGAGGGCGTGGACGGTGGCGGCCGAGCGCGGGTCGCGGCTGCCGTGGGCGAGGATCACGAGCGCTGGAGCAGTCACAGCAGTTCCCCTTCTTCGTCGTCGATCATGCCGGCTGCCAGCGTCCACCCGTCGTGGGCGTCGATCAGCAGGAACGATCCGGTGATGGTGTTGCGGGAGTACGGGTCGGCGGCCAGCGGTGCGGCGATCTTGAGCTGCACCTTGCCGATGTCGTTCAGGGCCAGCTCGGCGGCGTCGATGACGCCGAGGGTGTCGAGGTCCAGCGCGCCGGTGATCTTGGTGACGATCGCCTGCGCGGTGGTCGTGGTGTGCTTGATCAGCACCCGGGCCCCGACGGTGAGCGGCCGGTCGGACAACCAGCTCACGGTGGCGGCCAGCTCCCGGCGGGTGCCGGGAGAGGCGTCGGCGGCGACGATCACCGAGCCGCGGGCGACGTCGATGTCGTCGGCGAGCCGGACCGTGACCGCCTCGCCGGCGACCGCGGACGGCCGCTCGGCCACCGCGGTACCGGTCGCGGTGATCACCGGGCGGTCGATGCCGGCGATCGAGGTACGGCGTCCCGCGGGCAGCACGATCACCGGGTCGCCGACCGAAACCGTGCCGGAGGCAACGGTCCCGGTGTAGCCGCGGTAGTCGCGGTACTCGTCGTCGGTCTGCGGACGGATCACGTACTGCACCGGGAACCGCAGCGGCTGCTGCGACGTGTCGGTGCGGCCGTTCGCGTTCTCCAGCAGCTCGAGCAGCGTCGGGCCGTCGTACCACTCGGTGCGCCCGGACCGGTCGACGACGTTGTCGCCGACCAGTGCGGACACCGGGATGGCCTGGACGTCGGCGATGTCGAGCTGGTCGGCGACCTCGTTGACCTCCTTGGCGATCTTGGTGAACACGACCTCGTCGTAGCCGACCAGGTCGATCTTGTTGACCGCGAGTACGACGTGCGGGACCCGGAGCAGGCCGGCCACCGCGAGGTGCCGGCGGGTCTGCTCGAGAACGCCATGCCGGGCGTCGACCAGGATGATCACCACGTCCGCGGTCGAGGCGCCGGTCACGGTGTTCCGGGTGTACTGCACGTGCCCGGGGCAGTCGGCCAGGATGAACGAGCGCTTGTCGGTGGCGAAGTACCGGTAGGCGACGTCGATCGTGATGCCCTGCTCTCGCTCGGCCCGCAGGCCGTCGGTGAGCAGTGCGAAGTCGAAGTCGCCGCCGCGGGCCTCGGAGACGGTCTTCACGTGCGCGATCTGGTCGGCGAGGATCGCCTTGCAGTCGTGCAGCAGCCGGCCGACCAGCGTGGACTTACCGTCGTCGACCGACCCCGCGGTCGCCAGGCGGAGGAGCGTGCTCATCAGAAGTACCCCTCTCGCTTACGGTCTTCCATCGCGGCCTCGCTGGCCCGGTCGTCGGCGCGGGTGGCGCCGCGCTCGGTGATCTCGCTGGCCGCGACCTCGACGACCACGTCCGCGGCGGTCGTCGCGTCACTGGCCACCGCCCCGGTGCAGGACATGTCGCCGACCGTGCGGTACCTCACCAGGCGCTGCGCGACGGTCTCGCCGTCACGAGGCCGCGAATAGGGGCCGACGGCAAGCAACATGCCGTCGCGCTCGAACACGTCCCGCTCGTGGGCGTAGTAGATCGACGGCAGCGGGATCTGCTCGCGCTCGATGTAGTGCCAGATGTCGAGCTCGGTCCAGTTCGACAGCGGGAACACGCGCACGTGCTCACCCGGCCGGTGCTTGCCGTTGTACAGCGACCACAGTTCGGGGCGCTGGTTCCGCGGGTCCCACTGCCCGAACTCGTCGCGCAGGCTGAAGATCCGCTCCTTCGCCCGGGCCCGCTCCTCGTCCCGCCGGCCGCCGCCGAACACGGCGTCGAAGCGGTGCGAGTTGATGGCGTCGAGCAACGGAATCGTCTGCAGCTGGTTCCGGGTCCCGTCGGTGCGCTCACGCAGCCGGCCGTCGGCGATGTAGTCCTCGACACTGGCCACCTCGAGCCGCAGTCCGAGCTCCTTCACGACCGCATCCCGATACGCCAGCACCTCGGGGAAGTTGTGGCCGGTGTCGACGTGCAGCAGCGTGAACGGCACACCTGCCGGCGCGAACGCCTTCCGGGCCAGGTGCAGCATCACGATCGAGTCCTTGCCGCCGGAGAACAGGATCACCGGCCGCTCGAACTCCGCCGCCACCTCGCGGAACACGAAGATCGACTCGCTCTCCAGAGCGTCCAACTCGGTAACAGTTGTGCTCATGTGTGCAACCCGCATTCCACCTTGCCGGTGCCCGCCCAGCGGCCGCTGCGCGGGTCCTCGCCCGGCGCGACGCGCTGCGTGCACGGCTCGCAGCCGATCGACGGGTAGCCGTCGTACTGCAGCAGGTTCACCAGTACGCCGTTGTCGGCGATGTACTCGTCGAGATCGGCCTGCGTCCACGGCGCGATCGGGTTCAGCTTCACCATGTCGCGCTTCTCGTCGTACTCGACGACCGGCGTGTTCGCGCGGGTCGGCGCCTCCTCGCGGCGGATGCCGGTGACCCACGCCTTGTAGCCGGACAGGTACCGGTTCAGCGGCTCGACCTTGCGGAGCGCGCAGCACGTGTTCGGGTCGCGGTCGTGCAGCTTCTCGCCGTACTCCGCGTCCTGCTCGGCGACGGTCTGCTTCGGCAGCGCGTTGATCAGGTTGATCGGCAGCGTCGCGGCCACCGCGTCCCGGGTCCCGATCGTCTCCGCGAAGTGGTAGCCGGTGTCGAGGAACAGTACGTCGACACCCGGCGCCGCCTGCGCCGCCAGATGGGGGAGCGCGCCGTCGGCCATCGAGGCAGTCACGACGAGCTCGTCACCGAACGTCTCGCGCGCCCAGCTCAGCACCTCGACGGGCGACGCGTCGGCCAGCCGTTCGTTCGCCTCCTCGGCGAGCGTCTTCAGATCCGTGCTCATTCCACACTCACCCGCAGTCCGGTCATCTTCAGCTGGAACACCCGTGCACAGGCCCGGCACTCCCACGCGCCGTGGCCGTCCTCGGAGGGCCTGAGGTCCTCGTCCCCGCAGTACGGGCAGTAATGAGGCGCTGCGCGTTCGCTCACTGCAACGCCTCCTCGTCTGCCCGGGTGACCCACTGGGCGAACCGCTCGCCCTCGTTGCGCTCCTTCAGATACGTCTGCGTGACCCGCTCCACGTAGTCGGTGAGGTCGTCGGCCGTCACCTTGTGACCGCGGAGCTTCCGGCCGAAGCCGGCGTCCAGGCCGAGGCCGCCGCCGAGGTGTACCTGGTACCCGGGCACCTGGTTGCCGTCGGCATCCATCACCAGCTGGCCCTTGAGGCCGATGTCCGCGGTCTGGATCCGGGCGCAGGAGTTCGGGCAGCCGTTCAGGTTCACGGTGATCGGTACGTCGAGCTCCGGGATCCGCTCCTCGAGCTCCTCGATCAGCCGGGCCGCCTTCGCCTTGGTCTCGACGATCGCGAGCTTGCAGAACTCGATCCCCGTGCACGCCATCGTGTTCCGCCGCCAGGCCGAGGGGTTCGCCTGGTACCCGAGCGCGTCCAGCTCGGCGACCAGCGAGTCGACCTGCGACTCCTCGACGTCCAGCACCAGCAGCTTCTGCTGCGGCGTGGTCCGGATCCGGTTCGACCCGTGCCGGGCGACGACGTCCGCGACCTGGGCGAGCGACGTACCGGAGACCCGGCCGACGACCGGGGCGACGCCGACGAAGTACTTGCCGTCGTTCTGCTGGTGGACACCGACGTGGTCGCCCTGGACAGCGGGCACCTCGGGCGCCGGGCCGTCGATCAGCTTCCGGTTGAGGTACTTCGTCTCCAGCACCTCACGGAACTTCTCGACGCCCCAGTCCGCGACCAGGAACTTCAGCCGGGCCCGGTTCCGCAACCGGCGGTAGCCGTAGTCGCGGAAGATGCTGGTCACGCCCCACCACGCCTCGGCGACCTCCTCGCGCGGGATCCAGGTGCCGAGCCGTTGCGCGAGCATCGGGTTCGTGGACAGGCCGCCGCCGACCCACAGGTCGAAGCCCGGGCCGTGCTCCGGGTGCACGACACCGACGAACGCGATGTCGTTCACCTCGGGTACGACGTCGTGCGACGGGTGCCCGGTCAGCGCGGTCTTGAACTTGCGCGGCAGGTTCGAGAACTCGTCGGACCCGATGTACTTCGCGACGATCTCGTCGATCGCCGGCGTCGGGTCGATGATCTCGTCCGCCGCGATCCCGGCCACCGGGCTGGCGATCACGACGCGCGGTACGTCGCCGCATGCCTCGGTCGTGTACAGCCCGACGGCCTCGAGCGCCTGCCAGATCGCCGGCACGTCCTCGATCGCGATCCAGTGCAGCTGGATGTTCTGCCGGTCGGTGATGTCGGCCGTGTTCCGCGCGTACTTGGCCGAGACCTCGGCGATCACCCTGAGCTGCTCGGTGGTCAGCTGCCCGCCCTCGACCCGGACCCGCATCATGAAGTAGCGGTCGTCCAGCTCCTCCGGCTCGAGCGTCGCGGTCTTGCCGCCGTCGATCCCGGGCTTGCGCTGCGTGTACAGCCCCCACCAGCGGAACCGGCCGCGCAGGTCGGCCGGGTCGATCGAGTCGAAGCCGCGGTGCGCGTAGATGTTCTCGATCCGGGCCCGGACGTTCAGGCCGTCGTCGTTCTTCTTGTTCTCTTCGTTCTTGTTCAGCGGCTCGCGGTATCCGAGTGCCCACTGGCCTTCGCCCTTGCCCTTGCGCGGGCGGGCGGGCTTGCGAGCAGGAGTGGTGACGCCGGCAGTCATCGGGGCGTGTCCTTGTCCTCGTGACAGGTGTTCACCAGCGGCGGGGAGATCGAAGCGTCGTCGGTTCGATGTGTTCCGCGCGGTGCGCACCCAGCGGTGATCGGGGAATGATCAGGGGGCTGTCAGAACATCGAAGGACAACAGATGGCGCTGCGCATCCGCCCGAGGTCGACATGAATGCGACCTACGAGGTGGGTGGAAAGGGCAGCGAGCATGTCCACAAGCGTCAGCGCCAGCGCCTGACAAATCAACTCCCATTCCTACATCCTGAGACCCGATCTCACGATGTGGCTATGTCTAGCGGCCTGGTGGAGTTTACTCGCGGCGTCTTCACTGATCTGCAAGAACTCTTGTGCAAGATATCTTGTGGAAGCTACGGTGGCGTCCATGACACCTCCGAACCGGCGGTCCGTGACCCCGTCCGTGCTGGCCGCGATGCACCATCCGCTGCGCCGCCGGCTGCTCGACCTGCTGCACGTCGACGGCCCCGCGACCGCCTCCCGGCTGGCCGGGGCGACCGGAGAACTTGTCGGCAACGTCAGCCATCACCTGAAGGTTCTCGCGTCCGCGGGCGTGATCGTCGAAGCGCCTGAACTCGCGAAGACCCGGCGCGAACGCTGGTGGAAGCTCGGCGACGCCTCGGAGTACTCGTGGTCGATCGCCGACGCCCAGGGCGACCCGGCGGGGGAGCTGGTCGCGGCCTCGGCGGAGGACGTGAACCTGGCCCACCACGTCGGCAAGGTGCGGCAGTGGTTCGACATCCGGCACGAGTTCGACGAGCCCTGGGTGCGGGCGGCGTACGCGACCGAGAGATGGCTCACATTGACGCCGTCGCAGCTCGAGGAGCTGAGCGAACGGATCGAGGACCTGGTCCGCGAGTACCGCGACCACCCGGCCGAGGGGGAGGACGCGCACCGCGTGTTCTTCTTCGCGCACGCCGTACCCGCCCGGCCATGAGCGCCCCGGTCTTCCCGCCGCTCCGGAGAGACCGTCGGGTGCACGGCTGGATCCTGTCGGCCGGGATCTCCTGGGCCGGTGACGTGGCGTGGTACGTCGGGCTCGCCTGGAGTGCGGCCCAGGTCACGACGCCCGCAGGAGCCGGGCTGGTGATGGGGATCGGCGCGCTGCCGAAGGCGCTGATCCTGCTGTACGGCGGCGCGCTCGCGGACCGGCTCGACGGCCGGCGGACGATGATCCTCGCGAACCTGGCGCGGATCGTCGTGCTCGTCGCCGCCTCGGCGGCGGTCCTCGTGTGGGGGTTGTCGCTCGGGTTGCTGGTCGCGGTGGCGGTCGTGTTCGGGGCGGTCGACGCGCTGTACACGCCCGCGTCCGGGACTCTGCCGCGGCGGATGGTGAGGTCCGAGGACCTCGTGAAGCTGTCGGCCGGTACGCAGCTGGCGACGCGGTTGGCGACGTTCGCGGGTGCGCCGCTGGGCGGGTTGCTGGTCGCGCACGGTGGTCTCGTCACAGTGATGCTTGTCGACGCGGCGTCGTTCGTGGTGATCGCGCTGGCGCTCGCGTTCGTGGTGAAGCCGCGGTTGCCGCAGCCCGCTTCCTCGGGCAGGTCTGTGCGGGCCGATCTTCGAGACGGGTTCGCGTACCTGAAGCGCGACGTCCGGGCGCGGACGCTGGTGATCGCGTTCTCCGGACTGAACCTGTGCGTGGGGCCGGTTCTCGCGGTCGGACTCGTGCAGCGCACGCACCAGGCGGGCTGGGGCCCAGCCTGGTACGGGTGGTTCGAGGCCTGTTCCGGGATCGCGGCCGCGGCCGGTGCGCTGGTGGCGATCCGGTGGAAGCCGGCGGACCTGGCGCGGTCGGGGCTGCTGGCGCTGGTGGTGCAGGCGGCCGGGTGCGCGATGATCGGGGTGGTGCCGCGACTGGCCGTGTTCGTCGCGATGGCGATGATCGGCTGTACGGCGGGAATCGCGTCGGCGCAGCTGTCGGCGGCGTTCCAGCAGTCGGTCGATCCGTCGTACCTCGGGCGCAGCTTCAGCATCGTGAACCTGTCCGACGAGGCGCTGATGCCGCTCGCGATGACCGGGTTCGGAGCACTGATCAGCCTGTCGAGTATCTCGGTCGCGTGCGGCGTGGTCGGCGTACTGTTCGCTCTCCTGATGCTGTGGGCCGCGACCCGGGTGCACGTAGACTCGGCGGGTGCCCGGCTGGGAGAGCGTACGTGAGTTCACGCTCAGCAATGTCGAACGGCCGGCGACCCGCAGCCGCAACCGGATCGAATGGGGACCGAACGCCATCCGGGTGCCGTCGGGCTCCAAGGACGAACGGGTGCTCACGGCCTGCGCGTACGTCGGCCCCGACCGGACGCTGTACGTCGACGCCGAACTGACGCAGCTGCTCTGCGGGGTCGTGCGTCTGTCCGACCACGGCTGGTCGGTTGTCGATGCGAACGGCACCGAGATCGGCACCATCACCCGCCTCCCGTCCAGCCGCCCACTCGTCCGCCCGAACTGGCGCATCACCCAGCCGGGCCGGCCTGAGCTGTTGGGCCGCACGGAATGGCTGACCGGCTCACCGGCCCGCCTCGCCGCGAAGGCAGCCGGCCGTCTGCTCGTCGGCGTACTCGATGGCCTCACCGGGATCGGCGACGAGGGCGGCGACCAGCCGGTGAAGGCCCGCACCCTGGAGTGGCGCGCCGGCGACGAAGTCGCCATGTACTCCGAGGGCACGAACGTCGTCACCGTGACAGCCGACTGGCTGGACCGGCGCCTTGCCTTCACCTATTGCCTGATCGCCAAATGACCAGCCGACGCGGGGTGTTGCGTGGTCGGGGAGGTCTGATGGGGCGACGTACCGCCCTCGAGACAGCGCAGTTGGTGCGGTCGGGTGCGGCGACGGCGATCGAGATGGTCGAGGAGGCGCTGGAGGCGGCTCGGCGACTGGATCCGGTGTTGCACTTCTTGGCGGAGCTGGACGCGGACGGAGCGCGGCGGGCGGCGCAGCGAGTGGATCCAGCGGGGGCGTTGGCGGGAGTGCCGTTCCTGGTGAAGGCGCGGACGCCGCCGGAGTCGCCGATCCTGAGCCGGCTGACCGCGGCGGGCGCCGTCCCGATCGGCTGGTCGACGCGGGCCCGGCCGGGCGCGGTGTCGTTGACCTTCGGATGGAACGGGCAGGAGTACACGCGCAATCCGTGGGACCTCACGCGGTCACCTGGCGGTTCGACCGCCGGCGGGGCGGCCGCGGTGGCGGCAGGCGTCGTACCACTGGCGACCGGCGGCGACAGCGGCGGCTCGTTGCGCATCCCGGCCTCCTTCTGCGGGATCGTCGGCTTCAAGGGCACGTACGGACGGATCCCGCGCCCTGGTGGCAGGGGCCTAGGTGAGCTCACCACGGCGGGCGTGATCGGCGCCGACCTCGACGACGTCATCCTCGCCACGAGCCTCGCCAGCGGCCCCCACCGCCTCGACCCCACAGCCCTACCGCGCTGGCCTGTACCCATCTTTGAGAACCCACCAACCACGCTCGGCGCGGATTCGTGGTTGGTGGGTTCACAAAGACGCGAGTGGCGAGTGGCGTATCGGTCGACGCTTGGGGCGTGTGCTGCTGACGCCGGAGTTGATCGGGTGATTCGTGAGCGGCTGGAGGAGTGCGGCGTGGATGTGGTCGACGTACCGCTGGAGCTCGCGCCGACCGACATCGCGTGGCCTGTGTTGTCGGCGCTCGACAACGGGCGAGGCGTGACGGCAGAGGAGGTGCAGCGCGCCCGGCGAGTGCGGGATCACAACAACACCGCCATGGCGGACGTCTTCACGAAGGTCGACGCACTCATCACCCCGACAACCCTGACCGTTGCCCACGGCTACGACCAGCACGAACAGTCCATCATCACCGGCGACCCCTGCTGGACCTTCAACGTCACCGGCCACCCCGCCGTCAGCGTCCCCGCCGGCCTCTCGACCGGTCTCCCCGTAGGCGCCCAGGTAGTCACCCCACACCACGCGGACGCCACCGCCCTGTCACTCGCCCGCCTGATCCAAGCACCCCTACCCCAACCCCCGATCACCTGACCGGAAACCGCCTCCGGTACTCATCCAACGACTCCAGCCCCACCCGACGCCGCCGCACGTCGACCTGCTCGGGACTGTCCAACGGCCGAGGTTCCCACGAGCCGTCAGCAGCCAGCCTGAACTGAGTCCCGTACAGCTGCGGCTTACCCTCAGCCACCAACACCCGGTCGGTGAGGTACGCCTCGTGGGCGGCGTCGGCGTCGCCGGCTTGGACAGACTCGCTCAACAGCTCGAGGCAGGCGCGCTGGAACGGCAGGTCGCGATCGGCGTGCTGGACCAGCAGCCAAGCCGCTTGGGCACCATCGGCACCAACGAGGCTGTGACCGGGCCAGCCGTGTGATGCGACGATTGTCTTCATCCGCGTGGTGTTCTCGGCGTCCACCGCCTGAAGGCGATCCAGGGATTGCCTCTCAGACGCCGTCAGTTCCATCTCGGGTACGCCGTCCAGCAGGCGTGGATGTTCGTCCAACTGCCGGCGGGCGTCCTGGTCTGCGGAGGCCATTCGCAGGAGTTCGTCGCGGAGGGTGGGGGTCATGGGTGGCGGTCCGCGCGCCAGTTCTTGATCATTTGGTCCATGTCGGCGTGGATGAACGCGAAGAAGTCGGCGGCCTCGGTGAGGCGGTTGGCGACGGGGGAGCCGGCGGGGAAGAGGGCGGCGCCGGAGCGGCTGGTGGATTCCCACTCGCTGAGGGCGAGGTTGCGGCGCTCCAGGATCGCGGCGAAGACGTCCTCGCGGATCCGGTAGTGGTCCTTGCGGGAGCCGGGCAGCCGCTCGCGGGAGATGAACGAGACCTGGAGCAGCTGCCGGACCGCGCCGGACACGGCCGGCTGGCTGATCTTCAGGGACTCGGCGAGCTCCGCCGCGGTCAGCGTCCCGTCGGGGCTGACCAGCATCGCGCCCATCACCCGAGCCGACATCGTCGGTACGCCGCTGTTCGCCAGCACGCCCGCGAACCGCTCGACGAACTGGCTGACTGCCTCCCGGCTCGGTTCCTCCGCCATGGTTGAAGCTTACAGTAATTGGATTTATCGCAACTATCACAAACTTCTGATAATTTGAATTGCATGACCTCAGCAGCCACCACCGCCGCGCCGGCGCTGACCGGCGCCCGCCGCTTCGGTGTCCTCGTCGCGTTGTGTCTGGCCGTGCTCGTGCTCGGCCTCGACACCACCGTGCTCAACGTCGCGTTGCCGACCCTCGCCAAGGACCTCGACGCGTCCACCGGCCAGCTCCAATGGATGGCGAACAGCTACAACCTGGTGCTCGCCGCGCTGCTGCTGCCGGCCGGTCTGCTCGGCGACCGGTACGGGCGGCGCAAGCTCATCGCGATCGCCCTCACGCTCTTCGGGCTGGCGTCGCTCGCCTGCGCGCTCTCCGGCTCGGCCGGTCAGCTGATCGCGGCCCGCGCGTTCCTCGGGATCGGCGCCGCGATGATCGTCCCGGTCGCGCTCTCGCTGATCACCGTGCTGTTCCGCACCGAGCAGGAGCGGAAGAAGGCGATCGGCTTCTTCGTCGTTGCCAACAGCATCGGTATGCCGCTCGGCCCGATCGTCGGTGGGCTGCTGCTCGACCACGCCGGCTGGCAGTGGATCTTCGTGATCAACGTCCCGATCGCGTTCCTGGCCGCACTCGCGGTGACGCTGCTCGTCCCGGAGAGCCGGAGCGCGAACCGCCCGGCGATCGACTGGCTCGGCATCGTGCTGTCCAGCGCCGGACTCGCGACCCTGGTGTACGGCGTGACGAAGGCGGGCGAGACGTCCTGGTCCGACGCGGCCACGATCGTGTCCCTCGGGCTGGCCGTCGTCCTGATCGCCGGGTTCCTGATCTGGCAGCGGCGGAACCGGGAGCCGCTGATCGAGCTGCGGCTGTTCCGCGAGCGGGTGTTCACCGGCGGCGCCGTACTGCTGACGGTGTCGGTGTTCGCGATCTTCGGGCTGCTGTTCACGATGCCGCAGTACTTCCAGGGCATCAACGGCTCGGACGCGTTGCACACCGGGCTGAAGCTGTTGCCGTTCATCGGCGGGATGACCGTCGGGGCGAAGCTGGCCGAGCCGGTGGAGTCGCGGATCGGTACCCGGCTGGTCGTGATGGCCGGGTTCGTGGTGATGGCGGCCGGGTTCGTGCTCGGCGCGTTCACCGACCTCGGCACCGGGTACGGCTACACCGCGAGCTGGTTCGTGGTGGTCGGTTTCGGGCTCGGGTGTTCGATGCCGCAGGCAATGAACGCGGCGCTCGGCGTCCTCGACCCGGAGCGGGCCGGGACCGGATCCGGATTGCTGCAGGCGTTCCGTCAGGTCGGCGGGACGGTCGGCGTCGCCGTCCTCGGGACCGTGCTGAACTCGGTCTACCGGCACAACGTGGACACGACCGGTCTGCCGGCGCAGGTCGCGGACGCGGCGCAGCGGAGTCTCGCGGGCGGTCTCTCGGTGGCGGCGAAGACCGGCTCCGCGGGGCTGGCGAGCAGCGTGCGGGAGGCGTTCCTGACCAGCCTCAACACCACGATGTGGGTCTCCGGCGGCATCGCGGTCGCCGGCGCGATCCTCGCCGCCGTACTGATGCCGAAAAGAGCTGCCCGCCCCCAGCAAGCTGAGGACGGGCAGCCGGTGGTCGGCTAGGGATCAGCTGAGCTCGAGGCCCGGGTAGAGCGGGAACTTGTCCAGCATCTCGGCCGAGGCGGCCTTGGTCTTGTCGGCGACGCCGTCGGCGAGGACGTACTTCGCCTTCGACGGGGCGCCCGCGGACGTGGTGGTCGGGGTGGTCGACGACAGTACGTCGACGATCAGCTCGGCCACCCGGTCGAACTCGTCGGCCCCGAACCCGCGCGTGGTGAGCGCCGGCGTACCGATCCGGACGCCGGACGTGTACCAGGCCCCGTTCGGGTCCCGCGGTACGGCGTTCCGGTTCGTCACGATGCCCGCGTCGAGCAGCGCCGACTCGGCCTGCCGGCCGGTGATGCCGTACGACGAGACGTCCAGCAGCACGAGGTGGTTCTCCGTGCCGTCCGTGACGAGCTTGACGCCGCGCTTCATCAGTCCCTCGGCGAGCGTGACCGCGTTGTCCGCGACGTTCTGCGCGTACTCCCGGAACGAGGGCTGCCGCGCTTCGGCCAGCGCGACCGCCTTCGCGGCCATCGTCTGGCTGAGCGGGCCGCCGAGCACCATCGGGCAGCCGCGGTCGACGGACTCGGCGTACTCCGGCTGGCAGAGCACCATGCCGCCGCGCGGGCCGCGCAGCGACTTGTGCGTGGTCGTCGTGGTGACGTGCGCGTGCGGGACCGGGTCGAAGTCGCCGGTGAACACCTTGCCCGCGACCAGGCCGGCGAAGTGCGCCATGTCGACCATCAGCGTGGCACCGACCTCGTCGGCGATCTCGCGCATCTTGGCGAAGTTCACCTTGCGCGGGTACGCCGAGTAGCCGGCGATCAGGATCAGCGGCTTGAACTCGCGCGCCTTGCGGGCGACCTCGTCGTAGTCCAGCAGCCCCGTCTCCGGGTTCGTGCCGTACGAGTGCTGGTTGAACATCTTGCCGGAGATGTTCGGCCGGAAACCGTGCGTCAGGTGACCGCCGGCGTCCAGCGACATGCCGAGCATCTTCTGGTCGCCGAGCGCCTTGCGGAGCTTGGTCCAGTCCTCCTCGGACAGGTCGTTGACGTGCTTCGCACCGGCCTCGGCGAGCGCCGGGGACTCGATCCGCTGCGCCAGGATCGCCCAGAACGCGACCAGGTTCGCGTCGATGCCGGAGTGCGGCTGGACGTACGCGTGCGGGGCGTCGAAGAGTGCCTGCGCGTGGTCGGCGGCGGTCTGCTCGACGGTGTCGACGTTCTGGCAGCCGGCGTAGAAGCGGTGCCCGACGGTGCCCTCGGCGTACTTGTCCGACAGCCAGTTGCCCATCGTGAGCAGCGTGGCGGGGGAGGCGTAGTTCTCGCTGGCGATCAGCTTCAGCGAGGACCGCTGGTCGGCCAGCTCGGCCTTGATCGCGCCGGCGATCGTCGGTTCGACCGCGGCGATCACCTGCAGCGCGTTGTTGTACGCGGCCGACGCGGCGGCGGCATCGAAGGGTTGAGTCATCGTTGTCTCTCCTGCGGTTTGCAGTGGGTCGAAGGCACCCAGGCGCACGGTGCCGACGGGTTTCGCTCCCCGGTGGTTCTCCACCTTCAGCGCGCCAGTCGCGACGTCGCTCACCCTATCGTGCGCTCGAGGATCCGCTCGAAGGGAGTCGTCCTCGGAAGCGTCCCGAACACCCCGCCCCAATCGCCGGCCAGCCGGGACGCCACGAACGCATCCGCGACCTCCGGCGTCGAGTTCCTGATCAGCAACGAAGCTTGCAGGCACAGGGCCATCTGCGCGGCCAGCCGGCGCGCCCCTGCCTCTGCGTTCTCCGCGTCAGCAAGCGCTTGCAGTACGTCGTTCACGGCCGCGTCCAGCCGCTGGTCCGCGCCCTGCACCGCGGCCAGCTCCGTCAGCCAGGCGTCGAGCGACTCCGGACGGCGCAGCGCTCGCAGTACGTCGAGCGCGTTCACGTTGCCGGACCCTTCCCAGATCGAGTTCAACGGCGACTCCCGGTACAACAGCGGCAGCCCGGACTCCTCGACGTACCCGTTCCCGCCAAGACATTCCAGCGCCTCGGCCACCATGAACGGCGTCCGCTTGCACACCCAGAACTTCGCCAACGGCAACCCGATCCGCCGGAACGCCCCTTCAGCCTCGCTGCCCCCGTCGACGGCGGCGGCGAGGCGCATGGCGAGGGCTGTTGCCGCTTCGCTCTCGATCGCCAGGTCGGCGAGCACGTTCCGCATCGCGGGCTTGTCCGACAGCAGCCCACCGAAGGCGGATCGGTGGCGCGTGTGCCAGACGGCCTCGACGAGAGCGCGCCGCTGGAGCGCGGCCGACCCGAGCACGCAGTCGAGACGGGTCGCCGCGACCATCTCGATGATCGTGCGTACGCCGGCCCCCTCGTCGCCGAGCCGGTACCCGATCGTCCCGTGGAACTCGACCTCCGACGACGCGTTCGACCGGTTCCCGAGCTTGTCCTTCAGCCGCTGCAACGCGAACGGGTTCCGATTGCCGTCGGCAAGTACCCGGGGTACGACGAAGCAGCTCAGCCCGTCCGGCGCCTGCGCCAGTACCAGGAAAACGTCCACCTGCGGCGCCGAGCAGAACCACTTGTGCCCGTCCAGCTGGTACACGTCCCCGGCCGGCGTCGCCGTCGTCAGGTTCGCCCGTACGTCGGACCCGCCCTGCTTCTCGGTCATCCCCATCCCGGCCAGTACGCCGCCCTTCGCCGCGGCCGGCAGCCGGCGTACGTCGTACTCCGTGGACGCCAGGCGCGGCACCCACTCCGCCGCCAGCCGCTCGTCCGCGCGCAGCGCCGGGACCGCGGCGTACGACATCGAGATCGGGCACCCGTGCCCGGGCTCCACCTGCGACCAGAGGTAGAACCCGGCCGCCCGTCGCAGGTGCGGCGCGGGGCTGTCGCTCGTCCACGGCGCGGCCTGCAGCCCGAACCCGACGGCCTGCTCCATCAGCCAGTGCCACGACGGGTGGAACTCGACCTCGTCGATCCGGTTCCCGTACCGGTCGTGGGTCCGTAGGACGGGCGGGTTCTGGTTGGCCGGGAGGGCGTGCGCGCGGGCCTCCTCGGAGCCGGCCAGCTCGCCGATCCGGGTCAGGCCGGGATCCGCGGTGAGGTCGCCGGTGAGCCCGGCGTACGGACGCAGAGCGTCACCGAGGGCCGCGTCCCGCGTGAAGAAGTTCACGCCCCGCAGTGGGGGAGCCTGGTTCGTTACCGCGAATGGGTCCGCCATGTCAGTACGGTAAGCGGTATGGCACGTTCTGGGGCAGGACCCACTGGTGGGAGCTCCCTCTCATTGGCATGGGTTCGCAAGGTCCCCGCGACGACCTGGAGGCTGCTCACCCAGACGATCGGGGTGTGTCTGCGCTACCGGGTCACCGGACTCGCGGCGGAGGGGGCGTTCTACGCCATCCTCTCGCTGCCGCCGCTGATCTTCGGGCTGGCCGGCTCGCTCGGTTACATCGCGAGCAAGTGGTTCGAGGTCGAGACGATCAACGACATCAAGCAGCAGATCGTCGACCTGGCCGCCCAGGCGCTCACCGACGACTCGATCCGGAACGTCATCTCGCCGACGCTGGACCAGGTGCTGAACGGCGGCCGGCCGGACGTGATCTCGATCGGATTCGTGCTCGCGCTGTGGTCCGGCAGCCGCGCGCTGAACGTGTTCGTGGACACGATCACGATCATGTACGGGATGGGCGGCAAGCGCGGCATCGTCAAGACCCGCGCACTGTCCTTCAGCCTGTACTGCGCCGCGCTGGTCATCGGCGTGATCGTGCTGCCTCTGGTGCTGGCCGGCCCGGACGCGGTCGACGCCCTGCTGCCGCACCGCCTCGACTTCCTGAACCAGCTGTACTGGCCGGTGGTCACGATCCTGTCCGCGGGCTTCCTGAACACCCTGTACCACCTGTCGGTCCCGATCCGGACGCCGTGGGTCTCGGACCTGCCCGGCTCGTTCCTGGCGCTGTCGATCTGGATCCTCGGCAGCTTCGTGCTCCGCTGGATCCTGCAGAGCACGGTCGGCGGTACGTCGATCTACGGCCCGCTGGCGGCACCGATCGCGGTACTGATGTGGCTCTACATGACCGCGATCGCGGTACTGATCGGCGCCGCGCTGAACGCGGTGGTGGACCGGCTGTGGCCGCACAAGGCGCACGTCACCGAGGTCAAGAAGGAAGAGCCCGAGCCGGCCGAGGACAAGGACGACGTCGAGCCGGTGATGAAGGCCGAGCCGGAGCAGCACCACGACCACCCGCACACGCACCCGCTGACGCCGGTCGAGTCCGACGAACGCCCGGAGGCGGAGGCGGCGCGGAAGCTGGAGGAGCTCGCGGAGCACCCGCGGAACGTCGCTCCGGCGGTGCAGAAGAGTCTGAAGAAGGCCGCGCGGAAGACCGTGGCGAAGAAGGATCCCGACGAGCCGGCCCGGGTCGGAAAACCGGGTGCGCAGGGGGACACCGACGACCTACGCTGACGGCATCGCGACAGACGGTCCTGGCGGACCGCAAAGGACCCGAAGGGAGGCAATCCGCCATGAGCTTCGAACAGGCCGTACGGCCCGTTGTCTCCCGCATCGTCCGTCCGCGGAGCTGAATCCCGCGGCCGGACCCTTCGAAAGGTTCGCCGCATGTCAGCCACACTCCAGGCCCTGGGACTCGACAGCTCCACGGCCGATTGTCTGCAAACCGTTCCCGCGGACCTGGTCCCGGGACGCGTCGCCCGGGTCGACAAGGGCCTGGCGACGGTCTTCACCGAGGGCGGGCCGGTCCGGGCCAGCTGGTCCGGGGCGCTGCTCGCCGAGATGGCCTCCGACGCCCAGGCCGGCCCGTGCACGGGTGACTGGGTGGTACTGCGATCCTGGCCGGACGACCGGATCACGGTCGAGTCGGTGCTGCCCCGCCGGTCGGCGATCGTCCGGGCCGAGGTCGGCGGCTCGTCCCGCGGCCAGGTGCTCGCGTCGAACGTCGACGTGATCGCGATCGTCGTCGGCCTGGTCCCCGAGCCGAACATCGTCCGGATCGAGCGCTTCATGGCGCTGGCGTGGGAGAGCGGCGCGCGGCCGGTCGTCGTACTGACCAAGTCGGACCTCGTCAACGACGCCGACCTGCTGGCCGAGGACGTGGCTGCTGCCGCGCCCGGGGCCGACGTACTCGTGTGTAGTGCGAGCACGGGCGCCGGGATGGACGCCGTACGCGAGCTACTGGCCGGCGACGCGACCCTGGCGCTGCTGGGATCCAGTGGTGCCGGTAAGTCGTCGCTGGTGAACGCGCTGGCCGGTGTAGAGCTGCTGGACGTGCAGGACATCCGGGAGGACGGCAAGGGACGGCACACGTCGGTACGGCGTGAGCTGATCGTGCTGCCGGGTGGGGGCGTCGTCATCGATACGCCCGGGCTGCGGGGGATCGGTCTGCAGGAGAGCGGGGAGGGCCTGGCTGCCGCGTTCCCGGACATCACTGAGCTGGCGGAGCAGTGCAAGTTCAAGGACTGCTCACACGAGTCCGAGCCGGGCTGCGCGGTACGGGCGGGTCTCGAGGACGGGACGTTGCCGTACCGGCGCTACGAGAGCTGGGTGAAGCTGCAGCGCGAAGCGGCGTACATGGCTCGGCGGGCGGACGTGCGGCTGCGGAACGAGGCGAAAAGGCAGAGGGTCCGGGCGGCGAAGTCGTACCGCAAGGACTGGACGCCGCGTCCCTGATGGCAGGATCGGTCGCATGAACCGATCAGTGCTGGTGACAGGGGCTTCGCGGGGGATCGGTGCGGCGACGGCGCGGGCCTTCGCCGCCGCGGGGGACCGGGTGGCGGTGCATTACAGCTCGTCCGGGGAGGCGGCCTCCCGACTCGTCAAGGAGTTGCCCGGGTCGGGTCATCTCACCGTCCAGGCGGACCTGGCGGATCCGGACGCGATCGAGCGGATGGTGTCGGACGCCGCGACCGCGCTGGGCAGCATCGACGTACTCGTGAACAACGCCGGCGTGTACCACCCGCACCGGATCCGGGAGACGACGTACGCCGAGTGGCAGCGCGCGTGGGCGGACACGCTCGCGGTGAATCTCGTTGGTCCGTCCAACGTCACGTGGTGCGCAGTGCGGCACATGACCCGCGGCGGCCGGATCGTGAACGTGTCGTCCCGCGGTGCGTTCCGGGGCGAGCCGAACCAGCCGGCGTACGGCGCCTCGAAAGCGGCGATCGTCTCCTTCACCCAATCCCTGGCCCGCGCCCTGGGGCCCGAAGGAATCGCCGTCACCGCCATCGCCCCCGGCTGGACCGTCACCGACATGGCCGCGGTCAACCTGGCCGGCGAAGGCTACGACCGGCGCCGCCTGGAAAGCCCCCTGGAACGTGTAGCAGACCCGTCCGAGGTGGCCGCCGCCATCTGCTACCTGGCCTCGGCCGAAGCAGAGTTCGCCACCGGCACGGTCCTCGACTTCAACGGCGGCTCATACCTCCGCATGTAATCCACTCGCCGAGCTTTGCGGCACTGGCTAAGGTCTGCCTCGTGCATCGCATCATCACTCCGCCGACCGCCGCTTAGCGGACGGCTTCCCCCACGCGCCCAGGTCCTGTGACCTGGGCTTCTTCGGGCTGTTCGCAGACGCCCCATCCTTCGTTGCGAACACCATCCCGGAGTGTCCGATGCACCATCGGCGTGCCCTTGTCCTAGTAATCCTCGCCGCCCTCGCCTGGGGTACCGGCGGCCCCACCGGCGTCTTGCTGTCGACGTACGCCGGTCTGTCGCCGCTGGCCACGTCCTTTTGGCGCCTGGCCGCCGCAGCCGTCTGGCTGTTGCCTGCCGTACGTCGCCGACCTGTCCAGCGACGTGCCGCACTGAGCGGCGTCGGCCTGGCCATCTGCCAACTCGGCTACTTCACCGCAATCCCACGTGTAGGTGTAGGAATCGCCACCGTGGTCGCTCTGGGCGCTGCGCCGGTGATCATCACCATCGCCGCCCGCGAACGCCTCACCGCAGCTACCTTCACCGCCATAGCCGGCCTGGTCCTTCTCACAGCCACGACCGGCACCGCCAGCCTCACCGGCATAGCAGCCGCCGTGGCCTCGGCCGTCGGCTACTCAATCACCACGCTCCTGAACCGAAACGGCCAAGACCCGCTGGCCACAGCCCTCGTAGGTTTCATCACCGGAGCGCTGGTGCTGGCACCGTTCGCAGAACTCCCCACAACGTGGACAGGCTGGCTCTTGATCGCGTACTTCGGCCTGGTCCCCACCGCTCTTGCCTACACGCTGTTCTACGCCGGCCTACGAACCCTCAAGGCTTCAACAGCAGCAGTAATAGCGCTCCTGGAACCCGTAGTAGCAACAGCCATTGGAGTCCTCGCTTTCCACGAGCACCTGACCGCACTGGCCGTCACAGGAGCAGCAGTGCTGCTGCTCGCGGTCGTCGCTCAAGCTCGCAGCCATTGAAAAAGGCGGCGTGGTCAGTCTTTCGCTGACCACGCCGCCTGTTGGTGGACGATACTGGGATCGAACCAGTGACCTCTTCCGTGTCAGGGAAGCGCGCTACCGCTGCGCCAATCGTCCGCGTGCTGTACGAGGTGGAGACGGGATTCGAACCCGTGTACACGGCTTTGCAGGCCGTTGCCTCGCCTCTCGGCCACTCCACCACTGAGAGCCGAACCCTCTCCGAGCGGACGACCGGGTTCGAACCGGCGACCTCAACCTTGGCAAGGTTGCGCTCTACCAACTGAGCTACGTCCGCGCTTCGCTGTGAGCGTTTCCGCTCCCTGCGAGAGCAGAACAGTAGCGCACTTTTCGCGTCCGCAAAAACCGGATTCCAGGGGGTTCCGAGCCGCCTCGGCGCGCGCACGATCCACCCCGGTCCTGTCCACTCGCCACGCCGTCGGATCAGGCCCGCAAGGTCACGAGATCGACGCTTTCGAGGTACTCCGGATCACCCCGGAGGTCGATCGCGGCGACACGCCCGCCGGCAACCGTGAAAGAGAACACAATCAGCGGCTCGCCGCGCTGCATCCACACCAGCCCGGGCATCCCGTCGACGAGCACCAGCTTGGCTGCCCGAGCCCGCCCGGTGAAGGCCTGCGCGACCTCGGCGGCTCCGGACAACGGCGCCATCGTTGACCCGTACGACGCGGCGCTAGCGTCCCCGCGCACCACGACCTCCGGGTCGAGTACCTCGAGCAGGCCGGTGAAGTCGGCCTCCCGCGCCGCGGTCAGGAACGCGGTCACGACTTCCTTCTGGCGCAGCACATCCACGTCGGTCGGTCCCGGCGTACCGCGGACGCGTCGTCGCGCCCGGCTCGCGATCTGCCGCGCCGCGGCCGGCGACTTCTTGATGATCGGCGCGATGTCCTCGAACGGTACGGCGAACAGGTCGTGCAGCACGAATGCCAGCCGCTCGGCCGGCGACAACGTCTCGAGCACCACGAGCAACGCCAGCCCGACCGAGTCCGCCTGGATCGCCTCGAGCTCCGGATCCGGTACGCCGTCGTCCGTCAGCACGGGGGAGTGCTCGCCGACCGGGAGTTCGGGCCGGCCGCGGCGGGTTCGCAACATGTCCAGGCAGATCCGTCCGACGACCGTCGTCAGCCACCCCCCGAGGTTGTCGATCGTCTCGCTGTCGCTGTCGCTGCGGCTGAGCCGGATCCAGGTCTCCTGGACCGCGTCCTCCGCCTCCGGTTCGGAGCCCAGGATCCGGTACGCGACGGCGCGCAGCCGGTCCCGGTTCTCCTCGAACCGCACTGCCAGCCAGTCGTCCCCGGTCATCTCGTCAACCTCTCACCTGTCACACTGTGCGGCCCGGCGCCGTCAACCGATTGACGGAGCCCGAGGACGACATGTGACAGAGGAGTACGCCATGACGGCAGCCCGCCCCGCAGCGGTCCGCAAGCAGGACACCCTGGACCGCCTGGAGAAAGACGTCGACGCCTGGGTGTCGACGGCCTCGCTCGACGGTACGCCGTACCTGATGCCGCTCTCGTTCCTGTGGACCGACGGCACACTGCTGCTGTCGACGACGCGCACCAACCCGACCGCGCGCAACCTGATCGCGAACCCGCAGGTGCAGCTGACGATCGGCGAGGTCCGCGACGTCGTCCACGTGACCGGCACCGTCGAGGTGGTCGAAGCGACCGACGCGGAGGGCGCGGCGTTCGCGGCGAAGGCCGGCTTCGACCCGCGCCCGCTGCCGAACTACCCGTTCTTCCGGGTGACGCCGACCAAGATCCAGGCGTGGCGCGAGGTCGAGGAGCTGAAGGAGCGTGTACTGATGGAGAACGGCCGCTGGCTCTCTTGACTTAGAGCGCGGTCGAGAAGGCAGGCTGGACGGCATGTTGTGTTTGGGAGCCATGAACTTCGGTACGTCGACGCCTGCCGACACCGCGTTCGCCATCCTCGACAGGTTCGTGGATGCGGGCGGGACGTTCATCGACACGTCGAACAACTACAACCAGTGGGTCGGGCACGGCGGGGAGAGCGAGGAGTTGCTCGGGCGCTGGCTGCGGACGCGTGCCGACCGCGACGACCTGGTGATCGCTACGAAGTGTGGTGCGCGTACGACGGTGCCGGGCGATCCCGGTGATGCGCATTGGGAAGGTTTGAGCGCACGGGCTGTCAGCGAGGCAGCAAAGGGCAGCCTGGGGCGGCTGGGTGTCGAGCGGATCGGTCTGTATTACGCGCACATCGACGACCGCAGCACTCCGCTTGAGGAGACTGTGGCCGCTTTTGGGCAGTTGGCGGCGGACGGGGTTGTGGACCGGATCGGCTGTAGCAATACCGCCACTTGGCGGTTCGACCGTGCTCGGCAGACAGCAGCCGCTCAGGGCGTCGCGCAGTACACCGTGATCCAGCAACACTCGACCTACCTGTGGCCGAATCCGCCTGCGCTGCAAGGGGTTCTGCGCCGCGGCACACCGCACTTCCAGCACGCTGGGATCGAGCATTACGACTACCTGGCGGAGCACCCGGACGTGACGTTGGTTGCGTACCAGCCGCTGCTGACCGGTTCGTATGTGCGTCCAGAGCGGCCCTTCTCGGAGCAGCGCGGCTATGCGCACCCGACGGCGTACGTGCGCTTCGAGGCGATCCGCCATGTGGCGGGGGAGCTGGGGGTGACCGTCAACCAGGTAGTACTCGCGTGGCTGCTGCACCACCGCGTCGTACCGCTGGTCGGCGTGTCGTCGGTTGCTCAGCTGGAGGAGGCGCTCGGGGCTGTCGACTTGCGGTTGGACGATGAGCTGGTGGCTCAGCTCGACAAGGCCTGAGCGCGGGCGTTGAAGCGGTAGCGCAGCGGGGACTCGCCGACCTCGCGTTTGAACGCAGTACTGAAGGCGCTCTCGGAGGCGTAGCCCAGCTCGGAGGCGAGTGATCCAACACTGACGTCGCCGTTGCGGAGGGCGCGTTGGGCGAGCATCATGCGCCAGCGGTTCAGATACGCGCGGGGTGGCATGCCGGCGACGGCGCGGAAGCGCTCGGCGAAGGCAGTGCGGGACATGGCGGCGGCATGCGCGAGTTCGTTGAGGCCCCACAGCGTGTCCGGCTGCGAATGCATGAGGGTGAGCGCGGGACGGAGGCGTTCGTCGGTCAGGACGCGCAGCCAGCCGGGCGGGAGCTCGGCTTGCTCGACGTACGTGCGGAGGACTTCGAGCAGCACCAGCTGGGCGTGCTGGCGGATCGCGAACGCGGAGCCGATCCGGTTGCCGGTGACCTCCGCGAACAACCGGTGCAGGCTGCCGCGGAGGTTCGCGCCCGTACTCGGGGAGGCCTGCACGTGCGCGACCGGTGGGAGTGCCTCGCCGAGCAGGGTCCGCCCGGCCTCGTTCAGGTCGATGCGGCCGCCGAGGACGATGTCGTTGCTGTCCCAGTCGGCCTCCAGCAGCTCCAGCCCGGTCTCGATCGGCTCGACCTCCCGGACCGGGCCGCCCGAGCCGTCGTCCGAGCCGTCGTCCGGGCCTCCGGACAGCTCCAGCCGGGAGCGGTTGTTGAGGATCGCGACGTCGCCCGGCCGCAGCTCGATCGGCGCGTCGATGCCGTCGGTCGTCAGCCGGGCGCGGCCACTGACCATCGCGATGAACTTGAACGTCTCCCGCAGCGTCGCACGCGACACCCACGGGCCTTGGGCCGCGAACCCGCCGGACACCAGCCCGCGCACCTCGACGAGCTCGAACACCTCGGACAGCTGATCAGTCATCTGTACTCTCGCGAAGAAAGTATGGACGGATACTTATTCATCGTACGCCGATCGCGCGCCAAGGTGGAGGCATGACCAAACAACAGCTCATCGGGACCGGATTCACCGCGGCGTCGACCGCCGACGACGTACTCGAAGGCATCGACCTGACCGGCAAGAACGCGATCGTCACCGGCGGCCACCGGGGCCTCGGCCTGGAGATGACGCGCGCACTGCGCAAGGCCGGCGCGCACGTCACGGTCGCGGTCCGCGACCCCGCCGCGGTCGACGACCCGGAGGCGAGCCAGTTGGACCTGCTCGATCCGAAGTCGATCGACGCGTTCGTCGAGCGGTACCTCGCGACCGGGCGGCCGCTGCACATCCTGATCAACAACGCCGGCATCATGGCCGGCCCGCTGCACCGCGACGCCCGCGGGTATGAGTCGCAGTTCGCCACGAACCACCTCGGGCACTTCCAGCTCACACTCGGCCTACTGCCCGCTCTTCGGGCGGCGCACGGCGCACGGATCGTGAACGTCACGTCGGGCGGGCACCGGCTGTCCGACATTCGTTGGGACGACCCGCATTTCGAGCGGGAGTACGACCCGATGCTCGCGTACGGACAGTCGAAGACCGCGAACGTCCTGTTCGCGGTGGAGCTGGAGCGGCGGTGGTCGCAGTACGGCATCCACGCCTTCGCCGCACACCCCGGCATCGTGATCACCACGAACCTCGGCCCGCATCTGGCGGTGGGGGAGGCCCGTACGGCGTGGCTGTCGCCCGAGGACCTGCGGGCGATGGGGCTGACCGATGCGGACGGCAACCAGATCGTCGACCCGTCCCGCGAGCGCAAGACCGCGGCGCAGGGCGCGAGTACGGCCGTGTTCGGCGCGACGAGTCCGCTGCTGGAGGGGCACGGCGGGACGTACCTGAAGGACAACGAGGTGTCGCCGCTCGACACGGTCGGCGACACGGACTTCCACGACCCGGACGTCCGGTCCGACGTGGTGCCGCACGCGGTCGACCCGGATTCCGCCGTACGCCTGTGGAACCTCAGCGAGGAACTCGTCAAGCACTGAGCCGACGGCTCGCTATCGTCCGCCGCATGACGCCGTACTTCCAGTTGGGCGCAGCCCGGCTCTACCAGCCCGACGCAGTACTGAAGGATCGCCTGCCCGCCGGGACGGGGGAGTTGGCGGCGTACATCAAGACCCTGACCTGGACGTGCACGGAGTACTTCAGCTACTACTCCCAGGCGTTTGGCGACCTGGGGCTCTTCCTCGGCGTCGGGCTGAAGCCCGGCGGCCGGGCGAAGGTCTGGTGCGACGTCATCGACGGAGCCCTTCCCGCAGACGTGTATGCGGCCCTCGTGGACCTGCTCAACGGGGCCGGCGCCAAGGTGCGCCCTGCGGCCACCGGCCCGGTCGCGCTGGCGCTCGAAGGTCGCTTGGGCGCCGGTCCGCGGGTCCCGTTCCCGGAACTCCCGACGGCCTGGCAGTTGGATTGTCCTGTCCTCATCCCCGGCGACCTGTTTCCGGAGGTCTTCCCCGAATGACCGTCCTCTGGGTAGGCGGCCCCGCCGCAGCCGGCAAGTCCACTCTCAGTCGGCTGTTGGCCCGCAAGCACGGCTACATCTGGTACAGCGTCGACGCCCACGCCTTCCTCCACGAAGCCCGCGCGATCGACGCCGGCCTCCACACACCACACACCGGCCCAGGCACCTTCGACCGCGGCCCGATGATCCGCGAGGACCTCCAGTCCTTCCCCGCCGACGCCCCCGTCATCGTCGAAGGCGCCTTCGTCACCCCCGCCATGGCCGGCACCGCCCGCAACGCAGTCTGGCTGATGCCCTCCAAACCAGAACAACAGGCAAGGCTCCACGTACGAAACCCCGGCATCAACCACGAAGGCCTCATCTGGGGGTGGCAACTGATCCACGACCAGCTGGCAGGCACCCCCGCAACAGTCCTCGAGGTCGACAACCAAACCATCCCCCAAACCCTCGCAGCCCTCGAACACCACTTCGCCCCCTACCTGACCACCCACCCCGACACCCCCACCCGCCAGTCCTACATCCGCCTCGGCAACACCCAACTAGCAACCCAGGCCCGCACCCCCACCACCCCCATCACCTTCGACTGCGAATGCGCCGACCCAACCTGCACAGCCTTCGTAGAAGCCCAAGCAGACGACCTCCCACCCACCCAACCCCTCCAAGCCCCAACCCACCCACCAGCCCCCACCACCTAACAGCCGACCGAAGCGAAGGCCGCCTGCGGGTGAACGCCGGCCGGGGTGGTGAGGTAACAGCGCACCCCGCCCCCAGCCACCGAGCGAAGCGAAGGCTGCCCGCGGGTGAACCCCGGCCCGGGTGTTGAGGCAACAGCACAACCCACCCCCAGCCCCCGAGCGAAGCGAAGGCCGCCCGCGGATGAACCCGGCCCGGGTGGTGAGCTGACAGCGCGACCCGCCCCCAGCCGCCGAGCGAAGCGAAGGCGCAAGGGGGTGCGGGTGGCGGAGCCCCCGCTCGCGGCAAGCGAAGCGCAGCCGCACAAAATGACGAAGGCGACCCGGCCTGCGCTCTCCGCAGGCACGAGCCGCCTATCGCCTTCGTGGGCGATACTGGGTTCGAACCAGTGACCTCTTCGGTGTGAACGAAGCGCGCTACCACTGCGCCAATCGCCCAGCGTGGTGCTGGTGTTTCTGATGTGGTGTTGCGGGTGAAACCATAGCGCATGATGAGGCGCCGATCTAATCGGGCCGGGCTACTCTTGGGTCAGGACGGAGATCCCGTCGCGTTGGAGACGTGATTGTGACTTTCTCGCACGACACCGAGCAGGCGCTCGGGACGCTGGTCCGGCTCGTCAACACCCTGCCCGGACCGAACAGCCAGGTCGATTCGCTGGAGACTCTGGAGGAGTTGGAGAAGTTCGTCCAGGAACGGGAGTTCAGCGCGGTCGACTCGCTGTCGGAGAAGGACCTGGCGGAGGTCCGCGATCTGCGGCCGCTGTTCGCGCCGGTGTTCACGACCGATTCCGACGCCTCGGCGGCGACGATGATCAACGCGATCATCGCCCGTGGTACGTCGACTCCGCGGCTCACGAACCACGACGGCCACCCGTGGCACATCCACTACTCCCGCGCGGGTGCGTCACTGGCCTGCCGGATCACGGTGGAGTGCGGAATCGCGCTCGCCCAGGTGATCTCCGCCGGCGAACGTGAACGCCTCCGCCGCTGCGAGGCCCCGGACTGCGACGACGCCCTGATCGACCTCTCCCGGAACCGTTCGAAGCGGTACTGCGATGCGCGCACGTGCGGCAACCGCCTGCACGTCGCGGCGTACCGCGAACGCCGGAAGGCGTCGGGGGAGTAGCCGGACCCGCACCACTCACCAACGTCGCCGTCAGCGACGGGCGGCCGCCTGGCGGGCGCCGAACGGGCCGTGTGCCGGCGGGTTAGTGAGTGGCTGGTGTCCGCGAGACCGTCAGGGATTGAGGTCCTGCGCTGAACGCTCCGCGAAGATCTTCGCGACCTGCGCGGTGATCACGCCGGGCGCGGGCAGCTCGCGGCCGTCGACACGCTGGATCGCCTGGACGTCACGAGTTGTCGATGTGAGGAAGATCTCCTCGGCCTCGGAAAGCTTCGCCAGCGGTACGTCGCGCTCGGTGCCGCCGAACCACTCGAGCACCAGCGCCCGCGTCACCCCGGCGAGCGCGCCGGACGCGAGTGTCGGCGTGACCAGTTCGCCGTCGTACACGCAGAAGATGTTCGACCCGGTGCCCTCGCACAGGTCGCCGACCGTGTTCGCGAAGATCGCCTCGCTGCCGCCACGCTCCTTCGCGTAGGCGAGCGCGCGGACGTTCTCGGCGTACGACGTGGTCTTCAGGCCGGCGACCGCGCTGCGCTCGTTGCGGACCCACGGGACCGTGACGATCGCGGAGGTCGGGGCTGGGCGCTTGATCTCCTGGGTCGCGACCAGGACGGTCGGTCCGGAGGTGCCGCGGTCGGACGACAGCGGGGACACGCCGCCGGTGTACGTGATCCGCAGCCGGCCGAACGGGATGTCCGGGTCGGCCGCGACCACCGCGGCGATTCCGGCCTCGATCGCGGTCACGTCCGGCGTCGGCAGGCCGAGCCCGACCGCCGAACGGACCAGCCGCTCGAGGTGCCGGCGTACCGCGAACGGCCGGCCGTCCTCGATCTTGATCGTCTCGAAGACGCCGTCGCCGGTGGTCAGCCCGTGGTCCAGCGGCGAGACCGTCGCCGCGTCGTCCAGCAGGGCGCCGTTGAGCCAGATACGCATGTGGTGCTCCTTCCGCGGAACACCTTAGTGCGCAGGTGATCCCGCGCCGCGCGACCCGTCGAAGGTGAGCAGTTGATGACCGTACGTCGACCTGCCGGGGACCCCCGTTTTTGAACTCGGGCGGAGATGGGCTAATGTTCTTCTCGCGCCGGGGGACGGAAAAGCCCGGTCGCAATGCGGACGTAGCTCAGTTGGTAGAGCGCAACCTTGCCAAGGTTGAGGTCGCCGGTTCGAACCCGGTCGTCCGCTCGGAGAGGGTTCGGCTCTCAGTGGTGGAGTGGCCGAGAGGCGAGGCAACGGCCTGCAAAGCCGTGTACACGGGTTCGAATCCCGTCTCCACCTCGAGAACCTCAGCTTGTCCTGGGTGTTCCGAACGGACGATTGGCGCAGCGGTAGCGCGCTTCCCTGACACGGAAGAGGTCACTGGTTCGATCCCAGTATCGTCCACGAAAGCGATAGGCGGCTCGTGCCTGCGGAGAGCGCAGGCCGGGTCGCCTTCGTCATTTTGTGCGGCTGCGCTTCGCTCGGGGGCGCGGTGGGGTGTAGAGGAAGCGGCGGCTGGTGGGGGTTGGGGGGAGTTCTTGCAGGCCGGCGGTGAGCATTACGTGGGCTGAGGCCTTGTTGGGTGGGTGGCATTCGCCCCAGAGGGTGGGGACTCCGAGGGTTCTGTGGCAGTAGGTGAGTGCCGCGGTGAGGGCTTCGGTGGCGTAGCCGTGGGAGCGGTGGGCGGGGTGGATGGCGTAGCCGAAGCTCCAGGCGGCGATGGGGGAGTCGCTTTCGCCCAGGCCCAGCCAGCCGACGGGGGTGGCGTGGCGGGTCAGGATCAGCTGGAGGTGTGTGCCGTTCTCGCTCGCGCCGTCGGCGTGGAGGTCGAGCCATTCGCGGACCGACGGGATGTCGCGCGGGCCGTAGTCGTCCATGAAGCGCGCTACCCGCGGGTCGGTCCAGAGTTCGCAGAGCATCTGGAAGTCGGACTCGATCGGCCGGCGGAGGGTGAGTCTCTGGGTGGTGAGCTCCATCCGGGAACGTTAGCGGTGCGAGACGGGCGGTAGCGACCGGATTAATGTTCGACCAACAGCGAACAGCTGTATGATCATCCTCGAACAACTACGAGGAGCGGATCATGCGCGCACTGGAGCAGCAGGAACTGACAGGGCCCGAGGGGCTACGGGTGGTGGACGTCGCAGTGCCTGAGGCCGGTACCGGTCAGGTCCTCGTGCGGGTCGGCGCCGCGGGCGTGAACTTCGCCGACGTGATGCAGAGCCGCGGCACGTACGACGGCGGTCCGCAGGCGCCGTACGTCGCCGGGTTCGAGGCCGCCGGTGAGGTCGTCGCGCTGGGGGACGGCGTGACGACCGTGGCCGTTGGCGAGCACGTGATCGGCACCGGGGCGGGCGCGTTCGCGGAGTACGTCGTGATGCCGGCCGGCGGCGTCGTACGCGTGTCGGACGGATGGAACGACGAGCAAGCCCTCGGCCTGACCCTCAACTGGGCGACGGCGCTGATCTCGCTCCGTCCGCTCGGCCGGCTCGAAGCAGGCAACACCGTGCTGATCCACGCCGCAGCAGGCGGCGTCGGGCAGGCGGCCGTCCGGATCGCCAAGCACTACGGAGCGACCGTCATCGCCACCGCCTCGGCGGCCAAGCACGACGTCGTACGCCGCCTGGGCGCGGACCACGTCATCGACTACCGCACGGTCGACCTCACCAAGGAGGTCCTGCGGCTGACCGACGGCGTCGACGTCGTACTGGAGTCGGTCGGCGGTGCGACGTTCCGGCAGAGCATCGAGGTGGCGCGCCGCGTGACGGGCAAGGTGGTCGTGATCGGCGCGGCCGGCGGCGAAGCGACGATCAGCAATTGGGAACTGAACTTCCAGCACCCCGTGCACGTGATCGGCCAGCACCTGACGACCACGATCCAGCAGGCGCCCGAGATCTTCGCCGCCGCGCTCGAAGAACTCCACCGGCTGATCAAGGAAGGTGTGTACCCGCCCGGGGAGCCCACCGTCTACGACTTGGCCGACGGCCCCAAGATTCTCGCCGAGTTGGAGTCCCGCGCCACAGTCGGCAAGCTCGCCCTAAGGCCCTGGTAGCCCCTGGTAGCCCCTAGTAGAACTGCCGGATCTTCGGCCAGATGCTGCTCCACGGCGAGGACGGTCCCGCGCACAGGACGAGCGCCGTACCGTCCTCGTCGTTCGAGACGATGCTGTGCACCGTGCCGACCTGGTTGCAGTCGTGGAAGTACTTCTCGAAGATCGGCGTCCGTTCGAGTTCGACGAGCAGCACCGGGCCGGTGCTGGTGTCCGGCGGCCGGGCCCATTCCCAGAAACTCATGTGCGGCGAGTACGGCGTCGGCAACCCGCGCGCCGGACCGTACCGGACGAGCGCCCCGGCCTCCCCGTAGTTGCCGGTCACGATCGCCGCGGTGGACCGTTGTTCGGCCGGCACCTGGTTCCAGGCGGCGGCCACCGCGTCGGTGAACGCGGGCCAGCCGATCTGCTCGCCCTGTTCCTTGTTCACCGGTATGACGAAGTCCGCCGCCGACGCCGGCAGCAGCGGCAGCGTGAACAGCGCCGACGACAACCCGGCCAGCACCAGCGCGACGACAGCTCCCTGTCGGTGCCGTTCGACCCAGCGCAGCGTCGGCTCGCACCCGGCGGCGACGAGTACGAGCAGCAACGGCAAGGCGTAGTACGACTTGCCGCCGACGGTGAGTACGACGACGCACAGCACCGGGTAGGCGAGCGCGACGGCACGGGCCCATGGCAACGAACGCCAGATCCGCCGGAACCCGGCGACCCAGACCGGAACGAGGAACGGCGACAGTTGGAGGATCTGCAGCGGGACGAACATGATCCGGTTCTCGGTGCCGTCGTCCGAACTGATCCCGCCTGCCACCTTGAGCTGCGGCCAGTCGTGCTGGAACTGCCACACGACGTTCGGCAAGGCGATCAGCCCCGCGACGGCCACGCCGGCGAGCAGCCACCAGGACCGGAGCACGCTCCGCGGGCCGACGATCAGCAGCGACGCGAGCAACGCGCCGATCGGCAGCACGACGAGGTACTTGTTCTCCAACGCGATCCCCGCCGTCAGCCCGAGCGCGAGCCACCAGCGGCCGTCCCGCGTCCGCAGCAGCTTCACCGCGAACAGCGCGATCAGCATCCAGGCCAACAGGTCGTACGTCGCCGTCGACACCATGTGACCGACCCCGAGCACGAACCCGGAAACCGCCGCGCACACCGCCGCGAGCAGCTGGCCGCGACGCGCGCTGCCGAACTCGCGAGCGAGCAGCGCGATCACGATGATCGTCGCGACACTGCTCAGCGTCGACAGCACCCGCAGCCCCATCACGGTGTCGCCGAAGACCGCGGTCGACACCCGCGCGACGAACGGCGTCAGCGGCGGTTGGTCGACGTACCCCCAGTTGAGGTGGCGGCCGGCGACCATGAAGTACAGCTCGTCGCGGTGGTAGCCGTAGCGGCCGGACAGCGCGGTGAGTACGACGCCGACCAGAACCGCGACCGCTGCCACCGGCCGCACCGCGAAGGCAGGCACCGATGGGCGAGTCATGGCGGAATCGTGTCAGTCCGAGGGGGCCGCGGCTAGGGCAGGAAGCGCGGTTCGGAGGCGCGATCGAGAAGCAGGACCCGGCCCGCGAGCGACTCGTCCGTCACGAAGCGAACGACCGCGTCGGTGACCGCGTCGAGCGGCACCAGTTCCGGGCCGCGTTCGGCCGGTGGGAGCGCCTCCCGTTCGCGGAGTCCGCGAGGTGTGGCGACCCAGTCGGGGACGACGCAGTTCACCCGGACTCCGTGGCTGGCCTGCAACGGCGCCAGGGTCGCGGTGAGCCGGATCAGCGCCGCCTTCGCCGCGCTGTACTCCGGTGACACGTGCGGCTCGAAGCCCAGGCCGGCCGTCGACCCGACGTTGACCACCGCTCCGCCGCCGGCCGCGCGCATCCCGGGGAGCGCCAGCTGGGTGGTGAGCATCGGCGCGCGGAGGTTCACGTCGAGCGACGCCGACCAGCGTGCGAGGTCCGCGTCCGGAAAGCACGGTCTCAGCACGGCGCCGCCGCCCGCGTTGTTGACCAGGATCCGCGGTCGGCAGGCCATCAGCTCGGCGACCGCCGCGTCGTCGCGCATGTCGACGTGGACGAAACGCGCCGCCGGCCCGATCAGCGCACACGTCTCGGCACCTCCGGCTTCGTCGACATCCGCGACCACCACCTCCGCCCCGGCGGCCGCGAGCCGGACCGCGATCGCCCGCCCGATGCCCACGGCGGCTCCGGTGACCACGGCGATCTTCCGTGTGATGTCCATGCCGGTCAGGCTGCCAGGCGCCACCGACAGTTCCCGCGAGGATGATTGGATATGTCAAGAGGACAGGTGAGGTGGCGACTTCGTGACACTGCTGTACGAGCGGATCTGCGCTCACGTGCTGGAGCAGCTGCGCCGGGGTGCGCTGCGGCCGGGGGACCGGGTGCCGTCCGAGATGGAGCTGGCGGCGCAGTTCGACGTCAGCCGGATCACCTCCAAGCGCGCCCTGGAGGTACTGCGGGAGGCCGGCCTGGTGGAGCGGGTCCGCGGCAAGGGCACGTTCGTCGTACGGCGGCTGCCCGATCTCACCGACCTGACCGTGCCGCTCCGGCCGGCGCAGCGGCGTGAGGCGCGGTCCGTGGCGCTCATCGTCCCCGACATGTCCGAGGCGTACGGACTGGACCTCCTGAACGCGATCGAGGAGCGATGCGCGGAGTACGGCGCCCACCTGGTGGTACGGCGTACCCACGGGCGTCAGACCGATGAAGAGAAGGCCGTTGACTCGCTGGTGGCCGCTGTGGACGGGCTGATCGTCTTCCCGGTGCACGGGGACTTCTACAACGCCAGCCTGCTCCGGCAGGTACTGGACGGGTTCCCGGTCGTGCTGGTGGACCGCCACCTGTCAGGGATCCCGGTGTCCGCAGTACTGACCGACAACGTGGCCGCGGCTCGTGCACTGACCACGCGGCTGCTGGACCAAGGGCATGAGCACATCGCGTTCGTCTCGCCACCACCCGTCAACACGTCGTCCATCGAGGACCGGCTGGAGGGCTTCCGTACGGCGTTCGGCGAGCGCGGCCAGCCGTACGAGCTGACCGACCTCCGGAGCACGCTGCCGGGTTCGACGACCACGGAGAGCGTGCGGGCGGACCTGAACACCATCCGCGCGTTCCGGCAAAGCCGCCCCGAGGTGACGGCGTACTTCGCCTGTGAGTACAACCTGGCCCGCATGGTCGACCGGGTACTGGGCGGGGACCGCGTGGTGGCGTGCTTCGACTCACCGGGCGACTCCATCGGCGGCCCGCCGTACCTGCACGTCAAACAGAACCAGACCGAGATGGGGCGCCAAGCCGTCGACCTCCTGCTCGCACAGTTGCGCGGCGAGCAGGTGCCGAGCCTGTCCTACGTGCCATACACGCTCGTCGACGCCGCGACCTGACTTTCGGCAGTAGGGCCGCGGCGCTGCGACTGTGTAGCGTCTACGTCATGAAGTGGCGGCTCCTGGGGGACGTGGGTCTGTGGGCCGCGCTGAGCTTCCTCGTGCTCGGTGAGAGCGGTGCACGCAACGATCCGTACTGGTTCCGCGCCGTCTGTATCGCCGTGCTGGCGCTGGCCGTAGCCACGAGACGCAGATGGCCACTGGCGGCGCTGGCCGTCGTGTCGTGGACCGAAATCATCATCCTGGTCGTCTCGTTCGGTACGACGAACGGCGTACAGATCGCGCTGGTGCCGGCCGTGAGCATCCTGAGCTACCTGGCTGGCAAACGAGAGACACAGCTCAAACACTTCGTCCTGCTGTGCACCTTGTCGTTGTTGCTGATGCTCGTCCTCGCGCTGCCCCGAGGCCAGGCGACAGAAGCAGTACTGACGTGGCTGTTGATGCTCCTGATGGCTCTACTACTTGTCGTACTGCCCTGGCTGATCGGCCGCTATCGCGCACAGCAAGCACTGCTCGCCACAGCCGGCTGGGAGCGTGCAGAGCGGATCGAACGCGAGCAACGGATGGAGATCGACCAGGAACGCCTCCGCGAACGCTCCCGCATCGCCGAGGATATGCACGACTCTGTCGGCCATGAGCTCAGCCTGATCGCACTACGGGCAGCTGCACTCGAGTTGGACCCGTCCTTGCCGGAAAAGCACCGCCTGGCGGCAGGTGAGCTACGAGAGGCAGCCGCCACCGCCACTGAGCGCCTGGGCGAGATTGTCGGCGTACTGCGAGAGCAGGACGCACCGACCATGCCTCACGACGAGACAGTACGTGCGCTGGTGGACAGGGCCGCCGCATCGGGCCTCGCGGTCGAGCTGACCGAACAGGTGGACGACGTTCTCGCACCAATGGTTGACCGTGCAGTGCACCGCGTCGTGCAGGAGTCGTTGACCAACGCCAGCAAGCACGCGCCCGGCGCAACGGTGACGGTCAGCGTGACCACGCACGAGGACGACGTGCTGGTCAGTGTCGTCGACACCGGGGCCAGTCGGCCCGCGGCTGCACCGCCGGGTGGTCGAGGCCTCGACGGATTGCGGGAACGTGTCCGCCTGGCAGGCGGTTCGCTGACCGCGGGCCCCCGACCAGGTGGCGGATTCGAGGTCGCGGCGACCATGCCGCGGGCCGGCGGCCGACCCGGGCCTCCCACGGCGGCGGTCGAACGGGCGACGGTACGGCGGAGCGCCCGGCGTGGGCTGATCACCGCGATCGCGGCCCCCGTCCTGCTCGGTGCCGTCGTCGGTGCGGTTGCCCTCGGCTACTACCTCGTCGCCGGGTACAGCGCGATCCTGCGACCCGCGCAGTACGACGGGCTGACCGTCGGCCAGTCCGAGGAAGAGGTCGCGAAGGTGCTGCCGCCGATGCAGATGGTCGACCCGCCGGCGGAGGGCTACGTCCCGCCCGACGGCTGGAGCTGCCAGTACTACAGGCCGGCCGCTCCGTTTACCAGCAACTACGTGTACCGCCTGTGCTTCGCCGACGGTGCGCTGGTCGCGAAGGCCGTCGTACAGAGCGGTTCCGTCCCACCGACCCCGGTAGGCAACGGATGATCAGGGTGCTGCTCGCGGACGACGAGGCGATGGTGCGGGCCGGCGTCCGCGCGATCCTCGGCACCGACGACGAGATCGAGGTCGTCGCCGAGGCCGCCGACGGCGTCGAGGCGGTGGAGGCGGTACGCCGGCACCGGCCGGACGTCGCCGTACTGGACATCCGGATGCCGCGGATGGACGGGCTGGCCGCGGGCGCCGAGATCCGCCGGACCGTTCCGGAGACCGCGGTCGTCGTCCTCACGACGTTCTCCGAGGACTCGTACATCGCCCGCGCACTGGGGGACGGGGCCAGCGGGTTCCTGCTCAAGTCCGGTGACCCGCGGGAGCTGATCGCGGGCCTGAAGGCGGTCGCCGACGGCGCCGCCTACCTGGCCCCGAAGATCGCGCACCGGATCATCCAGGAGCTGAGCGGCGGCGCGATGACCCGGGCGGCGGCCGCGAAGGAGCAGGTCGCCGTCCTGAGCCCGCGCGAGCTGGACGTGCTCGGGCTGGTCGGTGCGGGACTGTCGAACGCCGAGATCGCGAGCCGGCTGTACCTCGTCGAGGGGACCGTGAAGGCGTACGTGAGCGCGATCCTGCAGCGGCTCGGTGTGAAGAACCGGGTCCAGGCGGCGATCGTGGCCTACGAAGCCGGCCTGGTCACTCGCTGAGCGGCCCTGAGCTGCCCTGGCCGGCCGTTTCGGGTCACCGCGGCGCATGCTCCCGGCGAGCCTGGATACTGGTTGCGGAACCGTCACCGAACGCTCCGGGTGGTGACGTGGTGAGGACACTCGGTCGTGGGATAGTGGACCCGCCCGGAGACCTCACACCTCCGGAGTAACCCAGCAAAGCTCCAGGGGCCACCCGCCCCCTCTGACAGAATCGGGGATCCAGGTCGTGACCGACTCGCACAACTCCGGACAGCACAAGGACCGGGAAGCGGCGGCGGCCGAGGTCCGGAGAATGTGGCAGCCGACCCCCTCCTGGACCCAGCCGGACGACGGCGAGGCCGTCGAGGAGACCGCGGGCACCGAGGACACCGGGCAGCCGGACGCGCTGTCCGAGGACTTCTCGGGCGACTCCTGGTCCGGCCCGGCGGCCAAACCGGCCGACCAGCCGGCGCCGTGGACCCAGCCGCAACAGAGCCCGCCGGCCCCGTCCTGGACGCAGCCCGTGCCGGACTCCGCCGCCTCCTCGTGGAGCCAGCCGGAGCCGCAGGACGACCAGGCCGACCACGCCGGCCACGCCGGCCACACCGCCCAGGAGCCCGAGCACCCGACGACGGACGAGCCCGCGACGCCGCAGCCGGAGGCCCCGGTGTTCGGCGCCGGCTCTTTCCCGGGCGCCGGCCAGGAGCAGCCCGGCCAGGCCACGCCGGCCCCGCAGAACCCGCAGCCGCCGCAGGGCGGTCAGCCGCTCTCACCGGCCGCTCAGCACTTCTTCCCGCAGGGCATCCCCGGCCAGCAGGGCCAGCAGCAGCCGCCGCAGAACCTGTCGTTCCGGACCGACGACCTGATCCAGGCGCTGCCGCTGCCGCGGGAGGCTCCCGCCGAGCGCGGCGTCCGGAGCATGCTGAAGCTGCGTCCCGGGACGCAGGAGCGCTCCGAGCGGCTCGCCCGCGCGACCGCCGCGACGGCCTTCCGTCGTCCGGTCACCATCGTGATCGCGAACCCGAAGGGCGGCTCCGGCAAGACGCCGACCACGCTGCTGCTGTCCGGCGCGCTCGGCCAGGCCCGCGGCGGCGGCGTCGTGGCGTGGGACAACAACGAGCTGCGCGGCAACATGCACCTGCGGACCCACGACACCAACTCGCGGTCCACGGTCACCGACATGCTGCAGGCGATGCCGATGCTGACCCAGCCGGACGCCCGGCTCGGCGACGTCGCGGCGTACCTGCGGCACCAGGTGTCGGGCCAGTACGACGTGCTGACGTCGGCGACCACGACGTACGCGCAGATCGAGGCGAAGGACTTCGACCAGGTGCACCGGTTGCTGAGCCGGTTCTACAAGGTGCTCGTGATCGACACCGGGAACAACGAGGGCTCCAGCAACTGGCGCGAGGCGATGAAGGCGGCCGACGCCCTCGTCATCCCGATCAAGTGGAAGAGCCTGTCCTGCGCCGCCGCCGTGCAGATGCTCGAGGAGCTCGACAACCAGGGCCCCGAGGCGCAGCGGCTGATCCGGCGCGCGGTGATCGCGGTCTCGAACGGTCCCGGCGACGTGAACAAGGACGTCGAGAAGCAACTCCGGCCGTACTTCGAGTCCCGCGCCGCCGCGGTCATCGACATCCCGACCGACATGCACATCGCCGCCGAAGGCCCGCTCGACCACTCCGCCCTGCAGCCGGCCACCCGCCGCGCCGCGCTGGAGCTGGCCGCCAAGGTCTCCGAACAGATCACGATCGCGCTGAACACTCCCCGCTGAGGCCTCGAGCTCACGCATCGCGCCGGGTCAGCACGCGGCTGCCGAGCGCGAGCCCACCCAGAGCCCACAGAACCAGGACGACCGCGCTCAGAGTGGGGGAGAGCGGATCCGCGGTGCCGGTCAGATAGTTCTGGCCGGCACCACCGGGCAGCAGCGCGGCGACCCAAACCAGCGCGCGGAGCGAGCTCTGGCCGAGTATGAGCGGGACGACCAGAAGCAGCAGGAAGGCGACGGTCAGCGTCCCCGCCGTACTGCGAACCACCCAGGCGATCCCGGCGACGAACAAGCCGGCAACGGTCGCGTAGAAGCCGACGGACAACAGGTCGACGAGGAGTCCGCTCGCGTCCCACTCGGCCCACGAGCCCGCGGCCAGACCTCCCGCCACGGACGCGATCGCGGCCACCAGTAGCCCGTAGCAGAACAGGACCGGCGCCAACACAGCCGCCTTCGCGAGCACGACGTTCCGCCGTACCGGAGTCCATTGGAGCGTCGAGCGGATGCTGCCGGTCGCGTACTCGGAGGTCACGGTCAGCAGTGCGAACGCGGCCACGACCACCTGCACGATCAGGATGACCGAGGCGCCGAACTCACCGACCGGCTGCGACTCGGCGTGCGCCCGATGCGAGTTGTCGTACGCGAGGCTGAACCCGTACTGCACACCGAGCAGCGCTGTCAGCAGGACAGCCGCCACGATGTTCAGCCAGCTCGACCGGACCGTCCACAGCTTCGTCCACTCCGACCGGACCGCGTTCATCGCCTGCCTGCTTCCACGAGTTGAGCGTCTACTTGAGCTTGAGGTTTGCGCTTGCGCAGTCGGTGACGGACCAGTTCGACGATCAGTGTCACCACGAGCGCGAGGCCGATTCCGAGGACCACGCCCTTGAGCGGGTTGTCCTCGAAGGCTTTGCCGCCGATAAAGCCCACCAAGGTGCAGTACGCGCCCCAACTCACCGCGGCGAGCGCGGCGAACGGCGTGAAGCTCCGGAGCGGGTAGCGGACGGAGCCCATCGTCAGCGTGACCGCGGTGCGGCCGCCGGGCACGTAGCGAGCGACGACGAGAACCAGACCGCCGCGCTCCTCCAGCGAACGCCGGGCCCATCGGACGGCGGCGTGCCGCCTGGTGCCTGGCTCGACCCGATCGAGCAACCGCCCACCGGCGCCACGGCCGAGGGCGTACGAGACGTGGTCCCCGATGAACGCGCCGACCGCGGCGACCGCGATCACGGCGTACAGGTTGGGCTCTCCGGTCGACGCGGCGAACACGCCGGCCGTGACGACGAGCGTCTCGCTCGGGATCGCCGGGAAGAAGCCGTCGAGCGCCGCGAAGCCCCACAGCGCCAGGTAGATCCACCAGGAGGACATCAGTTCTTGGGCGAAGTGCAGGATCGCGTCGCTCACGATGCCACCCCGTACTCCACCCCGTACTCCATGCTGCCGGCTGTCAACTCCATGTAGGCCTCCTCGAGCGACGCCTGCTCGGTGTGCAGCTCATGCAGCCGTACGCCGAGCTCGTGCGCGAGATCACCCACTCGCTCGACCGGTACGCCGGTCACGATCAGCCGGTCGCCGACGGAGTCCACCCGCTCCGCCTCGGCCGTCAGCCGTTCCCGCAGTACCAGGTGGTGCCCGCGATCGGGGACGCGAACGGCGACAGTGCCGCGGGACGAGCCCGCGATCACGTCCGCGACCGGTGCGTCGGCGATCAGCCGGCCGCGCCCGATCACGACCAGTTGGTCGGCGGTCAGCTGCATCTCGCTCATCAGATGGCTGGAGACGAACACCGTCCGGCCCTCGGCGGCGAGCGAACGCATCAGCTCACGGACCCAGCGGACGCCGTCCGGGTCGAGGCCGTTGACCGGCTCGTCGAACATCAGCACCTCTGGATCCCCGAGCAGCGCGCCGGCGATCCCGAGCCGCTGGCCCATGCCGAGCGAGAACTGCCCGGCCCGCTTCCGGACGACCGGGTCCAGGCCGACGATCGACAGTACGGCGTCGACCCGGCTGACCGGGATGCCGTTGCTGCGCGCCATCGCGACCAGGTGGTTCCGCGCGGTCCGCCGCGGGTGCAGCGCCTTCGCGTCGAGCAGGGCGCCGACCTTCGTCAGCGGCGCCGGCCACTCGGCGTACGGGCGGCCGTCGACGAGCGCGACGCCGGCGGTCGGGGCGTCGAGGCCGAGGATCATCCGCATCGTGGTCGACTTGCCGGCGCCGTTCGGGCCGAGGAAGCCGGTCACCCGGCCGGGCGCGACGGTGAGGTCGAGCGAGTCCACGGCGCGGGTGCCGCCGTAGGTCTTGGTGAGTCCTTCAAGGGTGATCACGCTGTCGAAACTACGAATCCGGAGACCTCCGGCACATCGGACCAACGGCTGGACCGACCCCCGACTTTCGTCAGGTGGGGCGGGCCTGTGGATACGCCGTCGGGCCGGCGTCGCGATGTCGATACCATCTGTGGCGTGACCGGCAGTCGGCCGGTCAAGACCCGAGGAGTGAACGTGTCGGAAGTCAAGGTCCAGCTGGTCGGCGTCGAGGGCGAGGCTGAGCGGAGTGTGACCGAGACGACGACGATCGGGGAGCTGTTCGCCGGGATCTTCGGCCAGGACCGCTCCGCCATCGCCGCCCGCGTCAACGGTGAGCTGCGCGACCTCTCCCGGGTGGTCGCCGACGGCGACCGGATCGAGCCGGTCAGGGCGGCCTCGGAGGACGGTCGCGCGATCATCCGGCACTCGACCGCGCACGTGCTCGCGCAGGCCGTGCAGGACGTGTTCCCGGACGCCAAGCTCGGCATCGGCCCGCCGGTGGAGAACGGGTTCTACTACGACTTCGACGTACCGACGCCGTTCACGCCGGAGGACCTGACCAAGCTCGAGAAGAAGATGCAGCAGATCATCAAGGAGCGGCAGCGGTTCAGCCGCCGGGTGGTCAGCGACGACGACGCCCGTGCGGAGCTTGCCAGTGAGCCGTACAAGCTCGAGCTGATCGGCATCAAGGGCTCGGCGGCCGACGCTGCCGAGGGAGCCTCGGTGGAGGTCGGTCAGGGCGAGCTGACGATCTACGACAACGTCCGGCGTGACGACAGCGTCGCCTGGAAGGACCTGTGCCGCGGCCCGCACGTCCCGGCCACCGGGTACCTGGGCAACTTCAAGCTGATGCGGACCGCGGCGGCGTACTGGCGGGGGAGCGAGAAGAACCCGCAGCTGCAGCGGATCTACGGCACCGCCTGGGAGACCCGGGACGAGCTGAAGGCGTACCTGACCCGTCTGGAGGAGGCCGCCAAGCGCGACCACCGCAAGCTGGGCACCGAGCTCGACCTGTTCAGCTTCCCGGACGAGATCGGCTCCGGCCTCGCGGTCTTCCACCCCAAGGGCGGCGTGCTGCGGAAGGTGATGGAGGACTACTCCCGCCAGCGGCACGTCGAGGACGACTACGAGTTCGTCTACTCACCGCACATCACCAAGGGCCAGCTGTTCGAGACCTCGGGGCACCTGGACTGGTACGCCGACGGCATGTACCCGCCGATGCACCTGGACGAGGAGCGCGGCGCGGACGGGCAGATCCGGAAGCAGGGCCAGGACTACTACCTGAAGCCGATGAACTGCCCGATGCACAACCTGATCTTCGCGGCCCGCGGCCGGTCGTACCGGGAGCTGCCGCTGCGGCTGTTCGAGTTCGGCACCGTGTACCGGCTGGAGAAGTCCGGCGTCGTGCACGGCATGACCCGCGCCCGCGGCTTCACCCAGGACGACGCGCACATCTACTGCACCCGCGAGCAGATGCGCGACGAGCTGAAGAACCTGCTGACCTTCGTGCTCGGGCTGCTCGCCGACTACGGCCTGGACGACTTCTACCTCGAGCTGTCCACGAAGAACCCGGACAAGTTCGTCGGCTCCGACGAGGTCTGGGACGAGGCCACCGAGACGCTCCGGGAAGTTGCCGAGGGCTCCGGTCTCGAGCTGGTCCCGGACCCGGGCGGCGCGGCCTTCTACGGCCCGAAGATCTCGGTCCAGGCGAAGGACGCGATCGGCCGCACCTGGCAGATGTCGACGATCCAGCTGGACTTCAACCTGCCGGAGCGTTTCGGCCTGGAGTACACCGCGCCGGACGGCTCCCGGCAGCGGCCGGTGATGATCCACCGCGCGCTGTTCGGCTCGATCGAGCGGTTCGTCGCGGTCCTCACCGAGCACTACGCGGGCGCGTTCCCTCCGTGGCTGGCCCCGGTCCAGGTGATCGGCATCCCGATCACCGACGGGCACGTCGACTACCTGCTCGAGGTCGCCAAGCAGCTGAAGGCCGAGGGCATCCGGGTCGAGATCGACGCCTCCGACGACCGGATGCAGAAGAAGATCCGGAACGCGCAGAAGTCCAAGGTGCCGTACATGCTGATCGCCGGCGACGAGGACATGGCGGCCGGCTCGGTGTCGTTCCGGTACCGCGACGGCTCGCAGCAGAACGGCGTACCGATCGCCGACGCGGTCGCGGAGATCGTCGAGTCGGTCAAGAAGCGCGCCCAGGTATGACCGAACACCCCGACTCGCCGTACACGCCGGACGAGTTGCTGCGGCAGGACGGCGTCGGGGTGGCGGATGCGTTCATGCGGCTGTGGACGCCGCACCGGATGGCGTACATCGAAGGGGAGAACAAGCCGACCAGTACGGCGGCCGGCTCCGGTTGCCCGTTCTGCCGGCTCCCCGGGCTGCCGGACGCCGACGCGCTGATCGTGCACCGCGGCGAGTCGGCGTACGCCGTCCTGAACCTGTACCCGTACAACCCCGGCCACCTGATGGTCGTGCCCTACCGGCATGTCGCCGACTACACCGAGCTGACCGATCAGGAGACCGCCGACGTCGCCGCCCTCACCCAGCAGGCGATGCAGGCCGGGGGGGGGGGGGGGGGGGGGGGGGGGGGGGGGGGCCGGGGGGGCGGCTCCGGCGGGCCCCGCCGCCGCCCGGCCCCCCCGCCCGCCCCCCCCCCCCCCCCCGCCGCGG